>CAVCEE010000001.1:0-358007 GCA_963601185.1 bacterium
CCTTACAACAAATTCAAGCACACAACCCTTTGCTCACTTCGTTTTTATGCCCATATTCTTGGCGTAAAGTTAACAAGGCAAATGTATGAAATTTGTGCCACAAACAACAATTTTTGCAATAAAATCAACACTATAGGCAATAAAATCAACACTATAGGCAATAAAATCAACACAGTGGGCAACAAAAATGCACACACTAGTTAAATAACTCCATCGCAGAGCATTTTTTCTTGGTAAAATTACGCTCATACGTCAACTGTGCGTACATTTGCAATGTGTTTTTCATGGTATTAGATTTAAGGTTAACAAGATTGGTTGTCGTGAGACAATCAATTTTTTTTGTACCTACCCCAACCCCCTAATGAAATGCAATGTCGTCGATCACGGAAATGCCGGTAGCGTCATTTAGCCGCGCCACCAGACTGCTGCGCACAAACATCAGTTCATTGCGCAGGGGTGCGGAGTTTACCACCACATGGAGCACACGGTCCTTTATCCACATCCGTGAGGTCTGCTGGGCAATGTAGTCGCCCACCACTGCACGCCAATACGACATCAGCCGCTGGCGGTTGGCATTGTCGTCGAGGTCTGCCGGATTGAGAAACTGCTTCATCACTTCGCCAAGCAGCACCGGCTCGCGGCGTTTCATAGCGCACTCCCTCCCACTTGACGGCAGTTGCCGTTGTCCACACTGAAAATTCTGTAGTCGCTGCCCACAGCATCAATTGTCTCGTCGAGGTGCTGGCGGTTGGTGTCCGACACAAAAATCTGTCCGAACGCCGGCTCGGAAACGATGCGCATAATGTTGCCCACACGGTTGGCGTCGAGTTTGTCGAAAATGTCGTCGAGCAAGAGCAGCGGCGTCTGTCCGCACATGGATTTGAGGAAGTCGAACTGGGCAAGGCGGAGGGCGATGGTGTAGGTCTTGCACTGTCCCTGCGACCCCGTGCGGCGCATCAGTTCGTCGCCGAGCATCAGTTCGATGTCGTCGCGGTGCACGCCCTGCGAGGTGTGACCGAGCACTCGGTCGCGCTCGATGTTGGAGCGAAGCACATCTGCCATCTGACGCTCGTTGAGCGCGCTGCGGTAGTCGAGGCGCACCTGCTCGTGGCTATCGGAGATGATATTGTAGTAGCGCATAAAAATCGGCGTGAACTGCTCAATCCATTGCTGGCGGGCTTCGTGGATGGCTGCCGCCGCGCTGCAAAGGTAAGCGTCGACGGTTTCGAGCAGCAGAGGGTCGGAGATGCCTTGCTTGAGCATAGCGTTGCGCTGTTCAAGGGCGCGGTTGTAGCCTATGAGGCGGTCGAGATAGTCGTGGTTGCCCTGCGAGATGATACGGTCGATGAGCCGGCGACGCTCCTCGCTGCCGCCCACGATGAGATTCCAGTCGCTTGGAGTGACCATCACCAGCGGCAACAGTCCGATGTGCTCGCTCTGCCGGCGGTATTCCTTGCCGTTGCGCTTCACCGACTTTTTCTTGCCTTTCTGGATGGCACAGGCAATCTGCTCGGTCTTGCCGCTGCGCTCGTATGTGCCTTGCAGGAGCATAAACTCCTCCCCGTAGCGCACCGTGTTGGCATCGGTACGCGCAAGGCTGCTCTGGCAGAAACTGAGGTAGAAGATGGCGTCGAGCACATTGGTCTTGCCCATTCCGTTGTTGCCCAACAGGCAGTTCACCTTGGGCGAGAAGTCGAGCGTTGCCTCGGCAATGTTCTTATAGTTGAATATCGACAGTCGTGACAGTATCATAACGCAAATTTAACCAAATGTGGCGAATAATCCATCCGCCGCACCACAAAAAAGCGATTGCCGCCGGCACTTCAACCATTTCAACGGAATGTAGTAATCTTTTTACTGATTGTAGCGTTGGCGCATACGCCGTTACGACGATTTTGTCTATCTTTACGCAAACATTAATCCACAAGGCTATGAACAAGGACATAATCCAGATCGACACTGTCGATGCCTACAACCAACTGTTCGGATTCGAGACGCAGCATCCGCTGGTGGCTGTGGTCGACACCGCCAACAGCATCTGCCCCCGACCGCCGCATTTCACTATGAACTACGGCGTATATGCGCTCTATCTGAAGCAGACACGTTGCGGTGACATCCGCTACGGTCGCCAGACCTACGACTATCAGGAGGGCACAATCACGAGTTTTGCCCCGGGACAGGTGGTGGAGGTGACGCTCGACCCCAACCTGCGTCCGCGTGCGCGAGGCATCCTTTTTCATCCCGACCTTATCCGCGGCACATCGCTCGGCCACACCATCAAAAACTACTCGTTTTTCGACTATTCGTCGACGGAGGCGCTCCATCTCTCCGACGAGGAGAAGATGCTCTTCACCGGTGTGCTCGACCAGATTCAGGCGGAGATTGAGCGTCCTATCGACAAGTTCAGCAAACGCTTGATTTCGCGCAATATCGAGTTGCTGCTCGACTACTGCATGCGTTTCTACTCGCGCCAGTTTGAAACGCGAAAGGAGGCAAACTCGAGTGTGTTGGCGCGCTTCGAGACTCTCCTCAACGAGTATTTCGCAAGCCAGCGTCCACAGTCGGAAGGACTTCCGTCGGTGAAGTACTTTGCCGACAAGATTTGCCTGTCGCCCAACTATTTCGGCGACCTTGTGAAGAAGGAAACCGGCAAGACTGCGCAGGAGTATATCCAGGACAAGATTATCAGCCTCGCCAAGGAACTGATTCTCGGCACGGACAAGACAATCAACGAGATTTCCTACGAACTCGGCTACCAGTATTCGCAGCACTTCAACCGGGTGTTCAAGAAGAACGTGGGACAAACTCCTAAAGAATACCGTAACCAGCAGGCTTGAATAGTATGACATCAGCACCTTTACTTCAGTTGGCAGCAGTCACAGGCGTTGCCGACGCGCCCGACCGCGCTTCCCACTATGCCGTCGTCCTTGAGGGGCGCAAGGGCTTTATGGGATGCTTCTGCTGTGACTATGCCGATGCGGTGCTGTCATTTTTCGCGCCGTCGGAGCCGCTGCCGGTGGGCGGCGATGCCCGGGTGCTGTCGTTCCACCAGAGCCTGGTGCGCCAGTCGTCGCTGCGGCTGCATTTTGCCGACTACCCCTTTTTCGGCTATCTCTACCCCTCGGAGTCGCTCCACATCTCTCGCAAGGAGATGGCGGTGGTCAACCGTCTGTTTGATGCCGTAGCCGAGGAGACGGCGCTGGGGCTCGACGAGTTTACGGCGGCTCTGCTGGCGGAGAAGGTCAACCTCCTGCTCACCAACTGCCGCCGCTTCCACCAGCGGCAGATGATTCTCCGGGAGGACTACTGCAAACTGCACGTTGACAAGGCTGTGAAGATTGTGGACCGCTACTACAGCGAGGGTCACGGCTGCGACATTCCGCCCGTAGGCGAGTGCGCCGACAGGATGGGCATATCGGCTGCCTATCTGCAAAGCGTAATCCGCTTCGTCACCGGCAAGACGTTCCGCGAGTTTGCCCAACTGCGGCAACTGCACATCGCCAAGACGCTGCTCATTACCACCGACCGCCCCATTGCCGACATCGCCCGGTCGCTGGGATTCCCATCGGTGGAATGCTTCAATGAGTTCTTCCGCATCGTGGCTGGCACGTCGCCAAGCAGTCTGCGCAACCGCCGTTGCTGAAAAATCGGGCAAAAAGGTTCGTTTTCTGCCTCCATTGCATTAACTTTGTATCAATCATGTTGGCTTATGCCGACTATATCTAACGAATAAAACGGAAATTATGAGCAACATTCTGCTTCTTTTCAACCTCGGCACCGGCGAAATCATCATCATCGCCATCGTAGTACTCCTGCTTTTCGGCGGCCGCAAAATCCCCGAACTGATGCGCGGTATCGGCAAGGGTGTGCGTGAGTTCAAGAAAGGCATCAACGACGTGAAGGACGAAATCGAAAAGCCGGTCGAGGACACCAAGGATTCTGACAAATAACAACCGACCCACTGGCAATGTCGTCCACCGACAAGAGTTTCTGGGGACATCTCGACGACCTGCGCAGCGTGTTGTTCAAGATGGCTGTGGTGCTCGCCATTTTCATGGCGGGCTTCTTCTATTTCATGCCGTGGCTCTTCGACAACGTTATTCTTGCGCCCTGCAACGGCGATTTCTTCCTCTACCGCCTCTTTGCCGGCATCACGCAGAGCATCCCGGGGCTTGAGCAGTTTTCCACCGACGATTTCCACGTGGAGATTGTCAACCTCAGCCTCACGGCGCAGTTCTTTCTCCACATCAGCCTGTCGTTCTGGCTGGCCCTGGTGTTTGCCGTGCCATTGATGCTCTATTTCCTGTGGACGTTTGTGCGTCCTGCCCTCTACGAGCGCGAGGTGCGCGGCGCGCGCATCGCCTTCTCGCTCGGCTCGGTGATGTTCTATCTGGGCGTGGCTGTGGGCTATTTCATCGTGTTCCCCATCACGCTCCGCTTCCTCTTCACCTACGAACTGAGCACGACCATCCACAACCAGTTGTCGCTCGACTCCTATATGGACAACTTCCTGATGCTTAATCTCATTATGGGACTCGTGTTTGAGTTGCCGCTGGTGGCGTGGCTGCTGTCGGCGATAGGACTCCTGAAGCGCCGCTTCCTCACCAAGTACCGCCGCCACGCAATTGTGGTGCTGCTCATTCTGGCTGCGGTGATTACGCCTACGGGCGACCCTTTCACCCTCACCATCGTATTCCTGCCGCTCTACCTGCTCTACGAACTGAGTGCGCTGATTGTTAAAAAAGAATAGACTCCGATGACCTCCAAAACGCTATACGTCTCCGACCTCGACGGCACGCTCCTCAACAGCCACTCGCTGGTTTCGCAGGAGAGCCGCGACTTGCTCAACCGTCTCATCAACGACGACGGCATCAATTTCTCCATCGCCACGGCGCGCACGCCTGCCACGGTGGTACAACTGATGGATGGCATCGACTACAGGCTGCCGCTGGTGGTGATGACGGGGGCAGCAATGTGGCAGAACGGGCTGGTAAACCAGCAATATCTCCGCGCCGAAGAGGTGGAATACCTGTCTCAACTGTGCCGGAAACACGACGTGCGCCCGTTTTTCTACACCTTCAACGGTCGCATCATCGAGTCGTACCATCTCCCCCTAATGAACGACTACGAGCAGCGGTTTGTGGAGCAGCGGCGCAACTCTCCGTTCAAGAAATTCATCTTCCACAACGACATACCGCAGCAGAAGAAGGAGCACACGATGCTTATCTTCGCCGCTGCCGACTACGACCACATGGGTCTGGTCTACAAGGAGGCGAGCAAGCACCTGAAATGCTCGATGACCTACTACCGCGACATCTTCAACCCCAAAATAGGATTTCTCGAGGTGATGGGCGAAGGGGTGTCGAAAGCACGCGCCGTGGAGCGGCTCGTGGAGCAGACCGGAGCCAACCGGGTGGTGGTGTTCGGCGACAGCCCAAACGACCTGTCGATGCGTCAGGTGGCTGACGTGTTTGTTGCTCCTGCCAACGCCTCGGAGGAGGTGCGCCGCGTGGCTGACGAGGTGACACTCTGCAACGATGATGACTGCGTGGCGCAGTGGATTGCAGCCGACGTGGTGCGACTTAAACGATAATGCTATGGCTAATCTCTACGACAAACGACGCATCTGGAAAACCGTGTTTCTCGCGGTGTCGCTGGTGCTTGTGGCTTTCTTCCTCAACATCTCCAACAATCTTGTCGACGACCTTGCTGTGCAGGAGCGCGAGCGTATGGAGATATGGGCTAACGCCACCAAGGCATTGACCTCGGCGCAGTCGTCGGACATAGACTTCTATCTCAGCATCATCAAGAACAACGACAACATCCCGGTGCTGCTGGTCGACGACAAGGACAACATCCTGATGTCGCGCAACTTCAACGACCTGCCTGAGCCGGTCGACTCGCTGATGCCCGACAACCTTAGCGACGCTAACCGTGCTTTCCTTGCCGAAAAACTCAAGGAACTGAAATCCACGCGCAACCACATTCCCATCCGCATCGACGACCACACCACGCAGCACATCTACTACGAGGACTCCACGCTCCTCACGTCGATGTCCTACTTTCCACGCATCCAACTCGGCGTGATGATTCTCTTCGTGATTATCGTCTACTTCGCCGTGATGTCGACCAAGAAAGCGGAGCAGAACAAAGTGTGGGTCGGATTGTCGAAGGAAACCGCCCACCAGTTGGGCACACCCATCTCGTCGCTGATGGCGTGGGTGCAGATGCTTGAAGCCACAGGCGTGGACAAGGAGATTGTCGCGGATATGGACAAGGACGTGAACCGCCTGTCGATGATTGCCGACCGCTTCTCCAAAATCGGCTCGAAGCCGGAGATGAAACTCACCTCACTCTGTGTCTCGGTAAGCCAGGGTCTGGACTACATGAGGGCGCGCATCTCCACAAGCGTGAGTCTGAGCATCAACCTGCCGGACAACGACTGCAACGTGATGATGTGCCGTCCGCTGTTTGAATGGGTGATGGAAAACCTCTGCAAGAATGCCGTCGACGCAATGCAGGGCAAGGGCGCACTCAACGTCGTTGTGGGCTACGACCGCAACATTGCCTACATCGAAGTTACCGACACCGGCAAAGGCATAGCGCGCAAGAACTTCAAGACAGTGTTCAGTCCCGGCTTTACCACCAAGAAGCGCGGCTGGGGTCTTGGTCTGACGCTCGCCAAGCGCATCATCGAGGAATACCACGACGGCAAAATCTTCGTCAAGTCGTCGGAACTCGGCGTCGGCACAACCTTCCACATCGACCTCCCCCTCGCAAAATAACAAAATGGTTAGGCAGCGCGCCTCGTAGTGGATACCCACACCAGCCGATGCCAATGCCCGAATTTACCATTTAAAAGCGGCTATTTACACAGAAAAACCAATCAGAATTTCCTAATTTTGCATTTCTAAAAAACGAATTATGAAATTGACTGAACAAAGAAGCAGTATGCTTCACGGCGTGCTGCTCATAGCACTTTTTGCGTGTGCCGCCTTCTACATTGGCGAGATGAACTGGGTAAAGGCTCTGTCGCTGAGCCCGATGGTTGTGGGCATCATCCTCGGCATGCTCTATGCCAACAGCCTGCGCAACAACCTGCCGGAAACGTGGGTGCCAGGCATCAAGTTCTGCTCCAAGCGCATCCTGCGCACAGGCATCATCCTCTACGGCTTCAAACTCACATTTCAGGACGTGATGCACGTCGGCGTCTCTGCCATCGCCCTTGATGCCGTGATTGTGTGCGGCACAATCGCCATCGGCGTGCTGGTTGGTCGACTGCTGAAAATCGACCGCGACATCGCCCTGCTCACATCCTGCGGCAGTGCCATCTGCGGTGCGGCGGCGGTGCTCGGCGTTGACGGCGCAATCCGTCCGAAGCCCTACAAAACTGCGGTGGCGGTTGCCACGGTGGTTATTTTCGGCACACTCTCAATGTTTCTCTACCCTATACTCTATCGCGCCGGGGCGTTCAGCCTCTCGCCCGACGAAATGGGCTTGTTTACCGGCGCAACCGTCCACGAGGTGGCTCACGTGGTAGGCGCGGCAAACGCTATGGGCGCGGAAGTGAGCAACAACGCCATCATCGTGAAGATGATAAGAGTGATGATGCTCGTGCCTGTGTTGCTGGTGATTGCCTGGAGCGTGGCACACAGGGCAAAGGACGG
This sequence comes from bacterium, assembly GCA_963601185.1. Taxonomy (GTDB): domain Bacteria; phylum Bacteroidota; class Bacteroidia; order Bacteroidales; family Muribaculaceae; genus Limisoma. The sequence goes on from CAVCEE010000001.1 coordinate 7,668, forward strand.
TGGCGAGACCGCCGGGTCGTCGAAGATTGTAATCCCCTGGTTTGCCATACTCTTCCTTGTGGTTATCGGCTTCAACTCGCTCAATCTCCTGCCTGAGGGCGTTGTGGCGTGGATAAACCAGTTGGACACCTTCCTGCTCACTATGGCTATGGCTGCTCTCGGCGCGGAAACAAGCATAGATAAGTTCAAGAAAGCCGGGGTCAAGCCGTTCCTGCTGGCTGCCATCCTCTTCTGCTGGCTCATCGGCGGCGGCTACTGCCTTGTGAAGTATGCCCTCCCTGCCGTGATGTAGGCGTTTCTGCCGCGGCGCGTTCTGGTTTCTGCCGGCTTTTCGGCACTGTTGCAACATACTTTAATATATGTTGGTATTGAATTTTAATTTTTTTTGCTTATGTTTGCAAAGATTTAAAAGCACTAAAACCAGAACATAACCATAAATGAAACCCTTAAAATCCTTCTTTCTCGCGGCATTGGCGCTGATGCTGTGTGCCCTGGGCGCACAGGCAAAGATTAGCGTGGGAGCCGAACAGGTTAATGAATACGTGCCCTTGCTCAAGGGCAAGCGTGTGGCGTTGCTGAGCAACCACACCGGTATGGTCGGCAACGAGCATGTGCTCGACGTGATGCTCCGCAAGGGCATCAACGTGACCACTATCTTCTCGCCCGAACACGGATTCCGTGGCAAGGCCGACGCCGGCGAAAAGGTGAAGAGCAGTGTCGACGAGAAAACCGGCATACCCATTGCGTCGCTCTACGACGGCAACAAGCGCGAGCCAAAGAAGGAAATCATGGACAAGTTTGACGTAATCGTGACCGACATTCAGGATGTGGGTCTGCGTTTCTATACCTACTACTGTACGATGGTCGATCTGATGAACGCTGCCGTCAAGTACGGCAAGTCGTTTGTGGTGCTCGACCGCCCGAACCCCAACGGTATGTATGTCGACGGTCCAATTCTCGATATGAAATACGAGTCGGGCGTGGGCCGTCTGCCCATCCCCATCGTTCACGGCATGACCCTCGGCGAACTCGCCACTATGGCCAACGGCGAAGGCTGGCTCAAGGACGGCAAGAAAGTGCCGCTCACCGTGGTCAAGTGCAAGGGCTACACCCACCAGAGCCGCTATGTGCTGCCGATAGCGCCGTCGCCCAACCTGCCTAATATGCACGCCATCTACCTCTACCCCTCGATGTGCTATTTCGAAGCCACTCCAGTGAGCCTCGGACGCGGCACCTCGAAGCCGTTCCAGGTGTACGGTCACCCGAACATGAAGGGCTACAAGTTCTCGTTCACCCCCCGCAGCGTTGACGGCGCGAAAAACCCGCCGCAACTCAACAAACTCTGCCACGGCGTTGACCTCTCTGGACTCAACGACGAGGAGGTGATTGCCAAGGGCATCAACCTTGAATACCTCATCGACGCTTACCGCAACCTCAACCTCGACGACCATTTCTTCCGCTCGTTCTTCGAGTTGCTGATTGGTCGCGGCGACATCCGCAAGATGATTGAGTCGGGCAAGAGTGCCGCCGAAATCAAAGCCACGTGGAAAGCGGACGTTGAGAAGTTCAAGAAGCAGCGCCGCCCGTATCTTCTTTATGCCGAATAAATAAACGAACTGTAAAAAACATAAAACGCAACAAAACTATGTCAACACCTTGGATAATACTTGCAACGATAGCGTTCTATTTCGTCCTTCTGTTTGTAATCTCATGGATAACAGGCCGCAAGGCCGACAATGCCGGCTTCTTCACCGGAAACCGCAAGTCGCCGTGGTATATGGTGGCAATCGCTATGATTGGCGCGCCAATCTCGGGCGTAACGTTCATCTCCGTGCCGGGTGCCGTTGAAGCCAACGGATATGCCTACATGCAGATGGTGTTCGGATTCTTCGTGGGCGCACTGCTTGTATCGCTCGTGCTTATTCCAATGTTCTACAAGATGAACCTTGTGAGTATCTACGGTTACCTCGAAAACCGCTTCGGAATGTCGAGTTACCACACCGGCGCGTGGTTCTTCTTCATCTCCAAACTCCTCGGCGCTTCGGTGCGCTTCTATGTGGTCTGCGTGGTGCTGCAGTCGCTGGTGTTTGACGCGTTCGGCATCCCGTTTGCCATCAACGTCCTCCTCACGGTGGCTCTCATTTGGCTCTACTCCTACCAGGGCGGTGTGAAGTCGCTCATCTGGACCGACTCGCTGAAGACAGTGTGCCTCGTGGGTTCGCTCATCTGCTGCGTGGTGGTCATCGCCGGACACCTCAACCTTGGCATAACCGACCTCCCGGGCGCGATAATCGCCGACAAGACGAGCCAGATATTCATCCTCGACAACCCATCCGACGACCAGTACTTCTGGAAGCAATTTCTCGCTGGTGTCTTCATCCTTGTAGCAATGACGGGTCTTGACCAGGATTTGATGCAGCGCACAATGAGTTGCAAGAACTTCCGCGACTCGCAGAAAAACATGATTGTTGCCAACTTTATGCAGATTTTCGTGATCGGGCTCTTCCTCGTGCTCGGCACACTGCTCTATATGTATGCCGACAGCAACGGCATCCACGCTGACAAGCCTGACGCCCTCTTCGGCGCAGTGGCGTGGAGCGACGGCTTCCCAGTAATCATCGGCATTCTCTTCATCCTCGGACTCATCGCGGCTTCATACTCTGCCGCCGGCTCTGCCCTGACGGCAATGACAACCTCGTTTACCGTCGACATCCTGCACGCCGACAAAAAGAAGAACGACGCAGAACTGACAAGCATCCGCAAGAAAGTGCACGTTGCAATGTCGGTGCTGATGATTGTCACGATTATCGTGTTCAACGAACTTAACGACGACAGTGCCATCAACGCCGTCTATAGCCTCGCTTCCTATACCTACGGCCCGATTCTCGGTATGTTTGTGTTCGGCTTGGCTTGCAAGAAGCCAGTCCACGACAAACTCGTACCTGTTGTCTGCATCCTCGCTCCGATTATCTGCCTCGTGCTGCAACTCAACGACGAGGAGTGGTTCAACGGCTTCGAAATCGGCTTCGAGTTGCTGCTCATCAACGCGGCTCTCACTGCCCTCGGACTGGCACTGCTCATAAAGAAACAACCCACACTAAAACAAGTCAAATAATAATGGCACGCACGCTTCTGAACAAGTACATTTGGATTCTTGAAACAATCGAACGCTACGGGCAGATCACCCGCACCGAACTCAACCGCCTGTGGCAAGCCAATAGCCTGTCGAACGGCGAACCTTTGGCGCGACGCACGTTCTACAACTACCGCAACGGCATTGAGGAGATTTTCGGCATCGCGATACGATACAACGTCTCCACATTTGAGTACTACATCGAGAATGTCGACGCCTCCGGCGAATTTAGCGGATGGCTCATCAACTCGGTGTCAATCGGCGGAATGCTCAGCGATGCCGGCGACATCGCCGACCGCGTAATGCTCGAGGATGTGCCCTCGGCACGCAACTACCTCGCCACGGTGATCGACGCCATCAAGAAATTCCGCAAGGTGAAGTTCTCCTACGCTCCGTTCTACCGTAGTATGGCCACCGACGGCATCATCATCGAGCCGTATTTCCTGCGCATCTTCAAGCAACGGTGGTACATGATCGGCTACAACTCCAAGGACCGTATGGTGAAGACCTATTCGCTCGACCGGGTGAACAACCTCACGCTCACCGAGGAGCATTTTGAAGACCCGGGAATAAGCGTGAAGGACTACTTCAAGAATTTCTTCGGCATTATGACCTCCAAGGGCGAAGCGCGCCATGTGGTGCTCCGCGCCGACAGCGAACAGGCGAAATACATGCGCGCCCTGCCGCTCCACCACTCGCAGCACGAAACCACGGGCGACGGCTACAGCGATTTCGACTACCGCATCTGCATCACCTATGACTTCATCCAAGAAATCCTCTCCAAGGGCAGCCGCATCACCGTCATTGCCCCCAACGAACTGAAAGTTGCCGTAGTGGAAGAGTTGCGCAAGTCGCTCGCCAACTATGAGCCGTAAAGCGACATTTCTGCCACAAAAAGCGATAATTAAAGAATTATTATTTGCGGCACATGCGTCTTTGCTACGTGGAAATGAGTAATTTTGCACCGTGTTAAAGCGTATTCTATCACTTTCAGTCATCTGCCTGCTGACGGCCATCGCCGCCAGCGCTCAGATTGTAGACCTCAAGCAACAGGACAAGATCGATGCCGACAGCCTCCGCCGCGAACTCGACAACGGTCCTTATTTCACGCTCTACAAGGACAACTATTTCATCACCGGTACGTCGATAGGCCCGCAAGCGCCGTCGCGCACCAATAGCGACGTGAAGTTTCAGGTGAGCATCGCACAGCGACTCACCAAGAGTACGCTCCCCTTCAACACCTACCTCTTCCTCTTCTACTCGCAGAAATGTATGTGGAACGTCTACGAAGAGTCGCTCCCGATGCGCGACCTTAACTTCAACCCGGGCATCGGCCTCGCGAAGCACCTCTTCGTGAAGAACCGCTACATCGGCAAACTCACGCTCCTCCTCGAGCACGAGTCTAACGGTCGCGACGGCGCAGCGTCACGCAGTTGGAACAAGATTTCGCTTGCCTGCAACATCTTCGTCGACCCCAACCTGATGATCCACGGCAAGGTGTGGATACCGATTATCGACGGCATGAACAACAAAGACATCCTCGACTACAGCGGCATCTACCAGATGGGTATGACCTACACCTCGCCCAACAAGCGTTTCGGCGTGGGTCTCACACTTATCAAGCGACGTGGCTGGAGGTTGAGTTACAACTCCATCTGGGAGTTCAACTACCGCGTGTTCAAGAAGGACAACCAGTTCCTCTTCGTGCAGTACTACAACGGCTACGGCGAAAACCTCCTCGACTACAACCAATTCCACTCGCGCCTCCGCGTCGGACTCGTAATCAAGCCCAAAATCTTCAGCGACTTCTAAGCAGCCGCAAAAAACCCTGTTTCAACAGTTGCCAGAGAGCGATGCTTCCGCAACTATGGTAGAAACTTTGCATCAGCAAAGCGCGCCGTAGGTGCCACCAGCACCAGCCAAAGCACCTCTCCAAACAAAAAAAACCTCCCCGCAACCGCTGCGTGGAGGTCTGTGATATGTCTGTAGAATAAAGTAAATTAGCGTGCGAGTTCAATGAGCATTTCGCCGGCAGCGCTGAACAGCCCTACGTTGCCGTTGGGCAACTTGCCGAACGATGCCACGTCGTCGATGGTCTTCGTCAGTTTGTCCTCGAAGTCCATATTGCCGCAAAGACGCATAGTGAGGGCGAGGTTGCCGAACTTGATTGTCTGGTTGCCACCGGTAGTGTACGAACCGTCGAACGAGTTGCAGCCGGCATTGCCGTGAGTGAGATGCTCCTCGGTGTCGAACCATATCGTAGGTTTCTCCTCGGCATCCTCGCTGCCCATCCCGTCAACGCTCACAATCGTCCATTCGCCCTGCAGGTCGGCGTGGGCAAGTTTGCCCTTGCGGTTTTGCAGTTGCGCTATGGTGCGTCCATCGGCATCGGTGAGCAGAAGTGTCGACTTGTCTATCTTGTAGCCCTTGGCGCGGTTGAGCATATCCATAACCGTGCGTTCAGCCGCCATATCGGCACACATCATCCGTGTAGAGCCGAGTTGGCTGAAATCGATTGTCCCGGGCTTCTGGTTCTTGTTGATCGAACCGGTAATCTGGTTGCAACCGGCGTTGCCGTAGACCGAGCCGTTGCTGGCGTTGATGCCAATGTAGGGCGTCGTTTCTGCTTTCACAGCGTTGCCCTCTATCGAGGTGATTTCCCATTCGCCGTTGAGTTCCGCAATTGAAGCCTGCTTGCTTGAGCCGCACGATGCAAGGAGCATTGTGGCAAAAGCCGCCGACAGGATTTGAGCATATCCTTTCATAAGATTTGTCGTTTGTTTGGTTTATAGTGAAGAAACGCAGCGATGCCGGAAATACTGCACCGCTGCGCCCTATTTTTTTATTTTCTTATCTGGCCGTTGCCGGTGATGACGTATTTGTAGGTGGTGAGTTCCGGCAGAGCCATCGGCCCACGTGCGTGGAGTTTCTGGGTGGAGATGCCAATCTCTGCGCCGAAGCCAAACTGTCCGCCATCGGTAAATGCCGTCGGTAGGTTGGTGTAGACGCATGCCGCATCCACCTCCTGCGCAAAGGTCAGGCAAGCAGACTCGTCCTCTGCCACGATGCTCTCGCTATGGTGCGACGAGTAGCGGGCAATGTGGTCGAGTGCGCCATCGAGACCGTCAACCGTGCGCACCGACATCTTGTAGTCGAGGTATTCCTTTCCCCAGTCGCTGTCGTCGGCACTCTCAAGCAGCGGATATTTGCCTTGGAGGGCTGCAAAAGCCTCTTCATCGGCACGCACAACAACGTTTTTCTCCGCCATCGGGGCAACGAGAGCGGCAAGGTCGGCAAGGCGGCGGCGGTCGATGAGCAGACAGTCGAGCGCGTTGCATACACTCACGCGGCGTGTCTTGGCGTTGAAAATGATGTCGCTGCCTTTCTTCAGGTCGCCCGACGCATCGAAGTAGCAGTGGCACACGCCGGCACCCGTCTCAATCACCGGCACTTTGGCATTGTCGCGCACGAAACTGATAAGGCGTGCGCTGCCGCGCGGTATCACGAGGTCTACATAGCCCACAGCCTGAAGCATCTCCTGCGTGGTTTCGTGGTCGGCTGGCAGGAGGGTCACAGAACTGCTGTCGAAGCCCTCGTCCTCCAATGCCTGTTTCAGCACCGCCACGGCGGCACGGTTGGAGCAGTCGGCATCACTGCCGCCCTTGAGCACACAGGCGTTGCCGCTCTTCATACAGAGCGAGAACACGTCGAACGTGACATTGGGGCGAGCCTCATAAATCACGCCCACCACGCCAAACGGCACACTCACTTTGCTTATCTGCATGCCGTTGGGCTGTGTCCACTGGGCAAGCGTGCGACGCAGAGGCGACGCAAGGCGTGCCACACTGCGCATATCGTCGGCAATGGCTTTCAGCCGCTCTGCAGTGAGCATCAGCCGATCGTATTTGGGGTTGGCGGAGTCCATCCGCGACAAGTCTTTGGCATTGGCTTCAAGAATGGCGGCAGTTTCAGCCTCCACCTTGTCGGCAGCGTGCAGAAGCAGACGGTTGATGTCGGCTTCCTCAACGCGGTTGAGTTGGCGCGACGCCTGGCGCGCGCCGGTGAGCATTGATTTCAGTTCCTCTTTCATAGTTGGTTACAGTTGCTCGATATAGAGATAATTGTAGTGGATTAACGGACGCAGCCCCTGCTTGCCCATTGCGGCGCGCGCCTCGTCACTGTCGTAACTGGTGCGCCCCACGGCAAAAGCCTGCCCCCCGGGGGCAACCACCTTCACGATGTCGTCCTTCTCGAAGTCGCCTTCCACAGCCACTACGCCTACCGGCAGCAGACTGCTTGCCTGCGACGACATCAGTGCCTCGTATGCACCCTTGTTGATATGTATCTCGCCCTTGGCAAATCCGTCGCTATGGGCAATCCATTTCTTCACGCTCGACACTTCGCGCTGCCTTGCAGCAAATTCGGTGAACGTCATACCCTCACCACCGCGGAGCAGTAGGTCGGTGAGCACGTTCTCACGCTTGCCGTTAGCAATGTAGACGGTGATGCCTTCGTCTGCCACCTTGCGCGCAGTGCGGAACTTGGTGACCATGCCGCCGCGTCCCTGCGAGGAACGCTGCTTGCCGTCGACAATCGAACCCATATCGATGTCGGCATCCGGGTCAATGCGGCGTATCACCTCCGACTTTGCGTCCGAAGGGTCGCCATTGTAGACTCCGTTGATGTTCGATAGTATCACGAGGGCGTCCATATCCATCATCGTGGCAATGAGCCCCGACAACTCGTCGTTGTCGGTAAACATCAGTTCGGTGAGCGACACGGTGTCGTTTTCGTTGACAATGGGGATGACTCCGTTCTCGATCATCACCTCCATACAGTTCTTCTGATTGAGATAGTGGCGGCGTGTGGAAAAACTCTCCTTGAGGGTGAGCACCTGACCGCAAGCCACGCCGTGGTCGCGGAAAAATTCGTAGTAGTTGTTGATGAGTTTCACCTGTCCTACGGCGGAAAACAGTTGCCGCGCCGACACCGGGTCGAGACGGTCCACGCCGTGCATCTCGCTGCGTCCTGCCGCCACCGCTCCCGACGAGATCATCACCACCTCCATACCGGAACGGTGGAGTTCAACGACCTGGTCGACGAGAGCCGACATACGCGTGATGTCGAGTGTGCCGTCGCGTCGCGCCAGCACGTTGCTGCCTATCTTTATCGCAATCCTTTTCATAATCCGCAAAGTTACTCATAATCTTCATTCATTGCTCCGCCACGGCTGAAAATGTTTTCGCCGGCAATTACGGAAAAATTTCAAGAATTATATCTCTGGTATTAAAAAAAGTAGTAATTTTGCCGCGGACTTTAAACAAGACAATAATTAATCTATAATAAGAAAAAATGAAAGCATTCGTATTCCCTGGTCAAGGGGCACAGTTTGTCGGTATGGGCAAGGATCTCTACGACAACAATGCAGTAGCAAAAGAACTTTTTGAAAAGGCCAACGAAATCCTCGGTTTCCGCATCACCGACCTGATGTTTGCCGGCACTGAAGAGGACCTCCGCCAAACAAAGGTTACTCAGCCAGCCATCTTCCTCCACTCTGTAATCCTCGCCAAGACTCTCGGCGACGACTTCAAGCCGGAAATGGTAGCAGGCCACTCGTTGGGCGAATTTTCCGCTCTCGTGGCAGCAGGCGCACTCTCGTTTGAAGATGGTCTCCGCCTTGTTTCCACCCGTGCAATGGCTATGCAGAAGGCTTGCGAGGCTCAGCCGTCGACTATGGCTGCCGTGCTCGGCCTCACCAACGAGCAGGTTGAGGAAATCTGCGCATCTATCGACGCAGTGGTTGCTCCTGCAAACTACAACTGCCCGGGACAGGTGGTTATCTCTGGCGTAGAGGAAGGCATCGACGCCGCTTGCGAGAAGGCTCTCGCTGCCGGTGCTCGCCGCGCATTGAAACTCAAAGTGGGTGGCGCATTCCACTCTCCGCTGATGCAGCCGGTTCACGAAGAACTCGCAGCAGCCATCAACAAGGCTGAGTTCTCTACTCCTGTCTGCCCTGTTTACCAGAACGTTGACGCAAAGCCTCACACTGACCCTGAGGAGATTAAGAAAAACCTCATCGCGCAACTCACCGCTCCAGTGCTCTGGACTCAGATTGTGCAACAGATGATTGCCGACGGCGCAGACGATTTCACCGAACTCGGTCCGGGCGCTGTGCTCCAAGGTCTTATCCGCAAAATCAACCGCGAAGTGGCTACTTCTGGTCGTCAGTAATATCTACAACCTCACATACACAAGCGCGAGGCTGTGTCCGCCGGGACACAGCCTCGCTTGCTTTTTCCACTATAGGCATCAAAGCAGTCCTTGCTCGATGCGTGTGGCTATGCGGTCGATCATACCGTCGGTCTCGTCGATGTCGGGACTCCAGCCGGCTTTGAGGTTCACATTGAAGAGGCGGCCGAAGGCTTGGTAGAACGATGCCCGGAACACTCCGAGAAAGGCTTTGATGATGCCGAACGACTGCTGGTTGGTTTCGCGGTTGATGAGTTTCACAAGCACACGCGCCTGCTGCCGCGAAAAGCGTTTCAACTCGGGCTTGTACTGGTCAAACACTTCCTTCTCCATCGCCTTGAGGTGCGCCTCGCGCTCTTTGGTGGTGGGAAGGGTGGCGATATATTCGTAGGTCTCAATCACCGTGGCTGAGATGAGTTTGGCATAGGGCAAGCCTTTGCGCACGTCGCGAACCATACGCCAGTAAAACTGCTCCTGCTCTTTGTTCTTGAACCGCTCCGGCGGAAACACAGTCACGTTGTTAATCACGAGCATCAGCGCACTGTCGCCCTGCTCCGTGCGAAAGTAGTAGTAACCGTGGTAGGTCTTGTTGCGCGGAGAAGGCAGTCCGTCGGTCTCGGCATTGGCGGAAAACGCCAAGGCGAGCATAAAGAAGAGGATGATGCGCTTCAACATTTGTCGTGGGTTGTTTTTTACTTTTTCCGAATATACCTGTTGTATCTTCGGGTGCAAAATTAAGTAATTCAGCCGATACGGCGTATAATTTTATACTTTTTTGGGCATCCTTGCCCCTACCGCAACCGCAGATAACTGCCTACACTGAGAATATCCTTTTCGGAAAGGCCGTTGATTTTAAGCAACGATTTGAGTTTCAAGCCGTAGGCTTGGGCAATGGAATAGGCTGTCTCGCCGCGGCGCACCTTGTGGGCTTCGACCGAGCCTTCGGGCATCCGCGAGTTCTTCTCTTGCAGGTAGAGCACCGACCCGGCAGGAAGCATCGCCGCATCGCTGTCGAGGTCGTTGTAGCCCAGCAGTTTACGCTTCTTCATGCCGTACTCGTCGGCTATGCTGTCGTAGGTGTCGCCTGCATAGACGGTGATGTAGTAGAGTCCCCATTTCTGACTGATTTTGTGCATAATGCGGAACTCGTTGACTATGTTCATATTCACTGAGTGCTCGAGGGTTTCGTCACCCTTCAACTCACGTCGCTTTGCCACTACCGGCTGGTTGCTGTCATACTTGTACAACTCGTACATCTCTATGATGTTGACCAATTTGGCGGCATACGTCGGGTCGGTGGCATAGCCGCACTGCTTCAGCCCATTAGCCCACCCGGCGTAGTCGGTTTCCTTGAGTTGGAACAGCGGCTGGTAGCGTTTGCGCTTGAGGAAGCGCGCGTGGTCTTCAAACGACTCCGCCGCGTCGGCATACTTCCGGAAACATTCGTTCTTCTCGTCGTCGTCCTGATAGATGCCGTCGCCCGTCCAGTCCTTGTGGCACTTGATGCCGAAATGGTTGTTGCCCTCGGTGGCAAGGCGCGACAGTCCGGCACCGCTCTCAAGCAGTCCCTGCGCCAGGGTGATGCTCGCCGGTATGCCGTATTGCTGCTGGTGGCGCACGGCGAGCGAATGCCACTTCTCTATGTAGTTGAGCCAGTCCATCGACAACGACTGGCACCATCCTTCAGCCATCCCGACAGTAGCCAACACAGCCACCACCGCCAATCTCTGCAACAATTTCATCATATTCTATTGATTTTTACGCCAATACCTTCAATATATCTATTGTTTCCAGCCTCAAAAATCCACTTATTCCGTTTTTGCCCTACAAAAACGTCAGGCGCGAGTAGCGGCCGGCTATCGAGGCTGCCGCCTGGCGCAGTTCTTCTGCGGTGACGGCGCAAAGCCGCTCGGTCATCTCCTCCACACTGTTGACCACGCCGTAGTGCATCACGCTCTTACCCATCGACAATGCCACGCCTTCCACACTCTCACTGCTCACGAGCAACTGCCCTGCCAACTGCTTCTTGGCGGCATCGAGGGCGCGCGGCTTCATCGGAGAGGCGGCAAGGGTGTCGATGGTGCGGTCCACAATCTGCAAGCACCGCTTGGCGTAACGCTCGTCGCTGCCGAAATAGATGCTCATCACTCCGCAGTCGGAAAACAGCGTCACTGCCGATTCCACGGTGTAGGCATAGCCGTGCCGCTCTCGGATTGCCACATTGAGCAGCGAGTTCATGCCCGGACCGCCGAGGATGTTGTTGAGGAGCAGAAGTGCGAACTTGCGGCTGTCGTGCATACTGAACGTGGGTATGCCGATAACGGTGTGAGCCTGGTGGCTGTCGATGCGACGCTCCTCCACAAACGGCTCTCTCGCCGTCAGCGCAATGCGCGGCGGCTTGGCAAGGCGGCGGTTGAGTCCGCCGAAATGACGCTCGGCAAGACGGAAAAACTGCTCCGGCTTCATGCTGCCAAGGCCGAACAGCACCATATTGTCCTGCGTGTAAAGGTTGTCGAGAAACGCCTTGCAGTCCTCCGTGCCGAGGCTCTCGAGCGAAGCCTCCGTGCCGAGGATATTGTGTCCGAGGGCGTTGCCGGCAAAGAGGATGTCCTCAAAATCGTCGTAGACAGACTCCGACGGGGTGTCGCGGTACGACATTATCTCTTCCAGCACCACCTCGCGTTCCTTGTCGAGTTCTCGTTCCGGGAAAGTGGAGTTGAGCACAAGGTCGGCTATCAGTTCCATGGCGCGAGGCATATTGCCCGACGGAAACAGGGAGTAAACCAGCGTTTCCTCCTTCGACGTGTAGGCATTGAGTTCGCCGCCCACAAGTTCCATACGATTGATGATGTGCCACGAGCGGCGGCGCTTCGTGCCCTTGAAGATGGTATGCTCCACAAAGTGCGCCAATCCCAGTTTGTCGCCCTCGTCGCGGCTACCGGCATCTACCGCCACTCCGCAGTATGCCACATTGCCCTCGCGTTGCAGATAGACGGCGCGCAGACCGCACGAAAGGGTGTGGATAATGAAGTTCTTGTCCATCGGCATCAGATGAGATAAACGCAGAGAAATCCGTTGAACACTCCGGCAATCACCTGCCACAGAGTGTGCCGCTCCATTGCGAGGCGCGACGTGCCGAGGATGCCTGCCACGATGATTACCACGCAGATGATGGGCATAAGGTCAAACACACCGTCGCCGAAGTTGTTGATTTTGCAGAGCAGACCGATGATTCCGCCGATACCTGCCATGTGGGCACTGATTTTCCACACGATGTTGACCACCAGCGACACCAGCGAAGCCACGCCTGCACCGAAGAGAAACATCCACATCCACGTGGGGGCGTTGATGTTGAACAGATAGAGCGCGGCGACCACATAGCACACGATGATGATGGCATAGGGCAGGAAACGCTCGCGGCGGTTGTTGAGATGCACATCCGTGAGGATGCCGAAATATTTCATCACCACGAAGAGCACCGCCGGAATCACACAGGTGAGCGCCGCAATGACGGCTATCACGATGAGTTTGTCGGTGGTGAGCAGAATCTGGTAGGTAGACAGTTGGAACGCAATAATCATGCCGTAGGTGGGCATGAGCATCGGTGACAGCAGTACCGAGAACACCGACGCAACGTAGTGGATGGTGCGCATAGTTTTCTGCTCCAATGTCATAATTGTGGTGTTGAGTTCTGTTTTGAGTTTTTCTTCCATATCACAGTTCTTTACGCAGCCGCGCCACCGGGTAGCCCAGTCGCTCGCGGTATTTGGCGATGGTGCGGCGTGCTATTGCATAACCTTTCTTGTTGAGCATCTCGCAGAGCACTTCATCGGCGAAAGGTTTCTTCTTGTCTTCACTCTCAATGATCTTCTTCAGTTCCGACTGTATCTCGCGGGTCGACACGTCCTCGCCCGACTCGTGGCGCATACCTTCGTTGAAGAAGAATTTCAGCGGATAGACTCCGCCGGGGGTCATTACGTATTTGCCCGAGGTGGCACGCGAAATCACCGACAGGTCGAACCCGGTGATTGCGGCGATGTCCTTGAGCACCATAGGCCGCAGTTGCGCCTCGTCCTCGGTGAGGAAAAACGCCTTTTGCCATTCCACGATTGCTCGCATCGTGGAGAAAAGGGTGTGCTGGCGCTGCTTGAGCATCTTGATGAATGCCGCCGCCGACTCGTACTTGTCCTTGACAAAGCGCACCGACTCCTCTTCGTTGCGGTTGCGCGGCTTGGCTGGCATCTTGTCGTACATCACCTTGAACGACTCCTCAATCTGGAGGTCGGGGATATTGTTGACCAGCGTGAGCGTTATCACATCGCCGTCCACATCAACATTGAAGTCGGGGATGATGTGCTGGGCCTTCTGGTTGTCGCCGCCGCCGTAGAGGCTTCCCGGCTTGGGGTTGAGCGACTGTATGGCGAGAAGCACTCGGCGAAACTCCTCCTTGTCGAGTTTCATCGCCGACATAATCTTGTCGTAGTGCTTCTTCGAAAATTCGGGGAAGTACTTGTCGATCACCGCATACGCCCTCAGATTGTCGTCGTTGCCCGGAAGCCGCTCCAGTTGCAGAAGCAAACATTCGCGGAGGTCGAAAGCGCCGACACCGGCAGGGTCGAGGTCGCGTATCATCTGGAGCACGGCGTTTATCTCCTCCTCGCTCACGTCGATGCCGTCCTGGAAAATCAAGTCGTCGGAGATGGCGGAGATGTCGCGCGTGAGGTAGCCGTTGTCGTCGATGTTGCCGATGATGTAGGCTGCAATCTGTCGCTGCTTGTCGGTGAGGTCCTGCTCGCTGATTTGGTCGGTGAGATAGTCGATGAGGGTGCTCTCCGAGGTGAGTATCGGTTCGAGCATCTTGTCGTCGGCACTCCGATTGGAGATGTTCAGCCTATAGGCAGGAGTGTCGTCCGCGGGATCGTCATCAGGGTCGTCGGTGTCGCGCGCCATAGTGGTGTCGGGGGCAATCTCGTTGCTCTCGCCCTCGTTGTAGTCGTCGCCGTCGCTTTCGGCAGCCGGCTCGTCCTTGTCGGCAACCTCAATGGCGGGGTTGTCGAGGATTTCGTGGCGTACCTCATCCTCCACCTCCAGTTGGCTCATTTCTAGCAGACGCACAAACTGCACCTGCTGCGGCGAAAGCCGCTGCTGTAGTTTCTGTTCTTGGGTGAGATGTAACGCTTCCTTCATCGGATTTTTGTCCCTAACGATGGTGCGAAGTTACGCAAAAAAGACCGTAATCGCCCCTTTTTCGCCCCTTATTTTTCTATAAGCAGCGACACGAGCGTCTGCCCCACCGCCTTCAGCGTGGTGCGGTCGATGTGGGCCATCGTGTCGTCGACGGTGTGCCACTGCGGACAGAAGCCGGTCTCGCTGTCCACGCGCAGGTCGATGATGTCGATGCAGGGAATGCCTACGGCGTTGATAGAAACGTGGTCGTCGGTTACACCGCCGCCTATCTTCTTCACGAAATATTTGCCGTAGCCAAGATGGTTTGCCACGTTCCACACTCGCTCAACCACGTCGGGAGCAAAACACGACGACATGTATTCCACCAGGAAGCGGGCGTTGCTGTCGCCCACCATATCGAGGAGGATGCCGTAGTCGGGCTTCTTGTAGCCGTCGCGGTGCGGATGGCTCGCCCAGTGCTGCGCGCCGAGCGCCCACGATTTCTCGTCGTCGCCGCCGGCGTTGCCCCAGTCCTCGGCATCGACAAAGAGTACGTCGATGCCCACTTCAGGCTCGTGGTTCTGCAACAGACGTGCAATCTCGAGGATTACGCCCACGCCGCTTGCTCCATCGTTTGCACCCATCACAGGCTTGGTGCGGTTGTCGGGGTCGGCATCGTGGTCGGCCCACGGGCGCGAGTCCCAGTGGGCAAGGAGAAGCACGCGCTTTTCCTTTTCCGGATAGAACTCGCCTACGATGTTGCGAGTATGGAGCATCGTGCCGTCAAACGCCTTGAGGTCGGCGCACTGCTCGGTAACCGTTGCTCCGTAACTGCGCAGTTTTGCAGCAAGCCAGTCGCCACACTGGCGGTGGGCTTCGGTGTTGGGCACACGCTCGCCGAAAGCGCACTGGCGGTCGACAAAGGCGTAGGCGCTGTCGCTGTCAAAAACGATCTGCTCTTCGCTGCCGTCGGTCTGCGTTTGGCTGTTCTGCTGGGTTTTGCTTGAGCATCCTGCCACTGCCAACAGTATCGCTGTCAGGGCTATAAGGTATTTGTTTATCTTCATTTCTGCGGTTCGGAATTTCTTGCCAAAAGTAACTATTTTCCGCCGCCTGTGCAAGCCGTAGGGAGGCGGCGCATCCCCCTGAACGCCGACCACGCTATCGGGGCGCAGGTGGCAAAGGAGAGCACGTCTGCCACCGCCTGACTTATCTCCACTCCGAAAAGTCCGAGGCAGTGGGGCAACACGATAATCAGCGGTATGAAATAGAGTCCACTGCGCGCTGCGGCGGCTATGTTGGCAAGCAGGGGCTTGCGGATGGTCTGCATCAGCATATTGGTGAGGATGATAGTGGGCAGCAGCACAAACGAGATGGCTTGCCAGCGCAGTGCCACCGCTCCTACGGCTATCACCTCAGGGTCGTGGCGGAACATTGCCACCACTTCCTCGGCAAACAAGCAACTCGTCAGCGCGCACACCACAAGAAATGCCGTGCCAATCTTCACGCAGTACATAAATCCTTCTTTCACTCGGGGATAGAGGCGCGCTCCATAGCAGAAGCCGCAAAGCGGCTGGAAGCCTTGTCCGAGACCTATAATCACGGCGAGGATGAAGAAGCAATAGCGTGTCACGATGCTCATTCCGGCGATTGCCGCATCGCCGTAGACTCCTGCCGACACGTTGAGTGCCACGGTGGCAAAGGCGGCAAGACCTTGGCGAAAGAGCGACGGCGAGCCTCCGTAGAAAATCTCGCGCGCCAGAGTCAACTTGCCGCAAAACCTCTTCACGGTGATGGCGATGCCGCCGTTGCGACCCGACATGCGCAGGAGGATGAGGAAACCGCACAACTGCCCTGCCACGGTGGCCCATGCCGCTCCGCGGATGCCCATTCCAAAGGCGAAGATGAGCAGTGGGTCGAGTGCCACGTTGACCGCGGCTCCGGCGAGGATGCCGTACATAGCCAAAGCGGCGTTGCCCTGAAAGCGCATCTGGTTGTTGATGGTGAGCGAGGCGGTCATCAGCGGTGCGCCGAGCAGGATGATGCCGAGATACTGCTCGGTGTAGGGCTGTATGGTGGGCGTTGAGCCGAGCATTGTCGCCAGTTCTGGGAGGAAGATGTGCCCCACAACGGCGAGTACCACTCCCATCGAAAAACTGTAGACAAAGCCTGTCGACGACATCACGCGCGCAGCGTCGCCCTCTCTTGCGCCCAACTTGCGCGACATGTAGTTGCCAGAGCCGTGGCCGAAGAAAAAGCCGATGGACTGGATCACCGACATCACCGAAAACACCACGCCCACGGCTGCCGTGGACTGGGTGTCGATCTTGCCGACAAAAAACGTGTCCGCCATATTGTAGAGGCTCGTCACGAGCATCGATATAATCGTAGGCACTGCCATAGTGAGTATCACCCTGTGCACCGGCGCCTGCGTGAGGAATGTGTAGTTGTCGCGATGTCTGTTCATTATATGTTTCTGTAGATTGTTGCTTCTTGCGCTATTCAGCACCCTTTACTGCTGCGAGAGGGTGAGGCGGACGCTGTCGGCGGCTACCTCGAGGCGTGCGTGCGAGCCTTCCACGATGGGTAGGTTGTGGTCAACGTGACCCACTGGGAAGTTGTACGCCACTGGGAAATCGTAGTCGGCAACGATGCGCTGCACCATATCGTACATATTATCGAAGTCCTTCGACGGCTTGTATTCGGTGAACTGCCCCACGATGAGTGCGCGCGTGGAGGCAAGCACTCCGCTGAGACGCAGGTGGTAGAGCATACGCTCGATGCTGTAGATGGCTTCGTCTATATCCTCGATGAAGAGGATATGGTCCTTGCGCAGGAGGTTGAAGTCGGTCGACAGAAGGCCGCTGAGCACGGCAATGTTGCCGCCGTAGATCTGTCCCTCAGCCACACCCTGGCGGTTGCGGTGGTCGGGCTCTACGCGGTAGTCAGGCATCGTGCCGGTGAGGATGGCACGGAGCGAGCGGCTACTTTCGTCGTCGGGATGGTTGGTGAGGTGCTTGCACATAGGCGAGTGGATGCTTGCCACTCCGTCGCGCGCCAAGGCGGCGTGGAAGGCGGAAATGTCGCTGAAGCCCATCACCCATTTAGGGTCGCGCTGCCACATCCCCGGCTCGAAATGCTCAAGCAGATGCACCACTCCGTAGCCGCCACGACTACAGAGGATGGCGCGCACCGACTCGTCGGCAAGTGCCTCGCGGATATCTGCCATACGCTCCTCAACGGTGCCGCTGTACGATCCCCACGAACCTTTACAGTGTGGGCATACCACAGGGCGGAAGCCCCAACTTTCAAGGGCTTTGCACGCACTGTCAACCAGTTCGTTCTTTATCGCGCTCGCCGGCGAGAGTATCGCTACTGCATCGCCCGGCTTAAGGGGTCTTGGATATATCATTGGAATGCTAATTTACTTGTACTTTTATTCCTTTCTCACGGAACACTGCGGCTATGCGCTCCAACTCGTCGCGCTCCACCTTCTGCAAATGCTGCTCGGGCGTGGGACGGTCGAGTGAATAGAGCATCACCTCTGCCGGCTCGATGGCAAGATAGGCGTTGAGCAGTGCCTGCACCTCGACATCGGTGGTGTTGTCGAAATGCTCGCCGTTGTGCTCGCCGCGCACCATCATAGTCTGGATGATGCACTGGTGGCGAAATCTTTTCAGATGCTCCACCACCCAGTCCACGGTAAACTCCTTGCTCGCTGGGCGGTCGATGGCGCGCATCGTTGCCTCAACGGCAGAGTCGAGTTTGAGGATGTTGTTGTCCACCTTCAGCAGTGCCTCTGCCACACCCTCACGCCCAATCATTGTGGAGTTGGAGAGCACGCTGATCTTGACGTTGGGGAAATACTTGTCGCGCAGGGCTATCACATCGTTGACCACGCCGAGAAAGTCGGGATGGAGCGTTGGCTCACCGTTGCCCGAAAAGGTTATCACATCGAGGCGTTCGCCGGCATCCGCCATCGCCTTCAGTTTGGCTTCGAGGGCATCGCGCACCTCCTCACGCGGACTGATGCCAGCCTTGCCTGCGCCCTGAGCATTGAATCCTGCCTCGCAGTAGAGGCAGTCGAACGAGCAGACCTTACCGTCGTTAGGCATAAGGTTCACACCCAGCGACGTGCCCAACCGACGGCTGTGGATTGGACCGAATATTGTGTCGTGAAACAGTATTGTTACCATCGTTGTCAGTTCTTTTTCATTAATCTGTCAATCAGTTCTATATATCTTCTTGCCACGGCGGCATACGAGAATCTCTCCTCCACGCTCCGGTGGAGCAACTCGCGGTCGGCGGTCTGACTTGCCGCCCACCGTATGCCGGCTGCAAGGTCCTTGGCATCGGGATAGGCGGCGAGATAGCCGTTGCGGAGATGGTCGATGATGTCTGCCTGTCCGCCGTGGTTGAACGCCACGGCAAGGCAACCTGCCGCTTGGCCTTCGGCAAGGGTCATCCCGAACGTCTCGAAATGCGACGACGACACCACCACGTCGCTCGCTGCCATTATCTCAGGCACACGCGAGGGGTCGACTGCGCCAAGCCAGCGGTGAGGCAGACGGATGGCATCGAGGAGCGAACGGTCGCGGATGTCGCCGAAGAGTTGCAGTTCAATCCCTTGGGCATCACCGCTGTCGGCAATACTGTTGGCGGCTGCGGTGAGCAGGTCGAAGCCTTTTACGGGGTCGTCGAGGCGTGCCGCACCCATTGTCACCACGGTCTTTGTGGTGTCGCCGGTGCGTTGCCACGAATAGCGTTCCGTGGGCATAGGGTTGTTGACCACCGTCACCTCTTTGCCCTTGACGAGCGCACTGCGGCGGAAGCAGTCGGCAAGCCATCCGCTCACCGCCACGAAATGGATGCCGGTGCGGTCGTAGACAGCCTTTTTCCGCCGCCACACACGGTGCGAAAGGTCGGCAGCGTGCGGAAATCGCATAAACGGACACCGACCGCACTCCTGCTCATAGCGGCTGCATCCGTAGGCGTGGTGGCAGATGCCGGTGATGCACCACATATCATGCATCGTCCATACCAAGTGCTTGCCCATTGCGCCGAGCCGCTGAATGTCGGCGAGCGAGAGCATGCCCTGGTTAATCCATCCGAGCATCACCACGTCGGCTTCCTTTATCCACTGGTGCGACAACACGTCCACGCCGTAGCGCGCCGTCGACACCTTGAAAAGGTCGCGGCGGTTGAGCCCATTGGCGAGGAAGATGCCGAGGCGTTCGCGCAGAAATGCCCAACGCCGCTGCTCCGGCGTGCCGCAGGTGTCGACCAGCGGGTCGTCGAGCGCGCGGTCCACCACCAGCATCCTTGCGTCCACCCCCTCATCGGCGAGGGCGTGGAGCAGTCGCCAACTGGCTATCGCCGCTCCGCCGTGGGCATCCGCAGTGTTGAGTATCACCACTTTCATCGCTTCACTCTTTTAAGTATCGCGCCGAGGTCAATATGCTCCTTTTTCAGTATCAACACCACAAAAGCCACAAGCAGCACGGTATTGACTGCCAGTTGCAGCACGGTGTTGCCCACCTTGAGGTATTCTGCCACGCAGTAGAGCACGGCGGCGGCGATGACGTATATCGAAATCGACTTCAAGTCATAGTCTATCGGATTTTTCTTCTGTCCTACCACATAACTCATCACCATTGCCACTCCGTAGCCTGCCACACCGGCCCAGGCGCACGCCATATAGCCGAAGCGCGGCACAAGGAGGATGTTGATGGCTATCAGCACGGCACATCCCACAAAGGAGAAGAGTGCGCCCCAGAGGGTCTGGTCAATGAGTTTGTACCAGAACGAGAGGTTGAAGTACACACCCATCAGTATCTCTGCGCCCATCACGATAGGCACTACGCGCAGACCTGCCCAATAGTCTGGGTTGGGGGCTATGATGTGTTTGAGCACGTCGATGTAGAACACCACGCAGAGGAATGCCAACAGGGTGAACACGATAAAGTATTTCATCGCTTTGGCGTAGAACTCCTTGCTGTCGCGGTCGCGGCTCTTGCTGAACACAATAGGCTCGTAGGCATAGCGGAACGCCTGGGTGAGCAGTGCCATAATCATAGCAATCTTGCTCGCTGCGCCGTAGATGCCCAGTTGCATCTTGGCATCGCTGCCAGTGTAGACGTGGCTGAAGATAATCTTGTCTGCCACCTGGTTGAGGATGCCGGCAATGCCGAGGATGAGAATCGGGTAACTGTAGTTGAGCATACGCCGAGCCAATGCGTGGTCGAAGCCTCCACCGAGTTTCACCAACGGCAGCATCAGCACCATAATGGTGCCGGTGCACACGAGGTTGAAGAGGAAGGCGTAGCCCACATCACTGCCGTGGAGAAACACGTAGTAGACGATGTTGAGGGCAATGTTGAGCACAATGAAGAGCAGTTTCAGCGCAACGAAGCGATAAGGCTGCTTGCGGTAGCGCAGATAGGCAAACGGTATGCACTGGAAGGCATCCATCGCCACCACGCCCATCATCATACCGATGTACCACGGATGGTCGGCATAGCCCATCGCGCCGGCTATCTGCGGCAGGAAGGCGAAGCCGAGCACGACAAACAGCAGCGACGTGAAGCCCACCATAAAGAGCGTGGTGGAGTAGACGCGCCGGGGATTCTCGTCCGCCTTGTTGACGTAGCGGAAGAAGGTTGTCTCCATACCGTAGGTGAGTATCACCATCAGCAGAGCCACCCACGCATACACCTCTGTCACAACGCCGTAGCCGCCCGACTGGGCAGACATTGCCGTGACGTAGATGGGCACAAGCAGATAGTTCAGGAAACGCCCTACAATCGAACTGACACCGTAGATTGCGGTGTCCTTCACCAATGATTTCAATCCTGCCATTTTACACTCTTGCTGTTAGTCGTCGCTAATATTTCTAATAATCTGTACGGGTTGCGCCGTAACTTGCGCGGAGCGGCAGACCCATGTAGCGGTAGTGCTTGGTTACCGAACCATCAGTTTCGTAGGGGATGTCCTTTGTTCCCTTAATGGTTGTGGCATACACGAAGTTGGCCTCTACGCCATAGCCGAATGTAACCCTCAGCCACAAAGCCGCCTCGGTGTTGTAGTCCGTCAGCGTGATGCCGTCATAGTAGCCGCCTGCCGGAATGAAGATTTTCTCACCGTCTATGTTGCCGGATATCTCTGTTCCGTAGATTGTCGAGCCGTCGGGGGCGATGCGTGTGGTCCACGTCTTGTTGTAATAGTCGTCAAACTGGAATGACTCTTGCACACCTTGATAGTCGCGGTAACCCCATATATGGCCCTCGCCGCCAGAAATGACCATCTCGGCATCGTCTGCCGCCTCAAGACCGAGCACAGACCCTCCGGTGGCACGGTATTTGGTTACCTCCGTGCCGTTGCTCCACTTGTAGTTGTCCCAGGTGTACTCGTCCTTAGGGGAGGTTTCACCCCAGGCATAGTAGTCGCCGTGGTCGCCATCGCTACTCGAGCCGAGGTTGTAGCGGTCAACGGTAAGGGTGAAGGTGGTGTACGACAGGTCGCCAACCCAATCTGGCGTGTCGGGATATTCGTTCCACCGCAGTGTCACCTTGCGACTCAGCGTGCGCGCATCGCCGATGGTGGCTACACGCACACTGTCGCCGTAGTAAACGTTGTCAAGCACCTTGACGTACGGCCGCCAAGTGTAGGTAACGCCCTTCTCCAGGCCGTGGACAGCGAAATCGTAGGTCTCGCCTTCCGGACCCATCGACTTGCCGAGGCGCATCTTTCCGTCGCGCGCATAGGTTGGGTTGCCAAACGGGCTATAGACCACGCCCACTTCCATCTTGCTTGGGAAGAACGACTTTATGGTTTCATCGACAATCTTAACACTGAAGTTGCCTTTGATTATCGTTGAGTCCGGATCGCCGGCGCTGTTGAACGTGAAGGCGAACAGTCCGCCCTCCGGCTCGCGGAACGCGATGTCGCCGCCGATGCTGCTGTACTTATCCACTGCGCCCGACTTTTTCACCAGGTAAACATTTTCTTCAGCACGCATCAGTGGTGCTACCATCGCAACCCCCAATGCCATCAATGCCAATTTCTTGATCATATCTATTTTCCTTTACAATAAAAAACTCTCATAATTATCCCTTGTCACCACCCTAAAGCCAACATCGCCATACGCCTTTTCAAAAGACAACGGCAATGCCGCCTTACGGTTCGGATTCCATTTCATTTCAACGGCGGACAATTGCCCGTCAATTTCTTCTATATAGTCAATCTCCTGCTTGGTCTTCGACCGCCAGAAATAACTCTTGGCGTACGACTTACCGTAACGCAGTTTTTTCAACCGCTCCGACACGATATAGTTTTCAAACAATGCGCCAGTGTCCATCCTACTCTCCACCATCTGGTAGTTGCCTATCACCGCGTTGCGTACACCGCAGTCCCAAAAGTAGATTTTGCGCGAGAACTTCAGTTCGTTGCGCAGATTTCGACTGAACGACCCGAGGCGGAACACTATATATGACTGCTCAAGAAGCATAACGTAACTTTCGACTGTCTTCGGGTCAAGACCGCACGTCTGAGCCAACTCGTTGTACGACACCTCCGAGCCCATCTGGAATGCCAAAGCCTGTAGCAGTTTGACCAACTTGTCACTTTTCTTTATCCGGTCAAACATCAGGATGTCCTTATACAAGTAACTGTCAGCCAATTCTGTCATAACCATCCTCTCTTCTCCAACATTGTTTATGACATCGGGATAACTGCCATAAACCAGTCTGTGCGCCAACAGCCGTTTCTCCTCCAGCAGTCCGTGGTGCTCCACCAGTTCACCAAACGAAAGGGGAAACATCCAATACTCCAGTTTTCTGCCTGTCAGCGGCTCGTTGACCTTGTTGGACAAGTCGAACGACGAACTTCCGGTGGCTACCACCTGTACGTCTGCAATATTGTCGGTAATCAACTTGATTCCCAATCCGATATTGGCAATCCGCTGTGCCTCGTCGATTACAACTATCCTTTTCTTTCCGATAATCGTATTGAGCATCGTGGAGGACGCATTCTCAAACATATTCCTCACATCCTGCTCGTCGCCGTTCAGCCACAACACGTCATCACGCCCTTGGAGCAGGTTTTTCAGCACTGTGGTTTTGCCCACTTGCCTTGCTCCAAAAAGGATGATGGCTTTTCCTTGCCACATCCGCTGCTGTATCGTGCTCTCTAAAATACGTTTTATCATACTTGCCTTCTTAGTTTATGACTGGAGGCAAAATTACGCCTTTTTCTTCGCTATTCCATAAAAAGCATTACTTTTTTGGAATTGATTCCAAAAAAAGACGTACTTTTTTGGATTACGGGGTCAAAAACGGATTTTTGGCTCTCTGCTCCGAGCAGACTACAGACGACGCTTTTCGGGTGGATAGTCGATGCTGTAGTGGAGTCCGCGCGACTCGTGGCGTTCCTTTGCCTGACGCATCACGAGATACCCCACGTTGATGAGGTTGCGCAACTCGCAGATGGCGCGCGATGCCTTGCTCTGCTTGAACAGCCGCTCGGTCTCTTCGTAGAGGATGTCGAGGCGGTTCCAAGCGCGGTCGAGGCGCAGGTTGGAGCGCACGATGCCGACGTAGGTGCTCATAATCTGGTTCACCTCCTTCATGCTCTGCGTGATGAGCACCATCTCCTCGTTGTGGGTAGTGCCCTCGTCGTTCCATTCCGGCACGTCGTCGCGCAGCGAGTAGTGCCCGATGTTGGCGATTGCGTGCTTGGCTGCCGCGTCGGCATAGACCACAGCCTCAATCAGCGAGTTGGATGCCAGACGGTTGCCGCCGTGCAGACCGGTGCACGAGCATTCGCCCACGGCGTAGAGGCGGTCGATTGACGAGCGTCCGTCGAGGTCCACCTTGATGCCACCGCAGAGGTAGTGGGCTGCCGGAGCAACAGGTATATAGTCCTTGGTGATGTCTATGCCGAGGCTGAGGCACTTGGCATAGATGTTTGGGAAATGGTGTTTGGTTTCTTCCGCATCCTTGTGGGTAACGTCGAGCCACACATGGTCGTCACCGCGCATCTTCATCTCATTGTCGATGGCGCGTGCCACGATGTCGCGCGGCGCGAGCGACAGGCGTGGGTCGTATTTCTGCATAAACTCCTTGCCGTCGAGGGTGCGGAGCACTGCCCCGTAGCCGCGCATCGCCTCGGTGATGAGAAACGACGGACGGTCGCCGGGATGATAGAGTGCCGTGGGGTGGAACTGGATGAACTCCATATCCTGAACGGTGCCCTTGGCGCGATACACCATAGCGATGCCGTCGCCGGTGGCTACCATCGGGTTGGTCGTTGTGGTGTACACCTGTCCGATGCCGCCGGTCGCCATAACAGTCACCTTCGAGAGGAAAGTGTCGACCTTGCCGGTCTCGGGATTGAGGATATATGCGCCGTAGCAGGTGATGTCGGGTGTGCGGCGCGTAACGATCTTGCCGAGGTGATGCTGGGTGATAATCTCCACGGCGAAATAGTTTTCGTAGACGTCGATATTAGGGTGGCTCTTGAGAGCGCGCACGAGGCTCTGCTGAATCTCCGCGCCGGTGTTGTCGGCGTGGTGAAGGATGCGGAACTCCGAGTGTCCGCCCTCGCGGTGGAGGTCAAACTCTCCGTCGTCCTTGCGGTCGAAATCCACGCCCCACTGGAGCAGTTGGCTGATCTGCTCCGGCGCGCCTTTCACCACCTTTTCCACGGCAGCGCGGTCGCTGAGCCAGTCGCCGGCAATCATAGTGTCTTCAATATGTTTGTCGAAATTGTCGACCCTGAGATTGGTCACTGAAGCCACACCGCCCTGGGCGTAGTATGTGTTGGCTTCTTCAATGTCCGACTTGCAGATTAGTGCCACACGGCCTGTCTCTGCTACCTTGAGGGCAAAACTCATGCCCGCGATGCCGGAACCGATTACGAGATAGTCATATTTGCGAATCATGACAATTTAGAATTTTCTTGAAATGCAAAATTACTGAAAACCCGACACAATGCAAAATCCGAGGGGTCTATTCCACTGCGGCAAGCACCTCACCCACGGTGGCGGCGGTGAGCATACGGTTGAGCACCACTCCGTAGCGGCGGGCAAATGTGGCTATAAACTCATCCGAATAGCGGCTGCGCTGCCACAGGAACATCAGTTTGGGCTTGCCGTCCCTAATCATAAAATGCACGTTGAGCGGCTTCGGCTCGTAGTGGTTGGTGAAGGGGAAGCGCACCGGCTCAAGTTTCTGACCGGCACACGTCCACGTCATTATGCTGCCCTGGTAGATAAATTCCATATAATCAATAAAATCCTTGCCCATACGGCGCATTGCTTCAAGGTTGGCGTAGGTGCACTTGCGGGGTGTCATCACCGCCTCTTTTGCCCGTGCGAGATAGTCGGCCACGGTGGTGTCGTCGTCAAACGGCACGGTCATAACAAGATAGCGCGAAAGCATACCGAGGGTGCGCTCCATCTCCTTGAGCGGACGGCTGATGAAGGTGCAGACCGTGGCGGCGTTGCGGTTGCCAGTGTACCACGCTAGCAGCAGGTTGCACGCGGCGGCGGTCACCACGCTCTGGGCGTAGCCGGTGGCGGTGCGTATCTGTGAGAAATCTACGTCAACTTCAACATACCGTATATCGAGGTCATATTTGTCGATGTTCAGATCGCCTTTCGGGAACACCCCTTCGGCGTTCGCCCACAGGTTCCGAAGGCACGCCACGGCTTCCTTACCTCTGTCGCTCTGCAAGTATTCTTGCTCGTAGCGCGTGATGTCGCACACATTCCAGCCCTCTGGCGGAAGCGGCTCGCTGTTGTAGACTTTCGTAACGTCGTCAAGAATTGCCATCATCGACACGGCATCGACGATGATGTGGTGGATGTCGATAATTAGATACACTCCCGACGGAGCGTGGATAAGGCGGAGTTTGGCAAGCGGCGCATTGTAGAGTTGACGCGGCCCCATGATTGTGGCGCATAGATGATCAAACTCCTCGTCGGTCATCTCCTCGATTTCCACCGTTGCGTGGTAGTCAGGGTCGATACGCTGGAGCGTTTCGCCCTTGTCGTTTTTGTAGAATCGCACCGACGTTGCTCCGTGATTGTTGAGTGCCGCCTCCATTGCTTCGCGCAGGCGCGGCAAGTCCACAGGTTCGGGGAAACGGAACATCTGCACTGGGTTTCCCATCATGCCGTCAGAAGCCTCGTAGTCCTGGTGGAATTTCAGTTCGCCTGCCGACAGCGGTATGTCGTTATATTGTCTATTCATTATCAACTACTTAATTGATTAATATATCGTAAACTTGATAGAGTCCTGTGAGATTTCCTGCGGACAGATAAAGTGGTCGGTCACATAGCGGTAGAGACCAGCCTTGTTGGTCACTACCAATTGGTAGGGCGCACCCTTCTCAACCTGCGACCAGCACACCGTAGTGGAGTCGCCGTCCACCGGCATCAGTTCGTAGAAACTGTTGCCGCGGATGCACTCGAAGAGTTCCGAGCCGTCGGCAGTGGCCTTGCCGAGGATTGCCTCCTCGGTGAAGTAAAAGCCGTGGCTGTGGGTCACATCGCCGGTAAACCGCTTCATATCGCGGCACGCCTGATAGTGCTCGCCCGAGCCGAAAGCGATGATTTTGGTGAGTTTCGGCCAAATCTTTGTTGCCACCGGGAGGTCGAAGCCATCACTGAACGCTGCCTTGAGAGCCTCGCGGCGCGCCTCCGTGCAAGGGATGTCGGGCAGCAGTTCCTGCCAGTTGTGCTCAATAAAGTCGAAGAGCCGCAGCACATCGTCGCAAGTGTATGCCACAATCTGGTCGGCATCGCCGTCGGCAAGGCTCTGCGCCACGAGGTTGCGGTAGGCGTCGTCGCCGCTGGCATAGTAGCATTCCACTGGAGCAGCAAAGCGTGCATGCGCCACGCCGTGCTTCATATAGTCGTTCTTGAAATAAGCCTTCACTACGGCACTCTTCAGAGTGTCGACCGGCGCTCCGTCAATGGCAATCCGGGTGATGGGCTCACTCTGCGCCAGCAGCACGTTGTTGTGGTCTCGGAGGATGGAGTCGATGGCCTTGCGGTAGGGGCGCAGATGCTCTTCTGTGCAAGGCAGGAGCGATCCGGAGACGGTCTTGAAATACACGATGGTCTTTGCGTCGGTGAAGATGCGGTCCTCTCCCACGCGTGTCTGCAAGTCGACGAGCGGCTTGTAGAAGTTGTCACCGGTGAGCGGCATGCGGAACTGCCACGCCTCGAGCGTGGTGATCGACTCGAAGTCGTTGCGGCGCGCAAAGTCGGTGTTGAGGTTGGCAAGCAGGATTTTGCGCAGGTCGTAGAGACCGTCAAGTTCGTTGCGGAGCAGTGCCTGCATATCCTTCTCCGGGTTGAGGATGATGTCGCAGGCGGTGTGCAGCAGGTCGGCAAGCACCTCCTTGGTGTAGTACTTGTTGGGCTTGGCGGTCTGCGCCGAAAGCAGATACTCGCCGAGCAGGTCCTTGATTTGCTGGCGTATCTCGCGCGTCATGTCCTTGGAGTGAAGGATGAAGCGTGCGAGGATGGCAAGGTGGCTCACCACCATCAGCGCATTGTTGATGCCGTAGCGCGTGAGGGTGTCGAAAATCAGTTTGTAGCCCTTGGCGTACGACAGCACTGTCTGTGCCGGCTTGTCGGGCTTCTGCACCAGCGAGTTGGCGTTGATCACATATTTGTAGCCTATAAACTGGTTGAGGTAGCAGATTCTTCGTGCGCAGGCAATGCAGTGCGCCACAAAGAGGAAATCCTCGGCGAAGAGGAGGTTAACGTCAAAGGTTATGCCGTTGTCCTTGAGCAGCGAGGCACTGTAGAAATATGCCGTTGAGATGCCCCACGGATAGCCGAACATCTTTTCGGTGTCCCAGTGGCGGCGCTCCATAATGGTGCGGCGCTCGGTGTTGTTGAACAGCATCTTGACGGTGAACACGCGCAGGTTGTCGGAGTCGATTACCACCTCACGGCGCACGTTGAGCATATCGGAGTGGGTCTCCTCCATCGTAGCCACCACCGCAGCAAGGCAGTCGGCGGTGTAACTGTCATCGCTGTCGAGTAGCCCGACGATGGGGGCTGTGGCGAGCGCGAGGGCGTGGTTGCGCGGCGACGAAGGCGTGCGGTAGTCGTTGTCGAGTGCCTCGACCACTACATTGCTGTCGTTGCGGAACATCTGCTGCAGCATTGGCAGATGGTGGGGTTCACTGTTGTGCACCACAATAATCCACTGCACGTTCTCAAAACCGATGGTCTGGCTGCGCATCGACTTGACACACTCATCAAAGAGTTGTGGTTCAACGTTGTGGTAAGGCGTTACAATCGAAATCTTGTATTCCATTATCTTTCGTTTTGGGGCTATAAATAACTGACGGCAAATTTACGCATTTAATCCGTTTCCACAGCAACCTCCAACGCCGGAATTGGAAAGCCGACGGAACATAAAAACCGCCGATATTTTTGTAAAACACTCGGTTTATGCGTAATTTTGCAGTCTGCAATATTTTACGCCTAAAAGAAGGGCTCAGTTGCAGACCGTTTTGAAAATATAAAAACAAGATATATGAACGTACTGGAGTTAAGCGAACAGGAGATCGTGAGACGCAACAGTCTCGCAGAACTCAGAAATTTGGGCATCGACCCATATCCTGCTGAAGAATACGTGGTTACAGGCCACACCAAGGAAATCAAGGAGAACTTTAAAGACGATGCTGAGCCGCGCGAAGTGAGTGTGGCTGGACGCATTATGAGCCGCCGCATTATGGGCAAGGCTTCATTTATGGAACTCCAGGATTCGGAAGGCCGCATCCAGGTGTACATCAGCCGCGACGACCTCTGCCCGGGCGAGGACAAGGAAACCTACAACGTGTTTTTCAAGAAACTGCTCGACATCGGTGACTTCGTGGGCATCGAGGGCTTCGTGTTCCGCACGCAGATGGGCGAAATCACTGTCCACGCCAAAAGCATCAAACTTCTGAGCAAGTCGCTCCGTCCGTTGCCTATCGTGAAGATGAAGGACGGCAAGGCTTACGACGCTTTCGAGGATCCGGAACTCCGCTACCGCCAACGCTACGTTGACCTCATCGTCAACGACGGCGTGAAGGACATCTTCCTTCAGCGTGCCACCGTGCTCCGCACTCTCCGCCGCGTGCTCGACGAGGCTGGCTACACCGAGGTGGAGACACCTACGCTGCAAAGCATCGCCGGCGGCGCAAGCGCGCGTCCGTTTATCACCCACTTCAATGCGCTCGACATAAACATGTATATGCGCATCGCTACGGAACTCTACCTCAAACGCCTCATCGTGGGCGGCTTTGAGGGTGTCTACGAAATCGGCAAGAACTTCCGCAACGAGGGTATGGACCGCAACCACAACCCAGAGTTCACCTGCATGGAACTCTACGTTCAGTACAAGGACTACAACTGGATGATGTCGTTTACCGAGCAGTTGCTCGAAACCATCTGCGTGGCTGTCAACGGCAAGCCTGAGCGCGAGATCGACGGCAAGGTAATCAGTTTCAAAGCACCTTACCGCCGTCTGCCTATCCTCGACGCCATCAAGGAGAAGACTGGCTACGACCTCAACGGCATGAGCGAAGAGGAAATCCGCGAGGTTTGCAAGAAACTCAACATGGAGATCGACGACACTATGGGCAAGGGCAAACTCATCGACGAAATCTTCGGCGAGTTCTGCGAAGGCACTTTCATCCAGCCTACATTCATCACCGACTACCCAGTGGAGATGTCGCCGCTCACTAAGAAGCACCGCTCAAAACCGGGTCTCACCGAGCGTTTCGAACTTATGGTCAACGGTAAGGAACTTGCCAACGCCTACTCCGAACTTAACGACCCGATTGACCAGGAAGAACGCTTCGTGGAGCAGATGCGACTCGCCGACAAGGGCGACGATGAGGCGATGATCATCGACAAGGACTTCCTCCGCGCCCTTCAGTACGGCATGCCTCCTACAAGCGGTATCGGCATCGGCATCGACCGTCTGGTGATGCTTATGACCGGTCAGACCACCATCCAGGAGGTGCTCTTCTTCCCGCAGATGCGTCCGGAGAAGGTTGCCAAGCGCGACCGCGAAGAGGTCTACACTGCCGTCGGCATCCCTTCGGAATGGGTTGCTCCGCTGCAAAAGGCCGGCTATATGACCGTAGACAGCCTTGAGGGTGCAAACCCAGGCAAAGTGCACCAGGAAATCTGCGGCCTCAACAAGAAATTCAAACTCGGCCTCACCAATCCAGCCGTCGACGACGTTGCCGCTTGGATTGAAGCCGTGAAGAAATAAAAACCGCACAATGGCTTTTCCCGGAAAGATTGCAGTGATGGGCGGAGGCAGCTGGGCCACCGCCCTCGCCAAACTCCTGTTGCAGAACTGCGACAGCATCCTGTGGTATATGCGCCGCGACGACCGCATCGCTGACTTCAGACGCACGCACCACAACCCGGTGTATCTGTCCGACATCCTGTTTGACACCTACCGCATCAAATTCTCGTCGGACATCAACGCTGTCTGCCAAGAGGCAGACACGCTGCTGCTCGCCATCCCGTCGCCCTACCTGAAGGAGCACCTGAAGAAGGTGACCGTCGACCTCAGCGACAAGTATATGGTCACTGCCATCAAGGGCATCGTGCCCGACGAAAACACCGTGGTGACCAACTATATGGCCGACTACTACGGCATCCGCCACGACCGTCAGGTGGTGATTGGCGGACCGTGCCACGCCGAAGAGGTGGCTCTCGGCCGACGCTCCTACCTCACCGTGGGCAGCCTCGACCCAGCACTGGCGGAAGCGTTCGCGCCTTGTCTGCAAGGTCCGGCGCTGCGCACCATCGTGTCAAACGACGTTGACGGCATCGAGTACGGTGCCGTGCTGAAAAACGTCTACGGCATCTGCGGTGGCATCATCTATGGGCTCAAGAACGGCGACAACTTCCTCGCCATGCTCGTGAGCAACGCCATCCGCGAGATGGATCGCTTCCTCTCGGTGGTGAGTCCGCACGAGCGCAACATCTGCGACTCTGTCTATCTGGGCGACCTCCTCGTCACAGCCTACTCCAAGTTCTCGCGCAACCACAACTTCGGCGCATACATCGGGCGCGGCTACTCCGTGAAGGCCGCTATGATGGAAATGGAGATGATTGCCGAGGGCTACTACGGCACCAAGTGCATCTACGAGATTAACAAACGCTACGGCGTTGACATGCCGATACTCGACTGCGTATACAGCATCCTCTATGAGAAAGCCCCAGCGCAGAAAGCCATCGACCAGTTGGCGGAAAAACTGAAATAAACCAATCTATGATTATATAATAACGCTGATTATGAAGAATTTAGAATTATCAATCAAGAACGTGGCAAACTTTGCCACAAAGGCACAGATCGACGCCTTCAACGGCGCCGCTGCCGAAGGTCTTGAAAAACTCGAAAAAGGCACAGGTGCCGGCAACGACTTCCTCGGATGGATGCATCTCCCCAGTGCAACTCCTGAAGCACTTGTTGCCGACATCGAAAAGACTGCCGCTACCCTGCGCAACGACTGCGAATATGTCGTGGCTATCGGCATCGGTGGCAGTTATCTTGGCTCAAAGGCCGTGATTGAGGCATTGAGCGACTCGTTTGCCGCCTACAAGCCGGCACAGGGCGCACGCGTAGTGTTTGCCGGTCAGAACATCGGCGAGGACTACACCCACGAATTGGTCAACCTCCTCAAAGGCAAGAAATTCGGTATCATCGTAATCTCTAAGTCGGGCACAACAACTGAGCCTGCTATCGCTTTCCGCATCCTCAAAGAGATGCTCGAGGCACAGGAGGGCAAGGACTTCGCTGCAAAGCACATCGTTGCCGTTACCGACGCAAAGCGCGGCGCGCTCCGCAAACTCGCCACTGAAGAGGGCTACGCAACCTACGTTATCGAAGACAACGTGGGCGGACGCTTCTC
This sequence comes from bacterium, assembly GCA_963601185.1. Lineage (GTDB taxonomy): Bacteria > Bacteroidota > Bacteroidia > Bacteroidales > Muribaculaceae > Limisoma. Next base: position 40,159 of record CAVCEE010000001.1, read on the forward strand.
AGTGCTCACCCCAGTAGGCTTGCTGCCTATCGCCGTTGCAGGATTCAACATCCGCGAACTCCTCGCTGGCGCACAGGCTATGGAGGCTGCCACTGCCGCTGCCGACGACACCAACCCTGCATATCTCTACGCCAAGACTCGCAACGCTCTCTACAGCGCAGGCAAGAAGGTTGAGATTCTGGTGAACTACAACCCAAAACTCCACTACCTCGGCGAATGGTGGAAGCAACTCTACGGCGAGAGCGAAGGCAAGGAAAACAAGGGTATCTTCCCTGCCGCTGTCGACAACTCTACCGACCTCCACTCAATGGGCCAATGGATCCAGGAGGGCGAGCGCACAATCTTCGAAACTGTAATCTCCGTTGCCAAGCAGCAGCACGAAACTGTCATCCCTTCTGACGCAGCCAACCTCGACGGTCTCAACTACATCGCAGGCAAGCGCATCGACGAAGTGAACAAGATGGCAGAACTCGGCACCGTTATCGCCCACGTTGACGGCGGTGTGCCAAACATCCACATCACTCTCGGCGAACTCTCAGAGCGTTGCCTCGGCGAAATCATCTATTTCTTCGAGAAGGCGTGCGGCATCAGCGGCTACATCCTCAACGTCAATCCGTTCAACCAACCGGGCGTGGAGGCTTACAAGAAGAATATGTTTGCACTCCTCAACAAGCCTGGCTATGAAGAAGAGAGCAAGGCTATCCAAGCTAAGTTGAAATAAGCATAACGCATCATCAGCAAAAAGTCGGAGCCGGCACACCGCCAGCCCCGACTTTTTCGTTTACCTCCCGAAACGGAAAAAGGGATGCTATATTTCGCCTTTCCAAAGCATCTTGAAGAAGTCCATCACATAAACGCACTCCACATCGCCCATTCTGCGGTTTATCGGGTCGAGCGCAGACAGTAGCCCCCGGCGTGGTGACGCCAACATCATCTGATGCTCCGCTATTGTGGGTGGCGCGCCACATAAACCATTATCAATATGGCACATACGGCTACTCCTTATTAAAAAAGCGCCCTCTCCTATTGAGGATTTTCATTGAATATCCTCAGTAGCGTTGCGGATTTTCAGTGAAAATCCGCAATAAGAACACCGTCAATCACCTCATTTTCCTATTTTTTATGTGAGTGGGATTTGGCGGAGCGGATGGGATTGACTACATTTGTTGCAATGTATGGGGAACATACACTATCCCCCTGATTGTCATTAACCTTTAAACACATTGGATTATGAAGTATTACATCGCCAACAACGGTCAGCAGATAGGACCGTTTGATGTGCAAGACCTGCTTGCCAACGGACTCAACCAGGGTTCACTGGTGTGGTGTGAGGGTATGGCCAACTGGATGCTGGCAACACAAGTGCCCGAAGTGGCTCAACTGTTCAACCAAGTGCCGCCCGTAGCGCCGCCACAACAGCCGTACCAACAAGGATATCAACAGCAAGGCTACCAGCAACAACAGCCATACAACCAGTATCAACAGCAAGGCTACCAGCAACAAGGTGGCTATCAGCAACAACAGCCATACAACCAGTATCAGCCGCAGGGCTATCAGCAGCAACCGCAGACGATGGGCTTCGGCGAGGCGATTAAAGTATGCTTCAGCAAGTTTGCCGACTTTGACGGCCGCGCATCGCGAGCCGAATTCTGGTGGTTCACCCTGTTTACCTTCCTCATGTCATTTGCCACCTACGGCTTCGGCTGCATCGTCACCTTTCTGCCCTCGCTTGCCGTTGGTTCGCGCCGTCTGCACGACACTGGCCGCAGCGGATGGTTTCAACTTCTGAGCCTCATCCCCTTCGTAGGACTCATACTCATCTACTGGTTTGCCATCAGCGGCGACCAGGGCACCAACCAATACGGACCGAAGCCGGCTAAATAAGTCACGCTATGGACTTTGACAAGATTATCAACCGCCGCCACACCGACTGCGTGAAGCACGACGGTATGGCAGCATTTTTCGGGCGCGACGACCTCCTGCCGCTGTGGGTTGCCGACATGGATTTCGAAGTGTGCCCTGCCATCACGGAGGCTCTGCGCCAACGCCTTGAGCACCCCGTGTTCGGCTACTCCGTGACGCCCGACAGTTACTGGCAGTCGATCATCGACTGGGCAGGAAGCCGCCACGGACTCACGCTGACGAAGGAGGAAATCACCTTCGTCCCGGGCATTGTGCGCGGCCTTGCCATGGCACTGCTGGCACTGACCGAAAAAGGCGACAAGGTGATAATCCAGCAACCGGTCTACCATCCGTTCCGCCACATCATCGAAGGCAACGGCCGCAAGGCGGTCAACAACCCCCTGCGCATTGCCGGCGATGGCTCGGCAGAGATGGACATCGACCTGCTTGAGAGGCAGATTGTTGAAGAACAGGCAAAGATGCTCATCCTCTGCAATCCACACAACCCCGGCGGTTTCGTGTGGAGTCGCCAGGCGCTGGCAAGCGTTGCCGAGGTGTGCGCCCGCCACGGCGTTATTGTGGCAAGCGACGAAATCCACGGCGACCTCGAACTCTTCGGCAACCGCTACACCCCATACCTCTCCGTCTCCGACAAGGCGAGGGAGACAGGCATCTCGTTCAGCGCACCGTCGAAGACGTTCAACATCGCTGGCATCGTCAGTTCGTGGTGCGCGGTGAAGAACCCCACTCTCCGCCGACGCTTCTTCACTTGGCTCACGGTCAACGAGTTCAACTCGCCCACCTTCGTGCAGACCATCGCCACCGAAGCCGCCTATCGCCACGGCGGCGAATGGCTCGGTGAGGCGATTGCTTACATCGAGGGCAACGTGCTCTTCGTGGAGAAATTCCTCGGCGAGCACATCCCCGAAATCAAGCCGGTGCGGCCACAGGCATCGTTCCTCGTGTGGCTCGACTGCAAAGGCTTGGGACTGCGAGGCCGCGAACTGTCGGCACTCTTCACCGACGAAGCGCATCTTGGACTCAACGACGGCGAAATTTTCGGACCCGGCGGCGAATACCACATGCGCCTCAACATCGGCTGTCCGCGCGCAGTGCTCGGACAGGCTCTGGAGCAACTGGCTGATGCAGTTGCCAAGCATAAAGAACTACAATCAAAATGAAATACAACGACGAAGACGACAAATGTTTAGGCATCGCCGGAATGGCGATAGGCATATCAATATGGAACGGCGAGGAACTCCTCTGCCAAATTGACCTCGACGACGAGGATGGAGGCTACGTATCGTTCACGCCCGACTACTATTTCAGCGGCAACCCGGCGGTATCGCCCGTTGACTCGTGGCACGCCACGCTGAAGCACTACCAACTCACCGTGGGTATGCTCATAGCCAATCTTATGAGCCGCTCCATCGCCGCAAACAAGGCTTTCCGCTACGCCGACGCCAAGAAAGCCATCTTCGAGGAGGTGGCAGAAGAAGGCAAGCGGTCGTGCCAGTTGGAAGACGACGAGATACGCCAACTCTTCCAGGACACGTTCGGCTACCTTGAGCAAGTGTTCAGCAACAGGTCGGTGCGCACCATCGCCCAGACGTTTGCTAACCGACTCAAGGACAAACGCCGCCTCACCAACTACGAGGTGAAGGAACTGCTGGGTATGCTCAACGACGATTAACGACAGTTATCAACAATCTACAAAAACATACGGAAACAATGAAAGCGAAAAACGCAATTATCGGCATCACCCTCGCCGCCGCTGCGGTGGTGGCTACAGTGGCAATGACCTCGGCAGGCAACGCCGACGAGGTGATGACACGCACCGCCGACGGCACCTATGTGGTCAACACCACCACGCTCGCCGGCACCGTCAAGGGCTATGCAGGCGCAACGCCCCTGAAAATCTACATCAAGAACGACAAAGTGGTCAAGGTAGAGGCGCTTCCCAACCAGGAAACCAGAAGCATCTTCGCCAAGGTGAAACGGTCGCTGCTCGACAAGTGGAACGGCAACAGTGTGAAGGCTGCCACCAAGATGCAGGTCGACGCCGTGAGCGGAGCAACCTACTCCAGCAACGCCGTGAAGGAAAACGTGAAACGCGGATTGGCGTACTACAAAAAACACCGCAAATAAGTTCGACAAGCAGAAAAAAAGGTTAACTTTGCCGTATGGAAAGTTATATCGTATCGGCAAGGAAATACCGCCCGGCGACGTTTAAATCGGTGGTTGGTCAGCACGCGCTCGTCAACACGCTGAAAAACGCCATCCAGTCGGGCAGGCTCGCCCATTCCTACCTGTTCTGCGGACAGCGTGGTGTGGGCAAGACCACTATGGCGCGCATCTTCGCCAAGGCCATCAACTGTGAGCATCTCACCGCCGACGGAGAGCCCTGCAACGAGTGTGAATCGTGCCGGGCATTCAACGAGCAGCGGTCGCTCAACATCATCGAACTCGACGCCGCGTCGAACAACAGCGTCGACGACATCCGGCAACTCACCGAGCAGGTGCTCATACCGCCGGTCACCGGCCGCTACCGCGTGTTTATCGTCGATGAGGTCCACATGCTTTCCACCGCCGCCTTCAACGCATTCCTCAAAACGCTTGAAGAGCCGCCGAAATATGTGATTTTCATCCTCGCAACGACCGAACGGCAGAAAATCCTGCCCACCATCCTCTCGCGTTGCCAGAAATACGACTTCCAGCGCATCACGCCTGCCGACATCGCCGAGCAACTGAAATATGTAGCCGACCACGAAGGCTACACCACCGAGCCGGAGGCACTCAACGTGATAGCACAGAAGGCCGACGGCGCAATGCGCGATGCCCTGTCGATCTTTGACCAGGTGGCAGCCGCCTCACTTGGCAACATCACCTACCACGCCACCATCGACAACCTCAACATCCTCGACTACGACTACTATTTCCGCCTCGTCGACGCTTTCGCCGCCGGCAACGTGGAGCAGTCGCTGCTCATCTACAAGGAGGTGCGCGACCACGGCTTCGACTCGAAGGTGTTTGTCAACGGTGTGGCTACGCATCTGCGCGAACTCGTGGTGGCTCATTCGCCCGAACTCATACCGCTGATGGAAGCCACCGGCGAGATTGCCGAACGCTACAAGCAACAGGCCGCCAAATGTCCGCTCCCAAAACTCTATGCGGCGATGGACCTCTGCAACACGTGCGATTTGAGTTACAACAGCGCCACCAACAAGCGTTTCACCGTCGAACTGACACTGATAAAGATTTGCCAGCTTTTTAGCGATGAGGCCCCTGCACAACCTCAACAACAACAGTTGAAGAAGTTAGCGCCAAGCACCGCTCCGGCAGCACGGCAACAAGCGCAACCAGCGCCCCAAGCCGCTCCGAGAGTGCAGGCACAGCCTCAACCTCAGGCAACACAACAACAAGCAGCACAATCCGCAACACCGCGCCCCCAGGCAGCACCCGTACAGGCTGCCGCCCAGCGTCCTGTTGTCCGCACCGCAGCCGCCGCTGGCGGACTGCGCGTAGCCGGACTCAACACGGTGTCGATAAAAGCCACACTGTCGGGCCATCCGGCTGCACCCGTAGCCGCACCCGTAGCCGCCACGGCGGCAAAGAGTGCGCTGCAGCAACCCGTCGGTCGCCGCGCTGAAGCCTACACCGACGAGGACTTCAAGGAAAGTTGGCGCATCTACGTGCGCGCCCACAAGAAGGAATCGCTCCTCTACAACGCTATGATTATGGGATTCCCGGAGCGCACCGACGGCGACAACTACGTGTTCAGCGTGAGCAACCCTGCACAGAAAGAGAAGATGGAGTCGATGATGCACGAAATCCTGCAATCCATCCGCGACACGCTGAAAAACGACAACGTGATGCTCACTATCAAGGTGATGGACCGCCGCCCCGAAGAGAAAGTGTGGACTCAGCGCGAACTAATGACGGAGGCTGCCCAGCGCAACCCCAAGGTGCTGGAATTCATAAAGAAATACCGTTTGAGCATGATCTGACCCGGATTGTGCCACCAATGCTACAGGAATGACAAAGAAAGTACTGATTACTGGCGCCGGCGGATTTATCGGCGGCTTCATCGTCGAGGAAGCCCTGCGCCGTGGCTACGACGTGTGGGCGGCGGTGAGAGCCACCACCTCGCGCAAATATCTGCAAGACGAACGCATCCGCTTCGTCGAACTCGATTTCTCGGACGAGGAGAAATTCCGCGCCACCATTGCCGCCGAACTCCAAGCCCACGGCAAGTGGGACTATGTGGTGCATAACCTCGGTGCCACCAAATGCGCCAATTTCAGCGATTTCAACCGCATCAACTACGGATATATCCGCCTCTTTGCCGACACCCTTACGGCACTCGATGCCGTGCCCGACGGGTTCGTGATGATGAGTTCGATGAGCGTGCTCGGACTCGGCGACGAGAAAGGCTACACGCCGTTCACCTCGAAGAGCGTGCCAATGGCAAACACTCGCTACGGACTCTCCAAACTCAAGGCAGAGACCTACCTGCAATCGCTCGCCGGCTTCCCCTACATAGCCATGCGCCCCACAGGCGTCTACGGTCCTCGCGAACGCGACTATTTCCTTATGATTGAGTCAATCCGCAAAGGCTTCGATTTCAGTGTGGGCTACCGCCAGCAGATGCTCACGTTTATCTACGTCAAGGACCTCGCCTCGGCGGTGTTCGCCGCCCTGGAGTCAGGCGTGCGCCGCAAGTCGTATCTGCTCACCGACGGCAAGACCTACTCACAGAGCGAGTTCCGCACCATCGTGAAGCAACTGCTGAAGAAACGCTTCGTAGTACCGGTGAAAGCGCCTCTGTGGCTAGTCAAGGTTGTGTGTGCCGTGGCAGAACGCATCGCTGCCGCCAAAGGCAAGGCAAGCACCCTCAACCGCGACAAGTACATCATCCTGCGCCAGCGCAACTGGACCTGCGACATCTCCGATGCCGTCAACGATTTCGGCTACTCTCCGCGCTACGACCTGCGTGCCGGGCTGGAGGAAGCCATCCAATGGTACCGCGACAACGGCTGGCTATAACCCACGAAACACCTTGATGCCATGGAGATGCTGATGCAATACATGTGGGAACACCGGCTGTGGGGCGCACGGCCGCTCACCACCAACGACGGCCGCCCGGTGAAGGTGATTGACCCCGGACGGCGCAACACCGATGCCGGTCCCGACTTTTTCAACGCCAAGGTGGAGATTGACGGCTGCTTGTGGGCTGGCAATGTGGAAATCCACTACCGTGCCTCCGACTGGCATCGCCACGGACACGACGACGACCGCGCCTACGACTCCGTGGTGCTCCACGTGGTGGCAAAGGACGATGCCGCCGTTGTCCGTCACGACGGCGAGCGCATACCGCAGATGGTGATGGAGTGTACAGTCGACATTGCCGACCGCTACGCCAGCCTTGTCAACGCCAAGGAAGAACTGCCGTGCAAGGCGGTAATCGCTACTCTGAGCAGCCTCGAGGCGGCAGAATGGATACAGTCGCTCGTGTTTGAACGCCTCGCCGACAAAAGCCGCCGGGTGAAGGCTCTGCTGGAACGCTATCACGGCAGTTGGGAGGACACCTGCTATGTGACCCTCGCGCGCACCATCGGCTTCGGCACCAACAGCGACGCCTTCGAACTCCTTGCCAAGAGTCTGCCGCTCAACCTACTGCACAAGCACGCCGACTCGCTGCTGCAACTTGAAGCACTCTTCTTCGGACAGGCGGGGCTGCTCGACAAGCCTGCCGCCGACCGCTATCAGGAGCAACTGCAACGCGAATACTCGTTTCTCGCCACCAAATTCTCCCTGCGCCGCCCCGAAGGACTCGTCTGGAAGGCTTTCCGCATGCGTCCGCAAAACTTCCCTTGGCGGCGCATCGCACTGCTCGCCCACTATGTGCACGGCGGCTTCCGCCTGATGGCCGACATCCTCGCCACCCAAGGCAACGGGAAGCAGTTGCGCGAACTCTTCAGCGTGGCTCTCACCGGCTACTGGAGCAACCATTTCACGTTCGGTCACGAAAGTGGCGAGGCTCAAGCAGCACTCGGCCGCGGCAGCGTGGACATCGTGCTCATCAACACCGTTGCGCCGCTCTACTATGCATATTCGGAATTTGCCGACGACTATGAGTGGGCGGAACGCGCCGTAGCACTCCTCGAGTCGCTCAAGCCCGAAAACAACCACATCACCACAATGTTTGCGCGTGCCGGTATGAAGATTGACAATGCCCTCACCTCGCAAGCCGCAATCCAACTGCGCAACGCCTACTGCCTACAGCGCAAATGCCTCTACTGCCAAGCCGGGCACAAGATGCTCTCCGCCAAATAAAAAAGGACTGCATCGACAACGACACAGCCCCGAATATCTTTCCGGTGACACCCTTTTAATGGCAACCGCCACAGCCTCCGCAGCCGTCGCTGCATCCGCCGTCGCCACAGTTGCCACCGCAACCGCCGCACTGAGGGTGGAGTTCAGCCTCCGTGGCATCGCGCACGGTGATGATTTCGCCCTTGAAGTGCATTGTCATGCCAGCCATAGGGTGGTTGAAGTCGACCGTAACCTCCTCGTCGTTGATGTCGAGCACCATACCAGGAGCCGGGCGGCCCTCGGCAGTCATCATCGTGATGGCAGCGCCGACATAGACGTGCTTCGAGTCGAACTCGCCGTCCATTTCAAACATCTTGCGCGACAAGTTCTTCACCAGTCCGTCCTGATAGTCGCCGAAGCCGTCGTCAGGAGTGACCGTGAAATCGAAGCCCTCGCCAGCCTGCTTGCCGTTGATGGCGTGGCAGATGGCAGGAAGCATAGTCTCCTCGTCGCCGAAGACGAAACGTTCAGGCTTTTCGCGTGTCATCGACAGCATCAGTTCCTCCTTGCCGTCGTCGCCGACCTCGTAGAGATCGTAGGCCATCTCTACAAACTTTCCCTTTACAATTTTATCCATATTCTTAATTTTCCTTTGTATTTCAGACTTTGAAAGTGCAAAGGTATCATATTTTTTGCAATATTCTAAATAATTATATACTTTTGAGGGTTGTTAAGTTATCGGTTCTTAATTAGTGGAATTTTGCAGTCCAGAGATGCGGACGAGCCGAAAAAAGTGAGTTTCTCCTAACATAGAAGGTTATACAACTAACACTATAATTAACGGATATGAAAGAGACATTGAAAATTGCCCTGTCGTGCGCAGCGGCGTTGGCACTGTTTGCACCGGTTACCGCCGTGTCGCAGACCTATGGCCCACGCAACCACGCAACCGACAAGGGTGTCGCGAAGCAGAAGATGAAACCTACTGCACGCGTAGCAATGGACAAGGAATTTGCCCAGAACTATCCGGCCCTGTGCAAGTGGAAGTACCAGGGCAACGACAAGGCCAAGAAAGGTCAGTTTGTCGAAGTAAAGAACAACACTGTCACCACCGCCAAGAAAGGCAAGACCCAACAGCCGGCAAAGAAGCAGACAGCCCGCAAGAAGGCGCAACTCACCGCTGTTGCCAGTCGCGAACTCTACGGTAACGTGATCTACTCCGCAGCGTGGGACGATGAGGATCTCTACGGTCTTTACACGTTCAACACCACCGACCCTGTTTCTCCGTCGGTGAAATGGCGCAACGACTGGTGTGTGGCCAACGGTGGCGGCGCGCTGGTAGGCGATGTGTACCACACTGTGAGTTGGTCGCAGAACGGCAGCGGCATCAACGCATCCTATATGAGTTTCGACGTTGAGACTGGCTATATCTATGCCGACCACTCGATGTACGACGACGCTTCGATGATTGCCACCGAAGTGGCAGTGGCAAGCAACGGCACCGTCTACGGCGAGTTCTACAACGACAGCCTCGACGGCTATGTGCTGGCTACAGCCGACTACGACAACTATACCCACAACACCATCGGCACGCTCAACAACTGGTATATTGCAATGGGTATCGCCAGCGACAACACCATCTATGCAATCTCTGCCGATGGCGACCTCTACAGCATCAATGCCGAGACCGCAAAGGAAACACTCGTAGGCTCTACCGGCCTCACGGTGATGGATTCTGAAGGAGGTGTCTTCGTCCAGAGCGGTGAAATCGACCAGAAGACCAACACATTCTACTGGGCAGCAGTTACTGCCGAAGGCGATTCACGCCTCTACACCGTGGACCTCAACACTGCGGCGTTGACATTTATCGGCAACTTCGAGAGCAACGAAATGGTAGCGGGACTTAGCGTTCCGAAGCCTATCGCCGAGGACGACGCTCCGGCAGCAGTCAGCAACCTTAGTTTCAACTTTGTTGACGCCTCGCTGACTGGTACGGTAAGTTTCGACGCTCCATCGACCACCTATGCTGGCGGCACACTCTCCGGCACTGTCAACTACACAATCACCTGCGACGGCGAGACCCTCGCCACAGGCACTGCCGAAGCCGGCGCTGCCGTATCGAAGGAGGTGACTGTCCCGGGCAACGGTATGCACACCTTCGTGGTTAGCACGTCGAACAGCGTGGGCAAGAGCCCTGACGTTTCCGAGGAACTCTACGTAGGCTACGACGAACCTAACTGGGTTGAAAACGTGAAACTCACCGCCGACAACAACGGCAAAGTGACCCTCACTTGGGACGCTCCGACCTACGGCGTGAACTCAGGATATATCGGCGACCTCAAATACCGCATCACACGCTATCCTGACGACGTGGTAGTGGCTGAAGCACACGAGGGCACTACATTCTCCGAGACACTTACGCCCGACGAACTCACACTCTACTACTACAACATCGCTGCCGTAAACGGCGACGTCATCGGCACCGAGGTGTCGAGCAAGACGGTTGCTGTAGGACCGGCTCTCACGTTGCCTTACGACAACACGTTTGCCGACAGTTCGTCGCTCGACTATATGACAATCATCGACGCCAACGAGGACAACATCACGTGGGAATACCACTGGGAGCAGCAGTGCGCTTCATGCGCCTACAGTTTCGACCAGCAGGCCAACGACTGGCTCATCACGCCTCCGCTGAAGATGGAAGCCAACAAGATGTACACCATCCGCTTCACAGCCTCTCCGATGATTGAGAACGACTCCCGCTACTATGAGCGCATGGAGGTGAGAGTCGGCGTAGGTTCAGACCCAACAAAGTACGCTACAGTATTGCTCGAGCCTTCTGAACTCACGAAGCAGACAACGTTTACATACAACTACCTCTCCTCGGCGAATGAGGACATCAGGATTGCATTCCACGCAATCAGCGACCCTGACATGTTCAACCTCCTTCTCCGCGAGGTACATGTAAGTACTGGTGCCAACCTTGCCGCTCCTGCCGCTGCCAGCGAAGTAGCAGTGAAGGCTGACGCCACCGGAGCCCTCTCGGCAACTGTGTCGTGCAAACTGCCGACCCAAACGGTGATTGGCAACACCCTGTCTACAATCTCTACCGTTGAAATCTACCGCAACGGCGAACTCTGCAAGACTCTCGACAGCGGCATCACTCCGGGCGCAACAATCTCCTGCACCGACGAAGTGCCGGAAGACGGTGTCTACACCTACAAGGTGGTCTGCACCAACGCCAATGGAGCGGGCATCGCTTCCGACGAAGTATCGGCATTTGTAGGTGCCGACGAGCCGGGCGCAATCGACGCATCGAGCATCAAGGCTACGGTCGACGGCTCAAAGATCAAGATTTCTTGGGACGCAGTGACCACAGGCAAGAACGGTGGATATGTTGACCCGTCGAAGATTACCTACGAACTCTATTCGTCGGCATACTACGATGAGTTCTACGGCTACGAGTTCGGCGACCAGTACGGCACCGTGACTGGCCAGACCTCATGCACCATCGACATCGACCCGAACACTGGCGACCAGTCAATCTTCCCTTGCTACGTGATGCCGAAAAACGACAAGGGTTACGGCACATACGGCAACCTCGAAAGCGATTTCATCATCGGTGAAGCCTACAGTCTGCCGTTCTCCGAGACGTTCGACTACGGAAGCGTTAAGAACTACTGGATTGTTAAGAACCAAGGCTCTACTTGGTGGAATATGATCTCCGACTTCCCATCGCCCGACGGCGGAACTCCGGGTGTGGCATTTGCCAACACCAACAACGGCGACGCAGCAAACCTCGCCACCGGTAAGATCGCTCCTAACGGCGCAAACAACCTGAAACTCTTCTTTGCTGTCAATGCAGCCTCCGGCGCAAACTCCAACCTTGAGGTTCAGATTCAGAAAGCCGACCTCACAAGCGAAACAGTGAAGACAATTCCTCTCGATGCCACAGCAATCGAAGAAGGCACAATGCTCGGCTGGACAACCTACGAAGTACCGTTGGCTGCCTACGCCAACGAGAGCAACTTCCTCGTGCGCTTCATCGCCAGCGGCGACGGCATCGTCTATGTGGACGACGTTGAAGTGCGCGACGTGCTTGCAAACGACCTCGCAGTCGCTTCGGTAAGCGCTCCAAACAGCATAAAGAAGGGCGAAAAGGCATCAGTAAGCGTTTCTGTAAAGAACGTTGGCGACAACGACGCTTCGGGCTACTCCGTACGTCTGCTTGCCGACGGCAAACAGGTAGAGGAAAAGACGGTCAACGACCTGCTCCAGCCGTCAAGCATATCGGTTGTTACATTCGACTACACATCCAATGTCGTTACCCCGAACTCTTCAGTGGAACTCACTGCTGAGGTGGTTTACGCTGCCGACGAAAATGCCGACAACAACCAGGCTTCTACAACCGTAAGCCTGTTGAACTCCGGCTTGGCTGCTCCTGAGCAGGCAAACTGCGACGTTACCACATCGGGCATCAACCTCACTTGGATTGCACCCGACACAAGCGTGCACGAAGTGACCGACGACTTTGAAAGTTACGACACTTGGGCGGTAGACTCGTTCGGCGAATGGACGGGCTACGACGGCGACAAGGGCTACACTGGCGCAATGTTCACCAACTACACCTACGGCCACCAGGGCGAAAAGTTCGCATTCGAGGTGTTTGAGCCTACAGCCATCTTCGACGAGATTCTCGAGGCTAACCCCGACATGACTCCGCACTCCGGCAAGAAGTATGCCGCAGCCATTTTCGGCAGCGACGAATACGACAACTGGGTGGACGGTGACAACTGGCTCATCAGCCCGGCTCTCTCCGGCGACGCACAGACAATCAAGTTGTTTGCCAACAACTGCGCTGCCGACTACGCAGAGACAATTGAACTCCTGTACTCTCTCGGTGGCACTGCCCCTGAAGATTTCGTACTCGTCGACAGCAAGACGCTCAGCACAGGCGAATGGCAGGAAGTGACATTCGACGTGCCGGAAGGCGCCAAGCATTTCGCTATCCGCCAGACAACATGGGAAGGCGGATTTATCCTCGGCATCGACGACGTGACCTACACCATCGGCAGCCGCAACCTGACTGGCTTCAACATCTACCGCGACGGTAAGGCCATCGCCACTGTAGGCTCTGACACAACCTCGTTTACCGACACGGAAAACGACGGCTCAACGGCAGCCCTCTACGCCATCACCGCAGTCTACGACAACGGCGAATCGGCAGCAGCCTACGTTGACTACGCTCCAGGCTCTGTAGAGCAACTTGAGGCAGGCGAAGGCGTACACTCGTTCACCGTCTACGGTCCTGACGGCAAACTCTACGGCAAAGACTTGAAGACACTCAAGTATCTCAGCCGCGGCGTCTACATCGTCAACGGACAGAAAGTAGTGATCAAGTAGTCACATACCCACCCTTATCCAAGGCGCGCACCCCTCCGGCTGCGCGCCTTTTTTTGTCATAAACCCGTCTTAAAAATTCACTCAAAAGTGAACATTTTTAAAGGAAAAGGCTTAACTTTGCGGTGAATATCAAAAACAACAATGTTATGTCCAACGTGAAACTGAAAACGATAGAGCAGAACGACAACGTGGGAATGTTTTCCATCTGCTTTGACGGCAATGAAGAAAGCGAATTTGAAAAATTCTTGAACGAGTTTAAGGATAACGCTACCTACAACAAAGACTTCAATGTCATCTTGCTTGCATTGTCTAAGATAATCGACAAGGGCGCACTTGAACGCTTCTTCCGCAACGAGGGGCGAATGCGTGACAATGTCAAGGCTTTGGCTATCGACTCTCGTAAACTGCGGCTATACTGCCTTCGCATCTCCGACCAGGTTTTGATATTGGGCAATGGCGGAGTCAAGACAACACGAACCTATCAGGAGGATGAGAAGTTGAGCGGATATGTAATGGACCTGCAGACCTTCGACAAGGTGCTTGTCAAGGCTCAGAAGACAGGCAAGATTACTATCGAGAAGAATATGATTACAGATATTGAGAGTGCTACATTCGAGATTTAGCAAAAGAAAGGAGAAATGCTTATGATAAGAAACGATTTATTTAGGCAATGCCTTGCAGCTATCCCTGCAGAGCAGAAGGCTGAGTTTGAACTTTCTTATGGCATCGCTGAACGCATCAGCGAAATTCTGAAATCGAAAGGTCTTACTCAAAAAGAGTTTGCCAGACATCTCAACAAGCGTGAATCGGAAATCTCCAAATGGCTGACAGGCCGACACAACTTCACGATGCAGACCATTGCCAAGATTGAAACGGCACTGGGATGCAAACTCATTGATGTTGTCCACTAATTATGATAATGTGGGCGGCGCTTCGAATTTCCGATTTAAGCCATCCCTCAAAAACAATCGCCGGCGATGATTTGGTCGCCGGCGATTTGGTGTTGGTGATTTGGTGTTGGTGATTACTGTGCCTTACACTGTGAGGATTTCTTTTTCCTTGGCGGCAAACACTTCGTCGATTTTCTTCATGTAGGAGTCGTGGATTTTCTGCACCTTTGCTTCTGCGTCTTTCTCAACGTCCTCCGGCATGCCGTTTTTGATGGCTTTCTTCAGGCCATCGATGGCGTCGCGGCGCGCGTTGCGCACGGAAATCTTCGCTTGCTCAGCCTCGCCTTTCGACTGCTTTACGAGGGCCTTGCGGCGCTCCTCGGTCAATGGCGGAATGGAGATGCGGATAACCTCACCGTTGTTTTCAGGGGTGATGCCGAGTTCGGAGTTGATGATTGCCTTCTCGATTTCCTTGAACATTGATTTCTCCCAAGGAGTAATCACGATGGTGCGGGCGTCGGGCACAGCGATGTTTGCCACGTTGGAGATTGGCGCTGCACTGCCGTAGTAGTCTACCTTCACTGCATCGAGAATTTTCGGATTAGCCTTGCCGGCGCGGATGTGGGCGAGTGTCTCGTCGAGATATTCAACCGCCAGTTCCATCTTTTCCTCAGCAGGCTTGATGTAGGTGTTGACGTCGTTCATGTCGTTATAGTTTTTTGATTACAGTTTTTTTACGTTTTTATTTCTGATAGACGAGTGTGCCGATTGGCTCGCCCTCTATCACTTTCTTGAGGTTGCCCTTGGTGTCCATATCGAACACCACGATAGGCAGTTTGTTTTCCTTGCACATCACCGTAGCAGTGAGGTCCATCACCTTCAGACCGCGCTCGTAGATCTCGTCGTAGGTAATCTCGGTGAACTTCGTTGCCGTGGGGTCTTTCTCCGGGTCGGCGGTGTAGACGCCGTCCACGCGTGTGCCCTTGAGCATCACGTCGGCCTCCACCTCAATGCCTCGGAGGGCAGAGCCTGTGTCGGTGGTGAAGAACGGGTTGCCCGTGCCGCACGAGATGATTGCCACCTTTCCGGCTTTCATCGCATCGATGGCTTTCCACTTGCTGTAGTGCTCGCCTATAGGAAACATATTGACGGCTGTGAGCACCTGCGCCGGCTGCCCTACGGTCTCGAGGGCGGAGCACAGGGCAAGGGAGTTGATTACGGTGGCAAGCATGCCCATCTGGTCGCCCTTCACGCGGTCCACGCCCTTGGCAGCGCCGGCAAGGCCGCGGAAGATGTTGCCGCCGCCAATCACGATAGCCACTTCCACTCCGGCTTGCGCCACTTCCTTGATTTGCTCGGCGTAGTCGTTGACACGCACCGGGTCGATGCCGTAGCCTTGCCCTCCCATCAGCGATTCGCCGCTGAGTTTGAGCAATATTCGCTTATAACTTGTTCTCATTTATGCTGTGTTTATTTTGTTCTTCTTCACAAATTTAGTTACTTTGCCGTTAACAACAAACTTTTTGACTCCGATTGTTGAAATGAGCAACAGAATTTTCCCTTTGGCAAGATTTCTCGTCGGCCTGGCATGCCTGGCGGCATCGGCACTGCCAATCCACGCCGAGATGAGCCTCCAGCGCATCCGCGAGAAGGCCAACCGATTCTACCGCCACGAGGAGTGGGCCAACGCCGTGGCAATGTTCCGCGCCATCCTTCAGCGCGAGCCTACCGACGTGGTCACCTACGGCCGCTCGGTGGTGGTCTACGGTGTGATCAGCGACCAGGAGGCGCAGATAAGCCTGCTGGAGGACACGCAGAAATACGCCTTGCCACTCGACAGCCTTTTCGATGCCGTGCGCACATCGTCCTACGAGATTGGGCGACCAGAGCAACTGGTGTCGTTTATGGACCTTGTCAAGGTGAAGCAGCCGTGGCTCAAGCGCAACATCAACATCCGCCTGGCGCGCTACTACGACTCGCGCAACAATGCCGAGAAGATGATTGAGATGAGCGACACCCTCCTTGCCGTCAACCCCAACGACCCGTCGATGCTCAGAATCAAGGCGCGCGGCTACCTACTGCTCGACCGCTACGACGAGGCGATGCCGCTCTACCGCCGCATCGTGGACCTCGATTCCTCGGACTACGCCTCGCTGCTCACCCTCGGCGTGTACTACTACGGAGAGGTGGACCGCCGCAGCCTGTCGCTGCAATCGGCATCGGCACAGTCGGCACGCAAATACCTCGCCCGTGCCAACGCCCTGCGCCCCACCGAGCGCGTGCAGTCAATGCTCGACCGGCTGAGTCCACCAGCCGAAAAGTCGTGAAAGATGTAAAAGTTGTGTAACACGACGAAAAATAAGTGCGGACAATATCTGAAAAACGGCAAAATAACATTACCTTTGCGTACTTACTATCTATGACCACAAATCATTAACTCAAATACATTTAACGTATGAAAAAACTATTACTCTCTTCTTTGATGCTTGCAGCAGGCATTTTTGCAGCATCAGCCGCCGATGCCACAATCGACTTTTCTGCGCAAGGTTATGTAGACCAGTACGACCTTACCGCACAGGCAAACGAAATTGAAGGCTTCACCTTTACTTTCGACAAGGGCGAACACCCAAATAATGGTCCAAAATACTACACCAGCGGTACAGCGGTGCGTATGTATGCTGGCAACACAATGACCATTGCCGCTCCTGCAGGCGCTACAGTCACCAAAATTGAAATGACCCTCGCAAGTGGATCCTACACTTACGCCGATGATGATAGCGCCTACACTGCATCTGCCGGCACATTCACTGCCGACCCTAAAACCGCAAAGACCGCAACTTGGACTGGCTCAACAACCGATGCTCTCACCATCGGTTTGTTAAATGCTAAAAATGCAGCCGGTGCATATCCTCAATTCCGCATCAAGTCGATGGTTATCACCTACAATGCCGGTGTCGAGACAAAATGTGCAACTCCACGCTTCTCTATCAAAGGCGGCACATTCTACGAGGCAAAGGAAGTGAGCCTTACTTGCTCAACTGAAGGTGCATCAATCATCTACACCATCAACAGCGGCGAGGCAAAGACCTACAGCGAGGCAATCCAACTCAGCGAGGTTGGCACTTACGAAATCACAGCCGTAGCGAACAAAGACGGTCTTGACTCAAGCGACACTGCCACTGAAACATTCGTTATCGCCGCTCCTGTTGAAGTATCGAGCATCGCAGAGTTCATTATGTCGGGCGAAGGTGACTCTACCCCTCTCTACAAATGGAACTTCCCTGTAACTGTAGCGTTCCAGAGCAAGGGCGACGACTACGGCAGCACATTCGTCAAGGATGCCAACGGCGACTTTATGTATATCTACGGCAAGGACGTTCCTGCCTACAACACAGGCGACGTTATCCCTGCAGGTATCCAGGGTGAATACACTAACTACAAAGGTCTCTATGAGATGCAGTATCCGGTTGCCGAGTCGTTCGCAGCGTCTACTGAAAACGTAGGCTACACTCCAATCCGTATGGGTGCAGGCGAAATCACGACCAACGACCTCAACAAGATTATCATCATCCCAGAGGCAACCTACACTGAAGGCGATTCAGGCAAGACTATGAGCGACGCTACAGGTTCTGTCACTGTTTACTACAACAGCAAATGGGGCGTTGAGAGCGCAACATCAGGCACAGCCTACGACCTCCTTTGCGCCGTTGCCATCTACAACACTGGTTTGCAGGTAACTCCAATCAAATTTATGGCATCAGGCAGCAGCGTGAACACACTCGTAGCCGACGCAACAGTACGCGCACTTGAAGGTGCTATTGAAGTTAACGCCAACGGCAACGTACTCGTTGTCAACGCAGCAGGTCAGGTTGTAGCAAGCCAGGCAGTCAACGGCCAGGCAACAATCAGCCTCGCAAAAGGCTTCTACATTGTCCGCGCAGCAGGCAAGGTAGTGAAAGTGGTTGTAAAGTAATTTAAGCCAACACATATCAGAAAAGAGTCTGACCCAATTGGGACAGACTCTTTTTTCTTTCTCTCTCAGCGAGTTAGAAGAAAAAATGGAACTTTTCCAACTTTTCGACTATTGCAAATAGTAATATTTTGCATCAAGACGGTAAGACCGGTGCAGACGTTAAAATAAGGTCAGAGCATCGGCTAATGCCGGCGGCACCCCGTGACTCCACAAAATTGCATTTTAGCAAAGTTTGCACATCAAAAAACTGCATTTTAGCAAAGTTCAGCACCACAAAAACTGCATTTTAGCAAAGTTCGACATATTATTTCTGCCATAGAATGGCTGTTGGGACAAGGCGAAACGCCAGACTGACACACGGTTGCAACATCAGAATTTGCCGTTTGCCCAGTTTTCGCGGTCGAGGTTGCGGTAGCCGATGGCTTCCTGGATGTGGTGGGTGAGCACGCGGTCGCTGCCTTCAAGGTCGGCGATGGTGCGCGCCACCCGGAGAATGCGGTCGTAGGCTCGTGCCGACATATTGAAGCGTGTCATTGCGTTTTTGAGTCGTTCCAACCCTTCGGCATCGGGCTGCGCATATTCGTGCAGCAAGCGGGTGTTCATCTGCGCATTGCAGTGCACACCACTGATGCCCTGGTAGCGGCGTGTCTGGATGTCGCGCGCCCGAATCACGCGCTCGCGGATGGTGGCACTGCTCTCTGCCGGGGCAGTCGACGAGATGTCGTCGAACGCCACCGGGGCAACCTCCACCTGCAGGTCGATGCGGTCGAGCAGCGGCCCGGAGATTCGATTGAGATAGTGCTGCACCGCTCCCGGCGGACAGATGCACGGCTTGGTAGGATGGTTATAGTAGCCACACGGACAGGGGTTCATCGACGCCACGAGCATGATGCCGGCAGGATAGTCGACAGAGTATTTTGCGCGAGCGATGGTGATGTGGCGGTCCTCAAGCGGCTGGCGCATCACCTCAAGCACCTGACGGCTAAACTCCGGGAACTCGTCGAGGAAGAGGATGCCGTTGTGGGCAAGACTGATTTCACCGGGCGTGGGATATGAGCCGCCGCCCACGAGCGCAACCGGCGAGATGGTGTGGTGGGGCGAGCGGAATGGTCGCTGGGTCATCAGCATTGACCCTTGCTTGAGTTTGCCTGCCACGGAGTGTATCTTGGTGGTTTCGAGTGCCTCCTGAAGCGTGAGCGGCGGCAGTATCGACGGTAGCCGCTTCGCCATCATCGACTTTCCAGAGCCTGGCGAGCCGATGAGCAGGATGTTGTGGCCGCCGGCACACGCCACCTCAAAGGCGCGCTTCACACTCTCCTGCCCTTTGACCTCCGAGAAGTCGAAATCAAAATGGTCCACCTGACTGCGGAACATCTCACGGGTGTCGACCACCGTGGGCTGAAGGTCGCAAGTGTGGTTGAAAAACCCTATCACCTCAAGGATGTTGTCGGCGCCATAGACATCGAGACGGTTGACCACGGCAGCCTCCATCACGTTGACCTTTGGCACGATGATGCCCTCCAGACCCTCTTCGCGAGCCTTTATCGCCATCGGCAGCACGCCCTTGATGGGCTGCAGCGAGCCGTCGAGACTCAGTTCGCCCATCAGCATAAAGCGGTGCAGACGGTCGGCAGAGACCTTCTCGTCGGCGGCGAGGACGGCAACGGCAATGGGGAGGTCGTAGGCAGCGCCCTCCTTCTTCACGTCGGCAGGCGACATATTGACCACCACCTTGCGGCGCGGAAACTCGATGCCACACATCTTCACGGCGGAAAGGATGCGCTGGTAACTCTCCTTCACGGCAGTGTCGGGAAGTCCGACAATGCAGAAGCCGAACCCCTGTTCCACCGACACCTCAATCTTCACCATCAGGGCGTCGATGCCCTGCACTGCTGCTCCGTTGGTCTTCGTAAACATAGCGTTATTTCAAATGTTTCTTGTCAATGGCCTTGCGCACGCCGGAAATCTGCGACCCGCGGTAGATCTGCGTACCGGTGGAGTCTGCCACGATAAAGAACGGTGAGCCCTTGACGTTAAGGTCGACGATGGTCTTGTCCACCGGGCCGCCGATAGCCCTGTAGTGTTGCCACTTGGTGGAGTCGGCGTTGACGGTGCGCCGCCAGCCGAGGGTGTCGCTGTCCAGACACACGTCGAGCACCTGCACGCGCGAGCCTTTGTGCAGAGCCTTCAGTTCGCTCACGTCGCCGCGACGGTTGTTGTCGTCGTCGCGCCAGAAATAGATCACCGACACAGGATGGTCGTAGGTGCGCACAAGGACTATCGAGTCCTGGCTGTTGCGCAGTTTCAGCGCGTTTATCTTCTTTGCCGCAAGGTCGCCGTTGGTGAAAAACTGCGAGTAGAGCGACATCAAACGGTCGGGCTTCGCCGATTTGTCGATTTTCTTGAACAACTGCTGTGCCTCGGGGCTCGACAGGTCGGAATAGTCGCAGGTGAGCAGAAGGGTGCTCACCACATTCTTGGGATTCTTGGCTATGAAGCCGGCAATCGCCTTGTCGGTCACGTCGTTGCGCGAAGCCTTGAAGTCGGCGGCATGGGCGCGCACAAAAGCGTTCCACTCCGCATTGATGTCGGTACCCTCAACGGCAATGTTGTAGTTGTCGGCAATCGACCCCTCGACCGACACCTTGTCGCCGTTGTCCACTGCCACATGTGCTACAAGTTTCATCTGCGAACTGTAGATGTAGACCACCGTCAGGCCGTCCGCCTTGCCGTCGATGGCAAACTTGCCGTCGACCGACGGCACCCACTGCGAGATCACCGTGTCGCCGGAGAGATACACCGCGCGCAGGTTCTGCGTGCCGGCATCGCTGAGATGTCCTTCAATCTTGAACGCTCCGCCGCCGCACGCCGCACACACGGCAGCCATCAGCAGAGCGATGATGAGATATGCTGATTTTTTCATTTTCGCTTGACTGGTTGGTTTGTCCACAAAATTACGTTTTTGCCCCAAATCAGGCAACACTACCGCCACGAAAAAAGGCGTACCCGTCACGGGCACGCCTTAAACACATTATATAAAAAGTCTAAAAATTAGAAACGATAACCGAAGTTAAAGAACATTGCTATGTTGTAGCATTTCGAACCTTCAGCAAGGTGAAGGAAACCGTAGCGAGTGTCGATGCCAACGAGGAAGTTGGAGAACTCGTAGCCGGCACCGATGCCCATACCCATGTCAAAACGCTTCAAGCCATTGTCACCGAATGTTTTAGTTGAGGGTGTATTTCCAGCAACCGAGACTTTGGTTTTGCCGCCAACACCTACACCGAGATACGGACCTGCGTTAAACACGAGGTTGCCGCTGCCGAGGCCAAAACGCATAGTACCCATCAACGGCAATTCGAGATACAACTGCGACACTTTCACTTCATCGGCAGGCTTGACACCAACACCTTCGAAGTTAAGACCTGTCTGGAAGCCGAATTTGCCTGAAACCGGCACGTCGACGCCAACACCCACACGATATGCGAAACGGGCGGCGCTCGACGGAGAGTTTTCGCCTACCCATGATGATGTACCCACACCTGCTTTTACGCTGAAGGCAATGTCCTCAGCACTCATTCCAAATACTGCGCTTACAGCAAGAATTGCTGCCAAAAATAGTTTCTTCATTGTTTGTTCATTTAGGTTGTTTGTGATTGTTATGCAAAATAAACATTTAATCACGGATTTTGTTTTCACCCCAAACCAAACGGACAAGTATTGCGACCAATCGACTAATCAAGCACAGGAACTATAAGGAAGGACGAATCGACCAGATAGCCCTACTTTCTGTTAAAAATCCGAATATTTTGGTCGAGAACCTTGATTTTATTAAATTGTATTTTATAAATTTGCAATGTTTTATAAAGTACCACTTTACAAATTCGAATATGGACAAGATATTGTTAAAGCAGATTCTAACCGACAACCGCCACGAAGTGGAGCATTACCAGGTGTTTCACAGAGACATAGATGTAGACGAGTTTCCGTGTTATGTCTTTGTCGGTGTCCGCCGTGCCGGCAAGTCATTCCTTTTGTACCAGAAGATGCAACAACTCTTGTCGGAAGGGCACGGATGGGATGAAATGCTGTATCTCAACTTTGAGGACGACCGATTGTCGGACTTTACGGCAACCGACTTCAATCTCATTCTGGAATGCCACGCCGAGATGTCGGACAAACGCCCAGTCTTATTTCTTGACGAGATCCAAAACATTGCCGGCTGGGAAAAGTTCGCCCGACGGCTGGCCGACACCAAATACCGTGTATTCATCACCGGCAGCAATGCCAAGATGCTTTCCAGGGAAATTATGACGGCACTAGGAGGCCGCTATCTTGCCGTCGAGGTCTATCCGTTCAGCCTAAAAGAATACTTTAACTACAGCGGTCAGCCGTACGACGTACAGACTCTGCTCGGCACGGAAAGCAGGGCTGGCATGAAACGCGCCTATTCTGAATACTTCCACTGGGGCGGACTTCCCGAAAGCATCGGATTGCCAGTGAAGCGGAACTATCTGAGTAGCACATTCCAAAAGATATACCTTGGCGACATTTGCAGCCGCAACGGAATCAGCAACCCGAATCTGCTGCGCCTGATGGTGAAAAAGGTGGCTGAAAGCATCAAACAGCCAATTTCCTACAACCGTCTGGCAAAGATTCTGTCGACCATCGGAGGCAAGATAAGCGTGCCGTCAGTAAGCACCTATATGCAATATTGCGAGGACTCATGGTTGCTGTTGCGTCTACACAACATAACCTCTTCGTTTGCAGAGAAAGAAACCATTTCAAAATACTATTTTGTAGACAACGGATTGCTCAATCTCTTCCTCATTAACGGCGAAACATCGCTTCTGGAAAATCTGGTAGCCACCACGCTGTTCCGGAAATACGGACACGACAAGGACAACGAACGTGTGTTTTTCTACAACTCCAACGTAGAAGTCGATTTCTACATTCCAGAGGAGGAAACGGCCATCCAAGTGGCATACAGCATTTCGGCAAACGCATCTACCTATGAAAGGGAGGTGTCGGCGTTGCAGAAATTGCCTGCCGTACTCCCCTGCCGGCAACGGCTTATCATCACATACGACGAAGAGCAGACCATAACAGACAATTTAGGGGAAATCCGGGTGCTGCCCTTCTGGAAATGGTGCTTGGGATAACGAAAATCACGGCGATGCGCATCGCCGTGATTTTCGTTCACAAATAGTCTCGATTTCCCAGTTCGTCATTATTGGCATGCCTTAAGAGGCATTTTTACTGCGCAAATATATACAAAAACATACTTTTACCCCCCCCGATTAGTTAAAAAATATCAATTTGTGTAAATTGGGCTATACTCGGGCAAAGGTAGCGCACACTACTGCTTTCTTCTCAACTCTTCAATCAAATCATTGACAATATATGTGTCGCTCATCAGATGAAGTCCGAGGTCTTTGTCGTGAAGCATCCGACACACGTCCGACTCATAGAAGATTTCCAAAGCCCTGTCTGTTGAGATGTGAAGCGTTTCCGCCAACTGCGCAATGATGCGCGCAATCTTGTTCCACAGCAAGAAATCTAACATAACTAAATCCTTTCGTAAGACTGAAATTGCAGATACTGGTCGACAATTTCCTGGTTTAATATGCAAATCTGATAGTTGGGCTTGTGATAGACCAATTGGCGCAAAGTGTGCTCCACATCGGCATAGCCGTTGATGTAGGCTTCGACTGCATCAATGACACGGTCGTCGGCAACGCCGCCCTCAATAATGTCGAAGCCAGCCCAAGGTTGCCGTCCAGCACGGCTATCGACAATGAAATCGAGCCATGATATAGAGTCTGTTTTTCCATCATCATTCCTTTTCCCAGTTGCGGAGAGCCTCGACCACATCGTTCGCCACGGCTTCGCGGCTCTCGGTGTGCAACGTGTCGTAGCAGTCCTGGATGAGACTTTTTATCAACCCCACCTTGTCCAGCCGCCGCCTCATTTCGGTCGGCGATATGTGCATCTTCTGTGCCGAGGCTTCAATTGCCAGCACCGTAAAGGCGAGGCGGTCGTGGTCGTCCGACTTCTCCATCTGTCGCTTGTTGTCCATATACTCAAGTTTACCTGTTGACCTACAAATAACGTGTGCCATCTTTTCGGAATAATTTAAGCTTATTGTTGGAGAGTCAATATCTCCATTACAAAAGTGGAAAAGGAGGTGTAATACTATTCTTAGGCTTAAAATTGAAAAATATTTACGATATTTGCTCTAAGAAATCCTATTTTCGCATTCTTCAAGTAAATCCAATGTTTATAAAGGCCCCAAGAATTTTAAAAGAACCCCAATTTCTGAATAAGAAGAATGGATATTTCTGTTTTCTTCCTTATTACGGATTGATTGTTCAGAGGCATTTATGGCAACTACGAGAGAACCTCCATAAGAAGTGAAGACTTCGTGCAGAGAGTGTTTTATCAAGAACTTTTCCTCAGTCAAATACCCATATCTTTGATTAAGGAGGAACTTTAGCTGATGATTGGTGAAGAAGGCATCTGTAAAGCCAAAATAATAGAGAAAGAAAATCTCTGTTGCGGGAAAGGACTCAATCATTATTACAACAGATGTACTACCATCGGAACATCTGTGTTGTTTCTTATGATATTTTCTCTTAAGTTCTGCATATTCCTTTGCATTAGCCTCATGCCCGGGGTCTCCATCATATATCTTATTATCTCGATCTATGAGGCAGAAAATTCTACTAAATCCCTTTTTAATACATTCTTTAATAGAATTTTCCAGTTCCTTAAGGCTGGAATTTTTCGGCTTTATAGGAGTGGGCTTAATCTTTAAGAAATCTCTTAGAGACAAAAGATAATACTTCTCTGTAATACCTTCCCCAATCACAGCTACGGCCTCTCTGTCCTTTCTCATATATTGCTATTTTGAAAGATTAAGATAGGGAGAACCAAGATCTGGACGTGATCCTAATTTTCCTATACGATAGGCATTGTATAGGGATAAGTTCTTATGTAGACCCATATCACTGACGCGAGTGTATGAAGTGGAGGCGCTTTCAAGATCCTTCTCAGTAAGATAGACTATATCCCTCCGAATAAAATCCTCATCTAAAAGTAGTATACTCTGAGAAGTGAAGAACATCTGTGATGCTTCCGAGTTATGCAAAAACAATATTAGATAATAGACAATCAAGTCATAATGCATGCGATTGCCCAGCTCATCTAAGAAGTATATATGACTATCAGTGACAAGGTCATAAAGAGCCTCTAATAATTCTATGAAGCGAAGTGTACCTCCGGACTGCGAATCTAATGAGATATCAAAACTCCCGTTTTCTGAGTGGTTGGTAAAAACAACTGTATTTAACATTGCCACCCGCCTTTCTTCGGGGATGTCCTCACTGTTGATTATTTCATTTACGAACTCTTTCGGGAGATTAGCTTTATTATCGACTAATTTGAAATCTGTAATATTAAAGTCCGCTTTCGAAAGAAGTTTGATGTAAAACTCTTTTTTTCTAATATCAGAATTAATTTTATTCAATTCTGAAACATAATATTTGGGTCTGGAGTCTCCATTAATATTATGCACATGATTAACGACCCAATTATATAGTAATTTAAGATCATTTGCATCCTCCTTTAAGGATAATTTTGCGATGGTACTTAATACACTATGATTATTGAATGTCGTTTCTCTTATTGTTTCTTTCGTTTTTGAAGAGAGTTTTAGAGTGGTACCGAAATCAATAGAAGGCTGAGCATCTGGCCCCACATATTTACGTGTATAGAAAAGGGCCTTATTACGAGAGGGTACATAAAACAGATTCTCTTCTTCAATAAAATCACCGTTAAACCTTACATCATAAAGATAACGTATTCCATTGAAGTAGAACTCAATTCCCATAGCTGTGGGAGATTCTTTATCTAGAGCAAAAGGACAATATTGAGAAATTGGCCTCTTTTTATCCGGGGAAGGTATGCACATTATCATAAACAAGGCCTCTAAAGCCTCCAGCATGTTAGATTTACCAGACGCATTGGCTCCAAAAAATATTGCCAATTTGTTAATATACACACCCTTAGCTACCTCGACTGATAATAGATCTCGATTTGATTTATCAGGCGTGGACACAAACGATATGGACTGCTTTCTCCAGATTGAACGATAATTGGAGACATAAAAAGATGCAATCATAACTTTCTCTTCTTTGGGGTGCAAAGTTACTGATAAAATCCGACTTCCACAAGTTTTAAGGCAACTTTCGTAAACTCTCACCAAAAATAGCCTTAAGAGCCCATATATTGACTCTCTTCGATCTTTAATATGCGGCATCCCCCAAGTCTATCCTTTTAAAGGTACACTTGGGGGATTATAGCGCTATTTAGGGGCCTAATGGAGGAGTTGGAGGAGCTCCTGCTGGAGGGCCCGGTTGGTTTCTTGGACTTCGGCGGCGAAGGTGATGGTGAAGTAGCCGCAGATCAGAAGGACTGATGTGGCGAGGATGACGAACCATAGGGGGAGGAGATGTCGTCCAAAGAAAAAGAGGCCGCTGCGGCGCTCTTTCAGTGTTTCAAGCTGGACTGCCTTACGATAATAGGCATCGAGGTCTTCGGTGGTCTGGTTGACATGGTCGCATGTCTCCTCCATCTTCTTCAATCTTGCGTCGGTCTGCTGAAGGCGTCGGTCTGACTCGGCTTTCCAAGAGTCGATGTTCTTGGAGATATGGTTGTCGAGAACAGGCTGGAAATCTTCGGCGAACCGCTGAAATTCGCGGCGCGTCTCATCGACCATCAGCATGCCGATGGCCTGGTCGCGGTACTTGTCCATTACCATCTGGAGGTGCTCGTCTGGCGACTTTGTCAGCCATCGCGGAAGGTCGGGATAGACTTGGAAGAGGTATTCATCATCATCCATTATCCCATAAGATTCTTCATCTTCTTCGAGATCTGGATTATCGTTCCGACGATAGATATAGGTGGGAGGGACAGTTTCCTCAGGCTCCGAGGCCGGAGGAGCTGTCACGCTCGCGATTTGATTGCGGAGCTCGTCAATCTGCTCCTGCATCGGTTCGGTGGCTTGGGTTATGGCATCGTTCACATAGTCGGTTGATGCCGGAGTTTGTTTCTTGGCCATGATTATTTTCTTCGTTTGAAGGTTTGACTTTCTTTTTTCTGTTCGCGTTCACGACGGCGGAATTCGTCGAGGGAGGTATCGGTTCCTGCATAGGATGGGAATTGGTCGCAGTAAGGTTGCAGGAGCAAGTCCATCAGGAGGCCAAGTTCCAGATGCAGATTTCCTTCGTCGTCAGTGGACTCAGGTGAATCCTGAATTGCAACCTGAGCCGGAGGATCCCCATCGGGAAACACCTCGCTGAACTTCGGCAGTGAAACGCCGGCCTCTTTGGCCTTGCTTCTGATTCCGGCATACTGGGATGCCGCCTCCTTACGAGTCTCCTCCGCGAGATTTCCGAACCGCTCGACGAGTTTCCCGTAGGTGAAGAGATGCTTGTCGAGCTTCGACCCAGTGATGCGGAAGTCTCCGAGTTGATATGATACGCCGTTGACCTGGCCGTCCTTCGAAAAGGCGACATGAAGCTTAACTCCTTCCTTGGCGAGAAGGTTGCGAAACTCTCGCCATGTCGTCGCAGATTCTATGGCTTTGCGAGCTGCCATCCGGATGTCGTATTTGTGGAGGTCATAGCCGCGTAGGCGGTCGCGGTTCACTCGCTTGCCGTCCGACTTGCCGAATGTCAGACCATACTTTTTCTTCAGGCGTTTGCACACCGTGACATTACGCCTGAGGTCGTTTCGGAGATTGAGTAGGTTCCCGTCGTTGTCTACGCGGTTTAGCACGAGATGACAGTGAGGATGGTCATGGTCGTGATGACGAACGAGCAGAAACTGCGTGTTTCGGAAGCCCATCGCCTCCATCCAGTCCATGACGATCTGCGTCATGAACTCGTCGCCCTTTTCAGTCTCTGGAAACTTGGGCGCATCGTCGGGATGGAAAGATATGGAGATGTGGCGCACCGGTTCCTTGGCATCTGGTCGCATCAAGGCTTGAATTACGAACGAATCGGCGATGGATTGATTGGTGACAGTGCAGACACCCTCGGATGCGATGACGCGAGCCTTGGTTGTGCGGTCATCGCGGTTGGCATAATTGACAACTCCGATGAACTCGTTGCCGGATGTGAAGTTGCATATCATGACAGTCTGATTTGATTGATAAGGTCCAGGATATCGTCGAGTTTTCGGCGCACCTGCTTGGGGTCGTTCCGGAGATTATAGGTGTGGGCCAGATGCATCGCCTGATTGATGTTATTGGCCATGCCGAAGAGGGTGCGGAGCAGCCGCATCTGCTCGCGACTGATGCGTTCCTTGACGGGCTGCTCCATCGCGGCGAGGCGAATGTACTCGCACGGAGGGAATCCGGTACGGTCGGCCTGGCGCTCGATGAAGCCGTAATCGGCAGGGGTGAAATTGGCTGTTACCCGGCAGCTCTATTTGTCGGCATCGTCCTTTCGCGGACGGTCACCTTTGTTTTTACTCATAAATTTGTCGGTTAAAGATTGATAAAAAGAGGGAAGACTTGTCTTTCCGATACCTCTCGGCTGGCGCTTCCCGTGAAGTCGGCAGAGAGGAGTTTTTTGCGTCAAAAAACATAACATTGCTACGACCATCAAATGTCCATTTGATGCCTATGCCGCGCAAGCGCGATTGGCTGATATTTTAGCTTAGAAGGGGCACACCTCGTTTGGATCTGGCGGTGGCCACGGCCATTCAGTCGGGTCATAATAAGGGGTTGCCGATTCGGAAACCCCTTCCGACAATGGCACCTCGACTCTTGGCGGTAGAACGGCGGCGACGATGAAGTCGGCCACATCGAGGCCTCGAGCTCGTTGCTCCTCCGTGGCCTGGTTGGAGAGCCATGTCAGCACCTCGACCGACTGGCAGATTGGCCTCAGCATCTCAGCCTTCTTGAACCAATAGTCCTCCATGCCGAGGTCGGGGAGCAGTTTCACATCCCTTCCTTTTAAGACCTGCGACGCCGTCGCGTTCAGGGTGCCGTCCTTGCCTCCGCTGGCGATTATGACATAATCGGGAAAGTAAGGGGAGATGAAAAGGACAGACTTCTCTGACTCGACTATCACCACTTTGGCTCCCGGTCGTGTTGCCAGAAGATGTTCGCCAAAGAAGCACTGCAACATCTGGAAACCTGGGCGCTTCACTACATGGTGAATCCAATCGAAGCTCGGCACGCCTTCGGTCTTCACGCGATGGGCATCGTCGCTGTACTTCATCACTTTACCTGTGCGGATACGCCCCTCGATATCGACCTGCCAGAAGACTGTCGACCACCCCATCATCTTGGCGGTTCCGACATTGTACATCCGGAAGATTCTCATCGCCTCAGCTTCGCCTATCATCCGAGCGAGGAAACCAAAGAGCACGTTATGCTCGTAGCCTTTCATCGTTGCCGACATCAGTTCCAGTTCATAGGTGAGCATTGGCGTGGGAGGTATTGGCGTCGGCTTGGGACGAGGCTGAAAGTCGCGTTTCGTAAGCTGCATCTCCGGATGATCGGCGAAGTAATCTTTGGGACGCTTGTCGTATCCGCAGCGGTTCTTATGGTCGCAGATGCCGACATGATGCGCGGCAAACTCAGAGGTATACTGGCCCTCCTCGTCGACGAACAGGACGAGCGAGCGGCGGTCGTGGCACTGCGGGCATTCATGCTTTCGGCGCGGTGTCGAGCGGTCGAGATGGAAACGGTGGCAGGAGTCTTGATGCATGAAATTCGGGGCTTTTTGCACTGATGCACTTTGCATTCTTGCATTTTGGAGTCTTCGATGCAAAAATGCACGATGCAACGATGCAAAGTCAGTCGATAATCTTGCAATAGACCGAACGGCCCTCCTTCTTCAGCCATCCCAACCTGACCATCTCCGGGAGCATATGGTTCACGCTGCTCGCACCGAGGAAACCTTTGGAAAGCGAGATGGCCTCCTCCTTGGTGAACTTGTCAGGCAGCATCAGATACAGCGTGCGGATCTTCGACTTGGCGCCGTCATCTCCGACTATCGCCTGGATTCTCAGGAAGCAATCCTCATAGTAATCGGTCAGCCGGATGGCGCCTTCGACAGCCTTCTTCTCTACATCTTGACTGTCGGTCTCGCCGCATGCCCAGTGCAGGAGCTGGAGCATGAGCGCGAAGCGCGCGGTCAGATAGTCCCATTTCGCCATGCGGGTATTGACGAGATTCTCGTCGTCAATGGCGTTCTGGGCATCGACATTGTTGTTGTGCCAGATGAAGAATGCCTCGCGGGCCTCGCGTGTGAAGTGGAGTATGACAGGTTCGATACCCACACCGTCGGGAGCAATGCCGTATTCCAAGGAGCAGAGACGAAGGATAATCTCTCGCCTCTTATCGAGAAGATCCAGAGGTGCAACCTCGGCGTCCTCCAGGCTCCATTTGGGAATGGTGACATTGAGGGGATAGACAAACACGAAGCGGTCGATGAATCCGTTTTCAATCAGTCCGAGTTCGAAGAGCTTGCCTACAAGCTTGGTCTGGGTTGTGCCCACGATGCTCACGCAGGGATGTTCTATGTCGAGAGTCTGGTCCATACCACAGCGCGACATGTGGTAGGAGGCATTGGAGAAAATTGACAGAATCGCCTCCATGATCGGACTGCCGTTATAGCGGTTCGCCGATTTGAACAGGCCGATGATCTCGTCGTACTGGATGACTATGCCACGGGGATTGTCTCCGTGGATGCGCATCATCACCTCATAGGTAAAGTCGGTGAGGATGGTGCGTTTGA
This sequence comes from bacterium, assembly GCA_963601185.1. GTDB lineage: Bacteria > Bacteroidota > Bacteroidia > Bacteroidales > Muribaculaceae > Limisoma. Next base: position 71,457 of record CAVCEE010000001.1, read on the forward strand.
GCCGCGGTTCCGTAGGGGCTTCCCCCACGGTTTCGCCATTCTTTTTGGCTCGTTCGTAGGCCTCCTTTTCTACGGCCCACCGCTCATGCGCATCCTTGTACTCGCTTGCAGCCTGACGGTCGATCTCCGCCAGAGGCTTGAACGCGAACTGAAGGGGCGGTGTCTTCCCTGCGCCCGGTCGGCCAACGAGAATCATGTAGAAGAGAGGGGAAAGATTCCACTGGCCCTTGAGGTTGAGATGGCGGGCGTTGCCCACAGCCGTGGTGGCTGCAACGAGCAACGAACTCGCCGCATACTCCACGATATAGTTCTCCTGTCGCGCCAGGTCAAGCACCAAAGTCTGCATCTTCTGAGGGAACGCCTCCAGTGGGAAACCACTGCGGTAAACACCAGTTACGTCAGCATTAATGCCATTCTGAATTTCCTGAAGTGTCATGACTGATGGCGGTTAGAAATTCGTTTGCGGGTTCCGAGCACTCGCTGCACTTCTGATTCGAGATAGAAGACGTTGTTGCCAACCTTCTTCTGGACGAGTTTGCCATCCTTGTTCCAGTTCCAAAGGGTGGTTTCACCCACATAGAAGAGGTTCATAACTTCCTGGCGTGTGAGCAGCCGTTCCGAGTTGAGCGCTTCAAGTTCGGCCGTGCGCTCCTGACGGCCCATGTCTATGAGATACTCCGCAAACTCACGAAGATCTCCGAGTTTGGCGGTGACGTTGACATCGACGCCACCTTCGAGTTTGAGAATATGCTGTAGCATGTAGTTGCAATGGCACGCATTGGTGAGAGGGGCTGCATCGAATCGGTGCCGTTAAAAACGGAGCAGCCACACCTCCCTCGTGGAGATGTGACTGCAAAAGTATAGCGTAAAAATCCGAAAATCGGAGAATTGCAGGAGGGCGCAGAAATGCGCGGTTTTTTGCGCGGAAATCTGCAGAAATTTATTGGCGTCAGACTAAATTTTCCTCATGGCATCGTTGAACCGGGCCTTTATCTGCTCTATACGATTACGGTATTTATCAGTGTTGAGCATGAGAATTTTCTTGGACTCTCCCGGAACTTCCATTCTTGTTGTGGTCAATTTATTGTACCATTCCTGAACCGTCCTGGCCGACTTGCAAGAGTTGGGAAATTTCTTCTCCATAGATCCAACGAGACCTCGAATGTTCGCCCTCTCAATGAGGTGCATTTCATCGAGAGTAATTATCATAAGAGCGATATTCTCCCCTTTAGGATTGTCGATGAGCAGATTGCCGATTTCATTTACAATCTTATCGGAATGAACGGTGATGAAATCCTCGAGACACTCTGCCTTCTTGGGAGCCATCGAATCCGAAGGCTTTCTCACCTTGGGTCGTATAGCCTCAAGTATAGCATGGGCCAACGCCTTGTTGCCCGAAACGTTTCTGACCTTATCAGCATGGGCTTCCCACTGGTCTCGGGTTCGTCTGCCGGTTTCGATGCTTGTCCTGACTACAAGTCTGACCATGTATTCAAGCATTTTCTTTTCGGCTGTGGATGCTTCTTCGTGATCTATGTAGTCGCCAACATGGTCAAGCATGGTCTCGAAGGCTTTGCCGCAGTTTATCCATGTGGCAATAATAGGCCGCATAATATTTTTAATCGGCCCTTTGACCTTCAAAGCTTTAAGTGCCTGAGCCAGAAACTGCATTCCATCAATCTGAGATAAAACCTCTACAAAGGCCTCGAAATCTTCCTCAGTATCGTCCTCCATAAGCTCGGAATACTCACCCTCAAACGTATCAGGAATCGTCGCCGCCTCATCAGGATTGCCAATCACGACATCTCCCACAAAAGACTTCTTCACTTTCTCCTCCACATCATCGAGTCCGGTTACCTCGCCCATACTAGCCAAGGTTGCCACACCCAATAGAGACTTGTCCTTCATCATTTCGACAAAGGCCTCGTATGCTTGTGGATTCTTAGAAAGCAACTCAGCCGATTCTCTCTTCAGCTGAGCGGCCGCCTCATCTTGATGTTTATCCTTCTTTTTCATAGCTGGTAATTGTATACACAGAACAAACAATTTTGTTGTTATGTTCTCTTTTGCTATATTAATCAAATGACAGCTAAATATTTAATCGGCTATAGCTGCCGTTTGTATAAAGGCTGTCATTTTTGATACTCGAGGATGTGGCGGGTGAGGCCGGAGTATTTGGTCTGGGTGTCGGCGATGCGGAAACCGACGGCGAGGAAGTTGTCGAGGCTGTGGCGATTGTCGGGGGCGACGGTGGCGAGGATGCGGATGGCGACGGTGCTGTTCATGCTTTCGACTGAATGTTTTACCAACAAGCGTTGGAAGCCAAAACCACGCCAATGGGGATGAACCATCACGACATCGAAGGTAAGCGTTTCGGTTGGATTTACCGATAAGGAGGCGGCTAGATTTCGATTCCCATTTCTTGGGGCGACAGTCAGGCTGAAGGCAATGAGTTCGCTCTTGTCGTTGAAAATGCCTTCGAGGATATCGAGATGCAGGGATTCAAGCAGTTCGTCGCGAGTGAGGGGGAAATAGAGAGATTTATCGGGGAGTGCGTCAACCACGATGGCCTGAAGCCTCATTATCTCCGAAAGATCCTGGAAGCCGAGGCGTCGAAGAGTGAATTTTTTTCCACGTTCTTCAAATTGGACTGGCTTTTCATTGGATGTTCCGGCGGTGTCGTGCATATACATCTTGTTGTCGAGGTACTCCTTTGAGAAACGATTCTCAACGCCCGGCACACGGCGTTCCCCATCCTTGGATTCACGGTTTACTTTGTCGCGGTAAGTGATCCAAGCCTTGTAGAGTTCGAAAATCTGGACATAAGATGATGAGGTCGGCAGGATATAGTTTTCCTGAATATAGGGATTGTTCATGAACAGGAAGAAGCGGTAGCCGAAGAGGTCGTCGAGATCCTCAATCTCAGCAATATGATGGCGGTAGAGCAGATAGAGATTCTCAAAGAATGTGCAGTACTGGGCCACCTCCACACCTTTGACGTCGCGCCATATCCGCTCGGTTTCGTCGGGATGGAGGTCGTTCTCTTCAAGGGCTTCATATACCTTCATTAGCCGGTCGCTGTCGTGGAAGTAGTTGTTGAGGTCAATGAGCATATCGCTGCACGTCACATTCTGGCTGTTCTTCAACTCGATGGCGATGAACATCGTGCCTATCAAAGTTACTGCCAACGAGAAGATGCCAACGCTGGCCTCTTCGCCGGTTTTGAACCACATTATCACCATAAGACACATGAGGCATAGAATCAGCGATGCAAAGATCAGCACCATCGATACACGGGAATCGTAACGGATTTGTTTCATTATTGGAGTGATTATTGGGATAATGTTCTATATTTCGCAAAATTAGCAATAATTTTCGGCTTTGCGATGTTTGAAGTCGCGAAAAGTTAAAAAAAGTTTTATAACTTTGCAATCTAATCAGCATCAGACTATTGCAAATAGGATGGAATATCTCGATTTAAGCTACATTTTCGGCCTCTCGACTATGTTCTTCGGCATGATGACATGGTTCTTCTGGCGGCGCGGCGAACTGTTGTACCGACTCGTGGCGTTGCTTACAGGTACTATTGCAGTGGAATGCGTGAAGGATTTCGTTGTGGTGAAGATGGGGCTTTATTCCGATCCGCAGGTCTGGGATGCCATAACGGCGGTGGATATGGTGGCCGTGCCGATGTATGCTTTTGTGCTCAAGGAACTTGTAAAGCCCAGCCATCTTAAATGGCGCGACATTATCATTCAGGAGCTGCCGTTCGTGGTGCTACCGACGCTCTATATCGCCTTGGGCCATCGCGTCTTTTTCTACATCGAGGTTGGATGGGCTGCGGTATACGGCTCGTCCATAATGGTATGGACCTCTGTGAATATTCCACGTTATAACCGACATCTGAAGGAGCTGTACTCTTATACCGAAAACATCAACCTGAACTGGCTTAAGACGATTCTCTATACTTTCTATGTCATCCTTGGGCTTTGGATATTCGATTGCCTGTTTATCCATCTCGATATGGAATGTCTGTACATGGCGTGTAACCTGGGACTATGGATGGTAATTTCTTACTTCCTCTATCGCCATGAGTCCGTGATGAGCGAACTGGCCGACTGGCGCCCGGAACCAACTGCCGAGGTTACCGACGAGAATATTCTTGCCGCTAAAATCGAACAACTTTTCACCTCTGGGCAAATCTATCTCAACCCCAATTTGAAGTTATCAGACATTGCGGCGGCTGTCGGGTCAAACCGCACATATGTCAGCAAATTTTTCAATCGCGACTCGGCAACCAACTTTTATGAGTATGTCAACGGACTGCGCATTGAGCATGCATGCAGACTACTTGCCGAGACCGATTTGCCCATTCAAGAAGTGGCCCAAAAGTCGGGATTCAGCAGCGCTTCGGTCTTCTCGCGAGTCTTCTCAAAACATAAAGACTGTTCGCCGAGCGCTTATCGCACCATGTCGCGCAAATGATTTGCAATCATCGATTTTACGAAATGTCAACAAAGTTTTTACGAATTGCAAAGTGTTAAAACCGTAGGTTTTTACCTATGGTAAAGAGAGCGATTGATAATTCTCCTAATTTTGGAGTCAAATCAATCACTTTCACACGACAATGGGAATTCGAAGCCTGCTTCTTGAAACTGAAAACGCGCCACGCCGATGCCTGGTGTCGTTGATTCTGCTTGCCTGCTGCATAGCTGTCGCTGTATGGGACGGCGGAGGTAGCAACCTTAAAACCAACGGACCGGTAATCTGCCTTGACGGCAAAGCCACACTCCGCCAGCGGTTCGACCGCGATACCATCTGCACACTTCTTGCTGCCGGCGACTCTGTGCGCGTGCTCGCCATCGACCGCTCCTCATTCGGTCAGAAATGGCTTGTCGAAACCCCGAAGGGCGATATTGGCTGGCTCGACGCCTCGGACCTTAGGGGTATCCGACAAATCGTGACTGACGGAGCAGATAAAGGCGACACCGTGAGCGTCAAAGCGGAATGGTCGGGATCCTATATCTACAATTACATCTACACAAACAGTCAGGGCGAAGAAAAGAAGCGGTCCACCTCGGATTTTATCCCCGCTTTCGACGGGTGGGACGACTATGTATACAACCGCGATGGACGTGCTGGTGTATGTACAGCGGCGAAATTCGAGAAGAATGTTCTCGGCAAGAGTCTCGCGGAAGTCAACAAGAGTTTCGGCACGCCCATCCTGCAGCGCATCACCCCGCAAGGCATTGAGGCGCAATATTCCTGGAAAATCTTCGAGCCCTCGACCGGACGCATGCTTCGTCCCGACGTCACCTTCTCGAACGACTCGGTGGCCACGGCGGTAAGTTTCGGCGACCCTACCAGCCGCGCCGCTTCGTGGCTGAAGAATATGCCTTTAGCGTCGACGATAATCGACTGGCCCGTAACTTCGCTGATGATCCGAGGGTCGCGTTATGAGGCCTATGCTGACGCCATGCCGTCGACAGGCATGAAAATCCTTATTATCTGTCTAATAGTCGGCGTAGCCATCTGCTATTTTGCATGGATGTTCTTCACGCCGCAACTTCCCGTGCTGCTGATGGGATGGCTCGTGAAATTCCCACCGGTATTCTATGTCCTCTCCGACCAGGTGCTGAGGATTTTGATGCTCGCTGTGATGCTCGTGTCTGTATATATCTGGAGCGTGATGATGATGGCCTGGGGCATGTTCCCGGCATGGAGCCTGCTCATCCTCGTGCTTGGATGGTATGGCTTCACTCTCGCCTCCAGCCTGTTGTGTGAATATCCCCATATCCGTTGCCCGCGGTGCAAACGTCTGTATACCATTAAGTTTGACCACGAAGAGTTGGAAAACTCCGAGATCTGCACGGGCGAAGATATCCGTCAGGGTAAACTCTTAGGGCAGCGCACCGCGTCATGGAGGGCTTGGACGGAGGTCACGACAACTAAAACCTATGCCAGCGGGCGCCGAGAGACCTCCACTCATAACGAGGATTACCACACTCAGAATCAGGACTATCGCACCTATGAGTACATCAAATACGACATCACTTATCGCCTGGATCACTACCGCCTATATTATAAGTGCGACCACTGCGGCCTGGTCGAGGAGACCACCCGCGTGGACTACACCGAGCTCGACCGTCAGGAGTCAGGCCGCTATGCCCACGAAGTTGCCCACGGCGACCAATACCGTTCACGCTACTGATATGAATACCGAAAAAGCTATAAAATTTCTTGGTAACTCTTTCCGTATAATGGTAGAGAATGCCAATAGGGGTGAATACTGGCGCAATATCGGCCTGGGACGCATCGCCTTTGAAATGATGTGCCAGCTGCCGGATGAAATCCCTGGCGAATACGAAAACCCGACCGAGAAAGCTGGTATACTCTCCATGATGCTTGAGCAGATGGACCAGTTGTTGTCTCCGCGCCTGTGCATCTCGGTGCGCAATGAGATTGAGCGCCTCATCCCCGGTGATGATGCCAACGAGTGTGAACTCGTCATGCTCAGCGACTTCATTGACGAGTCGCTCCCAATGGAAGCCTTCTGCAAGAAATACGGCAAGCATCTGCTTTTCGACCCTGTGGAACGCACGGAGGAATATGAGAATGCAATCCAGGAAGTTGAGGCTGAATGTGATGCGGCGCTTGCCGACCATCCTCGCGGCATGGGGTTCTGTTTCGCTTATTGGAGCGAAAAGAGCCGGATTCTTGCAGAGCACGGCATCGAATGGCGCTCGCCGGCAGTGATGAACCCTCATGTACTTTTCGACTGATATGGAGCCTTTGCCAATAGTTTTCGACATTATCAAGACTCATAGCGCCGACCCGGAGCGGGAGGATCTCAACCGCTTCTTTTACTCCCAACTGAAGCCAGGTTGGTTCGTGGATATGTCACCGTTCCCCGGAGGTAAAATCCAAGTTGAATGCTTGTCGGAAGAGGCCATCACAGTTTCTTTCTTCAAAGAAACGATAATGCTCACACCAGGCGAAGATTGGACTTCGGGACCTGTGAAAATCTACAACCCCATCGACAGCGACGACGAAGCCACAATCACAATCCGCTTTCACCGACTCTCATTCTGGGAATATGTGACCTGGCTAATGGACCGAATAATCCCTATTCACGAGAAATCTCACCATTCGCTGATACTCTCCACCACTGATGATGAACAAATGGTTTTAAGCCTTATCAACCAAGCTATTGACGATGGAGAAGTAGGCCTATATCCCTTCAAGGCGCTGCTGATGGCGAGCAACAACTGGCACACGACTAAGATTCTTCGTATCGGCATGTTTAAGGAAATCCTTCTCGAGGGTATCGAGAAAGGAGCTCTCGGGTCCGACGATTCTCAGGGTTGGGAATGGCTCCACGTTGCCGCCGACACCAACGATCCCTCGGAGTTCATGACCGATATGGAGCGCTACTACGACCTTCTGGCCTCTGCTGCCGAGAATGGCAATACCGACGCCCTCGACATCATGAACGAAATCTGGCCTCCCGAACAAATCATTGAAGAAGACTGAAAATGAAGCCTATACATCTTGTTCTGCATAAGCCGTTTGAAAAACTTGCCTCGGGCGCCTCGCGCTTTTGGGGTAATCCAGGTTTGCCCGAAGGCACGCCCTATCCGATGTATGAGGAGGAGAGCGAGGAGTATCCTTATGTCTTTATCTGTCAGATAAACTTAGAGGAGTTGCATCGCTTCACCCCGGGAAACCCTCTTCCGGCCAAAGGATTACTTTCCTTCTTCGCCAAGATTGACCATTACCTCGGCTATATGGGAGATTCCGATCTTAGCGGCTTCATCAGCGACTCCTCGGAAGTGAAGGTGCTTTATTTCCCGAATACAGACAATATGAGGGAAACGGTCCTACTCGACGAGGACGACAAACCTATGGCTCCCGAGGAGCTGGAGATAAAGTTTGCCCGCGAGGTAGAGCCCCTCAGCGAAGACCACGCGCTCTTTGCCGAGCCGGTCCATCGTCCGTGGGAGACTTGGGACCATCCGTTCGAGGACTGGATTATCCTTCTCCAAGTCGATTCATTTGAGGGTACTGATTTTATCCTCAATTTCATGGACTTCGGCGTGCTTGATTTCCTCATTTCTCCTGTGGCATTGAAAGGAGCAGACTTTTCAGATGTCCGCGGCATCGTTTTATCCACCTAAACTCTTGAGCAATGGACCAGCACAAATATAGAGAACAACACCTTTATCGACATAAATATAACTCATCCGCTGGCGAGGAAGAAAGCGGAGGGAACTGCACTTTCTGCGGCGCCGAGATGGAGGCCGACGAGCGATTCTGTCCTGACTGCGGTTCGTCACGCGACGGAATCCGCTGTCCTAAGTGCGGCACAGTTAGCCACCGCAGCTTCTGCAGCCATTGCAACACGCCGCTCAACGACGTGGCTCGCGAGGCTGTGCGCCAGGCAAAGGCCGACCCTGCTTTTCAGCGCGCCGAGCAACTCACGGCAGAACTTGCCGAACTCGAAAGGCAGGTTGAAAATGGAGGAGTCACGAAAGCAGAATTGGATACTTCGTTGAACACCGAAGCCCGTCAGGCAGCAAGCCGCTACTCCTCGCTCTTTGCGGGAGTGACGTCGCTTAAAGTGCCGGATGCACCCAAAGCGCAGTCGCGTCCGCTGGGCAAAGTGCTCACGGGCAATCTTCTGCAACAGGCCATCGCGACCTACAAAGCAAAGGCAAAAGAACTCCAGGATGCGATAAGCTCGATGATGCCGCCACCATCAGCCACGCCCGAGGAGAAGCGCAACTTCTTCTGCGCCCGCAAGATAATGACCACTGAAATGCGGACCACACGGCAGGAATGGGTGTGCAACTTCTGCGGTTGTCACCATGCGCAGCCGAGCGAATGTGCCGAGCCCGAACTCGGAGGCACATGGATTTTTGTGAACCAACCCACTCCCGTGGCTAAAACCATCTACGGATAATGGCACCCAAGAAGCAATGGGGCAACGCCCCTCAGGAATCAACGACAGCCAACAGCCCCCGATGGGGTAATGCCCCGCAGGAGTCGACTACAGCCAATGGCCGGTGGGGAAGCGCACCTCAGGAATCGACCACGGCCGGTGCAAAATGGGGCTCTTCACCCCAGGAGTCAACCACAGGTTCGCCGAAATCTGGCAATGCCGCAAAGGGAAGCTGCCCGGTGTATTCGGTCTATGTGCTAGACGGAGTGATGTTCACAGTCAGCCGTGTCATTTCCGACCAGTCGGGCGAAGCCATTATATTCGATGTCGAAAACGACGGCCATCCTTACGCGCTTAAGCTCTATAGGAGCGGAGTCGTGCCAAACCATGACGTGCTGCAAAGAATCATGGATCTGCGCGGCAACGGTCTGCTCGTCGACATCTTTGCCCATGGCGTATGGCATGATGACATTGGAGGGGGCAATTACCATTATGAGATAATGGAGCGTTGCGACGGCGGATCGCTCGCCACAATCTCCGTTAAGGGCGATGAAGCGCGCCTCAAGGAACTCGCCTGCCAGATGGCGTCGGCACTTGATTTCGCGCATGCCCACGGAGTGCTTCACCGCGACGTGAAACCCGCCAACTTCCTTTTCACAGACAAATCGCAGACGCGGTTTGTGCTCACCGACTGGGGATTGGCCAAGGCCCTCGACAAGGAGGGCCGCACCGTCACCGACGACGGTCGCACGAAAATCTATGCCGCGCCCGAGATGTACACCTATATTCCGGGCACGCCGACTTATGTCGGACCCAAAGCCGACTTCTTCTCGATGGGCATGGCTCTGATGGCTCTTTGGATGGGCGAAGGTCGTCTGTTAGCCGATGAGACCAAACTTGTCCACGACAAACAGGAGGAAACACTGCCGTATCCGCGCCGAGGCGAGATGAGTGACCACACGCTCGGACTTATCAAGGCTCTCACGCGCCGAAATCCCGACGTGCGCGCCGGATTCTCCGACATTATTCGTTGGGCCAAAGGGGAGAAAATCTATGAGGACAAGACCGACGATTCGTTGGTCGAATTCAAGATAGTCTTCAATGCCACCGAAGGACTTATTGCACACACGCCCAAAGAATTGAGCGACATGATGTGGGCCAATCAGGCTTTGGCCAAGAAGTATCTCTATGCCGACAAGATAGCCGGATGGTTCCGCGACATCGAGCGACCAGAACTGGCCATGGAGATGGAGGATATCACCGAAAACCGCTTCCCCGGCAACCAGCAGTCCGGCCTCTATGCTGCATGCCTGACACTGAACCCCGAGATGCCGTTCCCGTTCTTCACCGGCAACAAGAAAATTCCCATCCATGATCTCAAGGAACTCGGCGAAGCATTCGGAAAGGGTGAATTAAGGGAAGGACATGTGCCCGGACTCGCCTCTGAGAACTTCCTGACGTGGGCAGCCATACACAACGCGGCTCTCGCAGGTAAGGCAATGAAGACACCAAAGGATGCCTGGCGCATCATTTACACCCTGCTTCCGGAACGCGGTTATGATTTCAAACCGTTGCAGCAAAACCAACTGGCGACTCCGGAGCAATTCGGACGCCAAATAATGGCTGAATGCACCGGTCAATCTCCAGTAATGCTCTCGGGCAGCCTGACAGACAAGTGGAACTCCAGCCGACTCCGCGCCTATCTTGCCTCCAAGGGAATTTACGATAAGCAGATTTCGTGGGTGGCGTATTGTCTTGATATCAAGTCTAAAGATAACAGGATGAAGTTTGTGCCATATACCATGCGTGTGGCTCAGATGAAGGCCGCTACCGGCTTGATCGGGAGCGTGCCCCCTATCACCGTAGGCGGCATTACTTTCTCAAAACCCAAAGATTTGGAAGGTGCCGACCTCAGTGCGCTCGATTCTGCACAGCAAAACACCCTTGCGGACTGGCTGTCGCTGTTCTATCAGGAAAATCCCACCGCCGACTACAAGAAGAAGTCGTATCTGCAGCTCACTACGGAATATGGCGAGTTGCTCGACAATTTGTCCGAATGCAGCTACAGTCAGCAGGCTGTGGACGGAATGGCCGAAGCTCAAGTTACATTCCAGGTCAACAAGGAAAGCTGGCGCAAGGTGAAGGTCTGGCGCTGGATTGCGGGAATATTCGGTTTTCTGCCTCTGCTTCTGATGATTTGCGCAGGCGTCTATATGACTGTAGAAATGGGAGCGCTCGATTTTTCCGACAGCCTTATAAAGGTAGGCTATTGGGTAGGTTTGGGAGTGGGCGGCATTGTTTTCCTCTGTATGTTGGGCGAAGATTATGGCTTCATATTTGCCGGAGGCGCGGGATTGATTTGTTTCGGACTAATAAAACTGGCTTTTGCGTTTTTGGGAACAATTGTGCCGTGGCTCGTCATCGGACTTATGCTTTTAGCCCTCATTCTGCTTGGCAAGAAGGTGTTTTTCGGTGAAAAGAATTATATCGACGACCAATACACCGACCTCGAATGGGATGAGGCAGTGGAGCGTTACTTCACCGCCATCCGCTTCGATTGCCAGGATAAAGTTTTCCCCGATAATGTTCCGGCCGACTATCCCTTGTGTGTCCTCGACGAGAGTTCCGAGCGGGCACTTGCCGAACTGCCGGAGGTGCGCAAAAGCGCCATCTATATGTTGGGAATGGCATTGCTGGGCGCGGCATTGTGCTGGTTTACCATAAAGGGCGTTAACAAGCCGGAAGATGCGCCTTCCTCTGGCATCGAACTCCTCACCGGCCGTTACAGCGGTGACATTGAGGGTACGCCGGCCGTAATCAGTTTTCGCAAACTTGCCGGCGACAGAATGGAAGCCGACATGTCGATAAACTATCGCAGTGGCGCCACGGAGCAGAAGATGGAGGGAGATCTCCCGGGCGCTTTCCCGATTGTGCTGAAAAAGAGCAACAACGCTTCCATATATCTTCAGATTGACACTGTCTATGCCCGCGACAAAGCTACTGTGGCACGGGGTGTCTACTGCAATTCAAAAAAGAATCTTCGTAAAGTCAGCATACATAAACCGTGAACTGTCAGAAATGCAATAAATCCAACCGTCCTCAGGCGCGCTACTGCAAATGGTGTGGCGCAGCTATGGTTTCGGCTTCGTGCCAAACATCTGCCAATCCACTCGACACGCTTATTGGCAAGGATAAGCTACGCAAGACTCTTGAAGAGATTGTGGAGAATGCCCGCATCAAGGCCGAGTTCTGTCGACGCAACGGCATCGGGGCCCGTATGCAGTTGAGTTTCGTCATAACGGGCGATGCCGGAACGGGTAAAACCACTATAGCCCAGGCGATTGCCGCGGCTCTTGCCTCAATCGACGTGTTGAAAAGTCCGGAGGCTGAGGTCGTCAATCCGGTGGATTACGACAACTGGATAAAGAATATCGACAAAAACGCCCAGCGTCTCGCAAACTCCGCCTTGATTGTCGAGGAGGCGCAAAAACTTGTGCCCGAAGGGGAAGCCGAGGAAGTGGCCAAGCTCGACCATATCCTCCAGTTGGCTCGCCGATGGCGCGAGGATGGTTCAAAACCAGTAGTGATAATCACGGGCAACCGTCGTCTGGGTAAATTCTTCGAGGAAAACCCGAATTCAGCCTCGGCTATCAATTATTTCTTTGAGACAGAGGGTCTGAGCGTAGACAGCCTGATGGAAATTGCACGTCGACAACTCAGGGAGAAATATCAGCGAACACTCTCGAAAGAGGCCGACGAGAAGTTGCGCCGCATATTCCTCAACGACCGACGCAGCCCAGACGATGCTCTTGGCGCCGGTGGGCACAATGCCACTGCACGCGCCTATCAGATAGACATCGCTGCCATCGGGGCGTCTGATTCTGTCCTGGGTCCAGAATATGTAAAAGGCAAGGAGTTCAAGCCCAAGACTCTCAATGAAGTCATGGCAGAATTCAACAAATATGTGGGCGTGGACGAGGTTAAAAATGCCATCCGCACCATTGCCAACAATATCCAGGAGGATATGAAGGCAGGGCGCGAACCGAGGATGATGCACCACTACCAATTTCTCGGCAATCCCGGCACGGGCAAGACTACGATGGCAAGGCTCTTCGCCGAGGCACTCAATGCCCTGGGAGCGTTGCCCATCGGGCATCTGAAAGAGGTGACGAAGGATGACCTTGTGTCGCAATTCGTTGCCGGAACCTCCGAGAAAGTCAACGATGTGTTCCGTCAGGCCATGGGTGGCGTGCTCTTCATCGATGAGGCATATCAACTTGGCAACGACTCGCATGGCAAGGATGCTGTTGACACGCTCATCAAACTCGTCGAAGACAACCGCGGCAAGGTGGTGGTGATTCTCGCCGGCTACACCAAGGAGATGGGCGAATTCATGCGTTCGATGAACACCGGCACCGAGTCGCGCTTCGATGAGGTGATCAACTTCCGCGACTATACGCCCGAGGAGTTAACAGAGATTTTCCGCCGCCAGGTCTACAACTCTCCCGAAGGGCTGCGGCTCGACCCTGAGACCGAGGCAAATGTGGGCAATGTGTTCAAAAAGATGTACATGACGCGCACCCGCACCTTCGACAACGCCCGAGCCGTGGTGAAGCTTTTCCGCAAGTCGGTCGAGAGAATGAAGAGCCGACTGGCCGCCAATCCGTCGTCGCCCTATGCTCTGACGATGGCCGACATCGAAGGAGAGGAGGGAAAGACTCAGACTGTGGAAGACATTCTTGCCGAACTCGATGACATGCTGGGCATGGACAGCGTGAAAGCCCAAATCAGGAAGATCGCCCGCAATGTAGAACTCAACCGACGGCGAGCCCAGACTGGCCGCGCGGGAGCGAAAGTAATCAATGTGCATATCGCCATCACAGGCAATCCGGGCACGGGTAAAACTGAAATCGCCAAACGTCTCGGCAAAATCTTCAAGGCAATGGGTATCCTCCCGAAGGGGCATGTGGTGGAGCGCGAGCGAAAATCGCTCCTCGACTCCATGGCCAACTCCGCCGGAGTGAATATGGACAAAGCAGTCGACGAGGCAATGGGCGGAGTACTCTTTATCGACGAGGCCTACAACCTTATCCCGATGAACAATCCCAATGACAAGGACAAAGACGGCACTGCGGCAGTCGAGGCCCTGATGACGCGCATGAGCAACGACGCCGGGAAGTTTGTCACCGTCATCGCCGGCTACAAGACGGAAATCGATGAGTTTATCGAAAACTCCAATCCGGGATTGAAACGCCGCTTCACCCACCGTATCCATATCGACGATTATCCCGCCGAGGTGCTCGTGGAAATCTACAAGGCCGCGGCAAAGAGGGACAACTTCACTCTCACGCCCCAGGCTGAGGAATTGCTCGGCAAGAAGGTGCAGGAAATGGTGACGATGAAGGATAAAAACTTCGGCAACGCAGGGTCGATGATGAATCTGCTGAAGCAGACGCTCGAAAATCAGTCGGACCGCCTGGGCGAAAAGGATGAAATCACCGACGACGAACTGTTCACCATCGAGGCTTGCGACATTCCATACGAATCACCCAAGAAGGTCGACATCAAGGAGTGCATGCGGCAACTTGATGAACTTGTGGGCCTTGATGGAGTGAAGAAGACGATCCGCGAACTCGCCGACACCATCATGGTGGAGCAGGAGCGCGCCTCCATGGAGGGCCGTCAGCCCCGTTACCCTATGACCCATTATCTCTTTCTTGGCAATCCTGGGACGGGCAAGACGACCGTGGCCCGCATCATGGGCGACATTTTCTATTCGCTCGGGCTCCTGCCCAGCAACAAGCTTGTGGAAGTGAAGCCCTCCGATATGATCATAGGTTATATCGGACAGACTGCCGCTCAGACACGCAAGGTGATTAACCGCGGTCTCGGCGGTGTGCTGTTCATCGACGAGGCTTACGGTCTTCACGACGGAGGGTATGGCACGAAGGACGCCACGCCCGAACTGCTCACTATGCTCAACGACTACAAGGGTCGGATGGTGTGCATCGCCGCCGGATATCCGCGTGAGATTACGCAATGGCTATCGACTAACGCCGGTTTGCCGCGAAGATTCGAGACCCATATCGTCTTTGAGGACTACAACGCGGAGGATCTGACCAAAATCTTCCTCAATATCGCGCGAAAGGAGAGCATGCGGCTCGACGAATTTGCCATCGAGGAGATGCAGACCTATTTCCGCACACTCGTCTATAACAAGGGCGCCGACTTCGGCAACGCCGCCGAGGCGGGGAAATATTTCAGTAAAGTGAAAATCAACCAAGGGGCGCGCCTCAGGAAGATGGCCTCCTACGACCGCGAGGAACTCTACTGGCTGCGCCGCGAAGACATGATACTGGAACCATGAAATGCTATCATTGCAAACAACAGATTGACGACGACTCGCTCTTCTGCGACCAGTGCGGAGAGCGGATATGGCTCTGTCCTCAGTGCCATACGCCCGGCAAAGGTCAGGGCAAACGCTGTGGCCAGTGCGGAAGCCTGCTTATCGAAGCTTCTGCTACCTCATGCAATCATACTGATTCGGGCTCCTCGGCTAATCAGGCTGTGGCCTCACGCCTTGTGTCACGCGAAATGGGGTTGATAATCGAACTTAGCGACGGACTTGTGCTCGGACGCCTTGAAGGAAAATATGCATCGATGCTCGCTCCACTCAAATTCGTTTCGGCACGCCATGCCGTAATCCGTCGGGATGCTGAGGGATGGATAATTGCCGATGAAGGCTCTCGCAACGGCACAGCTGTCAACGGCCAGTGGGCATACACACCGCTGCATTTCAAGGCGGGAGACATCGTAAGACTTGGTAACGCATACGACTTTATTGCAGAATGAGACTCGGTTATAGCGCCGTAAGCCATCGCGGGCTTGTAAGGGAGAACAACGAGGACGCTGTGCTCGTGGGCAACATGATCTTGCGCGACAACGCCGACGCCTTCGGTTTTGAAATTCCCGACGGAGGCATCATCTTCCCCGCCATCGTCTGCGACGGCGTCGGCGGCAACGCCCGCGGCGAGGAAGCCTCGATGATGGCCTGCGGACACTTCAAAACTTTCTTTGAAAATCTCACTTCCGGGCTCGACGATGACAGTCTTATCCGTCAAATCAAGCAAGAGTTCTCCAGAGTAAATGCCACGATATTGCAAGAGGCTGGAGGCAGCGGCATGGCGACAACACTAACGGGGATGCTCATCTACGGCGCCAAAGCCTTCATCCTCAACACAGGCGACAGTCGCACCTATCGTCTTCGCTATGACAATCTTAAACTACTCACAAACGAGCATACAGAAGTCCGAGGCAGTCGGCGTGTAATCACCAACTGCCTCGGCATTCCTAATGCCACAGTAGATATTTCCATCTCCGCCATCGTCCCCAATGACACCTTCATTGTATGTTCCGATGGCCTGTTCGACATGATAGATGAGGAAGCCATCGCCGCCAATGCACCCTCCCTAGAGACTTTGCTCAATCTCGCACTCTCTGCCGGCGGACACGACAATACCTCGATAATCCTCCTAAATTTTAATGAGGATTTGCCTAACCTTAGCTAAACTGGTTTTTGTAGGAAATCCTCATCGAACAAACGCCTAACAACCCAGATTGATTTATGTGGTGACCTAAGCATCAATCTGGCTCGGGTCACCACATTTTTAATGTCGCGAATGAGTTAATCCATGTTAAATATTGCCTCCCAGTGGTGACTTGAAAGGGGTGAAAGCGCTTGAATGGGGGTGAAATTGATTGAATGTTACTCTGATAATCAATGAGTTAAGTGTAGTGATGCGCTGATGTGCGTACTCCATTATCACTGCACTTTACTGATTTACAGAGCTTTATAGTGTGCGTGGTGACTTTTGTGGTGACTCGGAGGGGTATAAGTAAAAAAGACCGCTAACTCATTGAGAATTAGCGGTCTTCTGTGGTGCCACCAGGAATCGAACCGGGGACACAAGGATTTTCAGTCCTTTGCTCTACCAACTGAGCTATGGCACCTTGCGTTTGTTTTGCGAGTGCAAAGATATGGCGAATTTTTTATCCGTGCAAATTTTTTCGCCAAAAAATTGTAATTTCTTTTCAACTAACTCAAGAGCAATGGCTTATACCGATCGATACTCCGATAGTGCTGGCGGCACACACTATGGGGTGTTTTTATTCTCAGCATTCTTCGTCCAATCTCATTTTAACGTATGCATTGATCTGGCGGCGTGGGCGGAAATTTCCGATTTTTCGGGAAAATGTTTCGGAAAGTGAGTAATATTGATAACTTTGCAAGTTGAAGCCATTTATGAGACGATGGCAGAGTGTAATGATAATGCTAATCAATCAGTAAGGATGCTTAAATTGTGTATCAACTCACGCGATGAGATGTCGGTGTTCGACCTCGACAAAGTGGCGTATATCCAGGCCGGCGGCAACTATTCGCACATTGTCTATATCGGAGGGTCGAAGACTATGATTACCCTCGGACTGTCGAAACTGGAGGAGATGGTGAAAATGGTGACCCCGAAGGGCACACGCAGCCCTTTCGTGCGCCTCGGCCGCAGCCTGATTATCAATCAGGACTACCTGTCGAACATCAACCTGCTGAAGCAGCGGCTCACGCTATCTGACAACCAGGGTCACACCCACGCCATCGAGGTGCCGAAAGCCTTACTGAAGGCGTACAAAGACTTGCTGAGAAAGAGTTTTGCACTAGAACAATAAGCCTATGGAAACAATAATAGTAGGAAAACAAGGGGAACAACTGTTTCCCATCACTCAAGCGGGCGTGAGCCGTCAACACGCCCGTGTAATCATCGACGGCGGACACTGGATTCTTGAAGACCTCGACTCCACCAACGGCACATTCGTGCGCGATGCCGACGGATTTTTCCACCGCGTCAGCCGTGTGGAAATCAGCGAGGACACCGTTATCCGCCTCGGCGACGAGAGCAGCAACGGCTACTCCTTTATGGCGCACCATCTGTTGGAATCCGATCCAAGCAACTACGCATACGAGTTTGGCTGCCTCGCCCGGCTGCGCGACAGCCTGAAGGCCGACCGCGAACGATGCCAAAACGCCCAGCGCCGGCGCGGACTCGTGCAGATAGGCATCTCGCTGGCAGTAATCATACTGTCGTTCATTCCACCCATCTCCGAAGAGCACACCCTGCAACTGATGGTGCTCCGCGTGGGCATGCTCCTGCCACCAATCTACAGTTACATCGTGTCGGGCAAAAACAAGATGCAGAAAATCATCGAGCGACAGCAGCGTCTCCTTGTGTGTCCGCGCTGCGGCCGTCCGCTCACCGACTATGAGATAACCAAACAGGCGTGCATGTCGTGCAAGGCCCACTCCTAACCCCCGAATAAAAACATCCAAAACTATGAAGAAGATATTTTCACTATTGCTGCTCGCCCTCGTGCTGCTCGCGCCGGCAAGACTCGACGCGCGCACCTTCGTGCTGTCGATAGGCATCGCCGACTATGAAGGCGACGAGCACGACCTGCTCCGCAGCGGCCAGGACGCCATCAAGTTCAGCGACCTGATGAAGAAACAGACCAACGACATCGTTACGATAACCAGCAAGAACGCCACCTGCGACAACATCGTGGCTGTGCTTCAGAAAGTGAGCAGCACTGCCTCCGATGGTGACCGCATAGTGCTGTTCTACAGCGGTCACGGCGTGGAGGGCGGCATCGTGTCGACCGACCTTTCAGGCATCTCCTACAACGACATTCTGTCGATATTGCTCAGTTCCAAAGCCACCGACATCGTGTGCTTCTTCGACGCCTGCTACTCCGGCTCGGCAGTGAAGAGCGTGAAGTCGACCGACAAAAACCTCGTGCTCTTCCTTTCGAGCCGCTCCGACGAGACATCGACGGAAGACCGCAACTGGATGCGGTCGGGCTATTTCACCCAAGCCCTGATAAAGGGTCTGCGCGGCTTTGCCGACAGCAACCACGACAAGCAGATCACGGCAATCGAACTGTTCAAATACGTCTACAAGGACGTTACCGCACGCGTCGACAAGGTGAACACGCTGATTGACGACGAGTCGCTGAAGAAACACCAACATCCGCAACTCATTGCAGCCAAGCGCTGCCAGAGCATGGTGCTGATGAAGTGGTAACCGCCGCCAGGGTCTCGACCGGCAAACCTGCAGGGTTCGTCAAAAAAAACCGGGGGCTCACACAAGATGCCCGAAAAGGCTTGCACCGCCACCTTTGTATGGCTAATTTTGGTGCAGAAACAAAAACAGAAGTTATGGAAACAAAGAGACTTAAATTCCAGAAATCGGCACAAGCCGGCGCAGTTGCCCTCAACGGCAACGAAGAGGAGAAGATGAGCAACACCTCCAAGGCCGCAGCCGCAGTGGCAGGGCTCGCCGCAGGAGCAACCGCAGGCTATGCCGGATATGAGGCATACCAACACTACCACGGCACTGACGCAACCGAAGAGGCAGAAGTGGTGGCAGCGGAAGCCGCCGACACCGATGCCGTGCACGACGCCATTGCCAACCTCACCGCCGATGCTCCGGCAGTAGACTTGACACCGATAGTCGAGGCGGAGGCAGCACCGGTAGAACACCACTCTACCCCAGTGGAACAAACCGTGGTAGAGAACCCCGACGAGGTCTCTGACGCAATCCTCTCTGGCGACTTCATCGACCCGGTTGACGCCCAGACCGACGATTTCCCCTATGAGGTGGGCGAAATCGCACAGGTCTACAACGTGAACGGCGAACTCGAAATGACGACAGAAATCGAAATCGACGGCTCAAATATGGTGCTTGTCGACGTCAACAACGACGGTATTTTCGACGTTGTACGCGACGAATACGGCAACGAGGCAGAACTCGGCGTGGTTTCGTCGGTGAGCGACATGGAGATGCTCTATGCGCAGCAGCACGGCGACAACGGCTACCTCGCCTCCAACGATGTGGTAAACGACGACAACTCGTTTGCCGACGACATTATCGACCCAAGTGCATTAGGATAGAAGAATGATGGAAAACGAAACTCCAATGATGGTGGTAACGTGCCCTGAGTGCGCGAAGAAGATGCGGATGAAAAATCCACAGAAACCGGGCGTCTACCGGCTCACCTGCCCATTCTGCAACAAGCCGTTCCCGGTGAAGATTGTAGACAACTCCGAGTCCAAGAACGCCGCCCCGAAGCCAGCGACACCGCCAGTGCCGCCCATCCCCCCGGTGCCACCGCAACCACAGCAACAGCCACAACCACAGCCGGCTAAAGACGACGAGCCGGTTGTCATCCAATACTGCTCGTCGTGCGGTATGAAACTGCGCATACGCAATCCGCAACCCGGCCAGCACTCCGTGCGCTGCCCCAAGTGCCAGAGCGTGCAGACCTACACCTACGGCACTCCAGCCCCAGCACAGAACCCGGCACAACCCACGCCAGCACCGCAGACGGTCAACAAGACCAAGCCAGTGCAGGGCAACTACAATCTCGCCACAGGCTGCCTTGTGCAGTCGCGCGGCATATTCCGCGCCGATGCGGTCCATCCCCTTGCCGGCAAGGAAACGATTATCGGCCGCCGCGCCAACGCGTCGCCCTGCGACATAATGATCGATGACGCCACGATGAGCCGCCGCTCGGTGAGCATCATCGCCGAGGCTAAGAACACGGGTATAGCCTACAAGTTCACCGTGCTCAACGCCACCAATCCAGTGCTCCACAACGGCAAGCCTCTGCCTGTAGGCTCGTCGGTCTACCTCAATTTTGGCGACACGCTGGTGCTCGGCCGCACCAAGTTTAAGTTCCAGAAAGCGCAGGAGCAACACTAACCAACAGAACCGCAGAATTATGAAAATATCACTCAACCAAGCATATTCGTTTACGCAACTCGGCAAACGCGCCAACCAGGAAGATGCGCGCTTTCCCGACTGCGACGCACCGCAGGGCGAGCAGCACTTCTTTGTGGTGTGCGACGGCGTGGGCGGCAACGAGAAAGGCGAGGTGGCAAGCCGCACGGTGTGCGACGCCTTCGGCAAGGCACTCGCCGGCTTCGACTGGTCGCAACCGCTGACCACAGCCGACTTTGAGCGCGCGCTCGACTTCGCCTTCAACGAACTGGAACGCGTCTCCACGCCCGAGAACCGCAGCATGGCAACCACGCTCACCTTCGCAGCGTTCCACGCAGGCGGATGCTTCATCGCCCACATCGGCGATAGCCGCGTGTACTATGTGCGTCCTGGTCAAGGCATTGTCTACCGCACCGACGACCATTCGCTCGTCAACGCCCTTGTGCGCGCTGGAGTGATTACCGCCGAGGAGGCGGAGACCCATCCCGACCGCAACGTAATCACCCGGTCGGTGTGCATACCCGAAGCCGACCAGGAACGGTCGTCGGCAACGGTGGTCAACATCGACGACGTGCGCCCCGGCGACTACGTGTTTCTCTGCTCCGACGGCGTGCTCAAGCGACTGTCCGACCAGGCTCTCACCGACTGTCTTTCGCAGCCGTCGAGTGATGCCGCCAAATGCGCCAACATCGCTGCGATGAGCATCGACAGCGACGACAACAACACCGCCTACCTCGTGAGCGTGGCATCGGTCGTGGACCAGAAGTCGGTTGCCGCGGCTGGCACAGCGACGGCAACGCAGCCTATCGTAACGCCCGTCGACACCAAGGCGGCAAGCAAGCCTAAAACGAAAAACTGGCTGATTGTGGCGGCGCTGGCAGTGATTGTAGCCGCTGTGGTGGCATTCACCCTGCTGAAGACCACCGACAGCGATGACACTGCCGACAAAACGGACAGAGGCAAGGAACGCATCACGAAAACCGAAAAAACGAAAGCACAGATGCCCCAATTCAAGGGCAATATGCAGAAATTCATCAAGGACAACCTCCGCTACCCTGCCAAGGCAAAGGAGGAAGGCACAGTGCGACTGTCGTTCACCGTGGAAGAAGACGGCACGACGAGCCACATCGTAGTGAAGAAAGGCGTTGAAACCGCCATCGACAAAGAGGCAGTGCGCCTATGCACGATGATGCGCTTCATCCCTGCCACCGACGACGATGGTGAGCCTACGGAGGCCGTCTATGCCCTGGAGATCAAGTTCAGCCGCCCTGCAGCGAAGCCAGAGACAAAAGAAGAGGCAAAGGAAGAAGAGCGTAAGCCTACGGCACTCGAGGCAGCAGCCCTGCGCACCATCATGCAACAAGGCAAAGAGTCCGGTCAAGACTCCAAAACAGAAACCGACAAAACCGACAAATGAAAGAAAACGAAGATTTCAGATATGCGTTGCCGATAGGCACAACCGTCAAGAGTCCGAGCCGTGAATACCGCATCGAGGCGGTGCTCGGCGTGGGCGGCTTCGGCATAACCTACAAGGTGTCGACCACCGTGGTGATTGACAATGTGCCGATGCACCTGTATTTCGCCATGAAGGAGCATTTCCTCAAGGACTCCTGCGAGCGCACCGACAACGATGTGACCTGCTCGAAGCCGGCAAAGGCACGCGTGGAGGACAGCCGCAAGGATTTCCTCTCCGAGGCTCACCGTCTGCGCGAACTAAGCGGCAAAAACCCCTACATCGTGCCCGTGAGCGAGGTGTTTGAAACCAACAACACCGCCTACTATGTGATGGCATACCTCAGCGAAGGGTCATTGCGCGACAAGGTGAAAGGGCAAGGACCGATGAGCGAGAAAGAGGCTGTGGAAACCATCCTCTGCGTTGCCGATGCAGTCAAGTTTCTCCACGCCAACAACATCAATCATCTCGACATCAAGCCCGACAACATAATGCTCCAGCATCTCGCGCCATCGGTCGTGAAGCCAGTGCTTATCGACTTCGGACTGTCGAAGCATTTCGACAAGTCAGGCCATCCCACATCGACAATCCGTGTGCAGGGATGCAGCGACGGCTATGCCCCGATTGAGCAGTATGCCGGACTCAACAGTTTCGCGCCGCAAGCCGATATCTATGCCCTCGGTGCAACGCTCCTCTATATGCTTACCGGCAAAGACCCCATAATCGCTTCAGAGCAGACCTCCGCAACCATCGCCGCATCGCTCCCAGCGCAGACGAGTGCCGCAGTGCGCAACGCCACCATCGGCGCGATGCAGATGAAGCGCAGCGAGCGGTTGCCGTCGGCTGAGGCATTCATCGACGCACTCAACGACAACGACGACCCTACAGCCCCCACACCACCGCCACTCAACGAACCAAACAACACAAGGCGGATTGACAACCTCCGCCAAGGAGGAGGCAAAAAGTCGCGCAAGGCTCTATGGATTGCGCTCGCCGTGGTGGCAGTACTCGCTATCGCCAGCGCCGCCTACTTCCTGCTCAGTGCCGGCGGCAACAAGAGCGGACTCGCCGACGGCGAATACGAATATGTAGACCTGTGTCCGTCTGCCGACTCCGTAGTCTCTGCCGAACCTGACGTAATCTACGAAGATGTGGCGACTGAGGACTCCGTAGCCGTAGACTACTACGACAGTCCTGATTACTACGACTCTATGCCGAACGCCTAACTTTACTTTACGATGAACAGAACAGCAACCCTTATATTGTGCATTGCCGCGGCTGTGACGGCATTAGCCTCGCAGAAATATGAAATCCTCCAGAAAGCGAAGGACGGCGACGCGGCGGCGCAGAACGAAGTGGGGTCGTGGTGCTACAACGGCACCAACGGCAAGAAAGTGAACTATGCCGAGGCTCTGCAATGGTGGTCGAAAGCCGCCAAGCAAGGCAACGTCAAGGCGGTGGGCAATATGGGTATGTGCTACCGCTACGGCCACGGCATAGAGCGCGACTCACTGAAGGCTATGCGCCTATATCTCAAATCCATACGCAGCGGCAACGACTCGCTGATGATTGCCTCGGAGGCGGCAGCACGCAAGGGCAACCTCTTCGACGGCATACTCGCTGCACTTGCCTACAAGACCGGCAACGGCGTGACACGCTCGGCAGAAAAGGCCAAGGAGTATTTCAGCCTTGCCGCCGAGGGCGGCTCAGCCGACGCCCAAAGGGAATGGGCTCTTATCAACCTCAACACTGGTCATGAGGACGTAGCCCTACAGTGGTTTTCAAAGGCAGCCGACCAGGGCGACCTCTCGTCGACCTACTTCACCGGGATGATGATGATGAAAGGCATGGGCGCTGAAGCAAATGAGGAGAAAGGACTGGAGTATATGCAGAAAGCCGCCGACCGCGACTTTCCGCAAGCGTGCTACGACCTCAGCCAGCGTTACGACTGCGGCTATGGCGTGCCGACAGACAGCGCGAAAGCCATCGCCTATCTCCAGCGCGCGGCAGTACTCGGGTCGCGCGGCGCGCAGTGGGACTACGCCGTGGATTATCGCGACGGCATCCACCGCCAGCGCAGTTTCTACATGGCTCTGGCGTGGATGGCAAAAGCCGTGGACCAAGGCAACACCACATATTTCAAGAAAGCATACTGCGACAAGACTAACCCCGACACCACGGCATTTTCCGACTATATCAAGGGTGTTGTCTACACCTACCGTATGGACTACGCCAAGGCTGACTCGTGCTTCGACCGGCTCGTGGCAAAGGGCATCGACGAGGGGCTGACGATGAAGGCATACACCATAATGAAGCGCACCGGCGAGCAACTCGACAGCACGGCGCGCCGCCAATGCATCGACCTTTTGCTGAAATCATCGGCCAGCGACCCGTCGGCAAAGGCGATGCTCGCCTACGTCTACGCCAGCGACAAGAATATGACCACGGAAGAGGCTGATGCCTGCCTGTCACTGCTCACGGAAGCCGCCGATGCGGGTTTTCCGCAAGCGATGAACACCCTTGGGCTGGTCTACAACAACCTCGGCAAGGAGGAGGGCTATGCCAAAGCCGCACAGTGCTTTGAACGCGCCCTGAAAGAGGGCTTCATCGAGAAGGACGCCGCCGCAGTCTATGCCGAATATCTGCGCAAAGGCACTGGCGGAGTGGCTGTGGATACCGCAAAAGCCGACGAGGTGGAGCAGTCTGCCGTCCGTCCCGAATACAAGGACCGGCTCGCCGACCTCTATGCCACTACTTGGCTTGACGACTGAGATCTACAAAACAAAATAACGCTATGATTAAGAACTTATTGCAGCGCGCACTCACCTTGGTGTGCGCCATGTTGTGCATCACAATTACCGCCTGTGGCGGCAACGACTCGCCAACGCCTGGCGGCGGCGGTGAAGAGAAAAAAGAAACTACGGTCACGTTTGCCAAGGGAGCGGACGTGAGTTGGCTCACCGAGATGGAAGCGTCGGGCAAGAAATTCTACGACGCATCGGGCAAAGCCGGCGACTGCCTGTCGATACTCAACGGTCTGGGTGTCAACGCCATCAGGCTGCGCATCTGGGTCAACCCCACCGACGGTTGGTGCAACAAGGCTGACGTGGTGGCAAAAGCCGCACGCGCACAGGCTCTCGGCATGGCAGTGATGGCGGATTTCCACTACTCCGACTCCTGGGCAGACCCGAGCCAGCAGACTCCCCCGGCGGCGTGGAAAGACTACACCGTACTCCAGATGGGTACAGCCATTGCCGACCACACCAAGGACGTGCTCAACGCCCTCAAGGACAAAGGCATAAACGTGCAGTGGGTGCAGGTGGGCAACGAAACGAGCAGCGGCATGCTCTGGCCGTTGGGCGAAGCCAAGGACACCGAATTTACCAATTTCGCCTTTTTCGTCAATGCTGGCTACTCGGCAGTCAAGACCGTCTACCCCGAGGCTTCGGTCATCGTGCATCTTGACCGCGGCAATGAACTCGCCCACCTGACGTGGATGTTCGATGGACTGCGCACCGCCGGTGCAAAATGGGATATGATTGGCGTGTCGTTTTATCCCGACGACAGCGATTGGGAAACCCTCACTGCGTCGTGCCTCTCGAACCTAAAGACCGTCCACAACCGCTATTCGTGCCCAGTGATGGTGTGCGAGGTAGGCATGCCGTGGGACTCCACGAACGCCTCATCGATGATGACTCGACTCGTAGACGGCTGCAAGGCCATCGACGGCTGCGGCGGCGTGTTCTACTGGGAGCCTGAATGCTACGGCGGATGGAAAGGCTACACCAAAGGCGCGTTCGACGAAAGCGGCAAGCCCACCGCCGCCCTCAGCGCTTTCGCCAAATAGTGCTGACGGCGGGGCTGCAGAGGCAGAAACCATAAAAAAGCGCGCAGCCGGATGGTTGCGCGCCTTTTTTATGGGGTTGCGTGAAGGGTTACTTCACCAGTACTTTCGTTGTCTTGCCGTCAACTGCCACGAGGTAGATGCCGCGAGCAACCTGGAACGTATTGTCCTTGCTGTCGAGCACCACTGCCTGGCCGGCGGTGTTGTAGATTGATACAGAACCGGCATTGCCAAGCACGCGGATTTCGCCGTTGCCGGCAACCACCTTCACTGCGTCGGCTGCAGACTTCTCAACGCTGTCGCCACCTTGCTTTACTGCAAGGATAGTGCCATTGACGAGGTTTACGGTGATGTTGTACTTGCCTGCGAGAATCTTGAAGGACGTGTCGCCGTTCAAGCCGATTTCAGCAAGAGTATTGTCATAGATTTCGGTGTCCCAAACCACAGGACCGTAGCGAGTTGCTTTGACTTCTTCCCAGAAGATGCTTGGAGTAGCGGTGAATGCAAAGTAGCCGTAGCCTGCCCCGTCGCCGTCAACAATCTCAAGGTCGTCAATCTGGTAAACGCCAGTGTCGGTTGCATTAGCCACATGGGTTGTGCTTGACGGAACCCAATTCTCGTCGGAGAAGTGACCAATTGCATAGAGTTTCTCCGGATAGGATTCGCCAGCAACGAGGATTGTGAGGTTCTTGAGGTCGATGGTGACAGTAAATTCGCCTTTAGCAACGACTCTGATTGCACCTTTATCCTTCACGATAGGAGTGACTTCGTTGATAGTTATAGCCTTGTTGTCTTCCGACACAGCAAAGCCCCAACGGTGTTGGTTGACAAATTCCCAGTCATCGTGGAGTACGCTGACGATACCGAAGTTGCAAGGACCAGTGATAGTTGTGGTGTAGACACCTTCGCCAGTCTTGTCGGCAATGCGACCTTCATCTGGCTGCCAAACATTTCCGAGACCGACAAGGTAGAGGGCTACAGGATAGCCATCGCTTGATATCTCCACGTCGTATACGCTCGGAGCAGTAACGGTGAGTTCGCCGCTTTCGCGAGGAAGGGCAGCCACCTTGAGGTATTCGCCAGAGTTGCCTACGAAGTAGAGGTTGTTGGCGCAGTCAAATGCCAAATCGTTGCAGTTACGTCTGATGGTCGATTCAAATGTGTATTGCTTTTCGAGCAGCGGTGCGCCGTTGGTGTCCTTTGTAACCTTGAACACTGTGATTGTCGAGCCGGATGTGCCGACGGCAAGGAGCGAGAAATCGCTATTGAAGCGGATGCCGGCACCGCCATTGAAGTCGACGCCAAGAATGCCATTGGCATTAATCTTGTAGTCCTCTACGCCGTCAGCGTTGATGTGAACCAACGTCGGTTCCGTATCTGTTGCCGTTGCGCGGCTACTTGCAAACCAGATGCCGCCTTCCTCGTCGTAGGTGACGGAGGTGTTGAGCGCAGTAACCGAATATTTGCCGGTCAAAGCCTCGATGGCTCTCGACGGAGCGGTTGTCCATGTTTCTTCCTTGCCGAGGTTGTATTCGTCGGTGCGGAAACCGTCAGCAGCAAAACTGTAGCCTTTGACGTTGGAAGAAAGAGCAAGGATTGTGAGGTCTTCATCTTCACCGCGGAGGTCGAAACTTACGTTAGGAGCAGCAACGAAATTGCCTTCGGCATCGTTGATGTTAAACGAGTCGTCGGAAGTGCCGGAGATAACCGGAGAGAAGTCTTCGTCAAGGTTCAGCGAGTTAACCGACCAGAGAGCCACGCCGTTCTGGTTTTGTCCGCTGAGGAAGATTCGGCCGTCGTCGGCGATGCGGATTTTGCGTGGGTCGTAGGCGTTTGAGCCAGTGGTGAATTGGCCTTGGTAGGTTTGTCCGCCCTTAAACACGTATCCGCCTTCGGCATTCTTGATAGGGGTGAGCGTTGCATCGAAAGCATAGATACCTTGATTGCCGCCCGAAGATTGGTAGCCCTCTGCTGGAGCCGCCATTGCCTCGGTTACGAGTACGCGTCCGAAGTTAGGACTGTCGGTGTTATTGTCGACAGCCACGCCAGCCGGGTGGTAGAATTTGTAGTACTTCGGCGAAACAGTCGGATCGGCAACAGTTGCGCTCTTCACCGTTACGCCAAACGAAACCGTAGCATCCATAGGGATGTCGTCCTCCGGGACAACCACCGTGTTGAGGTTGTTGACAGCGGTCTTTGTGTCGTCGGTGTATTCGGCAATAACTGTGCCCGGATATTCCTTAACCGGGACATTCTTGACGAGAAGTACCACCTTCGCACTTTCAGCGGGGGCGTTCAGACGGTAGGTCACATTGTAGTTAGTTCCGTCCCTCACAACCCTAATGTCGTAGGGGTAAGCATTGAGCGACTCGAGAGGAGTCTGGGCATTCATCGCCACAGCAGACGACACGACAGTCAGTCCGGTCAGAAGAATGTGTTTTAATGACTTTCTCATAATTAAGATTTTAGTTAATAAATAGTTTTATTATCAGGTATATGTTATATCTGTGTTTTCAGTGGTAAAGATAATTATTTTTGACAACAACAACAATTATTCATCATTTTTTTCATTTTCCGCAAGATGAAACATTTGGGCTGACGAGCGCGCCCCGGGGAATCGGAATGCCAGCGAGTGAGCGCGCCGGGGATGGAGAAGCCAGCGAAGGAGCGCGCGCCGGGGAATCGGAATGCCAGCGAGAGTGTGCGCGCGCCGGGGAATCGGAATGCCAGCGAAGGTGAGCGCCCCGGGGAATCGGAATGCCAGCGAAGGTGAGCGCCCCGTAGGTGGCGCCGTATTGCTAACCCCAGGCTTCAGCCTGGGGCTGGCTGACACTCTGAGACTTGCGCCCCGTCGGGGTGCCGCCAGCATCAGCCGATGCTCTGACGGTGTGGGCGGCGCCGCTTACAGGGCGCAATTACTCTCACACCCTTGCCCCGGGCTGAAGCCCGGGGTTAGCAATACGGCGCACCTACGGCGCGCTCACTCCAACCTCATCCCCAGCACGCTCACTCGCCTCTCTCCGCTCCAAAGACTCATCCCAGCCCGCGCCGATACGGCTTCCTGCAGTGTCCGCCCCCGACAGAATTGACATATAGTGGATGGCGTTCGGAAAATCATATTTATACGATTTTTTGGAATTTCTGGGTTGTTGTGTTGGTAAGTTTAAAAAATGCTTTAATTTTGCAAATATTGATAAACTCTACGGTATGAACAAGTTGAAAGGTTATAGTTTTTTGAAGAGTGTTTTTGCGTTGCTTCTTCTGTGTCTGCCAGCGGCTATGCGGGCAGAGGAAGGCAAAGCAGACCGCCTCGTGGCGCAGTTCGACAATTCAGGCGGCACGGTGAAAGCCGCCAATCAATTTTTCGACTACCTCGACAAAGAAGAGTTTACCGACACCCGGATACAGTTTGCGGCAAACACCCCCGTCGACTCACTCCGCCAACAAGTATGGTACTGGGCGGCGGAATGGTACAACGACGTGCATGAATATGCCCGTGCGAAGGACTATGCGCTGAAGGCACTGCCGCTATTCCGCTGGCCAAACAACGGCAAGTCGGACTGCCTCAACTTGCTGGGCATCATCAACGTGCGTCTCAGCGACTTTCCTGCGGCAGCATCCTACGCCAAGAAATGCGTGGAAATCGACATGACACTTGGCGACCCCGACAAGATTTCATCGGGTCTCAACACCCTTGCCGGCATCTATATGGCAGCCGACCATGCCGACGAGGCTGAGAAATTCATACTGCAAGGTCTCGAATATGCCGACAGAGCCGACAATCCAGGCCGTAAAGCCATTCTTTTGGGCATGGCGTCGGAAATCTACCACAAGTTGGGGCGCGACGACAAGTCGCTCGACTATGCCCGAAAAGCCTTTGCTCTCGATTCAATCCTCGGCCGCACGCCCAAGATGGCGATGCGCCTCTCGCAGATGGCATCGGCACTCGCCGGCCTCCGCCGCTACAAGGAGGCAGAAAGCACCTATCTGCGCGCCATAGCCATGCTCAAGGACTCCGGCAACCGGCATTCCGAGGGCATAGCCCTCAACCAACTGGGGTTTGTCTATCTCGAGCAGGAGAGGCAACACGACGCCATAGGCTGCTTCACAAAGGCTGCCGCAATATTCTCGCAGATGGGCGACCTCTACAACAATGTGCATTCCCACAAAGGGCTGTATGAGAGTTATTGGTCGCTCAACCCCGACTCCGCCAAGATAGCCCTTGAACGGTACAACACGCTGAAGGACTCCCTTTACCAACAAGCCTCCGCCGATGCGCTGGCGAAATACAATGCCGAGTTTGGCCGCGACCGTCTCCTTGACGAAATCAAGCAAACGAGAGCCGCCCACACCCGCAACATCATCATCGCTGTCGTACTGATACTCGCCTTAGCCGCTGCCGCCGCAATGATTATCCGCGCGCGGTCGCGCCGCCACAGGGCACAGATGTCGGAAATCATCAAGAAGGTGGAAACGCTTCAGTGCAAATGCGACGAGGCGGAAAAGAGCCTTCTCGACCAGCAAAAAGAGGCAAGCCTCAGTAAGGCAGCCTACGAGGCACAGAACGAGGGCGAAAAGGAATTCCTCACCCAATTGTTTTCGGTTGTTGCCGCCGCCCTCACCAACAAAGACTACGGCGTGGCGAAGATTGCCGCTATGATGCACATGACCGAGCGCACTTTCAGCCGCCGGCTGAAGGAGGTGACAGGCCAATCGCCGAAGATGTTTATCTCCGCCATCCAGATGGAGCGGTGCGCCAAACTTCTGGTTGAGAACCCCGACAAGACAATCGGCGAGATAGCCAACCTCTGCGGCTTTGACGAAGCCTCAGGATTCTCCCACGCCTTCAAGCGCGTCTACGGATGCTCGCCTACAGCCTACCGCGAGCAGCACAAACGGCAACTTTGTCTGATTTCGTCATAGATTTGTCTGTTTTTTACACGTCTGAAAGTCGCTTGTGTTCCTAATTTTACCACTCCAAGAAGGACATAAAGACAACAATAAAAACACACGTTTTTTTGTCTACGGTCACAAGCGAAATCATAAACTAGAAAACATTACAAATCAAAAATTAGGAACATGACAAAATTATCCTCCCACTTCAAGGCATTGCTATTTGCCGCAGTGCTCATCTGTCCATTTGCTGTATGGGGCGATGTGACAATTGACCAACTCAGTTTTGCGCCAGTCTACAATGCAGACAGCACACAGGTGACGGGCTACTCCGTAAGCCGCAACGACACCATCGCGACGTCCGCCTTCGTCGGGGCGCTCGTAATCCCGTCGACCTACAGTCCAAGCGACACCATCGAAGCCAAGCCAGTCGTTGCCGTTGCCAACAGAGGCTTCTGGTATTGCGAGAGCATCACCTCGCTGGTTATTCCCGAGGAAGTGGACACAATCGGCGAAAGTGCATTCGATCACTGCTCGGGACTTCAGTCAATCACGTTCAACCCCGGCTTGAAGTTCATCTCCGGCGAAGCCTTCTTTTACTGCAGGTCACTAAAGGAACTGGTGCTGCCAGAGACACTCGAAGCCATCGGAGGAAATGCGTTCACCTATTGCAGCGGACTTGAGTCCATAACCCTGCCTGCCTCGATCAACGATTACGGTCCAAACGCCTTTGCCGTATGCACCGGGCTGAAGAAGGTGATAAACAAGAAATCCTATGGCGTAAGTTCATACTATAACCTGTTTTCGACCGACTACGAGAAATTCGTGTACGGCAACTCACGATATATGGGTATCTACAACAAGTGCGAACTTTACTATCCGTTTGGCGGCAGTTACGACCAGTCGCCGTGGGCGTGGTTTGCCAACAAGAAAGAAGGACTCGGCAACCATGTGCTGGAGGGTGCCGTCCTCTCCCACGAGGCAGGTACCTATGACGAGGCGTTCACCCTCACGCTGACCAATCCCAACAGCAAGGGCACGATATACTACATTCTCTATCCGGAGAACGGCTTAAGTGTAGGCACTGTAGAATATACGGGAGCGTTTGAGATAGGAGCATCAAGCACCGTCAAGGTATGGATTAGCGACGGCGAAGACTGCAGCGACGTGGTGTCGGCAACCTACGAGTTTTCCGGCCTTTCGCTGGAGGTGGCAGGCATCCAAGTGACATCGAGCAATTGCTACGACGTGCTCAGCGACAAAGGGTCGGTGACATTCAACACCAGCACCAACACCCTCAGCCTCACCAATGCCAACATCAATACCGACGAGTATAAGTCGGACTGCGGCATCAATGCCTCCGGCGACGACCTCACAATCGAGTTGTATGGCGACAACGTGATTACATCCAGTTATCTCGGCATCAACTACGGCTACGACACCGGCGGCACGCTCACCATCCGCGGCGGCGACACCAAGGAAGGACTCCCCTCGCTGACAATTAATTTCACAGGCAAGTGGGGACAGGCTGCTATGTATCTGTATCTTGCCAGCCTCAACATCGAAAACTGCAACGTGTATCTCAGGGATTTCACTACGGGCATAGAGATGAAAGCAGCACCTAAGGAAGGCGGCATGCTCTACATCGAAAACTCAACCCTCGACATCACCTCAACCGAGGCAGCAATACGAGGCGTGTATGACTTCATCCTCGGCAAGGGCACAGTGCTCAAGTTGCCAAGCAACGGCGAATTTGTGAGCGTCACCGACGACGGCAAGGAAACAGCCAACGGCGGCATCTGCGTGGACGGAGTGCTCCAGAGCCGCGTGGTCATCGGGCCGGAAGTGGCGTCAATACCACAAATTGAAACGGAAAAGACCATCGACTTCAGCGACTCGCTTTCGGGAGACACCAACCTCGACGACACTACCGTCGACGATGTGCACTACAACCTCAGCGACAGCAGCAATGGATACAACGACACCGACAACTGTATCGACATCGCCACACCAATCACGTCCAACACGCTGAAAGAAGCCCCGACAGCGGTTGTCGACAATCCCTATATTCCTGAGGAGTTCCAAGGCATGATTGTGGTTGTCGGCGGAACAGGCACAATCGACATCGAGAGCCTCACCACCACAACGATGCATCTCGAGGTGAAGGTGGGCAGCGACGATCCTGTTCAGATAGCCTCGCCAACAAAGGGCACAACCCAAATCACCTACGACACCAAAGAGCCTGTCTATGCCTACATCTACGTTGCGAGCGGTGCAGGACCGCTGCAATCGGTGCGCGGAGGAAAGACGATCAAGTCGGAAACCACGACTGCCGACCCAGTGAAAATCTATTCACTGAAGGTGACACCTATCAACGTGATTACCTCGGGCATCGACGCCGTTACCGTTGAGCCGCAGGAGCAGGAAGCCGTGATCTACGACCTCTACGGCCGCCGCTGCCAAGAGCCTCTGACTCCAGGCATCTATATTGTGAACGGAAAGAAAATAATCAGATAAACACTAAACCAAACGACATGAAAAAAATTATTCTCGGCACGGCAATGCTTGCTATGGCAGCCAGTGCCACCGCACAAAGCAGTGAGATTTTCAACCACCTGGGCGCAGGAGTGGGCGTAGGCACCAACGGCATCTCCGTAGAACTTGCCACCCCTGTCACTAAATTCATTGCTCTGCGAGCAGGCGTGTCCTACATGCCAGCCATCACCTTCAACGCCAATGCAGAATTTACCTATCAAGTTCCCAACGCCACCACCAGCGAGCCGGTGACGCGTAGCGGCACAGTGCAACTGCAAGGCGACCTCGGCCGCGTGCAGGGACAGGTGATATTCAACGTCTATCCGGTGCCCAAAATACCGTTGTTTGTGGCTGTGGGCGGATATTTCGGCGGCAACAAGATTCTCAAAATCACAGGACACTCCGAAGAACTCGCCAACCCGGATGCACAGGCGGTGATTGGCGACTACAAGATTCCTGCCGACGAACAAGGCAACATCTCCGGCGGTCTGAAGGTGAAAGGCTTCCGCCCGTATGTAGGCATAGGCTGGGGACGCTCCGTGCCCAACAAGCGCGTCAACTTCGCCTGCGACCTCGGCGTGCAAATCCAAGGCAAACCCGAACTCTACACCGACTACGGCGAGATAGACAAGTCGATTGAGGAAGACGACAACGCCTTCAACAAGGTGCGCAACGCGCTGACGGTCTATCCGACACTGACCTTCAGAATTAATTTCCGTGCATTCTAAATATTAGTGGCTCGTCTGCGGTTATCATTCAGATTAAAAAAAAGGCGTAGGGAAATTGGCTATCTGAGAAGAATCACCTCTGCCAACATTCAGCCGCAGACACTATCAGGTTTCCGATAGAGGAAAAGGCGCAGCACATCTCCCAGCTGCGCCTTTTCTGTGTTATGCGGGGTTGTTTCCGCCTAATTTTGCATCATTTCAGACAAACGGCTAACTTTGCGGATTATTAACGCATTCCAACCGATGAAAATAGGATTTGACGCCAAACGTGCGGCGCAGAACCGCACAGGACTGGGCAACTACAGCCGCTTTGTGCTGCGCATCCTCTCGCAGCAGCACCCCGAAAACGAGTACCACCTCTATGCGCCCAATCCTCGGCGCACACCATTCTACGGCGAGATTCCCACCCTTGGTCAACTGCACCAGCATTTCCCCGAAGGCAGCGTGTGGCAGAGGCTGCGGTCGCTGTGGCGGGTGTGGGGACTCACGGCGGCGGTGCGCCACGACGACATCCAACTGTTTCACGGTCTCAGCAACGAGTTGCCGCTCAACATGGGCAGAGGGCGTTGCCGCAGCGTGGTCACCATCCACGACCTCATTTTCATCCACACTCCGCAGTACTACCACTGGATTGACCGGCAGATCTACAACTATAAGTTCCGCCGCGCCTGCCGACTTGCCGACCGCGTGATAGCCGTTAGCCAGTACACCAAAAGGGAGATTATGCACTACTACGGCATTGCGGAGGATAAAATCGACGTGGTGTACCAGGGATGCGAGACCGTGTTTGCCCAGCCCATCGATGCCAGCCGCCTCGCCGAGGTGAAGGCACGCTATGCCCTGCCTGAGGAGTATGCCCTCTTTGTGGGCAGCATCGAGGAGCGCAAAAACCTACTTCTGCTCGTGAAGGCGTTGAGGAAAGCGGAGCGAAAGTTTCACATCGTTGCCGTGGGGCGCAGCACCGCCTACTGCGACAAGGTAAAAGCCCTGGCAAAGGAATGGGGACTCGACGGCTACTGCCATTTTCTTCACGGCGTGCCGTTTGCCGACCTGCCGTCGGTCTACCGCCTTGCGCGAGTGTTTGTCTACCCTTCTCGCATCGAAGGCTTCGGCATCCCATTGCTTGAGGCGCTCAACAGCGGCGTGCCGGTGATAGGCTGCACCGGGTCGTGCCTCGAGGAGGCCGGCGGCGAAGTGTCGATCTACGTTGACCCCGACGACGCTGACGGCATGGCAAACGCCGTGGAGCGCGTGCTCGCCGACGAAGACCTGCGCCAGCGTATGGTTGCCGCCGGACGTGAACACGCCAAGCGTTTCAGCGACGAGACGCTCTGCGCCGACCTCATAGCGGTGTACGAAAAGGCTATGAAGTGAAATTTTTGTGAGTTTTCTACCGCCAGAGTGGCGGTGATTGAGTTTCTGTGAGTTGCCTCAACCGCCGATTATGCGTAATTTTGAGCGGAATTTCAAAATACAACCACATAAACCAAATGAACGCAAGAAAACTTATCCTTGCCCTTGTGCTGCCGCTGGCAGCCTTGGGAGCAAAGGCGGCAACGCCCGTCTATCTCGACGAATCACAGCCCCTCGATGCACGCGTTGAGGATGCCCTTCAGCGTATGACCCTCAAAGAAAAAATTGCCATCATCCACGCACAGTCGAAATTCTCGTCGCCTGGCGTGCCGCGCCTCGGCATCCCCGAGTTGTGGACCACTGACGGACCTCACGGCATCCGTCCGGAGGTGATGTGGGACGAATGGAATCAAGCCAAATGGAGCAACGACTCCTGCGTGGCGTTTCCGGCACTCACCTGCCTCGCCGCCACGTGGAATCCGCAACTGTCGCTGCTCTACGGCCACAGCATCGGCGAGGAGGCACGCTACCGAGAAAAGGACGTGCTACTCGGACCGGGCGTGAACATCTACCGCACGCCCCTCAACGGCCGCAACTTTGAATATATGGGCGAAGACCCGTTGCTGACGAGCCGTATGGTGGTGCCCTACATCAAGGGCGTGCAGGACAACGGCGTGGCAGTGTGCGTGAAGCACTACGCGCTCAACAACCAGGAAGTGAACCGCCACACGACGAACGTCAACGTGGACGACCGTACGCTCTACGAAATCTACCTGCCGCCGTTTAAGGCAGCCGTGCAGGAAGGTGACGCGTGGAGCATTATGGGCGCATACGACCTCTACCAGAACCAGCACGCATGCCACAACAAGCGATTGCTCATCGACATCCTCCGCAAGGAGTGGGGCTACAAAGGTGCGGTAATCTCCGACTGGGGCGGCGCGCACGACACCGAAGAGGCAGTGCGCTACGGACTCGACCTTGAGTTCGGCACTTGGACCGACGGCTTGCACGGCGGCTCGAAGAACGCCTACGACAACTACTACCTCGCCAACCCATACCTTGCAATGATACAGAATGGCAAAGTCGGCATCGAGGAACTCGACCAGAAGGTGCGCAACGTGCTGCGTCTCACTATGCTCACGGCAATGAAGCGCAACAAGCCTTACGGCTCGTTCCATTCGCCTGAACACTATGCTGCAGCGCGCCTCATAGCCGCCGAAGGCACAGTGCTGCTCAAAAACGACCGTGCAGTGTTGCCTATCGACACCACCAAGCAATGCAACATCCTCGTGGTGGGCGAAAATGCGATAAAGATGATGACCGTAGGCGGCGGAAGTTCGTCGCTGAAGGCACAGCACGAAATCTCCCCTCTCGACGGTCTGCGCGCCAACCTCAAAAACGCCACCGTGGACTACGCGCGCGGCTATGTGGGCGACCCTACGGGCGAATACAACGGTGTGGTAACAGGTCAGAACCTCGCCGACGACCGCACGCCGGAGCAACTCATTGCCGAGGCTGTGGAGAAAGCCAAGAAAGCCGACTATGTGATCTTCGTGGGAGGACTTAACAAGAGTGAAGGACAGGACTGCGAGGGTGCAGACCGCGAGGAACTCGGACTGCCCTACGGTCAGGACCGTGTGATTGAGGCACTTGCCGCCGCCAACAAGCGACTGGTGGTGGTAAACGTGTCGGGCAACGCCGTGGCAATGCCTTGGGTGAAGAAAGTGCCGGCAATCGTGCAGACTTGGTATCTCGGCAGCGAGGCTGGCAACGGACTTGCCGACGTGCTTACTGGCGCAGTCAACCCAAGCGGCAAACTCCCGATGTCGTTCCCCGTGGCACTCAACGACGTGGGCGCACACAAATACGGCACTTACCCTGGCACTGAGCGCACCGATGGCAGCGACATCGTCGACGTGGAATACAAGGAGGGCATCTTCGTGGGCTACCGCGGACTCGAGCACGACGGCGTGAAGCCTCTCTTCGCCTTCGGCCACGGACTCTCCTACACCACTTTCGCCTACGGCAAGCCGAGCATCGACAAGACAACCGTAACGACGAGCGACTCGGTGAAGGTGAGCGTGAAGGTGACCAACACCGGTAAACTCTACGGACAGGAGACGGTGCAACTCTACATCGCCGACAAGCAGTCGTCGCTCCCACGCCCGGTGAAGGAACTGAAGGACTTCCGCAAGGTGGCACTGCAACCGGGCGAAAGCACTATGGTCACGTTTACCATCGGCAGCGATGCGCTGTCATACTTCGATGCCGACAAGCACCAGTGGATAGCCGAGCCTGGACAGTTTGAAGCCATCGTGGCAGCCTCGGCAGCCGACATCCGCGGCAAGGTGAATTTTACGTTGAAATAGTTGATGCTGGCGGCGCCCCGACGGGGCACACTCCCTAACTGATAGGATCTTCCGCTCACTGCGTTACAAAAAAAGGCGACAGATGCCGATGCACCTGCCGCCTTTTTCTTTTTTAACCGCTTGATTATTTCTTGAATGTACGGCTGTAAACAACCTTGTTGTCCTTGTCCTTGATTACGACAGTAGTCTCAGAAAGGTCAAAGAAAGTGTTGTAGCCTTCTTTTGCTTCCACAGCGTCCATACCTTTGTTAACGGCAGACTTGAGTGCATTGATGCAGTCTTTCTCCTTGCCATTCATAATTACAGTTGTGCTTGAAGAATCAACAGACTTTGCAACTTTCTCTACTTCTGTAAAGATTGCGCTTTCTGCACCCGATGCCTTGTAACTCATGTAAGAGGCAGTAGAAGTGTCGTCAGAAACTGTTACGTCAAACAAATAATCACTTTTATTGTCTGAGTCACACGAAACAAAGCCTACACACATTGCAATTGCGAACATTGTGAAAGCAACTGATTTGATAAGAGATTTCATAATTCTTTTAAATTTGTTTAGTTATTGTGTTTAGAACGCTGCAAATGTAGCACTTATATGCGAGAAATTGACATTTTTTGTAGATAAATACACATTCATTG
Source organism: bacterium (assembly GCA_963601185.1). GTDB lineage: Bacteria > Bacteroidota > Bacteroidia > Bacteroidales > Muribaculaceae > Limisoma. Next base: position 110,034 of record CAVCEE010000001.1, read on the forward strand.
GTAAGAAACCAATAAAATAATTTGTAAATAGCCATTACTTGATGTATATTTGCAAACAAAAAATAATCAATACTATGTTTGAACACAAAACACTAAGAAACCGGGAACTGATGTCGACGTGGCGCGAGAGACTGAAAGCCACGTTCGACGCCGGCAACTATGAGAGCCGCGACGCGCTGGTGAAGGCTGTGCTCACGGCAGGCACTCCGCGCTACGACGTGAGTTACGACTACGCCGTGAGGATGATGTATGAGATGGTGCGCGACGGCAAGCCGTGTCCGGCGCGCGGACGGCTGAAGAAGCAGATGTGGGAGGAGATTGGCGAACACGTGCGCCGCACCGTGAGCCAGCGCAACTGCACCATCCCCGAGGCGGTGGCAACGGTGCTCGCCGAGCAAAAGGCGTCGCGCTACTTTCTGTCGAAGAAACAGGCATCAAAAATCATCTACTATGAAAGTCACAACAACCGTAATCGCCGCAGCACTGTTTAGCCTCGCCGGATGCCGCAGCCACAAGGCTGTGGAGCGGACCGTAGCGGAGGAAAAGACGGTGGTTGCCACCGACACCTCGACCTTCAGCCGCCGGGCTATTGCGGAGAGCGTGAGCGACGGCTCAATGGTGGCGATAGAGTATTTTCCACCCGACACCGCCGGTCGCCAAGCCGTGAAGCGGATAGCCTTGGCGCGGCGCACCTCTGCGGCATCGGCAGAGGTGACCGACACTGCCACGCGCACCGCAGGGCAGCAGGAGCGGCAGTCGGCAGCAAGCACGGAAGCCTCCACACCAATACGACCGTGTCGCTGGGCATTGATAGCCACGCTCGGCACGGCACTGACACTAATCTTGTTAACCTTACACAAAATCAAACAGCAATGAAAAACACACGCAAAGTAACCATTTCCATCAGTCTCAGCCAGGTGCTGAAGACTGTCTACGCCGAGAGTGCCTGCCTGGCACTGATGAACGACGGCGAGCGCCGTCCGGCGGTAATCTCGTCCGACAACCGCCGTCTCCTCACCCTCTATTGCCGCAACGCGTGGCTCAACCTCGCCGGCGAGTTGGCAGGGGTGGTAGACAACGACGCGTTTGCCGTCGACGACGACGAGAACGCCACCACGCTCACCATACCCCTGCTTCTCGAGGAAGAAGTGCCGCCGAAGGCACTGCGCCACTACGCCGAACGCTACGTCTCGGCGATGGTGCTTGCCGACTGCTACGCTATGCGCAGCAACATCTGCGACCGCTTCCGCGATATGGCTGCAAGTGCGCTGTCGGGGCTGCGCCTCGCCGCCACGCTCACCAGCCGCACAGCCTACTGGCTGTAGGGGAAGCCCACTACGGCGCGCTTCTCTGCCTCGATGCCGACATTTTCAGAAACAAACGGAACGGGATTTTGCAATCTCGCTCCGTTTGTTTATATTTGCAATATCTTACTCAACAAGTTACACCATTGAAAATGCTTTAACACGCAAATACTAAAAAAACAGATAAAGTTATGAGAACAAACTCTTTTACCAACCGGCTGATGGCGTTGGCTCTTGTGCTTGCCACGGTACTGTCGTTTGCTTCGTGCTCCGACAGCCCTGCCGACCTTATCAACTATGTGCCTAACGACACCAAGGCTGTGCTCACAATCAAGCCTAAGGACCTTGCCAAGAAGGGCAACCTCGAGAAATACATAAAGTTAATCCCCAAGGACAAAGACACCAAGGATGCCGTCGCTTTTGCCAAGGAATGCTTCAACGGCGAGAGCGGCATCAATATGGAACAGATAGTGGTATTCGAATACGAAAACGCCGCCTATATGATGTTTGTAATCGACGACATCGACAAGTTCAGCAAACTCGACCTCGTTGCCGAAAACATGACAAAGGGCAAGACCGACGGCTTCGACACGTTTGAAGGCGACTCCAAGAAAAAGCCGAGCATCGTGATTGACGGCAAGACCGCATGCATCGGTTTCGGCAACAACCTCGACCTCTCCGACATTGTTGATGCAATGAAGACTTTCTCAAGCCTCGACAAGGACAAGTCGGTCGCTTCACTCAAAGGCTTTACCGACAATATGGGCAACGGCGACCTCAACGTCTTCATCAACCTCGAGGAGGCGATGTCGATAGCAGGAGGCGCATCGGAGCAGATGATCAACAAGGAGTTGAGCCGCTACGGCATCTCTGCCGACGACACCCACTTGAAGGACTACATAAACAGCCGCATGTATATGTGTTTTACGTTTGACAAGGACAAACTGACCATCGACACCAAAACTGTCGACGAGGAGGGCAACAACCTCGCCGCGAAATTAACCGGCGACCTCACCATCGACACCGAGATTCTGAAATACTTCGACAAGTCGACTTCGCTTGTCTATGCAACCGTACTGCCAGAGTTCGTTAAAAAGATGTACTCCAAGATGATTGAGGGCAATCTCTACGACGAGACACAGAAGGCAATCATCACTGAACTGTTCAACAACCTCGGCGACAACGTGGCATTCGGCTTGTCACTGTCGGGCCCGATGCAGAAGACCGTTGAGTCGGAATGGGGCAACTATCAGACATTCAACTACAAGTGCATTACCGGCACACTCGTGGCAAAGTGCAAGAAGAGCCTCGCAGAGGATATCCAGTCGCTCGCCTCTCTGATGGAAATGCCTGTCGGAGCAGACGGCTCGGTGGTTATTCCCATTGACAACAACATCACCGTAACCGTCAAGGCTGACGGCAAATATCTCGTGATTACCAACGGCGCACTCGCCACGCAGCCATTCACCGACCCGGGTCTGTTCAAGAACAGACAATTTGCTATGGTGCTCAACCTCACCAAGAACTCGCCTGCCGCACAGAGCATCAAGGCTGCAAGCGGAATAAGCCTCGACCTCACCGCCCTCGCCTACAGCGACAAGAAGGACAGCAAGATTGAGGTGAAGGTGAACAACAACACGAAGGACAATGTGCTCGACTACTTCATCGACCTTATAGTAAGCACCGCTGCCGCCAACCAATAACTCGCAGCACAAAGCATACAGACAAAGCGTCCCGATGGTCGGGACGCTTTTTTTTGGAAAACTCGATGATATTTTGTTTCTTTGTTGTTGCATCGGTTTTAGAGCCGTAAGCAGATTGAAAACAAGTATTAATTCCAATCACACAAACGCTATGAACGCTTTCGTAGAGAAATGCAACAAGATTTTTGGAGAAACAACTCTCCACTACCATAAATTCGACAACATCGACGCCACTGCCGAAAATCCTTATGAGGCAGGAAGCATCGATGATGTGCTGATGCGTAAGAACTGGATTGACGCTGTGCAGTGGCACATGGAGGACATTATCCGCGACCCGGAGATCGACCCGGTGGAGGCGTTGGCTCTGAAACGCCGCATCGACAAGTCGAACCAGGACCGCACCGACCTTGTTGAGGACATCGACTCTTATTTCCGCGACCTCTACAAGGACGTCAAGCCTGCCGCCGATGCCACTATCAACACCGAAAGTCCGGCATGGGCGATTGACCGCCTGTCAATCCTCGCGCTGAAAATCTACCACATGCAGCAGGAGGTGGAGCGCACCGATGCTTCGGCGGAACACATTGCCAAGTGCAGCGCGAAACTCAATGTGCTTCTTGAGCAGAAGAAAGACCTGTCGGCTGCTATCGGCCAACTGCTCGACGACATTGCCGCCGGCCGCAAGTATATGAAGGTGTACCGACAGATGAAGATGTACAACGACGCAGACACCAACCCGGTGCTCTACGCACAGAAAAAATAACCACACACATCGGGAGGCAAAAGTATTGGCTAAGGATTGCAAGACGGTTCTCGTAGCCCGGTTCTCGGCACTCGGCGATGTGGCGATGACCGTGCCGGTGGTCTATTCCGCCTGCATGGCCTACCCCAACGTCACGTTTGTTATGGTCACCCAGGTCGTGGCATCGTCGCTGTTTATCAACAGCCCTGCCAACCTGAAGGTGGTAGGCGTGGACGTGAAGGGCAAATACAAAGGACCACATGGCATGTGGAGGCTGATGGACAACCTGCGAAAGGACTACGACTTCGACTGCTTCATCGACCTGCACGACGTGATACGCACACGCATCATAGGGCTCTACTGCCGTCTGCACGGCATCGCCGTGAGCCGCATCGACAAGGGCCGCAAGGACAAGCGTGAACTCACACGGGAGACAGACAAGCAGATGCGTCCGCTCATCTCCTCCCGCCAAAGATATTTCGACGCGTTCCAGCGCGCCGGATTCTCGTTTGACGAACTTTTCACTACCGTCTACCCTTCCGGGACAGACGCAACAATATATTCTGAAATCACCGCACCGAAACCTGCCGGTTGCCGGTGGATGGCCATAGCGCCGTTTGCCAAGCACGCCGGCAAGATCTATCCGCCGGGAATGATGAAACTGGTGATTGATGCCCTGGCTAAGCGCAGCGATATGCACATATTCCTCTTCGGAGGCGGAGGCTATGAGCGCACGGTGCTGGAGCAGTGGTCAAGCGAATACCCAGAGAAGGTGACCTCGCTCGCCGGCAAGCGATACGGCTTCGCCAAGGAACTGGCGTTGCTGTCGCACTGCGACGTGATGCTGTCGATGGACTCCGCCAACATGCACCTGTCGTCGCTCGTGGGACTGAGAGTGGTGTCGGTGTGGGGCGCAACCCACCCCTACTGCGGCTTTACCGGCTGGCATCAGAATGCCGCCGACGAGGTGCAGATACCGCTGGAGTGCCGCCCATGTTCGGTGTTTGGCAACAAGCCATGCCTACGGGGCGACTATGCGTGCCTGAGAGGCATTGACTACCATACAATTATCAACCATCTGGATCAAGCGATAAACCGACAATGAACGAAGATTTCGACATAAGAAAGAGCCGCGTAGACGGCGACAACGACTTTGAACGCGCCCTGCGTCCGCTCAATTTCGACGATTTCAATGGTCAGGAAAAGATTATTGAAAACCTCCGCGTGTTTGTCAAGGCTGCAAGGCTTCGCGGCGAGTCGCTCGATCACACCCTGCTCTACGGCCCTCCGGGACTCGGCAAGACCACACTGTCGAACATCGTCGCCAACGAACTTGGCGTGGGCTTCAAGGTAACCTCTGGTCCGGTGCTCGACAAACCGGGCGACCTTGCCGGCATTCTCACCTCGCTCGAGGACAACGATGTGCTGTTTATCGACGAGATTCACCGCCTAAACCCCGTGGTGGAGGAATATCTCTACTCTGCTATGGAGGATTTCCGCATCGACATTATGATCGACAAAGGTCCAGGCGCACGCTCCGTGCAACTCAACCTTTCGCCGTTCACCCTCATAGGCGCCACCACGCGCAGCGGCCTTCTCACGCCGCCTCTGCGTGCGCGCTTCGGCATCAAGTGCCACTTGGAATACTACGACCACGAGGTACTCTCCTCCATCGTGATGCGCTCCGCACGCCTTCTTAACGTGAAGTGCAGCAGCGAAGCCGCCGGCGAGATTGCTATGCGTAGCCGCGGCACGCCCCGTGTGGCAAACGCCATCCTGCGCCGCGTGCGCGACTTTGCCCAAGTGAAAGGCTCGGGCGACATCGACACCGAGATAGCAAAATATTCGCTTGAAGCACTCAATATCGACCGCTACGGCCTCGACGAGGTGGACAACAAGTTGCTGCTCACGATTATCGACAAGTTCAACGGCGGCCCTGTAGGACTGTCGACCATAGCCACCGCCATCGGCGAAGACGCCGAGACCGTGGAAGAGGTCTACGAGCCGTTTCTCATCAAGGAAGGCTTCATCAAGCGCACGCCGCGCGGCCGCCAGGTAACGATGCTCGCCTACAACCATCTACACCGCAATCCCGGCACCCAGCAGGGGTCGCTGTTCTGATCCACGCTCCACTCTTTTTAACGAAACCGTAGGTATCCGCTGAAGGAAATTTACGGAAATATAGGTATTGTAGGCATTTAGGAATTGCACGAATTTTACAACCGGAAAAATCAACCATAAACAACAAACGAAAATGAAGAAAATCGGTATTTTTTTCGGTTCTACAACAGGAACAACAGAAAGCGTGGCAGAAACTATTGCCAACAAACTCGGCGTTGACGCCGCTGACGTGCACAATGTAGGCTCTGCCTCGGCTGCCGATGCTGCCGGCTACGACGTGCTTCTGCTCGGCTCGTCGACATGGGGCGCAGGCGACATGCAGGACGACTGGTACGACTTTCTCGATGCTCTCAAGGGTCAGGATCTCAGCGGCAAACTCGTTGCCCTGTTCGGCTGCGGCGACTCGTCGTCGTTCAGCGACACTTTCTGTAGCGCAATGGGCGAAATCCACGAAGGTCTGTCTGCCACCGGCTGCACATTTATCGGCGCGGTAAGCACCGACGGCTACACCTACGATGACTCGGCTGCCGTGAGCGGTGACAAGTTTGTGGGCCTTGCCCTCGATGAGGTCAACGAGGACGACAAGACCGGGGAGCGCATCGACGCATGGGTTGCCCAACTGAAAAGCGAAGGCATTGAATAATCATAACCTACAATAACATCCCCTACTATAACTATGGATTTGGCCAACACGATGCTTTCAAGCGAGTTGCAGGTGTTTCTCAACTACGTTTACGAATACAAGAAAGGCGTGCGCAACATGGTGCTGTGCACCCTCAGCCGCCGGTATCTCGCCGCAGCGGTGGGACGGCTCGAAAGCCAAGGCATCTGCCACTTTGAGCAGAGTGCCGGCGAGCGCAACGTCAACCTTTATTTCGGCAAGCCCGAATGCATCGCCGCCGTGCGCCAGTTCATAGTGCGTCCGCTCAACCAGTTGTCGCCGGAGGAGGACTTTATCCTCGGTGCGCTGCTGGGCTACGACATCTGCCTGCAGTGCGAGCGGTTCTGCACACGCAAGAAGCGCGTGGAGCGCGCCCAATGCGCAGGTTAGGGAGAAAATCTTAAACGAAGTGTCTTTTCCGACAGAGGTTGCCTACAATGTTTCATTGTTTGGCAACCTCTGTTGTTTCTTTTTGACGTCCTTTTTTGGAATAATTTTCTGAACGCTGAGGTTGGCTGAACGCTAAGAAACCCCGAAATTTGCAGTAGAATTATGAAAGAGAAGGCAACAATAACAACGTGGGACGAGGCTGTCGCCGTGCGCGACGCCTTCGTAAGGCTCAACCGCCAGTGGATTGAGCGGTATTTCAGGATTGAGCCGTGCGACGAGAAGATATTTGCCAATCCGGGCAAGATTGTCGACGACGGCGGCGAGATTTTCATCGCCACAGTGGACGGCGAGGCGGCTGGATGTTGCGCCTTGGTGAACCACGGCAACCGCCACTACGAGTTGGCTAAGATGGCGGTAGACCCCAGTTTTCAAGGTCACCACATCGGACTGGCACTTGGCGAAGCGGTGGTGGCTGAAGCACGCCGCAGAGGCGCTGCGGTGCTGTCGCTCGAGGCAAACACTGCCCTTGAGGCATCGGTGGGGCTCTACCGCCGTCTGGGCTTTGAGGCGGCAGAATGTCCGCACCCTGCCTACGGGCGTTGCAATCTCTATATGGAACTAAAGAAAGACTTGCTATGACACAATTTTCGGAAGAAGAAATGAAGCGATACAGCCGTCAGTTGCTGCTCGACGGCTTCGGCGTGGAGGGCCAGCAGCGCCTCCGCGAGAGTAAGGTGATGATTGTGGGCGCTGGCGGACTGGGATCGCCGGTGGCTTACTATCTGGCGGCAGCCGGCGTGGGCAACCTCGCCATTGCCGACGGCGACCGCGTTGACGTGACAAACCTCCAGCGGCAGATTCTCCACTCGTCGCTCGACATCGGCCGTCCGAAGGTCGATTCCGCGCGCGAACGACTCACAAACCTCAATCCGAACATCAAAATAACCACCTATCAGGAGTTTCTCACCGAGGAGACCGCTCCGCAGATATTTAAGGACTATGATTTCGTGCTTGAATGCAGCGACAATTTCCAAACCAAATACCTCGTCAGCGACGCCTGTGTGGCTGTGGGCAAACCGTTCTCGCTCGGCGGCATACGTATGCTCGGCGGACAGACCATGACCCACGTGCCGGGTTCGGCGTGCTACCGCTGCCTCTTCCCCCAGGCACCAGACCCCAAGACCGTGCCCAACAGTTCCACTGTGGGAGTGCTCGGTGCCGCCGTGGGTATCATTGGCAGCATCCAGGCCACCGAAGCCATCAAATACATCGTGGGCATCGGACAACTCCTCACCGACAGTCTGCTCGTGGTTGACTCCACGACGATGACATTCCAGAAGTTCGCCCTCAAGCGCAACCCCGACTGCCCCCTCTGCCACGGCAAATAAGAGCATAAAAAAAGAGAGTTTCCATCGAGAAACTCTCTTTTATTTTTTTGAGCGGAAGACGAGGCTCAAACTCGCGACCCTCAGCTTGGAAGGCTGATGCTCTATCAACTGAGCTACTTCCGCAAGCTAAGTGGGCGAAGATGGATTCGAACCACCGAAGGTATAAACCAGCAGATTTACAGTCTGCCCCATTTGGCCACTCTGGTATTCGCCCTTGCGTTAAACGCGGTGCAAAGATAAGTCAAAGATTTTTTATTACCAAATTTTTCCGGAAAATAAATTTTACATTTTCTTCAAACATGCCACGGCAACGGCAATGTGCCCTCGACTCCGTGACACACACTCTTCTCTACTTTCAACAACTATACTCACAACTTATCAACACTCTCCTACTCTGATTTTCAACTGATTTTGGAGTTATCAACAAGTGTGTTGATAACTCCGTCAACACCGTGTTGACAAAACTTTTTTTGCTTGTATCGGCTGATGCTGGCGGCTAGTGTGGGCAGCACCCACTACGGGGTGCAAGTCGGTATGCATCCCTTTCCCCAGGCTGAAGCCTGGGGTTATCAATACGGCGCACCTACGGCGCGCTCTGCCCTCGCTACTCACAATGCCCTCGCCACACTCACTGACCTTGCCACACTCACTGACCTTGCCACACTCGCTGCTCTCGCCACACTCACTGCCCTCGCCGCCCTCACAATGCCCTCGCCACACTCACTGACCACTCTCACTCGCTACTCACAATGCTCTCGCCACACTCACTGATTACTCCCACCCACTGCCACTCCCATTCGCTGCCCTTGCCACACTCACTGCTCTCGCCACACTCACTGACCACTCCCACTCGCTGACCACTCCCACTCGCTGCTCACTCGCTGCCACACGTTCTCAATTGCATAGGCGTGGCTGTGTCGATGATGCTGGGAACAACTTATCGGTGTGGGAGAGCGCGCCGTAGGTGCGCCGTATTGCTAACCACGGGCTTAAGCCCGTGGCAGACACGCCTCTGACAACTGCGCCCTGTAAGTGGCGCCGCCATCACTCACTGCGTGGCTGTGGTTATCGCTAAGAAAATTGGATATTTTGCGATATAAAGTAACTTTTTATTCGTTTTTTATTACATTTTGTAAGTATTTTGTTTGTTTTTCTGATTATTCTATTTACCTTTGTGGTGTCCTAAGAAACGGATGACTGAAAAATAGTTTTTGATTACGGTATATAGTTAAGGTAAAATGAGTTTATGGAAAAGATAGACGGCCTCCCTTGTGGAGGCTGACGAAATAAAGTCAGAATTGTGTTTCATAGGAAAAGCGAGATTAGATAAAAATAGTAAGTGAATAGGGTGTCTGGGAGGATACCCTTTTCTTTTTGCCGACTGCACAAAAAACCGGCGCTGACGTGATTGACGCCAGCGCCGGGATTGTTTTCTATTCCTCTACTGAATTATTTTCCAGGAGCAGGTTGCTCGTCCTTAGCAGGCTCTGGCACGAGTTTGATGTCGAATACGACGTAGTCGTAAGGCTTCATTCCTTGCGGTGCTTGTGCGCCTAAGTTGATGTAGAACTTGTATTCACTGCCCACGTGCATTGCAGTCACGCCTTCAGCAAGGGCTGGGTGAAGAGCCTGACCGTATTGTCCGGCTGGGATTGGCTGAGCCTGACCGTTGGTCGACTGGAGCACTGTGCCGTTTTTATCGGTCATAGTGATGATGGCGTAAGTCATGTCGGAAGCGTTGATCTTTGCGCCTGTGCCTTCCTCGATAACTTCATACACTACATCCTTACCAAGAGTCTTGCCACCTTTTTTCTTCACGTTGGCGAATACGCCCTCAGTGGCTTTCTTGTTGGCTTGAGCCTCAGTGTCGCTTGCCAATTTAGCCTCCTTGATGGTGCTTACGAGCGACTGGAGTTGCTCCTGAAGTTTGGCAGGGTCAACGGCTACAGAGTCGGCAGCGATTGCCTGCTTGAACGATTCAAGCACTGCAGAGCGGCTAACGCCAAACTCTTTCTCGAAATACTGGAGATTGCTGAGGAACTGCAAGCCCATCTGCAAGCCTTGTAGATAAGAGCGTCCAGCCTTTGTGGTGTCGGCAGCGAGAGCCACCTTCACGCCCTTGAGAAACTCTGCCTTGTCGGCACGGAGGCTGTCGGGAGTGTATTGTTCCTGTTGTCCGTATTGGTAAGCAAACATTTGACCTACTGCAATGGCGAGGCTGTCCTGCTGTGCTGCAACATTACTTGAAGAGTCGGAAGCAGAGCCTTTACATCCGGTGAAAGCGATCATCAAAGCCGCTACACCAGTGAGAATTAATTTTTTCATTTTTATTGAGTTTTGATTGTTGTTACTTTTTGATTACGCGGAGGAGTTCCACATCGAAAATAAGCGTCATGTTAGGGCCAATCACGCCGCCTGCACCGTTAGGCCCGTAGGCAAGGTTGGAAGGGATGTAGAGACGCCACTTGTCGCCTTCTTTCATCAACTGGAGGGCTTCAACCCATCCAGGGATTACCTGCGTAACGCCGAACGAAGCCGGCACGCCGCGCTCCACCGAACTGTCGAACACTGTGCCGTCGATAAGTTTGCCGGTGTAGTGCACCTCAACGTTGTCGGAAGCCTTTGGCGAATCGCCGTTACCTTCTGCCAACACCTCATACTGCAAACCGCTTGCAGTAACCTTTATGCCTTCGCGCTTGGCATTTTCAGCAAGAAAAGCCTCACCGTTCTTGAGGTTCACCTCTCCTGCCTTTGCCGCTTCAGCCTGCATTTCAGCCTCGAGTTTGGTGAAATATTCCTGAACGATGCGCTTAGCCTCGTCGTAGGTCATCTCAGGCTTTGTGCCGTCGTAGACAGCAGCCACACCGGCAGCGAAATCCTTCGAGTCGATGTTCTTGATGCCAGAGCCTTTGAAGTTGTGTCCCATGCTCATACCAAGAGCGTAACTTAATTTATCCATATTGAGTATGTCATATTAATAATTCCGACTGCAAAATTAATGCTATTTTGCAGTCGGAATGTATTTTATTAATCAAAAATAATTAAACTCGCTAAATATTACTTCACGCCAACGAGTTCCACGTCGAAGACAAGAGTTTCGTTAGGACCAATCATATCGCCTGCGCCGTTAGGACCATAGCCAAGGTCGCCGGGAATGTAGAGGCGGTATTTTGCGCCCGGACTCATAAGGGTAAGTCCTTCGCTGAAGCCCTTCACCACATGGGCGAGAGGAAACTCCTGCACCTGACCCTGACCGTTGTCAAACACTGTGCCGTCGATGTGGCGGCCTTCGTATTTCACCATTGCAGTCTGGCTCATTGTAGGCTTTGCGCCTTTGCCTTCCTTGATAACCTTGTAGACAAGTCCGCTGGCAGTCTTCTTGAGCGACTTGTCGGCCTTCATCTCTTTCTCAATGTATTCAGCGCCAGCCTTGGCGTTGGCTTCAGCCTGCTTCTGGTCGTACTGCGGCTGTTGCGCTGCCTGCTGCGGAGCGATGCGACGCATAATATTTTCAAAGGCAGTTTCCATATAGCGTGTGTCAACGTCCTCTTTGGAAGTAAACGACTTTGTGAAGTATTCAAGGATAATCTTCTTGTTGAGTTCAATCTTGAACTGGTGCTTGAAGCGCTCTACACTGCCCACAAGATACTGAGCGGCAAAACTCATACCGCCGAGACGGCTCTGCAGTTTGTTTTTCTCGTCGCCGGTAGCCTTTCCCGACTCCTGCATAAGGTTCATACCCACCGACTGGAGAGAGTCGAGCGGAGTGGTGAGACCTATTTCCACGCCCTTTACCACCTCGCTGCGGTCGGCGGCAGAGTCGCACATATTTTTGAATTCGGCACCGTAAATCGAGCCCATATACATTGACAGCGAGTCGGCGGCAGTTTCCACCTTGTTTTCATCAGCCTCGCCTTTGACCTTGTTGCTGCAACCCACAACCATCAGCACGATGGCAATGGCAGCAATGTGAAATAGTTTCTTCATTATTTTCTTTTTGTTATTTTTAGTCTGCAAAGGTAGTGATTATTCGACTACTTTTTTACAGGTATTTGTCGCCGAATTTAGTTTTTACTTCGTTGACGTACTGCTTTATTTTCTGTTCCTCCGAGAGAGGGCAGATGAGCAGAATGTCGTCGTTGTCTGCCACGATGTAGTCTTTCAGCCCGGAAACCACCACGAGTTTCTCCTTCTTGGCGGCAAACACGTTGCCCTCGCAGTTGTTGATAACTGTGCGGCAGTTGTGGATAACGTTGCCGTTTTCAGCCTTAGGCGACTTTTCATAATAAGCACCCCACGACCCTAGATCGCTCCAACCTATGTCCACGCACTCCACAAACACGTCCTTGCTCTTTTCCATCACTGCATAGTCGATAGAGATGTTGGGGCATGCCGGGAACTCGTTGTTGATAAACGCTTCCTCTTTCTTCGTGCCAAACGAGCCTAACCCTTTGTCGAAGCGCATGGCAATGTCAGGGCAATAGTCGTGGAACGCATCAATGATAGCGTCAGCCGACCAGAGGAATATGCCGGAGTTCCAGAAGAATTCGCCGCTCTTGACAAACACCTTCGCCAGTTCTTCGTTAGGCTTCTCAGTGAACGTCTTCACCTTGGTGATGCCCTCTTCAGCCTCTTCCTTGCTTATTTGGATGTAGCCGTAGCCCGTTTCCGGACGGTTAGGCTTGATGCCGAGAGTGAGCAGGGCGTTGCGGTTGCGCGACAAGAAGTCGAAACCCTTCACCACATTGTCGCAGAAAGCATCCTCCTTAAGTATAAGGTGGTCGGACGGAGTGACAAGCATCATAGCGTTGGGATTGACAGCGCGCACATGGTAAGCAGCCCAGGCGATGCACGGAGCCGTGTTGCGGCGGTCAGGCTCAAGAAGCACCTGGTCGTCGGCGAGGTCGGGAAGTTGTTTTTTTACCAGTGGAGCATACTGCTCGTTTGTGATAGCGAGAATGTTTCTTACGGGCACCAACTTTGCCACGCGGTCAAAAGTCATTTGGAGCAATGAGCGTCCGGTGCCGAAGAAGTCAATAAACTGTTTTGGGGCTGACGATTTGCTGAACGGCCAGAAACGGCTGCCTACGCCGCCACACATAATAACACAATATCTGTTTTCCATCATTAACCGATGAGTTTGTTTTGAATCATTTGTTACGCTAAGGTAGTAAACACTTTTTGAATTGTCAAATAAATTTTCTCCCTAAGTTTCATAACAACGATGTTGACAAGTTATAAACAACCAATCGCTCTGAAAATCAAGTGTATTTTTATTTTATCAACACGTTGTTAACAACCATTATCAACGCATTGTTGAGAAGAATTGCCACATCACTATACCGGCAGTTATCGACACATTGAGCGAGTGTTTAGTACCGTATTGAGGGAGTTCTATGCAGCAGTCTGCCTTGTCGACCACCTCCTGCTTCACGCCCTTCACCTCATTACCAAGCACCACGGTGTATTTGCCACACTTATCAACAACGAAGTCCAACATATCTACACTGCCGTTAACTTGCTCAATAGCACACACTTTGTAGCCGTCATGCTGAAGGTTTTCAACAAGACTTTCAACATTATCAACATACTCCCACTCCACGGAGTCCTCCGCGCCGAGCGCAGTTTTGTGGATGTCGGGGCTGGGAGGGGTGGCAGTGATGCCGCACAGATAGATTTTTTCAACGAGAAAGGCGTCGGCAGTGCGGAAAATAGAGCCTATGTTGTTGAGACTGCGCACATCGTCGAGCACCACCACCAGCGGCAACTTGCTGACCTTATGATATTCCTCGCACGACACGCGTGCAAGTTCTTCCATCGATTTTTTCTTCATCATTTCATTGTTTTACTGGATGCAAAGGTAGTAAAAAGCCCTTACCTATCCACACCGTCGAAAGGTTGTGGATAACCTGTTGACAAGCGTTGAAAACCCATCAACAAATATTGAAAGAAAAAACTTGCATTCTATAAATCAACACGGTATGCACAAAACTTCCGTAACTCCAAAAAAGTTAGCGTAAAACAATTATCGCTGATTAAACACCTTTTCAACACTCCCAACGTCATAAAATCGTAAGAATTTACTAACTTTGCCAATTGTTTACAGGGTGTTGATAAAACACCTATGGAACTGAAAAATAAAGGAATTGCTTGTTGATAGACTATTGATAAAGCAAGTATTTGCTTCAATAACTTAAAAAGCAAGTAAACGGCTGAAAAGTTACTACAGTTATCAACGCGCTAATAGTAACAACATAAAATTCCTTTTTAAAAACAAAAAAGAAAAATATATAAAATAATAACTGTGGATAAAGGTTACGTAGATGCTCCCATTGAGGAGGGTATTGACTTGGTTAGTGAGATAGCCAGACTGAAGAAGAAAAAGAATGCAGTGATTCTTGCCCACTACTATCAGCGTGACGAGGTGCAGGCGATTGCCGACTTTATTGGCGACAGTCTGGCGTTGGCTCAGAAGGCAGCGCAGACGGAGGCCGACGTGATTGTGAGTTGCGGCGTGAATTTTATGGGCGAGACGGCGAAAATTCTGTCGCCGAAGAAAAAGGTGCTCGTGCCCGACTTCAATGCCAGTTGTTCGCTTGCCGACAGTTGCAAGGCTGCCGACCTGCAGAAATTCATCGACGAGAATCCTGGACACATTGTGGTGAGTTACGCCAACACCACCGCCGACGTGAAGGCGCTGACCGACGTGGTTGTCACTTCGTCCAACGCCTGTCAGATTGTTGAGAGTTTTCCGAAGGACCAGAAAATAATATTCGGACCAGACCGCAACCTCGGCAACTACATCAACAGCCTTACCGGACGGCAGATGAAACTGTGGGACGGTGCGTGTATGGTTCACGAGAAATTTTCGCTGTCGAAACTCGTGGGACTGAAGGAGCAGTACCCCGAGGCAAAGGTGCTCGCCCATCCGGAGTGCAAGAAGAGTCTGCTTGTACTCGCTGACAAGATTGGCTCAACGAAAGGTCTGCTCGACTATGCCATCAAGTCGGACGCCCGCCAGTTTATCGTTGTAACGGAGTCGGGCATCCTCTACGAGATGAAGAAGGCGTGCCCCGACAAGGAGTTTATCCCTGCGCCGCCCGACGACAGCACATGCGCATGCAACGAATGCTTCTATATGCGCATGAACACTCTTGAGAAGATCTACAACTGCCTCAAGTTTGAGGCTCCCGAGATAGAAATCAGCGAGGAACTGTGCGAGAAGGCCGTGCGCCCGATCAACAAGATGCTTGAGATTTCAAAAAACATTGGTTTGATAAAATAAAAAAACGACAATATATGGAATACAATCACAAAGAGATAGAACAACGCTGGCAACAGTATTGGAGAGACAACAATGTCTACAAAACGGAAATCGACGAGTCGCGCCCTAAATACTATGTGCTCGATATGTTTCCTTATCCGTCGGGAGCGGGTCTCCATGTGGGTCACCCTCTCGGCTACATTGCCTCCGACATTTTCTCTCGCTACAAACGCCTCCAGGGCTTCAACGTGCTTCACCCTATGGGCTACGATGCCTACGGCTTGCCGGCAGAGCAGTATGCCATCCAGACAGGCCAGCACCCGGAGGTGACCACCGTCAACAATATCAACCGCTACCGCGAGCAACTCAACAAGATTGGTTTCTGCTACGACTGGAGTCGCGAACTGAAAACCTGCGACCCTGAGTACTACAAATGGACGCAGTGGGCATTCATCAAGATGTTTAAGAGTTACTACGACCTCAAGAGCAACAAGGCTGAAAGCATCGACAAACTGATTGCCGCTTTCGAGAATGCCGGCACTGACGGCGTGGAGGCTGCCTGCGGCGAAGAACTGCACTTCACGGCTGAGGAATGGAAGGCTATGGACGAGAAGCAGCAGAGCGACGTGCTGATGAACTATCGCATCGCTTACCGCGGCAAGACGATGGTGAACTGGTGTGCCAAACTCGGCACCGTGCTTGCCAACGACGAGGTGAGCGAGGGTGTGTCAATCCGTGGAGGCTATCCTGTGGAGCAGAAGGTGATGAACCAGTGGTGTCTCCGCGTGTCGGCCTATGCACAGCGTTTGCTCGACGGACTCGACACCATCGATTGGACCGACTCGCTGAAGGAAACACAGCGCAACTGGATCGGCCGTTCGGAAGGTGCTGAGATGAACTTCAAGGTAGTAGGACAAGACCTTAACCTCGAAATCTTCACCACGCGTGCCGACACAATCTTCGGCGTTACCTTTATGGTACTCGCGCCTGAGAGCGAATATGTGGAAAAACTCGTTACGGCAGAGCAGCGCGAAGCCGTAGACAAATATCTCGCGGAAATAAAGCATAAGACAGAGCGTGAACGCTTGATTGACAAGCAAGTGTCGGGCGTGTTCTCTGGCTCTTATGCCGTAAATCCGCTTACGGGCAAGGAAATACCGGTGTGGATCAGCGACTATGTGCTTGCCGGCTACGGCACGGGTGCAATTATGGCAGTGCCAGCCCACGACAGCCGCGACTATGCTTTTGCGCGCCATTTCGACCTCCCTATCATTCCTTTGATTGAGGGTTGCGACGTGTCGGAAGAAAGTTTCGACGCCAAGGAAGGCAAGATGATCAATTCGGCTGGAGAGGAACTCAACCTTAACGGCATGGAGGTGAAGGAAGCCATCGCCGCTACAAAGAAATTCATCAAGGAAAAAGGCATAGGCAAGGTGAAGGTCAACTATCGTCTGCGCGATGCAATATTCAGTCGCCAGCGCTACTGGGGCGAGCCGTTCCCTGTCTACTATAAGGACGGCATTCCTCACGTTATCGACGAGGACAAGTTGCCGCTCGAACTCCCGGAGGTGGACAAGTTCTTGCCTACCGAAACAGGTGAGCCTCCATTGGGACGCGCCAAAAACTGGAACACTGCTGAGGGTTATCCTTACGAACTCTGCACGATGCCTGGCTTCGCCGGCTCGTCGGCATACTATCTGCGCTATATGGACCCACGCAACCACGAGGCATTGGTTTCAAAGCAAGCCGATGAATACTGGCGCAACGTTGACCTCTACATAGGAGGTACGGAACACGCTACGGGACACCTTATCTATAGCCGCTTCTGGAACAAATTCTTGTTTGACAACGGCGTGGTATGCGAGGAAGAGCCGTTCAAGAAACTCATCAACCAGGGTATGATCCAAGGTCGCTCAAACTTCGTTTACCGCATCAAGGACACAAACACCTTCGTTTCCTACGGACTGAAGAAAGACTATGACACTACGCCTATCCACGTAGACGTGAACATAGTGAGCAACGATATTCTCGACGTGGAGAAGTTCAAGGTATGGCGTCCGGAATTCAACAACGCAGAGTTTGTGCTTGAGGACGGCAAATATGTGTGCGGCTACGCAGTTGAAAAGATGTCGAAATCGATGTTCAACGTGGTTAACCCTGACGACATTGTTGAGCACTACGGCGCAGACACTCTCCGCCTCTATGAGATGTTCCTCGGTCCGTTGGAGCAGAGCAAGCCTTGGGACACCAACGGCATCGACGGTGTGAACCGCTTCCTCAAAAAGTTGTGGAATCTCTTCTACAAGGGCGACAACCTCCTCGTCACCGACGACAAGCCGTCGGCAGAATCGCTCAAGTCGCTCCACAAACTCATAAAGAAGGTTACTTGGGACATCGAGCATTTCTCCTATAACACTTCGGTGAGCGCATTTATGATCTGCGTCAACGAACTCTCGGCTGCGAAGTGCAGCCAGCGCGAGGTGCTCTCTGACCTTGTAGTGCTTCTCGCTCCGTTTGCTCCGCACATCGCTGAAGAGTTGTGGCACGCACTCGGCAACACCACCACAGTGTGCGACGCCGCTTGGCCTAAGCACAACGAGGCATACCTCGTAGAGGCTACGGTCAACTATGCCGTTTCGTTCAACGGTAAGGCGCGCTTCAACATGCAGGTGGCCAACGGCACTGACAAGGCTGAAGTGGAGCGTCTGGCACGCGAAAACGAGAACTCCGCAAAATGGCTCGACGGCAAGACCATCGTGAAGGTTATCGTTGTGCCAAACAAGATTGTGAACATCGTGGTAAAATAAAACAGGTAAAACAACGTTTTATAAAACAAAGAATTAGAAAGATATGAAGAATATTGTATTCGCAACTAACAATAAAAACAAGCTTCAGGAAATAAGAGCAATAGCAGGTGAAGAATACAATATTCTGAGTCTTTCTGAAATAAACTGCCACGACGACATACCCGAAACAGCCGCTACCCTTGAGGGCAACGCCCTGATAAAGGCGCGCTGGGTGAAGGACAAATACGGCTACGACTGTTTTGCCGACGATACGGGTCTCGAGGTGGATGCTCTCGACGGCCGTCCAGGGGTGTATTCCGCCCGCTATGCTGGCGAGGATTGCAACTCGGAGCGCAACATCGACAAACTGCTCGGCGAACTCGCCGGCAAGGCTGACCGCAACGCGCATTTCCGCACGGTCATCGCTCTTATTGAGGGCGACGAGGTTCACGAGTTTGAGGGCCGCATCGACGGCACTATCGCCACAAGCCGCCACGGTGAAGGAGGATTCGGCTACGACAAGGTTTTTGTGCCGGAGGGCGAGAGCCGCACGTTTGCCGAGATGAAGGCTGAGGAGAAAAATGCCATAAGCCACAGGGCTAAAGCCACTGAAAAATTAATTGCCTTTCTAAAAAAGACACTATGATGAAGAAAACAGTTTTCGCAGCGTTGTTGCTGCTTGTAATGTCAGTTTCCGCGATTGCCAGTGAAGTGGGCAGTTGGAGCATATACCCAGTGTTTTCCGGCTCTGCCAACACACGCCTGATTGACACCGACAGCAAGGTCTACTACCTTGCCAACGGATGGCTCTACAGTTACGACAAGTCGGCAGACGAGACGGTCTACTACACGAAAATCAACGGAATGAGCGATGTGGACATCTCAAGCATCTACTACAACTACGACAAGAAGTTTCTGATGGTGGTCTATTCCAACTCCAACATCGATATTGTGCGCGACAACGGCAGAGTGGACAACATCCCTGACCTTAAGAATGTCATTCTCTCTGTGTCGAAAAAAATCAATGATGTCGACTTTGACGGCAACACGGCTTATGTGGCAACCGATTTCGGCTATATGGTGGTGGACTGCGACAAGTGCGTCACCAAGGAGTCGTTCAACTACGGTAAGGCTTTCACTTCAATCATAGCGACCGACAACTATATCTATGCTTCCTACGACAAAAAACTGCAGGTTGCGCCTAAGAAAGGGGCTCACTACGAGATTTCCTGCTTCAGCGAAACCACGGTGAAACAGGATTTGTCGATGTATAAGATTTCGTCCGACAGTTTTCTTGCCTCTACCGGTTGGCTCTACTATGTGAAGATAGGTGAAGACCCTACGCAAATCAATCTGATAACAGTAGAAAGCGCCTTGCAGGGCAACCTCTCGATGAGTGGCAACAAGGCTATCGCTTCCTACAGTGGCAAATACATCGAAATAGCAGCCGACGGCACTACAAACACTGTCACACTGCCGGAGGGAGTGGATGGCACATTGCTGTCGTCCTACAATGGCAAGGGTTTATGGAATCTTGACAGCAAGGGACTTAGAGAATTTTCAGTAGATGATAGCGGCATCACCGTGCTCCACGACTATTATCTGCCTAACACCTCGACAGTGATTGAGCCGTACTATTTGAAATACTACAACGGTGCGCTCTATTCAATGAACTCTGGCGTGAACTATAAGGGTGCTACGGCGCGCATTGACATTGCCCTCTCTATGCTTAAAGACGGTAAATGGTCAAACCTCGCGCCTACCGAATACACGGTCACTAACAGCAGTTCCAAAGGCACGCTGAAGAGTCCTTACGGATTGGCAATTGACCCCAACGATAATTCTAAAATCTGGTTTGGAACTTATTTCGAGGGCGTGTACTGCATCGAGAATGGCAAGCAGGTGCAGAAGTTTGACAATACCAACTCGCCGTTCTATATGAACTATGTGTGCAACGTCACCGACCTTGAGTTTGACAAGGACGGCAACCTCTGGTTCATATTCTTCAACTACAGCAATGCTTCCTATGAGCAGATTTATGTTTTGCCGAAGTCAAAACTCTACGGCAGTGTCACCAAGGACGACTTCATAGCCATCAATCTCAACGGTGTGCAGATGAGTTACGAAAACGAGATGCTCGTGACCAAGAACGGTCGCTATGTGATTGGCGCATCCAATGTGTGGAAAACCAAGTTGGCTGTGGTTGACACCAACAACACTCCTTTAGACACCTCCGACGATGTGGTCAAGGTGCTTTCGTCCTACACCGACCAGGACGGCAAGAGCATTGACCTCGGCTACATCTTCAGCATTGTGGAGGACTCCGATGGAAAAATATGGCTCGGCACAAATACCGGTGTGTGCGTGATCAACAATCCGGCAAACATCATCAATGGTACGCTGACCATTAACCGCATAAAGGTGCCGCGCAACGACGGCACAAACCTTGCCGACTACCTGCTTGACGGTATAAGCGTCTCGTCGATAGCCATCGATGGCGCAGGCCGCAAATGGATAGGCACTACCACTTCGGGACTGTATCTCGTCAAGTCGGACGGTAGCGAAATTCTTGAGCATTTCACCACCGAAAACTCCACGCTTACCGACGACCTCGTCACTGCCGTGGAGTGCAGCACCGACGACAACCGCGTGTTTATAGGCACAAAGAAGGGTCTACTCGTATATGAGAGCGACGCGTCGCCTGCGCAGACTGACTACAGCGACGTCTACGCCTACCCTAACCCGGTGCGTCCCGACTACAGCGGATACATCACCATTGCCGGCTTGATGGACAATTCGCTCGTTAAGATTGCCGACTCGATGGGCAATGTAATCTATTCCGGACGTTCAACCGGCGGCATGTTTGTGTGGGACGGCTGCAACAGCGACGGCTCGCGTGTGAACACCGGCGTTTACTACGTCTTTGCTTCGCAAAACGAGGACGGCCATTCGAGCGGATGCGTCTCTAAAATTCTTGTGGTCAAATAGTGGCTGATGATCAACCTCTACGACTCCAACGGGCGCAAGCAGTGGGTTGACCTTGGCAAGGGCATAAGCATCCTGCTGGTGCTGCTGTTCCACACAGAGGAATATCTGCCCATCGTAGATACCGGCACTACGGAAATTTTCTCCTTTTTCCGTATGCCGTTTTTCTTCTTTCTTTCGGGCTATGTCTTTACCTCCGACTACCGGCGGTTTTCGCTGCGGCGGAAACTGAAGCAGATTTTGCGCGGCATCGTGTGGACGTATCTGATTTTCACTTCCATCGTCGTTGTGCCGAAATGTGTGGCTAACCACGAACCGATAATTGAGGGCGTGAAAACTATCCTGCTCGGCTACGCCACTTGGTTTGTGGTGTCGTTGGGCGTGGCGCAACTGCTGTTTGCCATTGTGCTCTCCAAAACAAAGAATCTCAAGGTTATAGTCTCCTTTATGGTGGTGAGTGTGGGCATAGGAATAGTGATAAAGTCGCTCACCGACGATATTTTGCCCTACCAACTCGACAAGGCATTCTTCGTGGTGTTTTTCTTCGGACTGGGATTTTTCTACCGCATCTATGAGCACTTGTTCAGGCATCTGCTCAAATGGCAGTCGCTGCTGGTGTCGGTGGCGGTCTACGTCGCGCTGATGTGGGAGGAAAAGGCTGTGCTCCACAATGCCACCAACAATGTGTTCTGGAATCAGTCGCTGACCAACTTTCCACTGTTTATGGTCTACACCGTCGTAGGCATCGCAATGATGCTCCTGCTCGTTAATCTGGCCTACAACCGTCATCTCAACACGGTCTGCTACATCGGTGCAAACAGTCTGATATACTACTATCTCAACGGCGGCGTGGTGCGCTGCTGGCGTTATGTCTACAACATTGTCGACAGCCATTTGCATGTGTGGCCGCCGCTGGGCTTCACTATGGTGTTTCTGGCTGCCGCAGCCACGCTGCTCGCCATTGTCTACGTGGTGAAGTGCTACTGCCCGGTGCTCGTCGGCGACAAGAAATCGTTCAACCGCATCTTCCCTCGCATAAAATGGTAGAAAGAGGGGAAATTGCACTATCTTTGCAAAAAATATGAAAATAGCATTAATAGGTTATGGCAAGATGGGCAAGGCCATCGAGGGCATTGCTCGCGAACGCGGACACGAGGTGGTGAGCATCATCACATCGGCAAACCAACAGGATTTCGACAGCGAGGCTTTCCGCTCTGCCGACGTGGCTATCGAGTTTTCGGTGCCGTTGGCTGCTTTCGCCAATGTGACGAAAGCACTGGAGAGAGGTGTGGCAGTAGTGTCGGGCACTACCGGATGGACCGACCGTATGGCTGAGGCTGAGGCCGTTTGCCGCGACAACGGCAGCGCGTTTCTCTACTCGTCGAACTTCAGTATCGGTGTAAACGCTTTCTTTGCCGTCAACAAGTATTTGGCGAAGATTATGAACAACTTCCCCCAGTATGACGTGGCGATGAAAGAGATACACCACATCCACAAACTCGACCATCCGAGCGGCACTGCTATCACCCTTGCGCAAGGCATCATCGACAACATCGACCGCAAGCATTCGTGGTCGGAGACGTCGGAGGCTGCCGATGCGGTGCGCATCGATGCGGTGCGCGAAGGCGAGGTGCCGGGCACGCACATCATCACCTACACTTCCGCCGACGACCGCATCGTCATCGGTCACGAGGCTTTCTCTCGCCGTGGGTTTGCCCTCGGTTCGGTGGTTGCCGCCGAATGGATAAGCGGCAAGAAGGGATGCTTCACAATGAACGACATTTTTGACTTTTAACATATCTCCCTATATGGACAACAAAACATTCAAGCAACGGTTGCAGGCAACCAAGACTACGCGCCGCGTGCGCTTTGCCGTGGTCAGCGTGCTTTTCTTATTGTTTTTGGTTTGGCTCGGCAACTTCTGGTGGCTGCTGCTCTATCCGCTGTTGTTTGACATCTACCTGACGCACTACATCAAGTGGGACTGGTGGAAATCGTCGAAAAACCCTGTGCTGCGCACATTGATGAGTTGGGTCGACGCTATCGTCTACGCGCTGATTCTTGTCTACATCATCTTCACGTTCATAGGGCAGAACTACAAAATCCCATCGTCGTCGCTCGAAAAGACTCTGCTCGTGGGCGACTACCTGTGGGTCAACAAGATGTGCTACGGTCCGCGTGTGCCTATCACTCCGTTGCATTTTCCGCTGTGCCAGAACACGTTCCCTATAATCAACACTAAGAGTTACCTCGACCATCCCGAACTCTCCTACCGCCGCCTCAAGGGCTACCGCCGCATCGAGCGCAACGACATTGTGGTGTTCAACTTCCCTGCCGGCGACACTATTGCTTTCAACGTGCAGAACCCTGACTACTACACGATTTGCTACATCGAGGGTTTCAAGCAAATCAACCCTTCGTCGCCTGCGGTCTACTACGACTACAATTTCGGCAAGCAGTGCCTTGCCCTCGGACGTGAGTCTGTGAAGAAGCACCCGGAAACGTTTGGCGAGGTGATGTTCCGTCCTGTAGACCGCCGCGAGAACTATGTGAAGCGCTGCATTGGTCTGCCTGGCGACTATCTGAAGATTGTCGACCAGGTGGTTTATATCAACAATCAGCCACTCAAAGAACCTGAAAACGTGCAGTTTAACCACAATATCTACACCAACGGACAGGAAATCAGCGAAGCCGAATGGGAGTCGCTGGGCATCAGCAATGCCGACCGCCGCTCGTTGCAGCAGGGCGAAGACGGCACATACTACGAGGCTGTGCCTCTCACACGCAAGGCTGTGGCTGATTTCAAGGCTCTGCCACAGGTGGTGAAGGTTGAGCCTTCGGAAGTGGCTGAGGCTTGTCCGCCCTACCCTATCACGCGCTACTACGGCTGGACGCGCGCCAACTATGCTACAACCTTCGCCCACGGCGGCATCTGGATTCCGAAGAAAGGTGCTACACTTAAACTCAACCTCTTCAACTTGCCTATCTACGAACGCTGCATCCGCAACTACGAGCACAACGACCTCGAGGTGCGCGACGGCAAAATTCTTATCAACGGCAATGAGGCGCACGCCTACACCTTCAAGATGGACTACTACTGGATGATGGGCGACAACCGCGACAACTCGCTCGACTCGCGCTACTGGGGCTTCGTGCCTGAGGACCATATCGTGGGTACGCCGATGTTTGTGATTATCTCGTTCGACGAAGACAAGTCGTTCTTCTCCGGCATCCGTTGGAATCGTGTGCTGAAGAGCGCGAACCCCGACAAAAAATAGGCCGATGGACAACACCTTCAAGGCTGTGTTCTCGTCGCGTTATGCCGGCAGCGTAGACTACTACGCTGCTATGCTGCGCTACGGCACGGTGGCAATCGACCTTACCGAGCCCTACGACAAGCACCGCAAGCATCTCAACCGCATGGACATTGTGGGCACAAACGGCTGCCAGTCGCTCTCGGCATCGCTCGAAAAGCCCAACCGCTCTATGACGGTGGGCGAGATACGCCTGTCGGACCACGGCAACTGGCGGCACAACCACTGGGGCGCACTCTTCTCCGCCTACGGGCGCACGCCGTTTTTCGACTATTTTGCCGACGACCTCAAGAAAATATATTCCGACACGTCCATACAGACCATAGCCGACCTCAATATGGCTCTGCATTTTGCCGTAGTCGACTTTCTTGCTCTTGATATAGAAACAGTCATCCTCCGCGATAAAATCCCTCAGCAAGCCTTAAATGCAGTCAATGATATGCGTGACAACTTGCTTCCCCTCGGTGCGGAAAAGCCCTACTATCAGATTTGGTCGCAGAAATTCGGCTTCCAGCCCCACAAAAGCATCCTCGACCTACTCTTCAACCTCGGCCGCGAAGCCATCTTCACCCTCAAGTAAAAGGACAGCGCACACTGCTCATCACGCTGCGATTGAGGGCGTGTGTCAGAGAGTGATGGCAACGATGGGAGTACGCGCCGTAGGTGCGCTCTTATGACAGTTGCCCCTGATTTGCGACAAAAAACGAGCGAAGTTGCCCCTGATTTGCGACAAAAAATGAGGTGAGTTGCCCCTGATTTGCGACAAAAAATGAGGTGAGTTGCCCCTGATTTGCGACAAAAAATGAGGTGAGTTGCCCCTGATTTGCGACAAAAAATGAGGTGAGTTGCCCCTGATTTGCGACAAAAAATGAGGTGAGTTGCCCCTGATTTGCGACAAATAGTGTATATTTGCGGTGTTTATAACTTGATTCATATATGTTCAGACGCGATGTATTGAAGCAGATGGAGTTATGGAAGGCAAGTGATGCTCACAAGCCTCTCATCCTGCGCGGTCCCCGGCAAGTGGGAAAGACAACGGTTGTTGATGAATTTGGCAAGCAGTTTGACAATTATCTGTATTTCAATATGGAATTGTCTGCCAACTTGCGGCTTTTTGAGATGGAAATAAGCATTGACGAACTTGTAGGTATGCTTTTTGCCAGCAAAGGGATGAAGCAAAATCCAGGGACAACTCTTATTTTCATTGACGAAATACAAAATTCGCCAAAGACAATAGCATTGTTGCGCTATTTCTATGAGCAGCGCCCCGACCTCTATGTGGTGGCGGCAGGATCGTTGCTTGAGAATGTGGTTGACGTGAATGTGAGTTTTCCTGTCGGGCGTGTGCAGTATCTGGCTGTTCATCCGTGTTCGTTCAGAGAGTTTCTCGGAGCACTTGACAAACAGAATCTGTTGCGGATAACAGACCAAAAGCCGGAGCTTACAGAGCCTTTCCACAGCGAACTGATGCATCTGTTCAATCTCTATTCAATTGTGGGCGGAATGCCAGAGGCTGTGCAGCAATATGCTTCTACAGGCGACATCGTTGCAACAGCTGATGTGTACGAAACATTAATACAAGCCTATAAGGACGATGTGGAGAAATATGTAAAAGGCAGTAAGTTGACCGATGTGGTGCGCTTTGTGCTGTCTTACGGATGGGCATTTGCAGGCGAGACCGTGACGATAGGAAATTTTGCCAATTCGGGGTACAAGTCGCGCGAGGTTGGCGAAGCGTTCCGTGTGCTCGAAAAGGCAATGCTGCTGGAACTGGTCTACCCTACTTCAACAACAAAGATGCCGGCAATACCGGAAACAAAGCGCAAGCCTAAACTAATATGGTTTGACACAGGACTGGTTAACTATCAGGCGGGTGTGCGCAATGAGGTTATAGGTTCTACTGAAATGGTCGATTCATGGCGAGGGCATATCGCCGAGCAGGTCACAGCCCAAGAGTTGTTGGCGTTGGACAACCGTATCGGCACGAGCCGTGCTTTTTGGGCACGCCCTAACAATGGTGCAGAGGTTGACTTCATCTTGCGTCTTGGCACAAAAATATATCCGATAGAGGTGAAAAGCGGCATAAACTCCCATCTACGCTCCCTGCAAGTGTTTATGGACAACTCCGATGTGGACATTGCCGTGCGTGTATGGTCGAAGCCGTATGCCGTTGACTTAGTGAAAACCCCTTCGGGAAAGGAATTCAGACTTGTCAACTTACCATTCTATCTAATCAGTAAAATAGAGTCTATTATAGCCTCTCTCTCTATTTCCTGAGCATTTGCTGGAGGAGGACTGGCTCGTTGGTGGTGATGAAGTCGACGTTGTTGTCGATGAGCCACTGGAGTTTGTCTTTAGTGTCGACGGTCCAGATGTTCACCTTCAGTTTCAGTTTGTGGGCTTCGGCGATCCATTCGGGATGCTGCTGGATGGTGCCGTAACTGTAGTCGAGTCCGGCAAAGCCGAGGGCTTTGAGTTCCGCTGGCGCGAGTTCGCCGTTGAGGTAGTATATTTTCGTGCCTTTCGGGGCGAGTCGCTTGAACTCTTTGCAGGCAAAGAGCGAGAACGAGATGTACTCGGTGCGCTTCTCAAGGCCGTATTTCTTCACCATTGCCACGATTTTCTTCACAGCCTCTGTTTCCTGCGCCGGGGTTTTGTGTTCCTTCAGTTCGAGGATGAGCCGGGTGGACAGCGACTTGCCCTTGGCGAGGTAAGCCTCGAGTGTAGGCATCGTTTCGCCGTTGTCGAGCACGATTGACGACAGTTCGGCAGATGAACTCTCTTCCACCACATAGCCTTTGAACTTGGCGTCGTGGTTGACAAAAAGGTCGCCGTCGGTGCTCAGCCACACGTCAAACTCCGATCCGTAGCAGCGTATGGAATCCGCCTTTTCGAGTGCCGCCAGGCTGTTTTGCGCCGAGCCCGGAGTGCGCCAGTAGCCGCGGTGGGCTATTACTTTCGGTTGCGAAGCACTTGCCACGGCGGCAATGCCAAGAAGAAGTGCTGTGAAGATGTTTGCGAGTTTCATATCGGTAAGTTTTTTTGTATTGGTTCGTTTATTTTTCAAGATACCACAGCGAAGCCACCTTGCGGCGGATGGCGATGATGTTGCCGAGCGAGATGAGTCCGATCACCACCAGTCCCACCAGTGCCGACAGCCATACCGGCTCGCCCGTGAGCGAGAACATCTGCAATTGCGTCATGTAGAGCGAGCGCGAATAGAGCAGTAGCGCAATTGCCACCACATAGACTGCGGCGTTGACGTAAATCACCATCTTCTCGTAAGTGCCAGCCACCTGCTTGGGCGTGTAGCCAAGCAGCAGGAGGTCCTGCAGTTTTTTGGTGTTTTTCTGCAACAGCAGATAGATGCTGAGAATGAGGATGAAGAACGACAACAGACTGATAACCAGTCCTACGGCGATAACGATGCCCATAATCACGGTGAGCATATAACTTGCCTTGTTGGAGTTCATCTTGTCGCCGGCAATCTCGTAGCCGTGTTTCTTCATATACTTTTCAATAGCAACATCGCCCGGCTTGCTGACCTCAAGGATGAGCCTTGACGGCTGCACCTTCACCTCAGGCGCGAAGCGGCTGTTGCTCCACGTCATGAATTTCTCCGGCACGATGATGGTGTTCAGACGGTTGGAAAAACCCACCACGCGACCCTCGATGTATTCCTGATGGCCGTCGGTAGCGGTGATGGTAAGCACGATGGGCACTTTTCCCACCATATCCTCGCTCAACTGCGGCATACCCTGTGAAGCGGCAAAGCCGAAGTTGTAGAGCGACAGATAGTCCTTCGACAGAAGTATAGGCACCATAGGGTGCGCACTTGTGGGGTCGAACGACCAGTTGATGTTCTTGGTGTCGATAAACTCGTCGGGCACCGACTCGAAGAAGAGGAACGTGCGGAGACTCAGCGCGCGGTTGCCTATGCTGATGTTGCCCGCCGCCTTGTAGTTGGTCGACGAGAACCGTCCCACCTTGCGCATCCACGGCTGGCTCTCAAGGTCGGCAATCTCATCTTCCGAGAAAGCGTTGGCGTCAACGCCCCCAATCATGCTCTTCACCATCGACACTCCGCCGATGCTCTTCGTTACCACAAGATAGTCCTTGCGGATAAAACTGTCCTCGTCCTCAAACACCGGGCGCACGTCCTGCCAGAACTGGATGCCGAGCAGCACGATAGTGAGACCCACTACATTGGCAATGGCGAAGCCAACGAGTTGCGACTTGCTGACGTGCTTGCGCAACAGTTTCCACATCAAAGGATTTTTCATAATTTCAGTGCCTCCTCCACTGCTATGTCAAGGTTGTTGCCCACGGATGTTGCTATCACGGCAGCGCCGGTGCGCGATGCCTCCTCGGTGATGATGTCGGCCACGATGCGGTTGTTGGTGCCGTCAAGGTGGCTCACTGGCTCGTCGAGCAGGAAGAAGTCGCACGGCTGGCACACGGTGCGTATGATTGCCACGCGCTGCTGCTGTCCTATCGACAGTTTGCCGGCAGGGCGGTCAATGCGGTCGGCGATGCCCAGACGCTCGAAGAGCGCGCGGATTTCGGCGGTTGTCTTGAATCCCGTCAGGCGGTTTTTCAGTTCCACGTTCTCCATAGCCGTCAGTTCCGGGAACAGACGCATCTCCTGAGGCAGGTAGGCAATGTGGCTGCGGCGGATTTCGCACCACTCCTCCACGCTGATTTCGTCGATCGACCGATTGTCGAAGCGAAATTCGCCCTCATAGTCCTTGCGGTAGCCGTAGAGATAGGCGCACAGCGACGACTTGCCGCAGCCGCTCTCGGCGGAGATAAGATATTTCTTGCCGCGCTCGAAAGTCAATGTTTTCATCCACACCTCCGACTTGATGCCGGGCTGTCCGGCAAACACTCTCGGCAGGGTGTTTATAAGTTCGATTCTTTCCATTCTGTTGGATTTGTTTCTCGGCATCAAAAGTAGCCTAAACTAACGGAAAATCCAAATAAAGGTCAAAAATGCCTCCAAATTGGTTGAATTGAAAATCTTGGAAGTTTTGAATTGAAAATTATGGGAATTTTGCATTGAAAATCTTGGGAATTTTGTGCCTAAAATCGTTATATTTGCATAACTGCATTTTTGCATTAAAGCATAAACCAGTATGAAAGAACTGAAGATCACAACCGACATCCAGGTTTATCAGTATGATGAACTCGTCGAAGAAGACAAGATTTTGGTTGACAAAGCCAAAGCAATGACCGAGAAGTCGTATGCGCCCTACAGCAAGTTTAATGTAGGCGCTGCCGTGCTGCTTTCCAACGGCAAGATTGTGGGCGGCTCCAACCAGGAGAACGCCGCCTTTCCGTCGGGCACATGCGCCGAGCGCACAACGGTCTACTATGCCCATTCGAAATACCCTGATGCCAAATTTGAGAAACTCGCCATCGCCGCATCCAAGGACGGCAAGTTCACTAAAAATCCAGTGTCGCCGTGCGGTGCCTGCCGCCAGGCCATACTTGAGTACGAAACCCTTGGAAAACAACCGGTAAAGATTTATCTCTACGGCGAGGACGGCATCTACGTGGTGAACCGCGTGGCTGACCTTCTTCCGCTGCATTTCGACCATTTTTAGTCCCGGCAGCCGATGATGAGAGTGGTGGTCAATCCGAAATTCGAGAGCCTTCGCGAGGCAATCGGTGAAATTCCGGACACGATAGCCGTGTGCGGTGAGCAGATTTTTCAGGGTCGCAACCGCATCTACAGGGCAACAATCGGAGGCATCGACCTAACGGTCAAGGAGTTTCGCGTGCCGTCGCTGGTCAACCGCTGGGCGTATGCCCATCTGCGCCACGGAAAGGCTCGCCGCTCGTTTGACAACGCTATGCAACTTGCCGCCCTCCACATCGAAACGCCTGAACCAATAGCCTACATCGAGGAGCGTACCGACGTACTGTTGCGCCGCAGTTACTACATCTGCCGCTACTGGGAAGGGCAGACCGTGCGCAACTGGGAAACCGCGGTGGCTGACAGCGACGCGATGCTCAATGCCCTTGCGCACTTCACGCTCAATCTGCACCGTAACGGGGTGATGCACCGCGACTTTTCGCCAGGCAACATCATCTACCGCATTGAGGACGGAGAATACCGCTTCGCCCTTGTGGACATCAACCGTATGGACTTTGGCGTACACGACAAAAGCCGTCTCTACCGCAATTTCCGCAGCATCAACATCGAGAGCGAGGCGGAGACTCTACGCTTTGCCGAAGCCTATGCCCGTGCGGCAGGACTCGACACGGAGGAGATGCGCGCCGTAGCCCGGCGGATGTTTCTCGCCTATCACCGCGAGAAGGCACTCCACCGCCGGCTCAAGGCATTGATAGGCAAGCGGTGAAATTTGCTGGTTTATGAAAATTGTGATAACTTCGCTCCTATGAAACCGATTTTTCTCATTGGCTATATGGGCTCGGGCAAGTCGACCCTTGGCAGGGTGCTTGCCGAGATGCTCGACTGCGACTTCACCGACCTCGACGCATATATCGAAAACCGTTACCGCAAGACCATCAAGGAAATCTTTGCCGAGCACGGCGAGGCTGGATTTCGCGACATTGAGCGCCGTATGCTCCTTGAGGTGTGCGACTTCCAGAACATTGTGATTGCCTGTGGCGGCGGCACTCCCTGCTTCGGCGACAATATGGACATAATGAATGCCCACGGTGTGGCCGTATATCTGCAAGTGCCCATTGAGAGACTCTATCAGCGGTTGTCGCGTCCGCGCTCCAAGGCCAAGCGTCCGGTCATTGCCGACAAGACCGACGAAGAGTTGATGCAGTTCATAGCCGACAACCTCAGCCAGCGCGACCCCTACTATTCTCGTGCCAACCTCAAGTTCGACACCACAAACATCGAGACGGCGGCAGAGACGCGCGTCACGGCAGCGCACTTGCTCGAAATCGTGCGTCCGCTGGTCGATGCACAGTAGCCTATAGCCTTATTTCCTGTTCTTTTTCAGCGTGTTGATGTTCCGCATCAGCCCGGCATACTTTGCCCTTTTCACAGCCGAGCGGCGGAAGATGCGGCGGTAGTCGTCCTCGGTCATCTCCGGCATATTTTCGTAGTTAAGTGAAAGAAACTCCTCCGATGGAGCAAAGTCGCTCACCTCGGTGGGAGAGGCAAAGCGGTTGTGGGGACAAGCCTTCTGGCACTCATCGCAGCCGTAGACGCGGTTTCCGAGCCTCTGAGCCACTTCCGCTGGCAGTTCACCCCTATATTCAATCGTCATGCAGGAAATGCAGCGACGGGCATCTAAACCACTTCCGTCGGCGTTCAGCGCGCCGGTAGGGCATGCATCCACGCAGCGGCGGCAGTTTCCGCAATGGAGAGCCGACGAACTGTCGGCAGGAAGCGGCAGCGTAGACAGAATTTCGCCGAGGAAGAAAAACGACCCCTTGCCGGGGATGATGAGTTGGTTGTTGCGACCGATGAAGCCGATGCCCGACTGCTGCGCCCAGTAGCGTTCGCGCAGGGGGGCGGTGTCTACGCAGCAACGGCATTCGCCGCCGTATTCCGCCTTGACAAATTCCGCCAGTTGCAAGAGCATTGACCGCACCGTGTCGTGGTAGTCGTGGCCGTAGGCATAGTAGGCAAACTGTGGCGCGTCGCTGGGCTGGAACGACGCAGGATAGTAGTTCACTGCCAGTGAAATCACCGTTTGCGTGCCATCGAGCAAGGTGCGTGGGTCGAGCCGCAGGTCGAGATAGTTGTTCATATAGTCCATCGAACCGTTGCGGCCTTCGGCAAGCCACTGGCTGTAGCGGTCGGCAGCCACCGGCGCAATAGCCTCAGCCACGGCAAAGCCGCAGGCAGAGAAGCCCAGCGACAAAGCCTTTTGTCGTATGGCTTCCTTACATTGGGATGGGGAGAAACTGGTAGCCATTTTCCTTTAGCCATTCGATGGCGCGCGGCAGGGCATATTTGAGGTTTTTCTCCGATTTCAGCGAGTCGTGAAATACCACGATAGAGCCGTTGCGCACATATCTTTTCACATTGTCGAGCACCTGCTCTCCGTTGAGTTTCTTCGAGTAGTCCCGCGTCACGAGGTCGTACATCACAATGCGCATATTGTCCTTGATGGCGGCAGCCTGCTTCCAGCGTATCAGTCCGTGTGGCGGGCGGAACAGTGGAGTGTCGATCAATGCGTTAGCCTCGTTGATGTCAGCCACATAGCGTTTGGTAGTCACCTTTGCGCCTTGCAGATGGTGCATAGTGTGGTTGCCCACGCTGTGTCCGCGCTCCACCACCATACGGAACGTTTCGGAATGCTTCCTCACGTTGTCGCCCACGCAGAAGAACGTGGCCTTGATGCCGTACTTGTCGAGGAGGTCGAGCACCCAGGGTGTTACCTCGGGTATAGGGCCATCGTCGAAGGTGAGGAATACGGCTTTGTGCTTCATCGGGATGCGCCACACCGTTTCGGGAAACAGCATGCGGTAGGGTACGGGTGGTTGCTCTATAAGCATATCAAAAAAAGTCTTTCTATAGGGTTAAATTTCAATGGTGTTCAGTTGTCGTTTGCTGTCGCGCTCACACTTGTCGTGGTATGCCTCGGCCTTGTCCACGGCGATGCCGTACGACGGGTTCTTCTTCAGCACTTCGGCATATTTCTTTGGGTTGTAGGCTTTCAGTGTCCGCGCAGCCTCGTAGGTGTATTTCCACACGCGCGCATTGCCCACGGCAGGCGGCTCTTTGCCCCTGACAATGTTGAGCGTGCGCTCGAAGGCAGCCCAAATGTCCACTCCGCGGCGCTCCACCTCGGCAATCTTCTTCATAGCCTCGTCCTTGCTGCCGTTGGCGTAGGAGGCGAGGAGGCGGAGGAAGCCGCCGTCGTTGTAGACAAGGCGGTTGCCGTTGGCCATAGGTTGCCAGAAGGTAAGGGTCTGGAAATAAATCATGTGCTGGGCGAAGCGGTCGATGGCGGCAGTGATGAGTTGGTCGGCCTTGCGGTGGTCAGCCTCGTTGCCGGTGGCACGCCACAGACGGTAGTAGAGGTCGGCGGAACGCTGGTAGAACTCATAGTTGCTGAGGCAGGCGCATTCGGGCAGTTTCGTTTCCTTCTGCACGAGGATGTCGCGCGCCTTAGCGTAGCGGTCGGCGGCGTAGGCGGCAGTGCGTACGCGCTTGGGCAGAAGGGGATAGATGCTGGCATTTTCCGACGCTTCCTTGGCAACGTCGCCCTCAAGCATCAGCCGGTCGGCAAGGTCGAGCATCGCCAATCGGGTGTAGGTAATCATCGAGCGGTTCACTTCGTCGAGGTAAGGTCGCTTTTCGGGGGTAGCCTTGTCGATTCCACCCCAGCCGAAACGGTGCATAAAGTTGTCGTAGGCGCGGTCGCTGTAGCCTGTGCCCACACTTGCATAACTGTCCTGACGGAACGGCGTGAGTTCGACGGTGAGGCCCGTCTGCGCCAGATAGGGCGCAACGAGCGAGTATTTGTTCGCGCTCATACACTTCACATAGGCTATGTTGCGCGGCCAGCCCTTCTGTGCGTTGGTGGCAATCATGTCGGCCATCACCATCGTGGTGGCGTTTACGGCCGTGTTGGGCGTTGGCTTGAACGGATTCTTGCGTAGGTCGACAGTTATCTTCGACGAAGCCAACGGCGCGCAGTCGGCAGGGAACTTGCCTTGCTTGAGCAGTGTTCCAGCGTTGGCGTCAACGGTGAGCAGAGCGTTGATTTTGCCGTAGGTGGCGGAATTCTTGTCGTAGTAGGCTTTCAGAGCCTCTATGGCATCCACGGCAGTGTCGCCGATGAGGGTGTTGCCGCGGTGGGTGTTGTAGGAGTAGAAATCCGTGGTGCCGGTCAATGCTATGCGTTCGCTGTCGAAGTAGGGGTGGCACGACGAGCGGATGTACCATTCACCGTTGAGGTAGTCAGTGTTGAGTGTACGCGCGTCGGTGCGGAAGCCCTCCACGTCCTGCGTGTACCACAGAGGGAACGACAGGTTGTCGCCGCTGTTGAAGAGGATGGCATTCTTGTCGGTGCTGATGAGCAGGTCGCGGCCGTAGTCGCGGCAGAACGAGCGTCCGGTGCGGTCGTGGTCGTCCCACGTCTGGCTAACCATCTGCAGCGGCACAAGCACTCCGGCGGCGATGCCGGTGTAGAAGGCGATGCGCTCGAAGCGGCGGTGTCCGTTGCGGAACAGGCGGCGGTATGCCTTGAAGAGCAGTCGGTATAGTCCGATTACGCCGAGACCTATCCACACGGCATAGGCATAGAACGACCCGGCAAAGGAGTAGTCGCGCTCGCGGCACTGTCCGGGAGTCTGGTTGAGGTAGAGCACAATCGCCACGCCGGTCATAAACCATAGCAGGAACAATACCCACGCCTGACGCTTGCCCTCACGGCCGCAGCGGGCTTGCCATAGCAGTCCGAGGATGCCGAGCAGGAACGGCATGCCGTAGTAGAGGTTGTGGCCTTCGTTGTCCTCGCCGTATTCCTTCGGCAGGAGTTTCTGGTCACCGAGGCGGAGGTTGTCGACCAAGGGGATGCCCGACAGCCAGTTGCCCTGTGTCACCTCGCCGTTGCCGTTGATGTCGTTTTGCCGGCCTACGAAGTTGAAGAGCATATACCGCCAGTACATCTGGCTGAACTGGTAGATGGCAAAGTATTTCACGTTGTCCCAATAGGACGGCATCAAGGCTTTTACCTCTTTCACTGAGTCGCCGTGCTGCACGTGTGCCACGATTTCCTTGGGGGTGATGCCGCCCACCCAACTGCTGTAGTCTTCGGCACAGGCAGGGGCGTAGATGCGCGGCAGGAACATATAGACCTCTGGCGCGTATTTTGTTTCGCGGATAGGCGAGAGTTCGATGTAACTGTCCGGCTCATTGGGCGACGATTTGGTGCGCTTGCTGTAGCGGTGCTTCTTGATTTTGGTAATAGGCTTGCCGTCCTTGTCGCGCTGGATGAGGTCGGAGTTGGCGGTGTAGACCGTGCCGTAGAACAGTGGGGCAGAGCCGAACTGGTCGCGCTCGATGTAGGACTCGAGGGCAAACACGTTGTCAGGGGCGTTGACGTTCATCGGCACGTTGGCGCAGGAGCGTATGGGCACCACGGCGTAGCATCCGAAGCCGGTGAGTATAGCCACGATGTAGAGGGCGATGTTGCTCATTGTGCGCACCGGCAACTTGTTGCAGTAGCCGAAGAAATAACCGATGGCAAGCACCATCAGAGCGGCAGGGATATAGAGGTTCTCGCCGGCAATCATCAGCACGCCGGAGAGGGCAATGAGCAGCAGGAAGGATATTTTCATCCTCACTACGCTACGCTGCGCATAGAGTTCGTAGATGGTCCACACGGCAACGGTGAGAAACGTGCCGGCGTAGATGAGTGCTCCGCTGTTGAAACTGAGTCCCAACTGGTTGACAAACAGTAGTTCGGCGTATTGTGCCAAGTGGAGCGAACCCGGCACGAGTCCGTAGAGGATAAACATAATAATGGCGAGCGACAGCACCAGCACGGGGAACGTGGTCCACCAGTGGGTGCGCTCCACCTTGCGGTAGTACACCACAAGGGCGATGGCAGGTACGCACAGTAAGTTGAGCAGATGCACGCCGATGGAAACGCCCACAACATAGGCTATTGCCACCAGCCAGCGGTCGCTGTGGGGCTCGTTGATGCGGCTTTCCCATTTCAGAACGAGCCAGAAGGTGAGGGCGGTGCAGAAGGAGGAGTAGGCGTAGACTTCAGCCTCGACGGCTGAAAACCAGAACGTGTCGCTCCAGGTGAACGCCAATGCTCCGCAGATGCCGCTGCCCATAATCAGAGCCATCTGCCGACGCGATTCCACCGCCTTGCCCACGCCGCAGAGCAGTCGCCGCGCCATGTGGGTGATGGTCCAGAAAAGAAGCAGTATGGTTGCCGCGCTCAGCAGTGCCGACATTGCGTTGATGCACACTGCCACCTTGTCGGGCGACGGTGCGAAATTGGCGAAGAAGCGTGCCGTGAGTACAAAAAACGGGTTGCCGGGCGGGTGTCCCACCTCTACGCCGTAACTCTGGGCAATGTATTCGGGGCAATCCCAGAAACTTGCCGTTGGTTCAAGTGTGCAAAGATAGGTGACGGCTGCCACGGCAAACATCACCCATCCCAATGCGTTGTTTATGTTGTTGTATCGTTTTTCTGTCATTCACCTTGCTGGTTAAGTGCTTCTACCACAGCCTGAAGGTTGCGGTCGGCGGAGAGATGCTTGATGGTCTCGTCGGGGAAGAGGTCGTTGAGCAGAGCCACGGTCTCGTAGACGTTATAGGCTGCGCGCGACGAACTCTTGGCAACGGTGTGTTGCGCTGTGCGCGAGAGGCATCCCCACAGGTCAACCTGTTTGTCGATCTTCAGGAACAGTTTCTTGCCGTCGGCAGGGTTATGCTGCAGATAGGTGTTGACCATGCTGAGATAGCCGCCTTCGTTGTAGAGATACTGGTCGATGTTGGTCAGGCCGGCGAGGAGTTCGGGGCTGAGCGACTTGTAGTATCTGATGTACTGTGCGTAGTTCTCAATCATGCCTTCCATCAGCGACGAAGCGTGCTTGAAGTCTTCCTTGTTGCCTGTGCC
Source organism: bacterium (assembly GCA_963601185.1). Taxonomy (GTDB): domain Bacteria; phylum Bacteroidota; class Bacteroidia; order Bacteroidales; family Muribaculaceae; genus Limisoma. The sequence goes on from CAVCEE010000001.1 coordinate 147,273, forward strand.
TTCGGCGATGTTGAAATATGCGCTGGCAGTGTCGTCGATGAGCGAGAAGTTGGCTTGCGCCGCAAACCACGGCAGTTTCTTCTCCATCAGTTGCAGGAGGGTGCGAGCCTTGGCGTAGCGGTCGGCTACAAACTTGTCGGTGAGCACGCGTGCCGGCACGGTGAAGTCAACAGAGTCCTTGAGCGTGCGCAGTTCGGTGGCCATCTGAGCCTCGTCGATGAGATTCTTTGCCGTTTCCACGATGGCGATACGCGTGGAGTTGACCATGCGTGTTGCTGTCTCATCGTAGTATGGCGAATGGTCGGGGGTAGCCACGTCGAGTCCGCCCCAGCGGAAATGCTTGGTTATGTTGTTGTAAGCCTTGTCGGTGTAGCCGCTACCCACGCTCTTGTATGCCAACATATTGAACGGTGTGAGGGCGTAGGCCATACCGCTGTTGGTGGTGTACTTGTAACCCTTGTTCTGGTTCTCGAAGTAGGAGTAGTACTCGTCGGGAATGGTGATGGCGAAATATGCCGGGCGTTTCCATCCCTGAGCCACCATCGACGAGATGATGTCAATCTGCATCGTCTTGGCTGAGTTGATGTAGCCGTACTGCATGATATACTGGTCGTCAAGCAGGTTCAGAGGGATGTTGAGCGACACGTTGTCCTTCATGTCGGCTGGCACTACACCGGCCTTGACGAGGGCGTCAGCGTTGAGAGGCATAAACATATTCGGGTAGTTGAACGTGCCGTCGCCTGTGCCGTCGACCGTCTGGTTGTAGTAGTCGGCGATGGCCTTGCTGGCCGGCATTGCAACGTTTTCGTTGTTGAACGTTATGCCGCCGTTAGCGTCGCTGGAATAGAGCAGTCCGAAGGTGCGCTGGTCATAGGCGTAGGTCGATGCGTTGGCCTGCATAGGCAGCGGTGCCGATTCGTAGGCTGGACGGCGCATCTGAGCCATATACCAGTCGGTGGCGAGGTATGACATGTTGACCACTCTGACGTCGGTGCGGTAGCCTTCAACCTCCTGCGAGTACCACAGAGGGAAGGTGTCGTTGTCGCCCGAGGTGAAGATGATGCCGTTGGGGTCGACGCTCGACAGGTAGTTCATACCGAAGTCTCGGCAGGCGTAGCGGCCGGAGCGGTCGTGGTCGTCCCACGTCTGACTTACCATCTGTAGCGGCACGAAGATGCCGAATGCCACGGCTACGGCTGCCAGAGCCACCGACTTTTTGTCACTGCCGTCGCAGTCTGCCGTCGCGGCATTGTCCTTGTCGTCCTTTTTCGTCGCCTTGGCGAGGACGTAGCAGAGGAGTTTATAGAGACCGGTCACACCCATACCAATCCAGATGGCAAAGGCGTAGAACGAACCGGCGTATGCGTAGTCGCGCTCGCGCGGCTGCTCAGGAATCTGGTTAAGGTAGAGCACGATGGCGATGCCTGTCATGAAGAACAGGAAGAACACTACCCAGAACTGCTCAATGCCGCGCTTGCCGCTGTAGGCTTGCCAAAGCAGACCGATGAGTCCGAGCAGGAGCGGGAGCATATAGAACACGTTGTGTCCACGGTTGTTCTTCAGGTCGTCAGGCAGTTTGTCCTGGTCGCCGAGACGCGCGTTGTCGATAGCCGGAATGCCGCTGATCCAGTTGCCGTGGTTAATTTCGCCCTGTCCCTGCAGGTCGTTCTGGCGACCGGCAAAGTTCCAGAGGAAGTAGCGCCAGTACATGTAGTTGAGTTGGTACTGGAAGAAGTAGCGGATGTTTTCAGAGAATGTAGGCACATCCACTACGCCTTGGCTTGTTGATACCGGCTTGGTCTCGATGCCGCCCATAGCGCGCTGGTATTTGTCCTTCGACTGGCTGTCGTAGAGGCGAGGGAAGAACATCTTGGTCTCCGACGGATAAGAATAGTCGGTGTTGAAATTGTCGTCGATCTTCTTGTAGCGGTCGGGGTCGTCGGGCAGGGTCTTTACTTCCTTGACGTAGCGTGTCGACTTGGTCATCACGGCGTTGCCCTGCTCATCGCGGTCGATAGGCGATGCGTAGGTCGGTCCGTAGAGCAATGGTGTCTTGCCGTACTGCTCGCGGTTGAGATAACTGCCGAGGGCAAACACGTTGTCGGGCGAGTTCTGGTCCATCGGCGTCTGTGCGTTGGAACGGATGAGAATCAGCGCATACGACGAGTAGCCCACGAAAATCACAGCAATGAAGAGTGCCACGTTGTAGAGGATTCTTACAGGCAACTTGTCATTGCAGAAGAAGTAAAGGTAAACGGCGAGGGCGGCGGTGATTACCAGTGGGATAATCATGCTGCTGCCGATAAACGGTATGCCGGAGAAAAACACCATAAGCAGGAACGACAGGCGCATCTGCGACATGCTTGTCTGCTTGTGGAAGGAGTAGATTGTCCACACTGCCAGTGCCACAAACACCAGCGTGTAGGCCATTACGCCTGAGTTGAAGCCCATTCCTAACTGATTGACAAACAACAGTTCGGAGTATTGCGCCATCTCAACGAATCCCGGTACCAGACCGAAGAGTATCAGCACGATGATGGCAAACGAGATGAGCAACGCTATGATTGAGCCTTTGGCTGTGGTGTTCTTGCTTTTCTTGTAGTAAATCACGAGGATAATCGCCGGGATGCACAACAAGTTGAGCAGGTGGACTGCCACTGAAACGCCTATCACATAGGCTATTGCCACGAGATAGCGGTCGCTGTGGTGGTCTTCGCAGCGGTTTTCCCATTTGAGGATTAGCCAGAATGTGAGTGCGGTGCAGAACGATGAGAATGCGTAGACTTCGCCCTCGACGGCTGAGAACCAGAAGGTGTCGCTCCATGCGTACGCCAATGCTCCGCAGATGCCGCTGCCCATGATTAGTGCAATCTGAAGCCACGAGTATTCGGTGGCGTCATCCTTGGTGATGAGCCGGCGCACAAGGTGGGTTATTGTCCAGAACAGCAACAGGATACATCCTGCGCTCAACAGTCCCGACATCGCGTTGATGCACACTGCTACCTGCGATGGGCTGGAAGCGAAATGCGTGAAGAAATTGGCTGTGAGCATGAATATCGGGTTGCCGGGCGGGTGTCCCACTTCGAGTTTGTAGCCTTGCGAGATAAACTCGCCGCAGTCCCAGAAACTCGCCGTAGGCTCGAGCGTCATCATGTAGGTGACGGTTGCGATTACAAAGATGAGCCAACCCAACGAGTTGTTGATCAGATTGTATTTTTTCATTGTTTTCTTATTGTCAGACAATTTCAATCTGCAAAGATAATACCTTGCCGCCGTTTATCGTAACGATTTGTGCTTAAACCCTGTTAAAAATGCCGCCGCAGAAGGCAGCGCGCTCCATATTGCTAATAGTGGGCTTCAGTCTATGGCAGATACAGCCCTGACAATTCAAATATATGGGTTGACGAGACCGCGCCGTAGGTGCGCCGTATTGATAACCCCAGGCTTCAGCCTGGGGCAGTTGACATACAGAGACTTGCACCCCGTCGGGGTGCCGCCAGCATCAGCCGATTTCAATTTAACGGATGCACCGACATTTCGGCTTAAATCGAAAAAAATCCCTCATTGAGGGACGTTTTTCGGTAAATTTATCCCTCATTGAGGGATTTTTTGTGTAAGTTTGCATCGGAAGTCAGTATAACTAAAATAACAAGGCTATGATAGACAATAAATTATATGAATATATGTCGGAGATGCTCAAGCGCACACCGGTTGATTTCATCAGGTACAAATACGGAGAAATTAACTGGGAGGGACGGCTAGTGGGCATTGTGGGACCGCGCGGTGTGGGAAAATCTACAATGGTTCTGCAACACATCAAGCAATCTGCCGACGGACATCGGCTATATGTATCAGCCGACAACATCTATTTTACAAGCCATTCACTGATAGATTTTTCGGACGAGTTTGTCAAGGATGGTGGCACGCATCTCTACATCGACGAGATACATAAATATCCCGGATGGAACAGGGAGTTGAAGCAAATCTATGACGTGCATCCGTCGCTAAAGGTGGTGTTTACAGGGTCGTCGGTACTCGACATAAAAAGGGGAGAGGCGGATTTGAGTCGCAGGGTGCTGATGTACAAGATGCAAGGGTTGTCGTTCAGGGAGTATCTGCAGTTGTTTCACGGCATCAAGAGCCGGGCGTTCAGTTTTGACGAAATTCTAAGCCATAAGGTGGAGTTGCCGGAGGTTGCCCATCCGTTGCCTCTGTTCAGGGACTATCTCAACAGAGGATATTATCCATTTGCCATAGAGGGCGATTTTCCTACGCGGATGATGCAGGTGGTGGAGCAGACTGTGGAGGTCGACATTCCGCAATATGCCGATATGAAAGTCGCTACAGCCCGAAAATTGAAGCGTATGCTCGTCATTCTCTCAGGGCTTGTGCCTTATAAGCCAAGCATTGAGAGTCTGGCAGCGGAGATAGGCGTGAGCAAGAACAATGTGCCAGACTATCTGGTGTATCTGGAGCGCGCTGGGATGATTGGTCTCTTGAGGGACGACACATTGGGAATGAGGGGTCTTGGAAAGGTGGAGAAGGTGTATGTCGACAATCCAAGTCTGATGTCAATACTCTCGTCTGAGCCGAACATCGGCAACATAAGGGAAACATTCTTCTACAACCAAATGAGAGAAAGACAAGACGTTACGGCATCAAGGGTCTCAGATTTTACAATTTCCGGATATACGTTTGAAATCGGAGGGCGCAAGAAGGGAAAGAAGCAGATTGAGGACGTGCCTGACGGTCGCGTGGTAAAGGACGACATTGAGACGGGGCATGGCATTGTCATCCCTCTATGGCATTTCGGAATGAACTACTGATGTATGGATTTTAGTCGCTCTTTTTGCGTTTTGCGGATTTTTTGTGTAAGTTTGTGAAACTAAACGACAAGCATCATGACAAACAAACTCGGAATCAAACTTTTTGCACTTATGCTCACCATCGTTGTGGGGGCATCGCTCTCGTCGTGCGACGAAGACGACCCTTTCTTCAGCGACATCGTGGGCTCGTGGCATCTCGTGGAGTCGGACGGCCAACCGGTCTACGGCTATCAAGTGGACAACTATTCGTTCTTCAGCGACGGAACGGGCACTTACGCCTACTACGACACGTTCGGTCATTTCTGGCAGGAAACGTTCTCTTGGCAGTCGTTTCGCGGCGAGCAGTTGATACTCTACTACGATAACCCTAATTTCGGCACTGTTTCGTGCTACTACCGCTACGACGGACGGTATATGTATTTCTCCACCGACCGTTCGTTCTACTCCTACACGGTGTACAGCAGATAGAGGTTGCGTGCGGCTGCTTGCAGCACGTCGTCTTCACTCATACCGCGGCATTGGGCAACCTTTGCCGCGATTTCGTTTATTGTCAGCGCCGACTCGTCGGTTTCTGTCAGCAACCGGTTGTCGGGGATTGCGGCGGCGGCTTCGGCGTTGAAGTGCTCGCCGAGCGACAGATAGATGCCCGCCTGCCAGAGTTGGCGCGCGAGGGTGGCATTGCCTCTGAATCCGTGCCATATCCACGCCATGCTGGGACGCAGCGACTTGCGCAGGGCGAGGATGCGGTCGGCTGACTTGACCGCGTGGAGCACGAGCGGCTTGCGGAGCGTTTCGGAGAGGCTGATGTGCAGTCGCAGCACCTCCTCCTGTGTCGCCTGGTCGGCACCGCGCAACTTGTCGATACCTGTTTCGCCGATGAGAACAACTTGTGGGTCGGCGCAGACGGTCTCCAGCAGCCTTTTACTGAACGGTTTGCCGGTGTGCCACGGATGGATGCCCACGGAATAGAGCAGTCCCTTCTGTGGGCGGAAATCCTCCGGCGCAACGCTGATAATGGCGTTGTGCCTGTCGGGGTGATGGGTATGGCAGTCGGCAATCATTGGCTTATGGTACGGGATCGTGGCCGCTTCCGCCCCACGGATGACAACGGCAGATGCGCTTGATGGCAAGCCACGAGCCTTTCAGTGGGCCGTACTTGCGTAGAGCCTCGATGGCATACTGGCTGCAAGTGGGCGTGTAGCGGCACGCCGGCGGAAGCATCGGCGATATGCTCATCTGATAAAATCTGATTGGCAGGATTAGAAGCCTTGTGAGCAACTTTTTCATAGTTGTGGGGTTTCCGTCTGTTCGGCTGATAAATTTGCAGCCACGGCGCTTAAAATGGTGCATACGCGCTTCTCAATCGATGCGTAGGATTTCTCCTCGTTGCTTACGTAGAGGAAAGCGATGTCAACCTTCTTTCCTGTTGCCGCAAGTGTAGGGTTGAGCAAGTGGCGGTTGAGCCGGTAGGCTTCCCTCACTCGGCGGCGGAGCAACACGCGCCCCACGGCGGTGCGGATTTTCTTCTTTGGTATGGTAATCATAAATTGAGCCGGGGCACCGTAGGTGCGCTGGCTCTCGGCATAGACCGCCCTCAGTGGGTAGGCTTTGGCTGGGCTGCCCTCTGAAAACAAACGGTTTACAGCAGTTCGGCTGCAAAGTTTTTCCGATTTATGAAGACTTAATTCCGCCATCCTTGCAGTCGCCGGCAGTGAGCCGGCGCGAGGGTATGTTTTACTTTTTGTGGGTTTTCAGATACTGGTCGATAGCGGCTGTGATCGACGGAGCAGCGGCTGTCGGCGCTTCGATGTCGAGGCGCAGACCGGCATCGGTGATGGCTTTGGCAGTCTGCACGCCGAAGCATCCGATTTTGGTGTCGCCTTGCTCGAAGTTAGGGAAGTTCTTCTGCAGCGACTTCACGCCTGTTGGGCTGAAGAAGATTAGCATGTCGTAGTCAAACGGCTCGCCCTCTTGGAAGTCGTTGCTCACGGTGCGGTACATCACCGCACGCGAGTAGTTCACCTTGTTCTTCTCGAGCACGCTCTCGCCGTCGTTTTTCTGCACCTCCGACACCACATAGAGGTATTTGTCGGTGTTGTGCTTCACGATTTGTGGAATCAAATCGTCGAGTTTGCCAGTCTTGCCGAAGAAAATCTTGCGCTTGCGGTAGACGGTGTATTTTTGCAAATAGAGGGCGATAGCCTCAGTGGTGCAGAAGTATTTCATTGTTTCAGGCACAGCGAAGCGCGACTCCTCGGCGATGCGGAAGAAGTGGTCGATGGCTGATTTTGCGGTGAAAATCACGGCTGTGTGCTCTGAAAGTGATATTTTTTGCTGTCTGAATTCCTTGGATGTCAAACCTTCAACCTTGATGAAAGGGCGGAACACGATTTCCACGCCGTATTTCTTCTCAATGTCGAAATATGGTGACTTATCTGATGATGGTTTGGGTTGGGAAACTAAGATTTTGTTAACTTTAGCCATTTTCTGTGGTTGTCCTTATATAAATAATGCTCTGTTTATGAAGAATGTGACCGGAGCGATTTCAACGGCGCAAAGGTACGAAATAAAATACACGTATTGAAACAAATAACTATAAAAAATCCTAATGCTTTTGGCGTAGAACACCAGTTTTGATGCCGCATAGAGACTGATTGCCACACTCGTCATCACGTTGTTGAGGTCGGGCTCGAAGAGCATAATCAGGGCGAGCGGAGTGAGAAACAGTCCGAGGAAAATCTGGGTGGAGTTGAAGCCTTGCAGCCACAGCCGGGTGTCGATGCGGTTGGCAAAGATGTAGCCGGTGGCGGTGGCGGCAATCAGTTGGAAGAGATAGAACGCTGCTGCCGTGGCTGTTGACAGGCTCACAAGCAACGGCATAGTCATCGACGATGCCGCTGGCAGCCACGCAAGGGCGGCTGAATAGATAACTATGCCTTCCGCAATAAGCGACACGATGATGAGAGCCACCATAAGGATGTTCTCGTTGGCGGTGTGCTCGTCGAGGTGGTTTTCGGTGCGCTTCACCGACCACAGGTTGCGTGCCAGTTTGGGGAAGAACTTCGCTCCTTTCTTGTAACTGTAGGCTATCAGCAGAAACGACACCACAAGCAGCGCAATCATTATCGAGGAGTGCGCCGGGGTGTGGGTGTATGCCACTGGGATGTCGCCCTCACGGTCGCCGACCATAGGGTACGACTCCAGCGGCTTGTATTCCGTAACGGCAGAGGGCAACGAGTCGGTCAGTCCGTTGGGATAGGCCGGCTGGTAGTAGTGGCGGTGGTAATGGGCTGCATACGCTGCCGCATCGCCTCCTGCGGGTTGCTGGATTGCTATGTCAAGACTGTCTGGCATCTGCTTACCGTTTTGGTTCTATTGTGTTGTCGTCCTGCGGCTTCTGGAGCATCTTCACGGCTTGTTCGGGCGTTTCTGCCACCTCCCACAGGTGCTTGTGCGACCGCTTCATAAACCCCTCGTCGACGCAGCGCGTGAGCATCGCAATCAGGGGGTCATAGTAGCCGCTGGTGTTCACCACGATGATGCGCCCGGAGAACAATCCCAGTTGCCGCCACGTCACGATTTCAAGGAGTTCCTCGAGCGTGCCGCATCCGCCTGGGAGAGCCACGGCGGCATCTGCCATCGCCGCCATCTGCTCTTTGCGCGTGTGGATGTCGGGGGTGACAATGGTTTGCGTCAGAGCATCGTAGCCCCAGCCGTTGTCGACCATAAACTGCGGAATCACGCCGGTCACTGTGCCGCCGTTGTCGAGGCAGCCGTCGGCGAGGTTGCGCATCAGTCCTTCGTTGCCGGCACCGCACACCGTCTCAATGCCGGCACGCGCCAACGCCGCGCCCATACGGTAGGCGGCGTCAAGGTAGCGGCAGTCTACATTGGCACTCGATGCGCAGTAAACGCAAACTCTCTGCATCTTATTTCAGGCGGGCAAGCGTAGCCGCTATGCGACGTGCCGCCTCGCGGATATTGTCGTCGCTGGTTGCGTAACTGAGTCGGATGTAGCCCGGTGCGCAGAAGGCGTCGCCGCTGACGGTTGCCACATGACCCACTTCAAGCAGGTACATTGCCAGGTCGTTGGCATCGTTGATCTTGCGGTCGCCGTCGGCTTTGCCGAAATATGCCGATACCTCAGGGAAGATGTAGAACGCTCCCTGCGGATGGTTGATGCGCAGGTCAGGGATTTCCTTCAGCAGGTTAACCACGAGGTCGCGGCGGCGCTCAAACGCCTGTCGCATGGTTTCCACGCACTCCTGCGAGCCTGTGTAGGCTGCTTCGGCGGCTTTCTGTGCCACCGATGAAGGGTTGGATGTGTACTGACCCTGGAGTTTGGTAGTGGCTTTTGCCACCCACAGCGGTGCGGCGATGAAGCCGATGCGCCAGCCGGTCATAGCATAGGCTTTCGAAACGCCGTTGACGATGATTGTGCGGTCGCGCACGGCGTCAAACTCGGAGATGGAGGCAAACTTGCCTGTATAGTTGATGTGCTCGTAGATTTCGTCGGAGAGCACGAGTATGTCGGGGTATTTTGCAAGCACGTCGGCGAGGGCTTTCAACTCGTCGTGGGTGTAGACGCTGCCCGTAGGGTTGGATGGCGAGCAGAGGAGAAGCATGCGTGTGCGGGGCGTGATGGCTGCCTCGAGTTGCGCAGGAGTGATTTTGAAGTCCTGCTCCACGCTTGCCGGAACGGTGACGGTCTTGCCTTCGGCAAGTTTTACCATCTCCACGTAACTTACCCATGCTGGGGTGGGGATGACCACCTCATCGCCGGGGTTGATGGTGGCAAGAATCACGTTGCACAAAGACTGCTTGGCGCCGCCCGACACTACAATCTGCTCGGGCGCAAAGTCGAGTCCATTCTCGTTTTTCATCTTTGCGGCGATGGCTTTGCGCAGACTCATATAGCCTGGCACGGGGGTGTAGAACGTGAAGTTGTCGTCGATGGCCTTCTTGGCTGCTTCCTTGATGTGGTCAGGGGTGTGGAAATCCGGTTCGCCCACTGAAAGGTTGATTACATCGACTCCTTGAGCCTTCAACTCGTTGCTTTTCTGCGACATCGCCAATGTTGCTGATGGCGACAAAGCCTGAATTCTTTGTGAAATGTGTTCCATTGCTGTTCGGAATAATGTTTTACTGCTGCAAAGTTACGCATTTATATTTGAATATGACTTACTCACTTGTGTTATTGTGGAAAGACCAAAATCTTCACGCTTTTGAAAATTGACAGTTTTTTTATTCACGAGCCAATGATTTATTATTATCTTTGTGTGATTTTTATAAAATTTTAAGACAATGATTACCTTTATTGTTTCTCTGTGCCTGCTCATAGGAGGCTATTTCATCTACGGACGGTTCTTGTCTCACTATTTCGGTGTCGACCCGGCGCGTCCCACTCCAGTGAAGCGGCTCAATGATGGCGTGGATTACAAGGAGATGGCGCCTTGGCGTATGTACATCATCCAGTTTCTCAACATCGCCGGTCTTGGCCCTATCTTCGGCGCTATTATGGGTGCCGCCTACGGACCGATGGCGTATGTGTGGATTGTGGTAGGCTGCATATTTATGGGTGCTGCCCACGACTATGTGGCGGGTCTGCTCACGCTACGCAACGACGGTCGTGACCTGCCGATGGTGGTGGGAAAATATATGGGCAACGGCGTGCGCCATTTTCTGGTGCTCTTCACTGCAATGCTGCTCTTTGCTGTGGGCATATCTTTCGTTGTCGGCCCTGCCGACCTGCTCGCCACCCTCACTGGCGCGCCGAAGATGATATGGCTCTTGGTGGTGTTTGCCTACTATGTGATTGCAACCCTGTTGCCTATCGACAAAATTATAGGCCGGATATATCCGTTTTTCGGTGCGTGTCTGCTCCTTATGGCACTCGGCGTTGGCGGCTACCTGTTCTACGGTGGTTTCTCTGGACAGATTCATCTCACGGAGTTCTCGCTTGATGCGTTCCACAACTACCATTACGACCCTGACAACAATATCCTCTTCCCGATGCTGTTTATCGTCGTTTCCTGCGGTGCAATTTCGGGCTTCCATGCCACTCAGTCGCCGTTGCTGGCACGATGCATGACAAGCGAGAAATATGCGCGCCCGGTGTTTTACGGCGCAATGATCAGCGAGGGTATAGTAACCCTCATCTGGGCAACTGCCGCCATCGCCTATTTCGGCGGTCCTGAAGGGCTCAACGCTGCCGCTGCCGCTGGCAAAACGCCGTCGATTATGGTCAATGAAATCTGCAACTCGTGGCTGGGGCAGATAGGCTTGGTTCTTGCCGCTGCCGGCGTGATTGTATGCCCTATCACCACTGGCGACACAGCCTTCCGCTGTATGCGTATGATTGTGGCGCAGGCGTTCAACTATGCGCAGAAAACTCTTGTGAGCCGACTGGTAGTTACAGTGCCTATCTTTGTTGCTGCATTCGTGTGCTGCTTCGTTGACTTCACCACGATATGGAAGTGCGTGGGCATCTCCAACCAAGTGCTCGCCACCGTTACGCTGTGGACTCTGGCTACCTATTTTGCACGCCGCAACAAGATACATTGGATTTTCTCGCTCCCGGCGATGTTCCTCACTGCAGTGTGCGTTTGCTACCTCTGCGTTGCGCCTAACGAAGCCGCTGGCTTCGGGTTGCCTACGGAAATCGGCAACATCTGCGGCGTGATTGCGGCGTTTATCTGCTTTGTAATCTTCGACATCCGCACGCGTAAACTCGGTCCGCTGAAAGACGAAAACTAAAAGACATACAGAATTTGACAAAATCGTGAACCGGGGCAGATGCGTCAGCAATGGCGCATCCGCCCCGGCCCTTTTTTGCTCCTACACCCCGTCCATCAGCCATTTCCACACTGGAACAACCTCTATGCGGATGCCTTCCTCTTCGATTGTCTCCTCCTCATCGTAGGTCACAATTATTGCCGTCTTGAGAGGGTAGAACTTGTTGAGTGCAATCAATGCCGCAACCTCTCGCTGTCGGGTGGCAGTGTCGGCAAGGCTGTAGGTAGCCTGGATGGCAAGACCTTCTTCCGGGACGAAAAAGTCGACCTCAATGTTGCGGTTGTAGTAATACAGCCCCGGTGCGCCGGCATCCTTGTTGTATTTCTTGTAGAGGGAAATGGCGCAGAGATTTTCCAGCAACGGCGATTTCGAGTCGGTCAGAAACACGCTCAGCAAGCCGTTGTCGGTGAAATAATGCTTCTTAGCAGTCTCTTTTTCCGCAAACTTGGAGGCATAGTTGTCCAGAGAGAATATCAGGCACGCTTCCTTGGCATAGCGGATATATTCGATAATGGACGCAGTGCTGGTGGAAATGCCTGCACTCTTCACCATATTGGCAAGCCGGTTGTAGGCAGTGGGTTGCAGCACGTTCTCTGCAAGCCTTTTAACAGCGAGCCGCAGTGCCTGCTCGTTTTTGATATTGTTGCGTTGTATGATGTCACCGAGAAGGATTTTTTCGTAAAGACCGTTGAGCCAATGCCGTTTGTTCTTGTAGAGAAGCAATTCAGGAAAGCCTCCCCATTTGAAATATTCCGCAAAATGGAGTTGGACGGTGTTCCTCTGTTTACCGTACAGCCAATCACGGTCGAGGGCAATGCCGTTTGCCCCAAGGTATTCACGGAAGGAATATGGGAAGATTTTCTCGTCGAAATAACGTGCGCCCAGGGTGGTGGCAATGTCGCGGCTCAGCATCCTGGCATTGGAACCAGTGATGAAGACCATGTATTTCTGGTTGGCAAGTCGGCGGGCAAAATGCTCCCACCCCTCAATGTTCTGTATCTCGTCAAAAAATAATATAGGCTTGTAGGAATACATAGTGCTATGGGCTTGCAGAATCAGGTCGAAATCGTCTACAGTCATCCCGTACAAGCGTTCGTCGTCGAAGTTGATGTAGACTATTTCCCTGATGTCGTGACCCTCTGAGAGGAACTGCATAGCGCGCTGGTACAGAAGATACGACTTGCCGGCTTGGCGGATGCCCACAAGCACATACCTGCCCTGCTCTTCAAAAAAGAACGGTCTGCGGTAGAGTTCCATCTCTTTTATTTCGTCTTGTCCCTCTTTTATGAGTGTCTTGAAAATATCTTTCTGCATGGTTGTAGTTTTTGTTTACTTTGCAAAAATACAATATTTATTTATTGCCACTAAATAAAATTGAGTAAATTTGTTTACTGGTACTAAATAAAATCTGGCAAATTTGTTTACTGTCACTAAACAAATCGTCAAAAAATGGGCTCAAGCCATAATGCCGGCGCATACGTTAAAGTGATGAGATTGGATGAAGAATGCCGCATCAGTGAGAACCGAGCGCGCAGGGGCTGATGCTTGGGGTTATCGGTACGGCGCACAAAAAAAGCGGAACGCCGAAGCGCTCCGCTTTGTCTATGATTGCGTAAGTCGGATTAACCGTTAACCTTAGCCATGTGAGCGATGAGCTCAAGAACTTTGTTAGAGTAACCGATTTCGTTGTCGTACCAAGAGATAACCTTAACGAATGTGTCAGTCAAGTATACACCTGCGTTTGCATCGAAGATTGAAGTGTTGGTGTTGCCAAGGAAGTCTGAAGAAACAACTGCGTCCTCAGTGTAAGCGAGTACACCCTTCAATTCGCCTTCTGCTGCCTCTTTCATAGCTGCGCAGATAGCCTCTTTTGATGCTGGCTTAGCCAAGTTGGCTGTCAAGTCAACTACAGATACGTCCAAAGTAGGAACACGCATTGAGATACCAGTCAATTTGCCGTTCAACTCAGGAATTACTTTACCTACTGCCTTAGCAGCACCTGTTGTTGAAGGGATGATGTTGCCAGATGCGGCACGACCACCACGCCAGTCTTTCAAAGAAGGACCGTCAACTGTCTTCTGTGTTGCAGTTGTAGAGTGAACTGTTGTCATCAAACCGTTTACGATGCCGAACTTGTCGTTCAAAACCTTAGCGATAGGGGCCAAGCAGTTTGTTGTACAAGATGCGTTAGAAACGAATTGTGTGCCCTTTACATATTTGTCGAAGTTTACACCGCATACAAACATTGGGGTGTCGTCCTTAGAAGGAGCTGACATTACAACGTATTTTGCACCTGCCTCGATGTGTGCCTGTGCTTTCTCTTTTGTCAAGAAAAGACCAGTAGATTCTACTACGTATTCAGCACCAACTTCGTTCCACTTCAAGTCAGCTGGGTTACGCTCTGCAGTTACGCGGATTTCCTTGCCGTTTACGATAAGCTTGCTGTTTTCAACGTCAGCCTCGATTGTGCCGTTGAACTGACCGTGCATTGTGTCGTATTTGAGCATATATGCCAAATAGTCTACTGGGCAAAGGTCGTTGATACCTACGATTTGAATGTCACTTCTGTTTTGAGCTGCACGGAAAACGAAACGTCCGATACGGCCAAATCCGTTAATACCTACTTTAATCATTGTTTTTTAATATTTTGGGTTAAAAAATTGTCTTCAAATTGTTTATTGCAAAAAGGATGCCAAACCTAAAACACTGACATCTTTGCCGATTCCAATTTTCGCTGCAAATGTAAATACTTTTTTCCTAATAACCACGCAATCACTGAAAATTTTCCTTAATTTATATTTTCATACTTTATATGGCGATTGCCGATGTTGTCCTGAATTTCTCTTTGCGGTTTGAAAATTCCCGGCCGCTGCACGGCTCTGCCGAGAATTTCGCACTCAAAACGACTTGAAAATTGCATATATGACGGTAGATCAGTGAAATAAGTGCAGTTTTAGGCGTGCTGGCAAAAACCGCAGAAAAATCCGGATTGTCATTTTGCTTCGGAAAATGCTGATTTTATGGAAATTGTTTTTATTTTTGCAAGATATATTTAGCAGGAAAAAGATTTTTATGGCTCTTAATTATATTTGGATAGGTTTCTTTGCCCTTACGTTCATCTTTGCCCTTTTTGAGTCGGTCGTTTATGGCGACATCGACATTTGGTCGCGAATCATGACTTCTTCGTTCGACTCTGCAAAGATGGCTTTCGAACTTTCGTTGGGTCTCACTGGAGTGCTGTCGCTCTGGATGGGCGTGATGAAGATTGGTGAGAAGGGTGGGGTGATACCGTTCTTCGGCCGCCTTGTGAGTCCGCTCTTCTCGCGGCTCTTCCCGGGCATCCCCAAGAACCATCCTGCCATGGGGTCGATTTTTATGAACATCTCTGCCAATATGCTTGGTCTTGACAACGCCGCCACGCCTCTCGGCCTGAAGGCGATGCAGCATATGCAGGAACTGAACCCTAAGAAGGACACCGCCACCGACGCAATGCTGATGTTTCTTGTGCTCAATGCCTCGGGACTGGTGCTCATCCCTATAGGGATTATGACCTACCGTGCTAGTTGCGGCGCAAGCAACCCTACCGATGTGTTTGTGCCTATCCTCATCGCCACTTTTGTGTCGACGCTCTTCGGCATCGTTTCGCTGTGCCTGAAGCAGCACATCAAGATTTTCGACCGCGTGATTATCTCGTGGGTGCTCGGACTGCTCGCTGTGGTAGTGGGAGTGGTGTGGTACTTCTCTACGCTTACCCCTGACGAGATGCAGCGCTACAGTTCGTTCGTGTCCAACATCATCCTTTTCGGCGTTATCCTTACGTTTATCGCAGCCGGCGTGCGCAAGCGAATTAATGTCTACGAGCACTTCATTGAGGGCGCGAAGGACGGCTTCAAAACGGCTGTGATGATAATCCCTTACCTCGTGGCAATTCTCGTGGCTATCGGCATGTTCCGTGCCTCTGGCGCGATGGGTATGATTACGGGCGCAATCTCCGATCTGGTCGCCTCTATGGGCTTCGATGCCACTTGGGTGGAGGCTCTGCCGACGGCGCTGATGAAGCCGCTCAGCGGCACAGGAAGCCGCGGACTGATGGTCGACGTAATCAACAATTTCGGCGTCGATTCGCTCGTGGCACGCATCGCCGGATGCATCCAGGGCAGCACCGACACCACGTTCTACATCCTTGCCGTGTACTTCGGTAGCGTGGGTATCCGCAAGACGCGCTACGCTGTGCCTTTCGCCCTAATGGCGGACATTGTGGGTTCGATTACGGGCATCGCCGTGGCATATTTCTTCTTCGGATAGCCCCTGCAAAAAGGGTAGGGTAGGAGAGGTGTTTTTGTGGAGAATTTTCGCAAAAACATTGTTAAAACTTGGCGATGTTTTAGGATTTTAGTTATCTTTGTGGCTGTTTCTTAACGGAAATGGCAGAACTGACGATTATCACAGACGGTGTGGAAATGCCTCACGTCGACAAGTCGTTGATGCACGATTGGATTGAGGCTGTGGCCCGTGGTTTTGGTAAATCTCTGGGCGACATTTCGTATATATTCTGCAACGACGAAAAGATTCTCGACGTAAACCGCCAATTCCTTAATCACGATTATTTTACGGATGTCATAACGTTTGACTATAGCCGCCCGCACCGCATTTCGGGCGACATCTTCATCTCGCTCGACACTGTGGCAAGCAACGCCGAAATGGTGGGTGCTTCCTATCAGCGGGAGTTTTACCGTGTGTTTATCCATGGCATTCTCCACCTTTGCGGCGTCAACGACAAGGGACCGGGAGAGCGCGAGATTATGGAGCGCCACGAGGACGAGTCGCTCGACATCCTGTCAGAAATGATTGCTCACAGACAATGAAATTCGAATACGACGTTATAGTTATCGGTGCCGGCCATGCCGGTTGTGAGGCTGCGTGTGCTGCTGCCAATCTTGGCTCGGAAACGCTGCTCATCACTATGGATATGAATAAGATTGCACAAATGAGTTGCAATCCTGCTGTTGGTGGTATTGCTAAAGGGCAGATAGTCAGAGAAATAGATGCTCTTGGCGGTCAGATGGGCATTGTCACCGACGAAGCGTCGATTCAGTTCCGTATGCTCAACCGCTCGAAAGGTCCGGCGATGTGGAGTCCGCGTGCGCAGGCCGACCGAGTGAAGTTTATCGAGGCTTGGCGTCGCCGCATCGAAAACACCGACCGTCTCTACATGTGGCAAGACTCGGCAACTGGGTTTGTCGTGGAGGATGGCAGAGTGACAGGTGTCACCACGGCGATGGGCGTCACGTTCAAGACCAAGGCGGTGGTGCTCACGGCTGGCACGTTCCTTAACGGACTGATGCACATCGGTCGCGTGAAAATCGGTGGCGGACGCATCTCCGAGCCGGCTTCCTATGGGTTGACGGAGCAACTGAAATCGCTGGGCTTCACGGTGGGACGAATGAAGACGGGCACGCCGGTGCGCATCGACGGTCGCACAATCCATTTTGAGAAGTCTATTCGCCAGGACGGCGACACGGATTTCCACAAATTCTCCTATCTCCCGTCGGTGGAACGCAAACTCAAGCAGCGTCCGTGCTGGATTATCTACACCAATCCTGAGGTGCACGAGGTGCTGCGTGAAGGATTGCCCGACTCGCCGCTTTTCAATGGTCAGATTCAGAGTGTGGGTCCTCGCTATTGCCCGAGTATTGAAACGAAAATTGTCACCTTTGCCGACAAGGATAAACACCAACTTTTCCTTGAGCCGGAGGGTGAGACAACACAAGAATATTATCTCAACGGCTACTCTTCGTCGTTGCCTCTGATGGTTCAGGTCAACGCTATGCGCAAGATTCCGGCTCTCGCCGATGCGCAGATCTACCGTCCGGGATATGCCATCGAGTACGACTATTTCGACCCTACACAACTGCGCCACACGCTCGAAACCAAACTCCTCTCCGGGCTTTTCTTTGCCGGACAGATTAACGGTACTACGGGCTATGAGGAGGCTGCCGGACAGGGCTTGATTGCGGGTATCAACGCGCATCAGAAAGCCGCCGGGAAAGAGCCGTTTGTGCTTGGTCGCGACGAGGCTTATATCGGTGTGCTCATCGACGATTTGGTTACAAAGGGCGTGGACGAGCCGTATCGTATGTTTACTTCGCGCGCCGAATACCGCATTCTTCTGCGCCAGGACGACGCTGATATGCGACTCACTCCGCGCGGTTATGCCATCGGTCTGGCTACGCAGGAACGCTACGATTTGATGGCGGAGAAGAAGCGTCAGCGCGATGCGCTCATTGCCTTTGCACGCGAATTTACGGTGAAGGCTTCGCGCATTAATCCGTTCCTCGAGCAGAATGATTTGTCGCCGCTGAAGCAGTCGGTGAAACTCTACGACCTGATTCTCCGTCCGCAACTCACCATCTCATTGCTTGCTTCAGCCATCGAGCCGCTTGCTGAACTGATTGTGGGGTTTGAGGAGAGTAGGCGAGAGGAAATAGTAGAGGCGGCAGAGATTTTGATAAAATACCAAGGCTACATCGACCGCGAAAAATTGATTGCCGAAAAGATTGCCCGACTTGAACATGTGGCTCTCCGGGGTAAAATCAATTATATGGAGGTGAAAACAATCTCAACCGAAGCAAGACAGAAGTTGACGAAAATAGATCCGGAAACGGTTGCTCAGGCTTCGCGAATCCCGGGAATTTCCCCAAGCGACATCAATATCCTCCTTCTGTTGCTGGGGCGGTAGAAAACGGTGTTCCACGTGGAACAATTTCAGACGAAAAAATTATTATATAAACAGATATGAAACTCGAAGAAGTAAAAAACACAATCCGCGACATCAAGGATTTTCCTCAGGAAGGAATAATCTTCCGCGATTTGACCACGGCGTTTAAAAATCCAGAAGCATTGCAAACAATGTCGGACGAGTTAAAGAAACGCTACGAGGGTCTTGGCGTTACAAAAGTCGTAGGCATCGAGTCGCGCGGCTTTATCGGCGGCGCAATCCTTGCACGCGACCTTAATGCAGGTTTTGTGCCAGTGCGCAAGCCAGGAAAACTGCCTGCCGACACCATCAGCAAGTCCTACAGCAAGGAGTATGGCGTTGATACCATCGAAATCCACCGCGATGCTATCGAACCGGGTGATGTGGTAATCCTTCACGACGATTTGCTCGCCACTGGTGGCACAATGGCTGCTGCCTATGAGTTGGTGAAGTCGATGAATCCGAAGAAAATCTACATCAGTTTCATCGTCGAACTCTCAGCACTCAAAGGCCGCGAGGCGTTCCCTGCCGACGTACAGGTAGACTCGCTGATCGTTTATTAGAATCAGTCACGACAACAGATAAAGTCAGGCGCGGGATGCCGCGCCTGACTTTGTTTTTATGACTCCGATAAAGAGGAATTGTCGGCAGAAAAAACGTGATAGAAGAGGCAGAAATGGCATCAGTGAGCGATGAGAGAGGTAGGTTGGAGACCTCTAGCGGAGAGGAGGGAAGGCTGATTCTGTGGGGGAATTGATTGCCGGAGAAGAGGGGCGGATTGAGAATTTTTTGATACCGATGAGAGGAAATTGAACCTGAGGGAGATGAGAGGGATTGTGGACTTTTCATCGGAGAAGAGATGGAAGAGGGTTTGTGGGGAATCTGTTTGTCGCCGTGGAGAAGGATTGGGTCTGCGTCGTAGGTGAGGAGATGAGTTGCTCTGGTGTGCGGTTGTCGGAGAAGAGATGGAAGAGGGTTTGAGAGGGATCTGTTTGTCGCCGTGGAGAGGGATTTGAGTTTGAATGAGAGTAGAGTGGAGAGAGCCTGTGAGCGAGGTGAGAGGCGAGGGGAGCGCGCGCCGTAGTGGGTGCCGCCCACACCATCTCGTTTTTGCCTTGAGATTCTTTGCAGACTCGCAAAATTTTGGCATATTTGCATTATCAGCAACGAGAAATTATGAACGACGTTTTACGACAAAAGATAAGTATGCTCCCCGAGAAGCCCGGCTGCTATCTCTACTACGACAAGGCTGGCACGGTGATTTATGTGGGCAAGGCGAAGAAACTCAAACGCCGCGTTTCCTCCTATTTCAACCGTGTTCACGACTCTGTGAAGACCAATGTGCTGGTGGCAAACATCGTCGATATGCGCTACATCGTGGTGGATAGCGAGGACGATGCCCTGCACCTCGAAAACAGCCTTATCAAGGAGTACAAACCGCGCTACAACATCCTGCTGAAGGATGACAAGTCGTATCCGTGGATATGCGTCACCAACGAACTCTATCCGCGCGTTTTTCTCACTCGCGACGTCACTCGCAAGGGCGGTCGTTACTATGGTCCGTATGCCAGCGTTTCGGTGGTGCGCACGATGCTCGAACTGCTCAAGGAACTCTTTCCGCTGCGGTCGTGCCGGTGGCCAATTACGGCGGAAAGTGTAGACCGCCGCTCTGTCCGAGTGTGCCTGGAATACCACATCCACAACTGCGAGGGCTGCTGCGAGGGTAGGGTGTCGCCTGAGGTCTACGGCGAGTATGTCGCACAGGTGAAACACATCCTTGGCGGCGACACACAGGCGGTGTCGGACTACCTCGTTGCGGAGATGCAGCGACTTGCCGCCGAACTCCGTTTTGAGGAGGCGCAGGAACTGAAGCGGAAGTACCAGACCATTGAACGCTACAAGGCGAAATCGGTGGTGGTGAGTGCCGCGGAAACCAATATCGACGTCTATTCCTACGAGCCCGACGACAATTTTGCTTTTGTCAACTATATGCACGTGCGCCACGGCTCGGTGGTGCAGTGTGCCACCTTTGAATTCCGCAAAAAACTCGACGAGACACCCGAGCAGATTCTCTCTTATGCCATCGCCGAAGCGGACGGGAAGTTCGGCAATGCGGCAAAGACGGTGGTCGTGCCGTTCTTGCCCGACTGCTCGTCGGAAAATCGCGAATTTGTCATTCCTCAGCGCGGCGATAAGCGCCGTCTGCTCGACATCTCCCTACAGAATGCGCGGCAGTACAAGGTGGACAAAATCAAGAATGCCGAGAAGTTGAACCCCGAGCAGCGCGTCACCCGGTTGCTTACGCGCATGCAGAAGGATTTCCGCCTCAGCGAACTCCCTCGCCACATCGAGTGCTTCGACAACTCCAACATCCAAGGCACGAATCCTGTGGCGTCGTGCGTGGTGTTTAAAAACGGCAAACCGTCGAAGCGCGACTACCGCCATTTCAACATCAAGACGGTGGAGGGACCAGATGATTTTGCTTCGATGATTGAGGTGCTCACGCGCCGCTACAGCCGCCTACTCGAAGAGGGGCAGCCGCTGCCGCAACTGGTGGTGGTCGACGGCGGCAAGGGTCAGTTGAGTTCAGCGGTCGAGGCGTTTGACCGGCTCGGCATCCGGGGCAAGGTTGCACTCGTGGGCATCGCCAAGCGACTTGAGGAAATCTATTTCCCGGGCGACAGTGTGCCACTGTATATCGACAAAAATTCGGAGTCGCTGAGGGTCATCCAGCAACTCCGCGACGAGGCTCACCGCTTCGGCATCACTCATCACCGCAACCGCCGCAGCAAGGGGCAGACGGTCTCGGCACTCGACTCGATCAAGGGAGTGGGTGAGAAGACGCGCACCGCACTGCTGTCGCACTTCAAGAGTCTCAAACGACTTCGCGAAGCCTCGGAGGCTGACGTCGCCGCTGTGGTCGGTCCTGCTAAAGCCCGCACCATCCTCGCTGCTCTCCAAAGCGACGGCAATGACAAGTAAAATCTTCCCATTATCTACCCGAAACTTCGAAAATTGCCGTAAATATTAAATTCTCGCAGATGCATAATTTGCGTATTAATCGGGTTGTCAATGGATTAAGTAAAAAATTACCTCACCCGAGCGCCGCTCAGAAAAAATGCGAGTGTTAAAATTTGTGCTTTTGTGCTTAGATTATTTAATTCATGGACGGTTAGCGGCGGCACCCACTACGGGGTGCTTTTCTTTCTCGCTCCTTTGCCCCAGGCTGAAGCCAGGGGTAAGCAATACGGCGTCACCTACGGGGCGCACTGCTCTTGCCGTCTGCTTTGACGCGACCTCTCCCTTTTGCGGTGTGATTTTCCGTACATCGAGATTCTGGCTCGGGGCATTTCGAGGGCAACATTGACGTGTCTACGCAAATTCCACAAGGCGATGGTGCGTTCCAACGAATGAAATTCGTATATTTGCAGAAAAGCCGTTTTAAGGCTCTAATTTCGATTTTCTATGAGAATAGTGATACAACGTGTGCGCGAGGCTTCCGTGTCGATAGCAGGCAATCTGAAAGCCTCTGTGGGCGGCGGCATGATGATTCTTGTCGGCGTGGAGCACGACGACACACAGGACGATGTTGACTGGCTGGTGAAGAAGGTGGTCAATCTGCGCATCTTCAACGATGATGCCGGAGTGATGAACCGCTCAATCCTTGACGTGGGCGGCGAGATTCTCGTGGTGAGCCAGTTCACCCTCCATGCCTCTACGCGCAAGGGCAACCGCCCCTCCTATATCCGCGCGGCGCGACCCGAAACGGCTGTGCCGCTCTATCGCGCCTTCATCGACGCCCTTAATGCCCAACTGCCCAAGCCGTGCGGCGAAGGTGAGTTTGGCGCAGACATGCAGGTGGCTCTCGTCAACGACGGCCCGGTAACCATCATCATCGACTCTCACCTCAAGGAATAGGCACTATGACCATCGAAGAAGCGCAACAAACCGTTGACCGCTGGATACGCACCTACGGCGTGCGCTACTTCAGCGAACTCACCAATATGGCTGTCCTCACCGAGGAGGTGGGCGAGGTGGCGAGAATCATAGCGCGCCGCTACGGCGACCAGTCGTTCAAGAAGGGCGAAGACCCCGATGCCCTTGCCGACGAACTCGCCGACGTGATGTGGGTGCTCATCTGCATCGCCAACCAGACCGGCGTGGACCTCACGGAGGCTTTCCTCAGAAACCTCGAGAAGAAAACCGCGCGCGACAACACGCGCCATCTCAACAATCCGAAATTATCTAAATGAAAAAATAAAATCCTATGGAAAAAAACAAGCAAGACCGTTACCTGCAAGTGCTCAAGGAGAGCAAGGTGACAACCGACGACAATTTCGTGGCAGCCGACGTAAAGGCTATCCTCGACAAGCATTTCGATGAAAACAACAACGTGGAGGTCTACAAGCAGTGCTTCAACTCTATCGACCTTACCACACTCAACTCCACCGACACCGTTTCGTCGGTCACCAAGTTTGTGGGCCGCGTAAACGATTTCGAGACCGAATATCCTGAACTCCCCAACGTGGCTGCCATCTGCGTCTACCCTAATTTCGCGATGGTCGTAAGCGGTGCGCTCGAGGTGTCGGGCGTGCAGAAGGCAGTTGTTGCCGGCTCGTTCCCTTCGTCGCAGACTTTCGTCGAGGTGAAAACTGCCGAAACTGCCCTCGCCGTTGCTGATGGTGCTACGGAGGTCGACATCGTGTTCAATATGGGGCTCTACTACGACGGACTCTATGAAGAACTCGCCGACGAGATTGCCGAAATCAAGCATGCTGCACGCGATGCGCGCCTCAAGGTAATCCTCGAGACTGGTGCGCTCAAGTCGGCTCTCGACATCCGCAATGCTGCCATCCTGTCGATGTATTCAGGTGCGGATTTCATCAAGACATCCACCGGCAAGGTCTATCCGGGTGCTTCGCTTGAGGCTGCCTATGTGATGTGCCACGCCATCAAGGAGTATTTCGAGAAGACCGGCCGCCGCGTAGGTTTCAAGGTGTCGGGTGGTGTTTCGTCGACCGATGACGCTGTGCGCTACTACACCCTCGTGCGCGAAATCCTCGGCGAGGAATGGCTCACCAACGAACTCTTCCGCATTGGCACCTCGCGCGCCGCTAACTACATCCTCTCTTCGATTGTAGGCAAGGACGTGAAGTTCTTCTAACGGAATAGCGTAGATAAATCGCTTTTGACGGCGTTTTGCGGCTAAAATGAATGCTTGTTCATTCTCGTTGCAAAACGCCGTCAAAACGTCTTAAAATGGCTTAAGGCGCAGTGCCGGTGCATACGTTAAAAGAAATTGGGCAAACAAAAAAATCGGCGAACCTTCGAAGGCTCGCCGATTTTTTATGTGTGTCTGTAAGGGATTACAGTTTGTAGTCGGTCAACTGGTTCACACCCGGAATCTGGTAGACTGTGGTGAGAGTACCTTTCACCATCACCTTCTTGCCGAGGTTGCCCGGGTTGTTCTTCAGGTTGATGCCTGTGCGGATTGTACCGGTAGGAAGACCTACTGCGATGCACTTTGTAACGTCGGTTTCCGATGCCGATTCAGCGATGAGCACGTTGAGATCGTTCGCTCCGTCGGCAGTGAATTTTGCCGATGTCGACGCGTTGACGCCACTTGAGTAGCCCACGATGTAGCCGGTCACCCATTTGTCTGAGCCAGTCACGCCGCCGAGCACGTCGGTTGCGGTGTAAGGCTTGCTCTCAGAGCCGTCGTTGCCTGTAACCACTGTGCCGCTCTTCTTGCCCACGAGCACGTTGTCGAAACACCATGTTGCATAGTTGGAGTCGGATGTTGCAGAGTAGCGGAAGCCGATGTAGATTTTGCCGCTGAACTTGCTGAGGTCGATGTCGCCCGACTTAACCCAGTCTGAGTAGCCGCTTGCCGGAGCAGTGGCGATGTTGCAGTCGAGTTTGGTGCTGGTCGATGCCGATGGGTCGTTGGAAGTCATCACGTAAACCTCAAATTTTGAAGTTGTGCTGCTGTAGCCGTTCACCTGAGTGTCGAAACTCATCACCTTGTCTTGAACCTTGTCGAGATCGATACAAGGAGTAATCAGCCAAGTGTCGAACGGCGCTGTGCCTTTGTAGCCCGATGCTGTTGCGTAGACGTTGCCGCTGAATGTGCGCATCGACCAAGTCTTGTTGCCGCTCGGTGTCTGCAGTGTCCAGCCTTCGCCGAGGAGGTTGCTGTCGGCAATGTCGATGTAGCCGTCGCTGCCGGCGTTCCAGGTCTCGAAGTTCTGGTCAATTGATGTAACAGAGGCACTGCTGCTGAACACGAATTCACTATCTGTGCCGTTGTTGCCCGTTACTGCTGTCATGCCGTAGGTCTTGCCAAGCACGCCCTGGAGGTTAATCTCGCTGCCGAGGTTGTCAGGAGTGTCGGCGAGGTTGGCCTTGGTGCGGAGCGATGAGCCCTGCGGAAGGTCGATGACGATACACTTGGTGTAGTCGCGTTCTGTTGCGGCATCGGCAATAACGAGAGTGTTAGGCAATGTAAACGGTGCTGCCCACTCGATGTCGCTGCTGCTCTTCACTTCCGATACGCCCGGTGCTACGGCACCTACGATATAGCCGTGTGTCCATACTGTCTTGGTCGAACCGCTTGCCTGTGCTGCGATGGCCTCTGCAACGGTGAGAGGGTTACCCTTTGTGCCGCTCTGCTTCTCGAAGATGCAGTCGTTGAGGTCGCGGACGGTCAACTGCCAAGCGTTGTTGAAGTAGCCGAGGATACCCACGATTGAAACGTCGCCCTCAGGCAGTGTTTCGTAGTAGAAGTTGGAGTAACCGCTTGTGCGCACTGCGATGGTAGCGTTGCCATCGGTGAGGTTCTGCGACACTGTTGTCTGGTAACTTGCCCACGTATCCTTGCCGCCGTTCACGAAGTGCACGCCGTCAAAGCGCACGAGTTGGCTCTGGTATTTGCGGATGCCCTCGTCGTCGGTCGGAAGTGCGCCGATGGTGGTTACGATAGTGTCAACCTTCTCCGGCTGTGGAAGACCGTTGAGTTGTGCGTGCTGCTTGAAGAATTCGAGCGGCATGAAGGTGGTCTGCCAGCCATAGGTGCTGCTGTAGTCAGGCAAGCCCAACTGTTGCAGACCTGAATATTTGCCGATATACATGTCGGTAGCGTCGATCACAACCTCCTGACCGTAGCGGTAAGAGGTGTAGAGGCTGTTGGCGTTGATGCTCAGCGTGAGGCTCGCAGGTGCTGCGTTGGGAGCGGCTGGATCCACGTAAGTGTCTTGGATAACAAGGTTCTTGTAGATGTTGCCCGACTCGTCCGACGAGGTTACGCGGCCCTTGATGATGTAGTGCTCCTTGGTGGCGGCGTTCTTGTAGCCGATGGTGTCGACGCAGTTGGCTGCCGACTGCCAGTATGCTGCCTTGAGGTCTGCGATTGATGTGTTGGCTTCGATAGTCGCCACCGGGCCGACCAATGGAGGAGTATCCCAGTTGTCGTCACAACTTGTGAATCCGAGTGATGCGAAAATCAATGCCGTTAGATATAACTTGGAATGTTTCATCTTGATATTTCGTTTTTTGATTTTTTTTACTTTGGTTGTTTTTTGCGGTTAGAACCGGATGCCCACGTTGGCATAGATGCGGATGCCCTGTGCGTAGTAGTAGCGGTTAGGATACTTGTTAACGTTGTAGTCCGTGTAGTCGAAGCGGCTCTGCTGGTAGCCTCCGGTCTGGATGTTGGTCTTGTTGAGGATGTTGTTAACGCTCACGTTGAAGTTGAGCGACAACTTGCTGTTCACGTAGACCAGTTTGCCGACGCTTGCATTGAGCAGGAATGCGTCGCGGAGTTTCTCCTGAGTGGTGATTTCCTTCACCTTAGCGATGTATTCTGCCTCGTTCGCGCAGTATGACGACAAGTTTGGCATATACTCGTGGCGGATTGGCGAGAGGTCGATGTAGGCGTCGCCCATCCATGTGCCGTTGATTTCAAAGAACCACTGGTGAGGAGCGTTGTAGTTGATGGAGAGGCTTCCTGCCGTTTGCGGTGTGCCGCCGACATAGAAGTTCTTCAGGTAGACTGTCTGCGTTGTGTCTGCGCGCACGCCGTTCTCGAAACTGCGTGTGCCTCGCGGACGGTTCTTGTACTGGTAGCGCGAGAATGTTCCGGCAAGCGATACAGTCAAGTCAGGAGTAACCTTCACCGAGATGCCCACCTCGATGCCCTTGTAGGTCTTGTTTACGCCTGTGAGCACGTAGTTGGTGAAAGTGGAATAGTTGTCGTCGTAGAACGAACTGCGGCTTACGCCGTTGTAGGTGTTCGTCCAGAAGCCGGTAATCTTACCGCGCACGCGGCTGTAGTTGAACGTATAACTCAAGTCGCCGCTAAGCACCCGTTCGCTGCCGGCATCTACGGCTGTGTCCTTGATTCTCGGAGAGATGTAGACGTTGTCGGCGAGTGGTGCACGGTTGCCGTAGGTGGCGTTGAGGGTCACGAAGTTGTGGCCGTCGGCCTTGTAGGTAACGCCGGCTTTGAGCATAGCGTTGTCGAAGATGTGGGTCTTGCCCTTGCCGTAGGAGTTCTGCGGGGCACGGCCGTTGCGCATCTTGCCGTCGCGCTGGTATTGGGTATAACTGATTTTCAGACCGTAGTTGATGTCCCAGTGGCTGCGGTTGATGATGTTCTGCAACCATGCGTTGGCGATGATTGAGTTGATGTCATAGTTGTAGCCAAACTTGTCGCCCTTGAATATAGGGGCGTATGGGTTGTTAAGGTCGTTGATGAGCATCGTAGGATCGTCAGGATAGTCGCGCTCGGCATATTTGTCGGTGTCTATCCAATATTCGCCGCCGAGGAGGTCGCGCATCGTCTTGTAGTAGGTGGCGCGTGTCCAGTTGAAGCCAACGCCAGCCTGAAGTGTCATGAAGTCGTTCAGACGGTGGTTGAGCGTTGAGTTGAGCGCGAAACTGAGTTGGTTGCTGTGGCGGTTCTCAAGGATGTAGACCGATGTAGGGTTACCGGCAAGCACCTCCGTCTGGTTGGCGTAGTAGATCTTGTCCCAGTTGAGTTGCCGCATGTCCTCGTCGTTGCGCCAGCGGTCTACGTAGAGGTTGTAGGCTTCTTCGTTGTCCTTGTAGTAGGAAGGAAGATAGCGGTAGTAGTCAGGACGTGGGTCGGATGCCTGATCCCAGTTGAGTGCCGACGATGAGTAGAGCGAATAGCGTAACGCTGCGCCGGTGTTGAGTGTTGTGCCTGACTTCTTGTTCCATATCCAGTTGACCACTGCCGTTGGGTCGAACGATTCGATAATCTTGGCGCTGCGCTTCTTGCCGTTCTGCCAGCCCCAGTTGGGGTTGTACATGTGGGTGCCGGCAAGGTCGTATGCCTCTTCGTAGGTTGCCGATGAGCCGGCGCGCTGGGTAGGTGCGCCGTAGAGCGTTACGGCAAGGCTGTGGTTAGGGTTAAACACCTTCTGGAGGGCGAGGAACAAGCCAGCCGACTTGTAGAACGTGCCCTCGGTGATGCCTTCCTTGCTGTAGCGGCCGATGGCTGAAACGGTGAATGCCCATCCGTTGTCCATAAGGCCGGTGGAGTAGGTCACCATGCCGCGCATCGTGTATGCGCCGTTGGTGTATGCCACGCTGCCGCGGAAGCCGGGAGCATAGTTGGCTGCAAGGGTGTTGACGTTGGTCGTTCCGCCGATCTCACCGAGCGAGAAGTTGGCAGGAGAGAGACCCACGCTTGTCGATTTGCTCTTGAATGCCTGGTTCATACCGCCAAACGACGAGTAGTTGAAGCGTCCGCGGATTGCGTCGGTAAACTGCACGCCGTTCACGTTCATCTGCGAGTACTGCTGCTCGTAGCCGCGCAGACGGAAACGCATTGTGCTGAAATCGTAACTTGCAGCGTTGTAGTACACGTCGTCCGACGAGCCGGCAAGCATGTTGATCGACTGGTCGTTGCCTTCCTCGTCGTCAATCTGGTTCTCATCGAGCACGGAAATGTCGGCGCTGTAGCCTTGTCCGTTGTCCGACTTCATCTTCATCTTGCCGAGGTCGACTGTTGATTTGGCGAATAGAGTAACGTCTTGCACGATGTCTTTGTAGCCATAGGCAATGACCGTAACCACCTCTTCGCCCGCTTTGGTAGTGGTGATGTTGAAGTCTCCGTTAGGTCCGGTCACGGCGCTTGCTCCTTGCTTGAGCATCACCGTGGCGCCCGCTACGGGCTGACCGTTGTCGGCGTCAACAACCACGCCTCGCACTCCGCCGTGCTGTGCCATTGCTGGCAACACGCTGAGCACGAGTAGCATTAAAAAGAGTTTGATTCTCATAGGGTTGTGTTATTTATTATTGTTTAATTTCTCTTACCAGGAATATTTGTGTAGGGAAGTGGTCGCTGAAGCCGTTGAGGTAGACTCCACCGGAATAGGTGCGGAGAGGATAGCCTGCACGGTCGCCCTCTTCGGTGCGCATGCCGGGGATGTCGTTGAGCACCTTGCACTTCATGTACTTGAACGTGGTGCGGTCCTTGCCCACGAGGTTGCTGTTCACGATTATCTGGTCAAACAAGTTCCATTGTCCCTTGTAGGCGAGTGTGCCAACGCCGCCGGCAAGCACGTCCCACCATGGGTTGAACCAGCCGCCGTCCTGCACGTCCTCAACCTTGCGCTTTGCGCCAATCACTTCAGCGCAACTCGGGTCCATAGGGTCGTCGTTGAGGTCGCCCATAATTATAATCTTCTCCGAAGGGTTCACGGCAAGCACGGAGTCGGCAATCTGCTTCGACAACGCTGCCGCAGCCTCGCGCAGATAACTCGACTGCTTCTGTCCGCCGAGACGCGACGGCCAGTGGTTCACGATTACGCTCACTCTCTCACCCATCAGAAGACCGCTCACGCACGTTTGGTCGCGGGTGAGGAAGTTTGGCTTCGAGTCGATTTTCAGGCGGTGGTGCGTCACGTTGAGCGGACGGAACAGGCGTGGGTTAAAGAGCAATCCCACGTCGATGCCGCGGCGGTCAGGTGAGTCGTGGTGCACGATTTGCAGGTTCATGCCCTTGATCTGCTCGTCTTTCACGAGGTCCTGGAGCACGGTGATGTTCTCCACCTCAGCCACGCCGATAATGGCAGGACCTGCCGGAGCAAGGTCGCCTTTCATATTGCTGATGGCGTAGGCAAGGTTGTGAATCTTGTTCCAGTAGCGTTTGCCTGTCCATTGGCGAGAACCGTTGGGAGTGAACTCCGCATCCTTGTTCTCCGGGTTGTTAGGGATAGTGTCAAACAAGTTTTCAAGGTTGTAAAAGGCAACACTCGCCACTTCGTAGCGTTTGCCTTTTGCCTGTGCTGGAAGGGTCGCTAACAGCACAATCGCAATAGCGAGGGATATAATCCGTTTCATATCGTCGGTTTTAGATAAATTTATCAGCGCAAAGTTATACTAATTTAAAGTGTCAAAAATAACAAAAAAATATCAAATACAAGTAAACAAGCGTGTTTTTTATGATTTTTGCCTTGCTGCCACACATAAAGCCACTCGAAACCGACTGTCAACGCACCGAGTGTGGCGTAGGAGACAGCGAAGGAATCCCATCTGGATATAAGCACAGGAGAGCCCTCCGTAGAGATGCTCTCCTGTACCGATGTGCCGCGCCAGACTTAGAATTCAAAGCCTGCGGTGATTCCTATGTTGGACTGGTCCTTGCATTCGTTTTCGTGATTGTCGATTTGCGCACTATAGGATATGCCTACATTCAGGGCATGCCGGTTTTTCAGGCTGAACCGCGCTCCTATGGTCGCCTTGACAAAGCCTCCTCTCATGTCGCCAAGTCCGTAGCCTACCCGAGGATTGAGGTAGGGCGTTACTTTCTTGTTGATGATGTTCCACCGGAAGTCAACAAACACTGGCACTTCCAGATATGTGGTGCCATCGCTGAAATAATTGTTGAAACTGACACCGCCACCCAGATAGACGGAATTATTGAACTGGAATC
This sequence comes from bacterium, assembly GCA_963601185.1. Classification (GTDB taxonomy): domain Bacteria; phylum Bacteroidota; class Bacteroidia; order Bacteroidales; family Muribaculaceae; genus Limisoma. The sequence goes on from CAVCEE010000001.1 coordinate 177,613, forward strand.
CCTGCGATGTGCCGATTTCAAACAAATCGCCGGCATATTTGTCATCGTACAGCGGAGCACCGTATCCAACTTCATAGAATGCCTTGTAGCCTCGCAGTGTGTATCTCCCGAGAATTGAGCGGAAGTCGTCTGTGTTGTTTTGTTGCGCAACTCCTGCCAATGAGGCAATCATCAGCATTGCGCCTATTATCAGTCGTTTCATAGTCATATTCATTAAAATTCAAAACCAACTTTAAATCCAAGATTATCAACAAATGCATCTATGTCTGGGTCAAGGTCCGAGCTGCTGCTAAGGTCATATTGGCAGGCCAGGAAAATGGCATGTTTGTGCGACAGTCTGTATCTCACACCAATCTGACCACAAAAGTATATGCCATCGATTTGTCCGATACTGTATCCAATGCGGAAATCGAGAAATGGCATCACACGCTTGTCGTTCAGAAGATTGACCCTTAGATTACCAAATACTGGTGCCCCGAAGCGCACTTTGTTGTGCCCGAAAAACACATCAAGACCAAAGCCACCTCCCAAAAAGATGAAGTTGTTGAACTGCTTGCCAATTGATGCCGATGCTTCAACTTTGTCTAAATTATATCGATTGGCAAATATGCCGTATTCATCATCTGTGCCAGTTCCCCATTGATAACCAAAATCGACAAAGGTTTTGAGCCCACGCATCGTCCGGTTTTTCTGGTATCGTGTAACCGTCAGAGAGTCGCGCGCCGAAATCGAATCGCATTCTTCCGCTTGACAGGTTGCAGATATAGTGAACACGAATAATATCAAAAATAGAATCTTTTTCATAGCCGTTTAATGTTTAATTATTATTGTCTGTTTGTAAACTACGTTGCCGTCTTCAAGGATGTTGAGGTAATAAGAACCATCAGGAAGGTCACTCACGTCAATCTTAACGTTGTTCTGGTCAATAACTTGCGAGCGGACAAGAGCCTGCTCATTGTAGAGTTTGGCAATTGCAATATTACTGACACTTGCTGTCGAAATATTGCCAAATGATGTCTGCCTGATTATATTTAATATGCTGTTGGCTGGATTCGGAGCAGCGCAGTAGGCTGTTGACCAATGAGCCTCCACTTCGCATGAAACTTTATGCGCTTTTTTGAACTGATCGCTTACAATGCACACGACACTGCCAGAAGCGGTCTGGTTGGTCTTGATTTTAGGCATAGAAACTATTGCATCGTATTTCCCCATCAAAGCAGGAACTATTGTCGTTTCCTCCAATTCGTCGATTGACGGCGTGGATGCAACTGTTATCGGTTTAAGAATACCGCTGCCTGGTTTAAAGGTTACAGAATCGGTCAGTTCAAATTTGCACATACCCACATCTCCGTCTGTTTCAATGGAAGCCTCTCCAGACAATGAGACAAACAATGACGACGAAATTTTTACTGTGTTATACCAGCAATAGTTCATCTCGTCGGCATACTTGGCTGGGAATACGTCCACGTGAATGTAATATTTTGCGACTTGTTCGTTTGGGTCATACCAATGCTTAACTATTGAAATTTTAGCGGAGTCGATTGTCGCGACTTTCAGTTCTTTACGGATATCGTGATTTATGCCATTTGATGTAAACGATGCTTGAATCCAATTTTCTGTCACCGCCTTGTCCAATTGTGCCCCCACCGTTAAGTCTTCGTATGGGGTCAGTGTCATCCCTGACGATGCCGTCCAATTGACGGAGGTGACATCTTTTGGCAATTGAGAGATATTATAGATTGACAGATTTGGCGAAATGTAGTTATCTCCGTCAATATAGACTGATGCTGCTTCTACATCTGTTGACACGCTTAATGAAGAAAGACCGCTAATTCCCAACGGAATCAGTTCTTTCGGAGTGACAGACACGATGTCCTTGACTGCGTTGCCCAATGTCGAATAATTGATTGGCGCAAGTGTTGCCTTGTTTTTTGAGGATGAAACGACTTTGAAATTGTTGCCCTTTACAGACCAATCATACTTGATTACAGACACAACCGGGACATTGGTCAAGGTCAATTCTGTTGCGTTCAGGATATCTTTTGTGTCGCCTTCTATGTGTGGAAGTAACTCATAATAAAGATTTTCGAGCATAGATGTTGCGGACGATTCGTAGGACGCATTCGGCTCCAGATAGCAACGGGTGAACTGAGATAAGGCAATCTTACCGTCGTAGTCTGCCTGTTTGTACGACTCGTAGTCCACGTCCAACGAACTGAAGCCTGGAATAAGACAGAAATTGCACAATGTCTGGAAAGGCTGAATCTTATCGGTTACCTCAATGTTGAAAGGTGGAATATAAACACCGCTTTCGCTGTCGAGCGAATGCATATCTGTTGAATTAGAACGTTCCAATTCACTGTCATACATAGCAGTATGGATGCCAAATATGTTTCTGTAAAAATAATATTTGCCATGGTATATTGTTTCCCATCCCATCTTTGGAAGATTCTTCGCTGTCACCTCGATTTTGCACTTACCTCCAAGATATGGTTGCCCTTTAAACGTCTTTTTTGTTGTATAGTTGACAAGCGTTTCCAATGGATTCGAAACAGAAGTGTTGGCATTGCTCATGGAAACCGTTACACACTTCTGGGGATTTTGGGAAACTAATTTGCTGTTCAAGAAGGCTTTGTGAATGGCATCTGACTTGTTGAAATTGCAGTCTATTGGATAGCAAAGCAGTTGCTGCATCGCTTTTGAATCCAACAAATTTGAAATACTTTTTATTGACTCCAATCCATATCCATATTTTTTTGTAAAGTTGGAAACTTCCGCCAACTGGCGAATTCCATATTGCAGAGACACTGGGATGTTGACTCCTCTAAATGGAGAATCTACGGCAATGAATTTGCATACGCCATGACTTTCACCGTCGCTCTCCATCATATTTAGACCAATGCGGGCAATTACACCTCCAATTCCGAGCCCAACAACGTAAGTACTGTCGGCTACTGCAAACCGATTGGCGTTGATTGCCGTTATTGCCTTTTGGAAAAATCGTCCGTTACGGAGCAAATCATCGGTATTGTTGTCGTATTTCAGATAGATAATGTCATACAATTTGGCTAATTCCGACAGTTTTCCTCCAAGACTGCTGTTTATGGTGGCCAATGACATAGGACTGTCGCCTCCTTTTAGCATTTGAGACAAATCCAAATCTCCTGCTATGACCAGAGGACGGACAAATTTGCCGCCGGTTTTTTCTTTGTTGAGATACATAACCTGTATTTCGCCGCCAGCCTGCTCGCTGTCGGCAGATATTTTCGTGAACGTTTCAACATTGGTGCTTACAACACTTTGTTGCTTGGGCTCGTTTAGAGTAATTGGCGTGTGGCAAGACATTATGTATCCGTCGTCAAAGTAAATACGGAAAGTCAGCCTATGTTCACCAAATGTGCTGAAGGAATGCGTCCAGTTTGTACCGATTGAGGCTTTCTCATATTCTCCATCATCTGCTTTGATTTCGATGGCAGCGATTTTGGAAAGTGTATTGTTGACAAAGTTGTCAATCTTGATTGGCAAAGTGACGTTCTTTCCCGTAAATTCATCATTTCCAAGTGCAACTGCAAAACAGTAGTTAAATTCAAAAATGTTGGGATGTTTGCTATAGTCAATCTTCAATTGCTCGTTTTCAAGATATAGCGCACCGCGATTGAATTCAGATTGGGATAGGTTATTATAGGCGAGGTAAAGGACAGATATATTTTTTGCTTCAGATATTTTTGGAAGCATAATTTCATTACTCTCCAATTGGCAATTCTCATTCACCTTGGAGTCAAGGAGCCCTGCATATAAAGCCTTCATTATGCCTTTGTCGACATATACAGTATCGTTCTCCAGTCCATTGTAGACGGAAGGGTCAAGGATGTTGAATCCGTGGTCAACAAGAATTCCTGTCTCCAATGAACTAAGGTTAATGTACTGGAAAATCGAGTCGATTTTCGATTTGTAATCACTGTTTCTGTCCGTTTGTTGTGCTATTAAACATAGAGGACTAATAATTGAAACAAAGAAAATGATGAACCTTTTCATATTGGGTAAATTTAAAGTTACATTCAAAGATAATCAGACTTGTACATAAATGCAAATAATTGGTCGATAAATTTAAGGCGAATTTCACTATGTCGTTTTTCAAAAAAACGCCCTTGCCGGTGATGTCGGCAGGGGCGTCTTGCTTATGATTCCTTTCGGTTATTTGCTTTTTCCGTAGAGCATGCCGTGACGGGAATACTTGTTCACGGCGAGTGCCATAAAGAAGTAGACGGTAGCGCAGAGCCAGAGCATCTGGTACTCTCTGCCCACTTCGGCAAGCGTCGCGCCGTTGGCGTTGATGCGCTCAAAGGCTTGCATTGCCCACGTCGACGGGCAGCAGCCGCTGAGGAAGCGGTAGAATGGGTCGAGGTCGTAGAGCGGCCACGAGATGCCCGACAGGAACAGGAATATCACGGAGGTGAACACCACCACGAGAAACACCGATTCGCGCTCACGCACAAACACCTGAAGCGTCATACCGAGGAACGTCACTGCCAACATATACGGGATGGCGAGCAAAAGGATGTCGATGAAACTGCCCAACTGTGGATAACTGAACACCCACGGCATAATTATGAGCAGATAGAGCAGCGGAATGATATAGACAAGCACATACGCCATCGACTTGCCTATCAGGCGGCTCACGGCGCCAGAGTCTACGGTGTCGAGAGGGTCGATGCCTCCGTGGCGGCGACGGCGCTCATAGATGGCGCCGCCCATCATACAGATGGCAAGCACCATCGACTGCTGCACGATGAGGGTGAGGATGCCTGGCAGAAGGAATGTGGCGAAGCCTTGCTGGGGGTTGCCGAGGGCTGTGTAGGAACTCTTGATGGCCGACGGTATCTTCGGAGCGGCTGCACCGAGGCTGCTCACGCTTTCCACCTGAATCTTGCTGCCGAGTGCCAGTGTGGCATCGGTGAGCGAGGTGAGCATGGCTTTGTAGCGCACCAGCAGCGACATATCGCAGAAGAGGGTGACGTGTGCCTGTTCGCCGCGTGCAATCTTCTTCGAGAACTCGTTGTCGATGAGCACGATGCCGTAGGCTTCCTTCTCCGCCATAGCGCGGCGCGCTTCCTGCATATCGGCGGCATAGCCGGCGAGACGGGTATTTTCGTCGGCGTCAATCATCCGCACCAGTTCGCGGCTGTGAGTCGAGCGGCACTGGTCAACCACCACTACCGGCACTTCGCGCACCACCTCGGGGTTGTAGATGAGGGCGTAGACAACAGGATAGGCAAGCGGAAGCAGGAACAGGAATATCAGGATACCCTTGTCCTTGAATATCAGTTTGAGCTCCATCTGCCAAACCTTGATTATGTCGTGATAGAATTTCAGTATACTTTTCATTTCGCCAAATTGACTAAGGAACGTAAACGGGATGCAGGGCATGACGCTTGATGCGCGGTGCTACGACAACAGGCAACAGCATGAAGACGAGCAACGCGGCGTAGTAGTACTTCGAGTAGAAGAGCGGCAGGCCGTTGAGCATCTGGTCCACGTAGATGAGGAAATAGTAGCGCGAGGGCAACAGATAGGCGAAGATGGCGATGCTGCCATACATGGCCTCCAGGGCAAACGAGAACGCTCCGATGGAGAACGTCAGGATGCCGAACAGAGAGCAGAAACTCAGTGCCATACGCAGGTTGGGCATAATGCCGGCGATGAAGATGGCGAAGCCTTGGTTGGCAAGCACAAACATCAGCATCGTTGCCACGGCTTGCCAAGGACTGCAATTGAGCGGAAAGTGCAGATAGCCGAACATTATGGCTTGCGTGAGCACTCCCACGGCGGTGAATATCAGTGTCTGCGGCAGGAACTTGCCGAGCAGTGCCACGGTTATCGAGCCGCGCGCTTCGGCAATCCATTGCGGCGAGGTCTGCATCTTTTCTTCATGCCAGAGGCTGAAGGCGGTGACGAGGAGTATCATCAGCGCCAGCGACCCGGGCACAAACGAGTTGCTCAGATACACGTTGTAGTTGCTCTGCGGATTGTGGAGAGGGTTGGTCTGCAACACCACCGGCTGAAGCAGCGCTTGTGCCTGTTGTGAGGTGGAGAAGCCCGAATTCACGAGGTAGGTCTTCACCACGGCTCCCGAGGCAAGCACCGAGTTGGTCTTCAGGCTGCGGTAGAGCAGCGAACTGGGGATGAAGTAGGTGGCGTTGGTGAAGTATGCCAGTTCGGGATTGCGGCTTGCCGACACGTTGCGCGTGAAGTCGAACGGAATCACGTAGAAACCGTAAATCTTGCCTTCGCGCAGCAGTCGCATAGCCTCGCCCTCGTTGTCCACCACGTTGACAATCTTCACCTCCTGCGCCGACTTGATGTTGCGTATCAGGCTGCGTGAGATGGTGGAGTTGTCGTGGTCCACGATGGCGGTAGGGATGTGGAGCGGCAGGCCGTTTTTCATCAGTCCCAGCAGGAACACAGCCATAACGGTCGGGATGACGATCATCGCGAAGAAATACAGCCGCCGGGTGCACAACTGCCAGCATCCGCGCTTTATCGATTTTACAAATCCGGTATCAACCATTTTTGCGTTGTGATTATTGTTCCATTATGACGGTCATGCCCGGACGGAGGTTCTCGATGCCCTTCACCGGCGACAAGCGTACCTCAAACGTGCGGCTGTCGTATTCGCCGGTAACCTTTGTGGAGCGCCACACGGCATAGTCGCCCATATCCTTGACGTAGTAGACCTTAGCCTTGATGTTCTTAACGTCGAGGGCTGGAATGCTTACGGTCACTTCCTTGCCTACGGTGAGGTCCTTGAGCATCGTTTCGCGCACGTTGAACACAAACCACTTGTCGGTTGATTTCATCACGTTCATGATTGGAGTGCCCGTCGATACAAGTTCGCCCTCGTTGGGGAAGATGTCGGTGATTTCACCGTCGCACGGTGCAAGGAGGTACTGGTCCTTGAGGATTGACTCTACCTCGGCAACCGATCCCTTTGCGGCGTTGGCCATTGCCGCTGCTGCGGCCTTGTCTTCCTTCTGTGCGCCCTCGCATGCCAGGTCGTACTGCGATTTGGCTGCGTTTTCGGCTGCTACGGCTGCGTCGTAGGCTGCTTTGGCCTCGTCGCGCTTCTGTGCCGACACTACGTTCTGCTTGTAGAGCGATTCAAGTCGCTCGTAGGTCTTCTTGTGGATGTCGAGCGATGCGCGTGCCTGCTGCCAGAGGTCGTAGGCGGAGGTGATTACTTGTTTGCGCGCCCCGGCGTCGGCTTTGTCCTTCTGTGCGTTGGCTGCATCCTGCATTGCCAGAGCCTGAGCGAGTTTGGCATCGACCGTAGCCGACTCTATCTTGGCGAGTGTGTCGCCCTTGTGGACAATCTGTCCTTCAGTGACATAGAATTTTTCCACGCGTCCGGGCATCAGTCCCGACACGCGCACGCTTGTGCCGTCGACCTGTCCTTGCACAATCTGCTCTGCCGGGTTGATTGTGATGAAGCCGATGATTGCGAGCACGATGACCACAACCACCGTTGCGGCGATGGCGAGAAACAGGCTACGCTCCTTCTTGCGTATAGTTTGCTTGTTTTCTGTTTTGAAATTCAGATTTTCCATATCGTTGTCTGTTTTTTTATTTTCGGGTTAGTATTTGAGCGTACCTGTCACTTTCGACAGATAAACGTTGCAGAGTTGCACGTCAATCTCTGCGTCGATGTTCTCGGAATTGGCCTTGAGCCATGCGGTCTGCGCTGCCATCACGTTGTCGAGGGTCATCACGCCTTCCTTGTAGCCCAACTGCGCCTGGCGCAGGTTCTCGTCGGCCTTGGTGAGGTTTGACTGCGTGGTCTTGAGGGTCTTGGCTGCCTCTGAGGTCTTGTAGGCTGCCTGGCTCACTTGCAGTTCCACTTTTTCCTTAGCCTCGTCGAGTTCCAGTTGCTTTACGATGCGCTCGCTGCGCGCCGCCTTGTATTTGTAGTAGTTCATACCCCAGTGCCACAACGGTATCTTCACCATTGCCCCCACGCTGAACATACCGTTGAATTTCTTCTCGAAGCCGTTGAAGATGTTCGGGTTGGAGAAGCCGTACGACCCTACGAGGGCTACTGTTGGGAGCATCGACGACCGTGCCTCATACTGCTTCTGCTCGTAGACCTTCACTGCCAGTTCGAGGCTCTTGAGGTCGGAGCGGTTGGCGTAGACGTCTGCCATATTGTATGTTGCCGGTTGGCTTGCTGCAAACGACTTGTTGTCGCTCACCTCGTCGGCAAGCGTATAGTCGGCGGTCATTGGCATGCCGCAGAGTTGCGCGAGTGCCATGCGTGAAAGAGCCAGTCCGTTGTCCACCTTCGTCAGGTCGATGTTCGCCTCGTTGAGTTTCACGTCGACGGTGAGCAGGTCGGAGTTGGTTGCCACGCCCTCGCGTATCATCGCCTCCACGTTGCTGTGGAGCGTGTCGAGCAGTTCGATGTAACTCTCTGCGAGTTTCTTCTTCTCGCCGAGCGACACCACTTGCCAGTAGGCTGCGTCAACGGAGTAGACCACCTCACGGGCGGTGTTGTCGTAGAGGTTGTTTGCCACTTCCTGTCCCATCTCAGCCATCTTGTTGAGGGCGCGGATCTTGCCGCCCATATAAATCGGCTGGGTCATTGTCACTGCCCCGGCGAAGAGGTTGTGGATGTCGAAGGTCATGGCTGACTTCGGGATTACGGCAACCTGCGACGGCACATACTGTCCGTTCACCTGGATGGGCACGCCGTCCGCGCCCTTGACCAGGTTGTAGTCGTAACTGCCGGTGGTGGGGTTGAACGATTTGGTGGGGAGCATCTGGTCGCCCGAAAGGAGCGAAATCTCCTTCTGGTTGTAGAGATACGTCCCTGAGAAGTCAAATCCGGGCAGGTAGCCTGCAAACGCTTGTTTCTTCTGATATTCTGCTGCCTTGATATGCTCTTGGGCAATCTGCATCGTTTTGTTGTTGCGCAGTGCCATGCTCCGGCACGAGTCGAGCGGAATCGGCTGGCCGGCGTGGCTCACGGCAGTGGCGGATGCCAGTGCGGCAATCAAGAGAATGACTGGTTTTGTGATGTGCATAGTCGTTATTTACAATCAAATTCGGTTGTAAAATTAACAACACTTGCGCAATTATTGTTCTTCCCTTTTTTGCGAAAAGACAATGTGTTCAAGAAAAACGACTAATAGAACACCAATTACAAATCCGTTGGTCAGAATTGGTTGCAGCGCGAGGGGCAGGTTGACCTCTACTGCATCGGGCAGAAAGGCCACAATCAGTGCCACGGCGAGGGGCAGCGCGATGGTGAGGGAATGGCTGAAATTGGCGATAATTTTCTTGTCTGCCATCATCTCAAATGCCGATGCGAGTTGAAGCACAACAACATAGGTGAGCACGAGCCCAATCACCATGTCGGGCAGTTGGGTGAGCCACACCACTGCCGAGGGCAGGAGCGAGCAGACGATGAGTCCGATGGCGCAGGGCACTATCGTTATCCTCGAGGCGCATTTTGTGGAAGATACGATTCCGGGAGAAATAGAATAGTCTACCGGCCCGATGATGCCCATCATTCCGGCGAGAATGTTGCCGGCTCCGGTCACGGCGCAGCCGCGGCGTATGCGTCCGTCCTCCTCTGCGCCGATGAGGCTGCGGAGTGATTCTATCGAGCCTAACTCGTTGATAAGCAGTGCGAAGAAGCAAACGAGGAACGCAATGATTACCGACAGGTCAAATTCGGGCTTTATGATAATCTTGCTTATATCGGTCGTGTGGCTCACGGAAGCGACCTCGGGCAACTGGTTGAACAGGTAGTAGACCACCGTGCCGCCTATGGTTATTATCATCACCGTGAGCGACTTGCCGATGCCTTTCATTAGCCGTTCAAGCACGAATGTGATGATGGTGCCGACGAGGAAGAACACGAAGCCGAAAAACTCCTTTCCCGGCTCGAACATCATCGAGATAATCACCGGGGCGAGGGTCATGGCTATCAGTCCGAGGATCACCACTATGACGCGCGGCGTGAAGATGCGCGTAATCTTCTTGAGCATGCCCGACAGGGAGACCATCAGCAGCACTGCGCCGCCGACGGCGATGGCAGTGTAGATGGCGTTGAAACTCGCGCTTGAGAATGCCGACAGGATGCCCACGAGCAACACTGCCGCCGACCCTACGACAAGGGGCATACGGTGTCCCCAGAAGGCTTGCACGAGCATCGTGAGGCCGTACACGAAATAGACGGATTGGAGGTAGGAGGTCTGCATCTGTATGTCGCCGTTGCCAAACTGGAGTTTGGCGAGGATGCTTACAGTCACCACGTTCGGGATGGCTATCATGAGCCATTGCAGTCCGTAGAGGAGGGTGTGGGAAAAGGGTGGCTTCTCGTCGAGCGTGTATTTCAGTTTCATAGCGGTTATGTTTTTAGGGTTATTCCCAAGTGTAGTTGCGTGCCTGAGGCGCTTTGCCGTTGCGCACAAGGTTGACCATCGGGCGCACGAAGCGGAACAACGGAAGGCTGAAGAAGAGCGTAGGCGACTGCAGCACCTTGGCTATGCGTCGCTGCGCTAAGATGTTGATGATCACTTCAGCGAGGTAGACTGCAAGTGCCAGCGATGCCAGTGCTATGGGCTTTGCCGAGGCTTCGCCGTTGGCTGCGAGCAGTGCTGGGTAGGCAATCCCTGCTGCGGTGAGCAGAAGAAAGGCGTAGTAGGCAATCTGCGTGAGTATCCGGATGCCGAGCATCTTCGACGGCAGGAATTTCTGCGTGAAGTAGTGGTGCTCCTTGTCGGCCTTGTAGAAATAGGCATAGTCCACATAGTGCGCTTCGAGGATGCTCTCAGGCGAGAGTTCCACTGTCACGTTGTCGCCGTCGGCAACCTGACTGACGAATATGTCGTCGTCGCCGTATTTGAGGTTGAGCGACGAGGAAAAGCCCTTTACGGAGAGGAATGCGCTGCGCTTGTAGGCTATGTTGTCGGCGTTGGCGCGGAATGTGTTGCCGTGGATGGCTGCGGCAAGGTAGCGCGCGGCGTCGGCGGTAGTGTCGTAGGAGCGGTAGCGGTGTCCGAGGGAGCGGTCATCGGCGTGGCGGTTGTGGCTGTAGCCGATTACCATATCGGTGTAGTCGTCGAAATGGCGGCCCATGGCGCGTAGCCACTGGCGGCTTTGGGGGAAGCAATGGGCGGAGGTCACAACCACCACGTCGTGGCGTGCCGCCTTGATGCCGAGGGTGATGCCGAGTTTGCGCTTCGACACGTTGGCTGAACTGCCGGGGATGAATGTGGCACGGAGCGTGGGATGTGCCATCTGGAGGCGGATAATCGCGTCGTCGACCGCCTCCGACTTGTCCATATTCACCACAATTACCTCAAAGTCTGGGTAGTCCTGCTCCATCATCAGAGGGATGCTCTCCTCCATGTAGTCGGCATCGGCGTGTGCGGCAAGCACAATCACCGACATTCCGGGCAGGGGAAGGGGCGTTTCTTCGCTGTCGGCATCCAGGGCGTTGTCTGCCAGCCAGTGCGACAGCGTGGCCTTGCGGCGTATCGCCACTGCCGACAGTAGCACAGCCAGTGCCAGTAGCAGTCCGTAGCCTATGGTTTCGTAGTTGTTTATGTCAAAAGGGAGAATATCCATACAATCGTTTTGAGTCACAAAAATACTAATTTTTTGCCTATTCTGCACAAAAAAGTGGGGCGGCACACCGTGCCGCCCCACTGAGAGGTTATGGTTTGCGCCGTTGCGTTAGCGCGCCACTTTCGTCGCTTTGTTGCCGACCTTGATGATATACACTCCGTGACCGCCGAGCGAGATGTCGTGGCTAAGAGCGCCTGCCGCTGCGTTGTAGACCACGCGGCCGTCGAGCGTGTATGCCGATACTGGCATTGCGCTGTCGAGCGTCACGGTCACGCCGTTGGCTGTAGGCAGGATTTTGTAGTTGTTGTCGGCGGTTACGCTGTTCACGCTTGCGTTGCGGTCGCTGACAATGATGAAGTCGGAGAATCCGCTCTCTTCTGACACATTGCCTTCGATAAGTTTGACGGCATAGACCATATACATAAACGAGTCGTTGGGGTCGATGCCCTTGGTGTCTACGTTGTAGGAGGTGTAGTAGGTACCGTCAACCAGATATAAGAAGTCGATTTCCGTTTTGTTCGGGAAGTTTTGGGTGATGTCCAAGTTCTTGAAGAGCACATAGCCCGACTCTTCGCCCTCGGCGCTGATTGAAATCTGGTAAGCCGGCATGCCGCAGTCCACATCCACTTCGTAGGTGCCTTCACCGTCGCTGAGGTCCACTGTTGCCTCTTTGCCGATGCCGTCGTATTTTACTGCCACGACAGCCTTGGTTGCGTTCTTGGCATAGGCGGTGAACTTCACCTTCACTTTGCCGCCGTTTTCGCTTGGGAACAGGTTATCGGAGATGATGCCGCCCTTTGTCTGGCCGCTGCCCACCATAAAGCCGATCATACCGTTTGCACCTGCCGGCTGGTTGATTGTCCAGTTGTAGCGGTTGCCGTACTTGTAGTCGAGAATAAACGCGCTTTCGCCCTCTTCAACCATTTCGTCGGTCACAGGATTGTCGACTGTGCCCGTGGTCCATGCGTCAAACTTCGACGTGAAGAGGTTGTAGTCCTCGCCGGCTGCCACGGTGTGGTATTGCCATACGCCGATCATATAGGCGTCAGCGTTCTCCACGGCTTCCCAGTTGGCTGTAAAACTGTCAGCAGTCACGTTGGTTGCATCCAGGGCAACAGGGGCGTCGAGTGTTGCTTCGGTCACCATCACGTCTTTTGAGTAGTCCGACACGACGTCGCCTTTCTTGGCACGCACGTTATAGTAGTAAGTGTGGCTCATATCGAGTCCTGTCACATTGTAAGAGCAACCGTCGGTCACTTCAAAGTCCTTGAGGGCATACACCTTATTCGACTCGGTGTTTTCTTTGCCGTAGGTGTAACTTACGTCGTCGATTCCCACGTTGCCTGCCCCTATGGTGTATTTGAGTCGCAGTTTCACGATGTCGCTGTTGTCAATCGTGTAGGACAGAACGCCGGCAAAGTTCTTCGTCACGTCGGCTGATGTCCATTCGCCAATTTCCGACCACTCTGTGCCGTTGTAGGCTTCAAAGGTGATTTTGCTGTTATCTGCGCCTTGCATCTTCAGCCAGAACGAGAATTTCTCGATTGGCTCGTCGGTAAGCGGTGTCTCGATGTAGTCGTCGGTAGCGTCGAAGCAGAGCGACACTCCAGCTGAACTGTAGTTGCCTTCGGTGGTGTAGATTTCGCGGCTTGTGCCGTTGCTGCTGAGGTCGATGACCCAGCCCTCTGGGAAGGTTGAGTTTTCAGTGTCGATAAACTTGTTCTTGCTGCCAGTGCCAACGATGCCGTCGAAGCCTTCGGTCACGGTTACCGGACCGTCTTCGCTGTTCGACAGCATTTCGTTGTAGTAGAACACGTTGAGCAGATACGACTCAGCGTTGGTCACTTGTCCCCAAGTGGCTGCGAAGCCGTCGGCGGTGATGTTGGTCGCACTGTAGACCTTTGGTGCGGCAAGGGCATCGGACCTTACTTGCTTCACGGAGATGTCATCTACGAAGATAGGCTGAGAGTAGGAGTAGATTTGCACGAGGTTTTTCGCGCTGCCGCCCTGCAGTTCAACCTGGTATTCTGTCCATTCTGACGAGATGGCGATAAACTTGTAGTCGAGGATGCTCGCCGACGGGTTGGTGGGGGAGTATGTGTTCATATCACACGACACAAGACAGAGGACGTCTCTGGTGCCTTCTGTCTGGGTACGCGTACGGAGGGTGAGGACGAATTTGCCCTCGTCCTCTGTCGAGTTGAACGTCGGGGTGTTGAGGAGTCCCGGCTCGTTGTTGTCATCAACACCGATGTAAATGCATCCGCCAGCCTGGTAAATCAGTTCGCCGCCCCAGCCTGCCACGTTGGTGTATTGAGGGTCGATTGTGAGTGTCTCGGCATCGGCAATGGAGTAGATGTCGGGATAGGTCTCGCTTCCTGAATCGCATTTCGAGAAGTCTTCCGACAGCAGGTCCACATAGACAGCCGTGTCGTCGAGGCTCTTTGTTGTTTTTTGTGCTGTTTTGGTCGTTTTAAGTGTGATTGGGGTTGTCTTCGTGGTCGGTACGGTCAGTCGGTGAGGGTGGTTAACGATTGTAGAGGCATTGATGCCTGCAAGTGAGACAAGGGCGCATCCGATAACGCCTAATGGTGAAAGAAGAAATGAACGTCTCATAATTGTAGGAGTTTTATTGGATTGAGAAAAAAATTCACCCTTTCCTCCCTCTTTTCCAAAGGGGGGAAAGGATGAATGGCATACTGTTAATCTATGATTTCAAACCCAGTGTAAGGCACGAGCGCTTTTGGGATGCGGATGCCTTCCGGGGTCTGGTTGTTTTCGAGCAACGCTGCCATAATGCGTGGCAACGCAAGGGCTGAGCCGTTGAGTGTGTGGCACAGTGTCATCTTCTTGTTGGCGTCGCGGTAGCGGCAGTGCAGACGGTTGGCCTGGTAACTTTCGAAGTTTGACACCGAACTTACCTCGAGCCAGCGTTTCTGTGCTGCCGAGTACACCTCGAAGTCGAATGTTATCGCCGACGTGAAACTCATATCGCCGCCACAGAGGCGCAGGATGTGCCATGGCAACTCGAGTTTCTCGAGCAGACCTTGCACGTGGTCCTTCATCTCTTCGAGGGCTGCGTAGGAGTTCTCAGGCTTCTCGATGCGCACAATCTCAACCTTGTCAAACTGGTGCAGACGGTTGAGACCGCGCACGTCCTTGCCGTAACTGCCGGCTTCGCGGCGGAAGCATGCAGAGTAGGCGCAGTTCTTTTTCGGGAGGTCCTTCTCGTCGAAAATCACGTCGCGGTAGATGTTGGTTACGGGCACCTCTGCCGTCGGGATGAGGTAGAGGTTGTCGAGGTTGCAGTGATACATCTGACCTTCCTTGTCGGGCAACTGTCCGGTGCCGATGCCTGATGCCTCGTTCACTACGTATGGCGGCTGGGTCTCAAGATAGCCGGCCTTTGATGCCTCGTCGAGGAAGAACTGTATGAGCGCGCGCTGCAGTTTCGCTCCCTTGCCGAAATACACGGGGAAGCCTGCACCGGTGATTTTCACTCCGAGTTCGAAGTCGATGAGGTTGTATTTCTTTGCCAGTTCCCAATGAGGGAGGGCGTCTTCAGGAAGGTCGGGCATCTCGCCGCCGGTCTTTTCCACCACGTTGTCCTCGGCGGTAGTGCCTTCAGGCACCATTGTGCACGGGGTGTTGGGGATGGAGAGCAAAATCTCGGTGATTTTGTCGGCAGCGGCCTTCACCTCTTCCTCGATAGCCTTGTTGGCGGCTTTCAGTTCTGCCACCTGTGCCTTTACGGCGTTGGCTTCGTCCTTGTTGCCAGCTTTCATAAGTGCGCCGATTTGGGCGGACAACTTGTTGAGTTCCGCTCCGTTCTGGTCGAATTTGGCCTGAGCCGCACGGCGGGCCTGGTCGAGTTCCAAAATCTCGTTGATGAGTTTCTCGGCGTCGAAATGTTTAACCGCAAGGCGTTTAACTATCTCTTGCGGATTTTCTTTTATAGCACCTAATGTAAGCATGTTTAATCCGTTCTAAATTTTTTTACAAAAATAATAAAATTGTAGAGAAAGAAATGGCTTTAGGCAAGCAATTCCTTTACCTTGGCTGAAATCGCCTTTCCTTCTGCCTTTCCTGCCAGTTCCTTGGTGGCTGTGCCCATCACTTTGCCCATCTCCTTTGCCGAGGTTGCTCCCACGCGGGCGATGATTTCCTTGAGCGCTGCCGTGAGTTCCTCGTCGGAGAGTTGTTTAGGCAGGTATTCTTCGATGATGGCTGCCTGCGCAAGTTCTTCCTGTGCGAGGTCGGCACGGTTCTGGTCGGTGTAGATCGATGCGCTTTCCTTGCGTTGTTTCACCATCTTGGCAAGGATTTTCAGAGCGGCATCGTCGCTCAGTTCGCCGTCGCCGCCCTTGGCGGTTTTGGCTTCAAGAAACTCTTTCTTAATGCCGCGGAGCGCTTCGAGGCGCACTTTGTCGCGGGCAAGCATTGCGGCTTTGATGTCGCCGCTAACTTTGTCAAACAAGTTCATATCGATATGATGTTTTTAAGTTTTTGTTATCAAAATTCTATCTCACGGCTGTTTTTCTCCTCCGTGCCGGGGGTTGCCGCTGGCTTCGCTGCCGGCTGTGCCGCTGGTTTCGTTTCCGAAATCTGCCGCCACTCCTCGCGCAGACTGTTGTCGTTGCCGCGGCGGTAGGTAGGATTCTTCTCGAAGAAGTTGATCAGCACGTCGTTGTCCATCTGGTTGGGCGTGAGGATGATGTAGTTTGCGCTGGCTTTCTTGCGCTTCTGCGCGTCAATCTTGTCCGTGCCGTAGATGTCCTTGATTTCCTGCTGGGTGTCGGGTTTTGGCTCTGGCTTTTCAGGCTGCGGCTTCGGGCGACCGAAGATGGTGCGCGACTGGCCTTTCACCTTCACCTCGTCGTTGAGGCTCACGTCGAAGCCAGAGGCGAGGATGGTGATTTTCACCTTGTCGCCGAGCGTGTCGTCGAGCGATGTACCCCAAATCACGTCCACATCGTGCGAGAAGTTGATCATAAACTCCTCAATCTCCTGCGTCTCGCCCATCTTCAACTTATGCT
Organism: bacterium; assembly: GCA_963601185.1. Taxonomy (GTDB): domain Bacteria; phylum Bacteroidota; class Bacteroidia; order Bacteroidales; family Muribaculaceae; genus Limisoma. Next base: position 194,280 of record CAVCEE010000001.1, read on the forward strand.
CGGCGTTGGGCGAGTAGTAGAGGTTGAAGAGTATGCGTTTCGACGACTGCACGTCGCGGTTCTTGAGCAGCGGTGAGTTGAGCGCGTCCTCGATGGCCTTGGTCACGCGGTTCTCGCCCTCGCCGTAGCCGGTAGAGATAATCGCCGTGCCGCCGTTTTCAAGGGTGGTTTTCACGTCCTTGAAGTCGAGGTTAATCTTGCCCTTTGTGTTGATCATCTCGGAGATGCTCCGTGCCGCGTCGGTCAGCGTCTCATCGGCCTTGTCAAATGCGTTGTCGAAGTCGAGGTCGCTGTATATGTCGTTGAGGCGCTGGTTGTTGATCAGAAGCAGCGCATCGACGTATTTGCGCATCTCTTCCGCTCCTGCCAGGGCCTTCTCGATTTTCTTCATGCCTTCGAAGATAAACGGCACTGTGACGATGCCCACCGTTAGCATACCGTGCTCACGCGCTATGCGTGCCACCACTGGCGATGCGCCGGTGCCGGTGCCGCCGCCCATTCCGGCGGTGATAAACACCATCTCGGTGTCGTCGTCAAAGAGGTCGCCCAACTTGTCGGCGGTCTCTTCCGCCGCCTGGCGTGCCACGTCGGGGATGTTGCCTGCTCCGAGACCTTCCTTGCCGAGTTGCACATGGGTGGGTACGGGCGACTGCTTGAGAGCCTGGTAGTCGGTGTTGGTTACTACAAACGTGACGCCGGGGATGTTCTGCTTGTACATATAGTTGACTGCGTTGCAGCCACCACCGCCCACGCCGATAACCTTGATTATCGCCTTGCCGTTTTCCTTGAAACTGCTGAACCCCTTCTCTTCCATCTGGAATACGTCGGAGTTTGCTATCTTGTCGAGGTTGTTGTCTTCCATACTCGTTGTCTTTTCTTTTACATTTCGTCGTCAGGGGCGCTCATCGAGTCGCCGATTTTCTTCCAGAATTTCTTCAAAAAGCGGTTGCCTTCCTTCTGCTCTTTCTTCTCAACCGGCTTGCGCTTCGGCTCTTTCTCTTCCGGCTCTTCGCGGTTGGGATCGGCGTATTCGGGCATCGGCGGAATCGACATGCAGTTGACCGATGCCGGGTCTTCGGCAACGGTGTCGATCACCGACAGCAACTGCGGTATCTTTGCCAGTTCAAGACCTTCGCTCACGCCGGGGAACTGCCCGATGCGCACCGTGCATTTGGTGGCGTCCTGAAGCAGCAGACTGATGTTTTTCAGACGCATGCCGCGACCTGTGGCCACGATGGGACGCTGCTCCGGGAATTTGGCGAGCAGCAACTGGTTGCTAACGTTCTGGATTATCTCGCCTGCGCGCGACGACACGTAGTTTGCCACGTCGGCGGCTGGGATGCCTGCCACGTCGCCGTGAGGCAGACTGTCGCTCGGGGGCATAGCGTCGCCGTAGTTGCGCTTAATCTTCTCCGCCTGCTCTTCGAGCACGTTGAGCGAGCAGATGTCGCGTGTGATGTTGCGTGAGCCCATAGGAAGCACGGAGAGATATGTCAGGTGGTTGTCCTTGAACGTTGCCACGGTGGTGGTTTCCGCGCCGAGGTCAACGTAGGCGCAGCCCAAGCGGCGCTCTTCGCTGGTGAGAAGCACGCGCGACGCGGCTATCGGGGTCACGATGAAGCCGCACACCTTGATTTTCAGGCGTTCAAACACCATCTGCATGTTGCGGCGCATCTGCTGGCGGCAGAGCACCACATTCATCACCACGTGGAGGTGCTTGCCGATGCTGCCCACAGGGTTGGCTATGGAAGCCCCATCGAGTTCATACTGTCCGGGGATGATGTCGATGACATTGGCACTTTCGTAGCGCGCTGCCGCTTCCTGGCGCAGACGGTCGATGAAGTTGCGGCTTATCGGGGTAGTGTCGTCGATGTCGTGGTCAATCTCCACGGCTTCGGTGTGGAGCGACCGTCCGCCGAAGGCGAGATACACGCCGTCGATCTTGCGCGGTGCTATGTGGGGGTCGTGGCAAATGCGCTGCAGCAGTTCGTTGGTCTTGCTGCACACCTCATCCACGTTGACGATGCTGCCGTATCTGACGCATTCGATGATGGGCACTTCGTGGTAGCACACCGGCGAGGCATCGCCCGGCGCTTTGACGAGTGCAACCACTCCGGCAATGTGTGAACTGCCGATTTCGAGGGCTACGATATATTTTTTGTCTGCCATATCTCTTTAGTGTCTAGTTCTTGGTTCTATTCCTTGTTCTTTACTATCTGGTGGCGTGTGGTGTCGGCCACGTGTACCACCTCTTGCTGCGGGTCGGGCGACTCCTCATGCCCGAGTTCGGCGTTGTCCTGGATCCACAGGCGCGGCTTGTCGTAGCGTTTCGTCGCCACTATCTGTCCGTGCCATTTCAGGGTGATGGTGTCGTAGTAGTCCCAGCCTTTGACGGGAAGCACTTCCTTGTAGAAACGCTTCAACTTGGCGAACTTCTTGTCGAGGTCGCTCATGTCGCCGAGGTTCACTATCAGCCCGGTGGTCTTCGGCACGATGTAGATGTTCCGGCGGTCTGCCACCTTGATGGCCGACACCAGCGCGTCTACGTCGGGGTGCTCACTCAGGTAGTCTACCAGCGGCAGCAACTGCGTGGCTGGGTACTGCTTGCTGAAGTGTCCTTCAGCCACCGGCACGTCGAGGAAGAAGCCTGAGTTGGCTGGCACGTGCTTGCCTGCCCGGTTGATGTAGTACGACGCGCCGCCGTCAAACACCCTCAGCACCGGCTGCACCGGCTGCAGGTCGATGCGCACAGTGTTGTCGCTGCAGGTGTAGCACTGCACGTGCTCCACGTAGTACTGGCTGTCGAACGTGCGTTCCATCTTCTCGATGTCGATGTCCGTGACCGGACGCCCTTTCACCTTGAAGCCGAGGCGGTCAACCTCCGAGAGGATAAACCTGTCGGTGATAAACCGCAGCGAGTCGTTGGGGCTTTCCACATGCGCGACGACGCCGCTGCACTTGGCTTCACGCCGGGCGGCACCTGTCCAGACGAATGCGGCTACAGCGTAGACCACAACGAGGACTGTCGATATGTAGAACACCGTTTTTTTCAATGCTTCTGCTTCGCTATTTCACAAATTTGAGGCAGAAGATTGCACACATCGCCTGCTCCTGCTGTCAAAAGTACGTCAAAATTATGGTTTTTTATCATTTCTACCAAAGAATTTCGCTCGCAAAGCACTTTGCTTTTGCATTTTATGTCTTTGAAGATGATTTCCGAGGTCACTCCCTCAATAGGCAGTTCGCGCGCCGGGTAGATGTTGAGCAGTATCACGTCGTCGGCAAGCGACAGTGCCTCGGCAAACTGGGGCGCAAAGTCGCGAGTGCGCGTGTAGAGGTGGGGCTGGAACACTACGGTGAGCCGGCGTTCGGGATAGAGGTCCTTGACGGAGCGGATGCTGGCCTTGAGTTCGTCGGGGTGGTGGGCATAGTCGTCGATGATGACCTTGCCTTGAGCGCCGGGCTCTTTGAGCCAGAACTCGAAGCGGCGTTTTGCGCCGAGGAATGTGCCTATGGCTTGGCGGAGGGTGTCGTCGTCGACTCCTGCCAACTGGCACACTGCCATGGCTGCCACGGCGTTCTCTATGTTGATGTCGACGGGCACTCCAAGGTTAACGTCGGCGATGCGTCCCTTAGGGCTTACGAAGTCGAACACTATCTCGCCATTGCCCTTGCGCACGTTCTCGGCGTGGAAGTCGCCCTCGTTGCGCGAGTAGTGGTACACGGTCACACCTTCCTGTGGGCGTGGACGCAGTTTGAGCCCTGTGTGGCAGATGAGCGTGCCGCCCGGCTGGATGAGTTCGGTGAAGTGCGCGAAACTCTCCAGATAGGCTTCCTCGGTGCCGTAGATGTCGAGGTGGTCGGGGTCGGTGGCTGTGACCACGGCGATGTAGGGGTTGAGCCAGTGGAACGAGCGGTCGAATTCGTCCGCCTCAATCACGGTGTAGGGGCTGCTGTCGCTGAGCATAAAGTTGCTGTCGTAGTTGCGCAGAATGCCGCCGAGAAAGGCGTTGCAGCCTATCTGTGAGGAGTGGAGTATGTGGGCTGCCATACTCGACGTGGTGGTCTTGCCGTGTGTGCCTGAGAAGCACAGTCCCTTGGACTCGTGAGTGAGCAGTCCGAGCACCTGCGCGCGCTTCATCACGGTAAATCCGCCGTCGCGGAAATACGTCAGTCCGGGATGCTCCGCCGGGATGGCAGGGGTGTAGACTACGAGTGTGGTGTCCTTGTCGCGGCAGTAGTCGGGAATGAGGTCGGCGCTGTCGTCGTAGACGATTGCCGCGCCCTCTTTTGTCAGTTCGTCGGTGAGGTCGGTGCGTGTGCGGTCGTAGCCAGCCACTTTCAGACCCTTCGACAGGTAGTATCTCACGAGGGCTGCCATGCCTATGCCGCCGGCACCCACGAAATATACGCTTTTGTATTGCTTCTTTTCAGTCATTTCTTTTAGTTTGCTTTGTCGGTTTTTGCGTTATTGTCCCACAATCTGCATCACGCGGTCCACGATGTCGGCAACGGCGTTGCGGTGAGCCATCTTGGCGATGTTGTCGGAGAGCGTGGCGAGTCGCTTGTCGTCGCCCACGAGGGCGAGGGCTTCCTTCACGAGGCTCTCTGCGGCATCGGCATCGCGAACCATCACGGCGGCGTTGCGCTCCACGAGGGCGAGGGCGTTCTTTGTCTGGTGGTCTTCAGCCACGTTGGGCGACGGCACCAGCAGTGCTGCCTTGCCGAGCAACTGGAGTTCGGAAATCGAACTTGCGCCGGCTCTCGACACCACGAGGTCGGCGGCGCGGTAGGCTTCGTCCATATTGGTCACGAATGCCTGTTGCACCACGTTGCCGGGCTTCTTCTCCGCCATAGTGGCTTGCGCCTGGGAGTCGTAGACCTTGCCGGTTTGCCATATCACCTGCACGCTGTCTGTGGCCTTGATGGTGTCGAGCGCAGCCGCGATGCAGTTGTTCACGGTGCGTGCGCCGAGCGAGCCGCCGACCACGAGGATGGTGCGCTTGTCGGGGTCGAGGCCAAACTTCCGTCGCGCTTCCTGCGGCGAAAGGGGACAGTTGAGGATGTTTTGTCGCACCGGGTTGCCGGTGACGAGAATTTTGTCGGCAGGGAAGAACTTGTCCATACCGTCGTATGCCACGCAGATGGCATCAGCCTTCTGTGCCAGCAGTTTGTTGGTCACTCCGGCGTATGAGTTCTGCTCCTGGATGAGCGTGGGCACACCGCGCTTCTGCGCCTCCTTGAGCATCGGGCCGCTGGCATAGCCGCCAACGCCGATGGCAATGTCGGGATTGAAGTCCTTGAGTATCTTTTTTGCCAAACGCATGCTCTTGAGCAGACGTGCCACAACCTTGATGTTGCGCAGCAGGTGCTTGCGGTCGAAGCCGCTCACGGGCAAGCCTACAATCTTGTAGCCGGCAGCCGGCACTTTTTCCATCTCCATTCGGTTTTCGGCTCCCACAAAGAGTATCTCCGCATCGGGACGGCGCTCTTTGATGCCGTTGGCGATCGACAGGGCAGGGAAGATGTGTCCGCCTGTTCCGCCTCCACTAATCAGCACATTCAGTTTTTTCTTCATATCCTGTAGTTTCTGTGGCATGCCGACTGTTGCCGGCGTGCCTGTTTCGTTATTTGTCTTTAGTAGGGTTGGCAACACGCATGCGCTCCGGCATTGCCTCGTCTTCGCGGCGTGCGTCCTTCGCTTTGTCGCTCTGTGTGGCTGTGCGGCTCACGCTGAGCATCACTCCGAAGGCTATGCTGGTCACTATCACCGACGTTCCGCCCTTGGATATCAGCGGCAACGGCTGTCCCGACACGGGGAACACTCCGGTGTTGATGGCGATGTGGAAGAATGCTTGAAGCACTATCATCACCGCCGCGCCCATCACCAGAAAGGCGGGGAATGCGCGGTTGCACCGTCGGGCTATTCCGCCGGCTCGTATCAGCAGGGTGAAATAGAGCCCTATGAGACCCACTCCGCCCAAGAAGCCGAGGTCCTCCACGACGATGGAAAACACATAGTCGGAGAATGCCAGCGGCAGACGGCTGCACTCGCGCGAGTTGCCGGGCAACACACCTGTGATGCCGCCGTTGGCCTGTGCCATATAGGAGTACATCTCCTGGTCGTTGGTCGACGTTATCGGCTCAAGGTACATCGGGGTTTTCCACCGCTGGATGTAGCGGTCGATGCGCGCCTGCCACGTCTTGTCGCGCAACTGTCCTTTGCCGGTATCTTCCACCTGCTCGGTCTTGTCGAGGTCGTCGAGCGACGAGGCTTCGATTTTCTTCTTGATGGCATAGCCGCAGACTAGAATAAGTACAGATACCATTGCCGTTATCAAGAAATTCTTGTAGTTGATTTTCCCGATTACCAGAAGCGATGCGCTGACACAGATAAACAGCAGGGTGTTGGTCATGCCTTGCATCACCAACAAAAAGCTGAAGAGAAGCACGATTCCCAGTGAGATCCACATGCCTGTGTTCTTGATACGCCCGAGTTTGCGGTCGATGGTGGATGCCATCACAAACGACAGCATAAACACTATCGCCAACTTGGCGAACTCTGCCGGCTGGAGCGTGAATCCAAGCAGGTGCACGGCGCGCTGTGCGCCGTTGATGGTCTTGCCGAAGACGCCGGCATAAATCATCAGGAAAAGGGTCGCGACGCTGAATAGGATGCCGCCTTTCAGATAGCGCACATAGTTGAGCCGCGCGCAGGATATCATGATAACGACTCCCAATGCCAGAAACATCAGTTGCTTGAACATCGGACCGAGCGCACTGCTCACGATTTCGCGGCTCGATGCGCTGTAACTTTCCACAATCGACACCAGTACGAGTGTGATGTAGATGCCGATGATGTAGGTGTCGGCCTTGCCGACTGCCTTGTTTTTGGCCTTTATCGCTGTTTCTGCCATTCTCTGTGTCCCTTCCCTGTGGTAATTTGTCAACCGTTATTTTTTCAGTCGTCTCACTTCGTCCTTGAATTGCCGTCCGCGGTCTTCGTAACTCTTGAAGAGGTCGAAACTTGCGCAGCAGGGCGACAGCAGCACGGTGTCGCCGTCCTTGGCGAGGCGTGTGGCTTCGCTCACGGCATCGCCCACGCTGTGGGTGTCGGCGATTACCGGCACTTTGCCGGCAAAGAATGTCTTGATTTTCTCGTTGTCCTTGCCCATGCACACGATGGCTGACACTTTTTCCCTTACAAACGGCTCGATTTCCGAGTAGTCGTTACCCTTGTCCTTGCCTCCGAGGATGAGCACCACGGGGGTCTTCATACTTTCGAGGGCATAGTAGCAGGAGTTCACGTTGGTGGCTTTGGAGTCGTTGACGTAGCGCACGCCGTCGATAGTGTCGACATACTCGAGGCGGTGTTCAACCGACTGGAAGTCGGACAGCGACTTGCGTATCACCTCTTTCTTGATGTTGAGCAGCGAAGCCGACAAGCCGGCTGCCATCGAGTTGTAGAGGTTGTGGAGACCGTCGAGCGCGAGTTCGCTCACCGGCATCTCGAAGTCGGTCGCGCCCTCGGCGGTGAAGATGAGTTCGCCGTTCTCGCAGTAGGCTTTTGCGCCTTCCTCGTTGTGCTCGGAGAATGGGAGCATCTTTGCCGTCACGTTGATGTGGCGCAGTTGCTCGGCAATCACTGGGTCGTCTTCCCAGAAGATGAACGAGTCGGCCCACGTCTGGTTCTGGATGATGCGGAACTTCGCATTCACGTAGTTCTGCATCTTGTGGTCGTAGCGGTCGAGGTGGTCGGGGGTGATGTTGAGTAGTACGGCGATGTTGGCCTTGAAATCGTACATATTGTCGAGTTGGAAACTGCTCAACTCAATCACATAGACATCGTGGCTGGCAGTGGCAACCTGATAGGCAAGGCTCATGCCCACATTGCCGGCGAGGCCCACGTTGAGACCTGCGTCTTTGAGGATGTGGTAGGTGAGCATCGTGGTGGTTGTCTTGCCGTTACTACCGGTGATACATACCATCTTAGCGTCGGTGTAGCGGCCGGCAAACTCGATTTCGGAGATTACCGGTATGCTCTTTGCCTTTATCTTTTGGATGATAGGTGCTGTGTCGGGGATGCCAGGGCTCTTCACCACTTCGTCGGCGCTGAGGATGCGCTCTTCGCTGTGGTGGCCTTCTTCCCAGTTGATATCGTACTCGTCAAGACGTGCCTTGTATTTGTCGGCAATGCTTCCCATGTCGGAAAGCCATACGTCCATTCCCTTTACTTTTGCGAGGACTGCGGCTCCCACGCCGCTCTCTCCTCCGCCAAGCACTGCAATTCTTCGAGTCATTATCGTATTTTTAAAGTTATGAATGTCAATATAGCAAGGAATATCCCGATGATCCAGAAACGCACGGTAATCTTCGACTCAGGGATGGCGTTGAACGGATGCTGCCAGAGCACTCCCTTGTCGCCGGTGCCCTGCTTCTGGAAATGGTGGTGGAGCGGTGCCATCTTGAAGATGCGTCGTCCGGTGCCGGTCTTGCGACGTGTGTACTTGAAATAAGCGGTCTGCGCAATCACCGACAGGTTCTCTACAAGGAAGATGCCGCAGAGTATCGGGATGAGTAACTCCTTGCGGATGAGGATGGAGAACACGGCGATGATGCCTCCGAGAGTGAGGCTGCCGGTGTCGCCCATAAATACCTGTGCCGGATAGGCGTTGTACCACAGGAAGCCTACCAGTGCGCCGATAAATGCCGCCGCATACACCATCAGTTCGCCGCTGCCGGGGATATACATGATGTTGAGGTAGGAGGAGTAGATGATGTTGCCGCCGAGATAGCACATCACGGCGAGCGCGACTCCGATGATTGCCGAGGTGCCTGTGGCGAGGCCGTCGATGCCGTCGGTGAGGTTGGCGCCGTTAGATACGGCTGCCACCACGAAGATGGTCACGAGGATGAAAAGTATCCATCCGCCAGTCTCGGCGTGTTTGCCCATCCACTGGGTGAACCACGAGTATTTCATGTTATTGCCCTTCACAAACGGTATGGTGGTGATGGGCTGTTTCTCTTCCTGCGACTTGTAGGTCACTTCAATCTGGTGGCTGTCGTTCTGGCTGCGTGTCTCGATGTTCTCGCGCACCACGATGTCGGGGCTGAGATACATTGTCAGCCCGACGAGCAGTCCTACGCCCACCTGGCCGATAATCTTGAACTTGCCGGCAAGGCCGTCCTTGTTGTGCTTGGCGAGTTTCTTGTAGTCGTCGAGGAAGCCGAGCAGTCCGAAGAGCAGCGTTGACACAACCATCAGAATCATATACACGTTGGTGAAGTCGCCGAGAAGCAGACACGGGATGATGATCGACACGATGATGATGATGCCGCCCATCGTCGGTGTGCCCGACTTGCTCATCTGACCCTCAAGACCGAGGTTACGCACAATCTCACCGACCTGCATCAGTTGCAGGCGGTCGATGATGCGGCGGCCTACGACCGTGGCTATGAGTATCGACAGTATCAGCGCCATTCCCGAACGGAAGGTGAGATAGTCAAACAGTCGTGCGCCAGGCACGTTGAACTGTTGTAGATAGTCAAATAAATGATACAGCATTGTGCTTTAGATTTCTTTTTCTTCGTTGAATATGTCTTGCACCACTTCCTTGTCGTCGAAATGGTGTTTCACTCCGCAGATTTCTTGATAGTTCTCGTGGCCTTTGCCGGCAATCAGCACCACGTCGCCTTTCTGTGCCAACTGCGCTGCTGTGCGGATGGCTTCGCGGCGGTCGGTGATGCGGAGGGTGTGGCGCTTGTCCTCGGCGTCGAGTCCTTCAACCATGTCCTTGAGGATGTCGTCGGGGTTCTCGAAGCGTGGGTTGTCGGAAGTGAGGATGAGTTTGTCGCTCAGGCGTGAGGCTTCCTTTGCCATAATCGGACGCTTGCCGCGGTCGCGGTTGCCTCCGGCTCCCACCACGGTGATCACCTTGCCGGTGTTGCCCACCACGTCGCGGATGGTCGACAGCACGTTGACCAGTGCGTCGGGAGTGTGGGCGTAGTCCACGATGGCAGTGTAGCCGCGCGGCGACTCAAAGGTCTGGAAGCGGCCAGCCACGGGGATGAGTTTGCTCATATTAACGAGCGTGGTCTCCTCGTCGAAGCCCAGCAAGCGGGTTGCGGCGTAGACGGCGAGCAGATTATAGGCGTTGAAGCGGCCGGTGAAGAGCACTTCCACTTCGTGTCGGTCAATCTCGAGGAGCGTGCCGTTGAGGCGGCTTTCGAGAATCTTGCAGCGGAAATCAGCCTGTGAGCGCAGCGAGTAGGTGTATTTCTTCGCCGCGGTGTTCTGCAGCATAAACTGTCCTGCCTTGTCGTCGGCGTTGACAAGCGCAAACGCGTCGGCTGGCAGAAGGTCGAAGAAGCGTTTCTTGGCCTTCATGTAGGCTTCCACGGTCTTGTGGTAGTCGAGGTGGTCGCGAGTGAGGTTGGAGAAGATTGCTCCGCGGAAACGCAGTCCGTCGATGCGGTGCTGGTCGGCAGCGTGCGAACTGACTTCCATAAATGCGTATTCGCAGCCTTCTTCCACCATCTCGTGCATTAGGCGGTTGAGCGTAATCTGGTCGGGTGTGGTCTGTGTGGCTGGCACAGGACGGCCGTCAACATAGTTGCACACAGTGGAGAACAGACCGGTCTTGTAGCCCATCATACGCATCATCTCGTAGAGGAGAGTGGCTGTGGTGGTCTTGCCATTGGTGCCTGTCACGCCCACGAGCGTGAGTTTGGATGTCGGGTTGTCGTACCATTCCGAGGCGAGAAAGCCGAGTGCTGAAGCGCAGCATTCGACAACGATATATGTCACTCCGTCGGCGAGTGATTCGGGGAGCGTCTGGCACACGATGGCTGTCGCTCCTGCTTTGATTACATCAGGTATGAACTTGTGTCCGTCGACATTGACGCCGGGCACTGCCACAAACAATCCTCCTGCGGTGATTTTGCGGGAGTCGCTCTCCACGCCGGAGATTTCCTTGTCGACCGGTCCGTTGACGCTGACCGGCTTGATTACTGACAATAATTGTGATAATGGCTTACTCATTTCTTTCTTTTCAATTATTATTTAATTGTAATGTTGCTTTCATTCCTTTCTTTATGGGCGTTCCGGCTTCGGGTGTCTGTCGGGTAACGAAGCCAGTGCCTGTTGCCCGTGTCACTACTATGCCGTGCCGCTCAAGGGTGGCTACGGCGTCGCGCAGTCCCATACCGGTGACTTGCGGAACTGTGCCCTTGGTGGGGTTCTGCACCTTGTACTGCGAATATGCAGGTATGCGGAGGTCGCTGAGCATCAGGTTAGTGGCATCGCTGCCCATTGCCATCAGCGTAGGCGACTTCTTGGTGTTGTCGGCTTCGGTGTGGTAGTCGGACTCGTTGCCGAGCATGCCGCGAGCATACATCTTCAGCGCGGTGTTCATCAGCACGCGGCCGCTCACCAACTGTGCGCTGCGGATGCGTGGCGCGTTAAACACCACGATGCACGAATACATCGGGTTTTCGTAGGGGAAGAAACCGGTGAAGGTTACGCGCAGACGCGTGGAGTAGCCTTTGCCGGGCTCGAAGATGCGCGCTGTGCCGGTCTTGCCGGCAATCTCCACGAAGTTGTTCTGTAGGCGCGGCGCCGTAGGCACGCCTTTCTTCTCGCTCCACACCACGGCGTGGAGCATCGACCGCACTTCCTTCGCTACCTCAGGCGAGAATGCCTGTTCGCGGATGTAGGTCACGGGTATCTGCCTGATTAGCGAGTCGCGGTGCCACAGTTCGCTATAGAGGCGTGGCTTGACAAACTTGCCGTCGTTGGCTATGGCGTTGATGATGGCGAGGTTGAGGATTGGCGGCATCTGCAGGGCGTAGCCGTAGCAACTGCGCGAAAGGTTGATGCGCCATGCGTTCTCAAACCGCTTGTCGGGGCTGCCGAGGTCTTGCAGGATGGGGCGCGACTCGCCGGAGATGCCGATGCTGAGCCGCTCGAAGAAGCCTATTTCTTCAAGTCGCTTGCGAAACTCCCACGGCTTGTTGCCAAAGGCACTGGTAATCACACGCGCCGTGCCGATGTTGCTCGAGCCGGCAAGCACGTCGGTGACCGTAGGGCTCGCTCCGATGGAGTGGGTGTCGGTGATAGGGCGCGCTCCGGCGTAGGCGAAACTGCTGCCCACTGCCACCGGGGAGGTGGAATGCACATAGCCGTCCTGGATGGCTATGGCAAGCGATATGGGTTTCATCACCGAGCCGAGTTCCCACGTCTGCACGGCGCGGTTGACGGTTTCGGTGTAGTCGTGGATGCTGTTGTCCCACGACAGGTTGGAGATGGCTTTGATGTCGCCGGTGTGCACGTCCATCAGCACGGCGGTAGCCCATTCAGGCTCTTGCTCCACGCACATGTTGTAGAGTTCCGTCTCGAGGATGTCCTGGATGTGTACGTCGATGGTGGTGCGCACGTCGTAGCCGCTGACGGCTGCCACCTCGGTCCAGCGAGAGAACTTGTTGGTGGTCTGCACCTTCTTCCCGATGCCGGGCGTGCCGTAGAGCAGCGAGTCGAGTTCCATTTCAAGACCGGATGTGCCGTGCTTGAGGTCGTTGACCTTGCCTATGCTTCGCGATGCCATACGGCCGAACGGCTTCTCGCGATAGGCGAGCGGCTCGGCGGTGATGATGGTGCGTCCGTTCTTCTCGCGGAGGTAGGGGAATGTCTTGAGCCTGTCGAGTTCTTCTTTCGACATCTTTTTGGATATGAGGAAGATGCGCGTGCGCTTGTCCTTGTCCTTTTTCAGTTCTTTCTCAAACTGGGCTTTCCATTGCTCCGCCGTGCGTTTCGGCTGGGTGTGGAAGTCGGCGAGATGCTTGCAGAGGTCGTCCATCTTGGGCAGGAACTCGTCGTCCTTGAACCGTGGCGAGCGGAGGTCGAGGCGCACCTGATAGTAGCGCACGCTCACGGCGAGGATGGATCCGTCGGCGGCAAGGATTTTGCCGCGCTCGGGGATGATGGTGTCGCCGCCGAGCAGCGACTGGCGAGCCTTTTCGTTCCAGTGAGGGGCATCGATGATGGTGGTCTTTCCCAGTTTCACCACAATCAGCAGGGCGAACAGCAGGATTGCCAGGTAGATGCGCAGGTAGCGGTTGAGCATACCCTCCTGTATGCGGCTCCTATTCTTCTTCTCCTTCTCCATCGTTTTTCCCTTCTCTGTTGTTGTCAAGATAATATGGGGGTTGCTCTGCCACCTTCAGGTAGAGGTGGAGGGTGTCGAGTTTCTCTGTGAGTTCGCTCTCGCGTATCTCGCTCGCGTATTTCGACGATGCGCTGACCATATTGGTCTTCGAGTTGGCGAGTTCGTCGTTGAGGCGGATTATTGTGGAAATCTTCATCTGCGTTTCATACTTGAACGTGATGTAGATAGTCAGCACCGCCACCACGAGGATGACGCTGGGGAGGTTGCGCTTGTAGGTGGCAAGCGACAACCACTGTCCGCTGAAGATGCGTGCCAGCAGGCTGCGGCGCTTCTTGGGCTCTTGGTCGCTCATCGCTCGTCCTCCTTTCCGATTACCGCCACGCGGAGTTTTGCGCTGCGTGCGCGCGGATTGCGTTCCACCTCATCGTCGCTTGGCACAATGGGCTTGCCCGACAGCGGACTTATCGGTGACAGACGCTTGCCGAAGAAGTCGGTCTCCACCTTGCCGTCGATGCGACCGCTGCGCATAAAGTTCTTCACTATGCGGTCCTCGATGCTGTGGTATGTGATTATCGCCAGGCGGCCTCCGGGGCGTATGGCGGTGAGTGTCTGCGTGAGAAATTCCTGAAGGGCATCGACCTCGTGGTTCACCTCCATACGGAGTGCCTGGAACACCTGCGCCAGTTCTTTCTTCTCCTGGCGTGGGTTGATGTGGGGGCGCACAACCTCCAGCAGGTCGGCTATCGTGGCTATCTCCTTGCTCTCGCGGCGGCGCACGATGCTGTCGGCGATGCGACGGGCGTTCTTCAACTCGCCGTATAGGCGGAAGATGGTGGTGAGGCGGTCAAGGTCGTATTCGCCAACCACGCGGCGCGCGTCGAGGCTGTTGTCGCGGCTCATACGCATGTCGAGCACTCCGTCGCCGTAGCGGAATGAAAAGCCGCGCTCGCCGTCGTCGAAATGGTGGAACGACACGCCGAGGTCGGCAAGGATGCCGTCGACGGGAAGGGCGTTGTAGTAGCGCAGGAAATTCTTCAGATAGCGGAAGTTGCCGTGCACGAAGGTGAAGCGACTGTCGTCGATGCGGTTGGCATAGGCATCCATATCCTGGTCGAAACTCAAGAGCCTGCCGTTGTCGCCAAGGTGCGCCATAATGGCGCGCGAATGACCGCCTCCGCCAAAAGTGACGTCGACATACGTGCCGTCGCTTCTGATGTCAAGCCCCTGTATTGTTTCAGGCGCCAGGGCCGGTATGTGGTAAACTGGTTGCTCTTCCTTCATCACCGTAAAATATTCTGCTACTTTCGCTATTATATGCAATTTAGGGGGTAAAGGTAGCCATTATTTGAATAAGAGTTGTAATGCTTTGGGAAAAAGTTATTAACAACCTTGCAAATTCACGGTTTCATCGCCGGGTCGCTGGATAGGCATATTGGGCATATTATGCACATTAGGACGATTATGCCCATTAAACCTACCCAACCCCATAGCCTATAATTAAACCAGTTTAATTTCGTATGCCAAAATTTACAAAAAAGGCAAGATTTGTGAAAAAATGTAGCATTAAGTCCGCAGTAATGTATATATTTGTCGCGTTTTAAAGGACAATTACAACAAATTTACATTGTATGAAAAAGATTTTACTATCATTATCGTTTGCCGCAATGTCGTTGCTTTGCGGCAACTCGCTGTGGGCTGCCACGACGGTGGCTCTTGAAGAGAATTTCGACGGATTTACCGAGGGCAGCGAGGCAGTTCCGGGCACCGACGAACTCGTGGAATCGGGCAAACTGGCAGCCGTGCTTCCGGGATGGTCGGGACAGGGTCTCTATTCTGCCGGAGGATCGGTGCTGGTGGGCTCTACCGACCTTTTCGACATCGACGACCACTACATCCAGACTCCGGCTCTTAACCTCGACAAGGCTGACGGCCCGGTGGTGGTTACTATGCGCGTGCGCTCAAGCGAGGCTTTCGGCAATATGATTTATGTGTATTCGGGCTCTACGCGGCTTGACACTCCATATTTTGAGGACGACGAATGGCACACGTTTACCATTATGACCGACAAGGATGTGCTTGAGGGCTTGAAAATCTATTCTGCAAGCCGTTTCTCCACGCCTTTCTTCATCGACTATCTGAAGGTGGAGCAGAGCAGCGACTACCTGATGCCGCCTACGGCTCTGCGCCCTGTCGACTACGACGGCAACACCTTCACCGCACGTTGGCTTAGCGTTGACAATGCTGTCAAATATGAAATCGTGGTCTACAACAAGGACGATGAAGGCAACCTCATCAACAAGGTTACCTACGAGGCTGACCCACTTCCTGAGGGCGACACTTCGGGCAACCGTCTGGTGGTTACCGTTACCGACAACTCTCTGAAATACTATTTCTACGTGGTTGCGCGCTCGGCTTCGGGCTACGGGTCGCAGTCGGGTGAGGCTGAGGTGATAAAACTCATCGAGTCGCTCGACACTCCAGTCGCGCTCCCAGCCACCAACGTGACCGACAACAGTTTCACTGCCAACTGGCAGGCTGTGCCGGATGCCGACACCTATACGGCTACGCTCTACAAGACTGTCACCGTGCAGGAGAAGTCGGACATCGAGGTGCTCAACGAGGATTTCAGCGGCATCACCAAGGGTGACTGGGATTTGATTGACCTTCCCGACGAGGATCCTGCATATCTTGATGACTACACCAAGGATGCCGGCTGGTATGCGAAATACTTCGCCTTCGGCGGCGGCAGACTAGTGTTGTGGCCAATGTTCTCGGCGGCATACTTCGTCACTCCGGCGGTCGACCTCAGTGCCAACGAGGGTGTTGCTTTTGTCGACTTCACGGCGGCTGTAGGCAGCGACGGCAAGTACAAAACCGGCGACAAAATCACCGTCGAACTGCTCAAGCAGGAGAACGGTGAAACAACGGTTGTCGACTCACAGGAGGTGGAAATCGACGAGGCTGCGTTCAAGAACTACGGCGTGATGTTCACCGAGGGCTTCAACGGCGCATTCATCCGCTTCTCTTATAGCGGCGACTATGAGGCTCACTTCGACGATGTGGTCATTACCCAGAAACTCGAGGCTGGCGCGAAGGTGCGCACTGCCGTCAAGCAGGTGGCTACCGACGGACTTTCTGCCGACTTCGACTATGCTCCGGATGCCAACACTGAATACAGTTACACGGTAACGGCTTCGGTCAACACCATCACCAAAATCGGTATGGATGCGGTTGTGTCGTCTGAGACTTCCAACGAGGTCGTAGTCGGAGACTCGAGCGTAGGCAGCCTCGAGGCAGACGGTTTGAAGGCGTTTGCGCGCGACGGCAAACTTGTTGTGGTAGCATCCGAGGCAGCACCGGTAACGGTCTATGACGCCAGCGGCCGCACGGTAGCGTCGTTCGTTGCCCGCCAGGGCGAAAATGTGGTTAACTGCCACGGATTTGTAATCGTCCGCTCAGCCGGCAATTCAGTCAAAGCGGTTGTGAAATAACCTTGAACCGACATAAATTCAGAAGAGCGCGCCCACCCGGACGCGCTCTTCCTTTTTGCGGCTCTTTTTCCTTGAAATATTCACAAAATCAGTGCAAAAAGAGTTATATTTGCCATAGGAAGTTTTGTGACGTTCCTTTATTTCAAAAATTGGTTGGGACAACATTGCGCTGATGAACATTGATGAACTTGAAAGGCGTATAGCCAATGGCGAGAACGTACATCTGGAGTTGAAGAAGACTACAGGTGAGTTGAAGGATGGGATGCAACTCCTAATCATCCTCGCCAGCAATGCAGGTTGACGGAAAAAGGCATAGAGTGGAAACGTGGACAAAAATAGAGATTGTCTTTGTCCGTAGCGTGTGCTTGTGTGGAAAAGAAAATTTTGCTAAAATCGTAAATATAAAATAATTGCTTATGAAAAAGATCTTTACTCTCTTGCTTGTCGCTGCGGTGGCGTTGCCTGCCGTGGCGGCTATCGATGCCCGTGACCGCTCGCTGAAGGCGAGCCACACGCTGGCTGCGCCTGTGGTCAATCCTGCCACCGATGTGTGCGATGCTAGCTTCACTGCCAACTGGGAGGATGTGTCGGAGGCCAACGGCTATATGGTCTACACCTACATCCGCCACAAGGCTCTCGCCGACGAGCATTACTTCTTCTGCAAAGAGGACTTCAGCGGCTTCAAGTACGGCTCTGTCGACAGTCCTTTCGACCTTGGCTACGGCTGGCTCGACGGCTATATGAGCCGCACCAACTGGTATGTCTACGGCGCGTATTCGTGCAATGGCATACTCGGGCTCTACAACGACAAGGCTGCCACCACCAAGGGTATGCTGATGTCGCCGATGTACGACCTTAAGAACGCCGGCGGCAAGGCTACGGTGACGTTCCGCGCACGCACCACCGGGACTGCCACGGTGGCTGTCTATGCCACGGAGTATCTGATGGCTGGGCAGAGTTACGCGCTCGGCACGGTGGCTAAGGCTCAACTCACCACGGAATGGGCAGACTACACGCTGGCGATTGACGGCGGCGTGCAGGGTTGCTACATCGAGATTGATATGACCGATGGCACGGACAATGCTTATTTCGACAGCCTTACCATCTCCCAGCAACTGGCTGAAGGCGACGAGACTATGCTTGTCTACGACTACCGCGAGACCGGAAATGTGACGAACTGCCGCATCGACACGCCCGACAAGGTGGCGGGCGATGTGTATTGGTATCAGGTGGCGGCGATGAAGACTCTCTCCAACGGACAACTGGTGAGCGACTCCGACTATAGCGACCTTGTGGAGGTGAAGGGCGACGGCGCAGTGGCTGACGTGCTTGCCAGCGGCGCAGCGGTAAGAGTTGCTGGTGGCGGCATCCTCGTAAGCAATCCTCTGCATCAGTGCGTATCGGTCTACGCTCTCGACGGACGCCTTGTGCATGCCGATCGTTCGGGTGCAGACAGCCAGTCAATCGCCTTGCCGAGAGGCATCTACGCCGTGCGTGTCGGCTCGCAGACCTTCAAAGTCGCACTTGCGAAATAGCGACAAAAGTGCAGATGTCTTAAATACATATCAGATGCTGTAAATGTTAAAATATGGCGATAAGAGGTCTAAATCTTATAAAAAAGTCGAGATTTAGCACTCTTATCGCCACTTTTTTGTATTGTCGGATATGTACACGCTGTTCTATCATAGATTCGTGAAAAACAATCGGAGTATGGATGGTCATGCGTGGAGCAATCTTTCTGACGGTAAGCGCAATTCATGGGCTGGATATGCCTTTGAACAAGTTTGCATTCTGCATATCAATCAGATTAAACAAGCGTTGGGCATTAGTGGCATAGCCAGCGATGTTTGCTCTTGGCAATACAAGAACGAAGAACAGGGTGCCCAAATAGATTTGGTGATTGACAGGAATGACAAATCAATCGACCTTTGCGAAATCAAGTACAGTGTCGGACAGTATGAATTGAAAAAAGATTATGTGGAATGGCTTCGCGAAAGGCGCAATCTTTTCAGAGATGTGACAGGAAGCAAGAAGACCTTACGATTGACCATGATTTCTTCAGGAGGAATCAAGCCGGGTAAGTATTCTTCAAGCATACAAGGGATGGTGAATCTTGCAGATTTGTTCCATCCATAACGCCGAAAGAAAGGCTTGCCATACGAGGTGCCGATTGAGCGGCAAAAAACAAGAAACGGAACTTTCTGAAGAAAATTCCGTTTCTTGTTGTACCCGAGATCGGACTCGAACCGACAAGGTTGTTACACCACTAGAACCTGAAACTAGCGCGTCTACCAATTTCGCCACCCGGGTATTTTTGTTTCAGTGGAGCAAAAGTACTACACTTTTCCGAAAAGGCAAAATCTTTTTGCGCTAAAATGCAAGAACAGCGTTATTCTTTTTCGCCGAAAGCAAGGTCTCCTGCATCGCCGAGCCCAGGGATGATGTATTTGTGCTCGTTCAACACATCATCAATGGCACCGACAAAAAGGGTGGTGTCGGCAGGGAACTTATCTTTGATGAAGTCGATGGCTTGGCGCGTGGCAATGATTGAAACGATGTAGATTTTGCTCGGAGTGCCCTTGGTGCGCAACGCCTCGTAGGCAAGTTCCATCGATGCGCCGGTGGCAAGCATCGGGTCGGTGATGATGAGCACCTTGCCGTCGATGCGCGGCGAGGCGATATACTCGATGTGGATGTGGAACTCGCTCTCGTTGTCGTATTTGCGGAATGCCGACACGAAGGCGTTTTCGGCACTGTCGAAATAGTTCTGCACGCCCTGATGCAGCGGCAGGCCGGCGCGCAGGATGGTGGCAATGACCACAGGGTCTGCCACGACATGGCTCTGTGCCGTGCCGAGGCACGTGGGTGTTTCGATGGCTTTGTAGTTGAGGGTCTGCGAGATTTCATAGGCAGCGATTTCTCCAATGCGCTCGATGTTGCGGCGGAAGCGCATCATGTCTTTCTGTACGGTTGTGTCGCGTAGTTCGTGCATAAACACGTTGACTATTGAGCGAGTGTCGGCAAAATTAATGACTTTCATTATGATAAGGATTGTGTTAATAATTCGGTTACTGTCTGCCTATCGGCGGTGAGTTGCCGTTGCAGGTCGTTGAGGTCGGCCATAGGTCGGCAGTCGCGCACACGCGCCACAAACTCCACTGTCAGAGCCGCTCCGTAGATGTCGGCGGCAAAGTCGAAGATGTTCACCTCAATGGTGCGCTTGTTGTCGTTGCTTACCGACGGCGTGCCGATGTTGAGCATGCCGCCGTACTCTTTTCCGCCGGTGCGCACACGCACGGCATACACGCCGTCCTTGGGGATGAGCAGCGGCTGGCTGCCGCAGTCGATGTTGGCTGTGGGGAAGCCTATCAGTCTGCCGTTGCGCTTGCCTGCCACCACCGTGCCAGTGAGAGAGTAGCGGCGACCGAGCATCTGCGCGGCTTCTGCCACCTTGCCCTCGTTGAGCAGCCGGCGCACTGCCGACGAACTCATATGCACGTTGCCCTCAAGTTCGGGTGCGGCAACGACCTCGATGCCGAGTTCTTCGCCGTAGCGGCGGTAGTCGTCGAAGGTCTCGTCGCTCTTCTTGCCGAAATGGTGGTTGAAGCCCACCACGAGCAGACGCACGTTGTAGTCATAGCGGATTTTCTTCAGGAACTCATAGGCGGTCATTGCGGCAAACTCGCGCGTGAAGTCGAACACCACGGCATAGTCGATGCCGGTGTCGCTCAGCAAGGCGGTCTTGCTGTCGATGTCGGTGAGCAGTCGCAGGTCGCTGTCGGGGCGGAAAAGCAGTTGTGGATGGGTGGCAAAGGTCATTACCGCCGTGGCGAGTCCGCGTTGCGAGGCTTCGCGTTGCAGAAAATCAATGACAGCACGGTGTCCGAGGTGCACACCGTCAAACATCCCCACCGTTGCCGCCATCGGCGGAAACTGCGGGATGTGGGGGCTGTCGTTGACCGTTGTCATCAGTCGTTGAATGCGTTGGTAAATTCCGTGCCTTCAGCCACGAGCCATGTGCGGAAACCGAGGGCTGCCGCCGCGTCGAGGTTGGTCTGCGAGTCGTCGAAAAATACGGTCTCTTCCGGGCGTATCCCGAATTTGTTTACCACGGCTTCGAAAATCTTCCTGTCGGGCTTTGCCACGCCCTCCTCGAAACTCGTGCAGATGCCGTCGAAATAGTCCTCGCGGCACTTGCCGTCCTTTTCAAACTCGGTGCGGATGCGCTGGCTGAACATTATCGGGTTGGTGTTGGAAAGCATATAGATGCGGTAGTCCTTGCGGAGCGCGTCGAGTGCGCGCAGACGTGCCACGGGGATGCCAACGAGAAAGGCATTCAGAGCCTTGTCGATGGCCTCGTCGGTCAGTGGCAAGTCGGAGCGGCTGCGGATGTAGTCGCGGAACGCCTCCGCCGACATCTTGCCCTCTTCCAGTTCGAGGAATGCGCCGACCTGGCAATAGTCGCCGAGCAACTCGCCCACGCCTTTGACCTTCAGTTCCTCAAGGGCTTTCACGCAATTTTCCCGGCGGATGTCCATAATGACGCCGCCCAAATCAAACAGGAGATTCTTCACTCCCTCAAAATTACCTTTGACCATAGAAATTTTTTACAAAGATAGTGCAAGCCGAGGGAAGAGCAAAACAAGTTCACTTGATTTTGCTCTTCCGAGGCGCAGCCTATCTTATCCAAAGTAGTGCAAGCCGAGGGAAATGAAAAGGAACTTGTTCCAATTTTCATTTCCGAGGCGCAACAATGGTGTGGGCGGCGCCGCTTACAGGGCGCAATTACCCTCACTCCTTTGCCCCGGGCTGAAGCCCGGGGTTATCGATACGGCGCACCTACGGCGCGCTCTGCCACGCTGTCTGCTCAGCCAATGCACTGAGCAATACGGCGCGCTCTGACACGCAGCCTTCACTGGTTGCGGTATGATTTGCGGTCGATTTTGCCGTTGAAGGTGCGATTTATTTCCTCCACTTGCTCGTAGAGCGTAGGCACTTTGTATGGCTCGAGCCTCTGGGCAAGGGCGCGCGCAAGGGCGCGCTTGTCGAAATCACAGTCGGAGGCGGTGACCACAAGCAGTTTCAGCACCGTGCCGAGCACGCGGTGGGTTGCCTCGATGCAGATGCAGTCCGCCACCTGCGGCAACGCCGCTGCGGCGGCTTCCACCTCGGTAGGCACAACCTTGAATCCGCCCACGTTGATTACGTCGCCGTCGCGACCTGTGAGTCTCAGCCGCCCTTTTTCGTCGATATGACCGAGGTCGGAGGTGTAGACCACTCCGTCGCGCAGCACGGTCTGCGTGAGAGCCTCGTCGCCGAGGTAGCCGCTCATCAGGGTCTTACCGCTGCACGCGATGTGTCCGTCGGTGGTAACCGTCAGCCGTGAGTGGTGCATCGGCCGACCCAGACAGCCGGCAAGGCATTCGCCGGCGTTGTAGTCGAATGTGGCGATAATCCCGGTTTCGGTCGAGGCGTAGGTGTTGTAGAGCCGTGTGGTGGGCAACACTTGGCAGAGGCGTTGCATATCTGCCTCCGCTATCGGTGCTGCGCCGGTTTCGATAAACTCGATTTTGTGGGCATATTGGGCGAGGCGGTCGGCGGCAAAGGCAAGGAGCATGCGTATGGCGGAAGGCACAAGGAAGGTGGCTACCGGACCGGGGGCTGACTCGATGGCTTGGAAAAAGGCGTCGAGGTCGCGCATGCCGTTGACGATCACCGTTGTGCCGCCCACAAGGATGGTGGGATAGACCTTCGACAGACTCCCGATGTGGTTGAGCGGACCGTTGACGATAAACGTGATGCCGCTATGGTAGCCCTGCGCCTCGATGAGATTCTCTGCATCGGCAACAATTGTGGCATGGCTTATCATCACCCCCTTGGGCTTGCCAGTAGTGCCTGTGGTGAAAAGAATGTCGGCAATGCCCTCCGGCACGGTGGCTTCGGCACACTGCCGCTCCACGTCGGCAACCAGCGCGTTCGGACAGCCACTTTCCAGTGGCACTGCTACGCGTCCTGTCTTGTGGACGGCGAGATACCCTACGAGAAAGTTAACGCTCTGAGAAGCGCGGAAAACTACCGTCTTGCCGCTGCCCGCCATCTGCTCCGCCTGCGTGCGCACCTGCTCAAGCAACTGGGCATAGGTGAGACGGCTGTCGCCACAGGCCACAGCCACCTTGTCGCCGTTCACGGCGGCAACGCGCGCGAGATGGTCCAAGAGTGTCATTTCTTTGCCAACTTGCTCTCAACGAGGGCAACCAGAGAGTCGAGCGACTTGAAATTCTTCGGCGTTACGTCGCTCGATTCAAGGCTGATGCCGTATTCTTCGGAAAGAATCATCAGAATGTTGGTGATACCCAGCGAATCGAGTTCGTTGAACAGGAAATCGGAGTCGAAATCGACCAGCGGAAGAGCATCTTCCAGGAGTTCTCTAATCTTTTCTTTCATCGTTATGCAGTTTTTATTCGTTCGTATGTTATTTGTTTTCAATCTTTGTGGTCGGGATGCCGTCGATTGGGGCGGCATCGCCAAGAGTGTAGGCTCTCACAGCCGTTGACGAAGCCACGGCGGCGAGGGCTTCTTCTTCCGTACCCACCACTTGTAAGCGGCTGTCGAGACCCTCGTGGGCGTAGGTCAGTGCGCGGCGGCGGTCGTCGTCATCCTCAACGGCAACCACAAGACAGTTGCGGTGGACGAGGGAGTAGACCAGCGCAAATTCGCCCCAGCCGCCGCCCTTGACGATTACGGCATCCGCCTCCGGGACGTTGTCAACCCATTGAGCGAAGTCGTTGTTTCGTCGCAGGTTTCGGCGCACGTCGTTGTAGAGGTCAGTACCCTTGTAGCGGTAGCGGTCGAGCACGAGGTGGTGGAAATATGTCGCCGTTTCGCGCTCGGCAGCGGTCTTGGCATATTGGCTGACGAAGAAGCGGTGCATAGCCTGTGTGCGCTCTACATAGGTGTTGCCGAGGGCTTCTGCCGACATACGGTTGCCCACCGTCACTGTCAGTTCGCCGGGATAGACCGACACGCTGCTGCGCGGCACCACCTGGTTGAAGCCGTGGAGCATCACCGGCACAATGTCGAGCCCCAGTTGCTCAGCCCAGTGGAACGCCCCCTTGTGGAAGCGCAGTATCGACGACTTGTCGTTGCGCACGCCCTCCGGGAACACCACAAGGCTGTAGCCCTCCTCCACGCAGCGGCGCAGATGGCTGAGGTTGACCTCGGCGTCGCCGGTGAGCGACACAAAGCCGAGCCAGTGGTAGACAGAGCGCACGAGAGCATAGTTTGCCGGGCGTCCGTTGCTCACGAGTATCACCTTCGGGCTCAACGCCATAAACACGGCGGCATCGAGCATTGACTGGTGGTTTGCCACAATCATTGCCGGCTTGGAGAAAGTCTCGCCGGAGGCATTCTCCAGACGATATTTCACGCCGGGGATGTGGTTGAGGTCAAAGCGGTAGAGTCGCTGCACATAGCGGTGGAACAAGGCGCGGCGGCGCGGCGTGGGCTTCATCACCGAGAAGAGCAGGAAGCCGAGAGCCTGTACCGTGAGTAGTTGCGCGAGAAACACCACCGTGGCGAGTGCCATGGTGGCGAGCGGCCGCAGCGATAGCGGTCGGTAGCGGAAACTGCCGCGCGACTGCACGAGGAACTTGAATATCAGCGGTGGGAACACGTATGCCATCAGCACCACCGAGAACATGCCGGCGATGGTTACCTCCGCCAGCGAGTGGAGGGCTGGATGGCGCGCCACGATGAGTGTGCCGATGCCGATAAACATTATCAGAGCCGAGATTATGATGGAATGCTTGTAGGAGGCAAGCATCTTCTTGCGGTAGGCGTATTCATACATTGCGCCCTCGGTCATAAAGATGGTGTAGTCGTCGCCCTGACCGAAGATGAATGTGGCGAGGATGATGTTCACGATGTTGAACTGCATACCGAAGAGCGACATGATGCCGAGAATCCACAGCCAACTTACTGCCATAGGCACGAACGACAGCAGTGCCAACTCCAGACTGCCGAACGACAGCCAGAGGAAGAAGAACACTATGAAACCGCAGGCAAAGCCGATGTAGTTGAAGTCGTTGGACAGATGGTTGGCTATGGCGCTGTTCATCGCCGCCACGTCGAAACTGTGGCAACCGTAGTCCGACAACTGCTTCTCCACGGCATCCATATCAGCATCCTTCACGGCAAGCACGTCGACCACATTGTAGCGGCCCTCGGCGGCATCTGAACTGATGTTGCCGGCGAAGAGAGTCTTTACGAGCGGCGAGAAATAGCCTATGTCGTGCGGCTGGCATTCGGTGTCGAGCAGAGAGTAGAAGTCGTCAAACGACCCTTCGGCAAAGCCCTCGGCACGCATACCTCCGTCGAGCAAGGTGCGGATTTTGTCGCGGTTGCGGTCCACGAAGTCGCGCCATAGCGCAAGGCGGCGTTGCTGCTCCGCTTTCGACACTACAAATCGGCTGCATCCGCTTGCCTGCTGGACCTGTCCGTCGGCCACCATCTTGGCGATGCCTGGCTGCAGCAGTCTGCTCTTGTCGAGTGCGCCGTCCATCGTGGTGTCCGACGAGATGGCGTAGACCTTCTGCAGTCCGCCGCTCGGCAGCATAGTGCGCTGGAAATAAGCCATATCCGCCTTTTGCTGGTCGGTCATATAGTTGATGTGCGCAAGGTTGGTGTCAAACTGCGTTTGGAAACTGAAATATCCGAAAACAAGTGTAAGAACCACGACCACAGCCACAAACACCGGCTTGTTTTCGAGCGTAACGTCGCTGATGCGGTCGAGGAATGTGTGCCGCTCTTCGTGCGACGCCTTGGCAAGGTGCGGCAGATAGACCAACACGAAGATTATCGTGCCGGCAAGAATCAGCGAACTGAACAGTCCGAGGTCGCGCAGGGCAATCGACTGCAGCGGTACGAGGGCGAGGAACGCGCCCACGGTGGTTACGTTGCCCACAAGCAGCGGCATAACGATTTCGCGCAGGGCGCGCTTCTTGTCGGGCGTATGCGACAAGTGGGCTATGAAATGGAGCGGATAGTTGACGGCGATGCCGAGGATTACTGACGAGATGCCTATCACGATTACCGAAACCTTGTCGTGGAACAGAGCCAGTCCGCCCATAGCAAAGAGCCATCCCCAGCCGATGGAGAAGGCGATGAGCAGCAGGTTGCGCACGTTGCGGAACGAGAACATCAGCAGTGCCAAAATCAGGATTACGGCGATGGCAACCGAGAGGATGCTGTCCGACTTTATCTGGCTGGCGTTGGTGGCGGCGATAATCGGGCCGCCGATGATGTGGATGTCGATGTTGGCGTGGGCAGCCATAACAGTGTCGCCGCATTCGGTGAGCATATCCGCCAACCGAGCGTTATTCTCGCTCTCGCTCGACCCGTAGGGCGACTCCATCACAACGATGGCGCGCTGCATGTCGGGCGAGAAGATATGCCCGTCGTACATCTCATATTTGAGTCCCGACTCCGCCGGTTGGAGTTTCTGCACCACCGGGGTGAAGAAGTTCAGCGGGTCGCGCTGGATGTTGTCGGAGAGGATGCTCCCAGCAGGGAACATCAGCATCTGTTTGTCCTGCGCTAGTTGCTCTGCCACGAAGTTGGGCTGCGCCAGCAGGCTGTCCATACGTGCATAGTCGGCTTCGGTGAGGAAATAGGGGATGTTGGTGTAGACGAAGTCCGCCACACCAGTCATCTTTTCCATGTCAACCTCGGCGAGGATGCTGCTCAGCGAGTGTGCCGTGTCGGCTTTCTCCACTGCTGCGGCAAAGTCGTCGACGGCGGCAACCATAGCGTCAGGGTCGGCCTTCAGCGAGTCGCGGTACTGGAACACCGCGAAAATCTTGTTTGCCCCCGAAATGTCCTGATACACCTTCAGCGCGTTCTGCTGCTCGGCATCGACAGGCATAAAGTCGGCAATGTCCTCCTTGTAGCCCAAGCGCATCAGCGACAGCACCAGCAGGGCGGTCACCGCCAGAAACGACAGCAGTCCCACGAGGCGGTGCCGCCTCAGAAAGTCGAATATGCGAAGAATCAGATCGGTCATTGTCACTTGTTGGTTACAGGGTTGGAATAAATGCCGAGGAAGATGTCGGCGAGGTTCTCGATGTCGCAGGTGTCGTAGCGTTCCAACTCCTTGAGGTGGTTGCGGAACGTCTCAAATTCCTCATCGGTGTAGGCGTCGCGGTATTTCTTCACGCCGTAGCGCATATCGTAGGCGATGTAGTTATTCGGATAGAGCCGGTAAGCCTTGTTGATGCGGCTGTCGAGCAGATGAGCCACTGCACGGTGGTACTCGTTGTTGGTCATCGGTTCGAATTTCGACAGTTCGGCGTGCGAGATAGGGTCGCAGAGTTCAATGTGCACGCGTCCCTTGGGCTGCACGATGCCGGTGAGGATGCTGTTGAGGTCCTCGCCTGGTTTCTTGGTGTATTTGGCAAACTGCGACTCGTAGAGTTCGAGGGTCTTGAGCACATCGCACGGTTCCCACTCGTAGGAGATGGCTACAGGCACGATGTTGAGTTGGCCGATGGCCTTAATCTTGTCGTCGGGACACGACATACAGAACATCTTGATGATGCCCTGGTCGGTAGCATCGTTGCCGTCCTTGGTGCGGCCGTTGCGCTGGGCAATCCACACCGACTGCCCTTTTTCGGTGATTACGTGGCGGATGTAGTCCGACAAGTGGCGCGAACAGCGGTAGAAATCCTTGATGCTTCCGCCCGGGCGTTCCACCTTAAACATCTTGTTGCTTTTGCCTATGTCAATCACCAACTGGTTCATCATCAGGTTCGCGCCGAAGGTTATTTCGGTGGTGTCGAAGCCATTGCTCACGAAGAAATACTGCAAGAGGCTGGAGTCGAGCATAATGTCGCGGTGGTTTGACACGTAGAGGTAGTGCTTGTCCGGACTGAGTTTGTCGAGTCCCGAACAGGAGAACCGTGTGATGGTGTTTTCAATCACACGCTTGTTGACCATGCTCATCGTCTCCGTTTGGAAGTCGCGCACGGTGCGGTAGGCGGCAATGCGGCGGCGCACCGTCTCGAGCGGCTCGTCGGGATAGACGTAGGCGGCGAGAATCGGGAAATATGGGCTGTCGGCAATGCGTTGCATAGCGGCAGGGATTTCCGATTCGTAGTAAGGCCGTATGTCGTCGAAAATTGATGTGTCCATTTTCTGCAATATTTAGTCGTTGAGGTGTCTCAACCAGTTAAGAAATTCATTTTTCCACTGCCGGCATTCGGCAGTGCCTTTGCTGTCCGAAGCCCCGAAGCCGTGGCCGCCGGTGGCATACTGGATGTAGCGGTGGTTTACTCCCCGGGCGGTGAGCGCCGAGTCAAGGAGTTCGGCGTTGTGGTACTTCACCACAGGGTCGTCCTTGCAGTTGACGAGAAACACCGGCGGGCAATCGTAGGGCACGTGCCGCTCCATCGACAGCGAGTCGCGCATCAGAGGGTTGCGCACACGCTTCTCGCCGAGCAGGGCGCGCCGCGAACGCCTGTGCGTGCACTTCTCCGTCATCGTCACCACCGGGTAGATGGGCGCGACAAATGCCGGCCGCTCGGCAGTCGGCAGCAACTCGGCAGCCGACATCACCAGATGGCCACCGGCGGAGAAACCCATAGCACCGATGCTGTCAGGGTTCACGCCATAATCGTCGGCATGCTGGCGGACGAAAGCCATAGCCTGGCGCAGGTCGTTGAGTGCATCGGGGTGCTGACGGCCCGGAAACAGGCTTCGCCAGCCCGAGAAAAACGCCCACCAGCCTGCAGTGCGGTAGCACAGCACGAAAGCCGAGATGCCATTGCTTTGCAGCCATTTGCCCACAGCCGTGCCTTCCGCATCCATATCGTGCCAGAAATAACTGCCGCCGGGACACACCACCACAGCCACGTTGCCGTTGCCCGGCGCGAGGTAGGGGGTCATTGTCACTTTGGCTTTGCTGCCGGTGTTCTGCCAGATGTTCACCTTGCCCTCGGCGAGGGCGGTGAGAGTCATGGCGAGGAAGACAAAGGCAGTTGTTATTTTCGCTTTTTTCATTCTTTGTCAGTCATCTTGTTTATCTGTTCAAGCACATAGTTGCGCCCGAGGATGGCCTCTGCCGTGGTTATCGCCGTGAGCGGCACGCCGCAGAAGCCGTGCAGGTTGTTGTTTTGCCCAGTGAGTAGCAGGTTGTCGATTTTGGTGACAATGGGCACTTGCGACAGAGCCATATTCTTGTAGTCCTTGCTGAAGCCAGACAACGCACCGGCCTTCACGCCGTAGAAATCGCGGATGGTGAGCGGCGACGATGCGACGATGCGATCCACACAGTCCATAAATCCTGGGTGCATCTCCTCGATGTTTGCCATCAGTTGCTCGGTTTTCTGCGCTTTCCACTCCTCATAGGCGGCACCGCGGTGACCCACGGTGGTGTCTGCCCATTGCTCAGACTCCTCAAAGAGCATCGGCGCGGTGACGAGCACCTTGCTGGCGTAAGTCCCCTGGTTGTCGTCGGGCGAGGTCATAAAGAGGAAGCCCAGCGGCCAGAAGTCGTGCCGCTCGCCGAAGTTCCATATCTCGTCGTATCGGGTCATGTAGTACTCCGAGTGGTTGATGTAGGGAAACGTCCCCGGCTTGAGTTTGATGTAGGCGGAAAACGCCGAATATGAGTTGGGTATCGACTCCAAACGCGTCTTGTAGGACTTTGGGAACGCTTTTTCCGGCATTATCGGGAAGAGCGAACACGGATGGATGGCAGAGATGTAGTGGTCGGCGCTGTATTCGTGACCCTTGCGCGTGCGCACAAAGTCGATGTGGCGGTCGTTGACCTCAATCCATTCCACTCCGTCGCTAGTTATGACCTCGCCACCGGCATTGGCGATCACCCCAGCCAGTAGGTCGGCAAAACGGTCGCTACCGCCCACAAAACGGCTTGCCCCACGGATGTAGAGCGTGCTGATGATGGCGTGGATAAACGCCGGAGTCTCGTCGCGGCGGCCGCCGTAGAGCGGATTCATATATGCCACCACGCTGCGCAGCCGTTCGTCGCTGATGTATTTTGCAACGAAGGCGTCGGCAGCCATCAGAAAGTCATCGGAATGCGCCGGGAATAGCGTCGTCGACGGTCGGAGGTTGAAGAGGTCCACCTCGTCGGTGATGCCGAACACGGCATCGACATAAGCCTCAAGGTTAGCCCTTTGGTTGGGGAAATGCTCCGCCAGCGAGTCGACAAACCCCTTGCGGCCTTTGCGGATACGGTAGGTGGTCTGGTCTTCGGCAAAGTAGAGACTGTCGATGCAGTCGTCGTCAACGTCCATCAGTTGCACCTTGTCGGCGATGCCGAGATATTCGCAGATGCGGCGGATGTTGCCACCCGGCTGCATACCGGCAATGACGTGCATGCCGGTGTCGAAACTCACTCCGAAGCGGCGGAACGACTGTAGGCCGCCGCCGGCTGTGGCGTTTTTCTCAAGCACTGTCACCTTGACGCCCTCCTTTGCGAGGATTGCGCCCGTGAAGAGACCGCCGAGACCGCCGCCTATGATCACTGCCGTTGTCATTTGCTTGCCTCCTGTATTTGTGAGTAGATAGTGCGTGCCGTCAGCAGTTCGCTGCAGGTCACGATAGTGCCCACCATCACGCCGAGCATGCCGTGGGAGTTGATGTTTTGCCCGGTGAGCAACAGGTTGGGAACCCTTGTGCGCTGCGGCACACGGTATGCCGAACTCTGGGCAATGTCCTTCGCATTGCCGTACATCGAGCCGCCTTCCGTGCCGAGGTAGTCGAGGTAGGTGAGCGGCGTTGATGTGTAGTAATGCTTTATCTTGCTGCGGATGCCCGGGAAATGCTGCTCGAGCGAGTCGAGCAACTTCTCCGCTTTCCGCTCCTTGAATTCTTTGTAGTCCTGTCCGCGGTGCTCAATGTTAGTGCCTTGCCACTGCGCCACGTCGTCCATCTGCATGTAGGACAATACCACGCCGGTGGTGGCAAACTTCTGTTCCCCTTCGGGACAGAAGTGCATATACAGGAATCCTTTCGGCCACGATGCTTCGTCATAGTGCTCGCAGTCCCACGGAGTGTCGCCCTGGTAGCCGTAGTAGTTGCTGTTCATATACGGCACTTCGCCATCCTTAAAGTGGAGATAGACCGAGAAGCCTCCCACTGTCTGCGGAATGGCGCACACACGCTTGCGGAACGCCGGGCGGATGAGGTGGGTGTCGAGGAGTTCGAGGGTGCGCACCGGATGCGCGTCGGAAATCACATAGTCGCAGGGAATGGTGTCCTTACCGTTAATCTCCACAGCCACTGCCTGAGTGTCGTTGCACACAATCTTCGTGGCCTTGCTCCGCGCATAGACCTCGCCGCCGTAGCGGCGTATGGTTGCCGCCAAGGCAGTCGCTACATTGTCGCTACCGCCACGGATGCGGAATGCGCTCTGGTTGTAGAAATCCATAATGAAGGCGTGGGTGGAAAACGGTGTCTTGCCTTTTTCCGCCGCATAGAGAGGCAGGTTGCCCACAAGCACCTTCGCCAACAGCGGGTCGGTGATGATTTCGTCGAGCACTCCGTCAATCGACCGCAACTGATATTCAGGGATGAGCACCTTGTCGGTCTCGGCATATTTCAGCGAGTGGAGCGACGAGGCGTTGGCAATCTCCTCAACGAGGTCGTAGTAGCGCACGATGTTGTCGCGCTGGTGCGGAAAGTACTCCGCCATCTGATTGACAAAAGCCTCCTTGCCGTTGGCAAAGCGGTAGGTCTTGCCATCGAGCGACACCACATCGTAGCCCATAGGGTCGAGTTGCGAAAGACTGACCGAACGGTCAATCTCCATATATTTCATCAGTTTGTCGAGGGTCTGTCCGGGGGCGGCACTGCCGATGAAGTGCATACCCGTTTCAAACTTCGCGCCGCGGCGCGAGAAGCACTGCAGGCAGCCTCCAATCTGGTCGCCCTGCTCCAGCACGGTGACGCTATAGCCGTTTTTGGCAAGCATCACGCCTGTCGACAGGCCGCCGAGGCCGCTTCCTATTACCACAACTCTCTTATGCATCTTTCTCTATCTCGTTAGATATATCTTCATAACGCTCCACATAGCGGCGGCGTATTGCCGACGCCTGTTGCATCGGTGAGCCCATCGCCGACAACTGCTCCTGCGTGAGAGGCTCGGCTATCTCCACATAGAACGTGCCTTTGTTGAGGTGGCGAGCGTGTTTGGGCAGAATCTTGCCCGGGCCGTAGAGCAGCATCGGCAGCACCTCAAGGTCGAACATCTGCGCAAGATGGAACGCTCCCTGATGGAAACGCCCTATGCGGCAGTCCTTTGAGCGAGTGCCTTCGGGGAAGACGGCGATGCTGTAGCCGCGAGCGATGAGCGACCGTATTTGCGGCAGAATGTGTTCGATGCCGTCCTCAGCCGGCAGATATTCGGCATTGCGGATGAGCATACCGTAGAAGGGGTTGTTCCACACCCAGTTGTTGGTGAGAAACACAATCCGTGGGTTGAACACCAGCATGCACATCAGGTCGAAATGCGACTGGTGGTTGCAGATCACTATGCGGGGCTTGTTGAAATCAAGGTTTTCCGGCACTTTCTTGCGGAAGCATGTGCCCGGCACGCCGTGGTAGACCATCACGATGCGCGAGGCAAAACAGATGAGGCGGTGCAGGTTGAAACGCTTTCGCTCGGTCATCTTCCCGATTTTCACATAGAGCCATACGCCAGGAGTGAAGAGCACGAGCGAGAAAAACAGGAAGAAGAGCAGCGAATAGACGGAGCGTACCACCGTCATCAGTATGCGCCACAGGCGCAGCGGCAAGCCGTAGACCAAAGCCAGAAGGCACAGCACGGTGTTGAGCACGCTGATGCGCGCAAAGTCCTTTGCCGGACGGAAATGGCTCACACGCTCCTCACGCGGAGGGTAGTAGACGTCGATGTCGACGGAATGGATTTTCACGCCGTGCCAAGCGGTGAACACCAGCAATTCGAGTTCAGCCTCATAGCGCGAGGTGAGCAGCGAGAGCCAGTGGAGTTTGCGCAGAGGGTAGAGGCGGTAGCCGGTCTGTGTGTCGGCGAGTGCCTTGCCGGTCTGCACATAGAACCAAAAATTAGAGAACTTGTTGGCAAAACTGCTGCCCTTTGAGCGTTCCACGCCCTCAAGGCGGCGGCAACCCACAATCATTGCGCCTGGATGCTCCTGGTTGGCACGGAGAAACTTCGCTATGTCGTGAGGGTAGTGCTGTCCGTCGGCATCGAGCGTTATGGCGTAGGCAAAACCCATCTCCAGAGCCTTGCGGAAACCCTGCTTCAGGGCGTAGCCCTTGCCTTGGTTGCGGTCGTAGGCCACGAGCGTGATGCCCTCGATGGACTGGAGGATAGCCGTAGTGCCGTCGGTGCATCCGTCAGCCACCACAATCACATCGTCGCAGTGGCGGAGCGTGGCGGTGACCACGTCGCGGATAGTGCCGGCATTGTTGTAGGTGGGAATCACCACACAGATGCCGCGCGCCCGGAGCCGTTGCCGTTGCCGTTGGTTGTCGTTGTCGTTCATAATGCGTTGCACACTAAAGAAATCTTAGCCTTGGCGTCGTCGCCAGCGGAAAGCACCGCCTGCGCCTTCACCCTGTCGCCGTCCTGCTCAATCTTTTTCAGTTGCACAAGCAGTTGCGGAGCGGTGTCGGGAGTGATTACCGAAAGAAACTTCACGTTTTTCACTACGCTTATTTCCAGTGGCTTGCCCACGAAGTCCGACAGCAGTTCGGCAACCGTCTGCACGATGCACACACCCGGGGTGATAGGCTCGCCGGGGAAGTGAGCCTTGTAGATGAAGCATTCCGGGTTGAGGGCAATCACGAAATTGCCCGCGCCGTCGTTGCTGACCACTGTGTATAGATTATTCTTCAGTTGCATCTTGTAGTATTGTGAATTTATAGTCAATCTTGCGTTTCTCGTTGCGGTAGGTCATGACGCCCTCTGAGAGGTTCTGCATCACCTTGGCGAGGTCGGAGCGGAGAGTGCGGCGGATGTACCACTTGTCGAGCATCTTGACCACATGCCCCAGTTTCACCTTCTTCGTCTGCGGACTGTAGACGAAATCGAGTGCCGAGATGCCGAACTCG
This sequence comes from bacterium, assembly GCA_963601185.1. Taxonomy (GTDB): domain Bacteria; phylum Bacteroidota; class Bacteroidia; order Bacteroidales; family Muribaculaceae; genus Limisoma. The sequence continues at coordinate 228,049 of CAVCEE010000001.1, forward strand.
TTGACAAGGCAGCCTTTCACCTCGTTGCCGTCAGCCACGAGGATGCACACGCCACTGACGTAGCCGCGCCCCATCTCGATGACGGCATCGTAGCGCACCCTCTCGCCGTCGGCGGTGGGAAACGAGGTCGCGTGCGCCGCCAGGCACAGCAGCAATGCGCTAATTAATGCTGAAAACCTTTGCATTGATGGCTGAATTGGTCTTTATGTTCTTCAGTTCGATGACCGTGCGGTCGCCGTTCTTCTCAACCAGTTCCACGGTGGTAACCACCGATTTCTGTCGGTTGAAGTGGAGGATGATTTTCTGGAACATCTGCTTCATCTGCTTCTGTTGCGGAAGCAGGGTGGCGATGTACTCTGCTGTGGTGGTCTGTATGCTTGTCTTGAAGTCCTTCGTGTCGGTGAGGCACTTGCCCACCACGCTGTTCATCATTATGCGAGCAATCTCCTTGAAGAACTTGCTTTGGTCCACATTAATCACGTCGTTGCGTTTGCCCTTGCTGATGAGCACCTTGGAGCCGTTGAGCACAAAGGTGTAGGTGTAGGGCGAGGTGTATTCCCAGCGCAGTTTGTCGCTCTGCTGATAGTACATCTTCCCTTTCGACACCATCTTGTCGTTGAGCATCTTGATGGTCTTCGTCTGCACGAAGTCGCACTGCATCGTCTTCATCGACGACGCTACGGCATTGATTTGCCGGATGATTTTCTGCTCTTCGGCGTTTTGCGCGGCAAACGCCACGGCTGCAACCATAAGGGCGAGAAGAAATGCTGATAACTTTTTCATTGCTATTTTGCTATTAAACAACATCCTAAGATAATGAGTCCGATGCCCGCCCATTTGTAGACCGACACCGTTTCGTGGAAGAAAAACATTGCCGAGAGCATACCGAACACGTAGGTGAGGCTTATCATCGGGTATGCCACGCTCAGCGGATAGTGCTTGATGATGTACATCCACAGCACTGAACTCGCGCCGAAGAACACTCCGCAGCAGGCAAACTGCCAGTTGAGCAGCAGCGACAGCCAGAAATCACGTGTCCAGCCGAACGGGTGCATCTTCTGGAGCGCGAACTTCAGAAACACTTGTCCACCTGCGAGCAATGCGCTCTGCGCCAATGCTAGTCCCACTACTCTCCACATGTCAGTACGATGGCTATGGAATGCACTGCCGGCAACGGTTCTGCGCCGCTCTGCTCCAGCAGTGAGTTGAACAATGGCGTGGATTCGTCGTGGCAGCCCACAAGGACTGTGCGGCAACGCCCCGACCGCAGCAGCATCTCAGCGTCGCGCATCGCCCACTGCAATGACTGCGCTCCCTGGGTGTAGGTCACGTTGTAGCCGTGGCACTGGGTCTTGATGGCAATGTTGCTGCTTATGGTGTTGTGGGTGCTCTGCATAAAGTAGGTTGGCTTCAGCAGTCCCTCGTTTTCTTCGCGTATCTGTTCGAGAAGCCGCTCGCTGTTGTCGAGGCATCCGTAGGCGGTGCCGGTGATGATGGCGTCGGGCACGTCGATGCCAGCCTCAGAGAGGGCTTCGAGCGATGAGAGCAGCGAACTCTTCATCAATTTGCCCATGCGGCGCGACTCCATCGGCTTGACGTATTTGCGGATGTCGGCGAGTTGCTCCTCGCTGCTGATTTCCACTCGTGCAAGCACCTTTACCGGCTTGTCGCTGCCCTCCGCATCGCTGAAAGCGTGGGGCTCGGTGGAGAACACCAATGACGAGTCGTTGCCGCCGAAGCCAAACGAGTTGCACACCACATTGGTGAGCGCAACGCCGTCTGCGCCGAGGGTAGGGGTGATGCCGTCGGGCATCGGGTTAGCCCAGCCGAGGTTGCCCGGCACGAAGCGATGCTTCATCGCCAACAGGCAGATTACCGCCTCGATGCTTCCCGAAGCACTTGTGGTGTGACCGGTGAACGATTTGGTGCTCGACACCATAGGCATCCTTTCGCCGAAGATGCGCTTCAGCGCCGCGCTCTCGCTCTGGTCGTTGTTGGGCGTGCCAGTGCCGTGGGCGTTGACATACTGCACGTCGGCGGCATCGATGCCAGCCATCGCCAGTGCCTTGCGCATAGCGAGATACGCCCCTTCGCCGTTGTCCGACGATGCAGTCTGGTGGAAAGCGTCGCAAGCGTTGCCGTAGCCGGTGAGATAGGCGTGAGTCACTGCTCCGCGCGCTTGTGCAGCCTGTTCGGGCTCCATCACGAGGAATGCCGCACCCTCGCCGAGGTTGAGTCCGGCGCGCGTGGCGTCGAACGGACGGCACTGCTCATGGTCGAGAATCATCAGCGAGTTGAAGCCGTTGAGATGGAAGCGCGACAGTGCTTCGGTGCCGCCCACCACTACGATGTCGGCATCGCCGGCGGCGAGCAGACGCGCGCCGAGCATTATGGCGTTGGCAGCCGAGGAGCAGGCAGTGGAGATGGTCGTCACGTCGGCAAAGATGCCAAAATGGTCAGCCATCATCCGGGTGCTGCTGCCACAGTCGTGGTGCTTGATAAACTCAAGGTTGGCGGCGCTGTCGGGGTTGTCGAGGCACTGCTCGGTGATGTCCATACCGCCCACGGTAGTGCCCGAAACGAGCACTATGCGCTTGCCTTTCGCCGCCTCGCCGTTGAGGTGCGCATCGGCGAGAGCCTCGTCGATGGCGAGCATGCCCATCAGGGCGGTGCGGCTCATCATCGTGCTGTCGGCAATGGCGAGCCGTTGCTTCATCTCGGCATCGGAGAGTTTTACCTCGCCCACGGGCAGTTCGCGGTGGCGCGACTGCAGATGGCGCATCGTGCCGATGCCCGTAGAGCCCGACCGCAGCGACTGGAGCACCTGCGCCTTGTCGAGTCCGATGGCCGACACTATTCCTTCGCCTGTTATCGCGATATTCATCATTGGCTTGAAAAAAGGGGATTAGTCCCGATTATTTTGTTCTGTTTTTGTCGACATATTCGGCAATCGTAGCCACACTCTTGAAGATGCCTTTGGCGGCAGCCGGGTTGGTGAGTTTGATGCCGTATTTCTTTTCGAGGAGCACAATCAGTTCGAGTGCGTCGATAGAGTCGAGTCCGAGTCCGTCACCGAACAGAGGGTCGTCGGTATTGATGTCGTCGGCAGTCATTTCTTCAAGGTTGAGAGCCTCGATAATCTCTTCTTTCAGTTCTTTGATAAGTTCTTCCATATATGTCTTTTTGTTTTTGTTCTGTTTGGTTTACTTGTTTTTGCGCCGTGCAATCCACAGGTCTGCCTCAAAATTCTGGTCGTCGTCATAGTCAATCCACCCAGTAATCAGCGTGTTGATGCCGCTATCGGCGAATGTAGTGGCTATGATGCTGTCCATCGTGGCTGGGTTCTTCTCAGGGAGGATGAAAAACGACGTTTCGCCGTGGAAGCCGTTGCGGATGGCTATCTCGCCGGTCACGATGTTGGGCAGGGTGTAGACAAACACCGACGGACTCGGGAAATAGTTGTCGGCATCGCCGGTCGACTCGAGGTATTTCCTGTCGGACACCACCGACGACGAGCGGTTGAACAGCACCACGCCGCACATCCCGTCATTGATGCCCCCGGCAGCCTTCAGCAGCAGTTCGGAAGCCACGAAGCCGAGGCGGCAGAGCGCGTCCATCTTGTAGTATTTCGGATAGTCGGCGATGTGGGTCTTGTAGAGCGCAGTGAGCAGCGACGTGCCCTCGCCGGCGGTGATGCTTTCGCCGTCGACCGTAGCCGTGGTCGGCGTAATCACCACACGGTGCGTGCGCTCGATGGCGGCAGCGCGGTGCGCTGTCTCGTCTACCGACTTGTCAGCCAGTATAGTAGCGTTGCAGCCGCCGAAGCCCGACAGCATCTTCACGAAGCAATGCTTGTCGGTAGTGAGGTTGGAGGCAGACACGTTGACCTTGCCCGACACTCCGAGTTCTTCGAAGCCGCGAGTGCCGAGCACCGTATGGTCGTCGGCAGCGTGCATCGAGATAATCGTTTCGAGTACTCCGGCAGCACCGAGCGTGTGTCCGAAGTAGCCTTTTAGCGCATTCAGTGGCACATCGAGCAGGTCGGCACGCTTCATTGCCATCGACTCCATCTGGTCGTTGAAGAGAGTGGCAGTGCCGTGGGCGTTGACAAACGCGAGATTGTCGGCATTCACACCCTCAAGCGTGGCGGACAGAGCCTGGTAGAGCCCCTCTCCGGCTTTCGACGGCGCACTGATATGGAACGCATCGTTGCGCACGCATCCGTTGTCGAGACGCCATCCGCCGGCTTTGCCTTTGCCCGAAAGCACAATGGTTGCCGCCGCTTCGCCAAGGTTAAGTCCGTAGCGTTCCATATCGAACGGGCGGCACGGTTCGGGCGACAGAGCCTTGAGCGACTGGAAGCCCGAGATGATGAACCGTTCTGGCGAGTCGGCGCCGCAGACCACGGCGGCGGTGCATGCGCCGGCATCAATCAGCCGCGAGGCGAGAATCAGTGCCGACAGCCCCGAGATGCACGCGTTGCACACCACTATGGGGTCAGCCTTGATGCCTAGAGCCGAGGCAATCTTCTTCGCCGAGTCGGTCACGTGGTAGTCGCCCACCGCCAGTTGCTCCACAGAGCCTTTGGTAGTGCTCAGAATCAGCACCACGCCGTCGGCAGAGGGGTCGATGCCGCTGTCGGCAACGGCACGCTGGGCAGAGGCGGTTGCTATCGCCTCGAAGCGAGTGAGGGAGGAGTCGACCGACTGGCGCACGCCGGCGAGTTGGTCGTCGGAGAGCAGCGAGGCAGTGAACGCCTCCGGGATGCCGAGACTACCTGGGGCATAGGTGCGCAGACCCGTCAGGCCGGCTTTCACCGCCCTGTAATTCTCCTGCGACGACTGTCCGAGCGGAGAGATTATGTTGTCTGCCAGTACGTATGCCATAGTCGTTGTTCTATAGTTCGTCGGTCTGATGCCAACGCTCTTTCCATTCCTGATAGAACGGAGGGTTGTCCCAGACCAGTTGATAGTTCATATCCATAAACACCTGCACGGAGTGACCCGTGGCAAGCAGAGAGTCATCGGCAGTGTCGTGAATTTCGTAGTCGAACACGATTTTCGCTGCCGCCGTCGGACGGTATACGATGTCGACGCGCGGACGCATACCGTAGCGGATGGGTCGCTTGTAGTGGAATGTGAGTTCCACGAGCGGAGCGAAATATCCGTGGTCGAAGAAACCCATATATTCGAGGTCGAACTTCTTGCCGAATGCCTCGCGAGCGTCCTCGAAATAGAGAGGGTACGATCCGTGCCACACCACATTCATGGAGTCCACTTCGCTGAAGCGCACCTCAAATTCCTTCGATTCCCTGAGTTCTTTCACCGCTGTTCCTCCATTTCCTTTACGGCAATCTTCATCTCGGTGGTAACCAGAGTGTTGCCCCCGACGGTGACGGTTGCGTCGGCGAGAGTCATGCCAAACACCTCCTCGCGCACCACCACGGTGGTGGTGAGCAAATCGCCCACCTTTGGCAGCGCCGCAACCTCAAAGTTGCGCACTGCGCCGATAAATCCCAACTGGATGCCCTTTTTCAGGATGTACTTGTTGACATAGCCGATGCGTGCGGCGCACGTCTGGGCGATGTTTTCCATCAGTCCCGACGGCGAGAAGCGGCCGTTGTCGGTGAAGATGTTGGAGTCCGAGACCACGGTTTCCGTCACCGTCACCGTGCGAGAGAAACCGGTGAGCGAGCCAATCATCACGAAAGGCTCTTGCTGCGGCAGGAGTTCGTGCACGTCGATGCTGCGGAGAAACGCCTCCGTAGGGTTTTCGGGGTCGATATTGCTGATAATGTCGGTCATGACCAAAATTCAAAAAAGTTGTACCATTGCGTGGGGTATCTGCGCAGCATCCGCTCCAGTTCGGCGGCATAGGCATCAGCCAGTTGCTGCATCTGTTGGCGGCGTGGCGCGTCCTTGTCGTAGGGCAGGGGCGTGACGTAGGCGGTGTAGCCCTTGGCGGAGGTCTTCATCACGTTGACCGCCACCACGTCGAGGCTGCGCATTGTTGCCACCGAGAATGGGCCCATCGGCAATTTTGCCGCTTCGCCGAGGATGCTCACCCCGACGGTCTTCGGCGAACCGATGACGCGGTCGGCTGGCATACTCACGATTTCGTTGTTGGCAAGCACTTCGTTGACCTTGAACAGGTGGCTCATATCGCTCGCCACAGGGATGATGTTGATGTGGTTGCGCTCGAAGCCGTGTTTGCGGCCTTCCATCACTGTGCCTTTCTCTCCGCCGAACACGAGGGCGTTGAACTGCTTCTTCTCGGCGGCAAGCGTGAAGCCAGCCACCTCGTAGCATCCCACGTGGGCGCTCAGCATCATAAATCCCGGCTCAGCCTCCGACAGAGCGTTGAAATGCTCCAGCCCCTCCACGCCGACGCTGAACCGCTTGCCGGCAAAGAGCGCGAAGCGGTCGATCACCACCTGCGCAAACAGGCAGTGGTTGATGTAGGTGCTCCAGGCGGCGCGCAGACGGCCGTAGCCGTGACGGCGGCGGAAATAGTGGTAGGCAGTGCGTCGGCTGGCGTTGGTGATAAGGCACACTGGCACGATAAACAGTGCGGAAAAGGCATAGAGCAACCTCACGTCGATGACCCGTAGAGACCCCACCAGCCACCGATGCATCCAGGCAGTCCCGAAGGTCGTGCCAGCCCATGCTTTTCCTTGTTCTGTCAATTCCTTTTGCTTTTTCCGTTGTTCCCCAATGGCAGAGGCGGCAATTAAGCCACCTTGCTCTCGATATAGTCGCAGAATTCCTTGAGGGTGGTTACGCCCTGCATTTCTTCAGGCTTGATCTTGAAGCCGAAGTTCTTCTCGACAATCACCACGATGTCTACAAAGTCGAGGCTGTCGATGCCGAGGTCGTCCTTGAGTTTCGCCTCGGGGGCAATCTTTTCTTCTTCAATTTCCAAGTCGTCGATAAGGAAGTCGCGCACTTTTTCTTCAATTTCGTTTCTTTCCATAGGGTAATTATTGTTCTTTTTTCAGTTTAACTTCGAGGATAGTGTGGCACTGACCGATGTTGTCGTGCACGGCGGCAAGGCTGAGCCCTGCGAGGTCGATCAGACGGATGAGGTCGTCGGAGTGGTACATCTTGCTGTTGCCGTTGGCCATCACGGTGAAATAAACGCTCGTGAGGGTGAGGCACAGCGATGCCGGCTCGTATTTCTGGCGGTTCCAAAACGACTCCATAATGTAGAGCGTGGTGTCGGCGGTCATTGCCTTTGCCGCGCGCTTGAGGATGCTCAGAATCTCGTCCTCCGAGAAGCAGTCGAGAAACTGGCTCATCCAGATGGCGTCCCAGTTGCCCTCTGGCAGTTGGTTGGCCGGGTTGAGGATGTTGGTTGGGAAGCCGCCGATGCGGTCCGCCCCCTCCTTGCCCGCCACGTTGTCGCGCATCAGCCCAAGTTGCCCGGGCAGGTCGACGATGGTCACGTTCACGTCCTTGTCGTGACCCACGCAGCGGAGCGCGAACAGGCCGGTGTTGCCGCCCACGTCCATCAGCCGCTTGGGATGCTTGGCAAAAACGATGTCGAGCGCCGCGTCAAACGACACGTCGCTGTAGAAGTGGTCGAAGTTCATCCAACTCTCTCGCTCCTGCTCCGTGAGGTGAGACAGTCCCTCGTAGATGGTAGGCCAGTCGCCGAGCGTCTTCAGTCCGGCTGGGCGTCCCTCCTTGAGCGACTCCTCCAGATGGAACATGCCGCGGTAGTTGATGTCGTGGTTGAGGTCGATGTTGACTCTCGTTGCCGGGTCGTTGAGCATAAACCATCCCATCTTGGAGATAGTGTAGGTGTCGGTGTCCTTGTCGATAAGGACAGTGCCGATGCCCAGCGATGCTTCGAGGAGCACCTTCAGGGCATAGTCGGAGAGCCCGGTGCGTTCCTTCAGTTGCTCGCGCGTCAGACCATCGGCACTGTCGCGCAGCAGGTCGAGGATGCCGAATTTCACCATCAGGCGCGACACCTGGAATGCCACCGGTCCCCATGCAATCAGTTCAGCCATACGCTGAGCCTCGCGAGCAGTGTACTGCTCGCGAGTGTATCTGTCGCATTCAGACTTGAATAATTCCATTTCCTAATAGGTCGTCATATCGTTCTGTATGACTCAATTCAAGTTTGGTTGCTTATTTCAGTTTGTTGATCTCCTTTGCGACAGCCACATAGCCTTTAGTGATGCTGTCGGTGTAGTCGAAGTCCACGCTGCCGCGCACGTCGGTGACATCAAATTTGAGCACGACGTTGCCGGTTGCATTGTCTACCACTTCCATAGTGCCGCTGACAGAGGTGCAGAACTGTCCCCACATGCCTGTAGCCTTTTGCTTGCGGTCGAGGTCACCAGCCTTGAAGGTCATAGTGTACTTTGCGTCGCCGCTCTCCTGGAGTTTGAGTTTGGCGTTTTTGTTGAATGCCTCGATGAAGCCGGCAGTGTTTTTCTTCACGCGTGAGTCGTAGTCCTTGCCGCTCCAGGCCTTGAAGTCGCCCTTGTCAGCCCATTTGGCGTTGGAGTAGTCGATTTTAAATACTGCGGTAGCCTCTTCCTTGAGGATATCCTGGTTGCCTTCTGTCACTTTAATCTTACTTCCTGCCATTGCAGAGATTGTGGCGAAAATCATGCAGATTGCCAATACTAAAGTCTTTTTCATTGTCAGTAATTTTTTGGTTATTGAAAAATGGATGTTTGGTTTTATTTGAATTTCTTTATCACCAGAGCGGAGTTGGTGCCGCCGAAGCCGAAACTGTTGCTCAGCACGGTGTTGATTTCCATCTCCACGGTGTGGGCGGCAATGTTGAGTTTCTCGGAATGCTCGTCGGGGTTCTCGAAATTGAGGTTGGGCGCAACGAAATTGTTCTGCATCATCAGTGTGCTGTAGACAATCTCCGATGCACCAGCCATCCAGCATTCGTGTCCGGTCATACCCTTGGTCGACGAGATGAGGGCGTGCTTGCCGCCGAACACTCGGTTGAGCGCGATAGCCTCATACATGTCGCCCTGTTGGGTGCTTGTGGCGTGGGCGTTGACATAGTCCACCTCGTCGGGCTTTACGCCGGCGGCATTGAGCGCGCGCGTCATGGCAATCACGCTGCCGTCGTCCGACGGTTGGCTGATGCCTCCGCCGTTGCTCGAAAAGCCGTAGCCCACCACTTCGGCGAGGATTGTTGCGCCGCGAGCCACCGCGTGGTCGTAGTCCTCAAGCACGAGGGCAGCCGCGCCGCCGCTGGGGATGAGTCCGTCGCGGTCGCGGTCGAACGGACGGCTAGCCTTCGTAGGCTCGTCCATACGCACCGAGAATGCGCCGAGGGCGTCGAACGACGCCATAGAGTAGTAGTTCGTTTCCTGAGCGCCGCCGCAGAGCACCATATCCTGCAGGCCTTGCTTTATCATCATAAATCCCAGTCCAATGGAGTGGCTTCCGCTGGCGCACGCCGCGCTCACGGTGAAGTTGACTCCACGGAGGTGGAAGATAGTGCTCATATTCATGTTCACGGTGGAGTTCATCGCCTGGAAGATGAAGCCGTAGCCCAGCATTGCCGAGTCGTGCTTCTCGTCCATAATCTTTGATGCCTCAATCACCGGCTTTGCCGAAGAGTCGTTGCCGAAGAGGCATCCCACCTCGTTCTGTCGCAGATATTCGTCGGTGATGCCAGCCTGTGCGAACGCCTGGGTGCTTGCCATATAGGCATACTGCGCCTCTTCCGACATTCCGGCGCGCGTGTGGCGGTCGAGCATCTTCTTGGTGATTACCGGCGTTTCCACGATGCCCGTAAGGGCGGAGCGGTAGCCGTAGCCGAGGCGTTCCTCCTGGATGCCGATGCCCGAAGTGCCGGTGTATAGCGAATTTTTGACGCTTTCCAAATCTGTGCCGAGGCAGGACCAGATGCCCATACCCGTTATCACAACTCTCTTTTCCATTTCTTTAAGTCGTTACTGTTATGTGTAAAGTCCACCGTTGATGCTGATCACCTCGCCGGTGATGTAGGCAGCCTCGTCGGAGGCAAGGAAAGCCACGAGCGCAGCCACCTCTTCGGGCTTGCCGAAGCGGCCGGCAGGAACCATCTTCTTCAGTTCGTCCTGCGGCAGTTCCTTTGTCATGTCGGTGTCGATAAATCCCGGGGCCACGGCGTTGACCGTGATTTTGCGCGGAGCCACCTCCTGTGCCAGTGCCTTTGTTGCGCCGATAAGGGCAGCCTTTGCGGCACTGTAGTTGACCTGTCCCGGTAGCCCCTTGATGCCAGAGAGCGAAGCCATATTGATGATGCGTCCGCCGCGTTTGCGCGGCATCATGTGTTTGAGCAGTCGGCGGGTGATGTAGAAGAATCCGTTGAGGTTGGTGTCGAGCACGCTGTGCCAGTCCTCCTCAGGCATCATAAACATCACGTTGTCGCGGCGGATGCCAGCGTTGTTGACAAGCACCGAGAAAAATCCGTCGGGATGGGCAGCCTCCCACCCGTCGAGGGCAGCCTCGATGGCTGAGGGCGAAGCCACGTCGAAGGGCAGCAGTTCAGCCGCGCCGCCGTTGGCTGTTATTTCGTCTGCCACTTCCTGGGCGGCATCCTTATTGCTCAGATAGTTGATTACCACGCAGAATCCGTCGCTGGCAAGTCGCAGAGCCACTGCTCGGCCGATGCCGCGGGAACCACCCGTTATCAATGCGTATTTCATACAAAAATCAGTTTGCCGGCGCACGTCGGTCGGCGGTTTTTGTTAGTAATAGTGCTGACAGACAGAGCCGAAAGGCAATGGCTGGCATTCAATTCGCAAATTTAATAAGAATTTGCAGAATAACGGCGTTTTTTTGTGGCAAAATAAAAGCGGGGGGCGGTCGTGATGACCGTCCCCCGCCGGGTTGTTATAGGATGACTGTTATTTCACAATCACTTTCACTCCGTTAACCACGTAGATGCCGCGGTTGAGGGAGTCGATCTTGGTCTTGCCTGTAGCAACCTGCTCGCTGCGGATGAGTGAGCCGGCAGTGTTGTAGACGCGAACCATAGCGTCCTTCGACGATTCAACGACTACTGCACCAGTAGTGCCGTAGACGCGGAGGCCGTCGGCAGTGAGAGTGCCTACTGAAGATTCAGGTTCCATCGTTACTTCCAGACCTTCAATAGAGTATTCTACCTCAAGTCCGTCAAATACGAAGTCCTCATAGCCAGTAGCCTTGACAACCAACTTGTAGGTGCCTTTCGCCTTCAGTTCGAGCGAGAATGCGCCAGTGGCGTCGGTTGTTGCCGAAGCGGCTTCGATTTCGCCGTTGTAGAGAGTAACAGTAGCGCCTTCGATAGGAGCACTTGTCTTTGCGTCGCCAACGAGACCGCTAACAGTGTAGGCAGTCTTGGTCATTGGGATGTCGAGATCCAGAGTTCCCTCAATGAGGATGTCGCTAATCACGTCGTCGTAGCCGTCAGCCTTGACGAGGATGCTGTAAGCACCGAGTTTGTCGACAGTGACTGAGTATACACCATCCTTGTCGGTAGTTGCTTCAGCCACGGTGCTTCCTGATTCAGGATCGTCGATGTAGATAGTGGCACCTTCGATTGCAGTGTTGTCGGCAGAGTCGTAAACAAATCCGGAGATTGTGTAAACGGTCTTGGTCATGAAGAAGCGTACGTCGACTTCGCGAGTCAAGACTTGCTGGTCGCGGATTACGTTGTCGTAGCCAGCGAGGGTAGCGAGCATGCTGTAAGTGCCGAGTTTGTCGACAGTGAGCAAGCAGTAGCCATTCTCGTCGGTAGTAGCCTCAGCCACGGTGTTGCCCGATTCAGGATCGTCAAGGCCAACATAAACACCCTCAAGAGGGTTGTTGGTGTCGGCGTCGGCGATGAATACCTTGACTACATAGGTAGTCTTGGTCAACTCGATAATGTTGCCGGCAAGGTCGCCTTCAACCTCGATGCCCTCGAATGAAGAAGCGTCGTAGCCAGCAGCAGTGGCAGTGATGGTGTAAGTGCCGAGAGTCTTGAAACGAGCCGAGAAGTTGCCTTCAGCGTCGGTAGTGACGATTACGGTAGCCTCGTTGTCGCCGTCCTTGACCATCTTCACCTCAGCGCCTTCGATAGGAGCCTGGGTGGCAGCGTCGACAACTTGACCGCTGAATTCGTATGTCTTGGACAGAACGATGTTGAGGTCAGAGATGTCGCCGTCGGCGAGAGATACGGTTTCAGTGTGAGTGTACTTGTCGTAGTTTGCATTCTCAACGGTGAGAGTGTAGTCAAGACCATACTTCAGTACCTGTATAGCGAACGTGCCGTCTTCTGCAGTTTCTGCTTCGTAGATCACATCGTCAGCACTTGTGAGAGTAACGAAAGCGTTGGCAACAGTCTCGTCAGCCTCGTTTTTCACTGTACCCGACAATGTCTTGTAAGGAGAAACAAAGATGTGGGCTACAGGAATTGAGGTCTTTGTAGTCCAACTTTTGCCGTCGAGTGAACTGTCGTCCCTCTTAACCTGACCCTTGGCATTGCAAGTGTTGTCGGCTGCGAATTTGACAGACGCATAGGCGTCAGCAGTACTTTCAGTGTAGATGCGGAGGTCGCCGCCGTCATAGATAAAGCCGTCAGGGAATGTCAATGTCAGAACAGGTTCGTTGTTGAATCCGTTGGATGCATCGATAATCAAACCTTCGGCAACTTGAGTAAGGCCTTCAGTGCTTTCGCCTTGGAGTTCAGAGCCCTCGGCAACGTTGCCAATCCAAGCATTGACTGTGAATTGAGCATTCTTGCCAGAAGAGAGAGTTCCGTAGAAACTGATTGATTCAATCTTGGTTCCTGCTTCCAAATCAATCATTTCCTTTGGATAGATGATCTCAGTTTTGGAATACTTGTAGAAGCAAGTTACAGGGCCAGAATAATCGTCTGTGTTTTCTGTACCCACAATTATTTCACCAGAGCCAGTTTCTTCCTTGATGTCGACAGAGACAGTTTCGCTTGCAACATAGCCGCTGTCGCATGTGAACTTGACGAATGTCTCGGCAGTGCCTACAGTGTGAGGAACGTAGGAGAATGTGAAGTCATACTCCTTGCTTGCCTCGAGGGCTGTAGCCTCGGCAGTGGCAACAATAGCGTCGTTTGCCCAGAGTTCAGCAGTGTAGGAGTCAGCCTCCTTGGCATTGCCGTTTTCGAGGTGGGCAGTTACGGTGTATTTAGAGTTAACCTCACCAGTTGCAGGGATAACGGTGCTCATCAGGTTGAAGCCGTCGGCGGTCTTCAAGGCAGCGTCCTTAACCAATGAAGTACCAGCAAACTGGATGCTGTCGCGGTAAGCGAAATAGCCTTCCTTGGAGATGGTGATGGCATATTTGAGAGCGTCTTGATATACTTCGAAACTATACTTGCCTTCTGCATCGGTAGTGCCGCTATATTCAACGTTGTCGCTTACGAGTTTCACATCGGCGTCAGCGATGGCAGCGCCGCTGTCCTTGTCGGTTACCGTACCGCTGAAGGTTGTAGCCTCCTTGTCGAAGCCAAACACCGTTACTGGCAATGCTGCGGTGTTGAGGCTGGTTGGAAGGTCGTTGTCAGAGCATGCATAGGCTGCACGACCGGACTTCGAACCATCAACGTCGAAGTTGGTAGAAGTGAAAGTGTCGGATGTTGAAAGAAGAGTCAATCGGAGGTTGCCGCCGGTGTAGACAAACGGCTCAGCAAGATTGAGGACAATCACGTTCTGGTGTTCGCTCGACGAGCCGATTGTTTCAGCGTAGATGTATGTACCGTCGTAGATCTTCGTCATGCTGTCGGAAGTGTACCATCCGTCGGTCTTCAGCGCAGTGTCGGTAGTGTTCTCGATGTAGACCTCGAGGTTTGTGGTCAACTCCGTGTTGCTCCAATTATTATACTTGTAGCCCTTGAATGCGATGCTCTTGATGGCTGTTCCGGTAGGAAGGCCAGTGAGTTCGTCGGCAAGGTAGATGATTTCCGATTCCGACTTCTTGTAGTTCAAAGACAATGGAACGCTGCCCGAAGTAGTTGTGGCTTCACCAACAACGAGTTCGCCAACAGCAGATTCTGCAGCCACTTCGATTGTAGATTTAGCAAACAGGTCGAGCGCGCCCGAAATCTCAATCTTGGTAGGCATTGTGCCAGCAGTGCGCGGAGTGAAGTTGACAGTCACTGTTTCGTATTCGCCGTTAGCGAGTGCAGGAAGAACCTGTTCGCCAACTACGGTCTCGCCGAGGTAGACTTTCGCAGTGAGTGCGCCCTCTTCGATGTCCTGCTTGCCGACAGAAGTGATGCCGAACGTGATTGAAGACTCGTGGTTGACAGTTGCAGTGGCAGGCACTACAACATTGTAGAGCACGGCCTCAGCGTCAGGCACACCGACGTAGGTACCGCCGATGATGTTGTCCACGCGAGAGTATCCGGCCTCGAAGGCAACATACCAATCGCCGGCAGGGATGTCGAGCGTGAATGTTTTGAACTTGTAGTTGTCGTAGTAGCCGGTAGAGTACGTCTCATCGCTGAACTTGCTGTCTTCGTCAAGACCGTCAACAGTGATGGCCTTCACCAAAGTCCAGTCGTTGCGGTCGGCAGAGTAGTAGACGTTGAGTTTCGAAGACGCACCGACACGGTTGGCATCGAAAGTCATTGTCTCGCCTTCTTCCAAGTGAACCTTAGGAAGGACAAACTTGGTCATCGGGTCGATTGTGCCGTTGTAGGCAGCATAGCCGGTAGTGCCATAAGAGAAGTTCTCTACTTTCCATTTAGCGCTTCCGCTTGAAGGCTGGATGAACGAGCCGGCAGGGAATTTCTGGTCGCTGAAGTTGATGTAGACCTTCGACGGGTCGATAATCTCGCCGCTTACAGGAAGAGTGTAGACCTCGCCCTGGCCGTCGGCAGGAGTGATTACGATGTTGCCGGTGCGCTTGCCCACTGTGGAAGCGTCCATAGTGACTTTGAGGTAAGCCTTGCCGCGCGCCTCGATGGCGTAAGGCAGTGTTTGAGCCTCAGTGGCAGTCTCCGTCGCGGTGATGGCGTAGGTGAAGCCTTCAGGCACGGAAACGCTGTTGATGGTGAGCGGCGCGCCGCCCTTGGTGTTCTTGAGCACAAGTGTTTTTGTAACGGCAGTCTGCATTACGTCGAAATCGATGGCATCGCCGTTGTTCACGTCATGTCCGAGGTCGTCCTCCACGGTGAATGAAGGGGCGTTAGGATAAACCTCAACCCAGCCGAGGTAAGTGGTGGTGCCGCTTACGTGCTCCTTCACATGGTAAAGGTGACGCTGGTTTTCGGTTACAGGTACAGTTGCCGAAACGGTGAAATAGTCAGTCGATTCGGAAATCTTCAAGGTTGCAGGTACGAATACCTTTGTTGCTTCATAGTCAGTCTGTGAGGTGACGTCGAAGATTGTCACATAGAAATCGTCTTCGCCCTCGGTGAGAAGTTTCTCGCCAGAGTTTTTCACCTTCAACTGAGCGGTGATAGTAACGTTGCCGTCGGCATCAGCCGTGAGGTCGGCGCCGGTGAGCATTGTCGGCGTGGAGAGCACTGTGGCGCCACGCGTGAGGTTGAGTTCAGCGCTCTCGACGGTAAACTCGTCGATGCGCACGTTGTTGCCGCGGATGCCGAGGCGTGTGCCGGCAGGCACAGCCGGGATTTCCACTTTTGTCCACTCTTCAGTGCTGAGAGTAGGCACAGTCACCTCATATTCGTCGCCGGCAGTGTAGGTGCTGCCGTTGGCGGTGCAGGTGTAGAACTTGATGGTACCGTCGGAGTAGGTCTGCTTCACGTAGATGCTTGTAGCGCCGGTGATTTCCGGGGTGACGAGCATGTCGTTGACCTCTTTCTCGTCGATTCCATAACTTGCCTGGAGAGTCTGTGAACCGACTTGCAGGCATGCGCCGTTGTCGCCGTATCCGCCCTCAGTGTTGGCGTTGTACTCGACATAGACAGGCGTACTCCAACTGTACGCCTGATAACTCTCGACGATGTGTCCCCAACCCGGTGGGGTGAACTTCGACGTGAGTTTACCGCTGCCCAGGTCGTCAAACCCATAGGTGTAAGGGGCAACGGTTTCCGCTTTTGCCACGGTAGCCACCAAGGCAAGAAGCAGGAGTGTTAGTAAATTAGTAAACTTTCTCATAAAAATATATTTAGTGAAAAATTGTTTTTGCAAGCCCTCGTTTGGTTATATTTTGCAAATTTAGCATTTTGCTATCAATACAACAATTAATAATGAAATTTTCTAAAAAAATATTACCTTTGTCGTGAATTTAGCAAACAAAATCATATATGAATCCACTTGTCAGCATCATCATGGGCAGCACTTCCGACATGCCCGTGCTCGAGAAAGCAGCAAAACTTCTTGATGAATTTGAAATTCCGTTTGAAATCAACGCCCTCTCGGCTCACCGCACCCCAGAACAGGTGACCGAGTTTGCGAAAAACGCCAAGAGCCGCGGACTGAAGGTGATTATCGCAGCCGCCGGCATGGCAGCCCACCTGCCGGGCGTGATTGCCGCGCAGACCACCGTGCCGGTGATTGGTGTGCCAATCAAATCTGACCTCGAGGGTATGGACGCCCTGCTCGCCATCGTGCAGATGCCTCCGGGCATCCCTGTTGCCACAGTGGGTATCAACGCCGGTCTGAATGCCGCCATCCTCGCCGTGCAGATGCTTTCGCTCACCGACGACCACATCGCAGCGCGCTTTGCAGCCTACAAGGAAAGCCTGGCGCAGAAAATTGTGAAGGCCAACGAGGACCTGTCACGCATCTCCTATAAATACAAGACCAACTAAACACCGCATAATGAACGACTTCAACTATCGCCGCCGGCAGTCGTCGACGGTGGCAATCGGCAACGTGCCTCTCGGAGGCGACAATCCCATACGCATCCAGTCAATGACGTCGACCTCGACGCTCGACACCGAGGGGAGCGTGGCGCAGTGCAAGCGCATCTTCGATGCCGGCGCAGACTATGTGCGTCTCACGGCACAGGGTGTGCGCGAGGCTCGCAACATCGGTGAGATTCGCACGGCACTCCATGCCGACGGCTACACCAAGCCGCTTGTCGCCGACATCCATTTCAACCCCAAGGCGGCGTTTGAGGCGGCAGCCGTGACAGACAAGGTGCGCATCAACCCCGGCAACTTTGTCGACGCTGCACGCACGTTCCGCAAACTGGAATACACCGACGAGGAATACCGGGCGGAGTTGGAGAAGATACGCCGCGCCGTGGTGCCGTTTCTTGCCGTGTGCCGCGAGCACCACACCGCCGTACGCCTCGGCGTGAACCACGGGTCGCTGTCCGACCGCATTATGAGCCGCTACGGCGACACGCCGTCGGGTATGGTGGAGTCGGCGATGGAGTATCTGCGCATCTTCCGCGAGGAGGATTTCAACGATGTGGCAATCTCCATCAAAGCATCCAACACGGTGATAATGGTTGAAACCGTGCGCCGGCTGGTGGCGGAGATGGACCGCGAGGATATGCACTATCCGCTCCACCTCGGCGTGACCGAGGCTGGCGACGGAGAGGACGGACGCATCAAGTCGGCTGTGGGCATCGGCACTCTGCTTGCCGACGGCATCGGCGACACGGTGCGTGTGTCGCTCAGTGAGGACCCGGAACTGGAGATTCCAGTGGCGCGGAAACTGGTTGACTATGTGGTGAGCCGCGAGGGTCACGCAGAGATAAATGGCGGCTACGCCAAGGACTACGACCCGATTTGCCCTGTGCGCCGTCCGTCGAAGGCGGTGGGCATCGTGGGTGGCAGCAATGTGCCGGTCGTTGCCACTGCGCTTGCGCCGGAAGAGGTCGTGTCGCTCGAAACCAAGCCGGATTTCCATCTGGCAGACACGGCGTGGACGGCGGTCGATGCTTCTCAGGATGCCGCTGCAGTGGCTGATGCAGTGAATGACGGCGATGTGATTTTACTTACAAGCACGCACCGCAACCCGGTGGGCGAGATGTCGGCATTCATCCACCGCCTGTGGGACTACGGCTGCACGGCGCCGGTGGTGGCGAAGATGACCTATGCGGATGTCGACGAAGAGAGTGTGCAGGTAAAGGCCGGAGCGGACTTCGGTGCGTTGCTGCTCAACGGACTCATTGACGGCATCGTGCTCGATGCGCCCAACCTGCCGCACAAGGCTGATGCCGTGGCATACGCATTCGGCATCCTTCAGGCATCGCGCCGCCGCACCACGAAGACGGAGTATATATCGTGTCCGAGTTGCGGCCGCACGCTCTACGACCTACAGTCGGTGGTGCATCGCATCAAGGCAGCCACCTCGCACCTCAAAGGCTTGAAAATAGGCATTATGGGTTGCATCGTCAACGGCCCTGGAGAGATGGCGGATGCCGATTACGGATATGTGGGTGCAGCAGTGGGCAAAGTGAGTCTCTACAAAGGCAAGGAGTGCGTGGAGCGCAACGTGCCGCAGGAAGAAGCCCTGCCTCACCTTATCGCCCTCATCAAAGCCAACGGCGACTGGACAGACAAATCATAACAGGCAAAGCACTGATGGTGTGGGCGGCACCCCGACGGGGTGCAAGTTGCAGAGAACCAACTTCCCCGGGCTGAAGCCCGGGGCTATCAATACGGCGCACCTACGGCGCGCTCACCCTCGCTGAGATGCCGACAGCATTAGCCGATGCCCTGGCAGTGCGCACCTGAGGTTTATTTCAGACCGATTTTGTGGAAGTAGAAGTCGAGCACGTCGCGGGCGGCGATGAATGAACTCTGGCGGCTCTCAAGCACGTTCTGTTGCTTGATTTTCAGCATAGCCTCGACCTCGGGGTCGCGGTAGAAGTTGGCTCTCAGATGCTCGTCGATGGTTTCGTACATCCAGTACTTTTCCTGCTCTACACGGCGGCGCTCGAAGTAGCCGTTGCCTTTGACAAACTCGAAGTAGCGGTCGATCATCTCCCACACCTCCTTGATGCCGAGTTCGAAGTAGCCCGAATAGGTAAGCACCTCGGGCATCCATCCCGACTGTGTGGGCGGAAACAGGTGCAACGCGCTTTCAAACTGCGCTTTGGCGAGTTTGGCGCGCTCGATGTTGTCGCCGTCAGCCTTGTTGATCACGATGCCGTCAGCCATCTCCATAATGCCGCGCTTGATGCCCTGCAACTCGTCGCCAGTGCCGGTGAGTTGGATGAGCAGGAAGAAATCCACCATCGAGTGTACGGCAGTTTCGCTCTGACCCACGCCCACGGTTTCCACAAAGATATTGTTGTAGCCGGCAGCCTCGCAGAGCACGATTGTTTCCCTTGTCTTGCGCGCCACGCCGCCGAGCGATCCTGCCGATGGGCTAGGGCGGATGAACGTTTTAGGATGGATGGACAGTTTCTCCATACGCGTCTTGTCGCCGAGGATGCTGCCCTTGGTGCGCTCGCTGCTCGGGTCGATGGCCAGCACGGCGAGTTTGCCGCCGCCCTTGAGCACATGGAGTCCGAACACATCGATTGACGTACTCTTGCCAGCACCTGGCACGCCAGTGATGCCGATGCGGCGCGAGTTGCCAGCATAAGGCAAGCATTTCTCTATCACCTCCTGCGCCAGAGCCTGATGTTCCGGCACAAGGCTCTCCACGAGTGTCACCGCACGGCTGAGCACAGTGACATCGCCCTTGAGGATGCCCTCCACGTATTCGCCGACGGTCATCGTGCGGCGGCGTTTGCGCGGCTGGAAATAAGGATTGACTTTCGGTGGCTCTGCCACACCGCTGTTCACCGTGAGACCGCTGTATTCAGCGTTGTTCTCTGGGTGCTCAATCATATTGTGATGTTCATCGTGATCAAGGAATTCCATATCGTAACTGTATTTTATGCGTTTGTAAATCTTATTTCTTGTCTGCGCCTACTGTGCGCACCTGCACGGTGGCCTGTAAAGGGTCGTTGGTAAACACCACGATGCTGCTGTTGAGCAAAGTCTTGTCGGCGAGTTTCGCCGGGTCGAGTTCCACGACGATTTCGCCGCTCTTGCCCGGTTTTAGCGACTTGGGCCATTTCTTTACCACCACGGCATCGCTCATCGAGCCAACGCCGGTGATGTGCAGGTCGGCCTTGCCCACGCTCTCCACGCGCAATTTGCGCGACTGCTTCTTGTTGCCGATGGGCGAGAAGTCGATGCGGTCGTCGGCGAGGCGCATCTTCGGCGCGGACGAGTAGTCCACCTTTTCCGGGTTTGCTGGCACAATCTGCGCCACGGCAGTGATAGTGCCCTCCTTCTTGTCGCCGCAGTACACCTCAATCGGCAACTCCATACGCCCGGTTTCGTCGCTGCGGCGCGACTCCACCGAGATACTTATGGCTGCCAACTCTTCGGGGTGCACTATTATGGGTTTAGAATCGACAAAAAGCCGAGGGTCGTTGTAGAGGAAAGACAGGGCAAGAGTGTCGCGGCTGGCGTTGTAGGCATTGATGGTGGCGAGTCGGCGGTGTCCCTGCTTGATGTCGCCGAGGATGGCGGTTTTCGATGTGAGCCGCAGGTCGCCCAGTTTCTCCGGAAAGATGCGTCCCACGGTTTCGCCCACTGGGATCACCTTGCCCGACACTTCCAACTGGTTGCGGGCCTCGCCGATGTAGATCACCACATGCTTCGTGAATGCCCCAGGGCGGTAGGACGGATTGTACTCCAGCGTCACTGTCGCGCTGTCGCCTGGGAGGATGCGGCCGTGGGTGTAGTTGGCAGTGGTGCATCCGCACGACGACCGTGTGCGCGTAATCTCGATGGTGTCTGGCCCAAGGTTGCGGCACACGAATGTGTGGCTCGCCGGACCGTCAACCTCCTTGATTGTGCCGAAATCCCATTCCATAGAGTCCCACACCACAGTGGCTGAAGCCGCGGTGGCGAGGAAGGCTACGATTATGGTCAACAGGAGTCTGCGCATTGGTCTAAGGTATTACGTTGCCCTTGATCCGCAGGTTCGACACTCCGGCGTTGGAAACCACGGTTACCGTCTTGTCGAACGAGCCTCTGCGGCCGTCGGGCATATAGGTGACACTGATTTTCGAACTCTCGCCGACGGCTATGGGTTTGCGCGGATAGCCCGGCTTGGTGCAGCCGCAGGAAGTGCGTGCCGAACGGATGATCAGCGGCTGCGAACCAGTGTTCTTAAACTCGAAATAGCAAGTCACGTCGCCACCCTTTTCCTTGACATAGCCAAAGTCGTGGGTTTTGGTCACGAACGTAATCTCTGCCTTGTCTCCTGCCATAAGGGGGAGAAAGACGAGAACGGCGACAAGCATTGAAAGCAGTTTCTTCATATCGGCTTTTGCTTTGGTTTAACAAAGCAAAGTTAAACTATATTGCAAAACAGGGGGTAATTTCTTCGCATAAAAATGTTTAAATCGCCAACCGTTGCTCCGCCGCGCCTGCCGGATGTGGCAGAATGGGCTTTGCCAACAAAAAAATTTGGCTGGTTGGAGGGATTTTATTAATTTCGCACATAAACTTTTAAAAAGAAATAATTATGAGCGAAAACAACGATCAAAGAGAGATAAAAATTGAATTGACACCGGAAATGGCATCAGGCAAATATGCAAACCTCGCCATCATCACCCACTCTGTCAACGAGTTTTTTATGGACTTTGTAAGCGTAGTGCCAAACGCACCACAGGCACGCGTGCAGAGCCGTATCATTATGACTCCTGAAAACGCCAAGACCCTTTTGATGGCACTTCAGGACAACATCCGCAAATACGAAGCCAACTTCGGCACAATCACTCCAAAGGGACAACCTGCAGAGGGTGGCATGCCAGTGGGCAAAGCATAAACAAGACAAACTGATTGGAGACTATGGAGAATCCGTTGTATATCTACAACACACTCTCCCGCAAGAAGGAGCGCTTCGAGCCGTTGCATGCGCCCAATGTGGGTATGTATGTGTGCGGACCTACGGTCTACGGCGATCCGCATCTCGGCCACACACGTCCGGCAATCACTTTCGACGTGCTGTTCCGCTATCTTAAGCATCTGGGCTACAAGGTGCGCTATGTGCGCAACATCACCGACGTGGGTCACCTTGAGCACGATGCCGACGAGGGAGAGGATAAGATTGAGAAAAAGGCACGGTTGGAACAACTGGAGCCGATGGAAATCGCGCAGTTCTACACCAACCGTTACCATAAGGCAATGGAGGCGCTCAACGTGCTTTCGCCAAGCATCGAGCCTCATGCGTCGGGCCACATCATCGAGCAGATTGAATACATCAAGTTGATTCTCGATGCCGGCTATGCGTATGAGAGCAACGGCTCAGTGTATTTCGACGTGGTAAAGTACAACAAGGACTTCCACTACGGCAAACTTTCGGGCCGCAACATCGACGAGTTGCTCAACACCACACGCGAACTCGATGGACAGTCGGAGAAGCACGCGCCGTGCGACTTCGCCCTGTGGAAAAAGGCGTCGCCGGAGCACATTATGCGCTGGCCATCGCCATGGAGCGACGGCTTCCCGGGCTGGCACCTCGAGTGTTCGGCTATGGGGCAGAAATACCTCGGCGAGACGTTTGACATCCACGGCGGCGGTATGGACCTGATGTTCCCCCACCATGAGTGCGAGATTGCGCAGTCGGTGGCACACAACGGTCACGAGACCGTGCGCTACTGGATGCACAACAACATGATAACCATCAACGGCCAGAAGATGGGCAAATCGCTCGGCAACTTCATCACCCTTGAAGAGTTCTTCACCGGGTCGCACAAGTTGCTCGATCAGGCTTACTCCGCGATGACCATCCGCTTCTTCATCCTTCAGGCTCACTACCGCGGCACGGTGGACTTCTCCAACGATGCTCTGAAAGCGGCGGAAAAAGCCTATGATCGTATGGTCGACGGCTACCGCCGTCTGCAGGACCTGAAGCCGTCAGCAGCATCGACCGCCGATGTTAAGCAGTTCCGCAAGAAATGCTACGACGCCATCAACGACGACCTCAACACGCCTATGGTCATTGCCGAACTGTTTGACGCCTGCAAGGTAATCAACCAGGTGAACGACGGCAAGGCTACGCTGACACAGGAGGACATCGACGAGTTGAAGAACCTGTTCCAGACGTTCCTCGTTGACGTGCTCGGCGTGCGCACCGAAATCGTCGCCGGCGACGACGCAGAGGCTCTCGAGCCGTTTGAAAAGGCCATCGACCTCCTGCTCGAAATCCGCAAGGAGTCGAAGGCAAAGAAGGATTGGGCAACATCCGACCTGATCCGTGACCGCCTCGCAGCCATCGGGTTCGACATCAAGGACACGAAGGATGGCTTTGAGTGGTCGCTCAAGAAATGAAACAGTGCAAATATTAATAAAATTGGTGAAAATCCGTTAATGTCGAGATGATATCAACGGGTTTTTTTTGCTTTTGTGGTTGGTAAAATATACTTTTGCTATAAAGTTGTCGAGATGCAGTCAAATAGAAGGCATTGGCAACCGCAATGGTTTAGAATACGAATAAAAGATATATTACACTTCAACCTTAATCATTTAGTCTAAATTTCCCTACGTCGTTGGCAGAAAAGGGGTATGCGAATATCGAATGGATGTGAAACGACACAACGGCAGCGTTTGCTGCCGACGAGCCTGACTTGTTCAGGCTTTTTTTATTGGCAATCGGACAAAAAAGAGGGCGTGTCAGAACTGATGGCGAAAGA
Source organism: bacterium (assembly GCA_963601185.1). Lineage (GTDB taxonomy): Bacteria > Bacteroidota > Bacteroidia > Bacteroidales > Muribaculaceae > Limisoma. The sequence goes on from CAVCEE010000001.1 coordinate 251,646, forward strand.
TGTTGTAACTTTGCAGGCAAGAAATTACGGAAAGATGACGGTGAAGAAACTACTTGTGGCTATAGCGGCTGGGGCAATGCTGACGGCATGCGCCTGGACACCGAGCCAGGGCGATTTGGTGTTTGTGGTGGCATCGGGCGGCAATATGTCGCAAGCGATTGTCAGTGCCACGGCAACTGCCGACTCCCTCCAGTTTGACCATGTGGCGGTGTTTGCCGGCACGCGGCGGCATCCGTATGTCGTCGAGGCAACACCGCGCGAGGGCGTGGTGCGCACGGAATGGAAGGTGTTCAAGAGCAGCGCGTGCAACGGCTTGGTGGTGAAGCGGCTTACGGTGGACTATCCCAAAAAGGAAGCCATCGCCCGCGCCGAGTCCCGGTTGGGACAGCCCTACGATTGGGCTTATCGGCCGGACAATGGCAAAACCTATTGTTCGGAACTCGTTGAAGAGTCGTTTGTCGATGCCTCCGGTGCGCGCATCTTTCCAGCGAAACCTATGCGATTCCGTGCCGTCGACGGCACGATGCCGCAGTTCTGGATAGATACCTTCAACCGCCTTGGCGAACCGATACCAGAGGGTGTGCCGGGCACGAATCCCAACGACATGGCGCATTTCCCGATGTTGCGCACGGTGCGCATAGTGCGCTAAAGAGCCACGTGAATCCATCGTCCGCCCTGCTCCCACAGCAGTTCGGTGTGGGGCAGGGTGGTGAGGATGTCGTAAAGTCGGCGGTTGTGACCGGTGCGCGTGTCGAGATCGGCGGCACGCCCCTGTATGTGGTAGGAATTGCGCGCTCCGCCCACACGCCAGTTGAGTTCGCTGCAACGGTAGCCGCTATTGACGTAAATGGGCGCGCCGAGCCGCTCCCTTGCCTTGTCGAGCACCTCCTCAGCGAGGCGTTTCAGATTACTTACTTGCTGGGCATCGGGGGTATTTTTGATGCCGAACCGCTCGGCAGTAGCCGATGCGGTGAGTTCTTCGATAGTGAAATACTTCATTTCTTCAGATTTTTAAGGTTTTCGATGATTTTTTGCAGTTGACTGTTGCCGGTGGCAGACTCCAGCAGGTCGAGGAGTTCGCCGATGTCGGTGCGCTCCTTGGCAGAGCCCTTCTCAAAGATGCTCTTCACCTCAATGATGGCCATTCCGATAGATCCGAGTAGAGTGAACACCGGCACTGTAGGCACTCCGTAGCCCTCCACGGCGCGCAGAAACCACGCTCCGGCAATCTGCATAGCATCCACCACCGTGAGCACCACAAGCACATTGTAGTAGCGCGCCAGTTTGTCGACCGTGCGGCGCAGTGCGCGGCTTCTGGTAGCCTCTCCGCGGCGGCGTGCCTTGCGGATGCCGCTCGCCATGTCAGCGCCCACGGCAGCAAGCACGAGCACATATTCAGCCACCACCACGCCAGTGAGCCACCACAGGCGCGTCAGTTCTGCTGTAAAAAGTTGATTAGCGTTTTCCATAGTGTCAAGATTTTTGTCTGGCGGCAAAATTACTCCGCCCCTTCGCTGACACTTGCAAAAAGGGGAATCGAATGATTGCCAAAAACTTGCATAATTCATATTTGATATTTATCTTTGCATCAACATGCTTACCCCGCTTCCCGCAAGATCAGCGCGCTTAGGGTAAGCCTTTTCTTTTTAAAGCCATGGCAAGGACAAAATATTCAGATTCGGCTCTGTCTCTTGAAGATCAGATAGGCTTGCTCAAGAGCAGAGGGCTAAACTTTGACAATGAAGAATATGCCAAGCATATTCTACAGAACGTGAGTATGTTTCGTATGAAAGGTTATCTCTATCCATTGCAGGAAGACAAGGTGAATCACATATATAAGGACGGTGCTACTTTTGAACAAGCCTTTGAACTTTGCAGTTTCGATTCAGACCTCAGACGATTGCTTTTCAAAAGGATTGAACAGATTGAGGTGTCTATAAGGACAAAGTTCAGCGAGATTATGGCATCTGCCAGTGACCATTTCTGGTACACCAACCCATCCAATTTCAGAAATAGCCAAGCCCACACAGGCTTATTGAATAGCATCAGCAGAGAACTAAGCCGGAGTGATGACGACCAGATCGTATCATTTTTCAGGACTTATAGCAACCAGTGGCCGCCAAGTTGGATGGCTATGGAGGTGAGTTCTTTTGGAACTCTTTCTCTTTTGTACAAATGTGTCAATACGGGCACTTGCAAGCGAGACATTGCCGGTTATTATGGGCTTCGTGATACTGTGTTTGAGTCCTGGATACACTCGTTGGTTTATGTTCGTAACATCTGCGGACATCACAGCAGATTGTGGAACAGAAATCTTCGTATACAACCAATAACGCCAAGAAAATGTACTCGCCCATTCATTACTACGCCAGTTCGCACGAATAGAGTGTATTATGTTATGTGCATAATCAAGTATCTGCTCAATGTCATTGAGCCGGAAAACAAGTTCACCAGTCAGATTATGTGGCTGTTTGTTAACCATCCATCAATCAACAAGCGTGCACTGGGCATCCCTGACTATTGGGATATGGAAGTGCTTTGGAAATAAAAAGCGGGGAAAATGTCTGTTTGCAGGGGGAACGGCTCTTACTGAGTCTTTTGGGCGGAGGCTTTGTCGGCTGCTACTTGCGAGGGGCTGCGGAGCACTGGCTTGGCGCTCACCACGATGGCACTGTCGACAAGCACGTCGGTGTTGCCGCGCCACGGCATCTTCATAGAGTATTGCACATAGTCGACGAGCAGCATGCTGTCGCCTTTCATAGCGTTGTGGATGCGCTTGCCGAGGGCATTGTCGCGCACGGAGAACTTGAATATCAGTTCCGACGGCTCGACCACACGGTCGGGATAGTCGGCAACCATAGTGCATTCGTAGGAGTCGAAGAGCAGTCCGGGGCACAGTTCCATCTTCACCAGATAGCCTCGGATGCAGCCTTTCTCCACTTTCTTGGAGATGAACAGCACGTTGGCGAGTATGGCAACGACAACGACAATGGCGGCGATGATGGCGATGCGGCGGAAACGCTTGCGGCGGCGCTGGCTGTTGGTGACGATAAAGTCCCTGCGGTAGGTTTCTTCCTCGTCGACGGGCTGCGGTTGCGGCGCTTCGTTGCCCTCTTTCTCTACAGGGGTGGCAAGTCCAGCCTCTTCAGCCTCGTTCTCGTCGAAATAGTCGTTGATGTTAAGTGCCATAATTTCCCAATGTTTTTATTTGTCGGTAACTTTTTTCTTTCTGTGTGTCACGATGTAGATGTAGGAATAGATGCCCAGGGCGATGAGCAGCAGTGTCTGCGTGCCCCACACGAGCATAGCGAAAGCCGTGGCATTGGGGTCGAGGTTGCCCGGGGTGAATTTGCCTACACCGTAGAGCGACAGTCCGAAGATGATGGCGATGTGCCACGCTCCGAGTCCGCCGTTGGTGGGTATGCCCATCGAGATGCTGCTCAGCACGAAGCACACCAGGGCGCACACGATGCCGAGGTCGCGCGTGAACGGAAAGGCGAAGAAGCACACATAGAGTTGCGTGAAATAGCATCCCCAGATGAGCAGCGTGTAGACAAGAAACATACCTTTGCCCTTCATCTTGGTGATACCGTAGAAGCCTTGCCACAATCCGGCGATGGCGTTGTCGATTTTCTGGATGAAGGTGAAGCGCTTGCCCAGTTTGAACAGGACAGTCACCACGACAACAGCCGCCACGATGCCAGCCCATACGGTCGGCGATGTCACGGTGTTGAAGATGCCGTCCTTCACCTGCGGAAACGCATCGAAGAACTTGGAGAATGCCGACCACGCCAGTCCCATCGTCACGAGCGTGAGCGTGAGCACTGTCACCGAGTCCGACAGGCGGTCGGCAACCATCGAGCCTACCACCTTGGTGAACGGTGCTTTCTGCCGGCGAGCGATGTAGCCGCATCGCCACACTTCGCCCAGTCGCGGAAACACAAGGTTGACCGCATAGGTGCCGAAAATCGATACGATGAGTTCGGCGAGCGGAGCGTTGATGCCCAGGGCGCGCAGTTGCAGACGCCAGCGCATAGCGCGGAACACGTGGCTGAAGGTGGAGATCACCAGCATCACGAGAATCCACATATAGTTCACGTCGGAGCGCAGGGCATCCTTCATCTGTTGCACGTCGACATTGGTGTAGAGCCAGTAGAACAGACCTACGCCAATCGCCAGTGGGATGACAATCTTGCAGACAGTCCCTAATGATTTCTTTATCTTATTCTTGTCCAATTCTTCAATATTTTTGCAAAGATAGTGCAAGCCGAGCGAAGAGCAAAACAAGTTCACTTGATTTTGCTCATCCGAGGCGCAGCCTATCTTATTGAAAGTAGTGCAAGCCGAGCGAAGAGCAAAACAAGTTCACTTGATTTTGCTCATCTGAGGCGCAGCCTGTCTTATTGAAAGTAGTGCAAGCCGAGCGAAATGAAAAGGAACTTGTTCCAATTTTCATCTGCTGGTGTTGGTGACACCGCTTACTGGGCGCGCTTCAGCGACCGCTCTTGCGGAAACGACCGAGGGCGTAGGAGAGCACTTCGCGCTGGATGGTGGAGTTGAGCAGGCGGTTGGCTATGTAGTAGAGGGTGAAGCCGATGGCGGTTTGTGCGAGGATGCACAGCCAGGGGTTTGCCACCGACGGGAGCATCAGCCATTGCGGCACGGCTATGACGGCGGCTATGGCGGCATAGGGAAGCACGTCGGTGACGATGTGGCGTGTGGGGTAGCCAACGATGCGCCCTGCCACGATGACGGCATAGACGTAGAACACCAGCGAGGCTACGAACTGTCCCCAGATCATCGCTGTCACGCCGAGCGGAATGGTAACCACGATGGCGGCAACCATCAGTCCGTCCTTGACCGCCTCATAGGCTACCAGGGCGCGCGAGCGTCCGAGGCTGAGGATGTAGTTGTTGTAGAGCGTGGCGAGTACCACGAAGATGCCGCGTCCCACGAGAATCTGGAACAGCAGGATGGCATCGTCCCATTTCGTGGAGAAGAGGATGTGGAAAATCGGTTCTGCCGCCATTATCAGCAGCAGGAACAGCGGAAACAGCAGGTAGGCGGTGAAACGGTTCATCTTGCGCATGGACCGCAACATCCGCTCCTTGTCGTCCTGAAAACCACTGAGCACCGGAAGAAACGATGCCGTGAGAATCTGGGCAAACGACTGTATGCCCATCTTGCTCCACTTGTCGGCCTGCGTGTAGCAACCGAGTCGTGCGAGGTTGTAGTATGCTCCGATGATAAACGAGTAGACGTTGAGCGAGAGCGTGTTGAGAAACGAGCAAACCATCACTCCGCATCCTACGGAGAACACCGACCGCATCGATGCCCAACTGAAGCCGGTGCGCGGCAGCCAGCCGGTGGTGAACCACAGGAAGCCCGACTTTACGGCGGCGAGGATAATCGTTTGCCACACAATCGCCCATGCGCCGTAGCCCTCGACGGCGAGCCAGATGCCAGCCGCGCCCGACACCACAAGGCCGAGCGAGTTTGCCACTGCCACGCGCGCCATAGTCATCTGCTTCATCATGCGGTTTGTCTGCACGAGAGCCGTGGCGTTGACGATAAACGACAGAAACATCACCCTCGACAGCGGTATGAGCCGTTGGTCGCCGAAAACGTCGGCAATCAGCGGTGCGCAGAACCACAGTATGATGTAGATTGCCACGCTGACGGCGAGATTGAAGTAGAACACCGTGCAGTAGTCGCGCTCCGTGGGCGATTTCTTCTGTATCAGAGCCGCCGAGAAGCCGCTGTCGACAAACAGCGAGGCGAAAGCCTGAAACACGAGCATCGCGCCCACCAGTCCGAAGTCTTCTTTCGACAGCAGATTGGCGAGCACCACGCCCGTAATGCCGTAGAACACCTGCGAGGCGAACTTGTCGATGGTATTCCACTTCAGGGTGCGTGCCGTTTTGCGCTTCAGGTCGGTTTCTTCCATTCCCGGGATGCTATTCCTTTACAGGTTTGCGCTGTCAGTTTCCTGCTCATCGTCGGCGTTGTCGTCGGTCACGTTGACAACGGGCGCTTCCTCCTCATTGCCGCCATCCAGTTGCACGATTTTCACGTTGGAAATTTTGCTCTTGGAGATTACCGGCTTGCCGATGTAGTAGACCTTGCCCGATCCGAGACCTTTCACTGACAACGTTTCCGAAGCCGAGCAACCGATAGTGCCGGTGCCCATAAGCGATGCCTTCACGTTTTTCGCAGCCACCTCGTCCGCCTGGATTTCGCCAGTGCCCACGTTGCTCACCGACAGGTTGTCGCACTTGCCAGAGGCTATTACTGTGCCTTTGCCCGTGAGCAGACGCAGACTGATGTTCACTGCGTCGAGGTTGCGTGCAATGATTTTGCCGTTGCCCTGGAGCGTAATGTCGATTTTCGCGCCCGGAGCAACGTTGCGGATGGTGAGAGTACTGTCCTTAGAGTTTTCAGCCTTGTAGAGATACGACGAGTAGACGTAGACCGTAGGCAAGGACTTCAGTGCCGCAGCCGCTGGGTCGAGCACGATTTTCAGTTTGCCCTTCGAGCGTTCCGCCATAATGTAGGACGTGTACTGCCGCTCGATGTCGAACGACACGAGTCCGATGGAGTCCTTGTTGTTGGAATAGACCACGTTGATGCCGTCGTTGACTACCAGTTCGTTGAATTCGCCCACATTGATTGTGCGTACGGCAGCACTGACAGCCGTGATGGCGCAAAGGGCGATGATTGCTGACAATATTCTTTTCATAGATAGGTTATGGTTTGTCTAAAGATGTAAATAATCATTTTCGATGCGTTGCAACACCGCTTCAAGGTCGGCGCGTGTCTTCGCCTGAAGCATCGCTATGCGGGTGTCGCGGAAATTGGGGATGCCCTTGAACAGAGGCGATGCCGCAAGGTGGCGGCGGATGTGGAGAATGCCACGGAACTCATCGATATTCTCGATGCTCTCGGCAATCTGGCGGCGCAGTAGAGCCATCTTCTCCGCATTGCTGATTTCCAGCGGCTCGTCGCCGTGGAGCAATGCGTGCTTCATCTCCCGAAAAATCCACGGAGCGCCGATCGACGCGCGGCCAACCATCACGCCGTCAACGCCGTAGCGGTCGAAAGCCTCCACCACCTGTTGCGGGGTGGTGATGTCGCCGTTGCCGATGATAGGGATGGTGATGCGTGGGTTGCGCTTCACCTCTCCGATGAGACTCCAGTCGGCGTTGCCGGTGTACATCTGGCTGCGTGTGCGACCGTGGATGGTGAGTGCCTTGATGCCGCAGTCCTGCAACTGCTCGGCGAGGGTGGTGATAATCTTGTTTTCGCAGTCCCATCCCAGCCGGGTTTTAACCGTGACCGGGAGACTGACCGCATTGACCACCTGACGCGTGATTTCCAACAGTTTTGGCACGTCGCGCAGCATTCCTGCGCCGGCACCCTTCGATGCCACCTTCTTCACCGGGCAGCCAAAATTGATGTCGATTACGTCAGGACCCGCGGCTTCGGCAATCTTCGCCGCCTCCACCATCGGTTCAACCTCCTTGCCGTAAATCTGTATCGCCACCGGTCGCTCGGCAGCGTTGGTGTGGAGTTTGCGCGTAGTGCTGTTGATGTTGCGCACGAGTGCGTCGGCCGACACAAATTCCGTGTAGACCATATCCGCACCCTGCTCTTTGCAAATAAGGCGGAACGACGGATCTGTCACGTCTTCCATCGGTGCCAGAAGCACAGGGCGTTCGCCAAGGTCAATAGTTCCTATCTTCATTTGCTCGTTCTGTTTTTAGGGATGCGCAAGTTACGCATTTTATATGTTTTTCCGGCAATGCCGGAATTTGAAAAAATCATAATAAAAGCCTATTTTCTGTCACATTTGTCGGCATTCCGCAGCCTCTCAAGCATTTCCGCAGCGGTGAGTCCGCTCAGCGGATGCCGCCATTGCGGCGACAATTCGCACAGCGGCGCAAGCACAAACTCGCGGCGGTCCATGCGCGGATGCGGCACGGAGATGCTTTGTGTGTCGATAACCTCGTTGCCGAGGTAGATGATGTCGATGTCGAGGATGCGGTCCACATAGCCGCCGTCGGCGTCGCGGTGACCTGCACTGCCCACCTCCCTCTCAATGCGCTGGAACAGGCTGAGCAGGGCAGAGGCAGAGAGGTCGCTCTCAAACTCCACGGCGATATTGAAAAAGGGGTTATCCGACAGATAACCCCATGCTTTCGATTCGTATATGTTTGACACGCGGGGAGTGCAGCCAACGCCTTGGGCAATCATCGTCACCGCCCGGCGCAGATTTGCCTCGCGGTCACCGAGATTTGACCCTATGTTGATGCTCACCACCCGCATTGCCAGTGGTCTACAGAGTCTTTGAAACCTCTACTTCTTCAAACGCCTCAATCATGTCGCCTTCCTTGACATCATTGTAGCCTGCGATGTTAAGACCGCAGTCGTAGCCCGATGCCACCTCCTTGACGTCGTCCTTGAAACGCTTCAGAGAGCCGAGTTCTCCGGTGTAGATCACGATGCCGTCGCGGATGAGGCGCACCTTGCAAGTGCGTTTCACCTTGCCCTCGCGCACCATACAGCCGGCAATCGTGCCCACTTTCGAGATTTTGTAGGTCTGGAGCACCTCCGCCGTACCGGTAACCTCTTCCTTGAGTTCTGGCGAGAGCATACCTGCCATTGCGTCCTTCACCTCCTCGATGGCATCGTAGATGATCGAGTAGAGACGGATGTCGACGCCCTCGTTTTCCGCCAGGCGGCGTGCAGCCACCGACGGACGCACCTGGAAGCCGATAATCACGGCATCCGATGCAGCAGCCAAGGTTACATCGCTCTCCGAGATAGCACCCACAGCCTTGTGGATAACGTTGACCTGAACCTCCGGTGTGGAGAGTTTGATGAGCGAGTCGCTCAACGCCTCGATAGAGCCGTCTACGTCGCCCTTGACGATAAGGTTGAGTTCGTGGAACTCGCCCAAGGCGCGGCGGCGTGCGATGTCGTCGAGACCCGGCATGCGGTGCGTGCGGTCCTTGAGTTCGCGCTGCAACTGCTCGCGGCGAGTGGCGATTTCGCGTGCCTCGCGGTCAGTCTCGAGAATGTTGAATGTGTCGCCAGCGGTAGGCGCGCCGTTAAGGCCGAGTACCAGAGCCGGAGCGGCAGGACCAGCCTCCTTGATGCGCTGGTTGCGCTCGTTGAACATCGCGCGAATCTTGCCGTAACTTGTTCCGGCAACCATAATGTCGCCCACGTGGAGCGTACCGTTGCTCACGAGCACCGTAGCCACATAGCCACGACCCTTGTCGAGCGACGACTCGATGATTGAACCCGTGGCGTTGCGGTTTGGGTTGGCCTTGAGTTCGAGCATCTCAGCCTCAAGAAGCACCTTGTCGAGCAGTTCGGCAACACCGATGCCCTTCTTGGCTGAAATCTCCTGCGACTGGTACTTGCCGCCCCAATCCTCCACGAGGTAGTTCATATTTGCCAATTCCTCCTTGATTTTGTCAGGGTTGGCGTTTGGCTTGTCTATTTTGTTGATTGCAAATACGATAGGTACACCTGCTGCCGATGCGTGGTTGATGGCCTCAATGGTCTGCGGCATCACGCTGTCGTCGGCTGCCACGATGATGATGGCAATGTCCGTAACTTTCGCACCACGGGCACGCATAGCGGTAAACGCCTCGTGACCTGGGGTGTCGAGGAATGTGATGCGGCGACCGTCGTCGAGTTTCACGTTGTAGGCACCGATGTGCTGGGTGATACCACCTGCCTCGCCGGCAATCACGTTGGCGTTGCGGATGTAGTCGAGCAACGAAGTCTTACCGTGGTCGACGTGTCCCATCACCGTAACAATCGGCGGACGCGGAAGAAGGTCTTCTTCGCTGTCGGCCTCCTCGTTGATGGCTTCCGACACCTCCACGCTGATGTATTCCGTCTTGAAGCCGAACTCCTCAGCCACGAGGTTGATGGTTTCGGCATCGAGTCGCTGGTTAATCGATACCATCATACCGATGTTCATACAAGTGGCAATAACCTTGTTGACCGGCACGTCCATCATCAAAGCCAAGTCGTTGGCTGTTACAAATTCGGTGATGCGGAGCGTCTTGCTCTCCTTAGCCTCCAGTGCAGCCTCTTCGCGCTCGCGCTCTTCAAAGGCTTCACGCTTCTCTTTTCTCCATTTTGCGCTCTTCTTTTGAGGCTTGTTGGTGAGGCGTGCAAGTGTTTCCTTCACCTGCTTCTGTACGTCCTCTTCGCTTACCTCAGTCTTGGCGTGGCGCTTGTTGTTTGCCTTGCCGCCTTGGCGGTTGGCATTCTTGTCCTTGTTGCGGCGGTTGTTGTTGTCGCCACCACCTTGTTTAGGTGCGCCGCCCTGCTGCTGTCCAGGATGCTCAATGTCGACCTTCTCCTTGCCTATGCGCTGGCGTTTGCGCTTCTCGCCGTTGGCGTTGTTGCCGGCATTAGCCTGCTTGTCCTTGGCAATGCGCTCCTTGCGCTTCTCCTCCTTCGATTTCTTCTTCGGGCGAGTAGACTGGTTGATGGCGTCGAGGTCGATCTTTCCGAGAATCTTCGGTGCGGCGATTGTTGCCACCTTAATCTTGATTTCGTTTGACTCCTTAGCCTCTGCCACCGGTTCTGCCGGCTTTGTCTCCTCTTTCGGCTCTGCCTTTACTTCAGGCTTCGCTTCAGCCTTCACTTCCGGCTTCGGCTGTGGAGCAGGTGCAGGTACTGGCTCTGGCTTCGGCTCAGCCTTAACCTCCGGCTTTGCCTCCACCTTAACCTCTGGTTTGGGTTCTGGCTTCACCACTGGCTTTGGCTCCAGTGCTGGAGCGGGCTCCGGCTTCTTCGCTTCAACAGGACGGTTTTTGCTGTCGAGGTCGATTTTGCCGAGGATTTTCGGCTGCTGTACGGGCGTAACGACCGTCTTGATCTGCTCCGGCTTCTTCGCTTCCTGCTGAACCTTGTTCTTTACTTTGTCCTTCTGCCGCTCCGATGCGTCGCGCTCCGACTTCGACTTCAGGTCCTTGTCGTTCTTGAACGCCTTCATGAGCATTTCGTTCTGCTCATCGGAGATGCGGAGGTTCAGGTTGCCGGGGTCGCCGACTTCCTGATTGTTTTTCTGCAGGTATTCCACCAGCGTAGGAATGCCTACATTCAAATCGTTTGCTACTTTGCTTATTTTTATTGCCATATTTTTTTGTAAAATCTCCAGTTGTTAATCCTCAAATTCTGCTTTCAGCACTTCAATGACGTGGTCGACGGTGCTGTCTTCAAGGTCGGCCTTGTCAATGAGTTGCTCGCGCGGCATATTGAGGACTGATTTGGCTGTGGTGCAGCCGATGTTCTTGAGGGCATCGATTACCCATGCGTCGATTTCGTCGCTGAACTCGTCGAGGTAGATGTCGTCGCTGTCTTCAGTGAAGCGGTAAACCTCAATCTGATAGCCTGTAAGCATTGTCGCCAACTTGATGTTGAGGCCGCCCTTGCCGATGGCGAGCGACACCTCTTCTGGCTGGAGCATTACTTCAGCGTATTTCTCTTCCTCGTTGATGCGGATTGATGACACTTTGGCTGGGCTGAGGGCACGGCGGATGTAGAGTTCCGGGTTGGCGGTGTAGTTGATCACGTCGATGTTCTCGTTGCGCAACTCGCGCACGATGCCGTGGATGCGTGAACCCTTGACACCAACGCAAGCACCTACCGGGTCGATGCGGTCGTCGTACGACTCAACGGCAATCTTGGCGCGCTCTCCCGGGATGCGGGCGATGCCCTTGAGGAGGATGAGTCCGTCGTGGATTTCCGGCACTTCGATTTCGAAGAGACGGCGGAGGAATTCAGGGCTTGTGCGTGAGATGATTACCTTAGGATTGTTGTTGGTGTTCTGCACCTCCTTAATCACGGCGCGGATTGTCTCGCCCTTGCGGTAGCGGTCGCTCGGTATCTGTTCTTCCTTCGGGAGGATGAACTCGTTGTGCTCCTCGTCGAGCACGAGTACCTCGCGCTTCCATATCTGATAGACTTCGCCGACCACGATTTCACCCTCCATCGCTTTGAAGCGCGAGTAGATGGCGTCTTTCTGCAGGTCAAGAATCTTCGATGCGAGAGTCTGGCGCAATGTCAGGATGGCGCGGCGGCCGAACTTCTCAAACACGATTTCCTTGGTCACTTCTTCGCCAATCTCGCATTCGGGGTCGATTTCGCGAGCCTGGGTCAAGCCGATTTGCATACTTGGATTCTCTACGGCATCGTCCGAAACGACTTCGAGGTTCTGGTAAATCTCACAGTCGCCCTTGTCGGGGTTCATGATAACGACGAAATTCTCGTCGGAACCGAACATTTTTGCAAGCACGTTGCGGAATGACTCCTCCAACACGCTGATCATTGTGGTCTTGTCGATATTCTTCAGCTCTTTGAACTCCGAAAAGCTGTCTACCATGCTTATGGATTCCTCTTTTTTTGCCATAATGTCTTAAAACTGGATTATGTATTTTGTATATTTTATTTCGTTGTATCCGAAGCGGAGGTCTTCCTCCTGCTCCACCGGGCGCTTTGCGCCTTCGGGTTTCACTTTCTTCACCACTGTCAGCACGAAACCTTCGGCGTCGGCGGCTTTCAGCGTGCCCTTGAGTTTCTGCCCTGCGGCAGTGAGCACTTCCACCTCGTTGCCCTCGTTTTTCTTGTACTGACGCTCCACGCGCAGCGGCGATGTCAATCCTGCCGAACCGATTTCCAGCTCATAGTCCTCCTTGTCGCGGTCGAAGGCATCCTCCACCAATCGGGTGAGCCTTACGCATTCGTCGATGTCGACACTTGTGTCGCTGTCGATTTCCACTACGATGTTGTTGTCCTTGCTGATTTTCACGTCAACGAGAAAGAGGTCCGTTCCCTCCATACCCCGCTCCAATACTTCGGTCAGCGCGCTTTTGTCAATCATTAGTTTCGCTTTATTAAAGTGTAATTAACAACAATGGAGAAGACTTCCGCCTCCTCCATTCCGACCACAAAGTTACTTATTAATAATAATATCAGCAAATCTTTGCTTTTCAGCGCATTGAAATAGCAATATTATTAACCACTTTTAACACAAAAGATGTAGAAATATGATTTTTTAGCGGTTGGCACGAGGGTGGCATTTCTCCACTTCTCGGCGGAGGAACGACCGGTCGATATGGACGTAAATCTCTGTGGTGGTGATGCTTTCGTGTCCGAGCATCTCCTGAATGGCGCGCAGGTTGGCACCGCCCTCAAGCAGGTGGGTGGCAAAGGAATGGCGCAGGGAGTGCGGACTGATGTGTTTTTTTATGCCGCAGGCTTCGCAGAGGTTGCGCACGATGTAGAACACCATGGTGCGCGTGAGTTGTCCGCCGCGGCGGTTGAGAAACACAATGTCCTCGCTGCCGCGCTTCGGCGTGAGGTCGCCACGGCGTGGCAGATAGTCAAGAATCGCCTCTACGGCAGAGTCGGCGATAGGCACGATGCGCTGCTTGTCGCCCTTGCCCTCGATGGTGACATACCCCTCCTCGATTGCAACCTTCGACAGTTTCAGCCCAACGAGTTCCGACACGCGCAGCCCGCAGCAGTACATCGTCTCGATTATGGCGCGGTTGCGGCAGCCCTCGTAGGTCGACGTGTCGATGGCATCCTCCATCGCATCGATCTCCTCCACCGTCAGCACATCGGGCAGGTGTCGCCCCAGACGCGGCAACTCCAGTAGCGACGCCGGGTTGGTGTCGGTGTAGCCCGACGACTTCAGAAACTGGAAAAACGCCCTGACGCCCGACACGATGCGAGCCTGTGAGCGCGGCTGCACGCCGAGGTCGTGGAGCGCGGCAAGAAACTCGTGGAGTAGCGGCTCAGTCACCTCCGCAAGCGTCACCCCACAGGCGTCGATGTAGCCTATGAGTTTCTGCACATCATCGTCGTATGCCTCCACCGTGTTGGCAGACAAACCCTTCTCCAAGGCGAGATACGCATTGAAGAGTTCCACAAGTTTGGCGCTGTCGGGCAAATCTGTCATTATTTTTCGGTAAAGTCGGATAGTTTTATTAATTTTGCAGACATTCCGGAAAAGGTTTTTCTGCAATGCAAAGTTAATCATTTTTACCGGTGAAATCGAAAACAAGAATCAAGCGGTTATGAAAATCCTGATTATCAACGGTCCCAACCTTAACTTGTTGGGAGTGAGAGAAAAAAGCATCTACGGCGACAAATCGTTCGCAGGCTATTTCAATAGCCTTGTGGAGACGTACGGCGACGATGTGGAACTGGACTACTTCCAGAGTAACCACGAAGGCGCGATTATCGACAAGATTCACGAGTGCGGATTCGACGTTGACGGCATCGTGCTCAACGCCGGTGCCTACACCCACACCTCGATAGCCATTGCCGATGCCATCCGCGCCGTTAAAGCCCCAGTTGTTGAGGTGCATATCTCCAACGTGCACAGCCGCGAGGACTACCGCCACGTGTCGATGATTGCCAGCGCATGCATCGGCGTGATTGCCGGCTTCGGTCTCGACAGTTACCGTCTTGCCGTGGAGGCTCTGCTCCGCCGCTGACAAGGGATGCTGCCATAGGCAAAGAAACACGCCTTAGAGCGATACCGTGGGAAACCGATGTTATTTATTAGCTCTAAACTCAAGAATGATGACGCAAACGAAATTTACTAAGATTGTTGCAACGGTTTCCGACCGACGCTGTGAGGTCGACTTTATCAAACAGTTATACGAAAACGGCCTGAATGTGGTCAGGATGAACTCCGCCCACCTGCAGCGCGAAGGCTTTCAGAAGATAGTCAACAACGTGCGCGCGGTGAGCGACCGCATAGCCATCCTTATGGACACCAAAGGCCCTGAAATCCGCACCACGACCAATGTCGACGACGAGAACATCACCTTCACGGCAGGCGACAAGGTAGACGTGAGCGGCGCTCCCGACGAGTTGAGCGAAAAGAGCCACATCCGCCTGTCGTATCCCGACATAGCCAACGACATCAAGGCCGGTATGCACCTGCTCATCGACGACGGCGAGATCGACTTCCTCATCGACAGCATCGAAGGCAAGACCATCCACTGCACAGCGCAGAACGACGGCGAACTCGGTTCGCGCAAGAGCGTCAACATTCCCGGGGCGAGCATCAAACTGCCGTCGCTCACCCAGCGCGACATCCAGAACATCGGTTACGCCATCGAGATGGGCGTGGACTTCATCGCCCACTCCTTCGTGCGCTCGCGCCAGGACGTGCTCGACATCCAGAACATCCTCGACGCGCACGACAGTCAGATTAAAATCATATCCAAGATAGAAAACCAGGAAGGCATCGACAACATCGACGAGATTCTCGACGCCTCCTACGGCATTATGGTGGCCCGCGGCGACCTCGGCATCGAGGTGCCAGCAGAGCGCATACCAGTGCTGCAACGACTGCTTGTCGACAAGTGTATCAACGCCCACAAGCCAGTAATCGTTGCCACCCAGATGCTCCACACTATGATTAGCAACCCGCGCCCTACGCGCGCCGAGGTGTCGGACATCGCCAACGCCGTCTACCAGCGTGCCGATGCACTGATGCTCAGCGGCGAGACAGCCTACGGCAAGTATCCTGTCGAGGCCATCTCCACAATGACCAGCATCATCAAGGAAACCGAGCGTTCGCTCAGCCGTAACGAAGCCATCAGCAAGACCCTCTTCTGCCGCGACACCTCCGACGTGACAACGTTCCTTGCCCACGGAGCAGCCGACGCGCAGTATGCCATCGGGGCACGCGCCATCGTCACCGACAGTTACACTGGCCGCACGGCGCGCTACATTGCCTCGTTCCGCGGCATTTCGCCGACGCTTGCCATCTGCTACCGCCCGAATGTGCCGCGTCTGCTTGCCCTCAGTTACGGAGTCTATCCGCTCTACCAGCAGAAAGAAGCCACATCGCGTGCCTACCTCTACAACGGACTGCTCCACCTCATCGAACTGGGACTCATCACGCCAGCCGACCGCATTGCCTATCTCGGTGGCGGATTTGGTGAAGGCAAGGGTACTACATTCTTGGAAATCAACCGTGTGGCGGACGTGCTCGACAACTATGACCACTACGACCTCCCCAATCTCGAAATCCACGAAAAGAAATGACCGAACAACTTGAAGACTACATCCTGCAGCACATCGACGAGGAGGGCGACCTCCTGAGCCGCCTTGACCGTGAGACGCATCTCTACCACTTGCGGCCGCGTATGTGCTCGGGACACCTTCAGGGCAAACTGCTGAAGATGTTTGTCCGCATGATCCGTCCGCGCCGCATCCTCGAACTCGGCACGTTCACCGGCTATTCAGCCCTCGCTATGTCGGAGGGTATGGCACCCGGTGCCGAACTCCATACCATCGAGATTGACGACGAGTTGGAGGACTTCATCCGCCAGCATTTCAGCCAGTCGCCGATAGCCGACCGCATCCATCTCCACATCGGCGATGCGCGCGAGGTAATGGCGCAGGTGGGCGGCGAGTTTGACCTCGTGTTTATGGACGCTAACAAGCGGCAGTATCTGGAATACTACAACCTGGTGTTTGACAGCGTTGCGCCCGATGGCTTCATTATCGCCGACAACACCCTCTGGGACGGCAAGGTGGTGGACTTTGGCAAGAAACTCGATGCGCAGACCGCCGGCATACTCGAATTCAACGACTTCGTAGCCGCCGACAAACGTGTGGAGAAAGTGATTGTGCCGATCCGCGACGGTCTGACCATCATCCACAAGTTGCCGTAAGTCTGCCGTTTTTCTCTTTTTTGTGACGTGCCAATGGGCGTTGCGCCTACTTTTGTCGCAAAAAAGTTATGAAAAACACAGTCAATTTCTCTTTTCAGCCCCTTTCCGGCCGCAACACCGGCAGGGCAGAGGCGCAGAATGTACGCTACGTCGGCGGCAAGATGACGGTCACGGGCACGCCGGCAGCGATATGCGCAAAGACCACCGCCGACCGCTTTCTCGGCATCGACACGCGCGGCGATACCACCTATTTCTTTATGCAGCGCAATGGCACGACCGTGGTCGTGACAGGTTACAGCCGCAACGGCACGTTTACGGCGGCGGAGAAGGAAATCTTCGAGGCGCAGGACGAGGTGACGGCACTCGCCTCCACCGGCAGTTTCGTGGTGCTTGCCACCGCTGGCGGACTCCAGTACCTACGGTTTAACGGCAACGGTTATTCCCATCTCGGCGGTATGGTTGAAGTGCCGTCGTTCTGCTTCGGCACAACCTCGGCAGCCACGGCAAGTGCCGACATCCCCGGACTTACGCTCAAGAGCACCTATCGACAGTGGAGCGGGTCGCTTACTGCATCCGACAAGAAGTCGGCAAAAAGCAATTTCCAAACAGCCATCGACGAACTCCAGCGCGCGGCGGCAGTCGGCGGCTACAGTCTGCAGCCCATGGTGCTCCGCGTGGCGGTACGGCTGTGGGACGACACCTTGGTGTGGAGCAACGAGGCATCGTGTGTGGGTAGCGGATGGAATCCCGAAGCGACAGCAACGGTAACCCTTGGCGACGAGACCACCGTAGACCAGACCACACTCACCGCAACAATGTGGCAGCCCACCGTGCGCCTCGTTGCGCCAGGCATCGGCAACTGGTCACCGTTTGTCAAGGCGGTAGAGATTTACGCCACCAACGAGCCGCAGGAATTTGCCACTATGCGCTTCCGCTGCGAGCAGACGCAGACCGGCAGCAAGTCCTATAGCCTGAGGATGCGCGCCGAGGGCAACGACACCGCCGCCATCCGCAGTGCCGCCGAGTCAGAAAGCCTGCGCCTTGTAGCCACAATCAC
The DNA here is from genome assembly GCA_963601185.1 of bacterium. Taxonomy (GTDB): domain Bacteria; phylum Bacteroidota; class Bacteroidia; order Bacteroidales; family Muribaculaceae; genus Limisoma. The sequence continues at coordinate 269,436 of CAVCEE010000001.1, forward strand.
CGACATCGACAACCTTGTCAAAGGCAAAATCCGCAGCAACGGCATCGCCGACCTCGGAAACGGAGTCTACGCCATTGGGATGGTGCGCGGCAAGGCGGCGAAATGGATCAATGCCCCTTGCAGGTTTACCGCCGGAGCATTCTGCGCCATCGGGTCGAACATCTTCGCCGGCAATGTCACCTCTTTCCTTCCAACGCCGCCACGCTATCTGTCGTTGGCCGACGGCACGCGATTGAAATCGGGCGTGGCATCGGCGTATGTGAGTGTGGACATCGCCACCGATGCCGGCAAAGCCACCGTGACGAGGGCAGAACTCGTGGAAAATTACAGTTTGCAGACATCCAGCCTCCTCACTTATCCCGACAGCCGCGCACGGAGCATGACCGTAATCGTTGTCGCTGCCGGCACACGCTACAGCCTAAGCGTAGACCTTATGCCATCACCCACTGGAGACTGCGCCTACGCCTCAAAAGTTGGAGGATTTACCCTCACTGCATCGACCGACACCTCCATTCCCTCCACCTTGTTGCAGTCGGCAGCCAGCCGCACCAGACTACTCGTCAGCACCAGTGGCAACCCCTTGCAATGGACGCTATGCGACCGCGCCGACAACACCGGCGTGGTCTGCGTGATGCCCTCGCTACGCTACGGCACAACGTGGAGCGTAGGCCGCAGCCCGGTGTGTCTGTTCAGCACCGACGGACTGCGGTTGCTGTCGTTCAACACCTCTGACTGCTGCACTGCCTCTACGCGCATCTCGCGCCGCACCGTAGCCAGTGGTTTTCTTGCCGCCGCCACCGAGAGCGGCGTAACCTTTGTCGACATCCACGGTGAGGTGTGTCGCTACGAGGGCAGCCGCGTAAAGTCGCTGGGCATTGATGCCTCGTGGGCAAAAGGGCTGGTCTACAGCGCAGCCTACGACGAAGTGATTGTCTACGGCAACGGACAGGCAATAGCCATCGCCGCCGACGGCACATACACCCACCGCACGGCATCGTTTGCCACCCACGCCCACAACCTCCCTGCCGACGACAGTTGCGTGTATTCGCCCGATGTAGAAGAGTCGCGCGCCATGACGGTAGTGCTCCGCTCGCCGCAGATTGCCGCTCCCAGCCGTCTGCACCTTGTGCAGTGGATGGTTAATGCCGCCAGTGCCGACGTAGAGACAACCGTCTACGGCGAGAACGGCTTCAGTTGCCACGGCGAGAAATTGTGCCGTCTGCGCCTCAAAGGCACGCTCAATGCTCCAGTGCGCCAGCGCGTGGCATCGCCGAGGGTGCGCACCTTCCGCCTCGAACTGGCTGGCACTATGCCCACCGGTGCGGAGGTCCATCCGGTGCTGACCGGCGGCAATTGAAAAATTTACGGCGGAAAGAAAAAAAATTGATAAAAAATGGTTGGATATATGGGAAACGTTTTAACTTTGCGAGTACCTAAAAAACCAAGATACTCTATAAATTTCAAGACAATGAAAAAACACAGAGGCGAAAATATTGACAAACTGGCACAAAGAACTCCATTGTGGATGCTTCTTGTGGTGATTGTCAGCATCCTTCCCGTGATAGCCTGGCCGTGGTATATGCTACAGTACGGCCTCCAGGAGCATGGCGGGCAGACGGCTTTTCTGGCAATAGCCTTCCCCATCTACATAGTGCTTTGTGGCTATCTCGCCTACAAGTGTTTCCAGTACCGCAAGGAAGTGACCTATATCCTCCTCGGCATTATGTGGCTTTCCTACGCCGCAGCATTGTTTCTGTAAATAGAAAGACCCTATAACTATTAAATATAATTACTATGATTATTGGAATTCCAAAAGAAATCAAGAACAACGAAAACCGCGTGTCGATGACACCGGCTGGTGTTCACGAACTTGTTAAGCACGGACACACCGTGTATGTACAGAAAACAGCCGGCGAAGGCAGCGGCTTCAGCGATGCCGACTATGAGGCGGTGGGCGCCCAGATGAGTGCTACCATTGAGGACGTCTATGCTAAGGCGGAGATGATTATCAAAGTAAAGGAACCAATAGAACCAGAATACAAACTCGTGCGAAAGGGACAGTTGCTGTTCACCTATATGCACTTCGCAAGTAGCGAACCATTGACAAAGGCTATGATTGAAAGTGGCGCAGTTTGTCTTGCTTACGAAACAGTGCGCAAGGCCGACCGCTCGTTGCCTCTGCTCGTTCCGATGTCGGAAGTGGCAGGACGTATGTCGGTACAGGAAGGTATGTACTTCCTTGAGCGTCCTCACGGAGGCAAGGGTGTGCTTCTCGGCGGCGTGCCGGGAGTGAAGCCCGCCAAGGTGTTTGTCATTGGCGCCGGCGTAGTAGGTACGGCAGCAGCCATGACGGCAGCCGGCACAGGTGCCGATGTGACCATCTGCGACATCTCTCTGCCGCGACTCACATATCTTGCCGACGTTATGCCTAAGAACGTCAAGACATTGATGAGCAACGAATACAACATCCGTCAGGAACTCGCCGAAGCCGACCTCGTTATCGGTTCGGTGCTTATCCCAGGTGCAAAAGCGCCTAAACTCGTCACTCGCGACATGCTGAAGGTGATGAAGAAAGGCACGGTGATGGTAGACGTGGCTATCGACCAAGGCGGTTGCTTCGAGACATCGCACGCAACAACCCACCAAGACCCAATCTACGAGGTTGACGGCATTATCCACTATGCTGTGGCAAACATCCCGGGCGCTGTGGCTCGCACATCGACGTTTGCGCTCACCAACGCGACACTTCCGTATGCGCTCAAACTTGCCGACAAGGGCTGGAAGCAAGCCTGCAAGGAGAACGCCGACCTCAAGGAAGGGCTCAATGTGGTGGAAGGCAAGGTTGTGTTCAAGGGCGTAAGTGACGCTTGGGGACTCCCTTACACTCCGGTTGAGGAAGTGCTCTAACACAAGAAAATATCATTGCATCCTTTGGATGCGCCGCGTCGGGGTTGTCCTGTTCCCGGCGCGGCTTTTTTGTGCCCCCTGAGAGTCGGCGCAAGCGATTTCGGCGGCGCATTTTTTGGAAAATTGCGGAAAAATGCCGAATATTGCAAAAAATATGGAAAGTACAAGACAAGCGAAAATTGCACGCCTGCTGCAAAAAGAATTGAGTGAACTGTTCCGCCGCCAGACGGCCGCCATGGGCGGAGTGCTGGTGTCGGTGAGTGCCGTGCGCGTATCGCCAGATTTGAGCGTTGCACGCGGCTATCTGAGCATCTTCCCTTCGGAGAAGGCTCAAGAGATAATCAAAAACATCAACCAAAACGCCAAGAGCATCCGCTACGAGTTGGCGAAGACACTGCGCTACCAATTGCGCAAAACCCCTGAACTGTCGTTCTTTATCGACGACTCGCTCGACTATATTGAGCACATCGACAACATCCTCAAGCAGGACACTGCCCTCCACCGCGACGACGACAAGGAGGAAGAATAACGACAAGCAATGAGACTGTTGCCGCTGAAAATCGCCCTGCGCTATCTGCTGTCGAAGAAATCGCACACCGCAGTGAGCATCATCTCCGTTATAGCCGTCTGTGCGGTGGCTGTGACGGCAATGGCGATGATTTGCGTAATGTCGGTGTTCAACGGCTTCAACAAGTTGGTCGACAGTAAGATGTCGAGCCTCGAGCCAGACATCAAGGTGTCGGCTGCGCGCGGCGTTATAGGCAATGCCGCACAGGTAATCAGCAAAATCAAAACGGTTGGCGGCGTGGATATAGCCGTGCCGACCATCACGGAGAGTGCCCTCGTAATTTACGGCACTCGACAAATCCCCATAACCCTCAAAGGCGTGACTGCCGACTATGACCGGCTCACCGACATCCGCCGGCTGATAAAGGCCGATGGAGCGTTCAAACTCACCGAAGGCGAGACCGATTTCTCCGTTATGAGCATCGGCGCAGCCTCCACACTCGGCGCACAGCCGGGCTACGACCCCGTGTGCTACATCTATGCGCCGCGCCGCGTGGGTGCGGTCAATGTAGCCAACCCGGCAACCGCCTTCGTTCGCATGCCCACGTTTGTGAGCGGCGTGTTTGAGGTGCGTCAGGGCGCATACGACCAGAACTACGTGTTCACCTCCCTGCGTGCCGCACGCACCCTTCTCGACTACACCACCGAGGCGACCGCCGTCGAGGTGCGTCTTGCCAAGGGCGCAAGCGAAGAAGCAGTGATGGAAGGCATAGCCAAGGCATTGGGTAGCGGCTACAAGGTGGAGAACCGCCTGATGCAGCACAGCCAGTCACTGAAGATGATCAACGTGGAGAAATGGATATCGCTCCTCCTGCTCGTGCTCATCCTCGTGGTGGCATCATTCAACGTGATTAGCACCCTCGCTATCCTCATACTCGAGAAAAACCAGAGCATAGCCACTCTCCATAGCCTCGGCGCAGACAACCGTATGGTGTCGCGCATCTTCATCGCCGAGGGATGGCTCATCTCCATCATCGGTGCCGTGGCAGGACTGGCAGTAGGTGTGGCTCTGTGCTTCCTCCAGCAGCAGTTCGGCTTTATCCGCCTGAGTGCCGACACGAGCAACCTCGTGGTGAGCACCTATCCGGTGGCGGTAAGCGTTGCCGACGTGGCGATGATTTTCGCCATCGTGGCAGTGGTGGGACTGCTGGCATCGGTGGTTACGACAGGTGCTATGAGGGGCTATCTTCGAAAATAGAAAACAAGAAAAACTACAGACTTATATGGACAGACTCAGACTATTTTTCATCTTGGTGGCTCTTTCAGCCACACTCTCGCTGTCGGCGCTGTCGCGCAGCGTAAACCTGACGGTAAAGGTAACTGCCGAAACCGGCGAAGCCCTCGGCGGACAGTACTTTCTGCTGGAACAGACCGACTACAGCCTCACCTACGGCTCTTCGGAAACGGTGCTTGACGCCGACGGCAAATGCACTGTCAAAGCGTATGCCGGCAACCACCGCATCACGCTGAACCGCAGCGGATATGCCACACTGACGCAGGACTTCAACGTCACTTCCGATATGACCGTCACACTGACGCTGAAAGAGGCTGTGCGCAATCCGTTTGCCTTCAAGACGAAAGAGTCGCACGACATTCTGACCGGGCTCAACGATGTGCGCCTGTCGTGGAACCGCGAAGACCCGGTGTTTTTCGACGATTTCGAGAGTTATGAGCCGTTTGCCATAGAGTTCAGCCCCTGGACAGGCATCGACGGTGACCACGCCGCAGCCGCGCCCCTTCAGGGCTCTTACCCCAACCGCGCCACGCTGCAGTATGCGCAGATTATCAATCCTCTTACCGTAGAGCCATCGTGGTGGAGCGAATATCCAGTGCTCCGTGCCTACAGCGGCAAGCAGTATGCCGGCTTTGTACGCACCAGCGGCGGCAGTGCCAACGACGACTGGCTGATCTCGCCGGCGGTGACCATCGGTACGGACAACATCGTGCGCTTTATGGCGAAAGCAGCCGACGTGTACAAGGAACGCTTCGAGGTGGGCATCACCACCGTCGACAATCCCGATGCCTCCGACTTCGACATCATCTCTTCGGGCAACTATGAGTCTGTTGACTATTCCGAATGGCACGCAATGCAGTACGACCTCTCCGCCTATGCCGGCGAGACGGTGCGCATTGCCATCCACTATATCGGCGACCCGAGCAACGGCGGCGCATTTATGCTGATGGTCGATGACTTTTTCATCGGTCAGGCCGACTACTATGCCGACGACGAGGCATCAACCGTGTCCATCCGCTCCGCTCTCCGCTCCCCAGCCAACCCCAACGAGCGTTTCTACGTCTACAAGGACGGCGTGAAGGTGGCTGAAACGGATGCGTACCACTACGATTTCAGCCAGTTGGCTGCCGGAACATATTCCCTGGGAGTGAAAGCAGTGTATAAGAACGCTGAGAGCGACATCGTTAGCGAGTCGTTTAAGGTGGGCAGCGGCGAATACTATCCAGTCGTTGTCAGCATCAACGCCAACGACGGCGAGACCCCAGTGGGCGAGACCCTTGAGTTGCTCAACAAAACCACTACGGAGTCGTACAGCGTGGCAGTTACGGGCAGCGTAATGACCCTGCAATCAGTGCCGGCAGGTGACTATGTGATTTCGCTCGATGCTGACCGCTACGGTCGTTGGAGCGAGGAGGTGACCGTCGACAAGGCTACGCAAGTGGCCGTCAACCTTGTGGAAACAATCACCGACCCATACAACATCACCGTGAGCCAGAGCGACAACGAGGCAAATCCGAGTCTTGTCGACGCTGAGGTGCACTGGAACCAGGACCTCGGCTTCAGCGACAGTTTTGAGGACTACGACGACTTTGCCACAACCTTCGGTGACTGGACATCAATCGACAACGACCGCCGCGTGGTCTATCCGATAGCCCTCGGGACGCAGTCAAACATTGTAGACTTCCCCGGCGCAAGCACCACCACCAACCCGGCGGCAATAGCACCGATGGTGTTCAACCCCTACCAGACCCAGCCGGCAATGGCACCGACAGACCTGGCTGTGATACCTCCGACAGGCGAAAAGAGCGTAATCTTCTTCTCGCCGCAGCAGTATACTGCTGACAAGTGGCTCATCTCCCCAGCGCAGGATATCCGCGACGGCTACGAATGGAGTTTTGCGGTGAAGGCATACAGCAACTATCCTGAAACGTTTGAACTCTGCATTGCAGCAAGCAACGACTACACTGCAATGACAGTGCTCGACCGCATCACGCCGTCGTACAGTGCTTGGCAGTCCTACTCTATCGACCTGTCGGCATACGCCGGACAGACGGTCTATGTTGCGCTCCACTACGTCTCCAATGATGCGTTCTTCGCGCAGGTGGACGATTTCTATGTCGGTCCACGCGAATCCACTTCCGACAATGTTGGCAATGTGCAGAACTATCAGATATATCTCGACAACGCTTTGCAAGGCACTACCTCCGACACCGGCTATACTCTCAAGGGCATCAGCCGCGGCGAGCACACCGTGGGCATCCGTGCAGTCTACAAGTCGGGCTCGTCAAGCACGGTGGAATACACCTTCAACGCGCAGGGCGCAGTGACTGGCGTTGAGGCTTCGGCAGTGAAGGTGGCTGGCGGCAAGGGCTGCATCCGCATCATCGGCGGCGAAGGAATCCGTGCCACGGTCGTTGGCGCATCGGGTCAGCAGGTGGCTACGGTGACGCTCACGGGCGACACTAAGGTGGCTCTCGCTCCGGGATTTTATGTAGTAGCCGTCGGCGGCAAGTCGCAGAAGGTGATAGTGCGGTAGAAATTGTATCTTTGCATCTATGGCAAGTAAGACATACGTTGTGTTTGTCGGGCGAGAGCCCGGCATCTGCGAAGACTGGGAAGAGTGCAGGGCGAGGGTAGAGGGCTACCCTGGCGCCCGCTACAAGTCGTACCACTCTCGTGAGGAAGCCATTATGGCATACCGCGAGAGCGATGCGTCGGCATCGGTGCTGATGCGCAACATCTCGCGGCATCTCAACGAGGAGTCGACCGATGCCGTAGCCGTTTCCCAAGCCGAAGAGCCAGTCAAGGCGGCGAAGCCTCAGGGCGGAACATATCCGCCGGAGGTAATCACCAACAGCATCGCCGTGGATGCCGGATGTATGGGCAATCCCGGGATAATGGAATACCGGGGCGTGTATATCCAGACTGGTCAGGAAATCTTCAAGGTAGGACCTTACAAGGACGGCACAAACAACATCGGTGAGTTTCTTGCCATTGTCCACGGACTGGCGTTGCTGAAGCAGAAAGGCAGCAACATACCCATCTACAGTGACAGTATGACGGCGCAGAAATGGGTGCGCGACCGCAAGTGCCGCACGCAGTTGAAGCCCACCGCCAACAATGCCGTGCTCCTCGAACTCGTGAAGCGTGCCGAGGCATGGCTCGCTCAGAACACCTACACCAACCCCATCATCAAGTGGGAGACCAAACTCTGGGGTGAAATCCCAGCCGACTTCGGCAGAAAATAGAAGGCATCCCCCCAAAAAATTCACGCATTGGCGTTTCGGCTTGAACCAGAAAGATTATGCTCTGGAAACATTATGCTGTGGGAGCATAATGTTTGTAAGGATTTTTGTTGTTATCTTTGGTGTATGGAAATGTCGGTTAAAAATCTTTGTGAGGGCGGAGGCGTGACGATGGGCGTGGTTGATTTGCTGCGCTTTGAGTTGCCTTTGCTGCTCGACGACGTGCCGGAGGGGCGCAGACTCTGTGCCGCGGCGGTGCTGGTGGATGCCGACAAGAGGACGGTTCGCCTTGGCGAACTGCCGGAGGGGCAGGGCAACGCCGTGGTTGACTACGGACTCATCCTTATGTTTGCCCTCGGCAAGGCAAAGGTGAAGCCCAAGGCTCTGGTGCGCATCGCGGAGCGGTGCATCTCCGGCGAGATAGCCACGCCGGAAGAGTTGAGGCTCGCCGTGGAGCGCAGCGCAGCGCGGTCGGGCCACGCCGCCATCGTTGCGGTGATGGTGGTGCTCCTCGCCCTGCTCTATTTGGTTTTCCGCTTGCAGTGAGAGGACGGCGATTTTTCGGCTTCCCAATGGCGGAAATCCCAGAGTCTATTCTTATATTTGCCGTTGAAATGACGTATTTCCAAATTTAAATCCCAAACGATATGAAAGAACTTAAAGGAACAAAGACCGAGGCCAATCTGCAGACCGCTTTTGCAGGTGAGTCGCAAGCAACTAACAAGTATGCCTACTACGCTTCGAAGGCGAAGAAGGACGGCTATGTGCAGATTGCAGCAATCTTTGAGGAGACTATGGGCAACGAGCGCGAACACGCCAAACTGTGGTTCAAACTGCTCCACGACGGCGCAGTGCCCGACACTATGACAAACCTTGCCGATGCTGCTGCCGGCGAGAACTTCGAGTGGACTGATATGTATGCCACTTTCGCTCGCGAGGCACGCGAGGAGGGCTTCGACCACATCGCCGAACTCTTTGAGGGCGTGGGCGCAATCGAGAAGCGCCACGAGGAGCGTTACCGCCAACTGCTGAAGAACATCGAAGACAAGGTGGTGTTCTCGCGCGATGGCGACTGCATCTGGCAATGCCTTAACTGCGGACATATCCACATCGGCAAGGATGCACCTGAGGTATGTCCGGTGTGTGCGCACCCGAAGGCTTACTTCGCCCTCGCTGCCGACAACTATTAATCATCGGCTGGCAGTGTCAGCCTCCGACGAGGCATTCACTTTCAGACAACAAAAAAAGTCCGCCAAATGGCGGACTTTTTTTATGGTTGTTGGTGAGGATTATTTCACAATCACTTTCTTCACCTGGTTGTCGGCGCGGACGATGTAGAGACCGCGTGCAGCCTTCGTGCGTGCGTCGGTGCTTACGAGTGCGCCGCCAGCGGTGTAGACAGCCACTTTCTGTGCGCCCTCAACGACGATTTCGCCTGCCTCAGCGGAAATCTTCACGCCGGCAGCGTCAACGTCAGCGATGCCCGAAGTGGCTTCTTCGGCGAGCACTCTGATGCACCATTTGCCGTTGATGAGTTTGAGGTAGATGTACACTCCGTCGGCCGTGGTGCTGATGCGCATACATTGGGTATCTTCATGCAGAGTCTCGTATTCCGTATCCTCGCCTACCAGCAGTGTTTTATAAGCCGTCAGAATCTTGCCGTCGTAGTTGATGCAGAATCCTTCTGCAAAATCATCAATGTCGGTATCTACGTGGCAGACGAATACATTCTCAGTCTTGGAGACGCGTGTAAATGTCTTATCGTTCCATGAACTGCCACTCACTACGGATGCCAGAGCGATAGTTGTCGGCACGATCTTCATCGACCATTTGCTGTCGTTAAACATTACATAGACGGTTGCGCTGACAATGTTGTCCGTGTTGGTGATGTACATGTCGGCTTCACTGGCGTCTCTTACTTTCATATCCTTATAGGTAGTGTCGTCGGTAGAGAGTGCTGCCTTTACATAACTCTCGGCTTTCATACCTACTTGGCTGTCGCCGTCGCCAACAAGAACAAAGAAATTGCTCGACAAAGCGGAGGCGTTGTCTAGCGGGTAGGTGAAATAACCATTGTCGGCATTATAGGTAAAGTTCCCTATGGTGCCGCCGTAGCGCAATTGGACCTTCTGGTATGCGCCAGGCACGATCTTCATCGTCCAGATGCCGTTTAGTTTAGCGACATAGATGGTTGCGCTGGCAAAAAGTTCGGCATTGGTAATCGCCATATTGTTGCCATAAGTGCTTGCACCCAACACCTTGTAGGTGTCGTCAGCCTTGATTGTGCCGCCTATATAGTCCTGGCTGGAGAGAGTAGTGCCGTCAATCTTGACAAGGAATTGCTTCGTCAAGTTGGAAGTGGTGGTTATCGTATAGTAGTAGCAGTCGTTGTCGGCATCGTAGGTGAATGGCTGATCCTCCCAACTACTTGACTCGCCGTAGAAGTTGACTGTCGGCTCTGCCCATGCCGTAGGCACGTCGATCGTGCTGATATGCGTTGTTGACTCAATGCTGAATGCCGTGCTGCCATTGCAGTCAAGGTCGATTGTGTCGTAGGAAGTGTCAAAAGAGAATTTGCACTTGAACGCACCTGTTGTCTGCACCTCGCCGTAGAAGTACTTGGTGCCGTCGGCGGCTGTCTTCAAGGTCATATAAGGACGATTGACGTAACTGCTGCTCGTGTATGAGGTTGTGTCGTCCCAAGCCCAAATTTTGATTGCGGAAGTCTCTTTCAACATAGTGCCGTCAACTTTCACATACACGCCCGAGGTTGTTCCCTCTTTGGCGTCGAAGCGGATTGTGGCGTTACCGTTGCTGATTGCCAATACAATCTTGGAGCACTCGTAGGTTGTTGTGCCAAGGTCGATATTCTTTGACGTATTGCCAGAGGTGAGCGTGTAGGTTACGCCAAGGGCAGGAACGTTAGGATTATCAGAGTTTGGCGCGCCATAGCAGTATGTATAAAAGTCATCACTAGCAATCTTGAACGCGCCTTTTACGGTCTTGTTCTCAAGGATGTAGACACCGTCAGCATCGGTGGTTTGGAATTCCCATTCGGATGATGTTGTCCAGTCGTTGACCTCACCGCGGAGGTAGATGCCGGAGCCTGCGGCTTGTGCCGCAATTGTGCATAAAGCGCACAACAAAAGAAGTGTAATCTTTTTCATAGACGTATGAATATTTAGTGTAGGATAATTAGTTTCCCTTTTTCGCTTTTTCCGATTCACCGCTGAATCATTTGGGTGCAAACATATAAAACTTTTCCGGTAGTGTGAATACCGGAAAAGTATGTTCTTTAACACATTTAGGCGTTTTTTTGAGTTTTAGAACTCAACCCCCACGCCGACAAGGAAATTTATGCCCTGGTTGCGCATGCCGAAGTAGTTTTGCCAACGGCGGTTGAGGAGGTTGTTGCCCTGCGCATAGACGTGGATGAGGTCGTTGATGTGGTAAGAAGCACCGAGACCGAAGTCCGACACCACGCCGAGGCTCTGGTCGGCATTGCTGTGGATGTTCTCGCCGTCGAGGTAACTAACCATCGTCACGTTGCGGCCGCTGCGGAAGTGGTACGCCGCCCAGATGTCGAGAGCCTTGATGGGGCGGACGGTGAGCAGAGCGTTGACAGCGTGCTCCGCACGGTCGTCGCCAGCGATGTAGCCACTCTCGTCGCCTTGGGGAGTGAACATATATCCAGCCTTGATTTCCGCAATCTGGCGCAGTTTGAGGGTGAAGTCAAGACCTGCCTTGAAGCCGTTGCGGTCGTGGCTGCCGTAGCACACCGTGCCCTCAAGTAGGTCGGGAGTCATAGGCATGCTGCCGCCCAGCATAGTGTTCCACCGGTATTCCGGCAGATAGGCGTTTCTGACCACGGCATAGCCGGCAAAAGGCGAGATAGTGAAGCCCTTCAGCAGACCGATGTTGAGGCGCGCCTCTGCATCGACAAGAGTGAACGTGTTGTCGGTGAGAGCCATCGACGGATTGACGTAGCGGTTGCGCTCAGCCACCACGTGGAGCGCGTTCATGCGGTTGCCGCCGGTGGCAGACAAGGCAAGAGCTGCGCGGTCGTTGAACTTAAGGCCGAATTTCACGTCGGGAGCGATGCGGAATGCCGTGCCGATGCTTGCGATGTCGAGGCGCACACCCAGACGGAGGTTCATCTTCTCGTTGGTCTTTTTGTAGTATGGTGCGACGGAGAACATGCTCTGCGAGCGGTCGCCGAACACCGCACCGAAGGTGATGGTGCCGCTGTTAAACTGTCCGTATTCGCTGATGCGGTTCTTGTCCGACAGATATTCGTAAGCCACGTTGATGCCGATGTGCGAATCCTCGTCCCACACAAATTCGCCGCCGGCGTTGGCGCGGAAGTGGTGCTCCTTGAGAGCATCAGCCACCTCGGCAAACTCGCGCAGAGGGTCGCCGTAGCCAAGGAAGTTATAGTTCACTCCGGCGTGGTAGTCAAACGAGCGGCCCTCGTTGGCTGGGCTGTCCCATTTCAGGGCGATGCCCACGTCGTTGGCTTTCTGCCTCTTCTCCACCACATCCTGCTCGATGCGCGGATACATCATACCGTAGTAGTTGAATTTGCTCAGGTGGTAGACCACATTGGCAGAGAGGTCGCCAGCCGACAGACGCTGCGTGAAGTCAGCGCCGATGCGGTTTTCGAGATAGAAATGCTTGCGAGCCTCGCCGTTGCCCACGGTGTAGTAGTCGGCATACTGCACAGGGTTGCTCACCGAGCCGTTGGTAGAGTTGTGCTGCAGCCACACAGCCAGCGACGAGCGTTGGCTGTCGAGGATGCGGTAGCCGAAACTGCCCACCATATTGAGGTAGTTGCCCATACCGAACTCCGCATATCCGCGCTTGTTGCGGAACGAGAAGCCGTCGGCCTGGCGTTGTGGGTTCTGCACCACGAGCAGCGGGTCGACCTGCGCCGGCACCGCCCAGTCGCTGAACGACAGGGTTGAGGTCTGCGCCTTCACTGGGGCAGCGTCGGGGAGCGAAGCCATCTTGGTAGCCTTGTGCTCCACCACCTCGTTTTCTTTCGTCACGCTGATGGTCTGGTTGAGTTCGTCGGCGGAAGCCGTAGTGGCGAGGGTCGCCGACGCCAGAAGTATGCTGTAGAATGCTGATTTTTTCATCGTGGTTATTTCAGTGCTTTAAGTCGTTGTTCAATCATTTCCTTGATGTCGGTCTCCTTGCCCGGGTAGTTGCTCTTCAGGCTCTCGAGGTATTCGCGTGCCTGGAACTTGTCGCCCTGCTTGCTGTAGATGTCGGAGAGCAGGATAAATCCGCGCGCCATCCAGTATTGGTGGGATGTCGACGAGTCGAGCAGTTTGTTGACCACCGTTTCCGCCTTCGTGTAGTTGCCGGCGTTGTAGTAGTATGTGCCGAGGTCGACGGCAGCCTTCGAGCCGTATTCGCTCGTGATGTCGGTGTCGACCAGCGAGGTGAGGTCGGTCACCGCTGCCGACTGCTTGCCCTGTTTCATCTCAGCCACGGCGCGTGCGTAGAGAGCCTCCGAGCGCACTGCCGATGAGATGCCGTCGGTGGCAATCAGGCGGTTGGCATACTGGAGCATTAGCGAGTAGTCCGCCTTGCCCTCCGCAGCGCGGAGCAAGCCGAGTGCCGCAAGGTTCTTGTTGTATGCCGACGTAGCCTTGTTGTCGAGTTTGCCGTAGCAGGTGAGAGCCTTGTCGTACTGCTTCTTCGCTATGAGCAGGTTGCCCTCCATAGCGAGAGCCGACTCGGCAAACGAAGCGTCGGGCGCAAGCGATAGAGCCTTCTCGACGTATTCGAGAGCCTCGTCCTGCTTGCCGTTTTGGTTGGCAGCCTCGGCAATGTAGTAGGCAGCCTGTGCGGCGTTGTTGCCGTTAGGATATTGCTTGAGATATTTCTTCAGATTGTCGGCAGTGCCCTTTTCGAGATACTCGTTTTCGGCGGCCTCGAAGGTGAGTTGCGCCATCTCGCTCTCATTGATCTCGTAGTTTGAGCCGGCACTCTTGAGCAGAGCCGAGAGTTCGCTCAATCGACCCTCGGCGGCATAGATGCGCTTGAGGTCGTCGATAGCCACCTTCGCCTCCTCGCTTGTAGGGAACTTCCTGACGAGTGATTCGTACTGCTGGCGCGACTCCGTGGTCTTGCCCATATTGTTGAGCAGCAGAGCCAACTGCAACTGGCCCTTGCGAGCCTCTGCGCTCTGCGGATATGCCTTCATCAGAGCCTCGAAAGCCTTCTGCGTCTGGGCGTTCTTGCCGAGAGCCTCGTAAGCCTGAGCCTTTTCGTAGAGAGCCTTTGGAGCATATTCTGAATCTGGATAGTCAGCCACGACCTTGTCCATCAGCGTGATTTTCTCCGACTGCGCGCCCTGCAAGCCGCGCATCATCGCTTGCTGGTAGACGGCATAGTCGCCGCCCGAAGAGCCGAGGGCGATAGCCTTCTTGTAGTAGGACTCAGCCGAGGTGTAGTTTTTGCTGTAGTAGTAGCAGTCGCCGATACGGTTGTAGGTGTCGGCTTTCAGCGCGCCAGTGATGTCGGCAGCGTCGGCTGCCTTGTTGAACGCCTTCAGCGCGGTGCTGTAGTCGCGCAACTGATAACTTGCGTAGCCGAGACCGTAGTTGCCTCTGCCGTAGTTGGTAGCGGAGGAATTGACGCTGGCAGTGTATTCGCTGTAGAGCGACTGCGCCTGGCGGTAGTTCTTCTGCTTGTAGCGCGTTTCGGCGAGCCACAGTTTCGTTTCGGCAGCCACCGAACTGTCGTATTTCGCCAACTCGTTGGCGCGGGTGAGGTAACTTGCCGCCGAGGCGGTGTTGCCCGACGTTAGTTCACGCATGCCGAGACGGTAGAGCACGTTCTGCTTCGCCTTGAGCATCTTTGTGGACGGCGATTTGAGAGCCTCGATGCTCGACAGTGCACTGTCGTAGTCCTTGCTCGTCATGTAGGTGTTGATGATGTAGTCCTCCACCTGCGAAGCGTATCGTGAGTTTGGGAAATCGTTGAGGAAGTCCTGGAGCAACTTCACGCTGCTTGAGAACGGAGTGCGTCCGCCCTGGCTCTGCGCAATGGCATAGTTGTAGAACGCCGTTTCGCGCACCGACTGGTCGTAGGGCATCTTGTAAGCCTTCTCGAAGGCGAGCGACGCAGCGTTGAGGTTGTCTTCGTGCAGGTAGATTTGTCCCATATAGAGATACGCGCTCTGTGCCAAATCGTCGTCGGCACCGGTGACGGCGCTGATGTGAGTCTTGGCGGAGTCGTAGTCGCCTTTGCGGTATTCGCACACGCCGAGAGCGTAGAGAGCCGAGCGTTCGGGTTCGGCGGCACGCTCAACATAGGTGGTGAGATTGCTGACGGCATTGTCGAAGCGGTTGTTGTGGTATTCGCTTTCGCCCACCACGCGGTAGAGTTCAGTTTTCATCTCCGCCGGCAGCGACTTGCCCAGCAGGGTGGAGCCACGGTCGGCAGCGTCGGCGTAGTTCTCCTCCTTGAAGTCAATCTGGCAGAGGTAGAACTGCGACTCGCCGTAGAAGCGGCTACTCTTGCCGATGGCAGAGAACGATTTCTTCGCCTCCCGGTAGTCGCCCTCTGCATAGTCGAGGTAAGCCAGATAGTAGGCCGAATGCTCACGGTAACGCTTGTCGCCGCTCAGTCGCGAGAAGTCGGCAGCCGCACGGTTGTAGTCCTTGGTGTTGAGGCGGCAGAAACCGCGGCGGTAGATCATGTCGGCACGGGTGTCGGCATCAAAAGCATCGTTGGGGATGTTTGCCAACTCCTCCAGAGCCTTGCCGAACTGGTCGGTGTAGAAATAGTAACTGCCGATGGCGTAGTGCGCCTCCAGGCGGTGAACCGAGGCAGGGTAGTCCTCGAGAAACTTGCGGAGCGCGGGCACGCAGTCGTAGTCGCAGCGTTGGAATTTAGCCATCGCTATATAGAAGTCAGCGTCTTCGTAGACCGACGAAGGCGCTTCGAGCCGTTTCAGTTCCGACAGTTGGTCGATGCATCCGGCATAGTTGCGGTTGTCGTACATGCGGATGCCACGCGACAGGTAGCCGTCGGCGCCAGCCGAGGTTGTCGCATTTTGTGCAGCGAGCACCGATGCCGATGCAAGGCACAAGATAGCCAATTTTTGTCTTTTCATAGTTGAATGTTTACTAAATCACAAAAGTAATAAAAAACGTCAGCAAATCAGTGGGGTAGTATGGTTAAAGAGTCGAAAAAAGCCCGACGCGCGGCGGCGACGGGCTTCGGAAAGTTGTTTTTATAGATTGCTGTTATTCCTTTTGTACTTTGGGCAGGAAGAAGTTGAGCAGCACGATGCTCACCAGTGCCGAGATTACGGAGCCGGCAAGGATGCCCAGTTTGGCATCGGCAAGCAGGTCGGCGTGGACGCGTGGGTCGTAGGCGAGTCCGGCGATGAAGAGTGCCACGGTGAAGCCTATGCCGCTGAGCATACACACGCTCGCAAAGGCTTTCCAGGTGCTGCCCTGAGGCATGCTCACCAGCCCAGTGCGGATGGCAAGCCAGGAGAATGAAAACACTCCGAGGAACTTGCCGACCACGAGACCAGCCATAACGGCGAGGCACACGCCAGAGAAGAGGCTGTCGAGTCCCATACCCTCAAACGAGATGCCCGCATTGGCGAAAGCGAAGATGGGGATGATGAGGTAGTTGACCGGGTTGTGGAGGTTGTCCTCAAGGTCCTGCAACGGACTGATCACGCGGTCGGATGCCGACTCAATCTGCTTGAGCGTGTCCACCTGCTCGTGGGTGAGGATTTTTGCCTTCGAGTTTTTGCCGGTAATCACCTCATGCGGAAACTCAGCCACGCATTCGCGGATCTGCTCGATTGACACTACCACCGATGATTTCAGTGTGGCAGGGATGCAGAAGGCGAGAGCCACGCCGGCGATGGTGGCGTGGATGCCGGAGTTGAGCACCACATACCAGAGAGCCACGCCGAAGCCGAGGTAGAACATCTTAGAGCGCATGCCGAAGATGTTGCCGAGGATGATGATGAACAGGAACGCGGCTGCATAGAGCAGAAACACGGAGTTGAGGTGGGCGGTGTAGCAGGTGGCAATGACGATGATGCCGCCGAGGTCGTCGGCCACGGCAAGCGTGGCGAGAAACACCTTCAGCGGCAGCGGCACGCGCTTGCCGAAGATGGAGAGCACGCCGAGCGAGAAGGCAATGTCGGTAGCCATCGGGGTGGCAATGCCTCGCATAGCGTCGGCATTGTCAGGGGCGATGAGCCAGAACACAATCACCGGGATGAGCATACCGCCGCATGCGCCGATGATAGGCAGCATAGCCTT
Source organism: bacterium (assembly GCA_963601185.1). Lineage (GTDB taxonomy): Bacteria > Bacteroidota > Bacteroidia > Bacteroidales > Muribaculaceae > Limisoma. The sequence continues at coordinate 286,697 of CAVCEE010000001.1, forward strand.
GCGCGGCGACGCGAGTTCGCCGACGAGGATTTCACGCTTGATTTCCAGACCTACGGAAAGGAAGAATATCGCCATGAAGAAATCGTTGATCACGTCGAAGATGGTCAACTCGTGGCCTGAGTGGCTGAAAAGGTTGAATCCGCCAACCGAAAGGCTGACAGGGAGATTCCAGAAGTCGAAATAAGACTGGCTTGCCGGGGAGTTGGCAAGAACCAGGGCCAAGACGGTGGCAATGATAAGCAGCATACTCGAGGTGACGTAGGTGCGGACCATCTTGATGAAACTAAAACTTTTTAACATGTCCGTTTTTTCGAAATTATGTTTGAGGGGCAATCACTGTCCCCGTTTGTTAATGCTGCGCAAAATTATGGAAATTTTTCGGTATACCAAAACGCAGGGAGGGCGGCTGCCGCAGATGCCGGCAGCCGCCCTCGATATAAAGTGCTGTTGTGTAGACTAAAAGTTGTAGCCGACGGCAAATGTCCAACCCTTGGTTTTCAGGCTGCCGTTGTTTGCCACGTTGCGGAGTCCGCGCTGGTAACTGAGGTTGAACACATAGTGTCCGAGCACCTCCACGCCGGTGCCGAACTGCAGGCCGCAGTCAAACTTTTTTGCCTGGTTGCTCTCGCTGCCGTAGTAGTCGCTCTTGCCGTCGATGTGGGAGTAGGTTGACGGGGAGGAGCCTGCCGTCACATAGGTTACATTGTTCTTGCCGCTGCCCACGCCGAAGGTGAAGTAAGGACCAGCCTCCACGTCCCATTTCACTGCCTTTGAGATGTTGAAATGGAAAGAGGCGAGCACGGGCACAGTCAAGGAGTTGCGGCGCGTGTGGCCGAGGCGTGCGGTGACCGACTTTTCGTTGTCGCTGTAGGATATCTGGCGGTAGTCGTAACTGCGGTTTTCGAAGAGCAGTCCTGGGCGGATGCTGAAGAAGTTGCGCACGTTGAGGTCCACAACAGCGCCGGTGGAGAATCCGCGTTTCCAAAGGATGTCGTAGGGGAGGTCGGTAGATGCGCTTGAGGAAGTGATGCCGAAGCGTAGACCCACTTTTACGATGTCGGAAGGGTGGGAGGTGTCGACAAAGTCGACAGCCCAAGCCGAAACTGCGACGCAGACGGCTGCTAAAGTAGTGATTAGTTTTTTCATCTTTGCGAAGCGATAGTTTTGTTGTTAAAAATCAGCGATGTTTGCGCACTCGGCAACAACGCAATTGTAAAGATATTGATTTTTCGGGAAAAAGCCCTTATCAGCAAACCAATTTCACAATTTTTCATCCATTTAGGGCAACATTGGCTTTATGCTGCAAAATAACGGCGGAGATGGCTGAAATGTTGAAAAATACCGCTAATTTTGCATTGTTCAATCAATGGATATTTTATGAAGACAATTGAGATAAAGTCATTGGAGTCGTTGCCGGAGGCTGCGGCTGAATTTGCCAATGCGATGGGCGACTACACCGTGTTTGCCTTCTACGGCGAGATGGGCGCCGGCAAGACCACATTTATCAACGCACTTTGCCGCACACTCGGTGTGGACGACGATATCACCAACTCGCCGTCGTTTTCAATCATCAACGAGTACCGCTCCGACTCTACGGCGGAACTGATTTACCACTTCGACTGCTACCGCCTCGAGTCGATCGACGAGGCTGAGGACATCGGCGCAGAGGACTATTTCGATTCGGGTGCAGTGTGCCTCATCGAATGGCCGGAGCGCATAGAGGAACTTCTGCCCTACGACACCGTGCGTGTCGACATCAAGGAGCAGGAAGACGGCACTCGTCTGCTCACCATGACTATGCCTGAGGCATGATGGACGGCAATCAAGCGGGAGTCATCGTAATCTCGGTGGTGTTTACCCTTTCCGGTATTCTTGCCATTTTGGCGGCGTTGATGAACTGGGACTGGTTCTTCAACACGCGCAACGCGCGTATGCTTGTGGGACGCTGCTCCCGACGCACGGCGCGCCTGGTTTATTTCGTCATCGGAGTGCTCATCCTCGCGATGGTGGCAGCGATGCATCTGCGCCTCGCCGGACGCATCTGAAGTGACAAATGAAGATTAAAGAAAGGAAGACGATAAAGAATTAACGATAGAAAGATATGACAACAAAAAAAGAAATCCCTGTTTTGCTGCTCACCGGCTATCTCGGCAGTGGCAAGACAACATTGTTAAACCACATTCTGACCAACGAACGCGGCATTAAGTTTGCCGTGATTGTCAATGATATAGGTGAGGTCAATATTGACGCCGACCTCATCCAGAAAGGCGGCATCGTAGGCTCGAAGGACGACAGCCTCGTCGCTCTCCAGAACGGCTGCATCTGCTGCACGCTGAAGATGGACCTCGTGGAGCAAATCTACGACTTGATGAAGACCGAACGCTTCGACTACATCGTGATTGAAGCCAGTGGCGTGTGCGAGCCTGCCCCCATTGCGCAGACCATCTGCTCCATCCCTCGCCTCGGCGACGAGTACCGCAAGTACGGCATCGCACGCCTCGACAGCATCGTCACCGTGGTCGACGCTCTCCGCATGCAGGACGAGTTTGGCGGCGGCGAAAGCCTCACGCGCAAGAACATCGGCGAGGAGGACATCGAGAACCTTATCATCCAGCAGATTGAGTTCTGCAACATCATCCTTCTCAACAAGGCTTCGATGGTTGCGCCGGAGCGTCTTGCGCGTCTCAAGGCAGTGATTCGCACATTGCAGCCGGGAGCAAAGATCATCGAGTGCGACTATGCGAAGGTCGACCTCGACGAACTAATCAACACCGGCTTGTTCAACTTCGAGCGCGTGGCAACGTCGGCGGCTTGGATTCGCGAAATCGAACGCCCTGGCGACGAAATCGAGGAGGAAGAGGAGCATCACCATCATCACGACCACGATGACGACGATGATGACGACCACGACGAGCATGAGCACGGACATCACCATCATCACCACCACCATCACGATGGTGGCGAAACGGAGGAATACGGTATCGGCACGTTTGTGTACTATCGCCGTCCGGCATTCGACATACACAAGTTCGACCGCTTTATGGCAACGAAATGGCCGAAGAACATTATCCGCGCCAAGGGTGTGTGCTACTTCGCCCACAACCGTGACATGTCGTTCCTCTTTGAGCAGGCCGGCAGTCAGAAAACTCTCACCGAGTCAGGACTCTGGTATGCAACCGCACCGGAGGAGGAACTCGTGGAGATGATGAAGCGCGAGCCGGGACTGGTGCGCGACTGGGACGAGAAGTACGGCGACCGCATGCAGAAACTGGTGTTTATCGGTCAGCATCTCGACAAAGAGCAACTTGCCCACGACCTCGACGAATGCCTGGAGGCATAATCAAGTACAAGCACAACACAACAGCGGCGACAAGGAATCCTTGCCGCCGCTGGCTTTTTTGTTACGTCGAAAATCCGTAGATGGTGAAAAGATGCCGCTACAAATTCCTCAATCAAGCAAATGAAGCCTCCATAATATGGATGTCGAGACACCGTTCAATCTCGGCAATGCTCTTGAACGAGAAATTTGTGCGTCCCGACAAGATTTTGCTGACGTATTGCGGAGAACAGCCAAGACGCGCAGCAATGTCGGCTCGCGAGAGTTTGTGCTCCTGCATATAGTCGATTATCTTCATAGCAATGCCCTGCGACCATTTAAGCCACACTTCATTGTCCTGCCTCCATTTTGCCTCTTCTGCAAAAGTAGAAGGCTCGCTGCTGAGATTTTTCTCAAGAAATTCCAATGTTTTTTCTTTCATAGTCGATCCTCCTCAAAAAAATCCACGAAACTGTCTTTGTCAAATATGCCATTCTGCTGCAAATAGTCTCGACAGGCATTGAGTTTATCCAATTCTGTTTGGGTGTGCTCTCTGTCCTGCATTGTCGCAGTGAGTTTTATTGCGCCGCCGGTCACGATGTAGACATTCGGTTCTACCCTTATGGCATATATCCGAAGCCAACTTGCATGGCGTTTTCTGTCCCAATTGCGAGCCTTTTCACGCGTCAATTCGTGTGTCCTGTTGTCTGACAGACTTAACGGATGAAACAGCCCGTCCAGTTGCTCTGTATATGGGAAGTCCAATATCAGTCGTTCAAGGACTCTCGCGTCTTCCATCGTGTCCTTGATGGCATCGCTGATTTTCTCGACATGGAAAAATCCCTGCAAGTCGTCTAGATTAGCAAGAAAGAAGTCGAGCAAATAGTTGGAATTGCTCCACTTGCGGAAAAGTAATGTCAACTCGTCTGCATCCTTTTTCTCGTCTCTGACGGCCCAAAGATGATTATAACCCGATATGGCTCTTACAAACTTCATTTCTAACAAGTTTCTTGAAGCAAAGGTAGATATTTTAATCGGTGCGCGCAACTTATAAGTTGCATATTTTATTCTTCCGGGCAAAAAATCAAGAAAATCATAGTTTTTGGTTAAATTTGCAAACTAATTTTTTAACGAGACTGAGATAATGAGAAGATGGCGCATTGAGGACAGTGCCGAGCTGTACAACATCAACGGCTGGGGACTGAAGTATTTCTCAATCAACGACAAGGGTCACATTCAGGTGACTCCGCGTGAAAATTATGCATCTGTCGATCTTAAGGATCTGATGGATGAGTTGCAGATCCGCGACATCACCGCACCGGTGTTGCTGCGTTTCCCCGACATTCTCGACAACCGCATCGAGAAGATTTCGCGATGCTTTAAGCAGGCTGCCGACGAGTATAAGTACGACGCGCAGAATTTCATTATCTACCCCATCAAGGTGAATCAGATGCGTCAGGTGGTCGATGAGATTGTGAGCCACGGCAAGAAGTTTAACATCGGCCTTGAGGCGGGCTCAAAGCCCGAACTCCACGCCGTGCTTGCCACCAACATCGACGAGCACAACCTCATCATCTGCAACGGCTACAAGGACGAGAACTACATCGAGTTGGCTCTGTTGGCGCAGAAGATGGGTCGGCGCATATTCCTCGTGGTGGAGAAACTCAACGAACTCCATCTCATTGCGCGCCTTGCCAAGCGCCTTGGCGTGCGCCCGAACATCGGCATCCGCATCAAACTCTCCAGTTCCGGCAGCGGCAAGTGGGAAGAGTCGGGCGGCGACCATTCGAAGTTCGGTCTTAACTCCAGCGAACTCCTTGAGGCGGTCGACGCCTTGGCGAAGTACAAGATGGAGGACTGCCTGAAGTTGATACATTTCCACATCGGCAGCCAGATTACAAAGATACGCCGCATCAAGAACGCCCTCCGCGAGGCTACACAGTTCTATGTGCAACTCACCAAGATGGGCTTCGGCATCGACTTTATCGACATCGGCGGCGGTCTCGGCGTGGACTACGACGGCACGCGCTCAAGTGCAAGCGAGAACAGCATGAACTACTCCATTCAGGAGTATGCCAACGATGCTATTTCAGCCATCGTCGACGCCTGCGAGAAGAACTCGCTGAAGCAGCCAAACGTGATTACCGAGTCGGGACGGTCGCTTTCCGCCCACCACTCAATACTCATCATCGAGACCCTTGAAACCACCCAACTCCCCATCTGGAACGACAATGAGGAGGTGAGCGACAACGACCACGAACTGGCGCGCGAACTCTACCAGATTTGGGACAAACTCGGACAGCAGTCGCTGCTCGAGAGTTGGCACGATGCGTTGCAGATACGCGAAGAGGCTCTCGACCGCTTCAGCCTCGGTATGCTCGACCTCCACACACGCGCACAGATTGAGAAACTCTTCTGGTCGGTGGCGCGCGAAGTCAACGACATCGCCAAGACGATGAAGCACGTGCCTGAGGAACTGCGCATCTCCAAGATGCTCCCCGACAAGTATTTCTGCAACTTCTCACTGTTCCAGTCACTCCCCGATTCGTGGGCGATTGACCAGATGTTCCCGATAATGCCGATTTCGCGCCTCGACGAGAAGCCTACGCGCACGGCAACCATCCAGGACGTGACCTGCGACTCCGACGGCAAGATCAACTATTTCATCTCCAGCCACGGATTCTCCAACGCATTGCCTATCCACCCAATTAAGAACGGTGAGTCGTACTATCTCGGTGTGTTTCTCGTGGGCGCATACCAGGAAATCCTCGGCGACATGCACAACCTTTTCGGCGACACCAACACGGTGCACATCAACGTGTACAAGGACCACTACGAGATTGACCAGATTATCGACGGTGAGACGGTGGCAGAGGTGCTCGACTATGTGCAGTACAACCCCAAGAAACTGGTGCGCAACGTGGAAACGTGGGTGACGCGGTCAATGAAGCAGGGCAAAATCACGCCCGAAGAGGGTCGCGAGTTCCTGAGCAACTACCGTTCCGGCCTTTACGGCTACACATATCTCGAAAAAGACTAAGGCGATGGCAGTCCGCTACTTTATGCACCTGGCATACAACGGCGCGCCCTATCACGGATGGCAGCGCCAGCCTAATGCGTGCAGCGTGCAGGAGGAGTTGGAGAAGGCACTGTCGACGGTGCTGCGGCAGGATATTGCCGTGACCGGCGCCGGACGCACCGATACTGGCGTGAATGCGCGGTGCATGTATGCCCATTTCGACACAGAGAAGGAGATTGCCGACACCCGGCGGCTGGTAGCGTCGCTCAACAGCATCGTGGGGCGCGACATTGCCGTCTACTCGATAGTCCGTGTGGCTGACGGTGCGCACGCGCGGTTTGACGCCACGAGCCGCACCTACAAATATTTTATCGGCAAGCAAAAGTCGCCGTTCGGCTACCATTTTGCGTGGACACCGCCCTACGTCCTCGACGTGGAGGCGATGAACGCTGCTGCTGCACGGCTGTTTGACTACACCGACTTCACGAGTTTCAGCAAACTCCACACCGATGTGAAGACCAACAACTGCCGCATCGACTATGCCCATTGGGACGATGAAGGCGACCGACTGGTGTTTACCGTCACCGCCGACCGCTTCCTGCGCAATATGGTGCGTGCCATTGTGGGTACGCTCGTCGATGTGGGACGGCACAAAATCACCATTGAGCAGTTCTGCCAAATCATCGAGCGCAAGAACCGCTGCGAAGCCGGTACGTCAGTCCCCGGCAATGCATTGTTCCTTTGGGATATAACCTATCCGTATGAAGTGAAGTAGTAGCGTTGCCAGCCTATTGCATTGAATTCTCCATCGAATAAAAAAGAGACTTCCGACAATCGTGCCGGAAGTCTCTTTTTTTATGTATTTGACGCTGAAATCGTGCCGCTACTTTGCAGGGCGGATTGTGATGGCATAGCCGCCGCCTTCGCCTTCGTGGATTTTGAGGCGTGATTTTGAGGTTACGTTCTTTGTCTCAATCACGTAACTCTGCGGATTGTTGCGGTAGTGGGCAGTCTTGCCGTCGCGGTAGATGGTTGCCACGTATTTCTTGCCGCTTGGCAGGAAGTCGAGTGTGATGTCGGATGTGCGAGCAGCCTCACCGTTGGTGCCGCCTACAAACCATTCCTCTTTGCCTTTGGTCTTGCGCGCGATGGTGAGATACTCGTAAGGCTCTGCCTCGAGGTAGTAACTCTTGTCCCAGTCCAAAGCCACGTCCTTGATAAACTGGAACGCGTCCATAAACGGAGCGTAGTTTTCAGGCGTGTCGGCAGCCATCTGCAAAGGGCTGTACATTGTCACGTAGAGCGACAACTGGTTGCATATCGTGGTGTTGACCCAACTGTGGTTGTCGGGACTCATCTTGTTAACGTCCATCTCGAAGATACCAGGAGTGTAGTCCATCGGACCGCCCACCAAACGGGTGAACGGAAGGATTGTGGTGTGGCTCGGACGGCTGCCGCCGAAAGCCTGATACTCTGTGCCGCGTGCGCTCTCGTTGCCGATGAGGTTAGGGTAGGTGCGGCACAAGCCAGTAGGGCGCACAGCCTCGTGAGCGTTGACCATAATGTGGTAGTCGGCAGCCTTCTTAACAGCATAGAGATAGTGGTTGTTGATCCATTGGCTATAGTGAGTCTCGCCGCGAGGCACGATGTCGCCCACATAGCCACTCTTCACAGCGTCGTAGCCGTGGTCGTTCATATACTTGTAGGCAGCGTCCATGTGTCGCTCGTAGTTGCGCACCGATGCCGATGTCTCGTGGTGCATAATCATCTTCACGCCGCGCGATTTTGCGTATTGGTGTACTGCCTCCACGTCGAAGTCAGGATAAGGGGAAACGAAGTCAAACACGAAATCCTTAGAGTGTCCGTACCAGTCCTCCCAGCCTTCGTTCCAGCCCTCCACGAGGACGGCGTCAAAGCCGTTGTCGGCAGCGAAGTCGATGTAGCGTTTGGCGTTCTCTGTAGTGGCAGCGTGGCGGCCGTTGGGGCGCACCTTGGTGTAGTCAGTTTCGCCGAGATGCACGTTCACAAGGTCGTCGGTGTAAGCCCAAGTGCTCTTGCCGGTAATCATCTCCCACCAGATACCCACATATTTGCAAGGCTTGATCCACGATGTGTCGGCAATCTTGCAAGGCTCGTTGAGGTTGAGGGTGATGCGCGAAGCCAAGAGGTTGCGGGCATCGTCGGTCACGGTCACAGTGCGCCACGGCGAGTTACAAGGAGTCTGCATATAGCCCTTGTCGCCATGGCTGTCAGGGTTGAGCCACGAAGTGAATACGAAATTCTTGTCATCGAGGTTGAGGTGCATTGTGGCGTAGTTCACACAGGCAGCCTCGTGGATGTTGAGAAACAGTCCGTCGTCGGTCTTGATCAGCAGTGAAGTCTGCACGCCAGTCGGCGAGAACGACGTCTGCGAGAGGTTTTCGGTTATCGAACTCTCCATATGCGAGCGGATTTCGGAGAGGCGGCAACGGGTGTATTCATACTCCTGAGTGTCGTAGTCGCCTGGAATCCAGTAGGCGGTGTGGTTGCCGGTCATAGCAAATTCAGAGCGTTCCTCCTTGATTACGAAGTAACTGAGTTCCTTCTGCTGAGGCCATTCGTAGCGGAAGCCCACGCCGTCGTCGAATACGCGGAAACGGATACCCATACGGTGGTTTGTGGCCTTTTGCAGCAACTCCACATAGAGTTCGTTGTAGTGGTTGCGGATAGCATTCTCCTCGCCCCATACTGGAGTCCAAGTCTCGTCGAAAGTGGAAGTCTCGGTCTTTGCGGCCTCAAAGCCGTCGAGCAGACTTGGGGTGTCCTTCAGTTCGAGTCCGAGATGACTCGGTTTGACAATCTCCTTGCCCTTGAACGCCACTGAATAGGTAGGAGTGCCGTTGTCGGTAAGGTTGAAGTCGAGCGTCACCGTGCCGGCAGGCGACTCGATATGTTGGGCAGAGGCAAGCAGGGCGCAAGCCGAAGCCAACAGAACAAATAAATTTCTCATAGTTGCATAATTTTGTTGATGTTGCAAAGATAATCGTTTTGCGGCATACAATCTCATAATCAAGGTGAATAAGGCAAAAAATGAGGAGAGACTGATGGAATGTTACTAAAGATATATAAATATTTATCCGTAATATCCTTGATAAATGAAGGTATAACTATATTTGCAATATGATTACAGAATATGGCATAGAAGCAAAGTCCAATGCGGAAATCCTCGCCGAACTGGGAGGTCGCTTTAAGGAGTACAGACTGTTCTGCAACCTCACGCAAAAGGAGGTTGCGGAAAAGGTTGGCGTGTTTGTTGTATAAACGGAAAAGATATGAAAGTAGGAGATATAGTGCGCTACCTCAATGCTGTGGGTGGCGGTAAAGTGACGAGAATAGAGGACAAGATTGCATACGTCGAGGAGCCTGACGGATTTGAGACGCCGGTGCTTATTCGCGAGTGTGTGGTGGTTGATCCCGATGGTGGAATGATGCCGAAGAAGAAGTACGGCAGCAACGAACCGAGCAAGTATGAGGCTCCGGCGGTGGAGAAGCCGAAGGCGAAAGCCCCAGTGTCGGAAAACAATGTGCCGCTGGTGGAAACCGACGGCGGCGATGTGCTCAATGTGGTACTCGGCTATGAGCCTACGGAGGTAAAGCACTTGAACACCACGAAGTTTGACGCCTATCTCGTCAACGACAGCAACTACTATCTGTATGTGGTCTATGCCACACGCGGCGACAGTTCGGAATGGACGTGCCGCTTCTCGGGCATTGTAGAGCCTAACATCCAGGTGCATCTGGAGGAGTTGAGCCACGCCGATTTGCCGGAGCGCGAACGCGTGTCGGTGCAGTATGTGGCGTTTAAGAGCGACAAGGGCTTCCGCCTGAAGAATCCCGCAGCGGTGGAGTTCCGCCTCGATGCCACAAAGTTCTACAAGGCGCATTGCTTCCACGAAAATATGTACTTCGACAATCCCGTGATTGCCTACGACATCGTGAAGAACGATGTGCCACAGCGTCAGATGGTCATCGACAGCGGCGAACTCGAGCGCGCGATGCGCGAGAAGAAGGTTGCCGACAAGGCACGCCGCCCAGTGACAAAGCATCAGGAGTCGAAGCCCAAGGGCGGCATCATCGAGGTGGACCTCCACATCGAGCAGTTGCTCGACTCGACGGCTGGACTGACCAACGCCGATATTATCAACGTGCAACTCAAGGAGTTCCGCCACGTGATGGAAGAGAATGCTAAGCGCAGCGGACAGAAGATTGTGTTTATCCACGGCAAGGGCGAGGGAGTGCTTCGCAGGGCGGTGCTCGATGAACTGAAGCATAAGTACAAGAACTGCGAAGCCCAGGACGCATCGTTCCGTGAATATGGCTTTGGAGCAACGTTGGTTACCGTACACTGACAGTAATGATTGCCTATTTCTCATGCACTGGCAATAGCCGTCGTGTGGCAGAATTGCTTGCCGTGCGGCTCGGCGAACGGCTTGCGCCAATCAGTCTTTGCTGCTCTGGGCAAGCAATCAGTCTTGCCGAGGGTGAACGCCTGATATTCGTGTTTCCTATACATTCGTGGGGCTTGCCAAAGGGGCTGGCGGAGGCGTTGGCTCACTTGCCGGTCAGCGGCACGCCGGGCTATTGCTGCATGGTGGCAACCTGCGGCGACGATTGCGGTCTTGCGGCACACCAGTGGCGCAAGGTGATGCTCGGACGGGGTTTCTCGGCGGATGCAGCATTCTCCGTGCAGATGCCCAACACCTATGTGCTCTTTCCGGGTTTTGATGTTGACAAAAAGGACGTTGAGGCACGCAAACTTGCGGCTATGCCGGTGGCGGTCGACGGCATAGCACGGCAGATTGCCGCTTCAGCAAAGGGCGATTTCTCTCGCCACGGCGTTGCTGCGTGGCTCAAGTCACGGATGGTTTATCCGTGGTTTATGAAAGATTTAGACGACAGCAAATTCCGCGCTACGGAAGTATGTACAGGTTGCGGCAGATGCGCCAAGGCGTGTCCGCTGGGCAACATCACCATCGACAACCGCCGTCCGCAATGGCACGGCAACTGCATCAACTGCCTCGCCTGCTACCACAACTGTCCGCGCCACGCCGTAGCCTATGGCAAGCGAACCTCAGGCAAGGGGCAGTACGTCTGTCCGCAGAAATGACACGCGGCGCGTCAGCGCTCGTAGTCGGCAAAGGCGTACGGATAAGGGTTGCGCTCGTCAGCCTCGTGCGCTTCTCGGCTTGCGAGACGCCATTCTCCAAGATTAACTTCTGGGAAAAAGGCATCAGCACCCTCGAATTGCGCCCCGATTTCAGTGAGATAAAGGCGCGAAGCGTATCCGATGGCAGCACGGTAAATCTGTTCGCCGCCAATCACAAACACCTCATCCTCGCCCTCTGTAAGACGGAAAGCCTCGTCGAGCGACAAGGTAACCTCCACGCCCGGCGCGGAGAACTGCGGATTGCGTGTCACAACGATGTTGCGACGGTTTGGCAAAGCACCCTTCGGCAGAGAGTCGTAGGTACGGCGCCCCATCACTATGGAATGGCCTGTGGTCAGGGCTTTGAACCGCTTTAGGTCGGCGCTCATGTGGCACAGCAAATCTCCGTCCTTTCCTATTGCGCCGTCCTGTGCCACGGCAACGATTATCGATATATTCTTCATCATCGGTCAATGGTGGGTTATACGGCAACAATGCCCTTGATGTGAGGGTGCGGATTGTAGTTTTCAAGCGTGAAATCCTCATACTTGAAGTCGAAGATGCTCTTCACGTTGGGGTTGATGCGCATCGTGGGCAACTGCCGTGGGTCGCGCTGCATCTGCTCCTTCACCTGGTCGAAATGGTTGGTGTAGATGTGGGCGTCGCCGAGCGTGTGTACGAAGTCGCCAGCCTTGAGACCGGTCACCTGTGCCACCATCATTAGTAGCAGCGCATAGGAAGCGATGTTGAACGGCACGCCGAGGAAGATGTCGGCACTGCGCTGGTAGAGTTGCAGGCTGAGCCGTCCGTCCGCCACGTAGAACTGGAAGAATGCGTGGCATGGAGGCAGGTTCATCTTCTTCAAATCCGCCACATTCCATGCGCTCACGATGATGCGCCGCGAGTCGGGATTGTGCTTGATTGTCTCCACCGCCTCCGAAATCTGGTCGATGAAGCCGCCGTCGTAGTCTGGCCACGACCGCCACTGGTAGCCGTAGATATGTCCGAGATTGCCATCGGGGTCTGCCCATTCGTTCCAGATGCGCACTCCGTTCTCTTGCAGATAGTGCACGTTGGTGTCGCCGCGCAAGAACCACAGGAGTTCGTGGATGATTGACTTCAAGTGGAGTTTCTTGGTGGTGAGCAACGGAAAACCGTCGGCCATGTCAAACCGCATCTGGTAGCCGAACACGCTCTTTGTGCCCGTGCCCGTGCGGTCGCCTTTCATTGTGCCGTGCTCCATAACGTGGTGGAGCAAGTCTAAATATTGTTTCATCTTTATTGTCTGTTATATTTTAATAATCGTGATTTACGGTGAAAATAAGAATTTGTTGATTTTCAATATTTTACACAATACTGTGCTTTGCCGTGAAAATAAGACTAAGCATAAAACGGAATGTAGGCAACATATTTTCGGGAATCTGAGTCTGGATTTGCAGGCTTGATAAGTCCACTTGCGACAGTGTCGGAGATAATGTGTGATGCCAAGGCACTCTTGTTCTTGTTTAGACCAAATCGCTCTCTCACAGATTGGTTATTCATCGGCTCATTGTCGGCAAAGTTCAGGCAACAATGCTGATAACACGCTTCTATCCGTTCCTCTTTAGTCATTTCTGAGACAGATTTTTGGGGGAACAAGGTTATTCTCGTGAAGTCTTGTCCACTTTCCGCTTTATAGGCTGGTAAAAGCATTTTTTCCATTGCTTCTACTGCTCTGTCAACACCGCTTCCACGTCGCTCGCAAAGTCCCAGCAACAGCATTGACTGAGCCATCTGTTCGTTTCGGGAATGGGGCGGAAGGTCGATGAGCCGATTTACGTCGTTAAGAGAATGTCCTGGATTGGTGATTACGAGTCGATTCCCGAAAATTTCAACCGTTAGAGGCATCCCCTGTACGGCAAAATCTTGATGGACAAGGGCATTTGCGATAAATTCACGGATAGTCACCATCGGATAAGTCGGAGTTGTTTCCCTGACTGCCCCTTTGATGTGCTCAGAGCCTGTATTCTTCATTACGGAAGAAATGATGCTTTCAAGCCCCAGTGCATATCCTCTGTTTTCAGTTTGCTCAAACATCAACTGGCGATTGTTGTTGCCCACATAACGACGAATGGTTACGCATCGGCTTTTTACGCTGTCGAAATCCTCCAATGAGTTGGCAAACAGAAGTGCACCTAAATTAGTTATGCTATAGCCGTCGATTTCCTGTTGGCAGATGCTCAGTTCTTCCATAAAATCAAGAATGGCTTCTGTTGTAGCCGGAATTTTCCGCTCATGCAATTCAAACAATTTTCTGTAGTTGAGTAAGTCAAGTACGTCTTTGTCTGATAAGCCTCGCTTGGCAATCCGTTCTTCAAAAGCGATGCTTTCAGAGTCTGCTATTGCCTGGCGAACTTGTTGTCTGGACATGCGCACTGAGTGACCGGCAGATCGGATATAGCAATCATAGATGTTCTTGCCTCTGAAGTGCATAGGCTTTTCCCGATACTCAGGAATGTGGAAAAACAGCAGGGCATGTCCTTCATACTCCATTACAGCATGTTCAAGTTGAATTGGACTACACATACGGTTTTGTGCAATATTGTCAAGTCGCGTTACAATCTGTTCAATTTGGTCTTTCTCTAGTTCAGCGAATGAGGCATCGTTGTTTACGCCAAAGACCAATACACCTCCGCCCGCAATGTTGGAAAATGCACAAATGTGCTGGGCAAGACGTTCCTTGTCGTTTGACAGACCGCCTTTCCAGTCAATCTCATTCAATTCCTGTGGAATGGGCTTTAGGCTTCGTTCCAATAATTGTATTGCTTTGTTTTTCCAGTCCATATTGTTGTGGATTATATTCCTTCGATGTAGATTGCTTTTTCGGGGGTGGCGGGGCAGGCGTATTCGCACTTGCCGCAGCCGATGCACTGGCTTGCGTTGACCTGCGGTACGAGCGTTTCGCCGTGCTCGACCATATCGATTGCCCCGACAGGGCATTTCCGTGAGCAGAGTCCGCATTCCACGCCGTCGGTCTGTGTGACGCAGTTGCGGAGCACGAACGTGGCTTTGCCCACTGCGTGGCGTTGCTTCTCGGCGAGCGTGAGCGGCTTGAGTGCGCCGTCGGGGCACACTGTCGTGCAGACGTTGCACTGGTGCAGACAGTAGCCGAGGCTGTAGTCGAGGTGCGGCTGGAGCAGATGCAGTGCGCCGTAGTGGGTCGACGACGGACGGATTATCGACTGCGGACACTTGCTCACACAGAGTTGACATGCGGTGCAGTGTTGCAGAAAACTCTCCCTCGAGTACGCTCCTGGCGGCACTACCGCCTTTTTGCGCTCCGGCACTTTGCCCTGCTCCACCGTCTTGGCGGTATTCTTCACCTTGGCTGCTATTCCGCTTGCGATGGCGATGGTGAGGAAGCCAAGAAACTTCCGGCGGCTGCGGTCGGTGATGCGGTTATGTGTCAACTTCGGGATTTTCATTTGTCGCACAGTCGTTTTGCGGCACTCTCGCGTGCCTTGTCAATAATCAGTGATATGTGCGCCATCTGCCGTGGTATGGCAATGCCCTGCGGACAGCGCGGCACGCACTTGCCGCAGCCGATGCAGAAGAACGCGGACTGCCGTAGGTCGAGCGCACCCATACGGCGGCTGAACTCCTTGGCACGGACGGCAAAGCCGTCGGTCGATGTGTCGCCATAGGCGTTGGGGAGCATATCGTCGTCGATGAGGGCATTGTGAATCATAAAATTTTCGGGGATGTTGATGCCGTAGGGGCAGGGCAGACACTGCTTGCAGTCCACGCAGTGGATGTGCTGGTTTGCCAGATAGGACTGCAATGCCTGTTGCCACACTTTCGCCTCCTGCTCGCTGAAGCCTGTGCCGAGCGACATTGCTGTGATGTCCTCGCCGAGCATCTGCTCGTCGGCAGGACTGTCGATGACGGCAGCCACGCCGTCCAGTCCTGCTGCGGCGCGGAGAGCCCAACCGGCGATAGAGCGGTCGGGGTAGGCTCCGTAGAGCACGTCGGTGGCATCGCCGTTGAGTGTGCGGAGCAAGCCGTCCTTGGAGGGATTGGTCAGAAACACGCCCTTGCCGGTGTCGCTCGCTTCAAAGATGGCACTGCTCTGCGCTCCGTTCATGCGGATGTCGTCGAGAGCATTGTAGGGAAGCCGGAAGAAGTCGAAACTGTCCGACTCGAGCAGGTCGGAGAGGAAATCCCCTTCGCCGATATAGTCGACACCGAGATGGCGGATTTTGCCTTCGGCTTTCATCTGCAACAAGTAGCGGAGTACGCCGCCTTGGAGATAGACTTCGGAGTATTTCTCCTCGTTGCCGATGGTTTGCAGACTGTAGTAGTCGATGTGGTCGGTGCGGAGCAGACGCAATTGCGACTCAAAGACGGTGCGCGCCTCGTCGGCACTACCGATGCTCCAGGTGGGCATCGACGTGGACAGTCTGTAACTGCTGCGGTCGCGTGCCGACAACGCCTCACCGAGCATCCGTTCGCCGTCGCCGTCGCAGTATGCCCACGCCGTGTCAAACAGCCTAACGCCAGCATCGGCGGCTTTCTGCACCATCTTGATGCAGTCGGCAGCCATCTTTCCGCCGGTCTTGGGCATCGACATCGTGGATATGGCAAGTGGCGGCATACTGTCGGCAAGTGCTTCGATTTCGCGGCTGTCGAGATGAGGCAACGCCTTGGGTGCGACTACATTGCCCGTTAGTCTGCGTGTGGCGTCATCCTTGCTCCGACAACCAACGACACTGCCGGCAGCCACCGTGGCAACCGCCACAGCGCTACGGCGCAGCCATTCGCGTCGCGACATTATGTTATTGTGCTCGTCCATCCCGTCAAAGTTAAGCATTATCCGTGAGTTCGCCAACCGGCAGTGCCGATTTCTCGGCGACGGCGCTACAGGTGCATCTCCATGTGCTTGGCTATGGATGTCGGTATGCGGAGATAGCCCGATGCCCATTCGCCGCTCCATTCCGACTCGTAGCGGAGGTGGTAGCGTCCGGGGCGGAGCGTGTCCATACAGGAGAATTTAACAGTGCAGGTCTGCGGACTGATTGCCGCAAGGCGGTCAACCACACGTTTCTCCACAATCTTGATGTCGTGGTCGATAATCGTGACGGCACAGTTAATCTGGCAGTCGGTGGAGTCGACAGCCACGCCGTGGCGCACCCACTCGAGGCGGCCGTCGGCATCGGTGGTGATTTCAAGGTCGTTGCTGCCGTCGTTGCTGCCGATTACGCCGCGCGCAAAGAAGGAGAGAGCCTCGCCCTTGTCGTTGGGACGCATCATCAGCACAATGAGAGCCACCGCCACCACAAGGGCGATGACGTAAAACTCCAGCGAACCGATGAATGCAGCCAATACCATCATATTTTTTTGTAAAGATAGCGTTTCCCGTTGGATTGGCAATCGGAAGACCGCAGGGAACGCACAATCTTTGGGATAAATTCTGCGAAATGTTAAATAAATAGTATGAGACGACTTTTTATTATGAATGTTTCTTTTTCACGAAACATTCAAGTATCTTTGTTCACCAAAGAGAATAATATGGCACAAAGTATCTTCCGGCTTGTCTTGACTGACGAGGCACAGGACTTCATTGAGAGTTTACCCGAAGCGGTATCTTACAAGATATACTACAACATCAAACGTGTTGCAGGTGGAGAACGCAACAAAGAACTTTTCAAGAAGTTGGAAAATTCGGAGATATGGGAATTCCGCACATTGTACAATAAGACTGCTTACCGACTTTTCGCTTTTTGGGATAAGGACAAAGAAACGTTGGTGATTGCCACCCACGGAATAATCAAGAAAACCCAAAAGACACCAAGCAAGGAAATCGCGAAAGCAGAAGCAATCAGAAAAGAATATTTCAAAAACAAGTAATTATGGCACAGATGAATCTTACTCCGTTGGATGATGTCCTTGACAAACATTTCGGCAAAGTCGGCACTCCAAAACGTAACGCTTTTGAGAGCGACGTGGATGAAGCGTTGCATGCTTATCGGCTGGGAGAAGCTATCAGAAAGGCTCGCATAGAACAGAACCTTACCCAGGAGCAGTTGGGTGAGCGTATAGGTGTGAAAAGAGCGCAGATTTCTCGCTTGGAGAGAGGCTATAGCATCACAATCCCGACTATGCGTAGGGTGTTTAAGGCTCTTGGCGTTGTGACAGCAACCATTGATTTGGGAATTGCAGGAAAAGTGGCATTGTGGTGAAAAAAATTGCAATATTGCCGAATTATGGGTTAAATTTGCAGTTGACAAAAATATTAAGCTTATGAAAAAATCTACGATTTTCCTGTTGTGTGCATTGACGGCAGTGTCCGCCTTTGCAGACGACTATGCAACCGACGGCTCGGGTAAGTCCTATACCCTTGAGTCGCTGTCGGCAATCAGTGGCAGTGGTGTGACCAAGAATGGCAAGGTCTACACGATGGCAAACAGTGTGACAATCGCCGCCGGCGATAAGTTCGCCATCGAAAGTGGCGCGACAATCAAGATGGGCGACGCAGTGGAGTTGCGCATCAGCGGCGAGGCAAATATGGTTGTCGACGAAAACAGCCGTGTGCTTGTGACTCGCAATGCCGACACCGACGAGCCAAAGGGCATCGTGCTTGCTGGCGACAGCGAGCAGCCAGCGTCGTTCAACAACTACGACTTTGAGTATGCCGGCTTGCGCAACCTTTCGGCTGCCGGATTTAACGTGACCGGCTGTACGTTCCGCTACAACAACGGCAAGCAGACTTCGGTAGGAGCGCTCGGACTCGGCGTGGACGGTGCATGCTTCACAGTCACCGACTGTACGTTTGAATACAACACCGTGCCGGCCATCGGCGGCGCAGCCAATGCGGCAAACGGTGTGGCAATCTACAACAGTGTGTTTACCGACAACAACACTGCCAACACCAACAAGCCTCAGATTAACCTTACCGTGGGCAACGACAACTACATCGTGATTGAGAACTGCACGATTATTGGAGCGCAGCGCACAATGGTGGGCGGTATAGTCATCGCAAATATGATTGGCTTTGAAGGCGACAACACCGTGTATATGGAAGGCAACGAAATCCGCGACAACCGCTATGGCGTTGCTTTCTACGGCGGCTTGAACGCTACGATGATTGAGAACAAGATCATCGACAACAAGTATGATGCCAGTGCAATGACTGGTGGTGCCGGTATCTCTATCTACGACTATGCCGGCAAGCCTAACGTTATGGCTGGACACAACACTATCAGCGGCAACCTGTGGGGCGTGTGTGTGATTGGCGGAGAGAACATCAACTTCGGCAATGTATCAGTTGACAAGACTTCCGATGACTACAACGAGGGTCACAACGTATTCTCCGACAACGGCAACGGCGGCGCACTCTATGACCTCTACAACAACTCTGCCCTCACGGTCTATGCCCAGGGCAACAAGTGGGGTGTTGACGAGCAGACTGCCGAGAAGATTGAGACTGTAGTCTACCACAAGGCTGACAACGCATCGCTCGGTGAGGTGATCTACACTCCGGCATGGGATGGCGAAGGCGCTGTGGCACGCATCGACAGCGACGTGAAGGCACGCTATGCCAACGGCAAGGTGATTGCCGACGGCGCATCGATTGAGGTTTACAGCGCAAGCGGCAAACTCGTAGCGAAGGCAACTGGCGTGGCGGACCTCGCAGCATTTGCCAAGGGTGTGTATGTAGTGAAAGTATCAACTACCAACGGTGCAACAACATTGAAGTGCATCCGATAGCCGTAGGACGATAACGATAACAAAAAAATGGGTCGAGCATTGCGCTCGACCCGTTTTTTTGTCTTGTTTCGCAGTGGGCTTACACGTTGAAGCGGAAGTGCATAATGTCGCCGTCCTGCACGATGTATTCCTTGCCCTCGATGCCGATTTTGCCGGCTTCGCGGCACTGGCTCTCGCCGCCGAGAGTGATGTAGTCGTCATATTTGATTACCTCGGCGCGGATAAAACCCTTCTCGAAGTCGGTGTGGATAACGCCGGCACACTGCGGGGCCTTGCTGCCTTTGTGGTAAGTCCATGCGCGTACCTCAAGCGGTCCGGCAGTGAAGTAGGTCTCGAGGTTGAGGAGATGGAACGCTGAGCGGATGAGGCGCGACACGCCCGACTCCTTCAGTCCGATTTCCTCAAGAAACATCTGTCGCTCTTCGTAGGTCTCAAATTCTGCAATCTCCGACTCCGTCTGCGCTGCAACGATAAGGATTTCGGCATTCTCGTCCTTGGTGGCTTCGCGCACCATATCAACGTACTTGTTGCCGTTGACGGCCGACTTGTCGTCGACGTTGCACACATAGAGCACCGGCTTGTTGGTCAAGAGGAAAAGGTCGTGGGCAGCGTGTTGCTCGTCCTTGGTGTCGAAAGTCACCGTGCGTGCCGGCTTGCCTTGGTCGAGAGCCTCCTTGAAGCGGCACAGCACCTCGTACTGAATTTTTGCCTGCTTGTCGCCGCCGGTCTGAGCCTGCTTCTGCACGCGTGTGATACGGCTTTCGATGGTTTCGAGGTCCTTCAACTGGAGTTCGTAGTCGATGATTTCCTTGTCGCGCACTGGGTTGACCGTGCCGTCAACGTGCACCACGTTAGGGTCGTCGAAGCAGCGGAGCACATGGATGATGGCATCAGTCTCGCGAATGTTGGCGAGGAACTTGTTGCCGAGGCCTTCGCCCTTTGACGCGCCTTTCACGAGACCGGCAATGTCGACAATCTCCACTGTGGCAGGCACGATGCGCTGCGGATTGACGATGGCGGCGAGTTTGTTGAGGCGGTCGTCGGGCACGCTGATCACGCCGACGTTAGGCTCGATTGTGCAAAAAGGGAAATTTGCCGACTGCGCCTTGGCGTTCGACAAACAGTTGAAAAGGGTGGACTTGCCAACGTTTGGAAGTCCGACAATACCACATTGTAAAGCCATATTATAATTTTGTTTTTGTCAGAATTTCTGCAAAGTTACGAAAAATCGGGAGCATAACATTTATGCTTGCGCAAAATACTACAGTTTCCTGCGCGGAAAGGCGTCGATGAAACTGCCGGGAGTGATGTTGGTGATGGAGGTGTGACGGCTCTCGGCGTAGTCGCGGATTGTGTGGTAGGAGCGGAAAGCGATGTAGAAACTGTACACAATCTGGTGCAGTGGATAGTTCATATACTCAGTGCTTACGCGCGACTTCTCGCCGTCGGAATCCTTGTAGAAATGCGGCTGTATCGACACCACATGGTTGTCGTCGTCCACGCTGATGGTCTTCATCCACGAGTGGTCGGCGCCAGCCACATATATCTGCCTGAAGCCTTTTGCTACGGCAAGCATGAGCGACGGGATAAGCACGTTGCGCGGACGCGGCATGCCGAGGTTCATCCGGTAGAGCAGATGGCTCACGCAACGGCTACCCTCCACCGGGGTGAGGTTATAGCGCTCCACGGTGATGGTTGCCTTACCTGTAACTTCGGCTGGCAACTTGGCCTTGACCGGCACCAGCAGCGTCAACTGCCAGTCGGCACCTGCGATGTTCTGCCACAGCAATGCCACAGCCGGATTGCCGTTGGGGTTGAAGAAATGCGGGTCGGCAAGCACATAGTATTCAGGCTTCAACTGATTGAACACCGGCGTGTTGGCGGCAAAGTTTACCGCCAATAGTTTTCTGTTGGTCAAAAAGTCCGAGTGGTCGGCAATGGTCTGATTGAGCGATGGTCCGTTACCCAGCACCACCAGTTCGTCGCCCTCCGCCGCTGAGCGCGAAACGGTTGCCCTGCGCGATTTTATCAACACCTTGGCAATGCTTGCCAGCGACTGTCCGACTGCCCCGGCGGCAGTCGCCAAAGATTCGAGTTTACCCATGTAAGCGTTTGATTAATAAAGAAGCGTGTGGCTGAAAGAGTCACACGCTTGTTGTCTTTTCGGTAATAATAAGATATCTTATTTTACTTTTGCTGCCAATTCAGCACCTGCTTTGAACTTAACAACTTTCTTTGCAGGGATGGTGATTTTTTCTTTTGTAGCAGGGTTGATACCAGTTCTTTCACCTTTTTCTACAACAGCGAATGTTCCGAAACCGATGAGAGCAACTTTGTCGTCCTTAGCCACTGCTTCAGCGATAGCGTCGAGAGTTGCATCGAGTGCGCTTTTTGCTTGTGCTTTTGTCAATTCTGCTTTTTCAGCAATTGCATTGATTAATTCTGCCTTATTCATAATAATTTATTTAGGTTTATAGATTTAATGACAAATGTATGCTTTTCTGATTAATAAAACAACTAAACACAAAGAAAAATTAAAAAAAAAGATATTTTGTTTAAATAATTTGTTAATCGCATCAACATCCGCTCCAGTTCGGGGGTAGAAGCACTCGTTTTCATTCTGTTGGCAGCGGATGCCGATAAAAAAATCGCCTAAAATTTGCACGGAATCAAAAATCGTACTATCTTTGCAACGCTTTTGGGACGATGAGTCTCTTAGGTTAGGATTGTCTTATGGTGTAATGGTAGCACTGCAGTTTTTGGTTCTGCCTGTCCTGGTTCGAATCCGGGTAAGACAACACAAAAGAGGAGCGATTCAATCGAATCGCTCCTCTTTTTGTATGTATCTCCGGCTGCACAGACCTGCGACAGCCTGCGCGGAGAAGGTCTATGCTGAGATAGCCAGTAAGAGCGCGCCGTAGGTGCGTCGTGTTGATAACCCCAGGCTTCAGCCTGGGGTAGGCTGATACCCAGTGATTTGCACCCCGTAGTGGGTGCCACCAGCATCATTCGATGCTCTGACGGTGAGGGCGGCGCCACTTACAGGGCGCAAAAAAGGTCGGGACTCTCACGAGTTCCGACCTTAAATATACTTATAAACACTGTGAATTTTTATTCTTCGTCTTCTGTTTCGTCTTCCTTCATATTGTGGAACACGTTCTGCACGTCGTCGTCGTCCTCAAACTTTTCGAGGAGTTTCTCGATCTGTTCGCGCTGTTCTGGAGTCACTTCCTTGTAGTCGTTAGGAATGCGCTCAAACTCTGCGCTCTGGATTTCGAAGCCGTTGTCCTCTAGGTATTTCTGGATGTTGGCAAATGCGTCGAATGCGCCGTAGATGGCGATGTCTTCGCCTTCGTTTTCCACCTCGTCAACGCCGAAGTCGATAAGTTCGAGTTCGAGTTCCTCAAGGTCTACGCCCTCTTTCGGAGCAACCTTGAACACGCATTTATGGTCGAAAAGGAAAGAAAGGCTGCCCGATGTGCCGAGCGAACCGCCGAACTTGTTGAAATAGCTGCGCACGTTGGCAACGGTACGCGTGTTGTTGTCGGTTGCAGTCTCCACTACGATGGCGATACCGTAAGGGCCGTATCCTTCGTATACGATTTCCTTGTAGTCGCTTGCATCCTTGTCTGTGGCTTTCTTGATGGCACGTTCAACGGTGTCCTTAGGCATGTTGGCTGCTTTTGCGTTCTGCAAGAGTACACGCAAGCGGGAGTTTCCGGCAGGGTCAGGGCCTGCGGCCTTGACGCAGATGGTGATTTCCTTACCGATTTTAGTGAACGTACGCGACATGTTGCCCCAACGTTTAAGTTTTCTCGCTTTGCGATATTCAAAAGCTCTTCCCATGTTGATGATTTACTTTTTGTTATGTTATTGTTTTGTTGTTTTCTGTTTTACCGGAGTTGTGCGCCGAGTTGCTTTTGCAGGTTGGCGATGATTTTGTTCATCACGGCATCGATCTGCTTGTCGTTGAGAGTCTTCTCGTCGTCCTGCAAGGTTATGCTCACGGCGTAGGATTTCTTTCCGGCTTCGAGGTTCTTGCCCTCATACACGTCGAAGAGCGATACGCTCTTGAGTAGACGCTTCTCCGAGTTGCGGATTACTGTTTCCACATCGGCAAATGTGGTGGCGGCGTCGATGAGCAGCGCAAGGTCGCGCTTCACAGGCATCGACTTCGGAAGGTCGGTGTATTCCACCTTCTTCTTCAGAGCCATCTTTACCAGTGCGTTCCAGTTGAGTTCCGCGAAGTAGACAGGTTGGCTGATGTCGGCCTTCTTGAGCATCTTGTGGCTCACCACGCCGGCGTAGCCGATGAGTTTGCCGCCACGGTTGGTGTATTCGAGACACGCCGAGAAAAGGTCGTTGGATGTTTGCTTCACAACGAGTTCCTTGGCAGTGATGCCGAGGCGTGAGAACACGTTTTCAACAGCCGCCTTAAGGTCGAACACTGTCGATTTCTGTGCCGGGGCAGTCCAGTTGGCAGTGCGGAGGTCGCCCGTCATCCAGAGTCCGAGGTGCGACTCCTCAGAGAACTGCGCCAACGGCTTCTCTTCGGTCGATTCAGCCTGTGGATTGAAATGGTATACGTTGCCGAACTCATACATTGTGAGGTTGGCGTTCTTGCGGTTGATGTTGTGCGCGAGACTCTCCAAACCGCCGAAAATCAGTGTTTGGCGAAGCACGGCGAGGTCATTGCTCAACGGGTTGAGCAGACGCACGCAGTTGTCGAGCGGATAAGTCTCCAGCCCGTCGTAGTAACTTACGGCAGTGAGCGAGTTGTTCATAATCTCGTGGTAGCCGGCAGCAGTGAGTTGCTCCGACACGAGGCACTGCAACTGATGAGCGTCGTCGTTAGGCTGTCGGTAGGACAGCGATGAATGGAGCGTTTCGCCAAATTCTACGTTGTTGTAGCCGTAGATGCGGAGCACGTCCTCCACCACGTCGCACGGACGCGTCACGTCGACACGGTAGGTAGGCACGCGGAGCGTAACCGCGTCGTCGCTTTCGCTCTCGATTTCCATCTCGAGGGCAGAGAGTATGGTTTTCACAAGATCCTTATCAAGAGCCTTGCCGATAAGACGGGTCATATAGTCGAACGACAGTTCCACGCGCGGACGTTCAACCGGCGCAGGATAGTAGTCGAAGATGTCGCCGCAGATTTCGCCTCCTGCCAGTTCCTTGACGAGGAGAGCGGCAATCTTGAGCGCGTAGATGGCGTTGTTGGCATCCACGCCGCGCTCGTAGCGGAACGAAGCGTCGGTGTTGAGAGCCTGGCGGCGTGCAGTTTTGCGCACCCATGTCGGGTGGAAGCAAGCCGACTCAAGGAACACGTCGGTGGTAGCCTCAGTCACACCAGAGTCGAGACCGCCGAACACGCCGGCGATACACATAGGCTCTTCTGCGTTGCAAATCATAAGGTCGCGGTCGCTCATTGTGCGCTCCACGCCGTCGAGAGTCACGAACTTCGAGCCTTCAACAGCCTGGCGTACCACAATCTTGTCGCCCTTCACCTTTGCCAAGTCGAAGCAGTGCAGCGGCTGGCAGAAAGCGTTGAGCACGAAGTTGGTGATGTCCACGATGTTGTTGATTGGTCGCTGGCCGATTGCGCTGAGGTAGTTGCGCAGCCATTCAGGGCTCTCGGCAACCTTTACGTTGCGTACGGTCAGACCGGCATAGCGGATTGTAGCCTCCGGGCATTTCACCTCAACAGGGATAGCGCCGTCGGCACGGTCGGAAGCGAAAGCCTCGACCGAAGGACGGTGAAGGTTGGCTTCCAAGCCCTGAGCCTTCATCCAGGCAGCGAGGTCGCGCGCCACACCGTAGTGCGATGCTGCGTCGATGCGGTTAGGTGTGAGGTCGACCTCAAACATATAGTCGTCCTTCACGTTATAGTATTCTTTTGCCGGGGTGCCTGGCTTCACCGTGTCGGGAAGTTCGATGATGCCGGCGTGCGACGTGCCCACGCCAATTTCGTCTTCGGCGCAAATCATGCCGAACGACTCGACACCGCGGATTTTCGACTTCTTGATTGCAAATTCCTTGTCACCGTCGTAGAGTTTCGTGCCCACGGTGGCAACAACCACGTGCAGCCCGGCAGCAACGTTGGCAGCGCCGCAGACAATCTGCGTGGGCTGGCCATCGCCGAGGTCAACGGTGGTGATGTGCAGATGGTCGCTGTCGGGGTGGTCGATGCATGTAAGCACTTTGCCGACAACGAGGCCTTCGAGGCCGCCTTTGATTGTCTCCACTTTTTCTACGCCGTCTGTCTCAAGACCGATGGAGGTGAGGGCAGCGGAAACTTCTTCCGGCGAAAGGTTGAAATCGAGATACTCTTTCAACCAATTATACGATATGTTCATAGTCTATAGTATTTCAAAACGCGTCTTGTCCAGAGACACCTCTGGAAAATTCGCACAAATTTACGAATAAATTCCTGAAAACCGACAATCTAACCGTCCCTATTTCAGCAACGAAAGGAAGCGCGCAGGGATGGGCGTTTCAAACAGCATCTCCTTCTTCGTCACTGGGTGCGCGAAATGGAGTGTGCGTGCGTGGAGTCCGAGGCGGTGGATAGGGCTGCTCTTCGCCCCGTATTTGCGGTCGCCCACGATAGGATGCCCGAGGTCCTTCATGTGCACGCGAATCTGGTTCTTGCGGCCGGTGTCGAGGCTCAGTTCCATCAGCGAGTAGCCGTTGTGGCACTGCAAACGCCTGTAGCGTGTGATTGCCAACTGCCCCTCGTCGGGGTTCTGCGTGGAGTAGACCTCAAACTGCGACGTCTCGGCAAGGTAACTCTTCACGATGCCTTCCTCGTCGGCAACTTTGCCCTCCACCACTGCAACGTACTTTCTACCAAGCACCATATTGTTCCAGTTGTGCTGCATCGCTTCCTTTGCTTCCACGTTTTTGGCAAACATCATCAAGCCGGAGGTGTCGCGGTCGAGACGGTGCACCACAAAGAGCATCAGCCGTGGGTCCTTCTTCTTCAGGTAGTCGCGCAGGATGCTGTAGGCAGTACCGTCCTTCACGTTGTCGGTCGACACCGACAGGATGCCGCTGCCCTTGTTGATTACGATGATATCGTCGTCTTCGTAGACGAGTTTGATGCGAGGGTGGGAGAACACGACAAACGGACGTGTGAAGTTGACCGCCAGCGTGTCGCCGGCGTGGATTTCGGTGTCGAACTGCGACGTGGGCATCGAGTTGACCGCCACCTGATGGTATTTCAGCAGAGCCTTGACGGCGGTGCGCTTGTGGTCGGTGAGTTTGGACTCAAGGCATTGCAGCAGTTTGCCGTCTTCCGTCGCTTTCCACACAAGGATGCTGTCGGGGCGCCATTTGTTGCGTTCAGCCCCGGGTTTTCCGTTTCTCGTCATAATTCTTTTGATTTGTGCTTAATAGATGGTGCAAAATTAGTGCAAATCGGCAGAATTGCAAAATCCTGCCGCTCGGAGTGGCGCAGTGTTGCCGCCGGGAGGCTTGGCATTGTCGGAAAAATCACTAATTTTACGCAAAAAATTCCGTCAATGGCTCAATATGACTATCTGATTGTGGGTGCCGGACTCTTCGGCGCAACGTTTGCTCATCTGGCGCACCGGCGCGGACGGCGGTGTCTCGTGGTTGACCGCCGCGACGAGGTGGGCGGCAACCTCTACTGCGAGAAGGTGGAGGGCATCAACGTGCACAAGTATGGCGCACACATCTTCCACACCTCCGATGCCGGGGTGTGGCGGTTTGTCAACTCGCTTGTGGAGTTCAACCGCTACACCAACTCGCCTGTGGCAAACTATGGCGGCCGCATCTTCAACCTGCCGTTCAATATGAACACCTTTGCGCAGATGTGGGGCACTGCTACGCCGGAGGCGGCGCGCGCCAAGATTGAAGAGCAGCGACAGGCAGTGAAGGCACGTATGGCAGCCGACGGCATCGCCGAGCCGCGCAACCTTGAGGAGCAGGCGCGGTTGCTTGTGGGCGACGACCTTTTCAGCGCGCTCATCGAGGGCTACACGGAGAAGCAGTGGGGACGGAAATGCAGCGACTTGCCGGCTTTCATCATCAAGCGTCTGCCGCTGCGGTTTGTCTACGACAACAACTACTTCAACGATACCTACCAAGGCATTCCCATCGGTGGATACAACCGCCTGATCGACGCACTTCTGCAAGGCTGCGAGGTGCGCACCGGCGTGGATTTCCTTGCTCACCGCGACGAACTGCGCCCGCTGGCAGACCGGGTGGTGTTTACCGGTGCCGTTGACGAGTATTTCGGCTACCGCTTCGGTCCGCTCAACTACCGCACTGTGAGGTTTGAGCAGGAGACGATGGACTGCGCCA
Organism: bacterium; assembly: GCA_963601185.1. Taxonomy (GTDB): domain Bacteria; phylum Bacteroidota; class Bacteroidia; order Bacteroidales; family Muribaculaceae; genus Limisoma. Next base: position 314,294 of record CAVCEE010000001.1, read on the forward strand.
ACTACCAGGGAAATGCGGTGGTGAACTACACCTCCGCCGATGTGCCCTACACCCGCGTCATCGAACACAAGCATTTTGAGATGTTTGGCACAGAGGTGGAGAAATGCCCTCGCACGGTAGTGTCGCGCGAATATTCCACGGAATGGACACCCGGCATGGAGCCCTACTATCCCGTGAACGACGACCGCAACAACGCCCTCTACGCAAAGTATCGCCAACTCGCCGCGGCAGAGCCCGACACGATATTCGGCGGACGACTGGCGGAGTACAAGTACTACGACATGCATGTGGTGGTGCGTCGCGTGCTCGACCTCTTTGCCGCCGACGAGAGTCTGTAGCCGTGCGGATTTGGCATAAAAAATGCGCAAGTTCTTTTTTCTTCACTCACTTTGCACTATCTTTGTATATAATATGCGGCATAGAGTGCCGTTTATACTACTGAAGAACGAATATAATGGGAGTCAAAATACATAGAGAGGGAGTTAACATCATCCTCGCCTTCGCGTTGATTCTGGTGGTGTTCAACATCCCCATTTATCTTTTTGTTGCTTCGTGGGTTGCCAAGGGCATTGTCTGGGGCATCTCGCTCTTCGCGTTGTGGATTGTGGCAAACTTCTTCCGCTCGCCTTTGCGCAATTTCAAGGGAGAGAGGGAGCACACTGTGGTGTCGTCGGTCGACGGCACGGTGGTGGCTCTGGAGGAGGTCGACGAATGCGATCTGCTGGGAGGCAAGGCCATCCAGTTGTCGGTGTTTATGTCGGTGTTCAACGTCCACGCCAACTGGTATCCTGTCGACGGCGTGGTCGAAAGCGCCGCCTATCAGCCGGGACGCTTCCGCGCGGCATATCTCCCCAAGTCGAGCAGTGAGAACGAGCATTCGTCGGTGGTGATACGCACACCCGGCGGCACTCGCATCCTTGTGCGCCAGATTGCAGGAGCCATTGCTCGCCGCATCGTAACCTATGCACACCCGGGGTCGAAGGCCGACATCTCCGCCCATCTGGGCTTCATCAAGTTTGGCTCGCGTGTCGACATCTATCTTCCTGTCGATGCCGAAATCCTCGTGAAAATCGGCGACAAGACTGTCGGAGGCATCACGCCTATCGCCCGGTTAAATGAATAATATCTCAAGCAATGAAACTTTTTCGCGCAATAAAACAAAACATACCTAACACCATAACTTCGCTCAACCTCTTTTCCGGATGCCTGGCTGTGGTGTCGGCTTTCGGCTTTAACGAGCAGATGGGCGGATTGTTGGGCTACCAGTGGGCGTTTGTGTTTATCGCCCTCGCTGCGCTGTTTGACTTCTGCGACGGCTTGTCGGCGCGCTTGCTCAAGGCGCATTCAGCCATAGGCAAGGAGTTGGACTCGCTGTCGGACCTCGTGAGTTTCGGCGTTGCGCCTGCCTCGCTGGTGTTTTGCCTGATGCGCGACAACGGTGCCGGATGGCTGGCATATTTGGCGTTTTTAATAGCCGTTTGGGGGTCAATTCGCTTGGCTAAGTTCAATATCGACGACCGCCAGACCACTTCATTCATAGGTCTTCCTATCCCTGCCAACGCAATCTTCTGGATTGGCGTGGTGGCGTGGAATATGGACTACCGCTATCTCGGCGACGGATGGATGACTGCCCTTGTGGTGCTCTTCCCTCTGCTGATGGTCAGCAAGTTGCCGATGTTCTCTCTGAAGGTGAAAAACCTCTCGCTGCGCGACAATGTGCGCCGCTACGCACTGATTCTCGGTGTGGTGATGCTGGTGGCTTGCCTCCAGTTGCCGGGCTTGTTCTGGGCGATACTGTTCTACATCCTGTTGTCGGTAACCGACCGCAAGGGATGAACAAACGCGCCGCGGCAGGCGTTTTATTAAGGAATAACGATAATCTATAATTTCGAAACAAAGTGGGCTTTTTCGCATTCTTCTTCCTGTTTGTGTTTGTCGTTGTCATCGGAGTGGTGGCAAGTCTGCTGTCTGCGTTTTTCCGCCTCAAGCGCAAGGTAGCGGGAGCGTTTCGTGGCGATGCGCAGGGCGAGAGCCGCAAACAGCCCGAAGAGCCGGCGCGCCGCAAGGTCTACGACGATGGCGTGGGCGACTATGTGAAGTTTGAGGAAATCATAGAAGAGGAAGTGCCTCACGAAAAGGTGGAGTTCCGCCGCGAGTCGCAGGTGAGCGACGTGGAGTTTGAGGAAATCCGCGATTAGCCTCTTCACTGAAAATAAAGCGAGCGACGCCGGCCCGAAGGGCGGCGTCGCTCGCTTTGTGGTGGAGATGGAGAGATTCGAACTCTCGTCCAAACGCGGAACTAATATGCTTTCTACATGCTTAGCCTCGACTTGGTTTTCGACCGTGGGCAGGCTCAAGGCCACCAACCCAAGGCTTATCTCCTAAAATCTCGGACGGCCACCGGAGAACAGGCCATTCCAGCTCTGAATTTATTAGCACCACCTTGTCGAAACGTCTCGGAGCAGGGCAATCGGGTGATGTCTCGTTTCTGCCACTGTGGCAGAAATAAAGCTAACTTACTGTACTTCGGTTAGGCAGCGAGAGCGTAGTTATTTTCGCCAGTTAAATTTCTGATGTCTGAGATTATAGAGCATAGCCATCATCGCTCTGCATGCTTACATACCACTTCTACACGCTGTCAAAACCGGTCATCCCCAATTGTGACACAGCGCCTTGCGGCGATATGCGGACTGCAAATGTAGTGCGATTGCCGGCATTTTCCAAATTTTCCCCGAAAAATTTTTGCGCGATGCCACTCTCGCCGTCAGAGTCACCGTCGGTGCTGGTGGCACCCCGACGGGGTGCAAGTCGCTGGTTGTCAGTCTGCCCCAGGCTGAAGCCTGGGGTTAGTGGTACGGCGCACCTACGGCGCGCTCAGTTTATGCGGTATTCATCTTTTAGATTAGACTGCCCCCTTGTGGCGATGGCTTCAGAATTCGTCTATTGGGTCAGGGGAAGGGTTGGAAGCCAGGGTGAAACGCGATGCGATATCGCCTAAATCCCCCCCCTATTGGTGTCGTGCCGTTGAGCAGGATCATCGTGTTGGGCAACTTGTCGTTGTCGTAGATGTCCTTGATAAATGGCAACAGACGGCGGTCGAGCACGCCTACGCGCGCCACAAAGAGGGTGTGGGTGGCGGACTGCGCGATGATGTGGGTGTCGGCAACGAGTTGGATGGGGGCGCAGTCGATGAAGATGTAGTCGTAGCGGTTGCGCACTTGCTCAAGCATTGCCTCGAGGCGGCTGTGGACTAGGATTTCAGCAGGGTCGAGCGGCAGATTTCCGGCAGGCAGGAGGTCGATGTTAGCCTCGCGGTCGTGGACAATGGTTTCTGTCACGTTGTTGATTGCGCCGCTGAGAAACTGTGACACGCCTTTGCGTGGCGAGCCTATGCGCTTGCTCAGAGTGCCGCAGCGTATGTCCATATCGATGAGTAGCACCTTTTTGCCGTTGACAGCCTCTGCCGCAGCAGTGTTGATGGCTACAAACGACTTGCCGCTGCCCGGCTGCAGCGAGGTGAGGATGCACACCGGCGTGCCGGCGTGTCGGAGGAAACGTATGTTCAACTCCGTGCGGAGCATCAGGAATGCGTCGCGGAACTGTTCGGCAACGAGTGTCGGCGCTTTGTGGCTTGCCGTGCCGTAGGCTTTGGCGCGAAACCGTGATACGAGAGTCTGCTTCCGGGTCATCGGTATCTCGCCGACATAAGGGATGCCGGAGTATGCCACATCGTAGCGGTCGCGCACGTGGGTGTCGAGGAGGTTGACGAGGAAGATGATAAACAGTGGCAGGATTACCAACCCCATCACTACGGCTATTGCCAAGCCCATCCATAATGACAACGGCCGGCTACCGGAACTTTCCGCCGCGGGTGCTACCACGCGCACCGCTTCGGAGATGTTGTTGATGGCGAGCGGGTCGGTGCTGCGCTTGCCCTTGAGGTAGAGATACTGGTTGACAAGTTGCTTGTGGTCGCGCATCTGGCTGTCGAGCACGGACTGGCTGCTTGCCAATTGGGCTATCTTTTGGTCGGTGTCGGCAAGGCGTGTCTTGATTTCGTCGCGGTCGATTTGCAGCGATTTGAGGTGGTTGTCCACCGAAGCCACGATATCGGGATAGATGGCTTTGATTTGCTTGTCGGCGTCGATGTATGCCTTATTGGATGTGCCGCCGTTGATGCGAAGGTTGTTGCGCTTGGCAACAAGGGCGTTGTAGTCGGCAATGGTCTTTTCCACTCTGCTGCTGCCAATAACGCTCGTGGCGGCAGCGATGGCATCGCCGTTGTTGTGGTCGGCTGCCAGTTGGCTGGCGGCGGCTCGTGTGGCTTCAATCTGCGTTTCCACCTCGTTGAGCCGGTAGGCATCGTCGGCACGCTGTTTCACGAGTTCTTGGTAGGAGAGTGCGATGCTGGCGGTGTTGCTGCTTTCCTGCTGTTGTTCAATCTCTTTTTCCTTTGCCTCGAGTGCTTCGGTGTAGACCGCAAGGCGGCTCTCCACGGCGTTGACAAACTTGGATGCGTCGTTGTCGTTCCATCCGCGCCAAATCTGGTCGTAGACCACTGGAATCTGGTTGAGGATGTCGTCGGCACGCTTGACGGAGATGTCGGGATAGGTGCAGGTGAGCACGTCGGTGAATTTTGCCGTCTGTTTCACGGCGAGGAGTTTGCTCAATGCGCTGGCAACGGTTTTTACTGACGTGTGTGTCACCTCGATGGTGCTGCCGTCGTAGTCCCGGAGGTTGTCGGCGGCGATGATGCGCAGCGGTCCGGCTTTCACGGTGTGGTTGCCGCCGATGGCAATTGGCTTTCCGCCGACTGTCACTTCCTCGCCGTCGATGGTGAGTTTCTTTATTTCTACCGACTTGCAGCCAGGGAGGATGCTGATTGTTGCCTTGATTACGGCGTCGCTGCCGATGCTGTCAACAGCCACGGCAAACGGCTCGCTGCCGTAGAGGTCGACGCGCTTGCCGAAGGCGTGGACTTCGCTTTGCGACACATTGAGCCCGAGGTTCTTCACTATCCGCTCGCAGAACACCTGCGACCTTACCATATGGATGCCGTTGTCGAGTTGCAGACCAGTGGTGAACGGCTTGATGGCATACGGGTCGTCGCCGAACCGCTGGTTGGTGAACACGTTGGCGTCGATGTATTTCATCGCAAACATCGACTGCCGTACCTGTGGAACCACGCGGTAGTAGTCCCATACGGCTACAGCAATCACGCCAAGAACCACAAACAGAATGGCATAGCCGTAGAAGCGGCGCATCCAGTGCAGATAAGTGCGGATGGATAGGGCGCTTCGTCGCACCAGGATGTTGGGACTTGCCTCGGCTTGGGTCATAGGGCGTTGCGAGGATTTAATCGTTCTTTAGGATGTTGACGAGCAACACGCCGATTGACGTGAGTAGCGAACTGAGAGATATCCATAGGGATACCGATTTCATCGAGTTCTGGTTGATGGTCGACTGTCCGGCGCGCACGCTGTTGGGCTGCACGTAAATCACGTCGTTCTGTTTCAGATAGTAGGCTGGTGACTTGAAGATTTCCGCGGAGCGGAGGTCGAGTTGGTACGACTTGCGCTGGCCGTTCTCCACGCGGATTACAAACACCTTGTCGCGCTCGCCGAAGATGGTGAGGTCGTGCGCCATAGCGATGGCCTCAAGCACGGTCACTTTGTCGGTGTTGATGGTGTAGGTGCCGGGACTGTTGACTTCGCCGAGAATCGACACCTTGAAGTTCATAAACTCCACGGTAACCAGCCCGTCCTTGAGCAACTGCTTGTCGCTCAGTTGGCTGGATATTTCTCTTTGCAACTCCCATCGGCTGAGTCCTGCGGCTTTGATTTTGCCGAGTATAGGGAAGTCGATATATCCCTCGTTGTCCACCACATAGCCGAGCAGATAGTTGCTTGAGGTCTTCATATCGGAGCCGGCTTGGGTGGCTTGCATAGGGAGGTTGAAGATTTTCGACACCGAAGGGTCGCTGCTCGACACGATGATAGAGAGCATATCCTTAGGCTCGATGCGGATTACCTGCGCATTCTCGATGTTCTCGGGGATGCCGATGTTGGCATCTTGCAAGTAAACTACCTTTTCTGACGTTTTGCATGAAGCAACAAAAAGCATTATCCCTATCAGTAGTAGTGTCTGTATTTTGGTATACATAGTCGTTCTTGGCGTTTTGTTTGCGTTGTGATGGGTAGATATACCCGCATAATTACACATATTGTGCAAAAATACCAATAATTGCAATATCCCGGAAATTATCAAGCCAAAATTTTTGCAAGAAAAGGACGGAGTCGGGGGCTGCCAGTACTGGCTGTGGCTCTGATGGTGTGGGCGGCGCTCTGGTTTTGATGTTTGTTACTTTGTAGAGGACTTTTGCTTCTATTCGGTTTCGAAGGTGATGCAGTCGGGGCGGGGGTGGAGAAACTCGAACTCGAGGGTGCGAGCGAGACCTTTGCGGAGGGTGAAAGGCGGAACGAAGCCGGTGTGCTGCATCTTGGTGGCATCGTATTCGGTGGAGGCGCAAAATTTCTTTACTCGCACTGAACTGATGGCGAGTTTGCGGCGCGTCGCCCATGCCACGAGGTCGAGTAGATAGCCTCCTGCCATGCCGAGAGCGTAAGGCACACGGATGGCTGGCAGATGCTTGCCGAGTACGGTCTCGACGTGGTTGACGAGTCCGTTCATGTCGAAGTCGGGCTTGTCGACGTAGTTGTACACGTTGTAGCCCGAAGGGTAGTTGTCGATGAGGAACTTGGCAAACGCCACCACGTTGCCGACGTATGCCATCGACTTGTAGTTGTTGCCTTTACCCACCATTAGAAACTTGCCGCTCTGTATCTGGTGCAGCAGGTTGTAGACGTTGCCGCGGTTACGCTCGCCGAAGGTCACCGTGGGACGCACCACATTGATGTTCCAGTCGTTGTGGAGGGTGTGCCATTCCTGAAGCAGTTGCTCCGCTTGCCATTTGGATCGGCCGTAGTGGTTGAATGGGTCTTTGGGTGCAGCCTCGTCGGGGCAGTTCTTGTTGATGCCGTAGACTGCCACGGTGGAGAAAAACAGCAGCCGCTTCACTCCGTTGCGCTCCATAGCCTTGAGGGTGACGCGCATGCCGCCCACGTTGGTGTCGTAGTAAAGCGATGTAGGGGTCACGTCGTCGCGGTGTTGCGCGGCGAGGAGAATCACGAGGTCAGTGCCGGCGAGAGCGGCGTCCATCTGCTGCTGGTCGCACACGTCGCCAATTGTGGTTATATCTTTGAAAAAATGGCTTTCTCGGAGGTCTACGATGCTGAATTCATAGCCGGGAAACTGCTTGAAATAGTCGATTATGCGTGTCCCGATAAATCCGCTGCCTCCAAGGATGGTTATCTTCATAGGTTTTCGAGATGATTTGGTATCTGGCGCATACGGTCGATTGTCTTCTTCGACAATGGCGTGCTTACTGTGTGTTGGTAAAACGGCAGGTTGTGGATGTCGCTGCCCATAAGGTTGTAGTAGCCTTTTTGGAGAAGCCATTCGGCTTTCTCTTTGGTGGCAGGGCTATAGGATCCGGCTATAGAACCGAGGTTGAGTTGAAAGATAATGCCCAACTCCTTCAGTTCGTCGTAGTCGCTCGGTTCCATATACTTGTAGCGCTCGGGATGGGCGAGGATGGGGCAGAAGCCGCTGTTGAGCATCTCGCCGATGAGTCCCTGCATCTCCATTGGCGGACGGAAATAACTCGTCTCGATGAGTGGATGGTTGCCGTTGAGCAGAAGGATGTCGCGCGCCTCCCAACGCTGGTTGAAGAGGCTGTCCATCATGTTTTCCGCAGCCTGATTGAGCACGATGCCACCGGTGTAGGCAGCCTCGAACTCCCCAAACCGCTGCTTCAAGTCGGCAGTGCGGTTGGGCACGTCCTCCATAATGTGGGGCGTAAGCCAGATTTCGGCAACGCCCGCCTGTTGCATAAAGTCCAGTGCCTCAAGGCTACTCTCGGCAGTCTCGAAGCCGTCGTCCACACCCGGCAGGAGGTGGCTGTGGTGGTCGGTGAAGCCCTGCAGCAGTCCGCTGTCGAGCATTGATATTTTACGCGAGAAAATAGACATTATTTGTTGTCCTTTCCGTTGCCATATCCATAACCGTAGCCATAGCCGTAACCGTAGCCATAGTGACCGTAACTGCCGTTGTCGGTGCTTCCGTTGAGGAGGATACACATATTAGGCAGACGGTTTCCCTTGTACACGTTGTCGATTTCCGGCAATATACGGCGGTCCATCAATCCGGCACGTATCACGAAGATTGAGCGGTTTGCGTATTGCGAAATCAGGGTGGCATCGGTTACCTGTGCGATTGGCGGACAGTCGATAAATATGTATTTGTAACGTTTTCTCAGATCGTCAAACAGCAGTGACAAGCGGTCGCTGAGCAGCAACTCGGCTGGGTTTGGCGGCATTGTCCCGACAGGGATTGTGTCGAACTGAAGGTTGTTGGCGGCAGCCGGTATGATGATGCTGTCCACGTCAGCCTGGCCGTTGAGGTAGGTGCTGATGCCCATGCGCGGACTGTTAACGCTCTTCGACAGAGTGCCTTTGCGGAGGTCGAGGTCGATGACGAGTACGTCGTTGCCCTTCAGTGCCATCACGGTGGCAATGTTGATGGTGGTGAACGTCTTGCCGCTGCCTGGGTTGAGCGACGTGATGAGTATCGTTTCCGAGTACTTGCTGCCGATCATAAAGTCGAGGTTGGTGCGCACCACGCGGAATGCCTCGTTGATGACGTTTCGGTTATGGCTCTCAACCACAACTCTCGACGGTTGCGACTCGTCGTTGCGCGGACCGCGTATGCGGTCGATGAATGAACGCTTCTTTGAGCCGTCGGTCAGCGGAATGTCGCCGAGGATAGGTGCGGAAAGGCTCTCGATGTCCTTGCGGCTGCGGATGGTGGTGTTGAGCGCATTGTCGGCAAACATAATGCCGAACGGAATTGCAATGCCCAGCAGTAAAGCCACTGCCATAATGATGGCCTTGTGGGGCGAGATGGGCACATTGTCGCCGGTGGCAGGCTTGAGCAGACGGGTGTTGTTGACCACGATGCTCGCCTGAAGTTCGTTCTCCTCACGTTTCTGCAGCAGATAGAGGTAGAGGTCTTCCTTGATTTTCTGCTGACGCTCGATGGAGAGAAGTTCTCTTGCCTTGCTCGGACTTGACGATATGCGGCTGTTGATTGCGCTCTCCTGAGCAGCCAAACGGTCTGCCTGGATCTTGAGGGCACTGATGTGGTTGTCGATGGAGCGGAGGATGGTGGAACGCATCATGCGTAACTGGTTGTTGAGGTCGGCAACGATAGGGTTGTTGTCGCTACTGCTGCTTGCGAGACGCTGGCGTTCAAGAAGTTTCTTGTTGTATTCGGCAATTTGCTCCTCTATGGTCTGGCTGCCCACGCCGGAGTTTGACGGCAGGAGGTCCTCCTTGCGGGAGTTGTCCACGAGGTATTCGCGGATGAAGCGAGCCACAGCCAATTGGTTGTTGGCGATGAAAGCCTGTTCGGAATATTTGCTCGACTCTTGAGTTACCTGCGCTGTCTCAACCGACATATCGAGCAGTCGGTTGGCACTCTTGAAACGCTCGATGTCGGAGTCAGCATTGCCGAGTTCGCTCTCGATAGCCACGAGGCGGTCGTTGATAAACTTGGCAGTGTTTTCGGTCGACTTGTTGGTGTAGCGTGCCCACTCTTCGTTGTAGGCGTCGAGCAGGGTGTTGAGCACGTCTTCGGCGCGCTTGGGCGACGGGTCGGTGTAGGTGAAGTTTATCACCGTGGCGAGTTTGTCGGCGAGTACGGCAACGAGCCGTGTCTGGAAATTCTTCGCCGCGAGTTCAGGGGTGAGATAGGTCACCTTGACCGGCTTCTCAAAGTTCTTGCCGTATTCCTTGGTCGCAGTTATCACGATGTTGCCCACCGGAGTGCGGAACGGCTGTCCCAGTTTTACTGTCAGAGAGGTGAAGTCCGTATCTAAGCCGTTCACCTTGAGGTCGCTCACTGTGACCTTGTTGTTGCCGGCATTTTGGGCGGTAAATGTAACCGACGACAAGTCGTCTTCGCCGATTTTAGCCGGAAGGCCCTTGTAGTCGACGTAGATTGGGGTCTTGTCGTACCAATCGGTGACGTAGCCGATCCAGTTGGTGCTTGTGTAGGTCACGTTGAGACGCAGACGGTTGACCACGTCCTGCATCAGCAGCGGCGACTGGTAAGCCTGCAACTCGTTGTAAACGTCGATGCCCGTGCTACCGATGCCGAGGTCGGCGAAGGCTGCAATTTCGCTGATTTGCGCCTTGCCCGAACTGTCGCTGCGGAGCATCACGCTCGCTGTGCGCTGGTAGATGCGTTGCGACCGCTGTGCTATGAAGATGCCAACGGCGAGGCACACGACTATCGACACGGCAAACATGCGCTTGTGGCACAGAGCCCATCCTATGAGGTCGCTGATTTGAAAATCGCTTTTCTGCTCTTCCGCCTCAGCGGTGTTTGTGTTGTTTATCTTGATGTTTTCTTCCTCCATCTGTTATTGTCTTTTTGTTCAGAGTGTGGTGCGTTTCTGGTGTTGTCGTTATCATTTAGCCGACACTATGAGTGTGGCAACGGTTGTCAACAATGATGCTATGGAAATCCACATTCCTATTGATTTCATACTGTTTTCGTTGAGGTTCGACTGTCCGGCGCGCACCTTGTTGGGCTGCACGTAGATCACGTCGTTCTGCTTCAGGTAGTAGGCTGGCGAGTTGAACACTTCAGCCGACTTCAAATCGAGGCGGTAGACGGTGCGCTGTCCGTTTTCCTCGCGAATCACATACACGTTGTCGCGCAGACCGTAGATGGTGAGGTCGCCAGCCATTGATATGGCTTCGAGCACTGTCACCTTGTCGCCGTCAATCTGGTACGAGCCAGGGTTCTTGACCTCGCCGAGCACCGAAATCTTGAAGTTGCTGAACTGCACGGTCACGACCATGTCCTTGAGCAGGTCGCGGCTCTTGAGTTCCGACTTGATTTTTTCCTGCACTTCCCATCGCGTCATTCCCGCTACCTTGAAGCGACCGAGCACCGGCAGGTTGATTTCGCCGCTTTCGTCAACGGCGTAGCCGAGCGACTGCTGTGTGCCGCTTTTCGTGGTGATTTCGGAGTTTGACTGGTACGACACGACCGGGAGGTTGAACATCGCCGCCAGTTCGGGGTCTTTGCAACTAACCACGATTGACAAGATGTCCTTCGGTTGTATGGTAATGCCTTTGCTTGCCGAGATGCTTACCTCCTTACTCAAATCGAGGTCCTGCAGATAAGCCACTTCCTTCGTCGAATTGCATCCGACGAGCAGCAGGCACGAAATTATCAGTATACAAAATCTTTGCATATATTGTTTTGGCGACGCTATTCGCTGTCTTTCAGTTTGTTTATGGTAAAAGGATTGGATGAAACCCTACCTTGAGTGTCTTTCAGTATAGCCTCTCTATCCCTTTACAGTATTTCAATATGCAAAGATAATTGATTGGTCTGTACTGACAAAGGGTTAATGTACATTTTTTACGTCGCTCCGACGGAGCGCACCCCTGCGCTGTCAGTTTCGGCGCGCTATAGCGGCATTGTGCCTCTATGAGGACTCCCATTTGCGCGAATTATTTCTCGGATTTGGATATTTTAGCGCGAATTATTTCTCGGATTTCAATATTTTCATCACGTTAATACTTGGCAATCAGACGCTTGCAAAAATACGTAAATTGAGGGCAATTATTAGCCTATTTCTACGACAAATTTTTGGCAATATTGTCACTTTTGTGTCGTAAGATGTGTTTCCTGAAGTCACTTGTTGAGACTGTTCATATCCATCAGAAAGTCAATCAGCCCGATTGTGAGGATGCCGTTTTCGTCACGCCAGGGCTTAATGTCGTCCCTCACGATGATGATTTTCTTGAACGAATCGTTGATGCGCAGCAGCGACCCTGTTTCCTGCTTCCGCTTTTCCTCGTCGGGCAGAGCCAGTGCCGATTGGATGTAATACCGTTGGTTTCCTTCATTCACGACAAAATCCACTTCAAGTTGCCTGCGCTGCCACTTGCTGTCGCTGTCCACGAAGCGGTGTTCCACCGTGCCCACGTCGACCTTGCAGCCGCGACGGCGCAACTCGTTGTAGATGATGTTCTCCATAATGTGGGTTTCTTCCTGTTGCCGCAATCCCAGTATGGCATTGCGGAGTCCGAGATCGGAGAAATAATACTTTGCGAGGCTGCCTATGTATTTCTTGCCCTTCACATCGTATCTTTCCGCTTTTTCGACAAGAAAGGCATCCTCCATAAAATCGAGGTAGCGGTCGATGGTTGCCGAGTTGATTGACACTTTTTTCACGCTCTTGAAAGTGTTGGACAACTTTGTCGGATTGACCGGTGATCCGATGCTCGACGCGACGATGCATACGAGGTCCTTGAATTCCGACTTGTTCTTTATGTTGTGGCGTTCGAGTATGTCGTTCAGATATACGCTCTCCACGAGGTTGCTCAGGTAGTCGAATTTCTTCTTCTCCGTTTCGAGTGACAGGACGTGTGGCAGTCCGCCGTAGGTGTAGTAGTCCTTCCACGCATCCCGAGGCGATTGCCCGGATCCCTCGCAGTACTCCGAGAACGAAAGCGGATAAAGCCGGATTTCGTCTCCGCGTCCGCGGAATTCGGTTATGATGTCGCTTGACAGAAATTTAGAGTTGCTACCAGTGACGTAAACATCGGCATTGTCGATGCGTAGTAGGCTGTTCAGCACTTCCTCAAACCGTGGCACGAGTTGCACTTCATCCAATAGGATGTAGTAGAGGTCGTTGTCGGGCATGCACGACTTTATGTGGCGGTAAAGTGCCAGGGGTTCACGCAGGTGCTCATTCTCGATGTTGTCGAGGGCAACCTGTATGATGTGCTGGTCGTCAATGCCGCTACGGAGAAGGTACTGCCGGAACAATTTGAAAAGGAGGTACGATTTTCCGCACCGTCTGATGCCGGTGATGATTTTTATCAATCCGTTCTGCTTTCCATTGACAAGTTGCTGCAAATAGAAATCTCGAGTTATTTGTATGGCCATGGTTTACGACAAATTTTTGGCAATATTGCCATTTTTATGTCGCAAAGATACGGAAATCCTTTGGAAAAATGCTGCTCTGCGATAAATTTTTGGCAATATTGCCACTTTTGTGTCGCGGGGCAAAGAAAAAGCGCGGCTGGGAAGCCGCGCTTTGGGGTATGAGTGCTTGGGGCACTGGAGTGCTATTAGAGCACTACTTTTGTTGCTTTGCCGTCGACTACGACGATGTAGATGCCGCGGCTGAGGTTTGCTGCCTCAGTGCCGGCATAGACTTGCTGTCCGGCAACGGTGTAGACTGCAAACTGCTTGCCGTCTGCCACTCGGATTGTGCCGTTGCATGCAATAACTTTCACGCCTTCGGCATCAAGAGTCTTGACGCCAGATGTGCTTCCGTTGCTTGGAGTGAAGTACAGTACATTGAGTTCGGAGTTGCCTTTGCCGTCCTTCAGCACGAAGTTGAGGTGGAATGCCAACTGAGCTGTGCGGTCGGCTATCTCAGTTGTCGTGGTGGCTGTGAACACGTTGGTCTCTGACTGGGTGAAAGATGAAGTGTCAATGCCGTGGAGGATGAACTGCGAGTTGTCGATGAGGTCGCCGTCGCTTTCCACTTTTACGGTTGCCGTGACGGTGTTGTCGGCATTGACTGCGAGCAGAATGTCGCCGTTAGGGGCAAATGTGTTGGAATCTCCGTGCTTTTCCCAGTTTTCTGATTTGAACGAGAAGCGTGTGTAGAGCACGTCAAGATCCTGTGCCGCGTCGGTGGTGAACTGGAGTGTCATTGTCTTCTCGCACTCATTGCCGGAGAGGTCGGCAACGGCGAACGAGAGGTTGTAGGTGGTCGATGCCGAAAGACCGGTCACGGTGATTGACTGTTCGGTGCCGGTAGCCGCAATCTGCTTGCTGATGGTGGCAAATCCGTTGTCGCCGGTTATAGTCAAGAGAGCCTTTCCAGAGTCGTCGTTGACGTTGAACACGAGAACGACAGAACGATCGGTCACATCCTGAGCCGCAGGGTTGGAAATCCATTCCGGAGCTGTGGTGTCTTCATCAATCGGGTCGTTGGATGCACCGACCTTGTAGACTGCTGCAAGGATCTTTGTGCGTGAGACTGCTCCGGTTGACTGGTAGATTCTGAAGAAAAGCTGTCCGAATATTTGGTCTTTGGTGAGGGTGTTGTCGCCGATTAGGTCGCTCACGTTGATGCTGTATTCGTTGGTGTTGCCGGTGGCAGTCATTGCGCCATTGACCACTCCGATGCCTCCGTCGATGAATCCGCAGAACTTGAGCGTTGCGCCGTCGGGAAGGGCTTCGCCGAGAGTGGCTGTTACCACGACCTCATCATAACCGTCGAGAGTCTCTGCTTTCCAATTGAGTTTTGGCTTGGTGTCGCTTGCCACCTCTTCCCATTCGGCGGGCTGGAACACGCCGTAGTAGGTAGCGACTACGCTCGGCGTGGCAGACGTGGTGAACGACACTGTCTTGACTTCGCTGACATTGCCGGAAGCGTCCTTCACGCGGCAGTAGTAGGTGTAGGCCGTTTCAGGGGTAAGTCCGGTAAGGGTGATTGTCGTTTCCTTGCCCGAATAGCCTGTTGCCGTGGTGGTGGCGTCGCTCGGGAAATTGCTGTCTGCCGACAGTTCGTAGGTCAATGCAGGGGTTGAGTCGTCGGTGGCGACGGCAGTAACCTTGGCAGTGGTTGATGAGCACGTTACCGTTGGGTCGCTGCTCCATACCGGAGCCTCGGTGTCGGTAGTGTTAGTTGAGCCGACGGTGTATTTGAAGTTGGCGCGCGAAGCCTTGCCTGGGTATGCCATATAGAAGAACGCACTGTTGAATTCGGTGCCTTCCTCGTAGGTGCTTGTGGTTGTGAGGGAGTAGTGAAGGTTGTTGCCGTCCACCATATTCATAACGAGAAAAATTCCCGTATCTTCAAAGTTTACCTGCACGTTGTTGTTGTTGAACTTCGAAAGGGTGCATTCCACTGACAGTGTCTTGTCAGAATTGTAGGTGATGGAATAATTGATTTCAGGAGTCCATTCGTTTAAACCGGTCGTATAGTCGCTCGCTGTGAGTGTGCCTGAATAAGTCTGCGCGCTGGCGAGAGCGGCGGTCATTGACGCCGCGAGTGCGAAGATGGCTGACAAATGTCTTGTTTTCATGTCGTTAGTCTAAATTATTTGACAATAAATTTAATTACGTTGTTGCCTTGGCGGGCAATGTAGATGCCGGCGTTGAGGCTCGAGGTTGAGATTTCCTTTGCGGTGGTGTCGGCTACTACCTGACCTATAGCGTTGCACACCACGGTGCGGCCTTCGCCAGTTGTGCGGATGATGCCGTTGGCGTAAGTGAGTCCGCCCTCAGTGCTGATGGCGTTGACGCTACTGTCGTCCATCTCAGAGAAGTAGATGTTGTCGATAAACATTGTCGTTGTGCTTGCTGGTTCGGCAACCATCTTGAGTTGGTAGATGTTGGCGAGGTTGATGCCGGTGTATTTAGTGAGGTCGACCACGAAGGTGTTCCACTCGCCTTGCTTAACCACAGGGCAATCCACGAGCAACTCGCTGCCCCAAATCGGAGTGATCTGGAATTTTGTTGCGTTGGGCGAATAGAAATCTATGTGGAGGTAATTCATTTCGGAAGCGTCGAATGCCGGTTTGTTGTTGTTGAGTTCGAAGCCAAGGTAGTTGAAGTTTTCGAGCAGCAGGGCATTGTCGCCGTCGGCGAGAGTCACATTGGTAGCCGAAGTGGTCTGTCCCCATCCGCCGATGGCAAATGTGGTGGCAGGAGTGTAGGCGTCGCTATAGATTGAGATTACCTTGCTGGCATCAACGGAAGGTGTCGGGGCTGGCGACGGGTATGCCTTTGTTGTTGCCGAGATGGTCTCGGTGGTGGCGCACACATTGTCGTCGGCATCCTTGACGCTGACGGTGAAGTTATAGTCGGTGCCCGGCTTGAGGTCGGTGATTTCTACGGTTGTAGGAGTAGCCGAAACGCCGCCTTTCTCAACGGAAACGCCGTTGTCGGCATCGGTTACTACGAAAGTCACCGCGCCGCTGTTGTCGGTGGCTTGGCACTGGAGTTTTACCGAAGTAAAGGAATAGGAGAGGAGCGAAGCCGAGAGGTCGGTAGGCGCTTCGGTGTCGGTCGATGTGTTGGTGCTGTAGAAATAAACGTTGTCAATCCAAAAGGTTTGGCTCGACACGTTGTCGAATTTGATTTGGAACACGTTGGCAAGGTTTGCTCCGCCGTCGGCAAAAACGCTTGTCTCGAGGTTGACGCTTGTCCATTCGCCAGCATTGACCGTTACGGTCTGTCTCACTTCAGATCCTCCTTCAGTGATAGGAACTACACCGATTGTGAAATCGGCATCGGCATAGAAGTCGAGGTGGAGTTTGTCCATACTGGCAGTGTTTACATTGCTGAACTCCCAGCCGAAGTAGCCCAAACCGGTGGTCGTGAACTTTGCCACGTTGTCGGAGTCGCCGATTTTCTCAGCGGCGTATGCCGTTCCGCTGCCCCATTCTCCAAAAGTGAAGCCTGTAGAGGTGTAGGCGTCGCTATAGATTGAAATTACTTTGCTCTTTTTCAGTTCGGGAGGCGTAGGAGCCGATGTGGTTGGTGCGGCATATACGCTGCCAGAAGCGATGATTGCACATGCAGTCAGTGCAATCTTGAAACCATTCATTTTCATAGTTGTATGTTTTTTTAGTTGTTTTTTATTTCACGATAAATTTGATTGTGGCTGCGCCTTGGCGGGCAATGTAGAAGCCCGGTTGCCAGCCTTCGGTGGAGATGGCTGCTGCCGTGCGGTCGGCAACGATGCGTCCCGTAAGGTCGCAGACTACGATGCGTGCCACGGTGTCGGACAGGAGGCTGCTGCCGTTGTAGCGGAGTGTGGCGGCTTGCTCTACAGTGCCCACGCTGCTGTCGCCGGTGGAGTAGAAATAGATGGCGTCGAAGTCGATGACTGCGCCGTTTTCAGCCTGTTCGCTCACAAGGGCAAAGTAGTTCTGTCCCTGCTGCTCACCGTCCCACACGAGACCCTGCGCCGCAAGGTCGCTGTAAGGGATTTCAATCTCGTGCCATTTGCCGTCGCGCGGAAGCATTGTCTCGTCGACCTTCACCACGGCTGAACCGAGACCCTCGAAGCGGAATTCGAGTGGCATGGTAGAGGTGGTGCGCATAGCGGCGTGGAAAGTGAAGTCCTTATATTGGAAGCAAGTGAAATCCTTTGGGCTGGAGTTCATTATGCCGAAGCCGAACCAACTGTTTTGCACCTTCAGCGAACTGTACTGTGTGCCTTCGAAAGCCTCGCCGTCGACGGTGGCGTTTTCGGCTGCGGTGTTTTCCCAGATGTAGAGGTTTGTGTCCGTACCGTTAGGGCGGAGGTCGAGCACGTTCTTGCCCTCCGGCACGATGCCGTCTTCAACGGCAACAAGCACATAGTCGGCGAGCGTGGACTTGTCAACGTCTGGGCGAGGGTCGTCGACAGGCTGCGGAGTTCCGGCTTCAACGGTGATGGCGTCGAACGACAGCAGATAGTCGGCAGTGGCTTTCTCGCTCACCAGCGAGAAGTAGTTCTTGCCGGCAACAGGAGCGCTCCAGTCGAGACCCTGGTAGAGGAAGTCGGTCATAGGAATTTGCACAACGTGCCACTTGCCGTCGCGGCGGAACTGATACTTGCCTTGCAGATAGCATACGGCAGATGTGCCGTTGTTGCCTTCGAGTTTTATGTAGAGCGGCATCAGCGATGTCGTTGCGATGGCAAAGCGCAGATAGTAAGGCTGCTTGGTCATTGCCGAGAGGTCGACGGCAGCATCGCTTACTATGCCGAAGCCGAACCAGGCGCTGTTGGTGATGTGGAGGCACGAGAACTGCGAGCCCTCGAATGCCTCAAGTTCGGTGTTGTCGTAGTTTACGGCAGTGTTTTCCCAAACGTAGAGATGGCGTGTGATGTCGTCCGGGCGGAGGTCGACGTAGGCAGGGTCGCCCTCAGTGCCGGTGTGCTCCGATGCAATCATATAGGTTGTAGGGCGGTCGGGCGAAACCTCGTCAAGGTCGAGACCTGTCCACTGCGTGCCGTCGTCGCGCGTGCCCGAGTGGAAGTAAACGTAGTCGAGGTCGATGGTTGTTCCCGGCGTGGACTGCTCGCTGATTAGGGTGAAGTAGTTCTTTCCGCTGATTTTTCCAGCCCAAACAAGGCCGGCTGCCTGGAATGCGCTCATCGGGATTTCAACGGCGTGCCACTGGCCGTCGCGAGGCACATCATAGATGCCCGTAAGGTTCACCTTCGCGCTGCCGGGGTAGTTGCCGCCTTCAAGTTTCACGAAGAGCGGACAGGTGGCAGTGGTGCGCACCGCAAAGTGGAGCACCATATCCTTGCGGCTGAACACCGACATGTCGATGTCGTCGTCGCTCACAAAGCCGAGTCCGAACCAGCCGCTGGTGAGGTGCAGACGCATATATTCGCCGCCCTCGTAGGGAGTATCGGTCAGCGTTTCGCCGGTGGCGGTGTTCTCCCAGATGTAGAGATGTCGCGTTGTGTTGTTCGGACGCAGGTCGAGATAAGCAGGATTGTCGTCGATGCCAGTATGCTCGGCAGAGACGATGACGAAATCAGGATCGGTTGCAGCGTTGGCAGGGATGCCAAGCAAGAATCCTAACGCAAGAGTTAAGAGAAAGTTTTTCATTTCTAAATTTTAAAGTGGTTTCAGTTATGTTAGTTGTGATGCAAATATACCTAATGTGCGAGAAACACGTGCAATAGGCATTACAACAATAACTCACAAGTTACCACAACAAAAACTCACTCACGCAAGGTTAAATATCGGATTTAAAGCGCATTGGGTGGGTGATTTTAGAAATATGTTATACAACATACGCATTTTCTTGTGCCGCAAGCCTCCTTTTTGCGATATCCGCCTGTGTAGGCATAAAAAAAAGAGGCGCTATGCTCTCGCACTGCGCCACTTCAAACACATGAAACAAATCTATACATCAATATTCTTGCATTGTTGTTATTTTGTCACTCTTTCGAGCCACTTCACCATTCCGAGCATCACGCCCATCGAAACGGCGCACACTGCGAGGAACACACCCCAGCATTCCCAAATAGGCCACTTGTTGTACATCAACGGACCGACCCAGAGGAAGAGGTTGCCGAGGGCGGTAGCACCGAGCCACAAGCCTTGGCAAAGTCCCTGAAGGTTTTTCGGCGCTACTTTCGACACGAACGCCAAGCCGAGAGGAGAGATGAAGAGTTCGGCAACGGTGAGGAAGAAGTAGACCACGATAAGTACCCACGGACCTGCCTTCAAGCCAGCCTTTGCGCCTTCTTCCATAGCCTTGAATTCTTCGCCCGAAGGATAACCCTGGATGCTGGAGAAGACGGTGAGGAAGAGGAATGCCAGTCCGGCGATGCCCATACCGATGGCGATTTTCTTAGGCGTTGAGATTTCGCGACCGCGGCGTGTGAAATAGCCGAAGAAAAGCATAATCAGCGGAGTGAGCACAATCACGAAGAACGGGTTGATGGCTTGCCATATTTCAGGGGCAATCTTGTCGGTGAGGACGAAGTCGCGCGCGAAGTAGGACAGCGACTGTCCGTTCTGGTGGAATGAGAACCAGAAGAAAATCACGATGCCGAGCACGGCAAACAAAGCATACATACGCTGCTTGATTTCCTTTGCCATAGCGGCTTTTTCTTCAGCGGTATAGTTGTCGACAGCCTTCTTCTCCTTCTTGCCCGGAGTAGGGAACACCTTGCGGCACGCAATGAAAATCACCAGAGAGATGAGCATTGCAGCCACGGAAGCGATGAAAGAGTAGTGGATGCCGGTGTTGAATACGTCGAGATATTGAGTGCAGAACGCGCCCATGTCTGCCACCGGACCGTCGAGGCTCACCTTGTTGGCAAGCGTGGTGAGGTTGGCGGTTTCTGAAGTCTGCATCTGCACGCCATCGATAAATTTGTGGCAGAGCGCAGGGAGGTCGGCGTTGTAGAGCAGGTGGTTGGCTTTCAGCCACCATTCGCGGAGCAGCGGAGCGACGAAAGGCGCAACGAGTCCGCCGATGTTGATGAACACATAGAAAATCTGGAAGCCGGAGTCGCGGCGGCTTTTAGCCTCGCGCAAAGCGTCTTCGCCCTTGAGGGCAGCCTCCGCCTCAAAGTTGTCGTACATCTGTCCCACGATGGCTTGCAGGTTGCCCTTGAATAAACCGTTGCCGAAAGCAATGAGGAACAGAGCCACGCAAGTTACCGGGAGCAGCCATCCGATGTTTTCGGGAGTGGAAAGGATAGGCACTGAGAGGATAACGTAGCCGAGAGCCATCACGATAAGACCAGCCATAATGGTTGTCTTGTAGTTTTGCGACTTGTCGGCGATGATACCGCCGACGAGGCTAAGCACATAGATGCCGCAGTAGAACACGGAGTAGATTACGGCGCTGACCTCATCGGAAAGTCCGAATTTCGAACAAAGGAAGAGCACGAGCACGGCATTCATAATGTAGTAGCCGAAGCGCTCACCCATGTTGGATAATGCCGCTGCAAGCAGCCCTTTGGGATGATTTTTGAACATAATGGATTTTATTTTAGGATTTCGATTTCTTGTTTTCGAGATACACGTAGACGCTTGCCACGATGAACGCCACTGCCGAGAATGCCAGACAGAGCCACAGCGACCAGTTGAGGGTGGAGAGAATCGACACCGTCTCGAGGTTTGCCCCGAGGATTTCGCCCTGCGGATAGGAAGCAATCATATAGACGAAATAGCCGAAAAACATCAGCGGCAGCGCGGTGAACGACACCGACAGGATGTGCGGCCCGCGGCTCTTCGCCAGCAGACAGGCAATCGTGCCGACGCAGCCGATAAACGGCATGAGGAACGGCACCATCTCCATGTATTTGCCGATGTTGAAGAATGTGCGCACATAGTCCCAGCCGTAGTCGAATCCGAACAGCGGAATCGAAAACAGCGGCAGGGCGGCATAGAGCACTGCCACAATCAGGGTGACGGCACTTGCCGCAATGACCCACGGATTTTTTAGTTGCTGTTTCATTGCTTTTCCTGTTCTTTGGTTTTGTAGGCCAAGGCATACATCTTGATCTGTTTCACCATGGCGAGCAAGCCGTTGCTGCGAGTGGGTGACAGGTGCTCCGTCAGCCCGATGCTGTCGATAAAATAGAGGTTTGCGTCAAGGATGTCGCTTGGAGTCTGGTCGGAGAGCACGCGCACGAGCATCGAGATGATGCCCTTCACGATGATTGCGTCGCTGTCGGCCTCAAAATGGATGCGTCCGTCGGCGTATTCGGCGTTGAGCCACACGCGGCTCTGGCAGCCCTCGATGATGTTGTCGGGTGTCTTGTGGCGCTCGTCGATAGGTGGCAGCGCGTTGCCCATCTCGATGATGTAGGAATATTTGTCCATCCAGTCGCCGAAGCCACTGAATTCGTCAATAATTTCGTCTTGGATTTCGTTGATCTGATTATTCATAATCGCAAAAATAAGCATTTTTCGTTATTCTTATGCCACACGGCAACCAAAAAGACCTATAAGTCCGCCACTTTGGCATAATATGCACGCACGTCGCTCCAGCGGTAGTAGGGGAAAGAGTCGGTTGCCACGGGGATGTGCACCTCGTGCTCGTTGAGTAGCACCTTGACGAGGATGTCGGCAGTGGAGCCGCCTTTCTTGTTGTAGAACACTATCTGCAGGTTCGCGCCCATCGGCGACACCTTGAAATCAGTCCAGTACTGATAGAGCGTTGCCGGGTCGCGGCGAGATACGTCGAACGTCTCGATGCCCATCAGTGCCGCCAGCGGAGTGATGTTGGAGTCGTGGGCGAAGCGGAGCGTAGCCGCCTGTGAGGGGTCGGCGATTGCAGCGTCGGCACTCTCGATTATGTTGCGCAGCAGAGGCTTGAAACTGTCGCGCACGGCACCGTTGGAATCAGCGTGGTTGGCGCAGGTGGAGTAGAACTGGTAGTTGAAGCACTGCCACAGGTCGAAGAGTTCTTCGGGCGTGAACAGGTCGTAGAGGCGGATAGGGGTCTCCATATTCTGGAGGTCGGATGCCACCCAGTAGAACTGCCACATCAGTTCCTTTGGCTCGACATACTGGTCTACGTATGCCTTGTCGGAGAACAGTGCGCCGACGAAGCGGTCGGCGTGGGCCTGCTCGCTGCGGAACTTATTGTAGGCGGCGCGCCAAGGGCCGTTCTTACCGCAGAAAGCGTTAGCCGCATCGCTGCGGCCGGTGAGGTAGGGCATGTATTTCTGTGACGACTCGTAGGAGATTTTCAGTTGAGGGTTGAGTTCCTTGAGACGGTCGCCGAAAGCCGCCATACTCATAGCGCAACGCAGTATCACCGACGAGCGAGCCTCGATGCTGCGGTCGCCCTTAAACACCTCAGGGAAGGCTGTAAACATACGCTCTGCGATGCCGCGGTGCTGGCGCACGCCGAGGGGCGAAAGGTCCTCGTTGCGTCCTGCCGACTCCACGTAGATGTCGCGCAGACGTTGGAGCGCATCCTTGCCGAGAGCCGACAGTGCTCCTGCCTTGTCGGCTTTCTCAAGCACGGCAATCGGAGCGGTGTATTCGGAGTCGGAGATGAGATAGCGCGAGCCGTGACGGCCGAAGTGGCTGATGTAGAAAGGCGCGTAGCCTTTGGGCGCTTTGGTGTAGTGGGCGGTCGACGACGGCGCCGGATATGCGTAGTACACGCCGGCAGTCTTTTCTGGCGAAGCCAGCATCTCTTCCTTGGTGGTCTGTGCCGTTATGGGCAGCACTGCTGCAAAGAGCAGGCAGGCAAGAGTGAGTCGTTTCATATCAATTCGGTTTTTAATTCCCAAAGTTACAAAAGTCTACGGATTACGCCCAACATTTTGCCCTTGCGTTTTGAAGATAGTGGAATGTGAGAGCAAAAAACACTATCTTTGCAGAAGAATCCAACGATATGAACAGAAAAGACTTTGAGATAATGGCGCCGGTGGGCTCCTACGAGTCGCTCTATGCGGCTATACAGGGCGGTGCCGATGCCGTGTATTTCGGCATTGAGGGACTGAATATGCGTGCCCGTTCAGCCAATAATTTCACTACCGACGACCTCCGCAAGATTGCCAGTATATGCGCCGACAACGGCTTGAAGAGTTACCTTACCGTCAACACTATTGTCTACGACGAGGACATAGCCTTGATGCACGAGATTGTAAATGCCGCCAAGGAGGCGCAGATTTCAGCCATCATTGCTTCGGACATGGCTACAATCCTCTATGCGCGCAGCATTGATGTGGAGGTGCACATCTCCACGCAGGTGAACGTGTCGAACAGTGAGGCGGCGCGCTTCTATGCGCAGTTTGCCGACGTGCTTGTGCTTGCTCGCGAACTCAACCTCACGCAGGTGGCTGGCATCTACGACACCATCCAGAACGACGACATCCGCGGACCTCACGGCGAGCGTCTGCGCATCGAGATGTTCTGCCACGGAGCGTTGTGTATGGCAGTGTCGGGCAAGTGTTATCTCAGTCTGCACGAGATGAATTCATCCGCCAACCGCGGCGCATGCACGCAGATTTGCCGCCGCAGTTACGAGGTTACCGACCGCGAGACCGGCGACAGCCTTGCCGTCGAGAACAAATATATCATGTCGCCCAAGGATTTGAAGACCATTCACTTCATGAACAAGATGATTGATGCTGGAGTGAGGGTGTTCAAGATTGAGGGACGCGCACGCAGCGCAGAGTATGTGCGCACCGTGGTGTCGTGCTACAACGAGGCAATCAACGCCTGCTGCGACGGCACTTACTCCGAGGAGATGGTCAAGGCGTGGGACGAGCGGCTCAATAAGGTGTTTAACCGCGGATTTTGGAACGGCTACTACCTTGGGCAGCGACTTGGCGAATGGACATCGAAATACGGCTCGTCGGCTACGCGCGTGAAGGTGTATGCGGCAAAGGGCATACGCTATTTCTCCAACATCCATGTGGCTGAGTTCCAGATGGAAAACGACGAACTGCACGTTGGCGACGAAATAGTGATTTCCGGTCCTACGACCGGCGCGGTGATTATGACCGTGGAGGAGATTCGCGTGGACCTCAAGCCGGTGGAAAAAACAGTGCGCGGCGAGCGGTTCTCCATCAAGGTGGACGAGCGCGTGCGTCCGAGCGACAAACTCTACATCTGGCGCGATGTTGAGGAGGTGAAGCGCCGTCGCGAAATCCGCTAATCGAGACTGCCTCAAGAAGCCATTGCCCTGACTTTTGGATAAAAATGGCGGTTTATTGCCTTGACTTTTGGATAAAAAAGGTGGTTTATTGCCTTGACTTTTGGGTAAAATGCCTATCTTTGTGTTGATTGTTAGTAATTTGCGACGAGATGGAATATTGCAAGAGAAATATAGACCAAAAACTGCTCGAATGGAAGGCATCGCCACGGAAAAAACCGTTGCTGATTAGAGGTGCAAGACAAGTCGGAAAATCGACTGCCGTGAGGCAGTTGGGAAAAACCTTCAAATACTTCGTGGAGGTAAATCTGGAGCGTCAGCCCTCAGTTCGCCAATTGTTCACCAAAGACATTGACGTGTATCGCACATGCGAAGCAATCAGCGCAATGACCGGGGTGCCGGTAGTTGCTGGCGAAACGTTGCTTTTCATTGATGAGATACAAACGAGCCAAGAGGCAATTATGTCGTTGCGCTATTTCAAGGAGGACTATCCCGACCTGCATGTCATTGCGGCAGGATCGCTGCTGGAGTTCACCCTTGAAGAACTGCCGTCTTTCGGCGTGGGGAGAATCCGGTCTCTTTATATGTATCCGTTCTCGTTTGATGAGTTTCTTGAGGCACAAGGACTTGATCGCTTGGTGGATTACAAGCGGAAAGGCTCGTCTGACAGTCCTCTACCGGAAGCCATCCACAACAAACTGACAGAGCAGTTGAAATCATTCTATCTCGTCGGAGGAATGCCGGCTGCTGTGACTGAGTGGATTGAGTCGAAAAGTTATCTGGAGTGCATCCGTGTGCATAACGACATTCTTGACACCTATCAGGACGATTTCTCCAAGTACAAGGCAAGAGTGTCGCCGGCTTTGCTGAGAAAAGTGTTACGGTCAGTGGCATTGCAGGCCGGCAGCAAATTCGTGTTCCGCCAAGTTGCGGACGATCTTCACTCTTCAGTAATTAGGGAGGCACTGCATTTGCTTACATTGGCAGGACTCATCACTCCGGTAACGCATAGCGACGGCAACGGGCTGCCTTTGGGTGCGGAAGAAAACGGTCGTTACACGAAATATTTGTTTCTGGATTTGGGACTGATGCAGACGATGCTTGGCACGCCGGCATCGGAGGTGCTTTTGGCGTCGGATATGGATTTTGTCAACAAAGGTGCCGCATCGGAGATGTTTGTCGGGCAGGAGTTGGTGAAAAACCACGACTGCTTCCAAAAGGCAGAGATGTACTATTGGCAGAATCTCTCGCGCGGTGCAAATGCGGAGATCGACTATCTGGAAGCCAAGGACGGTAAGGTGCTACCTGTGGAGGTGAAGGCTGGTACGCGCGGAAGTATGCAGAGCCTGTGGCTGTTTATGAGAAAGAAGGGTCTTGTCAATGCAGTCAGAACCTCGTTGGAGAATTTTGGGAAGTTTGATTATGAGGACAAGGAGGACGGCAACGCCGTTAGGCACGTCGATGTCATACCACTCTATGCTTTGAGTAACTTATAGCGAACAAAAAACGGGCGGGGTATGTGTTGCCTCGCCCGTCTTTTTGTGTATGCCAGTTAGTATGTCGAGTCGGCGTATACGTAGTCGTAGTCTTCGGCAACCACAGAGTCAAGGGCTGCGTCGTAGTCTGAGGAGTACGGCGATGTCCCCATTTCGGGTGCTTCGCTGTAGAACACTTCAAAGCGTTCGGTTATGAAGTTGACGAACTGGAAACTTTCCTTCGATACCTCTTCTCCCTTTTCGTTGATGAGAATCCACGTCTTTCCGTCGTAGGCAAAATAGTGGTCGAGCGAGGTGGAAATCTGCGCTATCGTTTCGTATTCCGGCGCGATGATTTTCTCTCCGTTGGCGTCAATTACAAACTCCTTTTCGCCGTCGTTTACCATATAGCGGTTTTTGGATGCGCGCAGGAGACCGTCGTAGCGTGCCCGCACGAGTACTTCGCCGTCGGTCGTGATGATGCCGTAGGCATTGTCGTGGCAGAACACCGTCTTGCCCTCGTCGATGGCGTAGCATCCGCTCTGCTCCATCTTGTTGTTGGTGAATTTCTCTTCACCGTCCTTGTCGACAAACACCACCTTGTCGCCTTTCTTCAAGGCGCAAGTGCCGTTGTGGTAGTGCGAAAGGATGTCGTAGCGGCTTGCGCTGAACGATTTAAGTACGTCGCCTTTTTTGTCGATGAGCACGATTTTCTCACCCTTCAGACCGAATGCGCGACCCTCGGAGAAATCAGATACGCCTTCATATTTAGCAGGAATCACCTCGTCGCCCTTCTTGTCGAGAAATCCCCACTTGCCGTCCTTGCAGAACGGAGCGAGACCCTCATTGAAGTTGCGCGTCGATGACACGTTTTTCGGGAGTTTCTTCACCTCCTCAAAATCCTTGTCGATGATGATGATGCCCTTGCCCTCTTTAACGGCGAAAGTGACGCCCTCCGGGCCGAACAGTCCGAGTTGGGTGAACTTCCCTTTGCTAATAGGGTCTTTGGGGTTGTCGATGTCGTAGCATTCGTAATAGCCTTTGGAGTTTTTAACCACAAACAGTCCGTCGCACACCATCGACGGCATCTCGTCGAAATCGTTTTTGCACAGGATTTCGCCGCTCTTCGTGTCGAGGATGCTCCACTTCTCTTCGCCGTCGAGCACCACAGGCACATAGCGCACCTTATTGTCACTGCTGTCGCAACTCCACAAAGCGCAAGCCGCCACTATGGCAAACAGCGCTGTCTTCAGAAAACTGTTGATTTTCATAGTTGGTAATATTTTTTCTCAAAAGTAATATGTTGACGGAATAAAAGCAAATTTTTGTTAAGAAATGTGGCTGACGGTAAATACAAAAGGAGTCGCTCCCCAGCGGGAACGACTCCTCGAAACTATGGTTTTAGGCTGTAGTGCCTACTTTTTCACGATGCGTGTTGCGGTAACGCCGTCGGCTGTAGCCACGCGAACCACATAGACACCTGCTGCCAGGCCGTCGACGCTGATTTGCGAAGCGTTTTCAGCCACCTTGACGAGGCTGCCGGCAGCATTGTAGATGCTGACCTTCGCATTGTCTGCTCCAGAGATGTAGAGTGTGGAAGCGACAGGGTTAGGATAAACGCTTACCTTGGCGTCGCTCTTCACTGCCTCGACACCGCCGAAGTTTGAGAAATGCTCAAAATAGAAGTCGTCGAAGAATGCAGCCAAACCGTTGGTAGTGGTGTGGCGTACGGCAACGTAGATCTCCTGACCGGCGTATGCGCTGAGGTCAACAGTGTAGTGTTGCCACTCTTTGTCGTAGTAAGGCATCTCTGTGGTAGCCATCACGGTAGAGAAACTTGAAGTATTGGTGTTGTCGGTAGTCGACACGAGTACTTCAACGCTGCTCTTGCTGTTAGGATAGATGGCATAGATTGATTCCCAGTTGCGTGCGTAGAAATGGAACACCGAAGAAGATGTTGCCGAGAGTTTCTGGCTGATAATCCAGTCGTCGGCAGCCTTGCCCTCCTCAGTAGGAGCGATTGCCACGAGAGTCTGTGTGCCGCTTACCGGTTCAAGCACGTTGTTCCAGTCGGCATCGTTCTGCACGGTGTAGGCAAATGCCGAGCCGCGTTGCGGATAACTCATGCCAGTCATTGCCTTAGTCGCGAGTCCGTCAACGTCGATGGTGGTGAAGCCGGCAGGAGCGAAAGCGCCTGGGGTGTCGTCCTCGAAGTTGTAGTAGTGGGAGTCGGCTGCAAGAGCACGTCCGCTAACCGGGAGTGAGATTGAGTAGCCGCCTTCAAACTCTACGGTCATCTCGTCGCTCACCTGAGCGGAAGTGTCGTAGGCACTGAATGTGATTGAGAACGGTACGCCCTTCTTAGGCTCGATGGTTGTGCCGGCAGCGAGGTCGGTAGAGAAGTTGGTCTTGCCGAACTTTACAGCCTTGATTGCCAATGCCGATGCGCCCTCGTTGAGCACGGAGAACTTCTGCGTAGAGTTGGTCGACTTGCCGTAGTTGACTGTTCCGGCGTTCCATTCGGTAGCGTTGAACGAAGCCTTAACGTCGGCAGAAGTCTTGATGGAAATCAGGTCGAGAGCCACGCCCTTGGCACCCACGTAGTCGTGACCAATATAACGCCAGCGGAATGTAACGGTCTTTCCGGCATAGGCAGCGAGGTTTACGCTCTCAAGATACCAGTAGCGGGTTTCGCTATTGTCGGAAAGGATGGCAAGTTGCTTCCATTCGCCGTCGGCGAGGATTTCGAGGAAGCAAGCGTCGATGCCGTTGTCGACAGTCGACGGGTTTGTGCGCAAGCCGCTGTCGTCCTTCACGAGGTTGACAGGCATTGCGTTGCCCCAGTAGAATGTCATCTCAAGGTTTGATCCGGCAGGAATCTGGAAATCCGGAGTAACGAGCGACGATTCTTTCTCTGTCGCGTTGCAACTTACCGATGCGCTGTATTTGCCGTCGAAAGCGTTGATGCTGTTGGCGGTGGTCCACTTCGTGTAACTTGAGTACTCAACGTTCCAGCCGGTGGTCGGGTTGTTGCCGCTTTCGAAACTTTCAGTCCACGGATAGGTCGACACTGTCTGGTCGGCGATAGTGGTGAATGTGCGCGATGCAGCCTCGCCGTCGCCTTGTGCGTTGTAAGGCACAACCTTCCAAGTGTAGGTTGTTGCGTAGTCTACGGAAGCGATGGTGTAGGAAGTGGCGTTGCCGAGGTCTTTGCCGTTGATCACGTTGGTGGCGTTGTCGTCAGAGCCAACATAGAGTTTGTAGCCGTCGGCGAAGAGAGCCGGCTTCCAAGAGAGCGCGATGTTCTTGTTGTAGACATCGGTAGCGTTGTCGTCAGGCGAAAGGAGAGTAACGGCCTGAGGCTTGCCGTCTGCGCCGTAGAGCGGCGGCAGAACCACTGCGTCGAGGAACATTACCGATGTTTCCGGGATATTGTCAGAGTCGCTGATGTCGACAGCGCCGTAGATCCAACGCACATAGCAGTTGTCGGATGCCGGAGAGCCGAGGTCGACAGACACCTTCTCGATTGTGTTGTAGGTCTCCGATTCCCATTTCTGCGTCCAAGTGGCGCCGCCGTCGGTCGAGAACTCAAACGTAACGTCGTTGCCCGGGGCAGCGTTCTCCTCGTCGGAGTCAAACTCGTTGTAGGCTGCGAACGAGATGCTGTGAGAGCCTGTAGAGAGGTCGAGACGCGGCGATGTGAGGATGCTTGCGCCATCGAGCGTCACGCTGGCATAGGCCGACTTGTCGCCCTCGATGGCGTAGGTTGTGGCTTTCCACTTGTCGCCTGTCCAGCCGGCAGGAGGACAGCCGTTTTCAAATCCCTCAAAACCGTAGCCGTCGGGCAGCGAAACCTTGGTGGCAAGCACCTTCAACTGCACGTCGCCGCCGTTGGTGTGGAGGGTGATGTAGCCGCTTGCCGGAGTGGTCAGCGCAGCGCTGTATGCCACTTGGAAGTCGAGCGACTCGTTGGCATCAAGGCTGACAGTGGCAGGGTCGATTGTCGACGAGAATCCGTCAGGATAGTCGATGCTTGAGATTGTCAGACCGTTCTTGCCCTCGTTTTTGAGTGTGAGCACGTCGGAATAGACCTTTGAACCAAGGTAAACCTCGCCGAAATTGTACTGCTTCTTCGAAAGTGTTGGTTTCGGGCCTGTAGCCGGTGTGAACTGCTTTACAACAACGTTGTCGAGGTCGAGTACGTTGGCGGTTTCCTTGAGCATCTTGTAGACGAAAGCCACCTTGATGGTCTTGCCCTGCCATTGGCTAAGGTCGATCATCGTCTTGTAGGTGGTCCATCCTGTCCAAGGGTAAGGGATGTTGCCGTTTTCCTTCAGTTGCTCGGCGTTGTTGAACGACCAGATTGTCTCTGCGTTCTCCACGTCGTTGTTCACGACGATGCGCACCTGGAAGTCGTATTTCGCCTCGTCGATGGCAGCCTTTGAAGCAGCCATCCAGTCGAAGGAGAGTTGGTAAGTGTTGTCGAGATTGAGCGACGGGGTGAGAAGGATTTCCTCACGAGGACCGTAGCCGCCGTCTTCGTCGCCAGAGAACATCGGTGAGTCGACCGATGCGCAGTGAGTGCCCGTCATTGTGCCTTTTTCGTAGTAGTAGACACACCAGCGGTAGTTGTCGGCATTGCCGGTGTAGGAGTCTACCGTTGTCCATCCGTCGGGGAAGTTTGGGCTGTACTGGTCGGTGCTTGACGTTTCAAACCCCTCGTTGAGGAGAGTCTGCGCCGACGCTGCCAATGGCAACGCTCCCAACATTGCCAAAGCGAGATAAAGTTTCTTCATCTTTTTTTACAGGATTGGTTAGTAATTAAAATCGTTCGTTCTTATTTTTTTACAAATGTACAGAATTTTCGGTTTGCACCCAAAAAGATGCAACTAAGTTGCAAAAATCTTTAAAATAAAGGTGGCCGGTTGCGTGCAAGCGACAATGTTGCTAATTTTGCCGTCGAAATGAAAAGCAAGAGCCAAATATTGATTCTTCTGCTCGCTACGATGATGATTGCCTATTTCGGAGCGGGCCAGTTGGTGATGCACTGCAGCATGGCCGACACCACGGAGGCGGTTGGCTCTAATAGGGCGCACGACTGTTGCGGCAAGAAGCCGATGAAGAGTTGCATGACGCTCCAGGTGAAGAAACTGCAGCCGTCGACCGCCCAACAGCAGGTCAAGGCAGAGCCGGCACAGGTGCTTCCTTTGCTCGGCGCGATTGTCGATGCCGTTGTGCCGACCGACTGCGAGTTGCCGGCGAAGACCGTTTGCCGCGACGTGGAGAAATCGCCTCCGCGAAGTTATCTCACATTCATTCAGGTACTTCTTATTTAGTGGTGATGACGTGCGCATTGCCGCATTGTTTGCTACACCCTAAATTTTAACGAAAAAGAAGTACTGAAAAGAAATGAAAATCATCCCATTATCACTTTTTACCGTGGCATTCGCCCCCATGGCGGCTGCCCAGACCCCTACCGACAGCATTGCCGACCAGTCGCTGCAGGAGGTGCGCGTGACGGCACGCCGCCCTGGAGTGACCAACCTCAGCGGCGCGCTCAACGGACAGAACATCGCCCGCACCGAACTCTTCAAGGCGGCGTGCTGCAACCTCGGCGAGAGTTTCACGACCAACCCGTCGGTCGACGTGAGTTACAACGACGCCACCACTGGCGCGCGCCAGATCAAACTACTCGGACTTTCGGGCACTTATGTGCAGATGCTCACCGAGCAACTCCCCAATTTTCGCGGCGCAGCCTCACCCTATGCCCTCGGCTATGTGCCAGGCCCGTGGATGAAAAGCATCCAAGTGTCGAAGGGCAGCGCATCGGTGAAAAACGGCTATGAGTCGATCACCGGGCAAATCAATGTGGAGTATCTCAAGCCCGAGGACGACCAAGGGCTGGAGGTGAACCTCTACGGCGACTCCAAGTCGCGCCTCGAAGCCAATGCCGCCGGCAATATGCACTTCGGCAACCACACGAGCGGCGAAATACTGCTCCACTACGAAAACAGTATCAATAACCACGACGAGAATCACGACGGATTCTACGACAAGCCACGCGTGGAGCAGTACAATGCGCAAACGCGCTGGCTGTGGAAGGGCGACCGCTACATCTTCCACGGCGGCATCTCCGGGTTGAAGGAGAAACGTCGCGGCGGACAGACCACCCATAGTATGCAGTCCGCAATGCCATTGTTCGGAATCGAGGTCAACACCGACCGCTATGAGGCATACGCCAAGAATGCGTTTATCCTCAATGCCGAGCACGGCACCAACATTGCGCTGATGGCTTCCGGCTCGCTCCATCAAGAGGATGCCCTCTACGGACACAAATCCTACTCCGTGGACGAGAAGAACGCCTACGCCTCGCTGATGTTTGAAACCAACTTCACGGAGATGCACAACCTCAGCGTCGGGCTTAGCCTTAACCACGACTATTTCGGCGAGCATTACCGATTGTTGCACGCCGCGGCGGCGGAGACGGTGCGCAGCCGAGAAAAGGAGACCACCCCCGGCGTCTATGCACAGTATACGTTGACTGCCGGCACGAAATGGACGGCGATGGCTGGCATCCGACTAGACCACAGTTCGCTCTACGGCACGTTTGTCACTCCTCGCTTCCACCTCAAGTATGCTCCCTCCTCGGCAGCCAGTTTCCGTCTGTCGGCAGGTAAGGGCTACCGCACGGTGCATGCCTTGGCTGAAAACAACTATCTGATGGCATCGGGTAGAACGCTCGTTATCGACCGTCTCAACCAGGAGGAGGCGTGGAACTACGGTGTCAGCGGCGCGTTCAATATCCCTTTGTTCGGTAAAAACTTGAAAATCAATGCCGAATACTACTACACGCACTTCTCGGAGCAGACCATTGTGGACTACGACAGCAATCCTTCGGAAATCCGCATAACCAATCTAAACGGCGGACGGTCGTACTCCCACACTATGCAGGTTGATGCCACCTATCCGTTTTTCCAAGGCTTTACGCTCACGGCGGCATACCGTCTCAACGATGTGCGTGCCACCTATGGCGGCGTGCTCAAGGAGAAGCCTCTGACGAGCCGCTACAAGGCTCTCGTCACGGCATCCTACAAGACGGCGATGGACTTGTGGCAGTTTGACGCCACGTTGCAAATCAACGGCGGCGGCCGGATGCCCGACCCTTACACCCTCGTCGACGGCACGATGTCGTGGGACAGCCGCTTCGGGGCATATCCGCAACTGAGTGCGCAGATCACCCGGTGGTTTCGCCACTGGTCGGTGTATGTGGGCGGCGAAAACCTTACCAACTTCAAGCAGAAAACCCCGATCTACGGCGCAGCCGACCCTTGGAGCGGCGACTTTGAGCCGACAATGGTGTGGGGACCTGTGCACGGCTGGATGCTCTATGCCGGCGTGCGCATAAACATAGGAAAACTTTAATTGTAAAACTCTAAAAAAATCAGAAGATATGAAACGTTCAATTTTGGCCCTCGCAATGGGCATCATCACTTTTTCGGGAATGGCAAAGACCATCAAGACCGTAGCCCTCACCACAACTCCGCAGATGCATTGCCAGAACTGCGAGAACAAGATTAAGGGCAACCTACGCTTTGAGAAAGGCGTGAAGAAAATCGAGACCGACATCGACAAGCAGACTGTCACCGTGACCTACGATGCCGACAAGACCTCGGTCGACAAGATTATTGAGGGCTTCACTCGCTTCGGCTACACCGCCCGCCAACTCAAGCCTGGCGAGACCGTAGCCACCGATAGCGACGAGGAATGCACCAATATGTAGACTCCGCCAATCTGCGACATATTGGGCTTGAACGGCGCACTCTCGGCGACGATGGCGAGCAGCCTTTTTAGTTTCCGTGCAATTTTGGTGATTGGCGGATTTTGCGGGGCTGATTTTGAATTACGGTGTGCGGTTGCTAACTTTGTACCTATATAATAAACACATTGATGAAGAAACCTGTCATACTGCTTTCGTGCGACGTTGACGCCCAGGAGCACGCCAACCTCCGCCAGGAATATGTGGAGGCGGTGACCGATGCTGGCGGCATTGCTGTGGTGATGCCGCCGCTCGTGCTACGTTCGCAAATCGACGAATGGCTTGACCGCATACTCCCCGATGCGTTGCTGCTGACGGGGGGCTGCGACCCCGACCCGCAAATCTACCGAGAGATTCCGCGACCGGGGCTTGGAAGGGTGTCGCTGCAGCGCGATGTCTACGAACTTGAACTGCTTGATGCCGCTATGGCGCGAGCCATTCCGGTGCTGGGCATCTGCCGCGGCTTGCAGATAATCAATGTGGCACTTGGCGGCTCGCTCTATCAGGATATGCTCACGCAGATGGGCGCAGAGTTTGCCAAGCACGACCAGATAGAACCCACCGAAGTGGCGACCCACGAAGTGGCGTTCACCGCCGGCTCGATGGCTGAGCAACTGTTTGGCACTCAGTTTCTGCCCACCAACAGCCACCACCACCAGTGCGTGCACCGCGTGGCGGACGACCTCACGGTGAGCGGCACCACGGTCGACGGAGTAGTAGAGGCTCTCGAGTGGCCCGAGCGCGAAATTCTTGCCGTGCAGTTCCATCCCGAGCGCATGCGCGACGACAGCGAGGCGATGGCGGAGTTTTTTGCCCGATGGGTGGCAAGAGTGGCTGAAATTTCCAGCGAAAAGGCGTAAAAATCTGCACAAAAGTCGGTTTTTTGTGCAGAAATGGGCGGATTTTGTGTTAAATATTTTTCAGTTAGAAGAATAATTGTTTACTTTGCGAGTCTAAAATACGAAACTAAAGAAAATTATTAATCTAAAAATTAAAAAATTATGTCTGAAATTGCAGAAAGAGTAAAGGCTATAATTGTTGACAAACTTAGTGTAAACGAGTCAGAAGTAACTCCAGAAGCAACATTTGCTCAGGATCTCGGCGCAGATTCACTTGACACTGTAGAATTGATCATGGAATTCGAGAAAGAATTCGGTATCACAATTCCTGATGACCAAGCAGAAGGCATCAAGACTGTAGGCGACGCTATCGCATACATCGAAAACGCTAACAAATAATATTTCTTAATGGAACTTAAAAGAGTTGTTGTAACAGGCATCGGTTCAATCACGCCAATCGGCAACGACGCAGCCACTACGTGGAAAAATGCGCTTGCCGGTGTCAGCGGAGCTGCGCCTATTACCCATTTTGACGCCTCTTTATTCAAGACACAGTTTGCCTGTGAAGTAAAGGGCTACAACTCTGCCGACCATTTCGACCGCAAGGAAGTCCGCAAGTATGACCTCTACGCACAATATGGTCTTATCGCTGCTCGTGAGGCAGTGAAGGATGCAGGTCTTGAAGAATTTGAAGGCCTCAACAAGGACCGCGTAGGCGTTATCTTCACAGCAGGCATCGGCGGATTGCACACCTTTGAAGAAGAGGCTGGCTACTACGCCATGAACAAGGACAAAGGTCCGAAGTACAATCCGTTCTTCATTCCTAAGATGATTGCCGATATGGCAGCAGGTCTTATCTCAATGACCTACGGCTATCGCGGACCGAACTACGCAACGGTATCGGCTTGCGCATCGTCGACCCACGCACTTATCGACGCGTTCAACACTATCCGTCTCGGAAAGGCTGACGCAGTGGTTACAGGTGGTGCCGAGGCAGCAATCTATCCAGCCGGCGTAGGCGGTTTCAACTCAATGCACGCATTGTCGACACTCAACGACAACCCAACTCACGCATCACGCCCATTCAGCGGCTCGCGCGACGGTTTCGTGATGGGTGAAGGCGGCGCAAGCCTTGTGTTTGAAGAACTCGAGCATGCACTCGCCCGTGGCGCGCACATCTACGCAGAAGTAGCCGGAGGCGGCATGTCGGCAGATGCTTATCACCTCACTGCAACCCATCCGGAAGGCTTGGGCGCAAAGTTGGTGATGAACAATGCACTCGAAGACGCAGGAATGAAGCCGTCGGACATTGACTACATCAATGCACACGGTACATCGACCCCTGTAGGCGACTTGTCGGAAGTGAAAGCAATCAAGGACGTGTTTGGCGAAAGCGCAAACAAACTGAACATCAGTTCGACGAAGTCGATGACCGGACACCTTCTCGGTGCAACTGGCGCTTTGGAGGCTATGTTCTGCGTCAAGTCGGTAGAAGAAGACATTGTACCACCTACAATCAACCACGAGGAAGGTGACAATGACCCTGAAATTGACTACAGCCTTAACTATACATTTGGCGAAGCCCAGAAGCGTACGGTGAACGCAGCCCTCTCCAACACATTTGGATTTGGCGGTCACAACGCTTGTATCATCGTAAAGAAATACAAAGGCTAACCCAATAGGTTAACGGACCACATAGATTCGCCCCTCGCCCCTCGCGAGGGGCGAATTGCGTTTTTGAGAGGATGTTCTCGCCGTCAGAGCATCGGCTGATGCTGGCGGCACCCCGACGGGGTGCAGGTTGGGAGTCGGCGTTTTCCACGGGCTGAAGCCCGTGGTTAGCAATACGGCGCACCTACGGCGCGCTCAGCCACGCTGTCTGCTCTGCAACCGCTTGGGCAAGAATCTGTCTCTGGGCTACTCTTGTGCAACTTTGAATAAGATAGGCTGCGCCTTGAGAAAGCAAAATCAAGCGAACTTGATTTTGCATTTCTGCTCGGCTTGCACTATCTTTGTAAATTATGAAAAAGGCTTTATTTTCAATCGCTTTGTGTTGCTCGGCGGTGTGCGCCGGGGCGACGGAAACGACTGCCGGTCAGTTGAGTGCGGCGGTGCCAGCCGATGAGGCTGCCACGCTCACGACTCTTACTCTTACGGGGTCGATGGATGCGCGCGACTTTGCATACGTTCAGTCGTCGATGCCTAAGTTGGAACGGCTTGACCTGACTGGCATTACAATCGAGGAATATTCCGACAAAGTGCCGGTGTTTGCAAACTTTACATACTATCCGGCGAACGAATTGCCAAAATACGGACTGATGGGCATCACTACGCTCACATCGGTTGCTTTGCCGTCGACTGTCACGTCGGTGGGCGAGGGCGCGATGGCTGGGTGTACGGGCGTCACGTCGCTTGCGCTGCCGGCATCGGTGGTGGCTATTGATGCCAGCGCGTTTTCGGGAATGACTGCCCTCACGGCGGTGAATGGCGGCGAGGGCGTGCAGACCATCGGCGACTATTCGTTCAGCCACTGCACGGCACTGACGGCAATGCCGCAGATGGAGCAAATCGCTTCGGTGGGAGCGTCGGCTTTTGTCGACGATAAAGCCCTGTCGGCATTCGCGTTTCCTGCCTCGTTGCAGACCATCGGTGAAAGTGCGTTCCAAGGGTGCGCACTCGCGGCGGTTGACCTCACCGGCAGCACGGCACTCTCGGTTGTAGGTGCATGGGCTTTTGCCGACAACGCGTCGCTGCAGTCTGTAGCCCTACCATCGTCGGTCACATCGCTCGGTGACGGTGCGTTTTTCTATTCCACCAGCCTTCAGACGGTGGAATTGCCCGAAGGACTTGCCAAAATCAACGACTATACCTTTATGGGCGGCAAGACCGTGCAGACAGCCACCTTGCCCGAAACAGTTACGGAGATTGGCGACTATGCCATAAGCGATTGGAGCAAGATGGCGCAGTTTGTGCTGCCTGCCAGCGTGGAAAGAATCGGCACGCGTGCAATGCGCGGATGGACAGCGTTGGCACTTCTCGAAAGCAAGGCCACCACGCCTCCGGCACTCGGCGAATATGTGTGGGAAGGCGTGAATCCGGAAAATGTGAAACTCGTGGTGCCGGAGGCATCGACTTCAGTCTACATCACGGCAGAGCAGTGGAAGGACTTCTTCGACTCGTCGACGGTGGAAAACCTCTCCGACGATGCGTTTAAGGTAGAGTCGAACGGCGATGCGGTAACCCTCCGTAGCACATCGAAGATATTGGCATACAGTCTCTATGACCTCAGTGGCATCCTGCTGAAGCAAGGCGCACCGAACGCCAACGAGACAACTATGGACCTGTCCGCCTACAGCGGCAAGGCGTATGTGGTGAGATGTGTGATTGAAAACAACAAGGTAAAAACCATAAAGATAAGCCGGCAATAGTCAGACTATGGGAAAGAACAAGTTGAAGAAATTCGGGGAGATGGAAACCTTCCCCAACGTGTTTCAATACCCATTTGCAGTGCTCCAGCAGGGACCGTTCCCACTGAAAGGCAAATGGAATGAATTTTTCAAGAACGACAATCCGATAGTCCTCGAACTCGGATGCGGCAAGGGTGAATACGCCGTAGGGATGGCGAAGAAATTTGCCGACCGCAACTTCATCGGCGTCGACATCAAAGGCGCGCGTATGTGGACCGGTGCGAAGCAGTCGGTGCAGGAAGGCATCGGCAATGTGGCGTTTCTGCGCACGAGCATCGAACTGATAGCATCGTTTTTCAATCCTGGCGAGGTGTCGGAGATCTGGATAACCTTCCCCGACCCACAGATGCAGAAGGTGAACAAGCGTCTGACCTCTACACGCTTTATGCAACTCTACCGCCAGATTCTCAAGGACGGCGGCATCGTGCATCTGAAAACCGACAGCCCATTTCTCTACGCCTACACCGATGCGATGGTGAAACTCAACGGTTTCGCCACAGAGGTCAACACCGACGACCTCTACAACAGCGGACTTGCCGACGACATTCTCGAAATCCGTACCTTCTACGAGCGGCAGTGGCTCGCGCGCGGACTCACGATAAAGTATATCAGTTGGCATCTTGACCACGCCACTGCGCTGCAAGAGCCGGAAATCGACATAGAGCGGGACACTTACCGCAGTTTTTCGCGCGGCTTTCTCGAAACCGACGCGAAGTTCTCTAAATAACGCAATTATGGAAGAAAGACTATATCCAGCACTCATCATCGAGGCTCTCCGCCACGTGCGCTATCCGGGCAATGGCAAGGACCTCGTGGAAAACAATATGGTGGAGGACGACATCCGCATCGACGGAATGAACGTGTCGTTCTCCCTGATTTTTGAAAAGTCGACCGACCCCTTCATCAAGAGCGTGGTGAAGTCGGCAGAGGCAGCCGTGACCACCTACGCCAACGAGAACGCCAAGGTGGCGGGCAACATCGCCGTGAAGTACCGCCGCAGCGTGGAGCAGCCGGTGAAGATGCTTCCCAACGTGAAGAACATCATTGGAGTGTCGTCGGGCAAAGGCGGCGTGGGAAAGTCCACTGTAGCCACCAATCTCGCCGTATCACTTGCCAAGCAAGGCTACAAGGTAGGACTGCTTGACGCCGACATCTTCGGTCCGTCAGCACCAAAGATGTTTGGCGTGGAGGACGCACCGGTGTATATGGATGAGGTGGACGGCCGCAACCTCATTGCCCCTGTGGAGCAGTACGGCGTGAAGGTGCTTTCCATCGGCTTCCTTGTGGACAAGGACAACGCAGTGCTTTGGCGCGGCGGTATGGCAAGCAACGCCCTCAAGCAACTCATCGGCGACGCTAACTGGGGCGACCTCGACTATTTTGTGATTGATATGCCTCCGGGCACGAGCGACATCCACCTCACCCTTGTGCAGACGCTCGCCATCACTGGCGCAGTGGTTGTGACCACTCCGCAGGAAGTGGCCCTTGCCGACGCGCGCAAAGGCGTGAGCATGTTCCTCAGTCCGCAGGTCAACGTGCCGGTGCTCGGCATCGTCGAGAATATGGCGTGGTTCACTCCGGCGGAGCATCCCGACGAACGCTATTTCATCTTTGGCAACGGCGGCGGCAAGCGGTTGGCAGAGAAACTCGGCGTGGAACTCCTTGCGCAGATTCCCCTTGTGGCTGGCATCTGCGACGGCGGCGACAGCGGCAAGCCAGCGGCTCTGCAAAACACCGTGAGCGGCGAGGCGTTCAACATCCTTGCCCAGCGAGTGGTTGAGGCCGTAGACAAGCGCAACCGAGAGTTGCCTCCCACCCACAAAGTGGAGGTTGCGAAACATTAACAACTGCGAGCAGATTGTGTGCCCAACGGTGACGTAATTTTGCATCGTAGACGAGGGGAAACCCTCAAACAGAACGAAAACAAAAAAATTAAGCATAGACCCATTATGGAAAAAACGACAGACAAGGCAAACGGCGCAAGCGAGAAACTCAAGGCTCTGCAAAACGCCATGTCGAAGATTGAAAAGGACTTTGGCCGGGGAGCGATTATGAAACTCGGCGACGACAATATCGAAGACATCGAGGTGATCCCTTCTGGCATCATCGGTCTTGACTATGCGCTCGGTGTGGGCGGTTATCCGCGCGGACGTATCATCGAAATCTACGGTCCAGAATCGTCAGGTAAGACCACTTTGGCAATCCTTGCCATCGCACAGGCACAGAAGCAGGGCGGCATCGCTGCGATTATCGACGCCGAACACGCATTCGATCGGTTCTATGCCGAAAAACTTGGCGCAGACGTAAAAAACCTCTATATCGCCCAGCCGGACAACGGTGAGCAGGCACTCGAGATTGCCGACCAACTTATCCGCTCGTCGGCTATCGACATCATCGTGGTCGACTCAGTGGCAGCCCTTACGCCAAAGGCTGAAATCGAGGGCGTGATGGGCGAGAAGCAGATGGGCTTACAGGCACGGCTTATGTCGCAGGCGTTGCGCAAACTCACGGCGACCATTTCGAAGACCAACACCACCTGCATCTTCATCAACCAGTTGCGTGACAAAATCGGTGTGATGTGGGGCTCTCCCGAAACAACCACCGGCGGTAACGCACTGAAGTTCTACGCTTCTGTGCGCCTTGACATCCGTCGCCAGGGCGCCATCAAGAACGGCGAGGAAGTACTCGGCTACCAGACCAAGGTGAAAGTCGTGAAAAACAAGGTTGCGCCTCCATTCCGCAAGGCAGAGTTTGAACTCACCTTCGGCGAAGGCGTTTCGCATAGCGGCGAAATCCTTGACCTCGGCGTGAACCTCGGCATCATCAACAAGAGCGGCTCGTGGTTCTCCTACGACTCTACCAAACTCGGTCAGGGACGCGACGCAGTGAAACGGTTGATTAACGACAATCCCGAACTTGCCGACGAACTCGAGGCAAAAATCAAGGAAAAACTCTTCCACAAGGACGACAAGGAAGAAGATGCTCCAGCCGAAGAGGCTACAGAGACGACGGCTGAATAAAAACCTGTAGACAATGAAAATCGCAATCATAGGATGCGGCAATATGGGCGGCGCGACTGCAAGAGGTCTCGCCGCCGATGCTGCTTTTTCGAAGGAGAATGAAATAGCGGTGAGCAACCGCTCGCAGGGCAAACTTGACGCACTCAAGGCGCAGTTTCCGTCGGTTACAACGTCGACAAGCAACTGCGAGGTGGTGAAGGATGCCGATGTGGTGGTGCTCGCGGTGAAGCCGTGGCTCGTCGATGCTGTGGCTGACGAGGTGAAGGGTGCGGTGAAGGTAGGAAGCCTTATCGTGTCGGTGGTGGCAGGTGTGCCGTTCAGCCATCTGCGCGAACTCTTCGGTGAGGATGCGCCCCTTTTTCGTGTGATTCCCAACACGGCTATCGCCATAGGCGAGAGTATGACGGTGGTGGCTTCCGACTGCGCGACCTCGGAGCAGGACAGCCTCGTCTTCGACCTGTTTAACCGCCTCGGCGCTACGCTGAAGATTGAGGAGCGACTGATGGATGCCGCGATGGCACTTGGCTCGTGCGGCACTGCATACGCGCTCCGCTACGTTCGTGCAGCGATGGAGGCGGGTGTGGAACTCGGACTCTATCCGACACAGGCTAAACTGATTGTGGCGCAAACCGTCAAGGGCGCGGCTCAACTGCTTATGACCAACGACTCCCACCCCGAGGAGGAAATCGACAAGGTAACCACCCCCGGCGGATTTACCATCAAGGGCTTGAATCGTATGGAAGCCTGTGGCTTCACCAATGCAGTGATTGAAGGGCTGAAAGCCTCTGTGAAGAAATAGAGCCGCCTATCTGCGTAATAGGGCGTAGCGCATTACGGCGATGTAGTGGTTGGCGAGGAGGTCGATTTTGCGGCTCAGTTTGCGCTTGCGCCAACTGCCGAAGATGCGGTGCTCCGCAAATGTGACCTCGGTGTGCGGATAACGCTTGCGAGGCAGCAGATAGTCGGTAGGATAAACGTTGAGACCGTCGAGGCATTGCGCCCGGCGGTTTTTCATGTCAAAGCCCATCCTCAGCGCCTCGCGTTCCATCAGAATGGGCGAGATGGTGCGGTTCATCGTGCCGTCGGCGTTGACGAAGTGGTTGTTGCTATAGTAGTCGAGCATACGGCGGCAGAAAGCGTCGCCCTTGTCGGCGATGAAGAAAGCCGCCTGTAGTCCGGTGCGAGTATTGCCCTCCTCGGTCATAAAGGTGGTAAATCCCGGCTTGTCCATAAATTCGTCAAAACGCTTGTAGAGGAAGATGTCGCTGTCCATATACACGCCACCCTCGGTGTAGACCGCGTAGAAGCGCACTGCGTCGGCGGCAAATGCCCACTGTCGCTTTTCGAGAGCCTCGCGGATAAAGTCGATGCCAGTGGCAATGGCGTCGTCGTAGGTCCAGCGACGCACGGTGTAGTCGGGGAGCAGCCGCTTCCAGGTGTCGAGGCAAACTTTGATTTCTACGGGGAACGAATCGGTGCTGAACCAGCAGAGATGGATAGTCTTTGGGGTCATTGTTATGATAGACGTTTTTGAATTTATGCACGACAAAGGTAATCATTTTGCTCAATTGCCGCAAAAGTGGTAAATTTGAAGCATGATGAAACGTCTCTGTTACCTCAGCCGTTGCTACCGCGATTTGCGGTCGGCCGGCAACAAGGCCAAAACCGACAATGAGAGCACGCTCGACGCTCTCGGTGCAGTGAATCTCGGACTGCCGATGCGTGTGAACGACAACAAGATTGCCAATTTCGTGCTCACGCTTGCCGGCGTGATGCGGTTTGCCGTTGCCGTAAGATCCGGCGACGAGGTGGTGCTGCAGTATCCTGTGAAAAAATATTTCGCTTTCCTCTGCCGAGTGGCACACCTGCGCGGCGCGCGCGTCACGGCAATCATCCACGACCTCGGGTCGTTTCGCCGCAAAAAACTCACCGAGGAGCAGGAGATTGCCCGGCTGAGCCATGCCGATGCCGTCATTGCCGCCAACGATGCGATGGCGCAGTGGCTCAGCGACCGCGGTCTACGGCGTCCGGTGCGTGGACTCGGACTTTATGACTACAAGGCTTCGGCGTTCAATCCCCACACAGAATTCAGCCGCCGCGGCAAGTTGCGCCTTGTCTATGCCGGGTCGCTCAACAACAAGAAGAACTCCTTTCTCCTTGCGCTGCCCGACCTCGCCGACGATTTTCAGTTTGTGCTCTACGGTGACAAGCAGAATCTCCACGGTATGCGCAGCCATCCCGACATCGAGGTGAACGGATTCATCCAGGCGGAGGACTTCGTGGCCGGCGTTGATGCCGATTTCGGGCTGGTGTGGGACGGCGAGTCGGTCGATGGTTGCCGTGGCGACTACGGCGAATACCTCAGGGTAAACTCTCCTCACAAGGTGTCGTTTTATCTGCGTGCTGGCATCCCGGTGGTGGTGTGGCGACAGGCCGGCGTGGCACAGGTGGTGGAGCGCGAAGGCGTAGGCATCGCCGTCGACTCCCTACGCGACCTCAAAGCCGCCGTCGACGCCCTATCGGCCGCCGACCTCTCGGCGATGAAGCAGCGTGCGGTAGCCCTCGCCAAGGCCCTCGACCACGGCGACTTCCTTCGCGCCGCCCTCCGCTGACACGTCTGCGCCATCGGCGAGAACTTATGCTGCGAACAAAAATTGTAAAATGAATTAGAACAAAAAAATGGCAAAAGCAAAACCATTCATCAAGTGGGTTGGCGGAAAGGGCCAGCTCTTGGAACAACTGGAAGCATTGCTGCCAGCTGACTTTGATAATTGGGACAATG
>CAVCEE010000002.1:0-176777 GCA_963601185.1 bacterium
TGCCTTCGGGGATGCCGAACTGGTCGCAGAGGTAGTCGAGGGTGTTGCAACCGAAGTCGTAGTTGTGGCGGGCGGCACGGAGGGAGCAGTAGTAGTCTACATCGGGAGTGTCAAGTCCGTACAGTTCCAGTGACTTGCGGATGCACGAAATGTCGAAGGCTGCGTTGTGCGCTACCAGCACGGGCGTTTCGTCAAGATACTCCATTATCTCTGCCCATACCTCGGGGAACTCAGGCGCATGGGCGGTATCCTTGGGTTGGATGCCGTGTACTTGTATGTTCCAATACGAATATGCGTTGTCCTCGGGGCGCACGAGCCACGATTTGGTTTCCACCACTTTGCCGTCTTTCACCACGCAGATGCCAGCCTCACAGATGGAGGCGCGCTTGCCGGTAGCAGTCTCAAAGTCTATTGCAATAAAGTTCAGTCCTTTCATATATCAGTCCTTATAATATAATGTCAATGTCTTGGCGAGGTTACGCATCTGGTAGTGTAACGATTTCTGTTCAGCGCCTTCACTTGGCCACCCCGTTGCAGAATGAGTTGCAGAAAATCATACGTCAGTTTCACTTCGTAGGAAAATGTTGTCGACTCCTCGTTGCTTTCGAGGTCTTGCTACGACTTATGCAAGGGCAATGCGCGCAGATAGTCAGGAAAGATGCCCGTAGTGGCGGAGCGTATCAATGAACCATACATATCGCCCGAATTGGTTTGCCGGCATATCGTAATCCTTTTGGTGAGTAAAGTTAACTATATCCTATGTAAATAAACGGCATCTCTTTGATTTTGTTGTGCCAATGGTTACAAGCCTGTTTGCAAAGTTGGCAAT
Organism: bacterium; assembly: GCA_963601185.1. GTDB lineage: Bacteria > Bacteroidota > Bacteroidia > Bacteroidales > Muribaculaceae > Limisoma. The sequence goes on from CAVCEE010000002.1 coordinate 830, forward strand.
CTGTTCATCCGTCATAAATGATTCCTTTCTTAGGTTGAAAGCGGCATAAACGATTGAAAAACTGGTTCAGTTGAAATTCAACGGCGGGCGGATTTTTCAAGTATGCAGAATAGCGACGGCAAGCACAACAGAATGGCGATGGTGCCCGCCACCATCCCGCCAACCACACACGTGCCGATGGCGGCATTGCCCTTTGCCCCAGCTCCCTGCGCCAACATCAGCGGCACCATTCCTACAATCATCACGCTCGCAGTCATCACTATAGGGCGCAGACGTGCGGAAACGGCGGAAAGCGTGGCACGGACAACCGGCATGCCTTTCTTGCGCCGCTCCGTAGCATACTCCGTAAGCAGGATGGCTGTTTTTGTCAGCATACCTATGAGCATCACTAAGCCAATCTGCATATAGATGCTGTTGTCTATGCCGAACACGTACGCCAGAAAGAAACTGCCGCAGAGACCGAACGGTATGACAAGGAGAATGGCGAAGGGAATTAGCAAACTTTCGTACAAGCAGCACAGGACAATATAGATGAACACCAAACTTATGCAGAGTGTCACGACCGTTGCATTGCCTTGCGACGCTTCTTCGCGCGACAGTCCGCTCAGTTCATAGCCGAAGCCCAGAGGAAATGTCAGGGCTGCCACTTCGCTTATTGCCCGGATTGCCTCTCCCGAACTGTAGCCGGCGGCTGCCGTTCCATTGACACGTATGGCAGGAAACAGATTGAAGTGGGTGAGATATTCTGCGCCGTTCACTTTCTTCAGCGTTACATATTCACTCAATGGTGACATTGCGCCATTGCCGCTCCTCACATACATATTCGACAAGGATGCATCATTAAGCCTGTAGGCTGCATCCGACTGCACCATAACGCGATAGAGTTTGGTGTATTTGTTGATATTGGAAGCATAATCGCCTCCCACATACGACGACAATGCACCAAGCACATCCTTTGGCGACACACCCTTCATTATGCAGCGTGCAGCATCCACCTCAACCACATACTGCGGATAGTCCATCTTAAAGGTACAGTTTACCTTGGCTATTTCCGGACGTTGCTTCAGGGCATCGACAAACTGCTTTACAGCATCTGAGAGTGATTTGAAATCTTCGTCCTTCCGGTTCTGCACATAAAGTTCAAAGCCGCTTGCCGAGCCGTAACCCCGTATTGTCGGAAGCGTGGCACAGTTTATGTCCGCCTCCTTTATGTAAGCCGTGCGACGGTAGATTTCGCTAACAACACTGTCAATGCAATCTTCCGGACGAGTACGCAACGACCATGGCTTCAGGCGAATGGAAAGGAAGCCAGCGGATGAAGTTTGATTCTGTTGCGCATCACGACCGTCAATGCGAGTGTGGATTTTGATTTGCGGAATGTCACTTACCGCCGCCTCCACCCTATCCATCACCTTGGCAGTTTGCGCAAGGCTGTTGCCCGGACGGCACTGCACGTTTACGTCAATTGTCCCCATATCCTCCTGCGGCACAAGACTTGTCTGGGCCGTCACAATCATTGCCGCCAATGCAACAATGGCGACAGGCACGGCAAGCAGCACGAGTTTACGGTGACGGATGGATGTCAAGGTACAGCGGAGATAAAGGGCAACCCATTTGTTCCGTTTACCATCAAACAACCCTCTGCAGCTCTGCCCGGAGGAATCCTTTCCTCTCAATATCAACGCACTAAGAGCCGGACAGAGCGTCAAGGCGTTAAACAAAGAAATTGCCACTGCAGCCGCCATCGTTAATCCGAATTCTTTGTAAAACACCCCTGTCGTTCCGCTTGAGAAACTCACAGGAATGAATACTGCGATAAAGACAACAGTTGTGGTGACAAGTGCTGATTTCAACTCCCCTATGGCTTCAACAGTGGCCTGAAAGGCTGAGACGTTGCCATTGCCGAGTTTCGCCTGTACCGCTTCGACGACCACTATCGAGTCGTCAACCACAGTTCCGATGACAAGCACAAGGGCAAAAAGGGTGAGCAGATTGAGAGAGAACCCCACAGCATACATAACGGCGAATGTTCCGATGAGCGAAACGAGAATGGCGATGATCGGCACCACCATCGACCGCCAATTGCATAGGAATATGAATACGGCAACAACCACCAGCACAAGGGCGATGACGAGTGTTTCAGCCACATTGCGCATCGATGCGCCGAGAAAGTCCATCACGCTGGTCTGGTCTTCAAGTACCATACCTGGAGGAAGCGTTTGCCTCACCTCATCCTCCACCTGGTCCATCTGCCTTATGATTTCGCTGGCATTCGTTCCCGCGGTCTGCGTGATGCTTGCCGATGCTCCAGGCTTGCCGCTTGTTGTGCTTTTCATATTGTAATCGACCGTTCCCAACTCCACCTTTGCGACATCGCCCAATCTCAACACGTTGCCATCAGCGGAAGCCTTCAACACGATACCCCGGAATTCCTCAGCATCGGTATAACGGCCTCTGTATTTCAGAACATAATGAAAGGCATTGTCCGACTCCGCTCCCAACGAGCCAGTCGGCGACTCTATGTTTTGCGCCGCCAACGCATTGTCGATATCACTGGGCATCAAACCATAAGCACACATCTTGTTGGGGTCGAGCCAGATGCGCAAGGCATAGTCCGCACCAAACACATTCACCTCTCCTACCCCTGCAATGCGCGACAACCGCGGCTCAATGTTTATCTTCATATAGTTGGTGAGGAATTTGGAGTCGTAGCGCCCGTCGGGACTGTAGAGCGTGATGAACTTTAGGTTGGAGTTTTGCGTTTTCTTTACCGTCACGCCACTCTTTGTCACTTCCGCCGGCAACATTCCCTGTGCGGAAGCCACCCGATTCTGCACGTTCACCACCGCCATATCAGGATCAGAACCCTGCTTAAAATATACCGTTATGACACAAGTGCCGTTGTTGGCGGCAGTGGATGTCATATACTGCATATTCTCAACACCATTTATCGATGCCTCCAACGGTGTGACCACACTCTTCATGATGGTTTCTGCATTCGCTCCCGTATATGTCGCACTCACCTTCACCGTTGGCGGCGCAATGTCGGGATATTGCTCTAACGGCAGGTTTAACAATGCAATGATACCAATGATTATGGTCACTACTGAAAGCATTACCGACAGAATAGGTCGGCTGATGAATTTCCTGATGTTCATTTCGTTTCAATTATCTGTTGTCAATTGCTTATGCACCAATGTGCATTGACGAGGCAAAAGTAGAGGACAAGTTTGTCGACTTTTGGTAGTTTTTCAGCGTATGCACATTTCGGATGTCTCTAATCACTGTTTCTTCAAACTTTCCACAATTTCACACATTATCTTTGCGTTATATTCAGAAAATGCAGAAACTATGTGGAAGTACTACGCCTTGCTTTCAGCCTTTTTCGCCGCACTGACAGCAATATTTGCCAAGATTGGAGTGAAAGACATCAATTCTGACCTTGCCACCGCCATCCGCACCGCCATCATTCTCTTCATCACCTGGGGAATCGTCCTGGCAGGAAACCATACAAGCGGACTGAAGTGCATTCCGGGGCATACCTGGTTGTTCCTGATTCTGTCGGGAGCGGCGACTGGATTGTCGTGGCTGTTCTATTTCAAGGCTTTGCAGATTGGCGATGTGTCACGCGTGGCACCGGTCGACAAACTGAGTGTTGTGATTACCATCTGCCTGTCGTTCCTCTTTCTGAAAGAGCCAGTCAATGCCAAGGTCATTATCGGGGCTTTGCTCATTACGGCAGGAAGTATCGTAATGCTATATAAATAGAAAAATGAAAATACTTATAATCGAAGACGAGCGCAAACTCTCCGATAGCATTGTCGGTTATCTGGGCAGCGAAAATTATTTGTGCGAACAGGCTTTCACTTTCGATGAAGCACGCATGAAGGTGAATGCCTACGACTACGACTGCGTGTTGCTCGACCTGATGCTGCCCGGCGGCAACGGACTCGACATTCTGCGCGACATCCGCAAGCGGCGCAATCCTGTTGGCGTGATTATCGTGTCGGCAAAGGATTCTATCGATGACAAGGTGAATGGACTGCAGATTGGGGCTGACGACTATCTTGCCAAGCCGTTTCATCTTGCAGAACTGACTATGCGCATATATGCCGTGATCAGACGGCGCAACTTTTCGGCAAGCAATTTCATAGAAAGCAACGGCATAAGGATTAATCTGCTCGACAAGTCGGTGACGGTGTACGACGAGCCTGTGGTACTGACAAAGTCGGAATACGAACTGCTGGTTTTCTTTATCGGCAACCGGGGACGCGTGGTGTCGAAGAGTGCCTTGGCGGAGCACCTCAGCGGCGAGATGGCTGACATTATGGACAATCACGATTTTGTATACACCCACATCAAGAACCTTAAGGCAAAGTTGGGAGCGGCAAAATGCAGCGACTGCATCCGCAATGTATATGGTATGGGCTATAAATGGCAAGAAGGATGAGAACTGACCACAACAACGGAAAGCGGAAGCAACGCAGTCTCCTGCGCAAGTCGATGACGCAGTTTGTGGTCTGCATCTTCGCATTGTTTGTCCTCGCTATGCCTCTGTTCTATTGGCTCACAAAAAACTATTACGCCGAGGATATGGAAGATCTTGTAACGGCAGTGCAAGCCGGGCATAACATTCCAGTGCCCGACCTTGAAAAGGACATTATGGTGGGCATTATGATTCAATACGCACTTATCACAGCGATGCTTGGCATTGGTGTTGTGCTGACAATGCGTTTCATTTCGCGAAAAATGTGGACACCGTTTGACAAAACTTTGGACAAGTTGGAAACGTTCAATCTCGAAAACGGCAACATTCCAGCATTGCCGGCAAGCGATGTGAGGGAGTTCAACCGCCTTAACGCTTCTCTACATCAACTTATGCACAAATGTCTTGACAGTTACAAGGTGCAGAAAGAATTCACGGAAAACTCCTCCCACGAATTGCAGACTCCACTCGCCATATTCCAAAGCAAACTCGACCTTCTGCTGCAACAGAAAGGGCTGACGGAGAATCAGGCGGAAATCATACAAGACCTCTACCAGATGACGGCGCGCCTTTCGCACCTCAACCGCAATCTGTTGCTTCTGACAAAAATCGATAACGCACAGTTCTCCAAGTCGGAAAGCATTTGCTTGAGCGCATTCGTCGAGGAACTCCTCCCTTCTCTCGAAAGCATCGCCGACGGACTGCACATCATAAAAGACTTCCAACAAGATGTAACGGTAAAGGCAAACCGGTCGTTGCTTGAGAGCATGCTCAACAATCTTGTTGTAAATGCCGTGCGGCATAACTGCACAGACGGCCACATCATCATAGCCATCAAGAATGGCATACTGACCGTGTCGAACACATCCGACGAGACTGCCCTTGACGGTATGCGCATATTCAACCGTTTCTACCGCCCAGCACAAAACGGCAAGGGAAATGGTCTGGGCCTTGCCATCGTAAAGGCCGTGTGCGATTACCATAGATGGACTGTAACATACACATATTCCGAAGGTAATCACACTTTCACTGTGAAGTTCTAAGAACCTACAATTTTTCGACAGATTCTGCCTATACCTTTGCTCTGTAATATTTCCAATCACAGGGGCAGAATGATTATATACAACAGAATTTTGGCGATGCTCGCCGCATTCCTCTTCGAGACGAATACTTTATTTGCCACAACAAGCGTCGACAGCCTTTGCTCACTACAGCCGTTTGCCAACCGACCAGCAAACAAGGTCTACAGGATGGCAGCCGCTGGAGTACCACTTATCGTGGGAGGATTTGTGGTGAAGAGCGAGGATGACCGTTTCCGAAGTTTAAGAAACGACTACTTGCCCCGATTTCACAGTCATGCCGATGATTATCTGCAATATGCACCTGCCGCCTTGATGTTGGAACTAAAGGCAGCCGGAGTGAAAGGACGCAGTTCCTGGAAGAGAATGCTGGTGTCGGACGCATTCTCCGCAGTAGCAATGGCATCAGTGGTCAACACATTGAAAAGCACCACACATATAGTGCGTCCCGACGGCTCCAACAGCCATTCCTTTCCTTCAGGACATACGGCAACCGCATTTATGACGGCAACGATGCTGACAAAAGAATATGGGCACAAAAGTCCGTGGATTGGCATAAGCGCATACACAGTGGCAACGGCCACCGGACTTATGAGAATGGCAAACAACAGGCACTGGTTAAGCGATGTGCTGACAGGTGCTGGCATCGGCATCATTTCCACTGAAATAGGATACTTCATCGGTGATTTGATATTCAAGGACAAAGACATTGACTATCCCGAAGCAACACCCGACATCAGAGAGCGAAGCAAGCCTTCATTTTTCAGCCTGTATGTCGGGACGAATGTTCCCTTGAGCCAATACGACATTGATGAGAACTCTTCATTCCGTACATCTTCAGGCTCGTCAGCCGGTTTGGAAGGTGCCTATTTTCTTTACCGTCACATCGGCGTAGGAGGACGTTTCACTGTGTCGAACACCGCTCTGATAACCGACGGCAACTATGCCGAAAACAGCACATTTGATGCTATCGCCCTGTGCGGAGGCGGATATTTCTCGCTACCTCTGTCACGACAATGGATGATAGGAAGCAAGGCACTTTGCGGATGGGTGCATTATCCGCAACTAAAACTCAGTTCCGCAAATATCGCGGCTCGCAACGGCATTTGTTTCGGCAGCGGTTTGTCAGCCACGTTCAGGACTGACGAGCGGTATGGTCTCCGCTTTTTTGTCGACTACAATCTACAGCCGTCACACAACAAAGCAAGTGCCGAGTGGATGAACACGATAGTCTACGGTATGTCGTTCTCCGTAATGTGGTAACGCCAACCGTTATTTAAGCAATGCCTGCCGGGGCTACTCGATTGTCGGGCATTCTGACGGGCGGTAGACGAAGCGGTAGGTTGTGGCTGTGCCTATCTCATTGTTGAGGAGGGTAACAAATTCCGGCTTGAGCATTTCCGCAGATGTCTTGCCCCAACGCGCTGACTCTTCGTCGGTGGCTGAAGCGTACATCGTCTTGTCGTAATAGCACTGCACGTCAACTGTCGGCGCCGTCATTTTGCTTGTGGCATAGAGAGCAGTGAGTGTGCCAGTGTTTTTGCCTGCCACTGTACCTGCCACTCCGGTTGCCGTAACGCTGCCGATATGTGCGCTGGCTATGATAGTGCCGCTATTGGTCTGGCAAATTCCGCCGGCATAGTCTGTGCCAGTCACGTTTCCATTACCAAAGCAACCGCTGATTGTACCGGCATTGTTGTAGGCGATGCTTCCGCCGTCGGTAGTGCCGAGCATTGAAGTCAGTTTCACACCCGAAACCGATGCTCCTTCTGCCACATAGCCGAAGAGCGATTTGCCTTTAAGACGACCAATGTCGTGCAGACGGCAGTCGAAATGCCCCTTGAAAGGATATTCAGACGAACCTATGCCAATCCATTCCACATTCGTCCCCGTAGTGCTGGCCTGCAGATAAAGGTTGGCATTCAGACAAACGTATTTGCCTTCAAACGTCATCTTTCCTTCGTTCACCTCATAGGCAAACGCAAGGAGTTGGTCGGCAGATGATATGGTGTAAGGATTTTCCTCCGAACCGTCGTTGCCGTCAACATCCACCACATTGCCATCGCTGTCGGTGTAGAGCCATGTGGCATCTTCACGTATCAGTCCCGATGCATCGTGGAGGCGGACATTTGCTCTCGATGTGCTCGCCAAGAACGTTGTTTTCTTCGAAAGTTCGCTATGGTCGGGAGTATTTACATAGTCCCAGTCGTTGTATTCAGCACCAACGGTCATCGTTTCGTTCTGGTGGTTGAGCGAAATCTTGATGGTGGTACGTTTTCCTGCTATGAGTTCCACATTATTGGCTGTAGCCGTGTATGTGTTGCTCAGAGTATTTGACGTGTTCAACGGGTCGGGATAGGTCACCGTAAACTCGATGCTCATCGAAGAGCGAGTGCCAGGCACAGCAAGAGTGTGGTAGTAGAACCGTCTGTTACGTCCCGATGTTGTAGCGTCGCCATTAATGTTGTTGGTCCATGCCTTTATGTCGGCTGTTGCCGAACCTGTTTCCTCTTCGGCACAGTCGCTTATCTGCGCCCACTTGTATTGGTATGGCTGATTATGCACAATCAAAGAGATTACACGTGTAGCATTGTCCTTCTCGTTGTCGCCTATGCCAGCAGTCGATGAGAAGCCATTGATGTTAAGGTCTACCGTCAAGCAACTCAAAGCGTGACGGAAATCTACTGTACCGATACCTGTTGCGTCGGCAACCACCTCGGTGGAGTATGCCAACACGATGTCGTCCTTTTTCAGTTTCTCGTTGCCGCTAACCACGTTGCCGTCAGCATCGGTAGTGTTAGTGTAGTCCACTATGCCATCCGTCAGCGTGAGTTGGCCGTGGTAGGTGTCAGGAACATTTTCCGCCGAGGTCTTTGTCCAAGGGAAATCATCATACGGCATACTGTAGCCTATAAACGTGTGTGCGCTGGTGGCATCGCTCCAATAGATTTTGCCGGAATCGTCCACGCGCGTCCAACCGCTCTCGTCGGTCTTCTTCTCCCAAAGGATGTCGCTGTAGGTAAAGTCCGCTATTGCGATGGCTGTTCTGCCGAAATGAGTCATATTGATGGTGTCTCCACCCAGAAACGAACTGCGTCCCACATAGAGCGGTTCTTTGTCGCTCGTTGTGCGGACAGTACGGGTAGTGCCAATCTGAGTGCTGATACCAGTCATTTCGCGCGCATCTCCGGCAATGATGTCTTCCTCCGGGCTGCACGATGTAAAGGTCAACGCCGCAAGTGCGGGCAACGCGCCAAACAGTATATCGTATCTTTTCATTCCTAATCCTCCTCTGTTGATGATTTAAGGGCAAGAGTCAAGTTGTACATATAGCCCTGTTCAAACGTTGTCTGCGACAGGTCTGCGCTCCATTTCTTCTCTCCGTCGCGCACCCATACCACAGCCTTGTTGGTGAGCGTGCACGGCGGCACAATCAGTTGAAACATCTGACCGCTTCGGTGCAGAGCCTTGTAGGTGGCAGTCTGGGCAATCTCGGTGAACGGCTGCGTGTAGGATGTGCCTGAAGCCTCCACATTGATGCCTATACCAAGCACCTTGCCGTTTTCTGCAGCCGTGCATACATGCTTCTGCTTGTAGCCGCAGGTGCTGTTCACCTTGCTCTTTTCCGCATACATATCACCCACGATGATTTCCGCCTGGTCAATGTCGGGCATACCGACAATGGTGAGCGTGGCGTTGTCCGACAAGGTGACGCTGCCGTCGATGGTAATCTTCAGCGCAGCCATCACGTGGTTGAACGTAAGGTTTACTTCATCGGTACCCGTCTGCATTATGTTTTGCGCCCATAGCACATCGCTTGCCTTATAGTTCTTCTCGCGCGACTGGTCGGCGTGGAACACGTTGGCATACTGCAACACGAGGCTGCCGTTGGTCACGAATGCTTTCTCTTCTGTCCATGTAGATGCGGTAAACACATAAGGCGTTTGCTGCACAAGCGTCTGATTGGTGAGCGAAACCGCATCCGACACCTGATAGTCGCCATCAACATCAAAGCCGAACGATGCCGGCACATAGCCCCACGATGCACCGTTCCATCGCTGCAGCCAAAAGCCGTCGAAGGAATTGCCCCATGTGCTTTCGCCAAACTCCGTCGATGTGACATAAGGACATATCACTTTGATGCGTATTAAGTCGTTTGTCTCGAAGGCTGTGCCGTCGACGTTGGCACGCGAACCCGACTCACCGATGAAGTCCTCAATCGAAGATGTCAATTTCACGCCCTTGGTGGTTTCTCCTGACGGTGCGTCACCGTCAGAGCAGGCGGCAAGCGAGAGCAGAGCCAACGAGCACAATATGTTGTTCCAATATCTCATAGTCAATTCTTAGTTCAATAGTTTCAAAACGTTCCAACTGTCGGAAATGGCCTGCTGTCCGCTTGTAAGCACCGGATAGCGGTGGTTGTAGCCCACGGTGTTCTCCTTCTCGTAGTGGGCGTTGCAAGGATACAACTTGCCGATGTCGCTGTCGTTGTAGCAATAGATGGCATAGTTCATCGCCTTCCACGGAGCGAGGCCGTAGAAGCCGGCATAGCGGCTGGAATCCTTTATTGCGGCAAGCACCTCCGGATCGGTGATGAGTTGGTCGTTCCAGGCACATAGCATATATGATTTCGATCCGCGGATGTATTGCTGACGCTGATAGGCATCCGTGATGCTACCCACTGCATGCGCATTAGGCGAATGGTCGATGTCGTAGAAATTACACATAAAGTTGCCCCACTGCACTGTGCCTGTCTGCGGAGCAAAGAACGGATTACCGCTGTCGGCGTATGCGCCAAGCAATGCGCCACCGGTAATTCCCGACGCGGTCTGCATACAGCCGTACATACTGAGTTTTTCAGCCTTCCCTACCAAACCCACAGTGGCATCGCCGGTATTGCTGCATCCCACAAGGTAACTTGTGCCAAGGAGTTCATCGGCGAATGCTGATTTATAGTTTTCTGCCATCATACGAATGCCCAGCATTTTCACGGCAGTACCTTTTTTGAGTATGGTGAGCTTATGATCTGACTCGACAACGAGGTTGGAGATTACCGCTCCCGAACCTGCACTTGCAGCATCGGCATGCGCCTGACCAGCATAACCAAAGAGATAGCCGCTTGGGCAATACACATTGGATATGGTGTGGAAATTGCCGTTGAACACTCCCAGGAACGAGTTGTCCTCGGTGTCACCGATATTGTCAATTTTGTAGTCATTCAAATCGATGTCTGCCATAAGGTTGACGGTGAATTTGCGGTTGACGAGGTTGCTGTAGAACGAATATGCACCGTCGAGCACCACCTCTTCATAGTAGGCAGCGTTGTCACCATCAGCAGGGTGATAGACGTGGTAGAACACAAATCCGTCCTGCTCGGCTTCTTCCTTGGTGATTTCCGTTTTCTTTCCGTCCTCTACCTTATACCATTTCCAATGTTTGCTGAGGATGTCGGTGCTTGTCTCGTCCTCATACTCCTCTCCTCTCTCAAGCGTATAGGACGCCGTGTTCTGCCCTGCCACACCATTGACGAGACGGATGAAACCTATGAAATCATCAACATTACTAATGTTGAACAATGGATTGTAGGCATTGGCCGACGACTGCATCACGCTGCGAATCGACTCGTCAATTGCTGATGTCCACCAACTGTAGTCGTAGGTTGCCGTGGTTTGCTGCTTGTCGTCGAGATAAGCACGGTCGAGGTCTTGCTGCGACCACGACAAATTATTGGTCATCGTCACAGTCAGACGGTTATACAAATAGCCAACAGTAAATTCGTAACTATAGCCTGCTGCCAATGGCAAGCCGTCGGCAAACGCGGCAGTGCCGTCTGCTCCTTTTATGTCGTTAAGGGCAAAGATATGGAACGTGCCTTCGTAGCCCGAGGTATTCTTGTCGCCATTGTTCACGTCGCGGATATACACACGGAAACGGGTGTAGGACGGCAATGTCAGCCGGTCACCGGCATTCTCCGTACTCATGTCGTGTGGAATGGTGATGAAATACTGTCTTTCGTTATTGTAGTTAAATATCGGACGCAATGCCTGCGTAGACAATTCATCGGCGCTCTTAGTGCCAAACGTAATCATCTCCGCTTGGTCTTCCTCTCGCTCGATAGTGCTCACATTGCTGTGGCTGTCGTAATATGCCTTACTCATGGCTTTCAAGCCTGTAGCGAAATCGATGCCACCCGGCATACACATTTTGTTGTAGACGGCCTTCACCGCTGCTGCTCTAGCGCGTGCTTCCTCCTCTGTGCAGATGTCAGCCTCATCGTCGGCTTTTGAGTCGGCATTATCGGTGCGCATATAGTCCTCATAGTCGGTCGAAACCTCCACTTTTGCTATCTGGTTACCGCTTTTCGGCACAATAGCAATACGGCAGCCCAGATGCTTAAGCGCCAATGGAATATCGCGTGTTGGTCCAGAAGCCGTCACCCATCCTGCCATAGTAAAATCGGGATAGAACGAACCCCACGAGCCATTGCTCAGGCAACCCGACAGGTTGCTCAACGCCCAACCGCCAAAACGCACCGTACGACCATCGTCCCACGTCAGGAAGTCGGCCTCAGTCTGCGTGAACGTGCCACGCGACGGCTCGTAGCCTATCTTGCCTACTTTCACCCTCCACTGCGTGTTGAGCGCAATGTTCATTCCCGACATTGTTTTTGATTGATAACTGTAGACGCGGTAGCCCACAGTAGCATCATCGAATGTCTGTCCGCCGTCGTTGGAATACTGGCGGTAGATGGTTATCATATCGTCTTCGTTGAACGAGCCGTTATGGTAATAGGTAGTGCGCGATGAAAACGGGTCGGAAATGCTGGTGCTGAAATTCACAGCCGAACCAATCATTGCCTCCTGCTCCTTTGTCATAAAGAAGTCGTCATCGTTGCATGCCGTGGCGATGGCAAGAAAGGCAACCGACGACAATATGGTTTGGTATAATCTGATTTTCATTCTGTTGCCTCCTTACTTACAATTATAGACATAGCCTGTGATGTTTTCCGCTTTCTCTTCATCACTCATTTCTTTAAACAATGTTCCGCCGCTGACCACAACGTTAAGCACCTCGGCGCGGTAGCCAGACAGAGGTACCAATATGCCTCTCTCCGTATGGCAGTTTGCCACGCCTTCTTCGGCATCGTATGTGCCGTTGAGCCCGTCAAACAGATAAGTGCGGCTTCCGCCAGCAGATACCAGCATGATGGTGTGTCCGCGTGCGTCAAGATGCCCGGCAAACACGAAATTCGCAGGCAGGTCGGCCACATTGATTTCCAAGTCTTCGGTCAGCACGAAATAGTCACCCCAATTGTCGCCGTCGACAACTGCTTTGGTGAACTTCGACAACCAGTCAGACTGGGAGATATACTGCTGCGTGTATTCGCTACCGTCAGTAACCGTGGTGGTATTCGTACCTATGCGGTAAGCACGCTGCCAACTGCCGCCGGCTTTCGACAGCCTGTGCTCATTTTCGTTGTCAAGTCCGTAAGGATCATCGTTGCTTGTCTGCACTTGCCACTCTTCTGAACCCATTGTCTGGTAGTCAACCTTCTCGCGGGCAATATGCAGATAGATTACAGTCTGATAGTTGGAATCGAGGTCGATATTGACGGTCTTTTCATACGACAAGCCATTGTCGAGGTCTACCACAAAGTCAATGCTATTGCTTTCGTCAGCGGTGCCGTCCTCTTCGTCGTACATCACCAGTGCCGAGTCGGTGTAGGTTGGACGGATAATAATATCGTAGCACGGCACTTTGCCGTAGTTCGTTTCCTCATAAATGCTTGAGCCAGCCTCGTATGCGGCTTTCGCTGCTGCCCATTTTTTCGATGTCGGATAATAGGTTTCGTCCGCCTCTGTATCGTAGTAAGCGAGGAAGTTCTCATTCAACTGCACCATTTGTGAACTAATACTGCCACGCTTGCCCAAGTTGTGAGGAGTGGTTTTGCGGGCGGTGGTCCATTTCGGCGTTGTGCCGCTCACCGAACTGAGAATCTTCACATTGTCGAAAGCAATGTTATTAATTTCCGCATCCAGCAACGGGTCGATAAGCACATAGGTAATCACCCTCGACAAACGATGACGGAATGGCAAACGCACATAACTCACCGTTGCCTGAATCTGTTGGTTAGGCGGCATACACAGATAGTGGATAAGATTGGTATAGTTGGTCGAGTCGCTCTGGTCGGCAAGTGCGGTCTCGCTCTCCGGCGATGTCAACTCCTCCGGGATGTGAAATCCGTGGAACATGTGTCCGCCGTTGCCCAGCCACACTGCTGGAGTGGTCGTGCCTTTATAGTTGAACGAATAGTAGGTCGAGTCGCTGCCGTTCACCTTCTCCTCTTCCAATTTGAGGATGGCTGTGCGGGTGTCGGCTGGCTTGCTCGCCAGATAGTAGGTCACGTCAATGCCGTTCTTCAAGGCAGGCGCCAGCCACGCAATGTCCTCCGCCTTGGTACCGGCACGTGTCACTACCTCTGCATCGATAATGTCAGAGGCACTCACGCCTCCCACATTGATGACGTTGGACACGTCCGTGGGATCTGTCACGTCGATTCCCTGATCGGAACACGCCACAACAGTCATAGTTGCCATTATCGCATATAGTAGATTGTTTCTTTTCATATTCTGAACTATCTATAAATTCTTTTAGATATGCATCAATCGGTTATTTCCGGTTTGTCGGGTGTCACGGAGTTGCGCTTTCCGATGGCCTTTTCAGACGCATCGGAGGCAATGCTGATTGCCTGCCCTACTCCCTGCACACCCAGTGGCCACCAGTTGCCTTGGCTATCGTTGTTCACACCGCTCACATTACTCAAGCCGGTAGTATAGATGGCACGGCCAATTACAGAGCCCTCTACATAGACTATTTTTTCGGCATCAAACGAATACCACGATGAGCAGTCGGTGATGGTGACTGCCGGGGTTTCAATGGTCGATGCCCCATCGTATTTCTTCTGCAATGTACCGCCGATGATGCCGCCAAAATAGAACATCGACGACGATTTGTTGCAACTGAAACTGAAACCACTACGCGGTGCATAATTGCACTGCGACACTGTGGCTTTCGCCACTTGGGCAACGACGCCTCCGGCATAGAGTCGCTGGTCGCTCGAGTCGAATTTCTTTGCCACTTTCATCTCCACGTCGATGTCGACGGTGCAATTCTTGATTACTGCGCCATCGCACGCCCACCCTACCATTCCGGCAGGTATGGCAGCGACAATCTTAGGATAAGAGCCGTCGCTCTTTCGCACTGCATGGACTGTAACGTTCTCTACCGTACCGCCAATCACCGAATAAGCCAACGGAGCACAGATGTCGGACGACATATTGTCGCCACTCTTTCCCGTTTCGCCATAGACAGGAACACCGTAGAACGACTCTTCGCAATTCAACTGTAAATCCTTAACCGTGCCCATAATGTTGGCGAAAAGCATCGCCGCCGTGGTGTATGTACCAGTCGCTGCTCCACTACTCGTCTCCTTGTAGTCGATAGTCTTTGTGCCGCCGAGTGTGATTGTCTTGCCGTTGCCGTCGAGGTCAAAGAGCACATTGCCTCGCGTAGCATTGGTCTGACCATCGGTCTTTTCGCCAAGTTCCCAGTTCTGCGAGAGTACGGAGAAACTGTCCGACAAGCGGTATGATTTGCCTTCCTCGTTGTAGGTCGAATTGACCGCAACAAGTTTTGCCAGTTCTTCACTGCAATCAATCACCTTGTTGTAAATTTTGTCGGAAGGACGAGTATTTTCAAGAGCAGTAAAGCCCGCAGGGGTGTTTGCCGTCAGCGTCGGCCACTGGTTGCCTGAGGCAATCAGGTCGTAAGAGCCGATTTTGGTGTGCACGATGTTGCGCAGAGGCAAATCGCTGGCAAGTTCCTGCTGAAGGGTGATGCCGTACTCAAAAGTATTGCCTGACACATATCCGTTGGCTGCACCGACGATGCCGCCACCCTTCACGCCAGTCTGTCCGGAGGCGATGCCCACACGGGCATCCACATAGCAGTTGCTAACCGACGGAAGTACTGCGCCAGTCGCACTCTGCGAGATGGCTGCAATGCCGCCGATAAAGGTCTCAGCACTGCCGTCACTCTTGCCGTCCACCTTGATGTAGGACGTAATGTTGGTGATATATCCTTGGTTTTCTACCGCCACGGCTGCCCTTGTCACTACTGCAGGGTTGCTGTCGGAAGCGTTTTCCAAAGTGAGGTGGTCGATTGTGCCAAAGTTGTTGGTGCAGACAACCGTGCTGACGTCGTCAGCATTCTTCTGCACAACGAGTGTGCCATTGATAAGGCTGCCCGAAGCCGTGATGTTTCTAAACAATTTGGAGTCGGTAGTAAGGGTGTGGCTACCGAGGTTGAGAATGGCATTCAGGTCATAACTGTCGTCCCAGTCTGTAAGTACGATTTTGTCGGTATTAAGGATGGCTACATTACCTGCCACATTTGTCTTCTCGTCCGACAAGAAATCAATAAGTTCCTGCTTGCTATTGATGATAATAGGGTCGCCAGTGTTGCCGAAGTCATCACACACATAGGAGGTCACCACACTGGTCCACGGTTGAACATACGCCGTAATAAGAATCTTGCGGCTCTCGCGCGACAAAGTCACCGTAATCACAAGGTTGTCGCCAGCCTTGAGATTGTAAGCCTTGTACATATCGCTGGTCAACTTCTCAGCCTCCGAGAGGTTGAGGTAATCAGTGTAGCGAGAATCGTTGCCAGCATAGAATGAGAAATTCTGGCTGGCGAGGTTGATTGAACAAATCTTCTCGTCCTCGGCATTCTCGATATAGTTGTGGGGCATCACCACAGCATCGTAGCGCGCCACTTCCATAGTTGCTGATTCGCCGTTGACATCTTTGTCGTAGTTAATGGTTTCCTTGCCTGCCAATGGATTGATGGTGAGGCTTGCACCCTCGCTGTTGTAACTGAATATCTTGGTCTGCAATTTTGTGGCAGCAGTCGATGCAAGCACATCCTCGCGCTTCACTCCGTCGCCGGCTTTCAAAATCACTGTCACCAACGCTCTGTCGTGCTGCATAAATAGCGGCACACGTTTGTACTCTTCCTTGGAAGTGACCATGCCGAGCGTGTTTTTCCACTCCTTGTTGAGTGCATACCACTCTTTGCTGGTGTGGTAGTTATAATTGTCGATGTCATCAACCGTAACACCGTCGGCAAGCAGCGGCTCATAGCCATAGCCATGCAGACGGTCCTGTGCAATCCATTTAGCCTTGTCGGTCTGGTCGGCTTCAAGAGTCTCCGTTCCTGCAACGGCCTTAAAGCCGTATTTGCCCACATTGTCCTGCCAGTAGAGAGGCGTCGACGATGCGAGTTCCCCTCCGGTTGCTCCCTCAGCCACGCTGTATGCCATCGTAGAGCCGGCAGTCTCCCCTTCCTTCATCATCGTGATGCTGAAGTTGTAGGCTTGACTTACAGCCTTGTAACTCTCAAGAAGTTCTTCGTCGACGGAATATGTAGCCCTTGTTGCCGAAGCGCTGGCAGCAGGCAACTGGGTAGAGAATATGATGGCTTGACCAGCCATATCGCCAGACTCGTCGAAGATGTTGTCGAAAGCATCGTTGCAACTTGCGGCAACCAAGGTCATAGCCAAGAGCAATATCTTATTTATCAGCCGTTTCGTCATTCTTAATCTTGCTTTATTGTACCGTCTATGTTATCGTAAGTAGCACCGCTCTCCCACGCCTTGATTTCGGCATTGAGGATGGCAAGCGTGCCTCGACGCAGTTCCAGGTTGAAGATGTGCTGATAGCCCGATTTCAGCGTGTTCTCCGACTGGTCGATGATGGACTTCGTAACCACGTGTTTCAAGTCGGGATAACCAGTTTCGTGCCATGTAACACGGATAGCCTGAACGATGCCGAAGGCAATGACATCGAAAGTGGAGGTATAGCCTGGTGTAACGTCGTCTTCTGAGGCTTTAAACATCTCAATCTGTGTGCAGTAAGGGTTTTTCTCCTTCTGCTCGTTGGTGTAGTATGAACTGTTGACCGGCTTGTAGCGCGGAGCCATATAGGCGGTGTCGTAGGTTTCCTTGTCCTTGACTGCGATATTGTAGACATAGGCAGTGTCCGACACGCCGAGCAATTCTACGGAGTCGATATTGTCGTAGGTGAGTCTGCCGCCGTCGAGGCCGCCGTCGACAGTAGGTTTCAGGTTTACCTGCACCTTCGAGAAGCAGTGGTTGAACACCAGCCGCACACGGTTTGCCTCTGGCATCGCTCCCGACGGAGTCATCACAGTGTGAGCCTGTATCGGGTCTAACTGGTCGCTGACTGATGCCATACTTGCCGTGCGGCGAAGGTCGAACAGCATTGTGTCGGCATCCATAGTCATAGAGCAGGTACTGTCGGTCAACTTGTTATAGTCTGCCAAGCCGATAAATATATGCGGCTTTCTGTTCTGCCAATAGAAAATCGATGACTCGCGGTCGAAATCATAGGCATCGATGTCGGTGGGTTCAGCATAGGTGCTCTTGCGGAACACGCTGTTGCCTACGGTGTTGTTAACCTGTAGCCACGCCTCGGTGTAACTATTGTAGTCCATACTGTTGGCTGCGCCTTGGTAGTACATCCGGCAGATGAATTTGCCGTCTTTCTGCATGTAGGGCACTACCGCAGCACGCGAAACAGGCGTTCCGCCGTCCGCACCGGAACTGAACAGCACCGGGCATGCGGTAAGGTCGGAATCCCCTCCGTTGTCGACAATCTCCCTGTCGGTACAAGCGGCAAGCAGCGTCATTGATATTCCTATAAACAGATATCGCAGTTTCATTATTGTCTTCTTTTACTTATGTTAGTCCCAGTCGAGCGAAGCGTCGCCAGAACCCTTGTTTACCGTCCAGTCCTTGACGAATGCGCCAAACTGGATGGCTTCTTTTGCAAGTTTGACGGTGTAACTGTAGGCGTTGCCCCTCTCCCAGTTCTCTATCTTGGCGGACGAGCCGTCGAGAGCCACGTCGGTAAGGGTAACGCTATACGTAGTGCCGTCCTGCAATGTGATTGTCAACACTTTCCCGGCAAGGTTCTGCGGTATCACGATATGTGATTCGCCCGACACTGCCGACAGAGTACTTGTGCTCGACGCTGTGCCTGTAATGTCGCCGGTTGCCACGTCAATCACGCCCTTGTCAACAAGATCGGAGATAGTGATTGTGGCGTTGGTGAGGTCCACTGCCGAATCATCGGTCGTGGTGGCAAGCGTAAACGACACCTTGCTCATTGCGTGGTGGAACTGCATAGGCACTTGCGATGTGCGCGGCGAGATTGCCGCACCCTCTGTCACCGTCACAGTCGCGCCGCTGTTGTTCTCGCCCGTATGCTTTGCCGTCGTAGCCCAAAGGAGGTCAGTCTCCTTGGTTGCTTCAAGGCTTCCGCCTACGGTCGTAATCTTATTGTCAGCACCTATGGCTGCCAAGCCACGGAAATAATAGTTCGTAGAGGCGTTCTGCCAGTAGATTTCGGGATTGTTGCTCCACGCTCCGTCGGCATATTCGCGTGTGGTGACCTTGTCAAGGCCAGCAAGCGTAGTGCCGCGGAATATGTCGTAGGATGTTCCGTCGGTAAGGTCGGTGTCTGGAGTGATGTTGCGCAGGTCGGTGCTGAACTTAATCACGCCTTCTGCCGATGCGCTCTTTGTCACCCAGTCGGTAATCTGCGCCTTTACATCGATTGCCTGCTTGCGAAGCGTAGCCGTGAGTTGATAGTTTACGCCCGACTGCGTCCCGGTGAGAGCGCAATCCCAATCGTTAAGAATCTCCGGAGTGATTGTAATGGTGTAGTTGTTGCCATCCACATCATTGACTGCTATCCCCACATTGTCGTCGGCGGTAGGCACAAAAAGGCAGTCGAACACCGCTGTCTTTCCATCGGCACTCACCGATGACTTGTGCATCTGGATTGAGCCCGTAGTGAAATCTGTGCCAAGTTTCGCTGTCGAGGCAGTGAATGTGCCCTTAACGTTTACACCACTAATGGTAACGGTGGTGTTGTCGAATATGTCTGTGTCATCGAAGCCTGTCGCTGCAACAAGCACTATCGTGGCCTTGCTCAAGGCGTGGGTGTAAGGGATGACCAAGCCGGAGCGTGTGCCGTCGACAGCGGTGCTGTGCTTATAGGCAACAATATCCTGCGCCTTCGACCAGAGGAGGTCGCTCGTCTTGTAGCCAGCGGTCTGGTCGGTTGCTACACTCCACGTCAACACATCGGCTGGCGTTGTCGGAGCACTGGCGTTGCCGTTGTAGCAATAGCCCCACAACGATTGCAGTCCGTGGTTGGCAGTGCGGATATCGTAGGTTGCGCTACTGAAATCGTCCCAGTAGAGAGCCTTGTCGGGAGTGATGTCGCTCGTTTCGTAGGTATCGGTAGTGCCGACCTGCGACATAGTAGCATCATTGTTTACGGTAAACGTGACAGTCTGGTCGAAACTGCCCACTCCTGTCGTTGCTCCGCTACCGGTCTGCGCATGGCGCAGATAAGCCACCAGTTTGTCGCCCGACTCGAAGTCGTGGTCGACAGCACGTGTCGTTGCGCTGTTTTCCTTGTCGACAAAAGCCATTGCCACGCTGACCGGAGTCTTGTCAGAGTCCTTCCAGTCAACCTCATTGCTGCATGCTGCCAATGACAATGCCGCCGAAACTATTATGATCTGATTTTTCATCATAGCCAAATGTCTGAATCCGCTGTTTTTGTTGTCCAATCGGTGATGGTTGCAGTAACCGACACCTTGGTTTTCCTAAGCGTAAGTGTATATGTGTACTTCTTTCCTGATTCCCAAGCCGTGATGGTGTGGGCGTCGCCTGTGGCAGTGCCGTCGCTGTCGGTTTCCTTCACCTTGATGTCGGAAATCGTAGCGCGGTAAATCGCTGAAACATTGCCGTCAGCGTCAAGAATCGAGATTTTGAACATCAATCCGGCGAGATTCTGCGGCACGATGCAGTCGTGGCGCAAGAGGCAGGAAGCATCCGTAGTGGTGTTGTTGAGCAGATAGTCTGCCGTAGTGCCGTATTTATCGACGGCGCGGCTGTCAAGTCCAATCCAGCCGTCGGTCCGGGCATTTTCAATCTCCACCTTGGTGCTGCCGCTGATGTCCACCTTGTCGCTGCCTGTGGTAGTCACGAGTTTCACCTCAACCTGCGACATCATATAGCGGAAATTAAGGTTCACCTTGCCTTCGCGTGCGCATACGCCGTGTACCGACATATCGACCGGACCGGCACCGTTGATGTGGTCCTCGTTGCCGCACATAGTGCCTGCGGCTATCTCCGGAGCACCAATCATCAGGTTGCTCGGGAACGTAGAGGCATTATACTTGCAGTTTGCCACCTTGATGGCCTGATTGCCTGTTGTCGCTTCGTCCACGACGAGAGGTTTGTCGCTGACAGATGCTGAAGTGCTTGTCTGCGGATAGACGCCACGGAAATGATAGTGGGTCTGGTGGTCAGGCCAGTAGAGGTTGGTCGTAGCCGAGCCGTCGGGAGTGACGAATGTGCATTCGCCGGTTGTCGACAGTGTGGCATGCGCCTCTTCACCGTAGTAGTCACCGCTCTTGAACGACAGGTTGTACTTGCGGTTTGCGCCCGTGGTTTCGTCCGCCATGCGGTAGAAACTGAACGCATCGATTGTTGCTGTGCTTCCCGACTCGCCTACATTGGCAGTAACGTCGATTTTTGGTTCTTCTTCCGCACTCAGGTTGTTCCAGTCAACCACTGTGGCTGTAACGTTGATGCCGGTCTTGTTAACCGTCACGTTGAACACATAGTTATAGCCAGCCTTAGTGAGGTATCGTGTAGCCGCGTCTTCAGTAGGGAAAGCATCGTCAATGGCTTTCTTTATCTCCGCTGCTGTGATGTAGTAGAGGTTGTTGTCGGCATTAATCATCGCCACGATGTCGGTTGACGAGGTGCAGACAATCGAGCCTGGATAGACAATGGCCTCTTCCTTGATTACCTGGTTAGTGCCTGACAGCGATTCTCCTGTCTTTTTCGGAGTCACTGCCACCAAATCGCCAGTCGGCGTTGCCACGCTTTTCTTGACGTTGACGTTGCCTTCAACATAGCAGTAGTACTCTTTTGTCGATGCGCTGCTCTTCGAGCGCGTAAGGGTCACCACCGGTGTGCCGGCAAACTTATAATCAGTAAAACCTTCAGCCGCCTTAAGGTTGAAGGTGATTTTACTAAGCACGTGTCGGAACACCAATCGCGCTTGCAAAGGGTCGGCTGTGCTCTCCCCTTTCCGGATGGCTTTGTGCTCCTCAAATGTCAACCGTCCGGGATTGCCGTCGCCACTAAGATTGTTGGCAACAATCAAATCCTTGTTGAGCAAAAGGTCGGCACTGTTGTCCACAGTGTTCCACGAAAGTAGATTGGAGTCGGCGGTAGCGTCGCCCCAAGCATTGTCGGCAAGTTCAGATGCCGCTGTCAGTCCATCGATTGCCACGGCATAGATGTCGAGGCCCTTGTCGGTGTTAGCCTTATTGTCGGGATCGGCTGCGCCAAAATCATCCCAATAGAGCATCGGAGTGTAGCCTGAAACGGGATTGTAGGTTGCACCCGTTGCCGGAGTGCCCGCTGCGGCATGGCTCGTTTTTATAATTTCACGAGTGGCACTTCCGCTTGTCCATGCGCCTTCCATCCTAAGACGGATGCCAGTGCCTGTGGTCAGACTCACATAAGAGTCAGTTGCACCGTCGGCTCGGGTTGCGCCCTGACGTTTCAGAGTGTTTGACGATCCGCTGCCGAGACTGTTGTCAACGCCCATTGTAAGGGCAATGGCATTGTACTCCTCGCCGACAGACGATGGCACGGCTGTGTCATCACTACACGACGCTAACGCCACGAGTGATGCCATAGCCATCCATTTGAATTTTATCGTCTTAAACATACGATTAGTCTTCGATTGTTATATCTGTTTCGCCTGTAATTTCAGTGTACGGCACGAGAGTTGCAGTAAATTTCTCGATACCAGCCTTAGACAATGTAATTGTGTAAGTGTAGCAGCAGTTAGGATACCAGTATGTGATTGCCTGACCCACAGACTGACCGATTGACACGTTTGTGCCGTTGGTTACGCTGGATGCCAGGATGGTGCTCAACTTCTCTACAACGTAGTAGATGTTGTTGTCAGGTGTCTGGATGGTCAAGCCAACATATGTGCTGCCATCAACCAATGCCTGAGGCACTACATAGTAGTCGTAACTTCCGCTGATTGCGTAGGTGCTTGCGGTTGCTACATCCGGCGCTGTCATTGCCGTTGCACTCGTTGCGCGCGAGCCTGTAGCCGTTGCCAAACCGTTACCCATATAGACCTTACCGTTGGTATAGATGTGGGTCAACGAAACCTTTGTCATGTTTGTGCCGTCGTAGAGTGTCACCTTGTTGTCGCCGGTTGTGGTCTTTACATACACCTTGATGTGGCTCAGCATGTTAACCTCTGTCAAGTGAATCTCATCGTTGGTTGCACCGATGGCGTGACTGATGTGGTGGTCGGTTGCGCTATAGTCGAAACCGTTGGTGAGGTCATACTGGAGAGTCTTTCCGCTGATCATCGGTGCGCCCCAGCGGTAGTTGCCGTTGGTTGTACCGGCTGCGATGTCGAAATATTCTTTGCCTGAGGCATCCGTTCCGATTGTTCTTTCAGAGATGCCGTCTGTGCCGACCATACGGAGGTGATAGAACGTCTTGTTGTCGTCCCAATACCAGTTGGTCTTCCAAATTGAACTACCCGATTCAGGAGCAGTGAGAGTTGCAATGTTTCCAGCATAGTTTGCATCCCAGTCGTAGTGCTTCTCGTAAGGCTCGCCCACTACATAGTCGGTGTAGGCTGAAGCCGAACGATAGAGCGAGAAGTTTTTGGAATCAGTGCCGCCGTAGTTGCTGAACGAGAACGACAGGTAGGCATTGTTTCTCTCAAATTCACCGGAAAGGTTTGTCCACTCAGCCAATGTTGCTGTAATCTTGTCAATCTTGGTTTTGTTGACTGTGACTGTGAGGATGTAGTTCTGACCCTGCTGCATCTCGATGCCGTTGGTACCATCAGTGAACTTCAAGTTCGGAATGTTTGCCGCAATGTTGAGCGCGTCGTAGATGCTGTTTTGGGTAACGTAGTAGAGGTTGCCTGCCACTTCAAACTGAAGCACATTGGTTTCGCTGCCTGTGGTGAACACATAGCCTGGCAACACCTGACCGATGTATCTGCTGTTGGTAGTCATAGTCGCCATATTGATGTCGCTTGCAGTTGTACCTGAGAACACGCCATCCTTGATGTCGAAAGTACCTGTCTGCGGCATTGCGAGCATTTTCACGTTAGAGATGGTGTTTGTGCCAGTAAATCCTTCGCCAAGAACCACATTCAAGGTGATGCGGCTAAGAGCGTGCACGAAGTTAAGGTTACCCTTGTCAAACTTGCCAGGACCGTCGGTCACTGTTGTGCTCTTCAGACGGAACTTCATCTGACCCGGAGTCAATACGCTGAAGTCTGAGCCGTCGAAAGTAGGATAAGTTGACGTTGTGAAATTATATTCGTAGACACCGTTCTTTTGGTTGTATTCGGTGAACGCTGGCTGGATGTTGTTGCTGTAAACGAGGTCGCTGTTTGAAATCAACTCCGTTGTCTGGGTTGTTGCCACTGTCCAAGAGAGGGTGTTGTCGGCATTTGTACCCCAAGTGTTGTCGCCCTTAAGTGCATCGGCAGCAATGACACCGGTTTTGTCGGGCACTGCCACTGCATAAATCGACAACAGCGTGTTGCGGCCGTAGGCATCATCCCAATAGCGTGTGTTTGTGCCGCCGTCGCTGAAACTCAGAGTGGAATAGTTTGTGCCTGTCTCGGCAGTAGCCATAGTGCGTGTGTATTTCGACTGCGATGCGTCGGCGGCGTTGGTTGCAGCCATACGCATCACAATGCCTGTGGTTGCAGCAAATCCGGCACGCGACTGACCGTTGACTGACTTAGCCGTATTGTTGTCGGTCATCGAAAACTCAATGGCTGATTTTTCTGAATCGCTCTTTGATCCAGGGACATCATCCTTGGCGCACGATGCAAATACCAGTGCCGTCGCCAAACTTAGTGGAGTGATTAAATTTTTCATCGTTATATGGTTTTTTATAATTTTCTATATTGTTTTATTCTTCCAAGTCGGTTGTTGTCCTTCCCTCAACGTCTTCCCAGTCGGAGACGGTTGCGGTAAAGGATATGTCATAGTAGAACAGGCGGTTCACCACTATGTAGTATGTATAAAGGCAATTCGGTCGCCAGGTGTATTCCGACACCACATTGCCGTCAGAGTCGGTTATGGTCAGCGGATAATCGGTTACGGTGTAAGGCTCTCCGCTGAGTGGTTCCAATGTGAAGGACACATACAGTTTGACGCCGCTTTGCGGCACTTGCAACAAACCGTCCTTACATTCGAAATAGTAAGCGTTTACATCGTTTTTCGATTGCCATTCGTGCTTTTCCAGATAGGCGTCGGTAAAGGTGTCTGACGGTCCGGAGAACGACAGCAGTTGGTTGTAGCCCGACTGCCAAGTCTTGTCGCCAAATTCGCCGTCAACAACGCTGTTCACCCCACTCTGGGTGAAGTCAACGGTGTAGTTGCCGGTAGAGGTTACGAAACCCTCTGCATTGGCGGACACCACCTTGAAGGTCACATCCTTAATTTTGACGCTCTGTGTTTCCACGACTGGCATTGTAGTGTAAATGCCGAAACGCACTTTCGACGACAGGCGATGGAATGGCAATGGAACGGCCTTCGTCGGTGAATCGCCACCTGAGCCGATAGTCTTGCCGGTAATTATGTCGATGTCGTCGGTCTTTGTTGCGTCGTCAGCATTGTGTTGCCGCTGCATCTGTGCCACGAGGTATTCGTCGGCTGATGTAGGGCTGACCACGCCGTCGGTTGCCGACTGCGTGTGGAGGCTCTGCTTGATTTTTACCTGTCGGTCTGTCACGGCAAAGCCGGTCATAACAGCATTACCCAGGATAGGAGCAGGAGCGATACCGATGAATTCGTAGGGGAAGGCGGAGAGATCCCAATATTTCTCCGTCTGGTTCTGGTATAAACCGTCGCCAGTGCCTCCCACCGTGTTCCATTTTGCACCTGTACCGCTCCAACCATCCTGCTGGTAGAGTGCTTGGTACTGCTCCATCACGATCTGCTGACCGCCAGACTTGTAGGCTTTATAGGTGCTTACAAGAAAGTCGGAAGCCAGAGCCTGCGAGGCTCGAGTAGAGCGTGTCTCCATATTGCCCACCAACGGGATGCTAAACCGCAAGGGCGTACCATCGGGCGTTTCAGGCTCTTCCCTGTCGATAACCGAGTTGGAAGAACAACCTGTAGCCAACGCCGACAGCAGTGCAATGGAGATATAGGTAGCAGTACGTTTCATTGTCAAATTCTATTAGTTGATAGCGTGTTCAGACTCAGCAGTATTCCAATCTTCAATTGTAAGATTGTCAAAGATAATTGGCTTGAGTGCTGTATCGGTGTCTGGTTTTGGGTTGTTCGGGTCGATATCTTTGCTTGGGTCTGTGCTACCTGATGTGTTCTTTGTAAGACGGAAGATGTATTTGTAGATAGTATTCGACTTCCAGTCGCAGTAGTCAAACGGTACAAATACGGTTGCATCTCTTACAATCACTGTTTCGTTTGTATCCTCTGCCGTCAACTTGTAAGTTACGTGGAATGTAAGACCAGTCTTGTTGGTTGAGTTGGCAGGAATCACAAAATATTTTGTAGCAGACATTGTCGGTGCTGTTCTCTCAGTAGAAATTGTTTCTGTCGGGATAGTAAACTGCAGATGTTCAGCGTCAAACACTTCTGCATCGTTACCTGTAATGGCAAGCGTTGCATCTATGCCAGAGAAATCAACAGTAGCACCTGCTTTGTGGTAAAGGACACCATAGGTGTAGTTGTCGCCTGCATCCTTAACTGCTGGAGTAGCGCAAACACCAGCGTAAGCGCCTTCCTTGAGGTCGAGGATTTCGACCTTGTAGCCGTCGATGTTCTCATAGAAACCGATTTGGATTTGTGCACCGATACGCTTGAATGCAATCTGCACCTTGTTGTTGTAGGCTACTTTCGCTACGGTCTTGTTAGCATAGAGGAAGTCGTGAGCCGAAGCATCATCGTAGCCATCGGTAAGTGCAAGACCAGGGATGGTAAGAACCTTGGTTGTTGGGTCGAATGTTGCTGTGTTTGCACCGTTGATGTAAGGAGCATAAGCATAGAAATCAACCGACGACGATGAGTAGTCCCAATATTTCAAGAACTGGTTGTCGCAGTTCGACATATAGAAATCATGATCTTTTGTGTAGTAACCGTCAGTTCCTGCGTAAGTGTAATCGTTTTTGCCCAATTTCTCATAAGCCCAAAGCGACTCGCCCAATGTAGACTGGTCAGCAACGCTGAAACTATAACCTTTATGGTTTATTGCGTCACCATAGCCCACGAGGTAGTTGTTCATCACTTCTTGCTGTGCAGCGCCTGTAGTGTTCTTATAGGCAAACACACCGAAGTTGTAGTGGCCAGCATCCTGCAAATTTACAGATCCAGCACGCGACGTGATTGTGTTACGGTTGATGATCTCAAAACCGATGGCATCTTGCGAAGTCTTATTCCCTTCGTTAGTCACATTCTCAAAATCGTTGGAGCAGGCAGTCAACAATATGGCTGATGCCGCCAACAACAAATTTTTCCTTCTCATAAAAAATACTGTTTAGTTTAATGGTATATATTAATTACTCTTCTACATAAGTATATCATAATCGACATGGTCATAGTCTTCTACCGTAGGCACGAAGACGTTGCCGTCGCCTTGGTCTTCTGGTGTTGGCGGAGTAATCTGGCTACAGTCAATATGAATGGTGATGACACCGCCGTGGCAGTGCGCACGGCATTGGTCGGTCACAAGATAGTCATAGGTCTTTTCCGTTCCGTTGCTGAAATGGAGAGTAAAGTACAATCTGTTGTCCACATCGGTGCGGGTGCCTTGATACTGGGCACGCGACTGCGGCTCATAGCCTTCCATATCGCAGAGTCCGAAGGTGGTCAACTTTCCGCCCGCCACATCAACCGACTCGCCGTTGACGTTGATGCCCTTCTTCATACGCATCGGGAAATACACCATACACGGCTTGTTGTTGGTGTAGCGTGTGTTGACGTTTACGCCGCTCGCCATAGCCGCAATGGCTGCGTCTCCCGTCACGCTGGTGATGCGTCCGTCGTTGTTGTGCATCACTACCTGCACAAGGTATATGTAGACAAGCGGTTTAAGCGTGGTCTGCAATTTCTTCACCCACACTTTTTCCGTTTCGTCGTAGTAGTCGTAGTCTGCCGAGTTCTGCGAGATGAACACATTGCGCTCATAGGCTGAATAGAAGATTTCCGGCTGGTTGTAGAGAGCCACTACCGTAGAACTCTCGCGGCTATTCGCAATGCCTCTGGTCACGGTCGTAGTGGCGGTAACGGCATCGAGCGACGATTCGTCGACGAGGAGCACCTGCGTACCTTCGGCGGAGTCGATGTTGCTCCAGAACAGAAGGTCGTAGTAGCCGAACTGGAATCGGCGGCGGAAGGAGTTGCTGAACACAGTAAAACCATCAAGACCCTCGCGAGTGTGCGCTCCGTCTGCCTGACTACCGAGATAGTAGCGGCGCACTTCATAGTTGGTCGGCACCGTGTAGCAAGTGTCGCCGGAGAGTTGGCGGTCGGCTTCGTCCCAGCCGTAGTACCACTCGGCACGCCAGTCGGTTTCCGTACCCCACACCACATTCATGTCAACCTCAACGGCTGGCATATCCACAAGGATTTCCTCGCTCGGGAGGTTCAACGGCGGCTCGATGCACGATGTCGCGGCAGAGGCGAGCAGTGCCGTAAGCAAAAAGGCAGCGTTTCTTATATGTTTCATTTCTTGCCTCCTTTCTTGCGATATACGATATCGTAGGTCAACTGTATGCCCAGGTTTGTCGGGCCGAACCATGTAAACATGTGATTGCGTTTCTTGAACTTGCTGGCCGAGCCAGTATAGTCGTAGTAATATTTCCCGTCTTTTTCGCCGGTCACAGGGTTGCCGTAGACATAAGGGTCGTGGCGCGTAGCCAAGACGCCCAACGCCGCCGTAAATTCTAGGCGAAACGACCCCTTGCGGTTGAGTTTCAAGGTGTAGCCACCAGAGAGACCGGCTCCAAGACCTTCGCCCTCCCATCCTTTCTTCTCGTTGAAGCCTATACCGTAGCAGAATCCGTGGGCATAGACACCGAGGAACGCACCGCGGTAAGGATGTCCTTCGCGGAAATAGCGGCGGAGTTCGAGTTGGAGGTCTCTGATTTGGAAGAATTTGCATTCCGGCCAGTGACGGTGGTTACTGAATGAGAATCCAGCATTATAGGTAAGGTGTCCGTGGAGAGGGAAAAACTCCAACTGGACATTGCCCGACGGTGCAAAGCCGAAATTGGGCATATAGAAGAGGTCGTGCACGAGGTTGGTGCGCAGAGCGATGAGCGGCAGACGGCTTGTCTTCACCTCAAGAGGCGGATAAGGCAGGGTCGGCACTTCTGGAGGAAGAGCCACCGTGCTAACCGTCTGTTTGTTGGGCTTCTGAGCAAGGTCATCTTCGTGCAAAGTAGCCAACAGCGGCGTTCCGAAAAACATCATCACACGGGCCTGACGCAGTTGCGGGAAATATTCGTTCAACAAGCGTTTCCAAGTCTTTCCGCCGTTGAGTTTCTGAAGTTCGCGCTTGCAATAAGGTTCATCGCCATTGCTGTCGTCCCAAATTTTCTTCACGGCGGCAGCCTCTGGGTCGTTTGCCTCAGCCATCAGCACGGTGAGGTATTCGTAGTCCTCGCAGACGAAGTTCGACTGAAGGAGCGACACGTCGGGAGCGTTATCAAACTGACTGTTGATAAATTCCACAAGTCGCTGCGTACGTCCCAATCCCAACCGACGGTTGTTGTCGTAAGGACCTTCAGGCGATGCAGCACCCTTGATGATGAGTTTGCGGAGCACAAGCCCCTTTTCGCGGAGTAGCGGTGCTATTTCCGTCTTATAGATGTTGATAAATGGTTCGTTGGGCCGCAGTTGTGTTTTATTCACGTCGAAGCGGATACCTTTGGCATCTGCGTTGAAAAGGGAGTCGCTGATTTCGGGAATCTGCGCTTCCAAATCACTGCTGATATATACAAAGGAATAGCCGGGCAATGGTTTGTATTGCTCGATTTCTTCGGCTTGAATAGGGGATACCGCTATAACAAACAACAAAAGAAGCACATGAATTAACCGCCAGTTACTCATCTCGCAGACCTATGAATGGGTATTTAATTCTAATTATATTACAATTACAATCTCTTTACAAAGCCGCAAAAGTAGTGAAAAAAAAGTTAACTCAGCAACCACCCCCCCCCAATAATTTTATCTTTTTAACATTTTCTCATCTATTAGCAGTTTTTTCGATGCTAGATTGTTAGGCCATCACCACAGGGAGGCTCATCCTTATTGCATCTGCGGTTTTTATGTCGCAATTCAACTATTCCAAGAAATTTTCAGGTGCTGGTGTTTCGGGTTGCGACTTTTATTTCAAGATTGAAATATTTGGCATAACTTTGCAGTTCAGATATGGAAGGTTTAGTAATAAAGAACACAGGCAGTTGGTATGTCGTCAAGGCCGACGGCGACGAACGGACGGTGAATTGCAAGATCAAGGGCAATTTCCGGCTCAAGGGTATCCGCACCACCAACCCGGTTGCCGTAGGCGACAGGGTTTCGGTTACGGAAAATGCCGACGGCACAGGATTCATCACAGCCATCACCCAGCGCCGCAACTACATTATCCGCCGTGCGTCAAACCTGTCGAAGGAGTCGCACATCATCGCCGCCAATCTCGACCAGGCATTTTTGGTCGTGTCGTTTGCTGCGCCGATGACTGCCACCGTATTTATCGACCGCTTCCTCGCCACGGCTGAGGCATATCAAGTACCCACCACCATCGTGGTCAACAAGATGGATATGCTCGACGACGAGTGGTGCGAGTTTGTCGACTCGTTTGCCTACCTCTATCGCGGCATCGGCTACAACGTCTGCCCAGTTTCGGCAGAGACCTGCGACGGCGTGGATGACCTGCGTGCAATGCTCAAAGACAAGGTAACACTCTTCTCGGGCAACTCTGGCGTGGGCAAGTCCACCCTCATCAACCGCCTCATTCCCGGCATCAATCTGAAAACCGCCGCCATCTCCGAGGCACATCAGACCGGTATGCACACCACCACCTTCTCCGAGATGTATCCCCTACCCGGTGGCGGCTACATCATCGACACCCCAGGAGTAAAGGGGTTCGGCACGATTGATTTCAACGTAGAGGAAGTGGCGCACTATTTCCCAGAGATATTCAAGGTGTCGGCCGACTGCAAGTACAACAACTGCACCCACATCCACGAACCGGGATGCGCCGTGAAAGCCGCCCTTGAGAACCATCTCATCAGCGAGTCGCGCTATGCCAGTTATCTGAGCATCATCGAAGACAGCAGTCCCGACAAATACCGCAAACCGTTCTAAGGAATCACCATCTCCACACCTCCTCGGCAACAACTCCACACCCCATCATCAACGCCGCCACAACGGCTATGCAATGACTCTGCAAGCCACCAGCAAAGCCGTCACAACTCCGTCGCAACGGCTGCGCCCCGGAGGTGGCGTTGTAGTGGGTGCCGCCAGCATCAGTCGATGCCCTAACGATGTGGGTTGCGCCCCTGCCCCATCCCGCTAAAAAAGGAAGAGGACATGCCAAACTGGCATATCCTCTTCCTTTTATTTGTCTCGCAACAATTACTTCTTTGTTGTAGTAGTTGTAGTTGCAGGAGCGTCCTTGATGTTAAGTTTAGTCTTGACGAGTTTTGTCACGTCGTCGGCAGATGGGTTGCGGTAAACCACGTTGCCCACTTCCATAATGTAAGTATAACCGTTCTCGTCGCCCACAGCCTTGATGGCAGTCAAGATTTTCTCTTGGATAGGTGCCATAAGTTTCTGCTGCTGTTGCTGCATATCCTGACTTGCAACCTGCTCGAAATTCTGAATCTTTGAACCGAGTTCGTTGATTTCCTGCTCACGGCGTTGTTTGATTGATTCTGGAGTGTCGGAAGCAAGAGCCTGATATTCCTGAATCTTTTTGTTCATCTCGTCCTGAAGCGATTTGTACTCACTTTGGTACTTCTTTGAAACTTCTTCCATTGAGGCTTGAGCGGTTTTTGTTTCAGGCATCAACTGGAAGATTTCCTGAGTGTCGACTGTGCCGATCTTCACCTGTGCGAAGAGGCATGCCGGAGCAGCCACGAGGACTGCGAGTAAGAATTTTTTAAGCATTGTGTATTAATTGTTTGATTTGTTATTTCAATAATCGTAAGTGCAAAAGTAGTAAATTATTTTGAATAACCTAATTTTGCGAGCACATCATTGCTGACATCGATGCGCGGAGAGGCGAAAATGATGCCGGCAGAAGAGGCACGGTCGAAAATCACCTGAAAACCTTTTTCCTCCGAAATCTTCTTGATTGCCTCATACACATCGTTTTGGATAGGCTCCATCAGCGACTGGCGTTTTTTGTAGAGTTCGCCTTGCGGACCGAAATATTTCGACTGGAGTTCGGCAGCCTCTTTTTCTTTAGCCACCACTTCCTCCTCTTTCTTCTTTTTCTGCTCGTCGGTCAGGAACACCATATCGCTCTGGTAGTTCTTGTAGAGTGTCTCTGCCTCCTTCGTCTTGTTTTCCACTTCTTTCTGCCAGCGCAACGACACCTGGTTGAGTTGTTCATTCGCCATCTCGTACTGCGGGATGTTTTTCAGAATATATTCCATATCAACAAGCGCATATTTCTGCGCGTGGGCAGCGATGGAGAATATAGCCATTAGGGCTGCCGTAATGAAAATTCGTTTCATAGCCATTCTTTTTGTGTTAATGCCTATATGACAAACAAGTGTCAAATAAGTTTATTCATGAAAGATTATTTACACGTTTTTTAGAATTCTTGACCAAGGATGAAGTGGAAGTGGCTTCCGCCTTTCTCGCCAAACACCTTGTCGAAACCGTAAGCCCAGTCGATACCCATCATACCGATCATCGGCAGATAGATGCGCACGCCGGCTCCGGCAGAACGTTTGAGGTTGAACGGCGACACATCCTTCACGTCGTTCCAAGCGTTACCGCCCTCGATGAATGCCAAGCCGTAGATTGTGGTGCTAGGCTGAAGCATGAACGGGAAGTGGAGTTCGGCAGTGAAGCGAGTGTAGGCGTAACCGTCCGACTGGCGGTAAGGTGTGAACACACCGTTGTCGTAACCGCGGAGGGCGATTGTTTCCTGAGCATAGCCGTAACTTCCCGACATACCGTCACCGCCGACATAGAAGGTTTCGAACGGCGATTTGAGGTATTTGTTGTAACTACCCAACAAACCGATTTCGGCGCGTGTCATAAGCACGAGTGTCCATTTGCTGTTAGGGTCGGAAAGCGGAGTATATGTGCGAGCCTTAAACTTGAGTTTCCAGTATTCAATCCAGCGGTACATCTCCTGAGCAGCATCAATCTGCTTCTGCGACTGTACCGAAGAGTAGATGTAGTTGTATGTACCCACGCCACTCTCCTCATAGAGTTTCGCCCAGTTCTTGTTGCGGAAGAGCGATACCGGAGGTGTGATGTTCAAATCGAGGGAGAACATACTACCGCTACGGGTGTAGATTGGGTTGTCGATACTGTTACGCGACAGCGACAAGCCAAGCACAAAGGCGTTCGACGTACCGTTACGCATATAGTAGAGGTATTCCCAGTTTTTCAACTTATACCAGTTGTAGCCCAACGAAGCCTGGAAAGTGAAATAGTTGTCAGGCCAGTTGAGACGCTTACCGAAGCCCACTGTGATACCTGCCATCTGCAAGTACTTGTCAGGGTCGTAGGCGTTCTGGTAGGACGACTGGTAGTAGTCGCTATAACTTGAGCCGTAGTAACTCGATCCATAAGAATAGTATGGATAGTAAGAGGTGTTGCGGCTATAGAAACTTGAGTTCACACCAGTCTGACGGGAGTAGTAGCCGGAAACCGATAGCGAGTTAGGACGCTTACCGCCGAACCACGGATCGAGGAACGACACGCTGTATGCCTGATAGTACTTCGCATTGGTCTGCACGCTAATGGTGAATGTCTGACCCTCACCCTGCGGGATGATACCCTTGTAACTGCTCGGGTTGAAGAGGTTCTTGATTGAGAAGTTGGTAAACTTCAACGACACCTTACCGATGATACCTGTCTGTCCCCAGCCGGCTGAAAGTTCAATCTGGTCGTTGTTTTTCGACGTGAGGTTGAAAATCAAGTCGACCGTACCGTTGTCTGCATTAGGCTCTGGCTTGATGTCCATATTTTCAGGGTCGAAGTGACCAGTCTGCGCAATTTCACGAGCCGAACGCATCAAATCCTCCTTAGAGAAGAGTTCGCCTGGACGTACACGGAGTTCGCGACGGATAACCTTTTCATAAAGACGGTCGTTACCATTGATTACGATGCTGTTGATGCGAGCCTGAGGACCTTCCATCACACGCATCTCGAGAGCGATGCTGTCGCCTTCAATCTTCGACTCGATAGGCACGAGTTGGAAGAATAGGTAACCGTTGTTCATATAGAGGTTGCCCACGGCATCATCGTCCTCCATTGTGCGCTTGTTAAGGAGTTTCTGGTTGTAGACATCGCCAGCCTTCATACCAAGGATTGCATCAAGAGTCGACGACGGATAAACGGTGTTGCCAGCCCACTTGATATCGGAGATGTAGTATTTCTGACCCTCCTCAACGCTGAGATGCACATCGACCATCTTGTCGTTGTACTTCGATACGCTGTCCTTCAGGATTTTGGCGTCACGATAGCCCAACTCGTTGTATTTCTGGATAATCAAATCCTTGTCGGTAGCATAGTCCTTGTCGACAAACTTCTTCTGGCGGAAGAGGTTCACGAGGCGGCTCTTCTCGTTGGTCTTTTTCATGACGTGCTGAATCTTCTTGTCGGAAAGCACCTCGTTGCCGTCGACATAAATCTTGTGGACTTTAACCTTTTCGTTCTTGTCGATGTTGATGTCGACAATCATTTCGTTTTCTTTGCTCAAGTCGGGAGTCTGAGCCACCTCAACATCCACGTTGTTGAAGCCCTTCTGCTTGAAGTAGCCGGCAACGATGTCCTTGATGCGGTTCACGATGTTCTGGGTTATCTGGTTGCCCGGAGTGAGCGACAGACGCTGCTGGAGATCTTCGCGCTCGCTCTTTTTCACACCGTTGTAGTTGATTTTGGAGATGCGAGGCTGTTGACGCAGTTCAAACACCAGCCAAGCCTTGTCGCCACAGGTCTTTTCAACTTTAATCTGAATCTTAGAGAACAGTCCCTGACGCCAAAAACGCTTTGCAGCGTTGGTGATGTCGTCGCCCGGAATCTCGATAACGTCGCCCACCGACAGACCCGAATAACCGATCACGATATAGTCTTCGTAGTTCTGCAATCCATCCACGCGGATGCCTGCAATTTCGTATTTCTTCGGCATCCCGGTGAAAAACATCTTAGGATTATAGATAGTGTCGGTCGACTCTTGGGCCTTAGCCTCTGGAATAAGCACCGCAGCCAAAAGAGCCACAATTATCAAGAATTTTGATCTCATATCGTTGAAAAGTATTTTCATCTAACTCGTTATAATCTTATTTCTGTTGTTTTACTTGTTCGCTTGTTTTGCCGAACCGACGCTCACGACCTTGGTAGCGCAGGATAGCATCGCAAAAATCCTCTTTGGAGTAGTCCGGCCAAAAGACGTCGCAGAACTCCAGTTCGGTGTAGGCAATCTGCCAAAGCAGATAGTTACTGATGCGGCAGTCGCCCCCGGTGCGGATGAGCAAATCGGGGTCAGGGATGCCGGCTGTGGCAAGATTGTCGGAAACAGTCTGCTCGGAGATGCCGTCGACACTGATTTCGCCTTTTGCAGCCTTTGCAGCGATGCGGCGCATAGCCTCCGTAATCTCCCAGCGGGCAGAATAACTGATGGCAAGCACCATCGACAAGCCCGTGCAACCGGCAGTAGCCTCCTCGCACCGACGAAGGCGCTGGAGGGCATAGTCGGGCACCGATTCCAGATTGCCGACAAGGCGCAAACGCACATTGTTGCTCAGCAAGCCTTCCGTTTCGCGCTCAATGGCGATGGCTATGAGATGCATCAATGCGTCGACCTCCTCCTTCGGTCTGTTCCAGTTCTCGGTGGAGAAGGTGTAGAGTGTGAGATATTTCACACCGAGATCGGAAGCGATTTCCGTGATGCGGTGCACAGCGTTGACCCCCTCTACGTGTCCCATAGAGCGGTCAAGTCCGCGGGCTTTTGCCCAACGCCCGTTGCCGTCCATAATGACAGCCACATGGGTTGGTACAGGCTTCTGCCCTATCTCCGATATTTTGCTTTCAAGCGTCATTTCTCTCAATCATTTTACATAGTGGCAAATTTTGCAGATTTCTCCAAATTCATACGACAGGCTCACCATAAGCGTAGGACACCAGTCGGTGTTTTTAAGAAATCCGCTTTCCACTTTGTAGAGGTCTTTCAAACCGTCCACTCCATCGCCTAGCATCATTCTCCACCTCATTTCAAGGCCAAGGTTGAGCCGGCGTTTTATCTTGTATTTCGCACCGAAACTGATTGGTATGTTAGGCACGAAATTCTTGCTCGTCGAGTATGTCGCTCCCAAACCCAACGACAGGTAAGGAGTGATACGTTTCAACTTTCTGTAGTCGTCGTTCATGCCGAAGTTCAGGAAATTGAACTCAAACGCCACTCCCAAATCGAAGTAGGTGCATGAAAACTCATAATGTGCATTGTCAGGAAACTTATTGTCGAAGTCGTCGGAGTTTCCCTTGATGCTTGCCGCCGTCAAATCAGCCTTCACCGCGAAGCGTTTGTTGATAAGATAGCGAAACAATAGCCCACCCGAATAGCCGGGATGCTTGAGCACGTTGCTTTGGTTTAAATCTCCCAGATAGCCGCTGATGCCGCCGCCCAAACCGGCTTCATAGCGATATTCCTGGGCGTTGGCCGCAATTGGCGACAATGCCACCAAAAGGACTGCGACCACGAGTCGCAAGTTGTATGTTCTGAGTTTCGTATTCATTCTAAAGACAAAACGTCAAAAATCAACTTGTAGTATACGTTTCAGCCGTTACTGAATCGGTTTGAACGTCAAACGGTTCACCACGCCCTTCCAGATGTTGTTCTGCAACTCGCCACTTTCGTTGTAACCGCCAAACAGATAGATGTAAGGGCAATCCCACGAAGTAATCGGTGTAGTGGCGCGTGTGGCTGCCGGGGCATCAATCTCCAGCCAAACAGGCAGATGGCGTGAAGGCATTGCCGTCCACGCAGATGCCGCGCGAGTACCTTCAATTGTCGATGTCGACACTACAGCCTGTGCGCCGTAGAACGCATTAATGTAGTCGGGCAATTGGAGAAGGTCGTCGCCGAGTTTCCAATCGATACCGTTATTATAGGAGATATAAACATTCTTGCTCAATGTGCCGTCGCTTGCACGTCCG
Organism: bacterium; assembly: GCA_963601185.1. GTDB lineage: Bacteria > Bacteroidota > Bacteroidia > Bacteroidales > Muribaculaceae > Limisoma. The sequence goes on from CAVCEE010000002.1 coordinate 38,006, forward strand.
CCAAATGCGAGAAGCACAGGGAACTGCTGGTAGCCGCCCGATGTGAGACGCTGGAAATAGTAGTATTTCACGAGAGTCATATCACTGAGTCGTGCCACCTGTCGGTTACTGAGCGACTCCCAACTTGTGCCATCGTAGCCCCAAGTCATACCGGTGCAGTTGCCGTCAGCCATCGTGCCGCCCACAACCATCAGCATCTGCGACGTACCCCAGTCGCTGTCGTAGGTCACCGCTTGCGACATTCCGCTTACCGGGAACTGGCTACTGGCAGCCGTAAGTGTTTCCGTGCCGTCGGCGGTCAGCGTTGCTGTGAAATACGACGTACCTTCCGCTGCCACAGCGAGCAGCGAACTTCCGTAACCGGAAATCAGAGAATAGTATTTTTTGCCGGTCGCAGCCCAAGTGAGTCCGCCGTCGGTCGATTTCTGCAAATTGCCATCGGCATCGAGGATGTAGAGAGCGTCGGTGGTTGCCGTAAGGCTGCTCACGTTGGGGGTAAAGCCGAACGTAACCGCCTGTTTGTTCCAATTGTTGGTTGCTGGTTCGGTTGTCGATGAAACGGTGTAGTTGCCGTTTTCTGCCACGAGACAATATGTAGTACCATTGCTTTCTACGGTTTTCTGCTGTTCCGGTCCCGTCAGCGAGCCAGGGAGGTTACGGCGTGAAAGTTTGTTCCAATAGAGCGAATCGCTTTCCACCTGATGCACATTCACAAGCAGTTGATAGTCGCGCGAAGAAATGCCGTCGGCGGCTTTCACCGTAAGCATCACACGGCCGGTGAAGTCAATACTATCGGTCGACGAGGCTGTGTAGGTATAGGTAGTGTCGGACATTGTTGACGCACCGCTGATTGAGATAACGCCCGTCGAGGTAGTCGATGCCAGAGTGATACTCGGCACAAGGCGCGTGATGTCAGTGCCTTTTGGAAGAGAGTCCGCGTTGTAGATTACCCTTTTGTTCACGTCGATGGTAAACGGAATGGAGTCGAGCAACGTAAGCACCGAGTCGTTTGCCTGAATGTAGAAATTGGTAACGAGGGTGTTAGTCGAAATCACAGTCGGATCAGTCTCGTCGCTTCCTGTAGTGTTACACGATGCTGACACAATGAGCGTCAACGCCGTGAAAATTGCATATATTGGAATTAATCTTCTCATCTATTTAATAACATTTAAAGTGCAAATTTATAACTATTTTATCAAAGGACACATTGAAAATGTGTTAAACAGTAACACCAAAACAAAACCGCTCATCTGAAAATATTGATTATCTGATGATTACCCTCATTACTAATGCTCACCTTTCCCTGCGGAGCGCAAGGAGCGGCGATGCCCGAGCCCAACGCCTTGTCGCCGTGCTCTATGCGGACCTCGTCCCACAAGCCGCTATCTAAGAACGACTGCAACAATGTCGGACCGCCCTCCACCATCAGCGACGTGATGCCGCGGCGATAAAGGTCGCGTGCCACGCTGTCGAGCGTCTCCGGCAACTGCATCTCCTCCACGTTTTCGCCACACTTACCAAGCGTTTTTCCCGATGTCGAATAAAGCAGCGTATGATTTCCGTCGGTAAACACCTTTCTGTCGGCAAGGTCACGGCAGCCGTCGTGGCTCATCACCACACGTATCGGGTTGCGGCCATGCCAAAGACGCGTGGTCAGCGACGGATTGTCGGTGCGCACCGTGTTGGCGCCCACCATTATAGCATCATACCCGGCACGCAAGCGGTGCATCACCGTCTGCGTCAGCGGAGTGGAGATATGCGTTTGCTTTCCGTCGCCTGTCGACATAAATCCGTCGGCAGACTCCGCCCATTTCAGCAGTATGTAAGGGCGGCCCTCGGTATGGGCAGTTATGAATTTACGGTTAAGTTGGCGGCATTCTTCTTCAAGTACGCCGGTAATCACCTCAACGCCAGCCTCCCGAAGCATTTTCACGCCCCGACCGCTCACCTCTTTAAAAGGATCCATACAGCCTACCACCACGCGGGGAATGCCTGTTTCAATGATAAGTTTGCTGCAAGGGGGAGTCTTACCGTAGTGCGAGCAAGGCTCAAGAGTGACATAGATAGTGCTTTGCGACAACAAATGGCGGTCAGCATCACTCACCGAGGCTATAGCGTTGACCTCGGCATGGGCATGCCCCCATTGGCGGTGATACCCCTCACCTACCACCCTACCGTCAGCCACCACGACAGCGCCAACCATAGGGTTTGGCGACACGCGTCCGTAGCCAAGGGCGGCAATCTGGAGTGCTCGCGCCATATATTGTTCGTCTGTATTCATAAATTTCATACCTTTGTAACAGCAAAACCGACTGAAATGAATGACCAGACACTTAGCCAGACAATCGGCGACATACGCCGCCGGCTTTCAGAAAAATTCGACAAGGGCGAAATCGATGCCTTTGTCAGAATTACCTTCCGCCATGTGCTTCACTATGAAACAGTCGATATTTTGCTCCACAAAGATAGTGTTTTATCGGGGTTTATCGTTGGCAAAATTAGTAAAGTGGTTGACGAACTACTGAAAAATCGACCAATCCAATATATTTTTGGACAAACGTATTTCTGCGGTCACACGTTTAAAGTCAACGAATCCACGCTCATTCCTCGCCAAGAAACAGAGGAACTTGTAGACCTCATTGCCGACCGCAACAAACAGGCGGACCTGTCGGTGCTCGATTGCGGCACAGGTAGCGGTTGCATCGCCATTTCACTCGCACTCGCGCTGAAATTTCCGCAGGTCGATGCCATCGACATCTCTGACGGCGCACTTGCCGTGGCGGAAGAGAACGCGCGGACACTGAAGGCGAAGGTGGCATTTTCGAAGCGCGACATCCTTACGCTCGGCGGCGACAAGGAGAAATACGACATCATCGTGAGCAATCCGCCCTACATCGCCGACTCGGAAAGAGCGACAATGGACGCAAACGTGCTCGACTACGAGCCTGCGACTGCTCTCTTTGTGCCCGACAGCGACCCATTGCGTTTCTACCGTGCCATCGCCTCCTATGGTGTGTCGGCACTAAAACCGGGCGGCAGCCTCTATTTTGAGATTAACAGCCGTTTCCCCGACGAAACGAAAGTGTTGCTTGACGGGCTGGGCTACACCGACATTGAAATCATAGCCGACATCAGCCGCCGTCCGCGCTTTGTCGCAGCAAGAAAAGGAGGCGACCGATGGTAAAAAAAGCAATGGACTACGATGCCGCACTGGCAAAAGCGGCAGCCGTGTGTTCACGCGGTGAGCACGCAGAGGCCGAGATTCGCCGCAAGGTGATGCAATGGGGCGCAAGTGCCGACGATGCCGACAGGGTTGTAGACTGGCTCGTGGACAACAATTTCGTGGATAACACTCGCTATGCCCACGCCTTTGTCTACGACAAGACGCGCTTTGATATGTGGGGGCGCACCAAGATTCGACACATGCTCCGACTGAATGGGATCAGTTCTGCCACAATCGAGGAGGCTATGGAGGAAATCGACGAAACGATATACCTATCCAACCTCAAAACTCTCCTGACCGCGAAAGCACGGACAGTCAACACCGAAGATGCTTACAAGGCCAAGGCTTCGCTTATGCGCTATGCCGCATCGCGCGGCTATGAGCCGGGGCTGATTGCGCCATTGGTTGCTTCACTTATCAACGGAGCCGAGGATTTCGACATTTCTGACGAATAACTATTCTCTCTTATGAATTTCCGACTATTATTCAACGGCATCGCTGACGTTTTCTTTCCGAAAGTCTGCCCGGTTTGCAGCCGTCATCTAGCAGACGGAGAAAAGTATGTATGCTCCGTGTGCCTCGCCATGATGCCAAGGGTGCAAAAGGACGGTATGCACTGCCCCGAGGTGGAAAAGATGCTGCTCGGCTGCCGGCTGGTGGAGCGTGCGGTGTCGATGTTTGAATATAGCCGCAGCAGTCCTTATTCGGGAATTCTCAAAGATGTGAAATACCACAACAGCCCGACCATCGCCAAGAGTCTTGCGCAGTCGTTTGCCGCGGAACTGAAGGGCAGTGGATTTTTTGACGGTATCGACATTATTGTTCCCGTGCCGCTGCACTCACAGAAATTGGCTAAGCGCGGCTACAACCAAAGCCGTTTCATTGCCGACGGCGTATCGGCGGTGACCGGCATACCTGCCGCCGACGCAATCGTTGCCGTTAAACCTCACAAGACCCAGACGCATCGGTCGACAGCCGACAGGCACAAGAATGTGGAGGGGGTGTTTGTAGCCAAACCTACAGTCTCTGGCAAGCGTGTGCTTCTCGTGGACGACGTGATAACCACTGGTGCTACCGTGACTGCCTGTGGCGATGCTCTCCGCATGGGCGGAGCATCGGGCATCTGCGTCCTTTCGTTGGCCTTCGCCGGAAGCATTTAGAGTGCGCCGCTCGATTTGTATTATCTTTCAATAAGATAAACTGCATCTCGGCAAATCAATTAAACAAGTTTGTTGTTTTGCGCTCGATTTGTATTATCTTTCAATAAGATAAACTGCATCTCGGCAAATCAATTAAACAAGTTTGTTGTTTTGCGCTCGATTTGTATTATCTTTCAATAAGATAAACTGCATCTCGGCAAATCAATTAAACAAGTTTGTTGTTTTGCGCTCGATTTGTATTATCTTTCAATAAGATAAACTGCATCTCGGCAAATCAATTAAACAAGTTTGTTGTTTTGCGCTCGATTTGTATTATCTTTGCAGCAAAATTGGTGAAGATTTGTGTTTTTGCTGATTTTTTGGAATCTAACTATTTATGCCTTATGAAACAATTGGAAAGTATTTTAGCTGAAAAGCTTCTCAAGATCAGTGCAATAAAACTCCAACCGGACAACCCATTCACTTGGTCATCTGGCTGGAATTCTCCCATCTATACCGACAACCGCAAAACTTTGTCGTACCCGGAGATTCGCAACTTCCTTAAGGTTGAAATGAGCCGACTGATTATCGAGAACTTCCCAGACGCTGATGTTGTTGCCGGCGTTGCCACTGGAGCAATCGCTCTTGGCGCTCTCGTTGCCGACACATTGTGCAAACCATATATATATGTGCGTTCTACCCCTAAGGACCACGGCTTGGAGAACCTTATCGAGGGTAACCTCAAGGCTGGACAAAAGGTTATCGTAATCGAAGACCTCGTTTCCACAGGCGGAAGTTCGCTGAAAGCCGTTGAAGCAATCCGCAACGCAGGTGCAGAAGTCGTTGGTATGATTGCCATCTTCACTTACCAGTTCCCTATCGCAGAAGAGAACTTCAAGAAAGCGGGCGTGAAACTCATTACTCTCGGCAACTATACTGCAATGCTCGATGCTGCTTTGAAAATTGATTACATCAAGCAGTCTGACCTCGAAACTTTGAAACAATGGCGTCAGGATCCTGAAAACTGGACTCCTTCAACAGCAATCGACGAATAAACAGATATGTCTACATTCAAAAGTACTGAACGCAACATAGCGGCATCGCGCGCTTTGGTCTACAACAAATTGAAAGACCCTGAAGGATTTAAAGACCTTGCAGCTAATGCTCCCGACAGCGCAAAGCAGCAGGTGGGCAAAATCCGCATCGAGGGCGACACCATCACCATTGAGGCCAAGCCTGTGGGCGACGTGACGTTCCGCATCGGCAAAGGTGTGGAAAACGAGCGCATCCATCTCGACACGGTTTCATCACCGCTGCCATTGGGCATCAATGTTTGCCTCGCCGACGGCGACGCTGCAGACACCACCCGTGCCCACGTTGAAATCAACATCGACTTGAACCCAATCCTCAAATCGATGATTTCAAAACCGCTTCAGGAGGCTGCCGAGAAACTCGCCGACTTGATTTCGTTCATTCCCTACAACCAACTGTAGACAAAAGGAATAAAGACACCGACGCCGAGCAGAAGCAGTTCTGCCCGGCGTTGTCGTTTCTCTACCACAAGACAAAGTTATGACCGCCAAAGCCACGCAAGCGAAAGTTTTTACAATTGGTTAAGGCATTTAAAGAAAAAAATCATAACTTTGCAGTCTCATTACGGAATTTTAAATTTCACATTAATTATATGATTAACGCTCAAGACATTAAGATTGGAACTTGTATCCGTATGGACAACAAGTTGTATTTCTGCATTGATTTCCTTCACGTAAAGCCAGGTAAAGGCAACACATTCATGCGTACAAAATTGAAAGATGTTGTCAACGGCTACGTTATCGAGCGCCGCTTCAACATCGGTGAGAAACTCGAAGACGTTCGCGTGGAGCGCCGCCCTTACCAGTTCCTCTACCAAGAGGCTGGCGACTTTATCTTTATGAACCAGGAAACCTACGACCAAATTCCTATCCACAAGGATTTGATCACTGGCGTTGATTTCATGAAAGAAGGCGACGTTGTTGAAGTCGTTTCCGACGCTTCTACAGAAACTGTGCTTTTCGCAGAAATGCCAATCAAGACTCAATTGAAGATTACCTACACTGAACCGGGACTCAAAGGCGATACCGCTACCAACACTTTGAAACCTGCAACAGTTGAGACCGGCGCAACAGTGCGCGTTCCGTTGTTTATCAACGAAGGCGAGACTATCGAAGTCGACACTCGCGAAGGCTCTTATGTAGGCCGCGTAAAAGCATAACCGACATACGGTTAAAGCAATCGGGCGCGAACCATTTCGGTTTTGCGCCCGATTTGTTTTCCGGCTCAGCCACCGCTAAGCGTGCTTCACACGCTTGGTCATCAGGACACACAACACAAACGCCACGAAAAGCATAAAGCCCATAAGGATGAACGCATTGCGAGAACCTATGACCGTTGCCTCTGAGAATTGGCTCACGGGAGCGGCAAGTTGCTGAGCGGCAACGATAGACGACACAACCGCCGTACCCATTGCGCCTGCCAACTGCTGAAAACTGTTGACCAATGCATTGCCGTCGGCCGACAGGTGTTTAGGCAGTTGCGAAAGTCCGAAGGTGATGGCGGTAGGACATCCGAGTCCCTGCCCTATCGTGAATACCACATAGAAGCAATAGAACATCATCGTGGTGAGGCAGTCACCGAACAACGAGAACAGCAGCAGCGAGCAAAACATAAAGCCATATCCACACACAATCGGTATGCGCGCGCCAATCTTGTCGAGCAATCGCCCGCTAAGCGGCGATATGATGGCACCGACGATACACCCCGGTACCAACAACCCTCCGGCGATAAACGCTCCCGTATGGTTGGAAATCTGCGAATAGTTGGGAATTGCATAACCCAACGCCAATACAGAGAACTGGGTGATTAGTATCACGGTCAATGCCATAATAAACTTCTTGTTGCGCAGCACCTCAACACGCAGCAGAGGCTGCTCCTTGCCGCGCGACTGACGCACAAACCACACAAGAGACACGGCGGCGACAACAAGCAACGAGATGACCGCTACGCTCACCCACCCTGCCGACGAGGCATGCACCATCGCAAGGATAAAGGTGGTAAATCCAACCACAATGAGAGTGTAGTCGAACAGATGGAAGCGGGAATGCTCCTCTGGCTTGGATTTCTTGATGAGCCAGCAACCAACGACAAGCGAAAGTATCAGCAACGGCATCAACGACATAAAGATGTACCGCCAACCAAACATTTCAACAATAAATCCGCCGAGCACTGGACCAACGGCAGGTGCAACGGCAGTGACAAGCATACCGATACCCATAAATGTGCCGATTTGCTCTTTCGGCGACTCGCCGAGGATAATGTTATACATCAACGGCAAGGCTATACCCGTGCCTACACCCTGAATCATTCTGCCTATCATCAGTACAGTGAACGACGATGCGACGGAACACATCACCGTTGCACCGATAAAACTGCACACGGCAATAAGAAACAGCGTGCGCTGCGAGCAGTTGCGCTTCAGATAGGACGACATCGTGATTACCAGCGACAACACCAGCAGATAGCCGGTGGTGATCCACTGCACAGTACTTGTACCTACCTCAAATTCCTTCATCAATGCCGGGAATGTTACATTCATCGCCGTTTCACTCACCACTCCACAGAACGACATCACGCCGGTGGCAAAAATCTTTCCTACTAATTTTATATTGTCCTTTTTCGTCATATATATTCAATATTGTTTTTCCGGCTGCAAAATTACAAACAAACTACGTCATAAATCCATAATTATAAAGCCTGTATTTGTCAAAACGAAAACATATCCGTATTTTTGTCTCACCAACAGGCAACCAAATGGTAACACTGCAACATTTCAGCCAACTAATGCAGATGCAGGGCACGAGCATCGAGGGCATACACGTAAACGAGATGACGGCGCAGAAACTGGGCAGCATCGGCATCGAGTCGACCTATGCCAATTTCTTCTCGTTCATTCTTTTTGAAAGCGGACAGGCAACCTACATCATAAACAGCCGCCGCCACGAACTGACGGAGGGCACAATCCTTGTGCTGTCACCAAAGCAACTGGTGCTTATCGACAGTTTTTCAGACGATTTCAAAGCCATATACGTTACAGTCGACATATCAATGATTGACAAAATACTCACACACAGCGTGGAGTACAAAGTACTTGCCGACCTATTCATTATCAACCAACTGCCAATACTGAAGCACTCTGGCGAACACAGGGCACTCGTACAGTCCACAATGTGCCTGATGCTACAGTTGCAAAAGTCGCAGGGCGTAGGCATCCGCGAGGCGATGCAGGTCAACCTGCTCCGTAGCCTGATGGGCATCGTGTCCGACGCACTTCTCGGCGGCGGACAAATGGCTGGCATCTGCCACCAGGAGGTAATCTACCGGCAATTCATCGCCCTCGTTGCCACTCACTACACGCAGCAGCACTCCACTCGCTTCTATGCCGACCTGCTGTGCGTCACCCCCGTGTATCTGGCACGCATCGTGCGCCGCTATTCCGGCAAGGCTGTGAAAGATTTCATCCTCTCACTCGTCTACCACGACGCCATCGACATGCTCCGCTACACCGATGCCCAAATTGGCGAAATAGCGCAGCAACTCGGCTTCCCGAACATCGAGACATTCAGCAAATTCTTCAAGAAGCGCAACGGTCAGCCACCATCGAAGGTACAGCGGAGATAGGCAAATTTGCAGACAAAGTGACAAATTGTCATAATCCACGGTTTGGCACGGGTTATGCAAATTCCAAGGTGTCGCAACCGACAAGGAGTCGGGCGCAACACATAAATTGACAAACAAAATAAAAGATATTGATTATGGCAATTAAACCTTTGGCTGACAGAGTTCTCATCGAACCAGCAGCCGCAGAAGAGAAAACAATCGGCGGAATCATCATCCCCGACACTGCAAAAGAAAAACCTTTGAAAGGCAAAGTCGTTGCTGCAGGCAATGGCACAAAAGACGAAGAGATGGTTGTCAAGGCTGGCGACACTGTGCTCTATGGCAAATATGCCGGCACTGAGTTGGAATACGATGGCACAAAATATCTGGTAATGCGCCAGAGTGACATTTTGGCAATCCTCGACTAATAAAAAAACGAATCAATCTAAAAAAGAAAACTATCATGGCTAAAGAAATAAAATTTGACAATGCAGCTCGCGAAGAGCTCAAGAAAGGCGTTGACGAATTGGCAAACGCCGTAAAGGTAACACTTGGTCCGAAAGGCCGCAACGTAATCGTTGACAAGAAGTTCGGCGCTCCTCACATCACAAAGGACGGCGTGACAGTTGCCAAGGCTGTAGAACTCGACGACGAGTTCCAAAATATGGGTGCGCAACTCGTCAAGGAAGTGGCATCCAAGACTGGTGACGATGCCGGCGACGGAACAACTACTGCTACCGTTTTGGCTCAGGCAATTGTAAACGTCGGCTTGAAGAATGTTGCTGCCGGTGCCAACCCTATCGACCTCAAGAGAGGTATCGACAAGGCTGTTGCCAAGGTGGTTGAAGGCATCAAGGCTCAGGCTCAGGAAGTGGGCGATGATATGGCAAAAATCGAAAACGTGGCACGCATCTCTGCCAACAACGACGCTGAAATCGGCAAACTCATCGCCGACGCTATGGGCAAGGTGAAGAAAGAGGGCGTAATCACCATCGAAGAGGCCAAAGGTACTGACACTACAGTCAAGGTGGTTGAAGGCATGCAGTTCGACCGCGGCTACATCTCTCCATACTTCGTTACCAACACGGAGAAGATGGAGTGCGAGATGGACAACCCATACATCCTTATCTACGACAAGAAGATTAGCGCATTGAAGGATATGCTTCCAGTGCTCGAGGCAGTTGCACAGAGCGGTCGTCCGTTGCTCATCATCGCTGAGGACGTTGACAGCGAGGCTTTGGCTACATTGGTTGTAAACCGCCTGCGCGGCTCGTTGAAGATTTGCGCAGTCAAAGCTCCAGGCTTTGGCGACCGTCGCAAAGAGATGCTCGAGGACATTGCAGTGCTTACCCACGGTGTCGTAATTTCTGAAGACAAAGGTTTGAAACTCGATATGGCGACTGTTGAAGAACTCGGTTCTGCCGAAAAAATCACTGTTGACAAAGAAAACACTACAATCGTCAACGGTAACGGCGACAAGGAACTCATCGCAGAGCGCGTGGCTCAAATCAAGGCTCAAATCGAGAAGACCACAAGCGACTACGACCGCGAGAAACTTCAGGAACGTCTCGCCAAATTGGCCGGCGGCGTAGCAGTGCTCTACGTTGGCGCACCTTCTGAGGTTGAGATGAAAGAGAAGAAAGACCGCGTAGACGACGCATTGAGCGCAACTCGCGCTGCAGTGGCAGAAGGTATCGTTCCTGGCGGTGGCGTGGCTTACATCCGCTGCGTTGCCGACCTTGAAAACCTCCACGGCGACAACGATGACGAGAACACTGGTATCCAGATTGTGAAACGCGCAATCGAAGAGCCTCTCCGTCAGATTGTGGCAAACGCAGGACTTGAAGGCGCAGTAATCGTGCAAAACGTAAAGGACGGCAAGGGTGACTACGGCTACAATGCTCACTCCGGCAAATACGAGAACTTCTTCGCAACTGGTGTCATCGACCCAGCCAAGGTTACACGCGTGGCTCTTGAGAATGCAGCGTCAATCGCCGGCATGTTCCTAACCACAGAATGCGTAATCGCCGAGAAGAAAGAAGAAACCCCTACACCGGCAATGCCAGCCGGCGGCATGGGAGGTATGGGCGGTATGATGTAAGCCACTCATAAAGGGCGATGATAGCATCTACTTTTAGATGTAAACATCATAACATCAACTAAATACAAACAAAATCACCTCTATTATTAGGGGTGATTTTGTTGCTTAAAAATTACCCATTATATTTGATATGCAAATTAAGATAATTCCCGATTTATTACCCCAAAATTATGAACCTAAGAGTAACGATTCTAAAGGACAAAACGAGAACAAACGGTTCTCATACAATACGGATTGCTTTATCTCATAATGGAGCAACTCGTTACTTTGTAACTCGCTTTTCTGTACCCTCGGAAAAGAATCTGAGAAATGGAAATGTGGTGAATGTTTCAAATGCCACTTACATCAATCAGCAACTTCGCACGTTTCAAAACAAAATCTATTCTATCTGCGATTTGATAGAGGATATCGATGTTTACACTTGTCCTCAACTTATGAAAATAATAAAGCATAAGATGAGCAGAGCAACTGTGCGCACGGTAGAAGAAATAAACGAAGAGTATCTAAAAATCAAACAACATACTTGGTCGGAGCAAACATTGCGGCTTCACAAGGACGGTCTAAAACGTTTCATTGATTATGCAGGAAACAACTTCATTCTATCTATGTTGGATTCTGCAATGGTCTTTGGCTATAAAAAGTATCTCAAAACACAAGGACTGTCAGATACAACCGTGAATATAAGAATGGGAGTATTAAGACGATTGTCATATTTCGCCACAACGCACGGATATGCAAGTTATGACATACCGCCTTTCTATGATTACAAAGAACCATTAATTCTTGCACGAGATCTTGCTATACCTCTTGCCAAACTGAGAGAATTGAGGGATATGGAGATTACGCACAAGTGGAAAGAGTGCGCAAGAGACATCTTTATGCTTTCGTTTTACTTGTGCGGTATGAATCTTGGAGACATTCTTGTGCAAGACTTCCGAAAACCAACAGTATGCTTCATTCGCCTGAAGACCCAAAGCAGACGCAATCCTAATGACAAAACGGAGTTTACTATACAGCCGGAAGCAAGAGTAATCATTGACAAGTACATTACACCAGACGGTCATCTTCAGTTTTATGGCAGAACGACCAAGAAGTCTATCCAACATATAACCGATGATTACATACGACAGTTTAGGGCAGACTTGGGTATTGACAAACTTGTGTTCTACTCTGCACGCAAGACTTTTGCCCAACTTTCAAATGAATTGATGATTAAAGACACAATCATTGAATACTGTATTGGCGATGCTCCGTCGAACCCTCGTAGAGCATTGAACTTCTATATCAGAATAAACAAGCGTATGGTCGATAAAGCCATACGCCGTGTATTTGATGCAGTCGCATCAGACGAGCCAATTGAAAAACTTATTTCTGATGCGGTTATTTAGATTCTTCTCGCTCTCGGAACATTCTTATTCCATTGATGTTCTCTGAGTGGGAGAACAAGCCGTCTTGCTCCATTTCTTCAATTGTAGCCTTTACATCTGACTCAACTATTTTGATTATCTCAGGTTCTGGGGCTACGAATGGAGCAAGACGCTGTTCTTTTCGAGTACAAATCAACCGATGCACCACCTCATATATGTATGGTTGTAGATGTTTCATAGTTTTCAGCCTTTTGGAAGAATACCGGATTCTTTGTATTTGATGCCAACATCTTCTAACAATCGTCCTATTTCTTCTGCATTAGAGAACTCTTGTGAATGGCGATTGCATAAAGGTACGCCAGCATACCCACAGGCTTCAATCCGCTCTTTGGTGTATGCGAATTGGTAATATTGTCCCTCGGCAATTAAGAAATCACCAAACTCTTTCACCAATATTTCTTGTGCCAACTTGAAACCAGCAATGAAACAATCAACATTCACATTGTTGAGAAATCGCCTTGGCTGCGACCTTGCCCAACGCAAAGCAATCAATTCAAGTTCTTCATCAGAAATTCTTCTCGGATTCATTTCTTGGATTTTAGAATGTTTCTCACTTGCTTAGGTGTAAGACCTTGCTTAATGTAGTCCTTGACACCTCGATGCAGTCTCTTGTATAACATACACCAATCCTCTCTAACGAGATCCGGTTTGCAGAGACCGAGTGGAGCAGGCTCTCCGCTGTCAATTAGTTTATACAAAGCACCATTAATTTTCAATTCACCAAAATGCTTTGCAATTGACATCTGACTATTTATCCAGCAGTCATATTCAATCACAGCAGGAGTGAATTTGCTTTCATCTTTAATTGACGGCACACCTCTGGAAATGTTGTTGGGTATTGAAATTTTAACAGAACTCATTTCTACTATGATTTAACCGGGAAGTAATCAAGTATAGGAGTTTCGCTAATTGCAATTATTTCGTAGTCAGCCATCGTACCTTTCATACATTCGATAAACTTGTCATAAGCAGATTTGAAGTCATTCGCTTGAACGATGATGAACGATGCTGTTTTCTTTTCTGTAGCCGTTTTCTCATCAATGGTGATGAATGCTACTTTGACCCTATAAAACTTATCTGCTGTTTTATCAAGGAACAGTTCAGAGACTTTGGGCTTGGTCAATCTGGGGATTTTGAAATCTCCTGTAATGAAAGGTGTGAGTTCTTCGATTGTTCGTGCTTCTGCTTCTGTGAAAGATACTGCATCGAGCAAATACTGCTCATTGACGGTTTTGTTTAATCCGTTCTCCATAATCTTATCGTAACGGACTGTGCTTATAAAGTATGCCATAACTATTTTGTTTAATTCGTTAATATTTAATTTGTTTGTGGATTGATTTTACTTTTTAGAACATTATCTTATTTGCAAATTTGAAATTAGCCAAATTAGTTGAAACACAAGTCAATAGATTTTATCTGATTAACAAGTTCATCAACAAATTCATCTTGCTTCTTTACGAATTCCAAACTTAAAGGACTGTCTCCAGCAAATTCAAGAATGATATCGGACAACTTATACACACTCGTTGGCAATAGTCGTCCAATGGAGTGCTGAACTATGCTCTCAACTTTTGATGTCATATTATCCATATACCTGAACAAAGCCTTTAGCACAAACTTACAGAGATATGCTTCAGAAATCAACATCTTGCTGTTGTAGTCCAAATCCGGATATGATGCAACCAACCCATCAACATAGGAATGAAATCTGTCATTAAAGAACTGGCTTAACTCATCAATGAATAGTTCCATATTTTCTTCCTCGGAATCAAGATGAGAAGAATCAAAATACTTTCGTTTGAAACCAAGATATTCTCTACGCAGTTCCCTGATACATCTGCACAACTTCTTTGTCGGAGACAAACGCATTAAAATCGCAATGTCAATTGCAGTGTCTGCATAATCCCAAGCGACCTCTGCTATAACAAACGGAACATACCCAAACCGCAAGAATGTATCTTGGTCCAGAATCTCGGATAAATCCTGTTTGGAATGAGTGTTGTTTGTGTTTGGTTGAGCCAAGACCTCTGCGAACGACAAAGAATATGGGGTGTAGCCAATCCTTTGCGCATATTGATAAAGAGATGGGGTAAACGTATTCATTTTGCTAACTTATAGATGAGTGCTATCGTTTGTTCGCTTATCTGAGTGCCAAAAGCGTTGTTATATGCAGGTCTGTGGTCTATTAGAGATACAAACGTTTCTCCATTGATTTTGTAGAGATAAGCCTTTCTGCTATCACAATTTTTAGGTTTGTCAAAGAAAAACCAAGAATCATCTTCAAACTTGATTGCATTGGACTGTCGGTGGACGACTTTTCTATACTTCTTGCTATTAACTTCTTTGGCGAGTTTTACTACGACAGCATCATCTACTTCTACATTTCCTGAATAGCGTGGTGCGCCTATCTTGGCAGACGCACCACACATTATCAGTTCAAAGAAGTGTTTTTTAGTTATCTTCTGCATCACACTCTTGTTCGGGAGTAAACATCACAAAGTCTTTGTAGATGTCAATGAATGTTTTTCCTGCATATATTGCGAGTTCTTCATTTTTGAGCACGAGCCGAGAGCCGTAGCTCGTGTACGAGCTCGAAGAAACGAAATACGCATACGAGAAAACGAGACCGCCACTCGCACCCGCACTGCTACACGCACGACCAACGACACGGCTTTTTTCTTCTTCTGACATATCTTCTATATCTTCGTTAGTCAAGAGTTCGTAGTATGGGTACCAGCGGCGTTCATCAAGCGTGAACTGTGGATGCCAGCCTTCATTGAGGGCTTCGCAGATGATTGAGAGTTTGATGTAAGCAAGGAGGTCTTTCCCTACGATTTCGGAGCAGTAACCATACTTTACAGAGTTGTAAACCTTTACAAGTGGGTGCTCATTTCCGAGTTCACCGACTGCATCATCAAACGTTTTTACTCTGTCTGTGATTGGTAGGATTGTTGAGAACTGTTCTCCAAGAGAGTCTTTCAAAGCCTTTCTGGCTTCTTCGTTGCCACCTTTGTAGATGACTGCAACTTGCGCTGCATTGAGTTTAATTGTACACATCTTTTCTTGTGTTTAGGTTATTAAAACTTATTTGCTACTATCCTTTTTAGGATATACAAAGTTACTAATTTGGTAGTATATTTACAAATATTGATACTGGTATTTACTATTAGAGAATATCAGTTTTGCAGTTTTTGATAATTAGATGCAGTATGGGTATCCATTGGCTACTGCAAGCCCAGAATATCTGAGACTAATATTGTCTATCTGCTTAATGTACTCATCAATCGTATCGTGGAAATACTCATTGAAATCAACATTCTTTTCATTCTCAAACTTCTTGATACACTCCTTGTCGTTTGCAAGGATAGCGAATACTTGGTCCATTTCTTGTAGTCTTGAAATGAGTTTCTTGTATATCTTGTTCTCCTTTTGGGCAAGGACCTCGATTAAAGGGTGCTGTTCATCAAAGCAACTGTTGAGAACCTTAACATTTCGTATCTCATATACAAACTCTGAATTAAAGCCATAATCCGGAATTGTTATTTTCTTTCCGTAATGAGTATCTTCAATCTTCATAATACTTAATCGCTTATTTGTTCGCATCGTCATTCTTCTGTTTACTGAACGCTTTACCGATTAATGTAAGATTTGTTCTGCCCAAACTTTCAGTGTCGGAATAATATGGTGTGTAAGTTAATGCAACATCTTCGTCTTTAGCGGCATACCCATAAATGCAACAGCCCGTGCGATGACCTTGTGCAATATGTTGAAGAAACGCACGCTTTGCATCAACTAACCTCTTATAGATTTCACCACCAAAAACATAGGGGCTTAACACATCAAACTTGTAGTAATCACATTTCATCATTCTCTGTCATTTGGTAAAGCATAGAAAGGTATGTCGTAGTAGTCTGCCATTTCAATGATGCGGAGTGCAATCATTCTAAACCAGTTGTATATAAAACGACCTTCACTTTCTTCATCTGTAATATAGCCCCATTGTTTTCCCAACTCCGCTATCCAATAGTTTTCATAGGCAACTGAGCATACTGATGGTAGCCCTTGTATGTAGTTGGCGATATGAATGCTTAGAATTGGATATATCTTTCTTCTATAAGAGTCATCAAACTCCGAATGGAAAACATCTATGAACGTGCTTACCTTTTCTTCGTCTGTCGCATTCTCTTTCAGGTCATCGTGGTCAATGCAATCGAGAATGTACTGATATACTTTTTCGTATTTCTTTTGATAGCCCATATTACATTCTGTTTATGTAGTTTTGTATTGTACGTATTTCTCCCGGATAGTCCTGACCTGCACAGTATGAATATCTGCCGTTGTCAAATATCAATCGTTGTAACATCCACGATTTAGCATACTTCAGCAGATTGATTTGCCGTTCTGTCGGTCGTTTCCATACGACTTTGGCACATTCCGTCCAAAATTCAGTTTCAAGCTCCTCTGAAATCTTGAAGTTGTACCACCAACCATCAGCAAACCGAGTATGTTTTGTTGCAATCACTTCGGCTGTGATAATTCTTGTGTTAGTGGCTTTCATTAAGCCTTTCAGCGTCTTGTAAGTTGTAGGTTTAGTATTTCTCATCTTATTTGCATTTTATTTAGTCAATCAATGATTCTTCTACAATCAAAGCGTTACCGACTATCATATCATTCGGATATATTGCTTTGTGATAACGAGCGACATCTGTCGCTTCATGATTGAATGGCAGGTTGAGTAACCAACCTTCTTCATTCACTACCATTAGGTACTTGTCGGTAAGCCTAACTATCTCTATGTAGCCACCAACATATTCCTGGAGTTCTTCGAGCGTAAATGAGTTTCCGAATTTGGGAGCGACTTCTATCTTCTCTCCATTTGCTTTAATGATGTGATTCTTCATTTTTATATCATTTATAAAGTTCAAGTGTATTCAGTCCGCATCGGTCTGCCAAGTACATTTTGTCGCTCCATCTTCTTGTGTAAAACATTCCTCTGAACATTCTTTCAATCCAACGAGGAGCTGTGTTTAATGCTACTGCAAGCAGTTGGCAAGTCTCATTAAAGAATGGACCGACTTCTTTCTGTATCTTGGTTCCAAAGTAATGAAGTAATGCTGCTATGGCATCATATCGTTCCTGAGTTTCTTTGAACGTGTAATACGGAGATAAATAGAACGACAGCGAAGTGCTATACAGTGCCATATCTTTTTCTGCATTGATGTCAAAACAGATGTTATCAAGTTCGTAGGCTTCATCTTCAGAAAGATTATACCTCTTTATGATTGTTTTTATGTCTTGACTTTTCACTAACTTTTTCATCTTTTCCGTTTTGTTTAGTTTGTTATTTTGGATATTCAAAGTTAGCAATAATTATTTGATTTACAAAACGTTAAACAGTTTATTTTCAACCACTTACGCAGATTTTTACGTTATCTTTTACGCAATTTTAGGTAGAAAATTAAGCGCATCAATCTTCTCAGATTAATACGCTTGCTACGAAAAAGATGTGAATATTTCATATCTAAAATATCCTTACAGACACACCAAATCCGACATACGGCTGAAAGCCTTTTGGTGTCAAGCCATATCCGGCTTGAACTCCAATGTTGAAACGGCTTGTCTTTGCTTGCTTCTGAACGATAACTTCAGTCGTTCTATTCGTGATGAATATGCTGTCAAGCCTTGGTTGATAACCGCTGATGTATGCTCTATATGTATCGGTTTCATATACTTGCTGTGTGATTGGCAGATGAACAGTTACGCTGTCTTGTGTAACGTCAACTGATACTTTTTCACTATCAGAGCGCTGTTCTATGCTGTCACGAGGTGTAATAGGGACAACGATGTGCTTATACCGAATAACGACACTGTCACGTGGAACAGGCAGAAGATAGGCTACCGTGTCAAGATGAATTATCGTATCAACCACTTCACATCCTTGATTATTGAAGTTGTGTGATGTCTTTCTTCCAACGAGGAATGATAGCAAACACATTACAACCGCAATCAACGCAATAACATAATTTCTCATAGTGGAGTAATGATTATTTATAGAGCAAATGCCCATACGTTATAGCGTTTACTCTGCGTCGCCAGCCTTTGAGGAATTTCTTCTGTGATGGGCTCTTTTGACAAATCTCATCAAAGTGCTTCAACCTATCGCTATGCAGTCGGTGGAACAATTCTTTTGGTTCAAGAGCATTAACTGCTGCCAATGTTTTTGGCCCTACAATGCCGTCAGCATCAACACAAAGTATTCTCTGTGGTCGTTTGATACCAGTAACACCGCTTGCCCATACCCAATCAACAAGCAAGTTCGCAATTGACTGGTCTTTGATGCTGTCTGCTTTCCATCTATCCCAATACAACGTTTTTAGGACATCATACCAAACTTGGTAGGTCATATTGCGCAGTCCTGCTTCTGTTGCTTTTATCTTCTTTCGATTACAATAATAGGCGTAAGTAGCGTAAGTTATTCCACACATTGTCAAACCACCTCTGTCATCAGGATCATTTGAAAGACCTCGCTTACGACACTCGTAGAATTGTCGTTCAAGAGAAACCAATGATGGGTTATAAGCCTGTATTCCTGGCACTATCTGAACGCAACTTTTTGCACCGCCAGTTTCATAATACAGAATAAATGGAATGAGTTCTTCAATCTTTGCCATAATCAATTTGCTTTATTATTCTTTCTTATTGTCATCATACTTCTTAGCGATAAACTCCACTATTTTTTGTGCGTCTTTTTCTGTTGCGCATTTAACAATCCGTTGCAATATGTCCGGAAGTTGTGT
Organism: bacterium; assembly: GCA_963601185.1. GTDB lineage: Bacteria > Bacteroidota > Bacteroidia > Bacteroidales > Muribaculaceae > Limisoma. The sequence continues at coordinate 57,385 of CAVCEE010000002.1, forward strand.
CGTGTGGCTTTTGCGCTTCTTGGCGTGTTCAAACATTGACTTGATTTCAACGATTACAAGTCCAGCGCTAAACGCCATCGCAAGAAATGGTAGTTCATACCAGTTGAATATCGAGCCGATACAATCAATCAGAAAACCAATGACGATAAACCGCCAATACTCGGACATCTTCTGTACGGTTACTCTCAACTTGTGAGAATGGACTCTTTTCTTTGTTGCCTTTGCTGTGTAAACTCCGTCCCAAAGGTCAATCATTATTGCAGAGACAACCAGCAGCGTTACGCAAAAGAAAACGCTGAGGAATAGGAGTATCTTTTGAAGTGGTACTATTTCAAACATATATTGGGTATTCGTTAATACTTCAAATTTAGCAACAAAGACGCTCTTGGCTTAAACAAAGGTTTGGTATTTAGCTGAACACCAATGTTCAACGGTAAACACCAAACCCAAACCTAATACGAAAATGATAAATTCAATCTTTTTTACCTGAATTTACATCACATCTATATGATTGATATCTTCTTCTGAGGAAACATACGGAGCTGCTACTGGTTCTGGATGTTCTTCCCCTTTTTCTTTGGTAGATATACGATGCAAGCCCGAACTGCCAAATCCACCTCCACGACTTTTGCAAGACAGTTTCTCCACTATGCGGAAGAATGGAGAGCCAACTTGATAAAACGTTAGTTGTGCAATACGAGTTCCTGCTATGATTGTAAACGCTTCATCGTTGTTCTTTACAATGGCATTGACTTCACCAGTGTAGTTGGGGTCAATCTTACCAACAAGTACATCTGCATCAAAGTGGCGGTTGCCGAGTCTTTTGGTTGTGATTGGTATGATGCCGAATAGTTTCAACTTATGTTTGCACATTCCATTGCCGAGCAGTCCACGCAATGAAGCCCCGCTACGAGGTTCTATCTTGGCTTCAACTCCATACGGGAGGTTGATTGCAAATCCAAGAGGAATCTTGCAACGAGAGTGAGCAGGAACGATGATGTCTTCCGGCACGGTAAGGTCGTAACCTATTGCACCACGCTTTGCCCTTACAGGAAGTTCAAAGCCTTCTCTCAGTGGATGAATTTCGTACTCTTTTTTCTTTACGATGTTTGTTTGCTTCTTTTCCATTTTGAAAAAATCTAATTTAGTTGAGAGGAATGGATTTGCACCATTGACCTGCGGCCGAGGGGATTGAGCCGACAACTCCGCACCGTCTGTTGGTTGTCATCATGTGTGCCGCTGTTCCTTGCCACCGCTCTGCTACCTGAGCTACCTCTCGGTGTGGCAAGCGCCATTTACTGATTTTGCTTATGACGCTTGCCGTGGTTAACTAACTCATACTTATTTGGCGAATGTTACTCGGAGAGTATGTGATTGCTTTTTTGTCGGAGCAAAGATGGTTTGAACCGCTCCAGTTTCCTTATCAACGACATCAATGGAATCGTCTATCGTTTTGAGGAACATTTCACGAGCCTTAATCTTTGCCGATATTAGCTCTTTCTGTTCAAGAAGTGCTGTATATTCCGGATCTTGCGATGATGCATAGTCGTATCTGTAAGTAGATGCAAGCGTTACTTTTGCTCCGCTGAATGCCGGAACATCTTTGCCGTAACGTGAAACTGCGCTTTGCGTTGCGCTTACGATATTTTCGTTTTTCAAAAACAAGTCGCAAACTTCCGCTATGGCTTTTATCTGGATAAATGCCTGCATAGGGTCAATTTCTCCGTTTACGACTTTTGCTACGAGGTCATTTGCGACCAAACCTTGTGTGGCTTTGCTTAACGATGGTGCCACAAGAACTTGTTGGAGTGCGTTATCAGTATCCATACGTCTTAATCTTTTTCGTGTTCTAAATTTTGTCCTTTGCTTTGTTTGTAGTCTTGCCAAGAAATGCGTGTAAGACCGAAGATGATGTACCAGAAAGTGGCTGCTATAGCAAAACCAATGATACCGAATGAGCCTTTAAGCAAATGGGCGATAATCCAACTGGTAACAAGAAGGAGCATTGTAACTCCAAGGGCTAACTGGAAGCCGCAACAGATTGTTTCGAGATTGTTTTCTTTCATCTTTTCGTCGTTTAGGTGTTAATCTTATTTGCTGTGAGATTTAATTCTCTGGAGCAAAGTTATCAATTATTTTTGAATTGACAATACGTTTTGCTTATAATTTTTCAAATATTTTCTATGTTATCATATATGCAATTTATTGAATAAATTATCATTTAAGAATAAAAATGATTTTGCAGAGTCAAAACTTGCTTTTGACTATTAATATCTCGTCAGAGATATTATAATATATATATTCTTTATTCTTTAGGTAAGGTCGGTTTTGCAAATGGGCGCAAAAAGTAGTGAATGTTAAATGTTCATACTTCTTGGTCTATTCTTGGTCGTTTCTCATTTAATCTTCCTTATATTAGATTAGAATACAGTCTTTTACATTAAATTTTGTTTGGTCGTTTTTGCGACACATACAAATGTTAAATGCTATGGAAGCCTGGTCGATTGCTGGTCGGTGAGAAACGTTGATTTTGACCTATTTTTAACAAATTTTTACTAAATTGCTCGATTATGGTTCATACAGGCTGCTCTTGCTTCTGTCGGAGCATACCGAACATTTGCTTCGTTGGCCTGCAACATTTTGCGAAAAACAGTCATAACGTTGATGCGATGCTGCACTGGCCAACGGTCTTTCTTGGGCAACTTTTTACAGAACTTGGAGACATCGGCTATCATTCCGTCAATGTAACCGAGGAACTCCATTATCGGAAATTCCTGTCTGAACCATTCTTCTATCAGTAGATGACCATTGGCGGGAACAAACGGCTTTTCAACATACTTTGGAGCGACCTTGGTCTTTGGCATTGTGATGCTCTTTGGCTGTACCAATGGCTCGATTGGCGGTATCGGCTCTATGGGTGTTCCGGGTGCGTCTTTTGCAGTCAGAGGAACTTTGCGTTCTCTTGCTACCGCCTTGTAGTGCTCCAAGACTTGTGATGATGTCAGTCGTTCCAAACGTGCTTCATCAAGTTCATCTATGGCAAGTGTCTGGGCTGGGTTCTGCATTGAGTACAGAACGTTGCTGACAATCCATCTTCTGTATTCATTTGCAGATGTGCGACAGCACATAATCAGCAGTGTTGATAGACCGTCATTCTCTACGAAACGGTTGCACGATGTTACCTTGGAACGCTTCACGTTGTATTCTCGTACTTCACAGTTTGCTTCTTCCATCCAACGCACCGCTTCAATGATAGTTATCTTCATCGTTCGGCACACATCGGTCATATTGTACCACGCACGACCGTCCTTTACACAAGCGTGGAGAAAGCCGAACTGCTTTGAGTAGAATTTTGCCATTCCCGGCTCTTGTACATTGTTCTTAATCATTGTTTCTTAACTTTTTATGTTATTGAATGTGGATATTTCTATGTGGCTAATAATATACCATATCCGGCAACACAGGCCGGTACTATGTTTAATCCAAACAACAGTTATATGGTACAAACTATTAACTACGAGATTCTTGCAATGCTTGCGACAAGAATCATTGATGAGTTGTATGATGCCGTCAAAGAGCATCAAGAACTTATGGTCTGCGATTGGAGAGCATACGCTATCCTTGAAGCGTACAGACAGTACGATGTCATTATTGACTGCATCTACATTCCTACGATAGAGGAATGCTTTGCAGGCGTGGTAACACCCAAACAAGTGAGCGAAACCAAGAACTGGAATGCTCTTGCAGAGATGCACGAGTTTCATTGGCAGCGAAGCCAGACCGTAGCCTTCACTGACGAGTACGAAGCGCTCCTGAACAAGACTGCGCTCACTCTTGAACATTACACCTTGTCGCTCTGACTCGTCTGATACTGATGTAATGCAAGAACGGAGAGTGCTTGTTGCTCTCTCCGTTCTACTTGGACTGAAGTTCTCTGATTTCATAACCTATCTTCTGGTTTAAGTTCTTAATACATTCCAACTGGTCGTCAATCTTGTCAAGCAATTTGCCAATTCGCCCATGAGCTGTATCTTTGATGAATTCCTCTGTTCGGTAATCATAGACTGTGATGTCTCCTTTCCATAACCTGACGCAATAGACCATATCAAGGGCATCTTCATCAAGGCAAACATTAAACTGAATCTTATAGCATCTGTCTTTATTAGACCGCCAGAGTTCTTTGATGCGCCTTTCGGTTTCTTTGAGTGCTTGCTTCTCCGTCATTACTCCGAGAGGATAAATGCCACCGCTGATGTAATCGGTATCGCAGATTTCAAGATAATACATTCGTTTCATTTTCCGTTTTTCCTATTTGCATATAAACAGACTGACTTTCATTAGATTTCGGTGAAAGAATACTCATCAGAGGAGATATTCAATGTATCCATCAGTTCAACGATGGCATCTTCGACTTCTTCATCTTCAAACTCAAATGTGTTGGAAGATGTTTGCTCAACTTCAACATCTTGATAACCGAATAAACGGATAATGTCGTCCATTGAATCTTGGATTCTTCTTGCGAGTGATACTGATATTTCAAATTCTTTTTTCATCTTTTTCGTTTATTTAGTTTGTTATTTTGGATATTCAAAGTTAGTAATAATTATTTGATTTACAAAGCGTTAAGCAATTTATTTTCAGCAACTTACGCAGATTTTTCACGTTATCTTAGGTGCAATGTTAGTGGTTGAGATTATACCTTTTCTCTATACACGCAGTGGCTTCTGAAATGACTTTCGCAACATCAATACCCAATGATTCATAGAACAGCCTATTTCCGGAATAACATTCACTCGCTATTTGCAAGCATCGCTGTTCTTCTTTGCTAAATCCGTGGAACTTTGAGAGTATCTTGAAAGCCTTTCCTATCTCTCCTTGTTGAAAGTATCGTATTGCAGTCTCTGTTTTTGTCACCATAATCGCTTATCGGACAGAAGTTTATTACTATATAAAGATAGCAATTTATTTGGGATTGGCAATAAGGTAACTCGTTAACTATCAATATGTTTATAAAGCAGATTGGCACTCGTATTTTTGAGCACCAGAGACAATATGGCTAGAACGGTTTTTTGTTTGGAATGACGGATTCTTTAAGTCGGCAAAGTGATTTTTTGACAGCCGACTTAAAAGACAATATGTGTTAAAATCAAGGTAAGGTATCAAGCGTTATATTTGGTGAGTTGAAAAAAGATAAAGAAATTCAATACGCATACGACCATAAGTCGTTCATATTTCTAACATTCAATCCTTATTCGTATTTACAGGAATCTCTATAACCGGATGGTTTATAGGTCTTTCTTTAATAGAGTCTTTACTCTCATTTACATTATCATTATTAGTAATATAAGATGGAGAAAAGGCAAGCCATACCGTTATGAGAGTATATACAAACACGACAACTGAGCAAAATCCAACACGCACTTTATTTGTAGTTGTATTCCAATAATTCTCAATTACAATAATCAAAAGAGAGGCAAATAATATTAACACCATTCCAAGACCAAGAACAGACCTAAACATTTCTTGAGCGCTGATAGTTGATTGGGTAAAAATATTAATAGTTCCAAATAAAAAAGTAACTATTCCGATGAGAATACCACCAATCTCTAAATAGCGCTTCTCGATACCTTTGACCTCTTCCTTTACAGATTGGATTTCTTTTTTATCTTTCAGATATATTAGAGACGTTCTAAAGTTATCTAAACAAACATGGTAATTTGATTGCTCTTCTTTCAAATGTTTATAATCTATAGGTCGTGTCACAGATGAAGGGAGAATTATGCTATCACCATCAACTTTATTTTTTATAATGCACTCTTTAAAGGGTAGCTGAATAGGGTAAAATTTATGCAACTCGCACCATTCGATATTGTCATCGAATTTTTTCAAATATTTCTCCAACAAAGCAATCGTTTCATTATAGTCAAAATCCAAATCTCTCTTTTTAAGTTTTTCTTGGATTTTGGCAATAATGAATATTATCGCCTTTTTATATGGATAGAAATTATTCACAATAGTGTCAGAATGAATTGTTTCAATCTTTGTCATTTCATCCTTTAGGGCGGCAAGAGTGAAGTCTGGCTGTTTGGTAAGAAATGCAAGTCTGCAATTATACATAAAATTGCGCAAGGTACACAATGAGTGGTTGTCAAATTTGAATTTGAATGCCTTCTGATATAGCCTATTATAGGTATCGTCAAATGTCTTTAATAAATTGTCGATTTGTTCTTTTGACTTCCCTGTTGAACAATAATAGTCCATAAGAAGAACCATATCAAGAAATGAATTGTCTCTATTATGAATGCGTTGTAAACAACTATTTATTTCAGATTCATTATATGGCACATTCTCATGAATATTCTCATAGCAAGAGAAATAATGAGTCAGGTGTCCAGGGAGAATAATTTTTTCTCGACTTATAACTTTTTTATCACAATTAATTAAAATCTCAAAAGAATCTCCAGGACGCAACAATTTACGGAGAATAAATTTGCCTTTATCCATAGCCAATTCCATGACAGTTTTGCAATCGGCATTTGTTTCTTTTTGAGAGGCTCTATCAAGTTGTTCAATAAAAACAGCAACTTGTTCTCTGACATCATCACTAAATTCCAGGTGATGCTCTATTTCACAAAGTGGAATAATTAATTTGCGAAGAAGTAAAAAGTAATGGAAATCTCGTAATATTTGCGGATCTTCAGTTTCAACTTTGAATAGGTAAATATGTTTACCATAATCTAATTTCTCATCAACAGAAGTAACAAACGTTGTATAGGTGTTAAATAGTGCACTCAGATGAGAATCAAGCAATTCGTAAAGCCTATATATTCCCGATCTACGTTGAAAAATTTCTTGAGACTCATTGTCTCTTGGTGGGCAAAGATGCTCTTTACTCCAGTATTTTTCAAAAGAGACTTTAGTTTTTTCAAACATATTGCGATTAACAATGTATTCGCCACGCAAAAGCGACTTCGCAATATTAACAAAACAAATCTTTATAAAGTCAATAACCTCTTTCTGAATTTGGGTTGAATCATTAATGGCATTTTCGGTGGAGTCCCATTTATACTTTGTTTCAATCCAATCTTCAGGAAATTTATCCTCATAAATATCAATACATTTCTTTATGAAAGGTGTAGGTTTGGGTTCATTCATAAAATGGTTGGCTACTGCGAATAGACTCTACACTCATCGTTTCACAACCTCGGCCTAAGAGTTCGGCGGCGCCAATAGCGATTCGCCAAGCAGCCCATTTATGAGTTATGTCAACGAGTTGTGATGCACGTAGAGAAATAAGACGCGGATTATGAGATTTTAGAATAACAATTCCACGATCAACCTGATTCTTTAGACTTTCCGGAATACTTGAAAAATTTGGCACATTCTTTTCTATTAAAGCGTAATTGCCAAAATCAAAGAAATTTGTGTTTTTATATACAATTGCAGAATAAATATCCACTTCTACTGGACCATATTGCATAGCACAGTATTTATCAAAAACCGTCAATAAGTCTTTTCCTCCATTTTGCATATCCTTTGTAGCAGACAAAAGAAATATGAGTTTCAAAGAGGTTAATCTTGTAAAATAAGATTCAATATCAGACTCAGGCATAACTTCTTTACGCCATTCCATTAGTTTATGTATGGCATATTCGAAAAGTAGTATCTTATTTTCAGTCATATATTGAAATCTAACTTCTGGCACTTAGTTGTGTCAATATCTGCTATTGCAAAGGTATGATAAAATTATCATATACGCAAGTTTAGTGCCGTTAAAAAATTACGGTCAAGATTTTCAATTACCATTCAATTGTCTGACTAACAGTTTGTTTTATGTCGAATACACGTTAATCAAATATTAAAAGCGAGGTTTACTCCTCGCTTTTTTTGTTAATCTTCAATCTCAATCTCAATCACCTTTCTTGTGAATATGTGGTTTGAGAGAGGATACATTGCCAGGGGTAGACTTGTTATCCCTTTGGCGTCTGTCAGGTTTGCCAGTAGATTTGGCAATTCTTTTTGGTCCGGGTTTTATTCCCATAGTATTAATGATTTTAGATTTTGTGGCAATATCGCCTATTATCAATAGAGCAAATATAATGCCAATAGCATAAATGTCAGTTATTTCACAACGTGTGCCACTTCATTGGAGACAGCCTTGTTAATGAAATCATTTATGGTAGTTCCTGCGGCTGTTGCAGCGTAGGCAACAAGTCCGTGAAGTTCTGACGGCATACGAAGAACTAACTTACCGCTGTAAGGCTTTGCCGGAGTAATACCACGTTCTACGCAACTTGCAAGGTAGTCATCAACTGCACTATGGAAATCTTCAGTGATTTCGTCAATCGTAGTACCTTCATAAGAAATGAGTGTTCCGTGCAGACCTTGAACTTTGCCAAATAAGCATTTGTCCTCGTCACTGTATTCAACAGAACCAGTATATCCTTTGTATCTTAACTGTCCCATAATTATATAAGTTTTAATTCTTTCAACGTATCAATTAACTGCTTGACTTGGTATGACTTCAATTCTCCGTTGGGGTGTGGTTTGTGGAGTAATATCGTGTTGTTTCCATTTACAAACTCAACTCGAGAACCCGAAGTCTTGCCCTTATTCCTTTCTTCAAAACCGAAGTATTCAAGCAACACCTTGGCTTCGTCATAATGGAAGTCTTTCGGTTTACTAAGCAATCGTGCTACCAGTTTTTCTTTTTTACTCATTGGTAATGGTTGTTATTTGATAATGCAAAGATACTAAATGTAGTACTAATAACAAAATATTTGTTCAAGTATTTTTCTGTGTAACGCACTCATTATCATTGATGCAATATAAAAAGAAAAGCGCATCGATTCACATCGACACGCCTGATAATCAATTTATTCACATTTCAAATATGCAAAATAGAGAAAAACACCAATACGTAATATACGTTAGAGAGTAAGCCAAACTCAATCCAAAACACACATCGCTTTCGGTCAATAGTGCTTACGATAAACCCTGCAATTGCAAGGAAAGGTATGCCGTTCATCAGTATCAGCCACAGCAATGCACAAATCCCGGCAACAATGGCTGAGTACTTATGAATGCTACCCTCAAACTCTTGCTTGAATGCCGGAGCGGTAGCCACAAACAACAAACCACCAATTAAACCAAATGCCAATGCCTTGTAAGGCTCTGGCGTAAGGTCAAACAATGGCACGACACACAATGCTACTGCTATTGTAAGTATTACTGGGAACAACCAACGTTTTTCAGTAACATAAAATGTGTTGCTGATAGATGTTGGCAATCCTCGATACAAAGAATATAAACCGAGATATACTCCCATTATCAGCAACGATAGGCTGACTAAAACAATATAGACCATAAGCGTATTATTTAATTACATTAAACACAGACCAATCGATTGAATATTTCTCGTTCCATTCCTGCTCACAGACAGAAATTTTGTGATTACTGAGTGCCACTGCTACCGATGCAAGTTCTTCTGCAGTTGTAAACTCATAGAACATTGGTACTCCATTCTGCGATGTTCCGAGATTGAGAGTGATAGGAAGTTGGATTAAACCGCCTTGCAGAGCTACAATAAGCCCAGTCAAATCACTTTTACGTTCCTCGGTATATTCCACCTTCAAGCCATTCCATTCAAGGTCGTAACGGAGTTTATCGGCATAATCTCGCTCAACCGTTGCAATGATTGTGGACTTGATTTCTTCAAGAGAGGGAAGATGATTAAACCGAAGACGATAGTTCCACCCAGTTTCATCATTTTCATTATCCTTGCCGAAACCATAGATTAACTCGTACTTATTGCGACCAACTTTATAAAGTCCATCTTGTCGCTTGGGACTCCCATAAACTTTATCCATATCTTATAAATTGATGTTACAACGTTTTAGTATCGCTTCAAACTCTTGGTCTGTAGGAGTGTGGAGATTGAGGGAAGATGCAGAAACAAAATTCAGTTTCTTGTACTTGCCGGAGTAATCAACACTTATGCCGACAAACATAGGCAATACATTCTCTTCTTCCATTTGGTCAAGTATTTGCCAAATCTCTCTGTCTCCTGTCCACAACTTGCAGACTGCACCATGAAGTATCAGGCTAATGACATACTTGCTTTTTGGCTTCTCAACAAATTCACTTGCCACGCCTTGTATGGCGGCAGTCTGTAACCTCTTGCTGTATTCTTCACGTTCTCTGCGGGGAATAACATCACGTTCAAAGTCAAGTATAATTACACCCTGTCTATCTACATCTTGTGGATAAACCACTCTGCCTTTGAAATTCTTCTTGCCGTCAAGTGTTGATGGCTTTACCTTGAAATTTCCGAAATCATTCATATTTCTCTTGTATTTGAGTTTCTTATATTCTGTTGGAGTAATGAGTTTTTTGAGCAGATGCTTGCAGTCTGCGTGTGCTGCCATACCGAAGAATGAGCCTATCAGCGACATTCTACGCTTCCGTGATTTCACCTTGGATATTCTGCGAGCGAACTTTTGTTTTGTACGTTTCCTTATGCGTGAATAAACCACACGTTCTTGCTTACTGTCATCAGCAAATGTTACATATCCGAGGTAGTCAAGACCGATACAGATTGGACGGACTGCTTCACTTGGTTTAATGGTCAAGCCTAATTCTGATAGAAGTTGTTTGAGGTATTGGCTTAGTAACCATAACTCTTTCTTGTTTGAAGCAAACATCACAATGTCATCGCAGTATCGGTAATAATGATAGAGAATCTCGTAGTTGTCAATTACGACTTTTCCATTTCCCTTACCGACAACTCCAGCAACAGCGTCGGTATCAATTATCGTATGACGGCTGACACGTTCACACATCTTGTGGTCTATCTCACTCAAATGAAGATTGGCAAAGCATTGTGATGAACGCAGACCTTTTGACAAACCTTTGTCAAGTAAGGTGATGAAGTTGTCAAGCATTGGAAGAACTGCTGTATCGCTGACATACTTTCTGATTTGACCTTTCATCAATTTTTGGCTGATGTGGTCGTAATATCCGAGTATATCACACTGATAGTAGTATTTCATTCCTTCTGGATCTGCAATCAAATCTTCCTCGATGATTTTATGCAACCAGTGCATACCTCTGCCTTTTATGCTTGCCGCAGTGTTTTTGATAAGAGTTGGATATGTGTATCGTTCAAATGGAACCATAATCGCATGACAGCCTATTCGGTGAAAAACTGTCGGTGCTTGTACAACACGTTTCTTTGGACCGTCTGTTACTTCAAGTGTTCTGAAATCCTTTTTTGTTATTCTGAATGCTCCGGAAGACAGGAGCTCCTTTAATCGCTTGCAGTATTCATTTCTCTTGGGTTTGAGATTTTCCCTTTGCTCTGCGTTTTCAAGATGACCTACGACATAATCAAAACTGTCATAGATATTCCTGTCGTCAGCAATTTCACCAATGAGATTGCTGATTGGAAATGTCCTTGCGGTTTCTGTTGCAAGTGGTTCTACGTTATAAAATGGCAGTTCTGTCATATCCATAAGCCTTCAGGCGCTTTTGTTATTTTTCAGCTTTCTTCCTTTCGGAGAGGAGTGCTGAGGCTTGTGTCCCTCGGAAGATGATTTTGCTATCCCGTAGCATTTTTCAGTGCTTCCGATTATTGTTGTCCAAAGGGGCAAATCGTTTGCGACTAAATGTGAGCCGAGAGCCGTTGTTCGTGTTCGAGTTCGAAGAAACGTTATTCGCATTCGAGTAAACGAGACCGCCATTCGCATTCGCATTGTTACTCGCACGACCAACGACACGGCACCGGGGACACGCCACCTTTTATTTTGTTATAATTCTATTTCTTTTTTGAGTGTGACCACGGCTTACTTTGCGCAAGCCGTGGAGATAAATGTTTTGTTATTTGACAAACTCTATTTTTCCACTGAAGGCGAGCCGAGAGCCGCCGAACGCGCCCGAGTACGAAGAAACGCCATCCGCACCCGAGTAAACGAGACCGCCATACGCACTCGCACCGCCACTCGCACGACCAACGACACGGCACCTGCTGTGGGAATAGTATGCACAGTCAGAGTAATTCTTGTTAAATGCAGAGTTGTCATTTGTTACTTTGCCTGGCACATAATCCATATATCTGCCGAAGCGGACACGCCCGATACAATATCCTGATTGAGAGGAGTTGTTGATGCCTTGAACGACACGTTCTGTATCAGTCTGCACATCATAGATATGCCAACGTGCATCAGTCGGATAACTCCCTTCATCAGTAGGACATTTCTTGGCTTTCCAGTCTGCAAAAGACTTGACATTCACGGCAACGTGCGACATCCACTCATAGTTGCAAGCCACGAAGTTCTGAATGCCAAACATCAAGTTGCCGTTACCTGAACTTGTATTCTCTTCCGTGCGGTTGCCAAGAGCATTAATATTTATCCCGTTGAGCGTCTGGCCACCTGTTGTGTAACCAACACCACAGCCACGACCACACACGGCTTGAATATCACGATTGCCCACCAATTCCATTATAATATTGGCAAGGTCTTTTGACTGCTCGTAGGATATGGCGTGGAAGCCTTCTCCTCTCATTTCGCAAAGATTGATGCAATCCTGACGAGTTCTGTTTAATGACGATGGCGCAGACAAGTTAGTAACTCTGCCTTTGCTGTCATACGTCCAAGCGGAAGAGGTTGTTGAAGTACCAGTTCCTACAACCGCCTTTGTTCCGGATATTGAGCGGGCACGGTTAAGGCTGTCTTGCCCCATACCATAGACACCTACAAGGAACTCTTTGCGGAATACCCAATCTGGCTCAATTGCTTCAATTGATGAACTATCAACGGTTATTGCTTCTTGGTCATCACAGCCGATTTGTGAAATGAATATGAATTTGTCAGCACCTGCCGGGACATTGGTGAAAATATAATCTTCTCCAGCAATGAAGTCAAACTGTGAATGAGATATAGCCATTTTGAATGTGCTGATAACCTTACCATCGGCATCTATAAACACACAGCCAAGAGTGTCATTGTTGATGCCTGGCCAACGAACTTGTTTCATTCCGCTTACTTCTATAGCGTAAACACTGCAAGCGGAGTTAAGCGTAGTTACAGGTTCTTCGCCTATAACTTGGCTTGACAATACAAGAGCGGCATTTGCTTCAAAAAGAATTTCTGACAATTTATGGCGTATGATTTTTGTTGATGTAGAGATTGGCTCATCAGTACAAATTGAACGAATGCCGTATTTTGTCTGGTTCTTGAAGTCATTGACACCCTTATACCAATGGTTAGGAATGTGTTTGAAGATGTCATATCCCATACCCGAACTGTCTGTAAGGTCAATGCTTGTACCGTCAGCCATAAAGTTATAGTTGTCATCACTGATTAGTTCACACCCCATAACCTTAGTGTCGGAATTGTATGTACCCTTAACGGCGTGGCTCATTTCGTCAAGGCGTTTGAAATGACCGCTTGGAACATAATCATTGCCAAACAAATATCCTGTGCTGTTGTCAAGGTTCGTGATGTTCTCACAATCATCTTCCGTATCAGTGTAACTTACGATTGAGAATTGAGAGTTAATCACGTTCAATTCAGGGAAATATTGATTGAGGGAGTTCAAGCCTATGACACCGTCAGAATCGTTGTCATCAATCAATTCAGACAGTATCCACCGACCGATTAAGCCAGAGCATTTGCCACTTTCTTCATACGCCTTACCTGTGGCATCAAGACCAATTGCACCGAGAGAACATATCTTTCTCAATACGCTGACGCTGGCTGTCATATTGATGTTTGGAATACGGACTTCTTTAATTGAGCCACCATTTGCAATTTCCATAACGATGTTTTCGGTATCGATATGACTGCAACCTTCAATCCATAGTCTGTTAATGCTTGCCACGCTTGCGAGAGTAAGACCGCCAGGATATGTCAAGTTCGGTAGGTTTACAAGTTCAAGCGATGTCATTGTTGCCGGAAGTGTCAGCGTTTCAATAGGCGATGTTTGGGCAATGGAGCAAGATGTTAATTTGGTATCTGCCGCATTAATACTTTCTATTCGAGGGCAACCTTTGGCATCTACACTTGTTGCAGTGGTCTTGCTGATGTCAAGTTTGCGCAAGAACGGCATATCGCCAAGTACAATAGAACCAAGTGAATTAAAGCCGTTCAGAGAAGTGTTTGCGGTATGCTTATCACCACCAAGAATGATTTCCTCTGCAAGTTCGAGTTTGCTCAAATCATCAAAGTGGAATGCAAGCGACATTTCCGAAAGGTCAATCTTGCTCATTCGTCCCGGCTGATAGATATAGAGCAATGCTCCAGCATCGTGGGCAAAATTAGTGAACTCGTGCGATTCTCCTGCTTCAAGGAACACTGTTTCTGACAACTGACCGCTTGCATCATTGCCGATACCGAAATATCCGGTCGCAGATGCTGTGATATATATCTTGGAATTTTCAGAAATAGCAGATACACGACCACTCAACGGATTGGTAAAGAAATCACCAGTCTGATAGTAGCCGTCACGTATCGCCCAACGCTGTTCAATAAAGCGTGGCATTGTAGTTAGTCCCAATCCGTGCAAAGCATAGAAGTAGGGCAAATTGGCGATGCTTGTATGGTCAATGTACTTACGTTCTCCATCATACGAAGATATAACCTTTGGCCAAAATTGCAGTCTGCTTTCTACAAAGAAATGCATTGCGCCATCTGGAGAGAATGGAACCATAGTACGCCCACCAATCTCCGATGTCTGATTGCGCATCTTGTTGATTACACTTTTCAACGAAATCGTGGTAACACCAAGGTCGTTGCTATTCCAACACTCTTGTTGTTTGTCAATGTTATTGAACAACACAGAGCCACTACCCATATAAGGATTGGTGTAACCGCTTTCTTCATCAGTCGGTTTCATCGGATCGACTTCTGCATCTATATCACGACCACCGTCATTATCCGAGCCATTGCAAGTGTCGCAGTCATATACTTTGTTCAGATACATTCGTGTCGGCTCCATATTCTTGTAGCCAGAATAGACACCGTTTTCTACCGAGCAACCATCTTCAAGGAAGAACATCGGTTGCATATTCTTTGCACGTTGATCGACAGCAGCCAAATAGTCGGAAAATCCGGTGTATGCCATTGCGCTTTCAAGGGAAATATACCGATAGGCATTTTTCTTCCAAATCTCTTTCCAACCATCAATTTTTGAATAATCGCAAGAATCAAGGAAACGGAGTACATTGAACAAATCGTATGGGACTTTCTTGCCAAGAGCAAGATCTTCTTGCAATTGGTCATCGTCAATCATACATTCAAAGTAGTATGTCCACGCAGGATATGTTTCAGCGGCAAGTCCAAGTTTGTTTACCCACGATGATTTTTGTGCGATAGGCTTCATCATATCATCTACCGTGGTTACACCTTGGAACCAGTCCATACCGGCATATTGAAGTAGCTCATATCCGCTTACAGGATTGAGTACGTCACCAGTAACAGTCCACTTGCCATTGACTTGTTTCATTGAACCAGTTGAACGTTTCCAAGCACCACTTACATAGCGGTAAATGGCATAATCTCTACCGCAGTATTGAGAGATGAGATATACGCTGTTTGTGTCAATCCCATCAGTAGTCTTGAAACGTGCTTCTGTCTGTGCAAGTGTTTCGCCAGCAGTTCCGAAGAACTCAATGAAATCACCATAGTTCAAACAACCTTTGTTATATCCGGGGGTGTCTTTGAAACCGAGTGCGACTTGTTCTCCTTTATCTTCTTTCCAATTGCCCTTTGCGTGGAACCAAGCATCTTGCAGAGTGTCGGTAGTGGCACGGAAACAGGCTATCGGATGATTTTTGGTAGAGTGGTCCATTTGCAAACCAGTAAGGACATCGCCATCACCCAAATCTTGTGTTCCATCAAATGCTCGTTGTGCAGGTGTCTGATATGGCGAGCCGAGAGCACGGAATGTAGCATTCATCATATCGCATACACCACAGTCGTTAGCATTGCTGCTATCCGAGTAGTCTACCTTGACCGTGATAACATCTACGAAAAGACCTGTCTCGCTGACATACACCTTGTTGTGTTTTGCAGCAAGAATTGCTTTACGTCCAAGTTCTGTGCTTTCATTAGGATTGAGCAACGTTACTGTCGCTTTCTTGCCAGTTGCCTTGTTCTTCTTGTTGAAGTTGAAACGGTCATTCTTGATTGGTCGTTGTGCTGATGTTGTGCCTTGACGTCTCCAAAGCGTGTTTATAGCCTTGAAGTTCACTTCTGGGTGTTGTGGATTGAAGTAATAGAGAGTACACGAGAATTGGTCAGATGTACTTGTACCACCATTCATCTTGTAGTCATAGTTATCAAACGTCGTTTGGTCTGCAACTATGACATAGTATGGAATGCCTTTTGCTTCCATAAGCGACATTGACGGCTTACCGGTTGTATCAAGTACATTCTCTTTGTCGTACTCGGCTATCATAGCCGTAACATCGCTAAGTTTGCAAAGGTAGTTCTGGAACGCCTGCAACCACTCCATATAACTGTTATAAGCCATAAAGTAGTTGAGATTGAAATCTCCGTTTGCAGAATTGAATGTAATGGTTTTGTTTTGTCGGAGTGCGCTTGTTCCCGGTTGATAGCCAATGGCTGCACATTCTTCACCATTCACATACAGTTTCACAAACGAATAATTTGTTCCTGAAGATGCGTCAGATGCTTTGTATGTAACATACTTTGTACCGGGCTCTACAACTACGGCAATCGTAATCTTTTCTCCACATCTGAAACCTACTCGCTGTCTTTTGGGCGTACCATTGAGAACAGTCAATACTACTTCGTTGCCTTTGACATAAAAGCCAACTCCTGCTGTCGGGTCATAGCACTCACACAACATTGCTTCTTTGTCCTTGATGCTTTTTGTGGAGAACGCAAACTGTAATGCACAACCGCTTGTTTCAAGTGCTGATGACGAGAATGGAGAGAAAGGTATTTCAGCCGTAACATTTTCCGCAATGCGCAAAACTTGCTCTCCAAGAACAGAAACAAATCCATTGGAGTTGTAGTTACAGCCATTAACAACCATAGAATAATCACCGTCTTTGATGCTATGGTCTGTTTCGCTGTTGCTTCTTGTTGAGAAATCAAATGAGAACAAAGCACCTTCTTTCACGCTTGCGTCAATAGCAGAGCCCTCAACAGTCAAAGTGATTGTTGCGCTTACAGAAGAACTGCTACGTGCCAAAACATCAATACTTTTGCTTCCGTCAGTTGCATAGCCTTGTATCTGCTTGCTCACATTGTATGGCTGACCTATCGGGCAATTTACAGTAGTGGCTACAATGCCGTCAATAACGACTTCTACCGCAGTAGTTGTCTTGTTTGGTGTGTATGCTGCCACATCAACCGAAAGACTGTCATACAAGCGGATTTTGCCGTTATTCCTATCGTCATAGCGCAATACTACAAGAGGTGCGGTAGATGTGCTATCGACACACATTATGGCTGTATAGATGATATTTCCTTTTATTCCTGATGCTATATCTGTACCTTGGATTCGTATAGGATAAGCGCCATGAGAAAGAACCTCTCCATTACCAAACGTATTGTTGGGATTGATAGAGATGTTGTGCGAATATGTATCTAATACAGTAGCAGTACCAAGAACTTTCCATTCTCCGTTGTAGAACATTTCGGTCTTAACAAGAATACCTTGTTTTGTACTCACATTGTTCTCAAACTTATACATTGGCAGAGATTTCTCCTTACCACCGACTTCAAGTGCGGTTGATGATGTATAGTTGAGTGTTTGAATGCATGTACAAGTAACATCTACGGCAGTAACGGTTATGGTTCTGCTCTTTGTATTGCCGTCTGCATCTGTTGCAGTGATTGTAAAGTCCTTGCTTGATGCCGATGTGATGAAGTCTGTGAAATCAAACCTGAATTTGAAATCAGTCGCACTTGTTGATGATGCAGTATTCACAGTATCACTCCACAGCACAATGCGTGTAAGTGGGTCAATGATACTAATCGTCTTGATTGTGCCGAGTATTTCTGTATCACCATCAAAACTTACACTTTTGATTGCCGCACGCAGAGTGATATTGCTTCCGAAAGCTCCGAATATTGCTTGCGTTTCGGGATAAATGTTGAGTGTTGAACCACTCTGTGAACCACCGCCATTGCTACGAGGAATCTTTATGGCATCACCAACTTTCTCGCCTTTGGCATTTACGCCTTGGAAGATATAATTTTCTGCATCGCTAAGGTCATCAAAGTTTGCGACTGGCTTAGTCTGGAATGCTTCAAATGCTCCTCCCGAAGTCAGGACTTCCTTGCTGTCTTTTTCGACTTCATCAGTGGACGCAATATCACTGCCACCACCATTTCCAAAGTCTTTCCACTGGCTTTCGTTGGTGGCAGTCATATCAGTCAATTTGCCTTGGTACTGTTTTGTCTCCCAAGTATTCGTTTCTGCATCACGCCTATACGTTATGACAAGACCTTCCTTGCGATACTTTATTCCACTTGACTTCTCATAGTCTATCAACGCTTGGATAGCCATTGACAGAGTATAGTCCTTGTCCTCGTATAGTTGATTGATGTTTATGATTGGTTCTACACCTGCGGATATTCCTGCTGTGTCAATCCAATTCTCAATCTCAACAAAGTCCGATTCTTTGGTGGTACTACCGATGTACTGGTATGTTTTCCACGATTTATCCGCTATGGCAAATGTGATTTGCATACCAAGTTTGTTCTTGCCTTTTTTGCAAGCGACTTCAATGGCTGTTTGCAAGTTGTAGTATGGATTTGTACTATCAACAATTGGAACTTCATTCGTCACGTTGAAGCAGTTGCCGACTGACGAGTTTTCTTCAATGAGTTTGACGATTGCTTCTTTGCTGGATCCAACAGATGCAAGAGTGTTCTCTGATTTCAACCAGACATAAGTAGCACCACCATTATCAATGAAGATGCGGTCAGGACGAGGAAATTCTGATGTCGTATTATAGTCAAGTCTCTCTGGCCACTCGGAGCAGAAGTATAAAGTGCCATCATTGTTGATGTCAATGCCGATACGGAATGATTTGTCAATGGTGGAGTAGTAGATGTCTTTTACATCGTAAGGATATGGGAATTCTTCTGATTCGTCCCAATCAAAACCACCTCCTGCATCACTGAACGATTGAGTAATCACGCTGTCGAAACGGCGAGCAAGCCCAGTCTTTTCAAACTCTGAAATTTTATCACCCAGTTCTTTCCCCTCATTTCCTGGATATGCGTCTTTATCAGTATATCCGAGTTTCATATCAGAGCCAATGATAATGAGAGCAGATGCTCCTTTTCGATATACCTTGCTCGTTGAAGTGCAAGTGTAGATTTTTCCCGAAACAGGAGTGCGACCATCATCTGTGGCAATACCAAACTTGTCTGCATCTCCCCAATTCGGATAGTAATTAAAGTTGTTGGTTATTAGACTTGGTTCACCATCAATCTCATTCCATACTTCATCTGCCATTGAGGGTTCAGGCAAAGCCAATGTCTTTATTGTTGAATTAGGACGAAGAACAGAGCCCCATTCATCTTCAACAACTTGGAAACGAGCAACTGCAAGAACAAATGTAGAGGTTGCTTCATTATACACAACCATACAGCCAGTGTCTGTTGATTTCTTTGTTGTAGAGGTTGTTTGTAAGGTAACATCAGATACAATGGAATTAAACTCTATAACATTGTTAAATTCCGTTGGTATGTTTTTTGAGGGAACAAGTCCGTTTTCATCAAGTGGTGCAATGCCATCAGCTTCGCCAATTTTGTTGTTTATATCCTCAATTGATGCCGTATTGTTTTTTGCTACTTCTGATGCTTCGTCTGCAACTTTTAGTGCACTGTCTGCTGACTTCTGCGCATTTTCGGCCTTGCTCTTTGCTTCGGAAGCAGTGCCCATAGCATTATTTGCTATTGCAGTAGTGCTATTGAGAGTATCTTGAAGTGATTTATCAGTATTCTCCCTTGTCTTGGTTTCCTCTGACAAAGAAGTATCGGTAGCGTCAATAATATCTACAAGCATCTTGCCGACACGTTCAGCGGTATTATTGCCCTCGCTATCTTCATAGCGTATAACTTCTGCCTGATTTTTAAGAAGTGATTTATTGTTAAGTGCCATATCGTAAGATTTTATCCTATTTTTCTGATTTTAATACCTCCACTTGATGTGGACTTTCCAATGCCTTTTGAAATCAATCCAACACGTTTGCAGTAGTCGATGCAGTTTTGCAGATAAGAGTTTGCAACTTCTATCGTGTCGTTATAGCAAGACGAGCGTTCTGCCGTTGATATGTGGGTGGAGTAGTCCGATTCTTTAAGAACAATGCCATATCTTGTGGGTTGGAAATCACCAACCATTACGTTCTTGGCAAATACATAGTAGGATATAGTGGCTTTCAAGCCGGTGAAATGGAACATATCACCATTGTACACATAAGTACCGCCTGAAAGCAACTTTTCAAGTTGCTCGTCAATATCGTCCTGAAGTAATTGATGATATAACTTATCGCCAAGGACTGGCTTTATGCTCATCATCTCAACTTCGGTAATGTATGCGAGTAGTCGTTCATCGTTGATGTTGCTACCCATTGGTCGTCCGGCAACGACTACTTCATTGGTTTGAATGAGGTGGTGTTTCATCTTGCATCGCTACTGATTGGTTACTAACGTATGGTAGAGGTTCTATCTCGTAATCATTGCTTGGATTTGCTACCTCGTACCATTTATCGAAAATTCTCTTTAAGGCACGGGAAATCGCCCTACGTTCTTTGTTTACAAGTGAATTGTAGTATTCGTAGGCTTCTGCTAAAACAGTACCGCTAAAGCCAAGTTTGCCTGCCCTGATGCAGTACCACGGCTCTTGCCCGAATGCTGAATATATACGTTCAACTATACTTTGTTCTGTGCAAGTGAATTTTGCATCATAGTTCGTACCCTCAACGTTTATGAACTCCGGTTTGTCATCATCGGCATTGAGAGTAATATCCATTATTGAACAGCAATTAGCATCACCTTGGAACACATCAAGGCTTTTGCTGAAATCATACTCATCATCTTTTTCTATTGTATTGCCATTCTCATCAAAGTCATATCGCACGCCTTTCTTGTGTACGAACATACCAGCAAGCATAAATCCATTACGCACATTTCGGTATTTTACGTTGTCAAGCCCCTCATCGGTGGAAAGGCACGTTACAACCTTGTCATAAATAGGTTTTGGATATTGGCAGAAGCCATCAAGGCTGAACCATAATATCTGACCTAAATACATATCAATACCACCCTCGTGTTCAATCTGCGACATTACAACTTTCTGAATGGGGTTGAACATATATATCTTCTTGACGGATTTCTTATCTACAGTCAGTTTCTTGCCTTTTCGTGTACTTTCTCCAGTCCAGTCTGGGTGAACATTGACATAGAGGACCTGTCCATTCTCGTCTTCCTCTTCAAGTCTGCAATCTTGGAATGGAACGTGTTGCAATTCTACAATCTCTGCTGCGGCATTGTAATTGACGTGAAGCGCAAAGCCACGATACAATGCGACATCTTGTGCAATCAGACGGAAAACGTCATCAATTGTCTCTCCTTTGCGGTTGCACACATATTCCGCAAAGTCAGTGTTTCGTAATCCATTCCCCTCAATGAATGTCTGATACCTATCTACACACCCTGCTCCCGTAGGACTATTCTGTATGAGGTCATACATTCGTTGTGGGTACAAGTTATCCGAACCATAACTTTGAATGTTAAGGTTCATCAGATAATTTGAGGATATGCGTTTAGGCGGTCGTATTACGTTATTGGCATTCATCTACAAGAATGGATATTGTTGTGTTATTGGAGGTCAATGGCTTGCTCTGACGCAGTACTGTCTTGAACTTCCGAATTAGAGTCTTCTGTTGTGGCTTTGGCTTTCCTTGAACGAGTAGCCTTTGGAGTACTTAATTTTGCTATTTCTGCTTTCAGGTTAGCCACTTCCTCTATCAGTGCATCACGTTCAGCGTATGCCTGTTCAAGAGATTGGTTTGCTCCTGCAAGTTCAGTCAGCAGGCTATCTTTTTCAGCAGCCAACTGAATGTTCTGCGCTTCAAGCATTTCAACTTTTGACACCGAACTGTCAGATACGTTATCGTTTGTGCAATTTTGTTGGGAATCAGAAACTTGCGTTTCCCAGCCATCAGGTAGATATGAGAACATTTTAGCGTTATCTTCACATAGCGACAAGTACTTAACGGCAACCTCATCGGTAAGGTTGGCGTTAGTGAATGCTTGCGAAGAACCGAAGAATGTAATCACTGCTCCTGCTTTGAGTTGATATGAAGATTTCTTTGGCATTTTCTGTTCACGTTTGAGTTTTGAATAAATTTCTATGTAAGCATCTCGATAGCAATTACTACACCCTTTATTGGTTATCTCCTTGCCAAAAATCATATAGTACATACTATCTAAGAAAGAACGGTCAAGAGAAGAAAAGCCGCTATGATAACGGCTTTCCATTTCTCTTAACCGATGTATAGTAGAATCGTAATCCATAATCAAGAGTTAGATACCGGAAACGAGGGACTGAAGTGCTGTACGGGTAGTAGCAACATCTTCTTTGAACAAATAAAGTGCAGGAGACGGAGCACCGCTTTCTTCAAGGGTCGAAGACCAACCGCCATCGGTTTCTTCGGAGTATTTGTCGTCGGCAAGAGCTGTGGCTGACAAACCTTGCTCAAAGCCGTAAACTTGGAACGTGTTCTTGCCATCTTTTCCGGCAAACTTGTTTTCAAGTACAACTACGAATTTTCCATTGGCGAGAGGGTCAATGATGTCTCGAATGACATCAGGACCATTGTCAAGTATTACGACATTGACAGTCTTGGTAAATTTCTTTCGATAAGTACCGTCTGCAATCGCAGTGTTTGTACCCGTGAAAGGTGTCTTCCCAGGTACATACATACGATAGCCCTTTTTGCCAGTCTTTAATACAAGTGTGGAGAGGATAAAGCGGTTGTCTTCGGCACGAGAACAAGAATCGAAGTCTATGTCATCATAATTCATAATGTAGCCATAGTTCCTCAATCCGCCGACAGAAGCATTGTCGCAATCAGCGACCATATCTGCTGCCAATTTGTAATCGCAACCAGTTGAAGCCATAACTTATCCTTTCTTTAGAATGCACATTGTACGAGAGCGTCTTCTCCTACAAGCGTACCGATGTTAGATTGAGCAAAAATGTGGTTCAGACGAGTAACATCATCGAATGTTACACTTACATCACTGATAGCATCTTTTGCGGTTGTTCCTGCAAAGATGTTTTGAGGTGATGTGAGGATAGCACGGTGAGGGCAGTTGAGAGAAGTGCCGTTGTCTTCGTACTTCTTAATCATTCTATCCCAAATGTCAAGCACCACGATGTTATGACCATCATACTGCGACATCTGAATGCCACCGGTTACTTGTTCTACGGTCAGTTGAAGATTGTGCAGACGCTTGACATCGTTGCGTAATGCCTTGAAAAGAGAGTTCGTCATCATAATGATATGGTCATCTTTGTCAAAGATACGAGAGTCTGCATCAGACAAAAGTTCATCAACGATACCGACAGCAACGCCTTCTTGACGGATAGCATCTTTCTGCGACTGATAAGTAACTTTTGAAGTTTCTGAATCTTTTGCAGTGTTGGCGGCAATGGTTGTGAGTTGGTGAGCATTTGCAGCAGTGATTGCCTTGAAACGCTTGAACAAACCATCACACATTGTGAACAATGCAGGATCCACACCAGCAGTAATTAAACCGCTACTTGCGATGTTCTTGGCATCTTTGTCTCCGAAGAATACAATACGCCAATACATATCAGTCATAGCACGCTGAAGGAGAGGAATGAGTATTTCATTCCAATACGGAGTGTCGGTAAGGTTGTGTACATTCGTACCCCAATCAAGACCATACTTGGCGAGAGTATTTTCCAACTCGGTGTAGCACATCTTCAATGGGATTTGCCAAGGACCGAGTTCCCAAGTCTTCTCAATGCCGTTTACATTGACATTGTCGTAGGTTGGGTTACAACCGGACTGGTTCTTACCGACATCGCCCATATCGTCAATGTACCCAAGTTTCTGACCATTGAAGATGCCAGTCTGTTGAGTCATCACGAGTTCGATGTCAGGGTCATTGAAAACGGTGAGGAAAAGGAGTTCGCCCAAGTCCCTTAGCGCACCATTATCAACGGTAAACTGATTAAAATTCATAGTTCAAAATTCTTTTAGAGTTGAAGAAATGGTTTACTTGCGGCGAGCGGCACGTTTTGCATCAGCGGCAGCACGTTGCTCACGGATACGTGCTTGTGTAGAAGATTCTCCGGCACCACGGCGACCGCCCTCTACAAAGCGACGATTCTGCGAAGTGTACGTGGACTTGGAATCGAGCACACGTTCAAGCCACTTGCGACCGCCAGCCTTGCTTACTTTTGCAAGGATTACTTTTTCATCAGCAGAGAGAACACGAGCGCCACCACGTTTGAGGGCTTCAAGCTCCTCTTTGAGTTCCTCGTTTTCTTCCGTGAGTTCTTCGTTCTCGGTTTCAAGTTCTTCAACCTTTTCCACGAGCTCTTCCTCATCCATACCCTCATCGGTTACTGTACCGTCTGGAGCGATGATTGAGGTGATAACTCCGTCTTCAACGATGATTTCAGTTCCATCTTCAAGGACATAGTTGCCGTCAGGAGAAGCAGCATCACCAACTTGCGGGTCGCCATCTTCTCGTTCAACAGTAAGTTCAGTGCCGTCTGCTGCAGTAACAACCTGAGCACGCATAGAAAGGTCAGTGATACGTTTAACACCAGCCTTGGCGAGAAGTCGCTTCAAAAGAGACTTCTCAACAGTTACTTGTTTTTTGTTCATAATTGTTGTTTTTGAAATATTAAAAGTTCGAGTTTTTGATGCGGTAAGTGGCGACAAGGTCTTGCTGATAAAACCGAGTTCCATAGCCCGATCACTTGTGATGTAGGTGTCTTTATCCATCAATGCTTGCAGTTCGGAACGAGAAGCATTTGTGCGTTGAACGTACAAACCGAGTATCTTCTGTTGTTCTTCACGCAGTGCTTGTGCTTGAATTTTGAGTTGGTCAATGTTCTTGTCAAGAGCATCAGCCGTAAGGCGTACTGCATAATCGATTTCCGGACAGCCAAGCGCAGGGTTGTGAATACAGAAATGTGCGTTCTTGTAAGCGAATCGTCTTTCAAGTGGAGCGGCAAGCAGAATTATGGTTGCCATTGAGGAACACTCTCCCTCGACAGTACAGGAGATTGTTTTCTTTGAGCGGCGCAACTTGTCGTATATCGCCCAACCCTCAATGCAATCTCCTCCACGACAATGTATGCGAATATCAATTTCATTGTCGTTCTTATCCATTGCAGAAATAAACTCGTCAATGTCCTTGAAGCATACACCATCAATGCCTTCCCACATTTGGAGTTGAATCTTTTCATCTTCTCCAACAATGTCATTGAAAATTTTGAGGGTTGCCATAGCGAGTGTATATAATCTTGTTATATTGCAAAGTTACGAGTAACCAAGCGTAACAGATTAATTTATAGGGCAAAGTAGCTGAACTGCAAGGTTCACCAATAGATAAAATAAAAATGAGTGAAAGGCGAAAATGCCAATCACTCATCTTGTGGTAAATTAAATATGTTGTTAAAGCAAGGCCGTCATTTTAACTTTTTTATTTCCTCATCAATAACGGCGTCTTCTATGTCTGTGTGTAGTTTGTGTATTTTCCGGAAATTATAGATTTCAAACAACAACGAAACTGCTACTAACGAAACTGCAATTAGCATTATATCAACAATAACAAAAGAGAGTTTAATACGAATGTAATCATCATTCCAGATTAGCGCAGTTATCATTATTGCCGTTGAAATAAGAAAGTCTTTTATGAGGGCGTTGCGAGTTTTCTCAATAGCAAATCTGAACGCTTTGCGCATCTTTTTATTGAGAATCTTTGAGAGGTTAAAAGACACCAATAGGCTCATTGAGATTGAGAACACTATACCTAAGACAGTAAACAAGGTCTGCAAGACAATGTTATTGCCTTGTACACCAGCAATAGAAAGTAGTAACGCTACAATTATTGCAACTGTCATTCGGATTAGCATACTAATCATTTTGTTGGTCTCTTATCTCATTTAGGAATAATTCCATTTCTTGTTTCAATTGTTCTTCTACGATGCGGTTAGACTCAACACATTCAATAGATACAGGCTTCTTAATCTTTATTTCTGCTCCTGTGTATTTGTTTCCGTCTTTTGTCCGCACAACAATACCACTGTCATTAGTGATATTGGTAGCGATAGCTCCCATAACTCTTTGAAACTCATCTTGTGCCATTTCTCGTGGCTTGCGCTTCAACTTAATAAACAAACGAGCTTCTACAAGTTGGTTTGAACGTATTCTTTCAAGATTCTCTGTATCTTGACCGAACAATTTCTCCAATATCTCATTTGTGATATTTCCTAATGATGTCGAAATTATAGAAGATTCATTTTGTGTAGGGGCTGCAGAAATGGTGTTGCCACCTCCAACAAATTGAATGTCTGATATTTGATTGTACTGTACTCCCTCTGGCATTTTCGTTAGTTCGGTG
This sequence comes from bacterium, assembly GCA_963601185.1. Lineage (GTDB taxonomy): Bacteria > Bacteroidota > Bacteroidia > Bacteroidales > Muribaculaceae > Limisoma. The sequence continues at coordinate 84,045 of CAVCEE010000002.1, forward strand.
AACTGGAATAAACGTTCTCCTCTAACTTCTCTAAGAAGCCAATTAATATATGTCTGTAATCGGTCTATATTGAGATTGCCAGATAAACTCGTGACAACGTAGTTGTTGTTAATTGCAAAATAAAAATGGTCTTTGTATTGGCTTTGTTCTGCGTTGCCAGCATTAACATCTGCCATTGTGATGGTCGGTCTCTCGAACAATGATTCATCTAATACACCACCATTGTCTGCTGGTATAATTCGCAACATCATGCCAAACATATAAGTGTTATTTGTTGCCCATGCGAAATTTGCCAATAAGTCCCTATCTGGGTCTTCTGCATTAAGTGGCATACGACGACAAGCAGCAGTGGATTCTGTTGTAAGCACTTGTTGCAATAATCCCAAGATGCCTGAATGAGGATTTGTTAAATCAGGGTTCTCAATTCTAAAGGCTCTTAGTGTCAGTTTTTTGGGAGGTATTCTCGTCATAATTATATGATTAACACGCTGTAAATTTACATCAAATATTTATAACAGCCAAGATCTAATAGATAGATAGTTTTGATTTAACAAATATTACAGACGCATACGTTCCGCTTTTTATGGTATTGTTCACCTCTGAAATGATATGACTATGTACCTCTGATTTTTAGTGCGTTGCGTTGTAGATAATAGGTTATGATAACTAATGTTGCACATCACCTATGCTGCACTTTTTATTCCGCATCTTTCGTGAACTTTGTCTATGATAAGTTCAATCAGTTTTGGTGAGAACTCAATCTCCTCATACTCGTCCGTGGCAGAGTTATAAACAGAAACATCAAACTCCATACTTGAAATGGCGACTTCTACTTCGTCTATCTCAATGCCACCTGATGGTGGTGTCCAATAGTCTCCGGGATCGTAGTCATCGTGAAATGAAATATTGGCATCATACTTGGCGAGAATGTATATGTCGGCATCATTGGAATTTATGCCTGGCAGACCATCACAACATATTTCCTCAATCTCGCCATCAGTGTAGTGAGTGCCATGGTCATAGCTATGCCCAAGTTCATCTTCATAGCACTCAAAGTTTGAGTAATCGCCACCACAAGGGTCTTCAATGATGGCTTGCAGTTTGTTGGCGGTGTCGGCAATGATTGCTTGAACCTGTTCTTCGGTAGGTTTCATATCTTAGATAAGGGTTGATGCTTTGAATGAGCGGAAAGCGTTCTTTTCGCAATCCCAGAAACAGATAACATCTTCGTTCTTGGAATGAGCGTTTGAAGTTCCCTTTGCTTGATAATTTAAGTTGTGGAGTGTACCTATCGCTTTTCTGATTTCACCATTAGATTTACGGAACGTGAAAACTACTATGCTTGAAAGCATTTGAGTGTAGATTTTAATAGCCTTCCATGCGGCTTTGAGTGCGTCAGATAAAGTGGATGCTTGACCTTTGCGAATGATTGCGTGGGCAACCTTGAATAACTTTGATTTATTAACTTTCATCTTTTTCGTGGGTTTGGAATTAATTTCTTATTTGCATATAAACAGACTTCTGTTCGCTATATTTAGCATATCTTTTTCCATTCGTGTTCGTCATTTAACCTTGAATAGCAAGGTGCGAAGTAGTCATAGTTCAAACCTGCTTCATAAACGAAATCACCAGTGTTATCTTCATCCGTATATTCTAAGATTGCCAAATAGAACACGTTACTATTCACATCTTCTTTTTTGCAGATAATTCTTTTCAGAATATTCTCCAAGGACTTATGTGCAGAGTGCTTAGTATATCGTATATCAATGGTATCTCCACTAAGCGAGTTGGTAGCCTTGTCGTCCATATTAATCAACATAATTTCATACTGCCTTTTCATCTTTTTCGTTTAATTTAATTGTTGTTTTGAATACCTAAAGTTACCAATAATATTTTGATTGACAAAACATTAAACAGTTAAATATCAGATAGTTACATAAAATTTCGTAATAAAAATCCCGAAAGAAATCATTGCGATACTTTCGGGATTAACATTATCGGAGAACTAATCTCTATGCTTGTGCCACTTCTTCTGGGACAGCATTCTTCGCCTGTAACTCTTTTTCAAGTTCGGCTATTCGTTGTTCGTAGTCCTTGCATTTCTGTTTGTAGTCATCAGCCAACTTACGGTCTATTTCAGCCACATCAGATTCATACGAGTGGTTCAGTGCTATGTCAAGCAATGATGCAAATCCCGATGAATAACCAACAGACTTGTCTGAAAGCATCATTCTGATAAACTCTCGCATTATCGAGTCTTTGTGCTGCATCAGTTTCGGAAATGCAGTACTTATATCTACCGCACTTTCGTAGTCCATTCCGATAGATTTGCGGAACTCTTGCGACAGTCTGCTGACAAGTAGGGCAAGGAAGATGTTTTCTTCAGTGGTATCGAGAGTAGTCTTATTGTCAGCGTAGGTCGCAGTTTCCATAAAGGCTCTTTGGCGTTCTACACGTTCAACTTGCTTGGCTTCATCTGCTGCCCGTAGTTCTTTCTTATACATAGACAACTGCTCCGCCTTTACAGTATCGCTTTGTTCCACTTGTCCGATTTCATCGGCTTTCAAGTTGAACAGATACTTGACTTCTCCTGATAAGATGCCATTGAAACTAACCTCAAAGACCTTGATTACAAGACCTGCATTGATATTATCCTCAAACACAGCCTTAACTCTTTCGTAGTTGGCAAGGCGTTTTTGATAACGCTTATCATTGACATCACAGTCATCAGACGGTGGCGTGGGTTCTATCAGATATTCTCGTGTTCCGAGTGGCTGTGGGAACAACTGGTAGGCTTGTGCTGCTTGGACGATGTACTTGTTATCTTCTGCGCTTCCTGAATATACGACAGGAAATCCGAATTCCTTGGCCTTGCGGAATATCGCTTCTTGGTTTTTAGCCCGGAACAGCTCCTGCTTCATACAGCGAGGATTGTCATTGTCTTTGAACATTGGTCGTGATGCCGTGTTAAACTTACAGCCAATGCAAGACTTGCACGAAATGTAGGTTTCGTCAGCAGGGTCAAACTTTGCGGTAGTGATGTGGCACATAACGTGTTCATCAATCCATTCCTTGACTTTTTCAACACTTAGCGTCTTGAAGTTCCAACGCTCAATGTTTGCAGGTTGAAAACAACTTTCAAATAACGTGTGCTGTTGCTCTTTAGTGAGTTTGGCAATTTCTGTAAGATGTGTAAGGTTAAGAGTATTCTCACGGAGCAACTTAACGAACTCTTCTATGATGTTGTTCAACTGAATACGCCCAACGACAAAACTCATACTCTTACCGATGATTTTTGCTATTTCTTTTACTGGTACTTCACTTTCTTTATACAGATAGCGAATGGCGGACGCTTCTTCAAGTGGATCAATATCTTTACGTTGCAAGTTCTCAATGACCATACAAGCGAATGCCTGCTTGTCGTCAAGTTCTTTCACCACGGCTTGAATTGTTTCAAGACCGAGGAATTGTACTGCTCGATAACGTCTTTCACCGCAGACAACTTCATACTTAATTCCATCATCACCTTTTATCTTGCGAAGCGTGATTGCGTTAATCAAGCCGTTTTCTTTGATACTTTGAGCCAATTCCTCAATTTCGGTTTGGTCAAAAGTTTTTCTTGGGTTCAGTGCGCTCGTTGTGATTTCTGCGAGCTTAATGTCTCTTACTTGGTGCATATACTTTTAGTTTAATATTCAACATCACAGCCAATCAAACGATGATGGCTTTACCTCTTTGGGTTTGGTACTCTCTATTGCATAGGTGTTGATGAAGTTTGCGTAGGATATGACTACATATTCTTCATAACTGCGTACATCATCAACCTTTTCTTCCGGACTATTGTTGCACGGCATCTGAATGCTTGTGAATGTATCACTGATTACCACAGCTGGCTTATTTGCGCCCTCTGCTGCGTTCAGATATAACTTTGCAGTTCTGAGTTCGGAAGTGATGGCAAACATTGACAGCATTCGCCTAAGCGTGCTTATCACATACTGGTGTCCGTCTATAACGATTTGGTCATCTTTGTGGCTGTCGCCTTGCTTGCACCACCAGCAACAAGCACGGTAGAGTTGTCCGAGGTCTCCTCTAAACAAGTTTGACAAGTCTTTGGGAATAACTCTATCAACATTGGGGTATTTCCCTTCTATCTCCTTTCCGTCGATTGAGAGGGTTTTACCGACAAAGCGAGGGTCTGATTCGTTATACACAACCAAGATGTGTGTATCTGTTGCATAGCAACGACTTTCTTCAAAGTGTACGCCCATCAAACTTGGTCTAACAGGATCCTTGCATACTATTTCCTTGAATAGCGCTTTTACAATGGTCTTATCCATTTTCTTTCAGTTTTAGTTGTAAATCTTATTTGCTATATGATTAATTTTGATAGTTCTAAGTTACTCAGAATGATTGAATTTACAAAATGATAAACGTTTTGTTTTCAATGGAATACGCAGATTTTATTCGTTATCATTTGAGCAATTTAGGGGATTTAGTCCAATGTGTCCATATCGGTTTCACATACGAGATAGTTATTGTCCTTATCGTAAGTTTGACCGTATCTCTCCAACATACTTAAATCGTAATCGGACAATGGTTCATCACCTCCTTTTGCGTGTTCAGAAGCAAGCGATATTGCGACTGTCTTAGTGGAGCAAACTGCAAGCAATGTAAGGCTTGACTTGCTTAACCACGTATCTCCTGAATATAACAGATGCACTTTCATACTAATTTCGTCTTTGTAATCTTGCCATTTGTGATTTATACAGGTAAGCCGACAACGCACATTTCAGTGTCTGCGGTCTTTCCGTTATCAACATATAAACCTCATCTTGCCAGTCGTGGCTTTGTGGATTGTTGATTAATTCTCCAAGTGCGTTGATACATCGAGACGCATAGTTTTGTGCCGGAGTTGGCATTTTGGCTTTATCAGTTGAAGCCGATAGTTTAATACTCATATCTTTCGTGGTTTAGTGTGACTTTTCTTATTTGCATATAAGCAGACTTATTTCTTGTTCTTGGCATCAAGGATTGCGTGAGCGAGTTTGCAGACTTCTGAATAAACCTCTTCGCCAAGTATCATTTTATAGGCAGTAACTGTTTGGCGTTGTTCTGCTTCAGAGTTGAATTCATACGAAACCACTAATGCTTCTGCAATGTCTTTGAGTTTCAATGTTACTTCAGTCATATCTTTTTCGTTTAATTGATTGTTATTTTTGATATTCAAAGTTACCAATAATAAATGAGTTGTCAAAATTTTAATCAATTAATTTACAGCCAGTTACATATTTTTTAATCAAAAGATAGATAAAAAACTGGGTACAAAAAAGTAGCCATTGAATCAAATGGCTACCTTACATTAAAAAGTATGTGAAAAACTTCTTATGGCTTTACCGACAAAAATTTTATCCGTTAAAATGTTTCCGCCGCATATTGGGCAGCAAGATTGTGGATACCTGAAAGTATTTCTTTCTCCCTTTCTCTTGATGGTTTCTTATAACCATTGATGTAGTTGCGTAATAGCGTTGCATCTATGCCTATCATCTTTGCAAATTCTGATACCTTAATCTCTTTATGAGCAGAGAAGAACTTCTGTAAGGGAGTCAGCGTTGTCGTATTAGCATTATTCATAATGCAGCAGAAGACATTTCTTTACCTATAGCTTTAATACCATTCTTAATCTTCGCAAGGGTTTCAGGTGTTGGAGTCCATACACCAAAACGAAAGCGAGCAAGTTTGGTCCAGTGCATACCTAAATATTCAGCAAAGGCCTTTAAGTCAAGCCACGGAAAGCGAGTGAATAGTTTGTTCACATCGTTGTCGTAGTTTACCGTCTCGTGCTCAAAGAAACTGGAGATATGTATATCCTCGTCTATTTCTGGCCAACGTATTGCATCCCCCCATTTATTGATTTTGTACTTAGACCTCTGTTCTGGAGTAGAATACATAAGTGTCGGGAACACCTCTAACGGTTGGCTATATTCCATTCCGTCATTGGTCTTGATGTAAATGCGGCTATTGCCAAACCACACCATTTCAATTGTCTTGGTAGGAACCTCAGGTTCCATAATGTTACTGTCAATCATAATCGTCATTACTTTTGGAAGAAATCAATCCATGCCTGCTTCAATTCATCAGAGAAAGTTTCCGTGATAGTCATAATCTTCTTTAGCTCTTGTGGCTTAAACCCTCTATTCCAAGCGAGCTTAACCTCTGGTTCCAATACTATCCGTGCTTCGGCATCTCCCTTGGTAACATGTACGTGGATTGGAAGATGATCGTTGGCATAGAAACCAAACTTAAATGCGAATAATTCAAATATTGTTGGCATGGTGTTTATTTTATATATACAAATATAGGTATTATTTTCGATACCACCAAATTTTTGAGCAGATATTTTGCGAATTTAGACTTTAATTTTCAGATTTTCAAAGCAATACAACTAAATCCCGTTATCATTTGAGCAATATATAGAATAAGGCTACACCGAAAATACGATACAGCTTTATCCCACCAAATTTATCTAATATCAAAAGTCCACTTTCTTGATGTCTATCACATTCTGACAGCCAGGAGTGATGAAGTTGTTCCTGACACTATACGAATACGCCCCGATATTCTTGATTAGCAATTTGCCACCTACTGATGCCGAACCTGCATATTTGCGTATCAAGATGTCTTCTTCACGGCATTCACACCCACAGACAACGGCTTCTTTAACAGGTAGGTCTGATTTGCCAAAATAGATGTTGCTTGGGTCATATCTATTGGCACTCCACCCAACATCAGACTTACGACAATCGCAAGTGATGAAAGTTTTACCTCGGACAATATTGATGTTGGTAATGGTTGTTAGTAGGTGCATTGCATTTGTAGCAAGAGCAGAGCCACATTCTGCAATCAGTTCAATATCACCTTGTGGGCAGACTGCAGCCATTTCTTCCCCTATTGCATTACAAACATCTTCCATAGTTGGAGCGGTGTTTGGAAATTGACTGACATACTCTGCGCCTAAACGACCGATTATATTACCGCCAATATCCACAATCTTTGCATTCAGCAAGCGAGCGATTTCCACGCACTTTCGTACTCTCTTTCTGAATACTTCTGGAGTTCGCAATCCACCGGCAGAACCACCAAACTGAAAATGAACACATTTGAAATTGAGATAGGAGTGATTGTGAGAATTACACAGCCATTCAAAATCTTGACCATCAACATCAAATCCGAAACGTGAGGTCAAGCCATTCTCCAAGTCAATGTTTACACGAATACCGATTTCCATTGTTTCTTTAGTGGAGTTTGTGTAATCAACAAACTTCATCATTTCCGGCATATTCTCAATATTGACTATTCCGCCTTTATGTGCGATGAGCCACTTGTTATGAAAATCATCAATAACGCCATTGTAAATGATGTTTTGATTTGGTTCCCGAAACTCCATTGTCATATAGAACTCTTGTGGTGATACTATTTCTGAATACAGACCAAGTCTTTTGGCTTCATCTATGAATGGACGAAAGTAGTTTGTCTTATAGCTATATGCAAGCCTGAAGTTCGGATAATGCGAGCGTACAATGGATATTATATCTTCTGCGTTGATGCGAAAGGTTTCAACATCATAGATGTAGGCCGGCGTTATGATTTCTTCTATCTTCATATCAAATCAAACAAAGAGCTTGGAAACATTCCGTTATTGACTTCTTCAAGCGTTTTCTTTGGAAGTTTTGGTGTGTTATAGTCCTCGTCTCGTCCCTCTGCATTCCATTTGATTGAGTTTTCCCATTTCCTTTCATCATACAATCCTGGAATGTGTGGTTTAAGAGAAACTTGTTCTGAAATTCTGAAATCTGCCGGAGTCTTTCCCATAGCCTTTCCTTTACGTGTGTGGAAGTCATAGGTGTATTCCGGAAGATTTCGTGGTGTGCTAAATTTCATAACATCATAAATAACACTCATATCGGGATAAGAAAAGATATCACAAGAGCCGAACTCAACGCAGTGGAAAAACAGAACGATTGCCTTGCACATATATATCCACGTACTATTCTTGGCATTCATTGTCATATCTATCTCCATAAGGGCTTTTATCTCCCTTACCAATAATCCTGAACCTAACTCTTTGGCAATATCTTTCGCCACAACCCAAAATAGGCGTTTGTACCAACACCATATCTCACAGCAGATGTAGCCGACATTCTCATCATCAAGATTGAATACAGCATTCTTCAAAGCAATAGTCATTTCTCGTAAGTCGTGCCCGTGTCTGGTTACAAGTTGGGTAGTTCCCATTGGAAAATCACGCTTGTCTTTTGAGCAAACATAATTGCAGGCAAAGAAGTCTGCATCACGGTTCTTCCTCGTTCTGACAAGAAGATTGACCGCCTCTGACAAGTATCGGGTATCTTGTGTGTCCTTTACTTCCATATCTTTCTTGCGAAGATATAGGATTCTGCCTGACACAGGGTCATAGCAATCTTCAGCAGATGTGATAAATAATCGTGTCCATAGATATGGACGGTACTTCCACATCATTTCGTGTGCGGCATAACAAGCAAACTCCATATCCCCACGTCTCAATGCTTTTTGAATAAGTGAGGATATGTCGAACATATTATGGCCATTGTGTGTAAACAACATATTTGACATATTCTTTAGATGTATATTTCATAAGCAAAGTTACTCATAATTAATAAGTTATACAAATGTAACATCTTGAAAATCAACCATCTATCATCGTTTTACATTTATTTTTGTCTGATTCTTTTTGAAGTCAAAATCATAGTATCGTCCCCATTTGTTTTTCATAGCGATACGGAATAACTTTTCCGAAGAAGATGAGTCTTCTGTGCCACCTTTCGTTAAGAGAGTTGGCGGTGTTACTCCGTGGAAATATCGTGGTTGAAGAACGATACGGTTCATCAAGAGTTCCTGATAAACCATATCAATGTCTGACATCGCTTCGTCTCCGGGAACATACTTACACTTCCAAGCAGATTTGCTGATGATTCGAGTAGAGCCAGTCATTCCCTTAAAGCAAAATTCTTGTGTGTAATTGTACAACTGATACGCTGGCTGCGTAAACAAGAAGCCAAGATCCAAGTCCACCAACAATTGAGCCAAGCGTAGCAGTTCGTCTTCTACAACATCTTTGGGATTCTCCAACTCTTCGTAAATATCAATGGCTATATCTCTGCGATACTTGTACGATTTGAGGTCATCATCAAGAATGGCGATAACGTCCTCTGGCGTATTTTCAATTAACCAGTAGAACGTAGTAACAAAGTCGTTTACCTCTGCACCGCATTTCAGTGTTGCACCATTTGGTATAACAAGCATTTCATCAATGCCTGCGTTCTTGTATGCTTCAGCTTCCGACTCTCGCACAACGTATGTGCAATGGTGAAACAGATGTTTCGTCAATATGGCATCAGAGCGCCTATACGACATTACATAGATATTAAACGAAATATTCTGTTGCATAACGCTTTCTCATTTTTAGACCTTTGACAATATTCTTTCCGTCTTGGCTAATATCATATCCCAATAATCTCTTACAATTCAAATATGGCATATTACAACCTGCTTTGGCTACAAATGGGAGTGATGCGTTCAGTCTTGGATTAATTTCAAGCAAAACGACACCGCCGTCTGGCTTCAGAATAAAGTCAATACCGATATTGCCGGACAGGTTTAAGTCTGCAACGATGAATTTGGAAATTTCAAAGGCTTGCTCATTGTCTTTTATCTCCCCATACATAATACACGAGAACTCCATTTCATAACCTACGTATCCTGCAATGTGCGTAATCTTTCCGTGGTCTGCAATCAAACTCACAGTATAGTCATATCCATCTACGTATTCTTGTAAGATGTAGTTTAGATGTTGGATATCAACAATACGGCAAAGGTGTTGAATGGAGATATAATGCTTATATCCGTATGCGTGGAACAAATCAACCTTATCACATAGTTTGTCATCAACAATGGCAAAGCCTGCTGCTCCTGATGAATGTGGCAACTTGCAACAAAACTTCGGGAATGCTTTAGCAAACTCCAACACCGCATTGGAATTACAACCAACGACTTGCTTTGGCATCAGGTATGAATACCGCGCATAAAGTCCTGATTTGTCGTTTGCTACAATCAATCCGTCCAAATCGGTAACGCTTACCTTTACTCCAATATCTTCAAATCTCTTTCTGTTTGATGCCAGCACTTCAAGTTCACTTGACAGCCGAGGAATGACAATATCAACGTGGTAGATAGCACACAAAGCAAGAAGATGATTTATGTAATCAGGGGAGTCATTGCAAGGGGCGACAAATGCTTTATCACATACAGATGACGGTAGCAATTCGTCTTCACGGCAGTTAGTGCAGTATATCGTAACATTCACGCCATCCTCATTATCTTTGATGCAATGTATTATACCAGTCTTGCGAGGAGAACAAGAAGTCATCAGAACAGTGAAATCTCTCATATCAATTGTGGAAATAACGTGCATCAAAATACTTAACCATATTCAATCCATAATCAACGGAAACTCGTTCTTTGCTTATGTCATAACCAAGCAACTGCTTACATCTTAACCACGGTATATTACAGCCAGCTTTGGCATAGAACTGGGCGGAAGCGGTAACTCGCAGGTTTATGTCAAGCAACTTGGTACTGCCATCAGACAAGAGAATGAAATCAAAGCCTACAATGCCGTCTATATTCAGTTCTTCAATAACTTTTTGAGCAATCTTCTTTGCGTATGGGTGCATACCGATTTCACCCTCTACTGTGGAGCCAAATTCAAGTTTTGTGGCATAGTTTCCGCAACAATGCGAAAGTTTCCCATTGACGGCAAGTGCTAAAATAGAGAAGTCCATACCGATCTGATACTCTTGTAGTATCATTGGTTGCTGATACTTCTCTACGGCTTTGCATAGTTGCCATAAGGAGATATAATGTTTCTTTCCATATCCGTGAAACAATGAAACATCAGTGCATTTCTCCTCATCTACAACAGCAAACCCTTTCCCTCCACATAGGCTGACAGGCTTGCAACAGATGCTCGGTACTTTGTGTGAAAATTCCAACACATCGAGAGCATTCATTGCTATGGTTTGCTGTGGTATATATTGTCCAAAGCGTTGCCACGTTTTAATCTTATCTCCTGCAACCATAACAGCGTCTAATGAAGAGACTGATACTTTTACCCCATTGTTCTCAAACACATCTTTGTAGCGTGCCATCAGTTCAAGTTCCAAAGACGATGTAGGAAAGATGATGTCAATGGCATTGATACGACATAGCTGCATGAGATAAGGAATGTAGTCATCATCGTTTATCTTGGGGACTACAAAAGTACCATCACAGCATTTCTTTGGTGGCAAGTCTGCAACATTGCAGTTTGTAACAAACACTTTGACCGGTACGTTATCCGAATTGTTTTTAAGACAATCGATTATGCCTACTGCATGAAGCGAGGAGCAAGTAAGCAGCACATTAACAGATTTCATCACTTTTCGTTTTTGGGGATTATGTTTGCCTGCATCTGGTCATACCAAATTGCACGAGCCTTGATTTTTCGTTCTCCTGTTTTGGTTTTGCATACGACAACTTTCTTTCCATCTATGCCAAGAGCCTGAACCAAATTCAAATAATCAACTTCACTGCGACAGACAATCATTACATAGTCGTACTTCTCGTATGGTATGAGTTCCATATCTTTTATCTTGACATCTTCGTGAGGGTCTAACGAGTTTGGTAAGTCAAGTCCAAGATCAACGTGGAGGTCGGCAGTCCATTCAGCAAGTTTATCCAAATCCCATTCACCCGAATGCGTATTTGCTTTAATATTTATAGCTTTTAATTCCGACTTGGAATAACCAACTAACTGCTTGCACAATACTTCGTGTTCATCGCCATACAATGCTTGCAGTGCATCTACTCGCTGATGCCCCGATATGATGTTGTCGTTCTCGTCAATGACGATAATGCCGAAATCGCCAAGGCTTTGAAGCGATTCTTGCAGTTCGGACGCTTTCTTTCTGGTTATCTTTCTTGGGTTGCCAAGTTCGTCTTTGAGAATTGATACGGGCTTGGTAACAACATCAATCCTTTTCTCTGGCTTTTCTTCTTGTTTCATATAAACTTCTCTATTAAATGGCTCATATTGTATGAACGGAAATCCGCTAACTGCCCAAAGAACGTTACACGTGGTTCCGCATCGGCTAACTGTCTGTATCGTTCATATAGGGCTAAGTTCTTCTTATCTCTTACAGGGTATATCGGAGCGACACCACTATTTGGAATTGCCGGATATTCAAAGGATATTATTGTTCCATTAACATTTGATTGGCTTTTTAGAAAATGCTTATGCTCAATACACCGTGTGTACTTTGGCTCAACATCAGTGAAGTTCATTACAGCAACCCCTTGGTAGTTGTTGGTATTAGGCAACCACTTATGTTCAAATCTGACAGAACGGTATTCCAACTCACCATACCGATATTGATAGTATTCATCAATTCTACCAGTGTAGATGATGTGATTGGCAATGCTTTTCCAATGCTTCATATTGTCTGTGAAATCTGTGCGCAGTTCCAAATCACAACATTCAATCATCTTTTCAATAAACTTCGTATAACCGCAAACTGGAATGCCTTGATATGCAACATCGTAATAATTATTGTCAAAGGTCATTCTTATCGGAACGTGTGCCATTGTATCTGCTGGCAGTTCAGAGCACGGTCGTCCCCATTGCTTTTCAGAATAACCTTTTATGAGTTTCTCGTAAATGGTCTTGCCACATTGAGAGAGTACCACTTCTTCCATATTCGTACATTTTCCATTCCGAGGGAGAACAATATCGTTTTCAATTGCCCTTCTTGCTTCTTCAGGAGTTGTAGCCCCAAACAACTGGTAGAACGTGTTCATATTGAATGGCAGATTGTACAATTCTCCTTGATGGTTTGCTATAGGAGAATTTACAAATGGGACGAACTCGCATATCTCATTTACATAATCCCATACTTTTTTGTCATTTGTACGGAATATATGAGCACCAAATTTGTGGACTTCTATGCCGTGTAGATTTTCAGTGTAGCAAAATCCGCCAATATGAGGTTTCTTCTCAATCACCAAACATTTCTTGCCTTTCTTGGTTAAGTCGTATGCGTACAATGCTCCAGCAAGTCCTGCACCTACTATCAGATAATCATACTTCATCATAATACGAGTGGAAGGCGTGATACCATTTCTTCAAAACGATACCACTTGTTATACGAAAACGGATTGGCAGCACAAATGAATGGAGTTGTATTTTCCAAGACATCAAAAGGATTAAAGCCATTGTAAACATTGACAATAGAACTTCCAGAAATACGCTTTGATGCTTCTATGAAATAGAAAACACCATTTGTGTCTTCTGCAATTTGTATGTGGAATATTCCTTTGAACAGGCTTGCCTTTAATTTTTGATTTACCAATCGTAAGAATCGTTTCACGGCAGATACGAGTTTATGCTTTTCATCTAACAACTTGATGAACTTATCATAACCCTGTCGCAATATGACTTCACGAGCAAAGATGTTGAACTCTCCGTTCCATTCAAGAACATCAACTACATATTCGTGCTGTATATCTATCTTCTCTGAAACACACGCATTGTCATTAAACTCAATGTTGCGAGAGCCGGCTGACATTGTATTTGGCTTAACGCACACTTTGTTCAAGTCAAATGTTTTTGGAATTTTTATTGGACAATCAGAGCCAACGATAGACGTCAAAAGTGTATTCACTCTTGACTTATCGTAGAACCATTGCTCTACCGATGCGTAGTAGTCGTTCTTAACGAAGTCTCGTACTACTTGGTAGTCTTGTCGTGTCATTTCATCGCCAGGGAATACCCGATAGCCATTCAATGACAGTCTCGCAATAGTCTGCCAATCATTCATCCGTTCTACATCTGGGTGTGTGGTGGGCAATTCGCCAAAAAGTGTATCGATGTCAGAAAGAATTAACTTTACATCATTGCCCTTATGATGATTTTTCCAAATACGGAAAAACATTTCAGCAGAGAAACCTGCACGACTTCCGGATTCAAATACTACATAGTTCATTGCATAATCTTTTGAACGTAAAACTTCTCGGCATAATCAACCCCACACTCAACACCTCTAATGCGAGCCAATGCCATAATACCGTTTCTATTCAATGGAGATGGTGTCTTCCGTATCTGTGTAGCGTATTCTTCAAACAAAGACACCTTGTCTTCTATGCAGTCCGAAATATCATGGTACATATATCCGCCACCAATAGGACCGACTTGTGTTGTCGCAAATGGATATTCATACAGGGCAATCAGTCTTGGTGCATAGCCTTCTCTTAACCGACAAGACGCAAGAGCACATTCATACATTTTGATGTGGTCTTGATGCAGGCTTCTATAATTGATGAATACTTCGTCAGGTCTGAACTTATCAATGATGTTATCCAATCTACTTGTTATCTCAAAAGACGGTATTGTATCCATAACCGCATCTTTGCATTGAAATAAGATCGTACCTTTTGCATTAATCCTACTGCATACAGAATGGAACTCACTCAACCGAGTGGCATAGTCTTGCCTTGTATCTGTACCGCCAATGGTTCCAATCACAAGTTCTATTTCTGCTCCTTGCTTCTTGCAATGCAGAAGGTAGCCACCGCAGCCAAGGACTTCATCATCAGCGTGTGGGGCGATAACTAATATTCTTTTGGGTATATCATTCATACTTAAAACTCTATACCGCAAAATTAGCAATTAATTATCATTTATGCAAATTGTGATTATATAAAATCATTCTTGTGATTATACCGAAAACAAAAAAAAGACGCACCTAACTGATGCGCCTTTATTCTCATTCAAAACCAATCACTGACTAATCATCAATGGGGTAATGTTTTTCCTCGTAGTCAGCGACCAAGTTGCCAAGCATGGTCAGTTCTTTCTTAGCAGAGTCGTTTTCTGGAGTGCCTTCTGGCAATTTGAGCATTAACTCTTCAACTCGTTTGAGAGCAGACTTGTATTGTTCCTCACGTTTTATCTTGCGTTTTGTAAGTCTCGTTAGGTATTTCTTAACCTTTGCTTCGTACTCATTACGCAAAGGCGTTCCTTTCTTCCCCAGTGTTAAGTCTAACACTTCCTCTTGCGTGTAAACTTTCATACACCAAGGACAATGGATGGTGAGATATTCAACTTCCTACTAATCTCTCTACCGACTTTCATTGTAGGCTCACTCTTGCCTGAAAGATAATCGCATATCCTTGACGGGCTAACACCAAGCAGTTTGGCAAGAGATACTTGTGTCAGTCCCATTTCATACATTCGGAGTTTCATCACATCTATAAGCGATGGCTCTCCAACGGAATAATGTTCGTCAGAGTAATCGGCAACGAGATTTGAAAGAAGAACCAACTCGATGTATTTCGGGTCAGTTTCTGGAGTTTCTTCAGTTACAAGAGGGAGAAGTTTCTCCACCTTTGCTACAGCCCAATTGTACTGGTTTTCATTTTCAATCTTTGTCATATCAATCAAATTAAATGGTGGAACAATCTATTCTATCATATTCAGCGTGAGTGCCGATAAAACGTATATATACAAATTGCGGTCTAAATTGAACAACAACTACCAATCTGTAATCGTTTCCTTTGATATTGAAAACGTAATGTTGATTACCAACATAATCAACGGAGTTGAATGTTCTTTTTATATCGGCAAATGTCTGCCACTTGCTTTCATTAACTTTCCTAACCCAGTCCTGAATGGCTGTTTTTGCTTCTGGGTGTCGGTCTGCATATTCTTTCAGTGGCTTCTCTGTGAATATTCTCATTTTCCTTTGATATTATTTTGTATTGCAAATTTACGAATTATTTTTTGAATGACAAAATTTATAATCATTATAATCATTATCTGATATGCAAAATTATTAGGGGTAACATATCTGCAGATCAGACAATTTTCGTAACTTTGCGGCAGAAAAATATTCGTCGGCATTTTCTGCGTTTGCAGAGAGTGCGACAACAGACATAGCGTTAGCTTGTAGGCTACTTCCGAAATCGCCAATTTCAAACAAGGTCTTACACAAGCATACGGTTAGCGTCTGCGCTATAAGCGTGGGCTAACTCGTACGTGTAAGACAGGTGTTTGGCGATACCTCGGAAGTGTATGTGTTGTCCACGCTTACTTTGTGCCGCCACGAATGTATGTATGATGATTTACTAACCGAATAATAACGATTATGAAGAATTTATTCACATTCGCACTGACGGCAATAATTTTGTTTATGTCGTCTTGCACAAAGGACAACACCTGTGTTAAACAGATAGCAGAAATCATTTCTGCCGGAGCAGAACAATACCAAAAGATTGACAATGGAGAACTCGCCATTGAAGACATTCCCGAGGAAGATTTATTCATCACGCCTGATGGCAACATCTTTGACAACCCAAAGATATCCGAAATCATCAAAGCCAACAAAGACTACAAGTTGACAGAGGAAGATAAGCAAATTCTCAAAAAAGAAGTCCTCAAATTCAAAAGAGAAGGAAAAAGCATCGATGCAGTCATAGCAACAGCAACATTCAATATGGCTGATGATGCAATCAACTGTGCAAAAACACTAAGAGACCTTTGGTAAAATGGTAGTACGTTCTAATGATACAGACCTATCACAACTGCTATATATGGTTGGTTGTGGCAAGATCCAATTGCCGGACTTTCAACGTTCGTGGGTCTGGGATAATGAGAAGATATGTAAACTTATAGAATCAATCGCATCTGGCTATCCTATGGGAGCAGCGATGTTCCTTGAAACTGGTGGTAGCCAGGTTCGTTTCACATATCGAAAGTTTACAGGTGTAACAGAACCAAATCTTAGTTCTCCGGACTATCTCGTGCTTGATGGACAGCAGAGACTTACGACATTGTTCCAAGTCTTTCACAGCCAAAATGCCGTACAGACTTGCTCACAAGCAAACAGAGGTAAGAATCTTAAACGTTACTACTATCTTGATATTCGCAAGGCTCTTGACCCAAATGTTGATATGCTTGATGCGGTCATATCTATTGACGAAAGCAAGATACAGACGGAAGACATTGGTCGCAATATAAAACTTGACCTCTCAACGACTGAGAAAGAATATGAAAATCTGATGTTCCCATTAAACCTTGCATTTTCTTCACCTGAAATTCGCAGGTGGGAACGTGGACTTGCCCGTCACTATGATGAAACAATTCTTGACTTATTTGACCAGTTTGATGAAGATATACTGGCGAACATCAGTTCATACAAAATACCTGTTATTACAATTGGAAAAGAAGCATCAAGAGACTCTGTTTGCCAAATCTTTGAGAATGTCAATACAGGAGGAGTGAAGCTTACGGTATTTGAACTGATTACCGCCACATTCGCAGCCGACGAGTATAACTTGCGTGATGATTGGGATTCAATTATCAACAAGTTCAAAGCATCAAAACAAAGTGATGTTTTGAGAGTGGTTGAAAACACCACATTCCTTACAGCGATGACACTTCTTGTGAATTACAGGAAGTCCAAGCGTAGTAACGTGGCAGTGTCTTGCAAGAAGAAAGATGTACTCCGTCTTGAATTGACAGAATACAAAGAAAATCGAGACGCTCTTATATCCGGATTCTTCAAAGCAGCCAATTTCTTAATCAATCAAGGAATTTTCTCCGCTCAAAACCTGCCATATACATCACAACTGGTGCCACTGTCAGCCATCTTCGCTTATGCAGAGATTGAAGGTATCAATATGGCTATCCAAACGAATAAGGACATCATTGCGCATTGGTATTGGTGTGGAGTATTTGGTGAACTTTATGGCGGTGCAAATGAAACGAGGTATGCTCTTGACATTGTAGGCGTAATTGACCAATTACATGGAGGTGGAGTGCCTGATACTGTAGCACGAGCAAGTTTCCAACCAAGACGACTGCTATCTATGCAAACAAGGAACTCTGCCGCATACAATGGCGTTATGGGACTTATCTTGCAAGATTCACCGCTTGACTTTATGAGCGCTAACAAAATGGATATTGCCACCTATCTTGATGAAAGCACCGACATACACCACATCTTTCCAAGGAACTACTGCGAGCAACAAGGGTATGACCAGACAAAGTGGAACTCCGTTGTAAACAAGACTCCCATATACGCAAGCACAAATCGGTCAATAGGAGGTCGTGCGCCAAGCGAATACATTAAAACAATGGCAAACAAAGGTCTTACAGAGGAACAGATGCGTCAAGCAATCGAATCTCATAAGATTGACTACGACATTCTGCAAGCAGACGACTTTGACGGATTCATTACCGACAGAGCAATCAGACTACTTGACAGGATAGAGCAGGCTATGGGCAAGACTATCGATGGACGAGACAGCGAAGATACGATAAACATTTTCGGCACAAGTCTATCAAAGCGATAATTGATTGTTCAGCCGTTTAACAATCTTAAAGATTGCACGGTCAGACATACCATATTTTTCAGCAAGGGTTATGGCGATATATCTCACTTTTAACCCTTGCTCTTTCATTTGATTGAATTCCTCAAACACAGCAATGTTATTGACATCATTCGGGCTGATGCAGTTCTTTTTCAGTAACTGCAAAAGGCTATAATTCATTTTCAGTATTTCGTAGTTTGTCATTGCTTAAAAGTTATCAAGTGATTCAATCATTTCTACACGCTCTGCGGCTTCTGTAATCTCCACAACGGAAACCACCGGACGGATTTCTTTTGCAGCCGTTTCAAAAGAATTGGTGAGAGTTTCAGCCGTCTCGACTTCCTTATATGAGGACGACACTTGCATGGGGACACCTCTGCCGATATTGTTCATTGCTGTAAGGACAGGCTCAAACATTCGTGTTGCTTGTGCTGTCATCACAAACTCTCCGTTAGATAGCATAGCAGGAATACTATCGCTTGTGCCAGTGCCGGGACCATTAACCTTACCACCTTGTGCAAACTTTGCCGATTTCACAGTAGAGATAGCCGTTGCAATGTTAGCCAACACAGTAGCGACAGTAGTGGCTATCGCAACAAGGTTTCCTGGGAATGGAACAGCAGAAGCTGATGCGATACCTGCTGACAATGCCTTACCTGTATCTATCGCAATCTGTGCAAGAGTGATGATTTTTGACATCTTTGCAAAGGCAGCATTGCTTTCACCAAGCGTGTCAAGTAATCCTGTCAAAGATGATGTTACAGCTTTCATCGCTTGTGCCTTTGCCTGCTCGTTCTTTATGATAGCCTGATTCGTATTGGCTTGTGCTTGTGCTGAACGTTGCTTTGCAGCAAGAATTTCGGCTTCAAATTCCTCTGTGGTTTGAGTGGAGAGTTGCCCACGAGCCTGCAAGGCTTCAAGTTCTTGTTGCGCCGCTTCTTCTTGTTTTAACAATATGACTTGTTCGTGTTCATCAAGACTTTCAAGACCTTTCTGTCTCCACACTTCATATTCTTGGTCTGACATTTCGTGTCCGTTCTTCAGACGCATCTGGCGTTCATCTTCTGCCAACTGCATATTGTCAATCTCTGTTTGCAGTGTTGCCTTTTGTCTTTCAAGTTCAAGTTTGTCATACTCGTCTGCAATTTCAGCCATACGCCTACGATACTGCTCTTCAAGGTTAAGTTTCAACTCGTTTCCTTGTTCTTCAGTAAGTAAACCATCACCGACACGCTTGTTGATTGCATCGATTTCTTGCTGATGTTGATTTGCAAGAGAATTGTATCGTAACGTTTCTTCCTCTTGCGAGCCTTTCTTTACTATTGACAATTTGCTTTGGAGTAATTCAGAAGCAACCTTGATCCTGCGTTCCATTTCACTTTGTTCAAGAGAAGTTAGAGTACGCTCGTGCTGAGTCGTCAATGCTTGTATCTGCTGATTAATGGCAGTACGCATTTTGACATCGTAGGCAGAATTCGTTTTGTATTTGGCAAGTTTATCTTGCAGTTGTTTTAGACTTCTCTCGTATGCAAGATTCTCCGCTTGCGTTTGTCGTTGATAACTATCTTGGATTATAGCAATCATAGCATCTTGCCCTTTCTGAACCTCGGCAAGCAGATCTTCTTGAAGTTTCTTTGTCCGTTCTCTGCGCTTGTCTGCCGCTTGCTTCGCAGCATCTGCTCTTTGCTTTTCTTTTTCCTGATTAGCCTTGGTCTCCTCTTTGTTTACTTCATCAAGGTTGCGTTTCTGAAGATTATTTAGGTCTTTTACAAGTGCATCATATTCAGCCTTGGTAATCTTGTTATAATGCAATAACTTTTGGGCAAGAAGAATCTGCTGTTGTGTTTGTTCTCTGATTAAAGTTCGCTTGTATTCATATTCTCCAAGTGCAGCCTTTCTTTCTGCTTCATGCTGTTCAGTTTGGACTTTGGTTAGCAAAATCAAACCATCTTGCAGACTTGCTTCAAAGTTCTCTTCTGCTTTTTTCTTCGCATCTAATGCTTCTTTGTATTCTTCTTCGTCTTCATCATACTTCTCTCTGATTTTATTGAAATGCTTAACATAGTTATCGCACATCGTAGCATTATCAGTGATAGTCTGACGTGCGATTTCCTCTTTCGTTTTACCATAGGCTTCCATCATCGCCCTTGACTGTTCAAGTTGATTTTGGAGTTCTTCCAACTGTTTTGCTTCCTCTTTCAATGCTTTCTTCTGTTCTTCACTTGATGATGTGAAGAATTGGAATGCTTTCACAAGTCCATAGATAGCCGCAACTGCGGCTGCTATAATTCCGATAAGCCAAACGAGAGGATTGGCATACAAAACTGCATTGAATACAGCCGTAGCAGCAGATGCAGCACCAGTGGCAGTTGTTCCAGCAGCAGTTGCAGTAGTGGCGGCGGCTCTTGCTACAAGGTACTGACCAAGCGAGGTGTTCAGTAACATCGTCTTTAATTGCAGGGCAGTGGTATAGAGTGCGCTTTCTTTCTGGAAAGCATTGTATATCTTAACGGCAGTGGAAACAGCCGTTATAACAATCATCATCTGTGAGAGTGTCTTCTGACATTCTTCACTCTTAAATCCAGCCTTTTCAAAAATATCTACCCATTCATTGAACCCGAACCCAAGTGAAGTGATATCATTTGCAAGATTTTGCATACTTAGACCTCCTTCATTTGATGCCGTGGCAAGGACTTCTCGTAGGTGTTCCGCTTTCTCTGCCATTGCGTCAAACTCCGGAGTGTTCTCTTGGTTGGCACTTTTCATTGAGCGGAGTTTATCCACACATTCATCAAGTTGAGCACCAAGCGAAGCCAAAGTCTGTGGATAGTTGCCGACATTCCTGTAATAACGTTGCGTGGCTTCCTCCAAGCCTTTTAGTTCAGAAGTAACAGCATTAATCTTATCCTTGAGTGCAGTACCTTTAGCACCCTCTCGTTCAGCTTTGCTTAATCTGTCATACTCTGCCGTTAGATTTGATAACTTGGCACGAAGTTGAACAAGAGAACCCTCTTGCTCCTTTTCAACTTTTAGTTGATTGGAGATTTGTTTGGTCAAAACACTGACAGCACTATTATATTGGCTCATTAGTTGTTTTGATGACTCCATCGCCTTATGGTATTCTTCCTCGGTAATTTTGTTCTCTTTCAACTGCGTTTTGAGTTCTTTTTGCTTTTCCTTGATTTTGTCAATCTCAACTCGGTATTGAGCAATCTTATTCAAGGCATCAGCATACTCAACCTGAATTTCTAATATCTTGGTGGTTATATCACTTTGTGCCATAGTCTGATATATTATGGAAGTTTAATCAATTCGCATTTACATATTCCTTTACTATCACGGGTTATAGATATGATAGCAAAGTAGGAGTTGTACTTTTGCAGATATACCGGTACTGAATAATCCAAATCTCGTAAATCAAGTTCAGTGAGATGAAACTGCTCTGTTACAACTATCGGCTTGTTGATAATGGTTTGTAATGCATCGTATGATGGGTTCTCATCAATGTTCTTAAATCCATTCCATACACGGAACAACATTGTGTATGTACCTTGACTGGTACAAGTTGGTGGGTCTGTTATCGGTTCTTCGTATAAACATTCCTCAATCGGCTCAATGATGCCAATGGCTGGTTTTGCTTCCGAGAATGATGTGGAGTCATCGTCATTGAATTTCTTATACTTCATATCCTTGCCAGTGTCATATTGCGGTCTTGAACCATCTTGCAAGAATGCTCCGTAATATGGCAATTGAATTATGGTTGATTCTTTATCCAATGTTTCATTGTCGCATACAATACAGCCCATTCCCGATTCATATACATCATCACCTTTTTCAGACTTGTTTTCAAGGTCATCATTCTTCATCAGATAATAGTTCTTGCGAGAAAACCCAGATACTGCAAAAGAAATTTTGTCAGGCAAAGTCATAACATTGGTCGCAACTTTCTTAGTCCAATCAATAGCATTTCCATTGCTTATATTACGATACAACTGGTGGTAGTAATATGGATAAATCTCCCCATCTGAATTAGAGTTAGGGAAAGCACCCATCATGTAGTAAAGAGATTTGATAAATGTCAGACAACTTACATCAGGCAGGTTTGTCCGTATATCAACTTCCCAACCTTTCTTAATATCGTCCGAGATATTTCCGGCTGGAATGATTTTGAAATCGGACACTTCTTTTACCTCTCTTACTTCATCGTTAATTGATATGAAGTAAGGGTACACTTCGCTTGATGTATTGAAATCATCTAACTCCAATCTGCTTCTACCATTCTCTTGGCTGAAATCAAATTCAAAAACAGCAAATTGATAGTAATACTCTCCATTTTGAACTATATCATAATCTCGTTTCTTTCCTTCAATTGTGGCTGCTTCATTATAGACAATTTCTCCATTTGTGCTACTGCCTTCCTTTAATTGGAACGTTCTACGGTACACTATCAGTTTAGGGACAACATCTTCTCTTGAAAACTCTGCGACATTGTTTTTGTATCGAGTTCCAATGTTGCTGAAAGAGCACACAATTCTACCATCAAGTGCCACTTTTTCCACGACAGCACCTGCTTTCTTAAAAATGGTGTATTTTCTCGTAGTTCCCGATGTTGAGCCATTGTTTCCGATGCTATAATAGTTGTTGTTAGAACCTGGTATGAAATCAAAACTTATAACATTGTAGGCTTTGAAATCGTCCCAGACTTTTAATGCTATACCCCAAAACGAGTTGTTCAACACAGAAACATTTTTGAATGTACCTGTACGTGCTTCATATTGAGCATCGGTCAATTCTCTATTTACAAGTGGCACTGCACCGAAATTAATCAACGAGTCTCCGCTTACATTTACAAACTCGTGAGAAGTGCTATCCCAGTGCTCTGCGCCACTAAACGAAGAGCCAAAGTTGAATTTTGTGCCAAAGTATTCATTTATGGCTTTAACTATCAAATATATCGGTATAACAGGTAATGCTGATGATCCATAATCACGTTGGTATAAGTACTGCTCATTATTATACCAATATGCCCCTTCACTCGTTCTCCACGGGATAAAGTAAGTCATTTCATTATGCCAATTCGCAGGGCGAGGATTTGTTGTCATAACGCCATAGCGGGCAACACCTGTGATTGTCGGCAATTCTCTAAGCGAAACATCATAGTCTTTCAGCGTCTGCATACCTTTGACTACACCCCAAGTCATCACTGCCTGATAGCAAGTGTCTATCGTATCTATATACAAGTTCGCATCTTGGAATAACATTATGCCATTGATACTAAACTCTGCATTAAGTTTCTTGCGAGTCATATTGGACTGCTTCCTGACATCTTCGGCAGATTCTAATGCAATGCGATTGTTCAATGTCATTGGCAACTTGAACGTATAAGAGTGAGAGCAGGTAATTTTTGACACATCGCCAAACAAGTTACTCTTGAACACTAATGAAATGCCACTTGGCGTGTTCAAGTCCAACTTGACCTTTTCTCCGTTTTTGATGACAAACAATTCTTCAACCATAGTTACAGACTTTGTGCATTTGTTGGAGGTAAGGTGAAACTAATCTCTAAATCGTGTAAGCATTGCTTTGCATCGTAATCAACACTACTTGCGACAATATTGACAGGCACCCATATTTCTGTGCCCGATTTCGTTTTGCCGACATACAAATCAATGATAGGAGATGTTATAATCGATGACACATAATCAAAAATATCATCTTCAAGCAGTGGTGCACAACACTTAATGGTTGTCGTTGCTTCTACGTGAGTGGTTCTTTCGTGATTGGCAAAATACAATCCACCGACAGAGTAGTCCTCAACCACAGTATTTGAGCCAAGTTTATTCTTTACCGTTTTCTTCCCTTTGTCAAACAGGTAATACTGATACATTCCACAACGGTCTATCCAACGTAGATAATGACCAATGGTGCGGTTGCTGATTATGAGTTTAGTTATGGTAGAGTATTCTCCGGACACAAAGAATGTATAATCAAACGTGGTATCAAATACCGATGTCTTGTCGTTGGTTGAAACGCCTTTCTGCTTATACGTTACAGACTTTACTGCATTCGGGAATGTGATAGCTGGGCAAACTTCAAAGATACCTACATCATAACTGCGACCATAGGGTATTTCAATCAAGTCTTGGAGTTCGCTGTCATATCTCACCAAGCGCCCATTCATTGTAGTCCATACCATATCCGTGCGAGCAACTCCATTCTTGTTATAGGCATCTGGGCCATAAACATAAGGCGGATTTGCAGTCCAATCCTCGTAAACATCATTCTCATCAGAACAGCCATAGAATTTATTCTCTGAACGTACAAATGCAGCACCCTCAAGATTTGTTCCTTCTGTGAAATCATTTATCGTTCCACATTCTTCGTCTTCCACGCTATCAAATATTGCGAATATCAGAGGATAATGTACATACTGGTTGTCGTCATAAGGCATACCGTCATATCGTGCTTGGATAGTTCTGTCCTCTGATGTCCCAGTATGCGCAAACATCGATACTGTAAAAGGAAAATTCTTAAACCAAATTCGTTTGCGTTCAAGATACGGCTTCTTTCGGTCATAGTTAAATGCACCATAGTAGGAGAATCGTTCACCAACAGCAATATTACCCCAAATGGCAATAAAACTTTGGCTCCATACAACTTCATTGTATGCTTTGATTGATACCGTCAAATCAAGGCTTCGTTTCCAACGTACATCATCAAAGAACAATTCCAATAAGCGAGACATATATATGCGAGTACAGCCATTGTACAACTTGCAGTCCATTTCATATTCTTTCTCTCCCGAAGATGTTGTTCCTTTCACCGAGAACTTCAGTGATGTTGGAAATGGGATTGTATTACTTTCTCCTGTCCGAACGAAGTTTACATACAATGGATTAAACACAAACACTACTCTATCCGGATAAGTGATATTTGCACTACCTGCATATCTGCCACTGCTATTTATTGAAACATTTTCAGTTCTCATATTAGTCTTGCTTATTGATTTCTGCAATTGTGTTAGAGGTAAAGATGATTAATTCGTTACCTAATGTTTCGAGTTCTTCCCGAACTGCCGAAGTGAAGATGTCGTTGTAGCCATTATCTCTATACAACTTCGTACCCTCTTTCATAATCTTATATGCTATCGCTCCTGCCATAGAGTTTAGTCCCCGCTCATGCGGAGAATACTTGCTTTGCCGTTTCTTTGTTGGAATAGGCGTTACAGATATACCTTTGTCTATAATCCACTGCTTAATGATGTCCCGAAAGCGATATGGGACTTTTCCTGGTTTCTTTCCTTGTTCCATTACAAGGAAAGATTTGCTTCCGAACAGCGTTCCTACATTGCCATTAACTTCAACGGAAAGTGATGCAACAGAGCGACCGCTGGCATTTCTGTTATTGTCAGCCATTGCTTGGGCAATCTTTCCTTTTACATTTTCAAGATGCCGATTCAACAAATCCTGTACGCTTTCCATTATCTGATAGGCAAATTATTGTAATTCAGTTATTTTCTAACTATTATATCATCACAAACGCTTATTCCTTTGCATTCCATTAAAGTCGGTTCAATCACTATGCCGGTAACATTTACATCAAGGTAATCATACAAAACTCGATATGTCAGATTTCCACTGATAGGACTGAACAATCCGCTGTTATTGAGAGATAGGATAAAGCGTATGCACAAACGCTTCATTGCTTCAATTATGCCATCATTCTCAATGCCATTGAAGTCAAACTTGGTGTTGCACACGAACGCTATTTGAGAGTTTGGACTGTCCTTTACACCTTTCCAAGTAATATCTATTGAGCCAGATGGCGGAAGGACATACACAATGGTAGGTTTGCGAACATTATCAAGAGAAACGTTGGCTTGCGCCCAGTTCGCAAACATATACTCAACATCTTCGTCCATCGCTTCAACGATAGAACGAATCTTGCTTTCTACTGTTCCAAGAGCACTGTCTTTGTCTAAACCTATCGTTTCCATTACTTTCTCTTTATTTTGTTCATATACTGTTTATGCAACCGTGATTCGTATTCGCTTTTCTCGTTGTCATTCTTCATACAAGTGTAAATACGGATCCAAGAGATAGCATAAACATCATCGTGGTTTGTTATACCCATTCGCCTTGCATACCAATCAACAACACCAAATGTCCCGAAATTGAGGTTTTCTATACCTGCCGCTATTTCTTCCGAAGTATGAGATACCTTTATGTTTGAAAATAAAGTGTTGATACGCAAAATCTCTCCCTTAACGAAGTTGAGAAAGCCGAACACATCAAATACGTTCACCTCATACGCATCAACAGGGTCTATGTCAAGAAGAATATTGAGGACTTTAGTTCCGGGATCATCATTACTCCCAATACGACTTAGGTCATCAAGTTTGCCATAACTTATCATATTCAAATTTGGCATTACTTCTTTGCCACAAATGAAATTAGGCTTCTTTGCGTGAGACAATGTTTCCATCAACTCCATTTGATGTTCTTCTTTGCAACATTGCGTCAAAACAAGAAACTCTCCATACGAGGTTACTCTAACTCTATGGCTATGTATATCGGGAAGTATCATATTCAAATTTACTGATTATCTTAATGTTAAGCGGTTTGAAGAAATCTAATAAGATGAACACTATCGGTCAGCAATTACTTTCGTTCAATGCCGTACTTATAGACTGTCGGCTTTATAGAATCAGTTGCTCCATTATGATAGTTCTCAACCATTCCAGTCAAAACATCTGGTGCATCATCATGAGCATTCTTGCCAACCTTTCTATAGCCTTTCACAGCTCTTGCGAATTGTGGCCACCTGCGTTCCCAATCAGAGGGAAAGAAGATAAGGTTTTGTACTTCGGCTGAATGACTGAATATGCGGACATTCTTATTAAGACCTTGGCTAAAGGTTACAAATCTCATTCTGTTTGCAGCTGTACCGCCAGCGTATCTAACCGACCTTTCTACGTTGCGTGCAAATCCACGACCACCATTATTACTTTCTACTTTAACGTATGTGGTTTGGTTCTTTAATAGCATTTCCGCTGTTTTAGGTTCGGTAAACTCCATTGGTTTATCCGTGTACAGAACATCCGTTACATACATTCCGACCTTTGTTTCCAAATAACAAATTGAACACAAGAAGTCAGAGCCGGTGTCTGCTGTATCTGTATAGTTCTTTCGTATGCCTGGTTCCATTGGCAACGCATCGTAGGTTCTCAACGTAGAGTACATCAATCCTTCAAGCGGTTGTGGGTTCTGCATATACTGCGTATCAAACACATACTGGTTGGCGGCTTCTATCTTGCGGAGTTCTTCCAAAGAATGTTTGAATGGCCACAACGGTTGTTCATTACCGTCTTCGTCATAGTATATGCACGGAATGCTTAACACTTCCCATTCATTCGGTTCTATTTCTTGCAAGTAGCCACACAAGTCGTGTTCGTGTAGTCTTTGCATAATAATGATGATTGGTGTTTCACGAGAATTGACACGGTTACGGATTGTTGTCTCAAAGTGCTGATTAACCGATTCACGTGCATTGTCATTCAATGCCATATCAGGCTTTATGGGGTCGTCAATGATAATTGCACCACCAAACTCAAAACTGTTGTCCTCATTGCCAACAGAACCTGCACCAAAGCCGGTTACCTGACCAAGTGATGAAGTTGCATACAAACCACCACCTCGATATGTGTCCCAGCGTGTTTTTGTATCTGAACTCCTACCTATTTGCACATTAAACAGATTTTGGTACTCTTGCGAATTGATTATATTCTTTACTGCGACTGAGTTGTCAAGTGCAAGCAATCCTGAATAGGATAGGTGTATGAACTTTGCTGCCGGATTGATTGCAAATCCCATTGCAATGAAGTTCTTTACGGCAACCTCAGTTTTGCTGTAACGTGGCGCTATGTTAATCAATAATCGTTTAACTCTACCACGGAATACA
This sequence comes from bacterium, assembly GCA_963601185.1. Lineage (GTDB taxonomy): Bacteria > Bacteroidota > Bacteroidia > Bacteroidales > Muribaculaceae > Limisoma. Next base: position 112,506 of record CAVCEE010000002.1, read on the forward strand.
TCGTTCAGTTTGTCACATATCAGTCTGTGGTGCCTGCCGACTACAAATCTTTTCCCGTTATTCTGCGAGTGAAAGAAATAACGAGTGAAGTTGAGAGAATCTGCAAGCAACCAACTGCGTAACAAATCATCTGAACGATATTCCATAGCATTTAGTACGTTTCTTCAAGACTTTTGATGAACTCCGATGCTTCTTCTTGGCTCATTGATTTGTTTGTGGTGATATTGGCATTTATTATTTGCCCCTCTATATAACCACGTTTCTTACCTTTCGTCTTCAGGAAGAATATAATTGCAGTCAAGTTACCCTCGTTGATTTGTTGCATCAACTTGGTCTCGCAGAGGTCAATCAGTCCTTCTTCGACATCACACATCATATTGTGTAACTCTGGATAGCGTTTGCGCCATCTGTCAAGCGTCTTTCTGTCAATATTCAGTGATTCGGCACACAAACTGAGGTTGCCTGCCGATTTCTTATAAACAGCCACTACTTTCTCAAAAGGGATATTGTTGTAGCGGTTGTCTTCTACTTGCTCATTATGTTCTTCCATTTTTTTATGCGACATTTGGGGCGGTAATTTTTTTCGTTATGTTGTCTGTTTTTTATATCTACATTTTTGGTCTGAAAGGTCTGGGCGTATCATCTATCCAAAAACTCTCTGCAACAAATGGCGCAATCAAGCGCCATTACTACAACTTTGATAAAATGAGGAGTTTTTTGGATTTAAGCCGTCTTTTTGCAATTAGGCTTTATGAACTTCACAAAGTCGTAATCAAGAGTATTCATCAACTTCTCTATATTCCTTATCGGCATAGTGCGAGATCCATTCAAAAATGTGGAAAGACAAGCCAAATCAATCTTTGATTCTTCTGCGACATCTTTAATCTTCATACCTGCATTTTCTATCGCTTGGCGGAAAATAACAGGAAGTTCTACCGGAGGAATTATTGATGCGCCTGATGCTTTTGGGCCAATTGTCAAATTCAACTCGTCAAGGGCAATTATGAACTTCCTATATGGCAGCGACCTTGTGCCTTTTAAGAATGCGTTCAGGTTTGGAGTGGCAACTCCTATTACCCTGCTGAATGAGTGTTGGGAATATTCCGATGCTTCAATCTCTGTCCTTAACCTTTCTCTTACCATAATATTATTTTTTCTATTGCAAAGTTAACTAATAATTATCATTTATGCAAATTGTGATTATATAATACCATTGTGTGTTGTTGCGATTTGCATATTGAAAATGTAAATGTTAAATCCATTCATTATCATTTATGGCTCAACAGATTGGCTATGTCGGGAAATTTTCGTACCTTTGTATCAAGTTTAATATCCAACGTCCAAAAATCCTCTTCTGAGGTCATCTTTTGGGTTTAGGAATTAAATCTTATTTGCATATGAGCAGGCTAACCCGTGAGGGCTGGTCTGCTTTTGGTTTATACCGTTTCGCCAACACCTGCATCTCGTCCAGATTTTCTGTATTCAATTGCCGAAGAACGAGCTTCATTCAATTTTGCGATTACATCACTTACAGACATATCATAATCCAGTTTATGGAAAGGAACATCACAATATGTAAGGTACATACTACCGTTCTTTTCTGTTACTTGAAATTGAGAGTTGATGTAGGACAATTCCTTACGTTCATTGTTTTCTTTGCGTGTGCTTCTTAATGAGGATAGCAACGAGGATATTCTTTCGTACAACATACCTGATTAGAATTGTCTGATGAACCAGTTACGGTACTTACTCCAGGTGGAGATTACAAATTCTCCCATAAGCGACATAAAGACTGCTATGGCAAGTATCGGAAATACGATTACCATTTGAAGCCAAATTAAGGCTTTACCAAGCCGACTTCTTCTAACTGTTACTTTCTTTGTTTTCATATTTCTGTTTTGGATTTAGTTAAATACTTATTTGCATATTGATGTTTACTTCTTTCTCATAAAAGGCAACTTCCTTGGAAGAAAGTATGTCAAGGCTATTATCCCTCCGAATAAGACAAGATAGAGGAGTAGTAGAGCATTCCACCAAACAGCCTTTATGATATTTATTGCTTTCTTCATCATTGTTCGTTTCTAAGAAGTTTGCAGATGTATTCGCCAAACTCGTCTTGGATTTTGATGGCACTTTCAGCCGATAGGTTTAATCCGCCTGAACTTGTAAGATGCCCGAAACCTCGGACTACCATTAGCAGATTTGCGCCATTATAAATATCGCCATTGGAATAGGTGATGTTTGGATTGCCAATAGACTTGCTTTCTCCATTTATGATTTGACAAGTACGTTCCATCAATCTTTCTGGATTATTTATGCAGTCTGCGACCATTAGAGCCATAACACCATTTGAAGACCAAATGAATACTCCGTCTGTTCTAAACGGTCTTTTGTATATATCAAGAGCATTCATACTTATTGACATTTAATGTTTTTTGCTATATGTAAAGTTAGTGATTTTTAGTGAGATATGCAATGTTTTGTAACGTTATTTTTCTGATTACCAAAATTTTATAGGATTTATATTCATCGTTTTCAAATTTACGAATGCTCCCTGATAATCAATACCACCTTCCGTTATCAACTTCCATAGCAAGTTGCAACAGACTTGCGCTAACATAGAATTGACAAACAGATCTTGCTTTGACAATGCTTCTGCGAGTGAACAGGACGGGCCACTATCTTTTTCATCAACTTGTGTAAGGTCAAACAACTCATCAACGCATTTGAGCGAACTTACGGATTCTACACTATCACTTTGGGGTTGATTGATGTTTTTGATTGTGCCAAGCACCACTTGCCCTCTGTCAGTCTGATTTCCACAGTCTATCCAGTAGTAGGAAGTTCGCATATCGTCATTACCACAATAAGAGCGAATATGTTCACCTATGGAGATTCTGGAATTTACATTATCAACACAAGTGATTGTGATGTTGTTTGTGTTCGCCTTACCGAGAGGATAGCGGTTCTTGCAACTTTTCCAATCGACCCCGAAAAAAGAGTTTATTCGGTCAATCAAAACCATTGACTTTGACAGTCCTACATCAGAGGGACTGAACAATTGCCTGCCGATGTTGGCTTCGGTCACCACATCATCGTCATACAACGTAACGTGAATACCGGGATGCCCAAGTTTGTACAAGGCATAGTCAATCCTTGCCAGTTCTGCCATTACCTGACTTCCAGTACCTCCTGCTCCGATAACAGCCACTGAAAGTCGGTGCTGAGGGTTTAGAAGATAGTTGTGTGTAAAATGTCGTTTCATTGTAGTAAACTCTTTAATGTGTGAATACTTGGAAGAAGAACTTCATTAGGGAACTTGCTTCCACTTTCAATCAAATGCTTTGTCAGCGTTGCCAAATTGCCCTTTATGGGATTGACATCGAGTATATGGGAAAACTCCGACATCCAAAACATCTTCTCCCAATAGCATATCAGATTGTTGAATGTGGATTGTTTGGGAGGCTCTACTTTTGAGTTTCCAAGACAAACACCTGTATCAGACACATTCATAAATGGGGCTTTGTATAGTTTGCCATTTGGTTTTTTCCCTTTGAACGCCATAACACTCAACTTTCCATTATTGGCCATATATACCAAGCCCGGTACAGACATAACTCCATTCGGGATACCTAAGGATTGTATAAAATACACTTGCCTTGTTTGTGGAGGGTTGTACCAAACCAATTTTGTGCGTCCTGGCGTTGTGTCAGCATATAAAAGGTTTGAGGGGACCGTTCCGTGAATGCCATAATCAAAATTCTCATCATCAACGGCAATCACATTCATTATATCAACAATACATTTCTTTGTTAGAGGAATGCCGGAGGACATTTGCCCATTGACAATATCTCTGCGTTCAAGATACAGGCCAACATTGCTATCAGTACATTCATATACGACAACAGCCATCTTTGGCTTATACACATCATTTATCAATCTCGTAAGTTTGTTCATAATTCCAGCGCGCTTGGTTGTACTTTACCATATACTCAAACCACTCATTTGGAAAATTAGAGCCACTAAATGGTTTATCGTAATTTGGCGTTATCAATTTCTCATCATATAATTCTTCTGCATAGGTATCACAACCATTATTGTTCAGTATGTCAATCACACTGTTTACAATAGGGTCATTGTCCTCATCGCCATAACAAATGGCACACAGTCTGTCTATTGAAAGGAAATCTTCATAGTAATCATCTTCGACATTAAAAACTTCCAAATTGCATTGGTTCAGGCTGTGGCGATAATAGCGAATGCTCTCGTCTGCCATCAGTTCTATACCCTCAAAGGCAATTTTTACCAATTCTGCAAGTTCTTTATTTGGTGCATTGCTTATTAGAGAACAAATTCTGTCATAGTTGCAACGATACGTTTCTACCAGCATTTGCCAAGATGATGATTCTATCTCGTCAAACAGAGCCTTTATATCACCCTTTATGTATCGCAAAGCAAACTTTTCATATTCATCGTCTCTCTCGTCTTTATCAACATAGTCAAAATCGTCTATGATGCCGAGAGAAAAAGCAAAATCATAATTGTCTTCTGGGAAAGCCATTCCCATTGTTGCACGAATCAGAGAAACGAACTCGCAGAAAAATGTTCGATATGGTTGTGCCATACTTTCAATGAACTTTACAGGGACAAATGCACAAGTGTATGGAGGATAATCACATCGAGCATACTCAACGAATACAAATTCTTTGCTGTCATAATCATAATTGATGATTATCTCGTTGTCAGCAGGACAACAACTTTTCATGGCTTTATACAAATGCTGAATTAGCTCAAACGGATGCCCTTGTGGAACTTCTGTGCAAAATGAATTGTGTGCTTTGCAATAGGAGTTTGCACATTGTTGCAATCGGTCAATATTTGACTTGACATCTATGCTTTCTTCACCAAAAATAAGACGAGACTTCCCATTCTCATCTTTTAGAGAAATACCATATTCACTATATGTGAGATTGTTGAAAATGGGAAGCTCGTCAAATCTTTGGTTCAGAAAGGAACGTTGCAATGCTTTTTGCGTAATACTCTTGGCGGTCTCTCTATTACACGATGCGTTTCGTCTCTGTTTTGTTCTTCCAAGAGCAACCGACCTATTTGCTGTAACAACTTCCATTCTTTTGAGGTCTTTGTTTTGTCTTTCATCCTTTTGTTCCTACTGTACTTTTGAACTCATACACTGCTTGGTCGTTTTCGATAGTAGGACCAAAGACATTGCTTGTTGTGAGTTCTGGATATTGATTGGAGTAATATGACATTACCTCATCTGGTGTCATATCACTATTCGGATCTGCGAGAAGTAATTCACGATGCTTGAAAACACGAGGGAATACTTTTACGTTCAGTGCCATTATTCTTCACCTCCTTCCTCATCGTCAGTGGTTTCATGCTTGGTTTCTTTTGTTCTGCCGATTTTCACGTTCTTTCCATCAGACTTGTCTTCTACTGCTCCGAACATTGTTCCTACTCCAGACATCTTGGCTACTTCTGCTTCAAGTTTGTCAAGTGAAGATGTGTCTTTGTCTGACACGACTTTTCGTGCGTTTGTGATACAAGTTAAAGCGTCTCTAAACTTTTCTTCTTTGAGGTTCTGCTTCGCAAGTGATACCCATTCGTTCATTTCCTTTTTCTTCTTTTCTTCAGCAGCCTTTTTATCGGCTTCCAGTTTTGACTTTGCTTTGGCTTCTTCTTGCGCCTTTTCATACAAAGCCATATTGGAGAGTAGTTCGCAACTTTTGGCTATTGGAGCGGTTATCGCATCAAGAAAGCCATTGTCAAGGTCTTCTGCCGAACCAGTAAGGTTTAGCGGAATAATTTTACCCTTTGCGGTATCTTTCACGAGGTTGTTTCCGGGAAGAACGCTTACGACCAGTTCTTCTCCCTTTTTTGCTATGGTGATAGTTACGGTAGAACCATCGCCAAGCATTTCATTTAATGTCTTGAACATTTCCATAATTGCTTTTTGAGTTTAGGTTATTATTATCTTCTGAACCACCTAAAAAGTGGAACTCTGTTTCATAATAGTCATCAGCGGATAGAACTATTTCATCGTTATAGTACATATCCATAACTTTTTGGCGTGCATCAATGCCACAGCCGAGAGGCAGTTCTACTTCTACAACTTTCTTGAGAGTTTCAAGCACTTCCACTTTGTACTTTACTTTGGGAAGTGCTGTTGCTTTGTTTACGATTTCTTCCATTCTAATTAAATCTTATTTGCATATAAGCAGACTTTATTGTTTGCCCCAAAATGTATTTGTGTTTTCACCCATTCGGCATAAGGCATCGCCAAGATTGTTGATTGCTGATTGAATTTGGCAAGCGGTGATTCTTGTTTCGTGCCTTTTGTCCCAAAGCTCATCTTCTTCCTTTTCATCAGCATCAGGATTGCGTCGTAGCTCTTTCATATGTTTGTCCATTGTGTTATAGACAGCAACAACTGCATAGTAATCATCAATCAACTCCATACGTATCTTTTTGATTGCTTCAATCTTTTCTGAAAATCTTGCTTTAACTTCTGAATTCATATCTTTTTCTTTTTAGTTAGTTTGTTATTTTGGATAATCAAAGTTAGCGATAATTATTTGATTTACAAAACGTTAAGCAATTTATTTTCAGCAACTTACGCAGATTTTTCACATTATCTTTGATGCAATTTTAGGGGTTAATTTTTATCTCGGTCTGTACGAACTATTATGAAATGGAACAATCTTCATCATTTCTCTGAACCTATCAACAACTCGTTCTCCATAATGGTCTCTTATCTGGAACAACTGCTTCTTTTCGCTTTGGACTAAATTGGTTGTAATGATTGTAAGCCTTTGACGATTGTACCTTTCTTCAAGCAAATCTCTAATTGGAGTATAAATCATTCCGTATGAAATTATCTCCGCAGGTTCTTCACCAACTTCATCAATTGCAAGAAGTTCCTCGTTGAACAATTTAAGATATAACTCCTCTTTACCTTTATCAACAGCCATCTTTGCAATGTCTTTTGCGTTCTTGATTGTAATGGTTATCCGCTCCGATGAAGAACTTGAATCATATAGATAGTTTATGAGATTGCACATAGCCTGCATCAATGTAGTTTTCCCATTTCCATATAACCCGGTCATCATAAATCCGAGCTTGCCATTTTTGTCGCACAGCCATTCTGCGGCTATTCTTATATGCTCCTTCGTTGCATCGTCAAGAATCATTTCCTTGTGCCTTCGTCTCACCTCTGCCACATAGGCGGCATACAGCGCATTGGCAACTTGTGCAAATGGCAAATCAATACTAAATCGTGTCGGTATAATCTTCCGCACTCCGAGCCGATGAATCAGCTCCTCTACGCTTAGCGTATCTATCGCTTTGTTGGGTTTCATAATTATTCTGTGTTACAGTTTTCTTATCGTCATATTTACCTTCAAGGATTTTAACCCAGTTAGATTTGTGTATTATCCAATCAAAATCCGCACTCCAAGCACGGTTGTTATCACCTCGTAGGAATGATGACGATTGCGCCCTGTCAAAAATCTCTTGAACTTTTTCATACGTTCCACCAATGTCGTCAAACCATATTCGTATAACTTTCTTGCGCTTTTCGGTGAGTTTTACAATTTTAGGGAAGCCCTTGCATCTGTCATTAAACAACTTCACGACAAATGAACAATCCAATTCTGTCGCTTTTGGAGTTGGTCTTTCAGATACGAGTATATCTTCTTGCGTAAACAGACTATTGGATGGCGTTTCTCTTATTTCAACACATTCCTCTTTCTTGGGTGTGGTTGCACTTTCCTCAATCGAAACAATCTCGGAATTTGCATCTTCTTGGTATATTTCCCAATTCATTATCGTAAGTATGGAGAACGCTCCTTGTGGTTTAACCGAGATTTCTCCAGACTTGGCAAATCTGGAAATAATGGTTCTATATCGCCTTTCTGATATGCCAAGTTCCTTGCATACCGTAGAACGTGAAACAACCAGTTGCCCAGGCTTTATATAGACACCTCGCCACATTCTTTCATCGACATTGGCATTGCATAAACACCATATAAAGAAAACTGTCATATCGTGTTCACTGAACCATTCCCAATCAACGATGGATCTATATATTTTTAGCCAGCCTGATTTCATAATGGTATCTATTTTGACGGTGCTGCATAACCATCATATTTGTTTAAGGTGATGAGATAATATTTGCGAACTTTATCTATTGTTATGCAACCACTATCTTTCAGCCTACGCATTGCAGTGGATAGCCTTTGGGAAGAAATGCCGAGGTCTCTCATTAGTGTACTACGGAGTACCATAGATTGACCTCTTTGCAAATTATGCCCGAAAACGACATCACCATTTGAACTTGCATCAAGCAATAGGTAGATATACAGACTGACAGTCTCTGGTGAGCAAATCCACTCAAAACTCAAAAACGACTTCTTCAATATTATTCCAGACTTATACATACTATTCTCTTAAATAATCGGTTATCAGTTTCTCAAATTCATCAAGCGATTTGCACACAACGTACTTGTTGCCGTGCTTCTCTACACCAGACTGCCATTCCTTTTGCTCTTTGGATTGATAGTTCCCTGGCTTTTTCATTTCAATGTACAATGCGTTAAATCCATGCCTTGACACAGACAAACATAAGTCTGCGACACCCTTTACAACACCTTCAAGTTTAAGTTTCTTCCCTTGCCATTGTGTACACTTACGTTCATTCGCAACATGGAACAGGACACCGTCTCTCCATAATTGAGGGTGGGTGAATTGAAACCACCTTATGCACGATTGTTGTATCTGGCTTTCAGATAGTCCACTTTGCGCTATCTCCTTTGCTTTCTTTGCAGGTATGGGGGTACCTGAAATAATTGCATTGAGCAACGTTTTGTTATATTTATCGTCTTTCCTCATAATAATCAAAAATAAACATTTGTAAGTTGTCTTTCTCGACCTCCGCTACTTGAACATACAGCATAAAGTCCCGGTCTGCCTTCGGTTAGTTTCAAATCCCCAACTTTGCCAAATCGCTGTATGTTTCCGCATAAATCTACTATCCATGCACATTCCTTGTCTGGGTGTGGTCTAATCGCCCTCCCGATAATTTGATAATATAAAGCCAATGACATTGTTGGTCGTGCAATCACGATTGTATCAAGTTCGGGATAGTCATATCCAGTTGTGAGAACTCCACAATTAGTCAATACTTCAAACTTTCGTTCTTTGAAGTCAGACAATATCTTGTCTCGTTCTTTTGCTGGAGTTTTTCCGCTAACCATTCTGCAATTCGGAATAACCTTGCACAATGCTTCACTTTCTTCAAGGAATTTGGTAAACACAAGTATTCCTCTGCGAGGCTTACCATCTTTCGGTCTCATCAGCCGTGTAACAATGCTAATGAGGTATGATTGTAGATTCACATACTGCATCTGTAACTTCAAATCTTCCTCGTCATAATCCATTCCAGTGGTATTTCGTTTCACTCTTGACGGTTCAAGAATAGTCATATCAAAGTATCTCATTTTTGAAAGATAACCTCTGTCAAGCAACGTTCTAATATCGACTTGATAAAGTACACTACTGAATATTCTTGGACGAGTTCGTGTGAGGAATTTCAAGATGCATACAGGCTCACCTTTCTCATTCCGAGAGGAACACAACCGATAGGGAGTGGCGGTCAAACCGAGTATTTTTCTGTCGGCACATTCAAAGAAATCTTTGTACATACCACCTCTTGGGTTTGTAACGTGCGCTTCATCAACTATGATGTATCTAAATTGATTGAAGTCTTCCATTTTAGATATCACACTGCCAATAGTGGCAAAAGTGATACGCTTAATCTCCTTGCTGTTGAAAGATGCAGAGTAAATTGCACAATCCTCAATTCCGTAACTTCTCAACTTGGCAAAGTTTTGGGCTAAGATTTCCTTGCTTGGCTGAAATACAAGCACTTTATCGTTAAGTCGATATGCAATGTCAGCGATAATCAAACTTTTCCCAGCACCTGTTGGGCAAACCAACAACCCATTGTTTTGCGCCTTGCTTTGGAAGAACTTGATAGCCGCATCGCTACAGGCTTTTTGATAATCTCTTAACTGGTACTTCATAAGAATCGTTTTGCTTTGGAAATTTCAATCTCACATTGTCGTAGCAAGGAGCCTTCTTCTGCCGTTGGAAGATATATCTCGGCATATTTGGAAGACCAATTACGGAACCTATCGATACACACTGACATTTCTTCTGTTGTGAGTGATGATGTTGAACGACACCTTATTCTTTTTTCTCCAGTAAACTTATCTACGGCAGAACTCACAATGAATATATCTGGATTAACAAGCACCTTAAAGTATTCTTGCTTTACATAAGTAGGGTCTTCACCATATACGGCTGCAAAGTAATCTATCAAGACGTGGCAGTACGCATTTTGGTTGAGCGTTCTTTGTCGCTTTGTGTGCAACTCCACTACATCATTTCTGTCTGCAAGGAGTTGCGCACGAGCGAGGAAGTTTGCTCTGTCAAGGTCATTCTTACAATCGTAGAGCATAGGTCAATTAGAATGGGTCGCCACTTGCATACCCCGGTTGTGGATAATAGCCGTTATTTGGCTGTTGATACAAATTCGGCTGTGGTTGGCTTTGCGGTTGCTGCACTTGCGGTTGAGCAGGTTGCGCAACGTTCTGGTTTGGCGATGCAGATTGAAGACCTGGGCGTTGGTATGGCTCAATCTTATATGGTCGCACTTCATTGATGATTTTGCTGATGCCAGATTGGTCTGTATATGTTCTCCCTTGCAAGTCAAAATACACATTGACCATTTGCCCGATTTGGAACTTATCAAGGTCGTCACACTTATCTCCCATAAATACAAATTGTGGAGTGTTTTCTTTGTCCGTTACAGGCTCTCCCGTATTCGGGTCATATTTACGAATTGAGATAACGAGTTCTCTGAGTTTGTACGCATTGCCACTGCGAGATACAAGATTGCGAGTTTCGCTAATGGAAACAATTGCGCCGGTAATGAAATTTGCCATTTTGTTTATAGTTATTGATTAGTAATGCTTTTATCCCAAGCCATCAATACTTTGATAGCGTCTTTGCTTTTTCTTGGCACTTCAACTATCGTTGAACGACCATACTTCGGTTTTGGCAACCATATTGCGTAAAGCCGAGGAACTTTTAATCCCGGATTTTGCATTTCAAACAGGTTGGCATAAATGGATAGTTGCCAAGACAGGTACTCCATATCCAATTTTGAAGTAGTCTTTATATCAGCAAGCGAGCAATCATCAAACACAACGTCTATTGAACTTGCATATCTCATTTCGTCAGACACCAAATATTCATTAGATAATGTGGTGAGGTTGTTTTCTTTCTTGATTCTGCAATAATCCACAACAGATGGATTATCGCTTTCAACGCCAAGGCTATCAACAATTTCTATTTGTTCGTGAATGTTGTGCCCATATTCAGCCGCCTTTGCGAGTATGCTTGGGTCAATACCAGTGTACTTGTCAGCAAACAATGTACGATGTAGGAGAGAGGTTATTCCCGAAAGTTTTGCTCCGAGGAAGTCGTATGTATGAGACAACTCGTCAAATATGACCTTTGATTTTATCAATTCTACTTTATTCATAGTCCAATCTCCTTTTTACGAGCACTCATACATTGAGAGAATGTTGGGTTTGATTTCAGTTGTCCGCTGAATGTATTCCAAACCGTTACCAGTGAGTCTTTATCATTGGCTACAAGCATAGCGTCAAGAGCCTGAACAAGCAATGCGTCATTGACGACATCAAGAGATTGACGAATCTCCGCTATCGTCTTGGGGCGAGTTTCAGGAGGGGTGACAGCATCTGGATCCTTTTCTTCCTTTGTCGGAATAAGCAGCATCTGCATAAGTGCATACTTCAACGCAATGCTCATAGCCTTGTTCATACCCTTGTCGGCAGTGTCCATAGCTTCACCTACATTAATGGCAATTACTTCTGAAGCATCTTCGGCTACAAAGTGAAATTTAATCTTTGCTCGTGTAAAGTAAAGTATTGAGCCTTTTGCCGTGGTTTTCTCCGAAATGCTGTATTCCAGAGTTTCAGGAAGAATGAACACTCCATTATTGGCAAACAATGAGTGAAGTTCATTCATCACACTGTCAATGCCACGAAACATAAAGTTTTGCTGTTGATTCTTTTCTCCTTTGGCAATAGCCTTGGTTTCTCTCATTATCGTGGCTATCTTTCCATAGATTAATGGAACCACATCTTTTGTGTTTTCTCTGTTTTGCATATAGTTTAATATCCAATTAAATTATGTTTTGCTTGATTGATAACTAATCTTATCTAATTATTCATAAATGATAATATCAATCAAGATCCAACTTGGCTGTTTCGGTAGTAATAGCGTGCTATCGATTTGGTGTCATTTACTGAAAGTCGAGCTATTCTGGAATCTGTACGAGTGTTTTTTACAATATCCGCAAGATTGAACCGCCATTTAGTATTGCGAGCACCATCGGGCTTGAAAAAGCGGATTTTACCTTCTTCCATTAAGGATTCAAGTCTTTTCTCTCCGCCAACCAAAATCACCGCCTTTTTCCAAGAAACTTCTTGCTTTTCTGCTCGTTTAAGAAATGATAGATATTTCTTGACGATTGCTTCTACTGGTGTGTTTTCCATATCAACTTACTCGTTTAATCCTTACTGTCAGATTGTTGTCATCACACTCGCTGTCAATGATTTCGACATCCCAGCCTTGACGCTTGTAGTCTTTGCGTAGCCTATGGATTGTTGCATAAACCGAAGACCTCTGTTCCGTGGGGAATTCTGCCACTTCTCCAATCCCAAGCATTTTCAATGTTGGGGCAATTGGAACGGAGGGAGCCACAGAAACTCCCTTGCCGAACTCTGGAGTGATTTTTCGCTTTGGTGGAGCGTATGCTGTAACGCTCCTCTTTCTGTTTTTTAATTCGTCCATTACTTTTTAGAAAATTCCTTAAATCTTATTTGCATACAAGCAGACTTTTACGTATATTTGCGTAGTCTTGTATATGTTATTTGTTACAAAGGTAGTTATTAATATTGATTTGACAAAGCAAATATATTATCATTTCTACGGTTTTAGATTTTGTTAACAAATGACATATCATACATAGATATAAGGTGCGTACCAACCACTAAATTATATAGAATATGCAAGAAATAGAGAAAGTCGAGAATGTACTCTGTGCAAAAGAGATACGAGACTCACTGCTTAAAGCTCTCCACCTTGGTCCTGGTGAGTTCGCTACCGCTTTGGGCATAAACTATCAGCGCATCTATGACCTTGGCAGTGGAAGAACAAAAAAATTCAATCCAGGAATTGTCAATCTTATCTGCAAAAAATTTCCGCAAGTCAATCCTACATATCTATATTCGGGCAAAGGTCCGATTCTTCTTGAAACACCTACACCAAATTCTTCGGTTTCAGATACGGCAGACATCATAGCAATGTCGAAGAAGCTAATCGAGTTGATGGAACAAATCAATGCAAAGGATTCTTCATTGCGAGAAAGAGAATTTGAGTTGGCGAAAAGAGAGTTTGAACTAACCAAGAGAGAACAACTGATACGTGACCGAGAAAAAACGCTTGGAATCAGCAACAACTAACATCGCCTTTATTCAAATGGAATAGGGATTATCTATTACATTCAAGTCGCATCAAATTTCCATTTTATTACCCATTAATTTTTGAAAAATCTTGTAATTTGGTGATTTTTAATTAGTTGATTAATGCTCTGCGAGGTATGATGTAAGCCACTCATAGCATCGGTAAAAAATCAAACAAGAGGATGCGCCCGAACAGGCGCATCCTCTTGTCGTTTTATGCTCGTCACGAAAATAAAGCCTACATTCTCACACTGTAGCGGCTGAAATAAGGAAAAGTGTAATTCCGCCATATAGAAAGATCGTATATATAAACAAAAGCGGATGCGCCGGGGTGGTGCATCCGCTTTGATATAAGGGGGTTGACAAGTATCAGTCAAAGATTTTGTCCCAGTCTTTCCACACTGGCTCGTAGCCAAGTGTGCGAATCTCGCTCGTCACGGCTTCCGGCGAACGCTCGTCGCTCACGTGGAACTGCTCCAGCGAGTCGGGCGTTGCGGCGTAGCCTCCCGGATCAGTCTTGCTGCCGGCACTCATTGAAGTGACTCCAAGTTTCATCATATTGGCGCGGAATTTAGGATTTTCGCGCGTAGAGTAACTGATGTCCACATCGTGGTCGAAGATGCGGAAGGCGAACGTGAGTTGTGCCAACTCCTTGTCAGTCATAGTGACGTTCGGCTGATAACCGCTCTCCGATGGACGCATACGGGGGAAGTTCACACTGTAGCGAGTCTGCCAATACGTTTTTTGCAGATAGCGCAGATGGTAAGCCATCATCGTCACGTCGGTGCGCCAGTCCTCAAGTCCGATGAGCACGCCCATACCGATTTTGTGTACTCCAGCCTGCCCCATACGGTCGTAGCCGTTGAGTCGCCATTCGAAGATTGACTTCATGCCCTTCGGATGGTACACCTTGTAACGCTCTTTGTGGTAGGTTTCCTGGAAACACACCACACCATTGAGTCCCGACTTTGTGAGTCGCGCATAGTCCTCCGCCTTTAGCGGCTGCACCTCGATGGAGAGATTGTTGAAGTAAGGACGCGCAATGTGGAGCGAATTCTCGAGATAGTCAACACCGGCAATAGCAGGGGCCTCACCTGTCACAATAAGCAAATTCTCAAACGGGCCAAGGCGGCGAATAGCCCTGCATTCCGCCTCTATCTGCTCATTGTTGAGAGTGGTACGCGTAAACGGGTTGTTGTGGTTAAAACCGCAGTACACACAGAAATTCGTGCAGGCATTGCTCAAGTACAAAGGGATGTACATACTGATGGTCTTGCCGAAACGCTCTTGCGTGTATTTCTGCGACAGGCGCGCCATCTCCTCCAAATGCGGCACTGCCGCCGGCGAGATGAGCGCCATAAAGTCGTCGACATCGAGACGCTCCTTAGAGAGCGCCCTCACGACGTCGGCATCAGTCTTAGAGGCAATTTTCCGGGTTGTCTCGTCCCAACTTATTTTCTCTAATACTTCTGAAAACATTTATTTTTTAGTCTTTACAAAGTTCTTGTGAAATCTTTTGCGTGATGCGCATAGCACAGAAGTTCGGTCCGCACATTGTGCAGAACTTGTCGTCGGTGCCGCGGCTCTCTACATAGTACTGCTTTGCGCGTGCAGGGTCGAGCGACAAGTTGAACTGATCCTTCCAGCGAAACTCGAAGCGAGCCTTGCTCATCGCGTCGTCGCGCACCTGCGCTCCCGGCAGACCCTTTGCAAGGTCGGCGGCATGCGCCGCTATCTTGTAGGCAATCACACCGTTGCGCACGTCTTCGCGGTTAGGAAGACTGAGGTGCTCCTTTGGTGTCACATAGCAAATCATCGCCGTGCCAAGCCAGGCAATCTGCGCTGCGCCAATAGCCGAAGTGATGTGGTCGTAGGCAGGGGCAATGTCGGTGGTCAACGGGCCGAGTGTGTAGAACGGAGCCTCGTGGCAAGCCGAAATCTGCTTGTCCATATTCTCCTTGATTTTCTGCATAGGCACGTGTCCCGGACCTTCGATGATGACCTGCACATTGTGCTTCCAAGCCTTCTCCGTGAGTTCGCCGAGCACCTCCAGTTCGAGGAACTGCGCGCGGTCGTTGGCATCGTGGATAGACCCCGGGCGCATACCGTCGCCAAGCGAAACGGCAACATCGTATTTCGAGAGCAGTTCGCAGATTTCATCGAAATGAGTGTAGAGGAAACTTTCCTCATTGTGGAGCACACACCATTCAGTCATAATGCTGCCGCCGCGCGACACGCAGCCAGTGAGACGGTCGCCCACAAGTTTGGCGTGCTCACGAAGCACACCGGCATGGATGGTGAAATAGTCCACACCCTGCTCGCATTGTTCAAGAAGAGTGTCGCGGTAAATCTCCCATGTGAGTTTCTTCACATTGCCGTTCACCTTCTCGAGAGCCTGATAGATAGGCACAGTGCCCATCGGTACCGGGCAGTTGCGGATAATCCATTCGCGGGTTTCGTGGATGTGCTTGCCAGTCGACAAATCCATCAAAGTGTCGCCGCCCCAATAGCAGCTCCACACGGCCTTGTCAACCTCCTCCTTGATGCCCGACGAGAGTGCCGAGTTGCCGATGTTGGTGTTGAGTTTCACGCTGAAAGCACGACCGATAATCATCGGCTCAGCCTCAGGGTGGTTGATGTTTGCCGGAATGATAGCCCTGCCGGCAGCCACCTCCTGACGCACGAACTCAGGAGTGATATAGGTGTCGATGCCCAATTCCTTGTTGTTGAGGTTCTCGCGGATAGCCACATACTCCATCTCGGCTGTAATCACGCCAGCCTTGGCATACGCCATCTGAGTGATTTCCTTGCCATCTTTTGCCTTGCGAGGATTGTAGAGATGCTTGAAGCGAATCTCATCGAGCGAACTGTCTGCAAGACGCTGGCGACCGTATTCAGACGAGATGCCGTCCTGCTCCTCAGTGTCGCCGCGCTGAGCAATCCACTCCTCACGCAAGCGAGGGATGCCCTTGTTGATGTCCACCTCCACATTCGGGTCGGTGTAGACACCGCTCGTGTCGTTGACCACTACTGGAGCGTTCGGAGTCATAACCTTCTCACCGTCGACAACAGTCACCGTAGGCGTAAGGTTGATGCGGCGCATGCCCACCTTGATTGGGAACAAAGTGCCGTCTACATAGATTTTTTCGGAATTCGGATAAGAATTGACATTGATATCTGTAAGTTCCATAGTTATTGGTTTTGGTTGTTATTCATTAAGGAACGCCGTAAGCGGACTGCTTGCCTCCGCATAGTCCGACTTGTTGCCAAGTCCGGCGAGGTAAGCCATTCTGCCGGCTTCGGTGGCAAGTTTGAAAGCCTTTGCCATCTCTACAGGGTTCTTTGCCACGGCTATTGCAGTGTTGACAAGCACAGCGTCAGCACCCATCTCCATAGCCTCTGCGGCATGCGAAGGCGCACCCAGTCCGGCATCAACGACAACCGGCACATTTGTTTGGTCGATGATGATGCGGAGCATTTCGCGTGTGGTCAAGCCCTTGTTCGTGCCAATCGGCGCGCCAAGAGGCATCACAGCGGCAGAGCCAACTTCCTCCAGGCGTTTGCAAAGCACTGGGTCAGCCTGAATGTAGGGAAGTACTACAAATCCCAACTTTGCTAGTTTCTCAGTGGCTTTCAAGGTCTCCACTGGGTCTGGGAGCAGATATTTAGGGTCAGGGTGAATTTCCAGTTTGATGAAATTCGTGCCGAAGCATTCGCGCGACAGTTGCGCTGCAAGCACTGCCTCATCGGCATTGCGTGCACCCGAAGTGTTGGGCAGGAACTGCACGTGCTCGCGGTTGATGTGGCTGAGCATATCGTCGGAAGCGGCATCGCTGGTGTCGAGACGCTTCATCGCCACGGTTATCATTTCAGAGCCAGAAGCCAAGATGGCCTCAAGCATAGCATCGTTTGAGGAGAACTTTCCAGTTCCGACAAACAGACGGGAAGAGAAATCTCTTCCGCCAATAGTCAATTTGTCCATTTTTTGTTAATCTAAATATTGTCGTTCTACTATTTTTTCTAAAAGACTGATCATCTCTGCCGTGTGGGCGGTCATATCGTCGGCATTGATAAGGCTGCCCGACACTGCGATGCCCCTGACACCGGTTGCCATCACCTCCTCAATGTCGTCGTAGGTGATGCCGCCGATGGCAACCACCGGCAAGTTGATGCTCGCCGCCTTCATCTTCGAGATGATGTCGCGGTAGCCCTCAAGTCCGAGCACCGGGCTGAGCCGCTTCTTCGTGGTCGTGAACCGCATCGGACCGAGACCGATGTAGTCGATGTCGAGATGGCGCAAATTCTGAATGTCGTCGAATGTATTGGCAGTAGCACCGATGATAAAGTCGCCGCCGAGCAATTCGCGAGCCTCCGTAGGGTCCATATCGTTTTTTCCGAGATGCACACCGTCAAGTTCCAGTTCCTTGGCAATGTCCACATAGTCGTCAATCACAAGGATGCAGTCTTCAGCAGCCTTGCATATTTCCTTTGCACGCTTCGCCGTGGCAACAATCTCCTCGTGCGGAGCGTCCTTCATGCGCAGTTGCACCCATTTGCATCCGCCGTCAACGGCACGTTGTATCTCTTCTTCAATTGTCATCCTGTCGGAAGGATTGGTGATAAATTGGAGCATATTCTATTTCAAGTTATTTCGTTGTTCTACAATTTTTTGCAACCGCAAGCCGAAGGTCTTGCGGTCTGCGGCGAAAAGGTAACCCAAGAAGGCACATCCGCCAAAACCCACATCGTGAAGCCACGCCATCTTTTCCGCCGTAACGCCGCCGAGTGCCAGCACACGGTTATCAACCCAGCCGCGCAACTGCTGCTCGGTGAAGTTTGCTGCATAGCCCTGCTTGCTGATGCTGTCGAAGATGGGACTGAGAAACACATAGTCCATCGCCGCATTTTCAGCCACCTCAGCCAATGAGTGGCACGACTGCGAGCACGCGCCGCCAAAGCCTTCCGGCGGCTGCGGACACCGGGTATTGAGATGCAGTCCTCCAAGGTTGAATTCTGTTGCCACGGCAGGAAAATAGTGCATCTTCAGCCGCGAGGCATATTCCATCGGGAGCGTCGCCACATAGTCGCGCACCTGCGCCTCCGTCATTCCCGGTTTGCGTATGTGCACATAGTCGAACCCGGCATCAAGGATAGCCTTGATGCGCTCCGGCTCATCGCAAAGTGTCTGCTCCGGCGTAATTGCCACGAGGCAGAATCGAGGTCTATCCACCATAGAAAGCCTTGATTACAAGGATAGTGTCGCCATCGTTGAGTTTATGGGTCACATAGTCAGGCTTTGCCACCATCTGGCCGCTTACAGCCACGGCGATGTTGACAGCCTCGATTTTCTTCTCTTTCAGCAACTGGTTGACTGTCGTTGCGTCAGCCAACTGGAGTTGCTCGTCGTTGAATTTTACAGTAATCATAATATATTAAGTTTTTGAGGGTCGAAAAAATGATTTACAGGGCCGTGTCCCTTGCCCACTTCCACGTTTGCACCTGCCTCAAGGGCATTCTGCAAATATGCTTTCGCCTTTGCCACTGCATCAGGCAAAGTGCAGCCGAGAGCCAGGCACGAGGCTATCGCCGAGGAGAGAGTGCATCCGGTGCCATGGGTGTTGCGCGACTCTACCCTTCTGCCGGCAAACGCATAAAACGAGCCGTCAGCCTCATAGAGACGGTCGGTCATTGCGTCATCGTCAAAATGTCCGCCTTTCATCAGCACCGTGCGGCATCCCTTGCCTATTATTCGCATTGCCGCTTCAGTCATCGACTCAAACGAATCAATCTCGATGCCAGCCAGTTTGCGTGCCTCAGCCCTGTTTGGAGTAAGCACCGAAGCCATCGGCAACAGTTTGCCCACCAATGCCTCAACCGCCTCTTCCGAGATTAGCGGACTGCCGCTTGTTGAGACCATAACCGGGTCGAGCACCACCCACCGTGGCTGCCAATAAGCCAGCCGGTCTGCCACGGCATCAATGATTTCGCTGGAGAAAAGCATACCGATTTTCACGGAATCGACCTTGAGGTCGGAAAACACTGCATCAATCTGTCCTGCCACTATATCGGGAGTGATAGCCTGCACAGCGTTAACGCCCACGGTGTTCTGCACCGTCACTGCCGTGATCGCGGTCGTGGCATACACGCCGAGCGCCGACATCGTCTTGACATCAGCCTGAATGCCGGCTCCTCCGGAGGAGTCAGAACCTGCAATCGTCAATGCTACTGGATATTTCATAAGCGCACAATATTTGTAGGGATGAACAAATGGCCTATGAAAAAAAGAGAAACGTCACACAATCCCTGCGCCAGCATTATCTGTATCAGGTTCGGAGGGTATAATCTCAGCCATCAAAGGCACCCCTTTGTTCGTCACTGCAAAGATAGCAATCTGTTTTGACTTTGTCAAGAATTGTTGTATCTTTACACTATATAAGATAACAAACAAACCCCATACAGTTATGAATAGTTTCCACGACTTATTGTTCAACCGCCACAGCATCCGCAAATACACGGACGAGGAGATTACGGCAGACGATGTGAAAACAATACTTCAGGCAGGTCTCGTGTCGCCGTCGTCAAAGGGCAAGATGCCTTGGCAGTTTGTTGCCGTCGACGACAAGGACACGCTTGAGCAAATGAGCAAGTGCAAGGATTTCGGCGCACGCCCTATTGCAGGATGCTCTCTGGCGATTGTGGTGACCGCCAACCCCTACGAAAGCGACGCTTGGATTGAAGACGCGTCAGTCGCTGCCTTCGCTATGCAGATGCAGGCTCAGGACCTCGGTCTCGGCAGTTGCTGGGTGCAGGTGCGCGACCGTCTCGACAAGGAAGGCAAACTGGCAGAGGACAACATCCGCGAACTGCTCAACATTCCTCCCGACATCCGCGTGCTTTGCGTGCTTGCTATCGGACACAAGAACGAGGAGCGCAAGCCGTATGAGGAAGAAAAATGCCAGTGGGAAAAAGTTCACATAGGTCAATGGCGCAACGAATAGTGATTCTCGGTTCGGGTAATGTGGCTACACACCTTGCCCGCGCCCTTGACGGTGTTGTGCAAATCTACAGCCGCAACATCGGCAACGCCCGCCAACTCGCCTCCGAAACCGGGTGCGAAGCCACCGACAGTCTGCAAAACCTTTTGGATGCCGACACCTATATCGTTTCGGTAAAGGATGATGCCATTAGCGACATCGCCGCCAATGTGCCAAAGCGGTGTCTCGGCGGACTGTGGCTTCACACATCGGGCAGTGTCGACAAGTCGGTGTTTGCCGCCAGGATGCAGCGCTATGGCGTGCTGTATCCGTTGCAGACATTCTCCAAAAGCGTGGACATAAAGATGGAGGAGGTGCCGCTTTTCATCGAAGGCTCTTCCGCCGACGTGGAAGACGAAATCAGGCAACTGGCATCGACTGTCTCGCCAACGGTCTACCATGCCGACAGCCGCATCCGCATGCAGATGCACATAGCCGCCGTGTTTGCCTGCAACTTCTCCAACTATATGTACACCCTCGCCGACGAGGTGCTCAATGCCAACGACCTTCCGTTCAGCGTGCTCCGTCCGCTGCTTGAAGAAACTCTCCGCAAGGCGTGCAGCAATGCCCCGGCGCAGTCGCAGACCGGCCCGGCAGCGCGCGGCGACAGAGGTATCTTAGAGAAGCACGAGGCTCTGCTTACGGGCGAAGCAAAAGAAATTTACGAAACTGTTTCCAACGCAATACTTAAACGATATAACCAATGAGCGGTATCAACTACGACCTTACGCACATCAAGGCTTTTGCCTTCGATGTGGACGGAGTGCTTTCGGCTTCGTCAATTCCCCTATACCCCACCGGCGAGCCAATGAGAGTGATCAACATCAAAGACGGCTACGCCATACAACTGGCAGTGAAACTGGGCTACCCAGTTGCCATCATCACCGGCGGCAACACGGAAGCCGTGAGGAAACGGTTTGAGGGGCTCGGCGTGAAGGACCTGTATCTCGGTGCTTCGGTGAAAATCGGCATCTACGACGAGTGGCTCGCTCTCCGCGGACTGAAAGACGAGGAGGTGGCTTTTATGGGCGACGACATCCCTGACATGGAGGTGATGCGCCGTGCCGGACTGGCTGCTGCCCCTGCCGACGCCTGTGCCGACATCCTTGAGATGGCAACCTATGTGTCGCCGCACGCCGGCGGTATGGGATGCGCGCGCGACCTCATCGAACAGGTGCTCCGTGCCCATGGCGACTGGATGAAGGACCGCCACGCCTTTGGTTGGTAAGCCCATCACTACAATCTATAGACTATGTTAGAAAATCTGAAGAAATACGACATCATCCTTGCCAGCGGCTCGCCACGTCGCAAGGAACTGCTTGCGAAACTCGGCATCGAGTTTGAAGTGCGCTGCCTAAGCAGCATCGACGAGTCATACCCGTCATCCACCAAGTCCGACGAGGTTGCCGAATACATCTCACGCATTAAAGCCGAAGCCTACAGAGACATTATCACCGACCACCAACTCATCATCACTGCCGACACCGTTGTGGTGTGCAACGACTTGGTGCTTGGCAAGCCTGCCGACCGCAAGGGGGCAGTGGAAATGCTCCGCCGCCTGTCGGGCAACGTCCACAATGTGATTACGGGGGTAACCATTATGAACGCACAGTGCGACAAGTCGTTTTCAGTAACCACGGAAGTGAAGTTTTCTCCGCTTACCGACGAAGAAATCAATTTCTATGTAGACAACTACCGCCCGTTTGACAAGGCTGGGGCGTACGGCATCCAGGAATGGATCGGACTTGTCGGCGTGGAGAGCATATCCGGCAGTTATTTCAACGTGATGGGACTGCCAGTGCAACGCCTTTACCAGGAACTCAAGAATTGGTAACAGAGAGTGTCGCCGTGTAACGCGAATCCGCATTGACAGGTGTCAACAGAAGTGTGCCGCCGACGAGCATACCGTCGGCAAATTCGGGCGGCTGGAGCGTGGGCATAAATTGCGCCAGTGCATTGGCATCTTTGTGGTAAAGCACGCTCATTGACGCTTCCCTCTGCGGATGGACGATGCGGTTGCCCAATGCGGCAGAAACCACACCCATCGTGGTACGCAAGTTAACCTCAACGCAAGGATTTACGCAAAGTGTGCCATCGGCATTGCGGTAGACCATCATATCAACTCCCACATACCCTTCATATTCGGGTGGAAGCATCTGTTCAAGGCACTTTGCCACAGACTCCTGCACGGCATCAATCACCGATTCGCCGACAAGTGCCGCAATCCTTTTCCGCAAAGTCGCAGTAGATGCCACAACGGCGTGGTCATAGGACATCTGTGGAGTGTTGAAAAACACTGAATAGCCGAAAAACTCCGCCTTACCTTGCGCCACATAAAACTCCATCGCAAAATCCTGCACCTTGTCGAGCCACACCTCGCAAAGAAGTGCACTCTGTTTGCGGATTGCCCCTACAACCCAGGTGCGGTAATGGGAAAATTCCTTCGCCGATGCCCGGCATACTCCCCTGCCACTACTCGACCACGGCATCTTCATCACGACATCGCCAAACTCCCGAACCTTTTGCTCCACCTCGTCTGCCGACTTGCAGAAACGAGGCATCGGCGGGACAGAAATGCCGCTGCGCTCAAGCATTGTAAGCATACCCACTGTGGTCTGGCGGCTCGACAACTGCCGCAACCGGTCAAGGAATTCGTCACTGGCGGCGGCTTCCACCCCCATCCACCGAAACTCGTTGCGCACCGACCGACTCCAGCCCCAAGGCATCGGCACAAGATTCTCGCCCTTGTAGATGTCTATATCAGCAAGGGCGTTAAGGTTTTCTTTGTTTTGCTGGATAAACGCTTCATTTTCTTCCGTAGCAGGAGCAATGATGCGACTGCCATCACCGGCAATCCACATCGGCAACAAAGCCAAGTCGCTACGGAGTTTCCGCGCCAGCGTAGGCGCAGTGTAATGGTCTACATCTGCCGCAAGGGCAAGGTCGTTTTCGGGATTGAAAAGCAGTACGTTTCCGCCCATCAGCCAATCACTACCGAGATGATTTCCGCCGGTTCTCCACCAAGCGGAGTGATAGTGGCTTTGTCGGCAGCATAAGGCAGCAGTACCGTTTCGCAAGTGGCAACAGTTTCTTTCGCGCCATTGCTGCATTCCACTGCAACTTCGCCAGTGATACAGATAAGTATGCGGAAACTACCGGTCTTGTTCACGTCGACTGTAACAGGATGCTCCACGCGCATCAGTTCCGCTTCAAACTTGTCGCACCGTTTGATTAATGCAGAGCCATGGCTGTCAAGTTCGAGATGACCTTTATAGTCATCGTATTCGTCATAGTCGAGGGCATCGAGGGCAAGGTCAGTGTGGAGTTCACGCTTTTTGCCGTTCTTGTCGATGCGGTCAAAGTCGTAGATGCGGTATGTGATGTCGCTCGACTGCTGGATTTCCACAATAAAGTTGCCGGCACCGATGCTGTGTACACGTCCGGCTGGAAGATAGAATATGTCGCCGCGACACGGATGGAAGCAGTTGAGTTGCGGCACTACGTCGCCACTCTCAATCTGCCGACGGAAGGTGTTTTCATCCGTCTTGTGGGAAAATCCCGAATAGAGGATGGCATTCGGCTCGGCATGTACGATGTACCACAACTCCGTCTTGCCTATGCCCTGATGGCGGCGAAGTGCGAAATCGTCATTGGGATGCACCTGGATGGACAAGTCCTTTGCGGCATCGATAAACTTCACCATAATCGGGAACATATCGCCATGCTTTGCATAGGTGTCAGAGCCCACGAGTTGCGCGCCGTATTCGTGGAGAAGCGACTTGATGTCGCGGCCGGCATAGACGCCGTTGCTCACGACCGACTCCTGTCCGGGCACACCGGTCAGTTCCCAACTCTCACCAATCGAGTCGGGCGCGTCAGCCAACTTCTTCAGTTGTCTGATTTTGTCACCGCCCCAAATCACGGTCTTCAAGTTCGGCTTAAACTTCAGTGGGTATATATTCAGCGTTGCATCCATATTCAATCCATTCTGTCGCGATAGTCTTTGTATGTAAATTCTCTCAATGTTTCCATTTGTCCGTCGGCACGCAGCAGCACCATCGACGGATGGCTGATGCCGTTGAACATGTGTGTTTTGACCGTAGTATAGTGATTCATGTCTTCAAACGTCAGTATGTCGCCAGCCTTCAACGGCTTATCGAAACTCCAGTCACCGATAAAGTCACCACTCAAGCACGAGTTGCCGCCAATGCGGTAGGTAGGCTTGCCCTCTGTCGGCTCGTCGAGTGCCTCGGCAATCGCTGGCTTGTAGGGCATCTCGAGGCAGTCGGGCATGTGGCAAGCAAACGAAGCATCGATGATGGCTGTCTTTGTACCCTGATTCTCGACCACGTCAAGCACCGTTGTCACAAGTTCTCCGGTGCGCCAGGTAAAGGCACTGCCTGGCTCGAGGATAACCTCAAGATTCGGATAACGGCGACGAAAATCGCTAAGCAGCGCAATCAGATGCTCCACATCGTAGCCCTCGCGCGTCATCAGATGGCCGCCACCCATATTGACCCATTTCAACAGGGGCAAGAAGCAGCCGAAGCGCGATTCAAAGGCGGCAAGCACCTTTTCGAGGTCGTAGGAAGTAGACTCGCAAAGGCAGTGGAAATGCAGTCCCTCCAATCCTTCGGGCAACTTGTCACCGAGCACGTCGCGAGTTACGCCGAAACGCGACCCTGGCTTGCAGGGGTTGTAGAGGTCGGTCTCAATGACTGAGCATTCGGGATTTACCCTCAGTCCGCAACTCACACGGCTGTCGGGATGAGCGGCATTGTACTCGCCCACCAAGTCGCGGTATTTTTCGTATTGAGCCACTGAATTAAACACCAAATGGCTGCACCCTTCAACAAACTCACGGATAGTGTCGTCGGTGTAGACAGGGCAATAGGCATGCACGTCGCTGCCGAGATAGTCGAGCGACAGGCGCATCTCGTTGAGCGAACTTGCGGTAGATGCCTTGCAGTACTCGCCAATGATGCCGAACGTCTTCCACAGGGCGTTGGCCTTGAAAGCCATGATAATCTTTGCCCCCGAACGTTTCGACACGTCGCTAATCAACTCCAGGTTTCTCCGGAGTTTGTCCTCATGCACGAGGTAGTATGGTGTTTTAATCTGTGTTGTCATTCAACAATAGTTATTTTAGCAAATTTTGCGAGAAGCACCTTGACTCCGGTGTTGTCAAACTCCACCGTGAGTTTTAACTCTGGCACACTGTCGATACCCTTGATTGTGCCTAAGCCAAAGCGCGAGTGGTTTATGCGCATACCCACCGTGTAGTCGGCGTCGGCTGCCGGTGCTGCTGACGCAGTGGCAGCAACTTTCTTCATCGACAAGAGTCCTTCGGGCTCGGATTTCTTCTCGCGCGGCACAACGTAGGTGCGTGTCTTCGGCGAGAAATAGTCTGCCGTATGTCCTCGCCTTTCCGACCGTGGCTGATAGCCTATGGAATCCCTGCGTGCCGACACATCGAGCAACGCCGGGTCTATGTCCTTCAGAAACCGGCTGCTGCTGCACGGCTGCGTAACGCCGTTGATGTAGCGCGACTGGGCATAGGTCATCACACAGTGCTCCTGCGCTCTGGTTATAGCCACATAGAGCAGCCGCCGCTCTTCTTCAATCTCCGAAATCGAGCCGCCGCCATGCACCGACGGGAAGAGTTCGTCCTCAACGCCAACGATAAACACATTACGAAATTCCAAGCCCTTGGCAGCGTGTACCGTCATCAGCGTGACCTTCGGCGTGCTACTGTCGTCATCGCTGTCCTGGTCGGTGGCAAGCGACACCTCAGAAAGGAAGTCACCCATCGACACATGTTCGTCACCAGCCTCGTGCCGCTCGTCGACAAACTGCTTCACAGCATTGAGAAGTTCGCTGAGGTTTTCCTGACGGCTGATGTTCTCAGGCGTGTTCTCTGTAAGCAGCGACGACAATATGCGCGATGTGGCATAGATTGTCTGCGCCGTTTCAAAAGCGTCTGCGCCCGACAAATCCTTGGCAATATATTCGCCGACAAGATTTTTAAAATCAGCAAGTTTCCGCGCCGTGCCCGAATTTACATCAATGTTGAAGCCAGCGATATTACCAAGCACATCCCACATACTCACGCCATTGACCGTGGCACTGGCACGCACCTTCTGCACCGTTTTGTCGCCGATGCCGCGCGCTGGATAGTTGATGATGCGCCGCAACGCCTCATCGTCGTTGGGATTGACCGCCATACGGAAATAGCACAGTGCGTCCTTGATTTCCTTGCGCTGATAGAACGATAGGCCGCCATAGATGCGGTAAGGCACGTTGCGCTTGCGGAGCGTTTCCTCAAGCAGACGCGACTGGGCGTTGGTGCGGTAGAGGATTGCAAAGTCCGAATAACTGCCGGCCTCGAGCATCTTCATCTCCACAATGCGGTTTGCCACGATGAAACTCTCCTCATAGTCGGTCAATGCCGAAACCACTGGCACTCTGTCGCCAACGGCATTCTTCGAGAATATCCGCTTGGGAATCTGATTGTGGTTTTTCTCAATCAGGCTGTTTGCCACATTGAGGATTGTCTGCGTGGAACGATAGTTCTGTTCCAACTTGAATGTCTTCAGTCCAGGATAGTACTTTTCCAGTTTCAGAATATTCTGGATGTCGGCGCCGCGGAAGGAATAGATGCTCTGAGCATCGTCGCCAACCACACACACCTTGCGGCTCTCCCTGCTCAACTGCTGCACGACAAGATGCTGCGAGAAGTTGGTGTCCTGATACTCGTCGACAAGAATGTATTGGAAGAATCCCTGATATTTTTGCAAGACGTCGGGATTGTCGCGAAACAAGATATTGGTATAGAACAGGATGTCGTCGAAATCCATTGCACCACTGTGGCGGCAGCGTTCCCAGTAGCGGCGGTACACCTCGCCAAGCATCGGACGGCCGAGGTAGTTGTCGCGCTTCCACAGGTCGGTATCGGCAAGATAGTCCGCAGGACTGAAAAGCGAGTTTTTTGCGTTGGAGATTGTTGAGGCGACAGAGTTGACCGGATAAGCCTTGGCGTCGAGTTCCATCTCCTTTATTATCTGCTTGATTGCCGACTTGGTGTCGGCGGCATCGTAGATAGTGAAGTTCGGCGGAAAGCCTATGCGGTCGGCATTGAAGTGCAGTATTTTCAGGAACATGGAGTGGAATGTGCCCATCCACAACTTGCGCGACTGCTCCTCGCCTATCAGCACGCCAATACGCTCACGCATCTCGCGTGCCGCCTTATTGGTAAAGGTCAGGGCAAGGATGCGCCGAGGGTCGTAGCCGTTCGCCACCAGATATGCAATTTTGTTGGTAAGTACGCGCGTCTTACCAGACCCAGCGCCGGCAATCACCAGCGACGGACCTCCGTCATAGCGCACAGCCTCCAACTGCTGTTCGTTCAAATCCTGTAAATATTCCT
The DNA here is from genome assembly GCA_963601185.1 of bacterium. GTDB lineage: Bacteria > Bacteroidota > Bacteroidia > Bacteroidales > Muribaculaceae > Limisoma. Next base: position 140,603 of record CAVCEE010000002.1, read on the forward strand.
CCAATGCTTACGTCTTGTCGTTTTGCAAAACACAAAGGTAGTGCAAACCCCTGAATTGAGAAAATCAATGACTGATTATTTGGCTCACCCCACCCATATTTGAGCAATTTGACAAAAATTTCCACCCAACGGCAAAGATAGCCTAAATAATCTCAAACAAATCAGCCAACATCATAACGACGTGGTAGGCTATATGAAAAGGAAAATCCCGGCACACGAGTGTCAGGATTTTTCGTTTTTCAAAGAGGGGGTATCACTACTTTCCTTTTGAGAGATTGATATTATTTATATAAGCCCTATTCTAAATAACCTTATGAAAAACACAATATTATATCGTTTACAGTTGCGAAAATCCCCGAAAGGATTTCCCTGCTATAGGTATCACTTGTTGAGTTTTGCCGTTGCTTCAAGGTCGAGTGCGCGAGCAAGGATGGAAATCGGATGCTCCACCTTCGACGGTGTCGACATCTCAATCTGCCATTTACATGTTTCGCAGTCGGTTGCCACAACATCGGCATTGGCCTTGGCAATCTCCTCAAAGAGCGATGCGCCGATACCCTGCGATGTCGGATAGTTCTCTTTCTTGAAACCGTATGTACCGGCGATGCCGCAGCACTGCGAAGGCAGCACGGTGAGTTCCAGCCCTGGGATGTTGCGCAGCAGGTCGATTGAATAGTACGACCAGCCGAGTTTCTCCATATGGCAAGGTGTGTGGTAGGCGGCTTTCAGACGAAAATCGCTGCGGAACTTGAGTTTCGCGCCGTTCTCGATTGCAGTATGCACAAAACGTGTTGCCAAGTTTATCTGGTCGCGCACGTCGGCATTGTCCACGCCAAGGAGGTGTGGATACTCGTCGCGCATCGTGAAGATGCACGTCGATGATGCGCCAACCACCTGACGGCCGTCTTCCTTGACCGACTTGCGGATTGATGATGTGTTGAGTTGTGCCTGTTTGCGTGCCTGGTCAATAACACCATTGGAAATCAGAGCCACACCGCAGCATTTTTCCTCGTCAAGCAGGTGTACTCCGTAGCCCAAAGCGTTTGCCACAGCGACAAAGTCCTTGCCCAGTTGAGGATAGTTGTAGTTGATGTAGCAGCCGTGGAAGAAACTGATATGCTTCCTATAGGCATCCTGACTCGCCTCAGCATTGCGGCGGAACCAAGTCTCAAACTTCTGTCCAGAGTATTTTGGGAACGTACGATGACCGTCGATTTTGAGCACGCTATCCATAATCATCTTCGTAGGCTTCAATCCCAGAGCGAAGTTGGTCAGTGGAGCAACCATCGTTGCCATAGAGCCAACAAGGTCGGTGTTGGCAAGCATCCAGTCGCGGAGTTTCGGACGACGCTTGCTGTATTTAATGCGTGCCGACTGGATGATGTCGCCAATCTTCACGTTCGACGGACAAGCCACCTCGCAGCGCTTGCAGTTAAGGCAATACTTGAGCGACTCATCGAAAAACTCGCCTCTCTTCAGGCGGAGGCGCTCGCCGTCAGGTCCTGCCTGCTTCGGTCCCGGATAGTTAGGATTGACCGGCACGACAGGGCAATATACGGTGCAGACAGTACATTTGAGACACTGCTCAAAGTTGTTTGCGGAAATATTTTTATCTTGTAAGTTATTCATCTTTTCCATACGATTATTTCAGATTGTCGGCAACAAACAAGGCTGAGAGAAGAGCCACACCTGCCCCACTGCCTTCGTAGAGAGCGTTGTATCCGCTAAGCACCGACCCGGCAGCATAGAGGTTGGCTATGGCCTCGCCATCTTTTTTCACTCTAAAATGATCGTCGGTAGTCACACCGAAGGTCTGATAGTTCTGCTTGTTGAAGAACTGACGGTCGCACCAGTTGGCGCGATCCTTGTCGTAGTCAACATCGAGACCGAACACCGGCTCGATCACTTCGGCAGAATGAGCCACCAAGCCGTTGCTGAAGAAACTGCCAGTGGTCAGGATATAGTTGTCGGCAACGAGACCGTTTTCTGCATGGTTTATCGTGTAGACAGCCTTGACCTTCGATCCAGAGAACTCGCCACGCACAACACTGTCGCCGAGCATATACACGCCACCGAGGCGTTCAAACTCACGGCGCAGTTGCTGCTGGGTGCGTATTCCTGACACGGAAGGTGGCATTGTCGGCACCAAGACAGCAGAAGGCACTTCTTTCCTCAGCGCTTTCACAAGTTTCTGGGAAGACAGTCCAACTACAGCCGGCAATACCACCGCATCAACCCCAATAGAGTAATTTTTAAGTATGGTCAATAACTGATTATGTATGTTTTCTTTGTCGATTACGCGGGCAATGTTGGTTGCTCGCATCTCGGTAGGACTCTTGCGCAAACGTGCCACCTCGTCGATGTCAATCAGTTCCTGCTTGCACTGTGCGCCAGCAGCCTCCAAGGCATCGGTCACGAATTTCATATTGAAATCGAGGAAACCGGCAATGTTGGCAACAACCACCTTCTTGCCCTTGAAAGCATCTACGCCGTCGAAGCGGTTGAAATCAGCAAGCGATAGCCATGCCGACTTCATAGTGCCCATCGGAGTGAGACGGTAGGCATTTTTCGTTGCCTCCCCTTCCACATCCACCCCGCTGTCGGCGAGCAGTTGCTTCGCCTCATCGGCATACTTTTGGAACTCTGCGCCAAGTTTTCTATAAGGGTGTGTGACTTCAAGATTAGCCACAGCCTCTACAGGATTCTCCACCGCCGTGCCGTCGGGCAGACGATTGAGCAGTTCAAACGAGCCGGAGAAGAAATGCAATGCGCTCTGTCCAGCGGAAACGATGGCGCACTTCACGCCTTTCTGCTGCAAGCGGATGCCGCAAGCCAATCCACTGAGCCCGCCGCCAATAATTACTGTATCGAATTTCATTTTTCTACCTCCTCGTTAAGTTTCATATCGCAAACTCCACCATAGAGCCATTGTGTAAACTCGTTTTCTCGCAAGGCATCGCCCCATGCCACTGGATAGACACCTTTCCAACGCTCATTGAGGAACGTTGCAAGGTCTGCCTTAGCCTTCTTTGCGCAGTTGTGAGCCTCACCGAGAAGTCCGGCAGCGCGGCATGCGCAAAGTTCGCCTTGACAAGTACCCATACCCACGCGGGTACGGCGGCGAAGGTCAATCATATTGGTCACATGCAGTTCGTTGAGAGCATAGTTAACCTCGCCAACCGAAACATCCTCACACTCGCAGACAAGCGAGTTGTCGTAAGGATTGTCCGACGAAATTTTTGCGGCGAGTTCGCCGTGACGGTGGTATGCAGACTTTTGGGCAGCGCCCATATCGAAAGTCTTGCTCTCCGTCTTGACCGATGGACGCGAGCCCGGCAGCGGCAGTTCGCTCGTGACGCATTTCTTGTCCACTCCGAGTTTCTTGCAAGCCAGGTCGGCAGCCCATTCCGCCATCAGGCGGTAGGTCATCAACTTTCCGCCAGTGATTGTAGCAAAGCCCGGCACGCCGTCGCGCGTCTCGTGGTCGAGAAGCACGATGCCGCGACTGATATTGCGACCAGAAGGGTCGTCATCGCTTGCCACCAGCGGACGCACGCCGGCATAGGCGCGAAGGATGCGTGTCGAAGCCAGTGCCGGAGCGAGTTTCTCGCCCTCTGTGAGGAGCACATCCACCTCGTCGGCAGTTACACGCATATCGTCAACCTCGTCAAAGCCCACACGGCTCGATGTCGTACCGATAAGGCAGATGGTGTCGCCAGGCACGAGGATATCGGCATTGGCTGGCTTGCGGCAACGGTTGAGCACAATATTGTTTACACGGTGTCCGAAAATCAGCAACGAGCCCTTGGCTGGGAACATACCCACCTTCACCCCTGCCAAAGCAGCGATGTTGTGACCCCAGATGCCGGCAGCGTTGATGGTCAGTGGAGCGTAATAGTTTTTCTTTTCCTTAGTCTTATGGTCGAAAACCTCAACGCCAATCACACGGTTCTGCTCCTTGATAACCGACAGGACTTCATGATAGACGAGGATGTGTGCGCCGTGCGCCTTTGCATCAATGACGTTGGCAAGCGTAAGGCGGAACGGGTCAACAGATCCGTCGGGCACTTTCACTGCGCCGACAATCGAAGGATTGACCGAAGGCTCCATGCGTTTCGCCAATTCCGGGTCGATGATTTCCGCATTTATCCCAGCCGCCTTGCACGATTCCACAAAAGTGGACTGATAAGCCAAGTCGTCCTCAGGCAACGTGATAAACAAGCCATCGTTTTCCTCAACGCAATGGCTTGCAATCTTACGCAAAATCATATTTTCCTTGATGCATTCCGAAGCCGACTCCTTGTCGGTCACCGCATAGCGAGCACCGCTGTGCAGCAGTCCGTGGTTGCGACCAGTCGCTCCTGTCGCCAAGTCAAAGCGCTCCAGAAGCAGGACGCGCAGACCGCGCAGCGAGCAGTCTCTCGCCGTGCCGGCACCAGTGGCTCCACCTCCTATGACAATGACGTCATATTCGTTTTCTTTATTTACCATGTCTATATAACTAACGAAGTATCAAAACTAAAACTCAATGGTTCGGTTATAAAACCTTTTATGTTTCATTTCGGAGCAAATTTAGACACATTTTTTTATATGCGAAACTTTTTGCGAAGATTTTTTGTGTTATTCTATGAAAAATTTTCGTTTTGAAAGTAAAAGTTTTCGTTTTTATGTTTTACAACATATTTTTGGCTCATACGAAACTTAGCAACGCTGTGGTTGTATCGCTTGTCTCATCACGGTATTAGGCTGCACTGGCAATAATCTCTACCATCGCATTCCTTCGGGACACCACCAACAGCAGACGATAAATTTCACAGCGAAACAGACAAGGAGACCAAGGTTTAAAAAGTCGAAATTTTGAGGCTCTTTCACACAATTAATTTTGCAGAAATGCAGAATTTCCTTTATTTTGCAACATATTATTAACGCATTGAAAACGATTTCACGATATGACTAAAGACGAGCGTCAATCACTCATACTCGACCTGTTAATGAACCAAGACTCACTATTGGTCACCGACTTGTCGGAACAACTCAACGTTTCATCGGTTACGATACGAAAGGACTTGACAGAACTTGAGAAGAAAAAGAAACTTTACCGCAACCACGGCAAGGCCATTCTTATTGACCCATACAGCGAGAACAAAAACGTGAGTGAGAAAGAGCGTCTTTATGTAGAGGAAAAGCGCCTTATAGGCGCAGCAGCAGCCAAACTCATCACTCCGCGCGACTCTATTCTGATTGCATCGGGCACTACCGTCCACGCTCTCGCGCGAAACATCCACACTACAGACCGCCTGACAGTCATCACGGCATCGCTTGAGGTGTCGCGCATACTCGCCACCGACCACAACATCGACATCATCGAACTTGGCGGCATACTTCGCCACAGCAGTCTGTCGGTGGTGGGCAAATATGCAGAAGGGGCACTGACCGATTTCTCGTGCAGCAAGTTGTTTATCGGCGTTGACGGCATCGATTTGGAGTTCGGCATCACCACCACCGACATGATGGAGGCCAGCCTCAACCGCGTGATGATACAGACGGCACAAAAGACCATCGTGCTTGCCGACTCATCTAAATTCGGTCGCCGTGGCTTCAGCAAGATTGTAGACGTGAAGGATGTGGACCACATCATCACCGACTCACGCATCTCGCCTGCCACAGCGAAAGCCATTGAAGAAATGGGCATCGAACTGACAATCGTGCCCGTACACTAATCAGAATTTCAGTTTAAACCCTCCCATTGCCGTGAAACCGGGCATCTCGTAGCCTCGGTTAATCACGTAGTGCTTGTTGGTGAGGTTGTCGAGATTGGCAAACAGTTCCAAGTGCCGCCACGGCTCATAGGCAACTTTCAAGCCAAGCAGTGCGTAGTTCTGTCGCGGCTCGCCCTGAGCCACCCACAGTCCGCCCACCCCATTGAGCCGGGCATCGACAGAGAGGTTTTTCACGATTCTCCACCACACTCCAAGGTTATACTGGTTGCGCGGCGCTGCTGTGAGGTTAGTCACCGTCGTGTAGAGATAACTGTAGGACGCTCGGATTGCGAGATTTTCCAGCGGACTGCTTTTTACCGAAACCTCGATGCCTTTGTTTATGAAACTGCCAGTGTTCTGGTTCTTCATATCGAGCACTTGAATCATATCCTTACCTTTGCTGTAATATCCCGTCAGTTCCAAGGCAATCAGCCGGTTGCTGTGCCAACCAACAGTCACTTCATAGTTCATCATGCTCTCCGGCTTCAAGTCGGGATTGGCAGGCGCATAGAGATAGAGTTCACGGAACGACGGATTGCGGAAGCCCTTTGCCAACGACCCTTTCGCCGTCCAATGCCCATCGGGATTCCACACCAAGCCAATCTGCGGTATCCAGTGAGTGCCAAACTTGTCGCTGTTTGCCATACGCAGACCGCCGTCGATGGCGAGTCTGTCGGCAAACAAGTGTTGTGAAAAGGTTATGTAAGGCGAATATTCCACCACCTTCTGCCGAGACATCGTAGATTTCGACCCTTCGTGATGGGCAGTGCTGCCCGACATCGGAATGCGCCCGGCATAGACATCAAAGTCGAAGCCCAAGGACGCCGATGCGCCTTTCCACAGGTCGGCACTCTGATAGGCGGTAATGCCAAAGCGGTCGTCGAGCGAATGGAAATGCCGAGGGTCGTCGATGTAGTGGTTGCCGTAACTATAGTATGCGCGCACCACACCGTTGGTGCGGTCGTACGTATTGCTTGTCGAGACAGATGCAGCGCCGCGAGTCACGTTCTGATGGTAGATATCGGTCGATTCGGGGTTCGATAGCCGTGCGTAAATGGGGTCGTTGCCAACAAAATTCACGATTGAATAGTCGGCAGCCATACGCCACTTGTCGGAAAAGCGGTAGCCGAGTTTGGCATAGGCACTCTTTTGGTTGTAGTCAAAATTCTCCTGCAAACCGTTGGTACGGTCGTAGCCCAACGCCACATACGACGAGAAGCCGCCATAACTGAACGAGTTGGTGAGTGACGACTGCCACGTGCCGTAAGAGCCATACTGAGACGACAGTGTGGTCAGCACCCCGTCGGCAGGAGTCTTGGTTATCACATTAATCACGCCGCCGACGGCATTCGAGCCATAGATTACTGAAGCCGGACCGCGAAGCACCTCTACGTGGTCTACATATTCCTTTTCGTAAAAATCCGCAACATGGTGCGAGAAGATGCCGGCAAACTGCGGCTGGCCGTCGACCATCATCAGCACTGAGTTGGTCGGCGAGCCGCCGATGCCACGGATTTTGATGCCGCCACTTCCGCCGCTGCTCACTCCGAAACCGATTACATTTCGCTGCGTAACAAACAGGCTCGGCACTTCGCCCGACAACGCCGACAGCAGTTGAGTCTTGCCTGTGGATTCTATCTGGTGCGCTCCCACAACGGAAACCGTGTAGGGCAACAGCCGTTTGTCTGTCGATTGGTTAGTTCCTGTCACAACCACCTCTTCGAGGTTCTTCACACGCACACTGTCGCCTTGCAAAGGCAATGAGAGAGCCTTGTTGCTCCCGCCAACGGCAAGGGCAACCACCAAAAAAAGTCCGAGTTTCATCTACTTTACCTGTATTATCGCTTGATTAGATATTTTACTGTGAGATAACCGCCTACAATCTGGAGAAGAAGTCCCGGAATACCGATTCTGATGTCCTGCAACGCAGCGGCGATGCTTCCGGTGAATGCCCATTCAGCCAGCGAGCCGACAATCTGATAGGAAGCAACCACAGCGGCAAACAGCAGCAGACTGACCTTGCGGAAATGCGAAGCCGCAAAACCGGCAGCCAATGCCAGAAGTACAGACTTGGTCACTATGGCGGGCAACATCTGAGGCATCGGCATGCCAAACAAAGCCGAATTGACGAGCGGCGAAACCACTGCGGTGAGAAGCCCCACCTTCCAGCCATACTTGTAAGCCCCTACCAGCGTGAAGAAATAGATTGGTAGCCACACCAGTCCTCCCTGCGGAACAAGATGAGCCAACTGCGGCAAAAGGATGTTGCCGACCACAAAAAGTGTAGCCACGAAATAGGTCTTTGCCTCCGAATAGTTATATCTGTAAAGATTAGTCGCTGTCTGTATCATTGTCTCTTGTTTTTAAATTCTTCAATTTTCTTTATTATCGCCGCGTAGCACTGATGCGGCGTGGTGCAGTCACGGCAACACAGTTCCAACGGACACCATCCGGTGCCATCACGGTTCTCGATGTGGTCGACCAACTCACCGCAAGTCCAGGCAATACGTCTGGCTTCAAGCATCTTCACTGCTTGACGGCTCAGCGTGAAGGCATACACACTGCTCACGCCGCCCATTGCCATCAACGCCGCAGCGGCCTTGCCCACCACCTTGTCGGCCACAGATGCGCCGTGCAACAACGACCTGTCATTATCAAGAATTGCGAGCAAGTCAGCCACTCCGGGGCGACGGTAGGCTTCCAGCCTATTGCCATTTGCCACCACGAGCGTATATCCACCCTCTTCGAGTTGTTGTGCCAGATAAGGAAGAGCCATCGTTATGCGTTTTGTTTGAGTTGTTCCGTGAATTTGTCGATTTTCTGCATCTCGTCAGGTATGCGGATGCGCTGTGGGCAATGCGACACACACTGTCCGCACCCGATGCAATGGCTTGCCTGACGCAGTTTAGGCACACTGCGGTCGTAGCCCACGAGATAAGCGTGGCGCGCGCGGCGGTAGTCGGGATCTTGTGTTCCCTTGTTAGGCATATTCCCGTCAGCGATGCACTTGTTGTAATGCGAGAACACCGCAGGGATGTTGATGCCGTAAGGGCACGGCATGCAGTAGTTGCACTCGTTGCACGGAATGGTGTTGAGATTGTAGATTTCCGTGGCAATCTCCATAAGGAAAGCATCCTCCTCCTTGTTCAGCGGCACAAGCGGCGAATAGGTGCAGAGGTTTTCGCGGAGATTTTCCATATAGGTCATACCGCTCAGCACCGTGAGCACGCCTTCGGGAGTGCCGGCAAAGCGGAATGCCCAACTTGCCACACTCTTTTCCGGCTCGCGCTCCTTCATCTTTGCCATTATCTGGTTTGGCACTTTCGACAGTCGTCCGCCAAGCAGCGGCTCCATAATCACAGCCGGGATGCCGCGTTTCTGAAGTTCGCCGTAGAGGTAGACTGCATCGGTGTTGCGAGGGTTAATCTCGTCGGCATAGTGCCAGTCGAGATAGTTTAGTTCAATCTGCACAAAATCCCAGTGGTACTTGCCCTCGTCGTGCCATTTCAGAGCGAGGTCAAACACCTTGATGTCGCCGTGGTAGGAGAAGCCGAGGTTGCGTATGCGCCCTTTCTCCTTCTGCTCCACCAGCCAGTCGAGGATGCCATTGTCAATGTAGCGTGAATAGAAATCCGCCATACCGTCTTCGCCCATACCGATGCCGTGGAGAAGTAGATAGTCGAGATAGTCTACCTGCAACTCCTTCAGCGAGTTTTCAAACATCTCTATCGAAGCCTCGCGCGACCACGTTTCTGGCGAGAAATTCGACAGTTTGGTGGCAATGTAGTAACTGTCGCGCGGATGGCGGTGAAGGGCGATGCCGGTGGCACGCTCCGACAAGCCGCGGCAATAGGCTGGCGACGTGTCGAAATAGTTCACGCCATGTTTGAGGGCATAGTCAATCTGACGGTTCACCATATCCTGGTCGATGTCTGCATCCTTGCTTTCGCGCGCCGACTCACCGTTGACCACCGGCAGACGCATCATGCCGTAGCCGAGAATCGACACCTTGTCCTTTGTCTTGGGATTGACACGGTAGGTCATCTTCCCCACAGGCGGTTCCTGGTCGAAACCCGTATTCTGCTTTTTGGTCACACAGGAAGTTGCTACGGCGGCTGTTGCCAACGCTCCTCCACCAAGCACCTTTAAAAAATCGCGACGGTCTATATTCTTGCTCATTTCCGTAGTTGTTTTAATGGTTAGATTCTGCGGTGCGCCTCGTGTCCCTCAACATAGATGGCACTGAACGGACGCGCCGGACAAAGATTCTCACAAGCACCGCAGCCGATGCATCGCTCAGTGTTTACAGCCGGCACCATTGGCGACTCATCGTCGTCGGAGCGCGCCGGCACCATTGTGATTGCGCCTGCCGGGCAATGGCGGGCGCAGTTGCCGCACTCTACCCCATCGGTCAGCGGCACACAGTTTTTCCTTACCCATACGGCATGACCAATCTGTATCGACGACTTTTCAGCCACGTCAATCGGTTTGATTGCGCCTGCCGGGCAGACGGTGCTGCATCGGTTGCATTCGGGGCGGCAATAGCCATGTTCATACGACATCGTTGGCTGCATAAACGTAGCCAGACCGGTCGATGCACGGAGCACTCCGTTGGGGCATTCCGACACGCAGAGTTGGCATGCCGTGCAATGTTGCTGCATGTTGCGCGCCGACACCGACCCTGGAGGGGTCAGCGGAGTGGTGCGCTCTATCGCCTTCTTGTCTTCGATAACCGCCAATCCGCCGTCAACCTTTTTCTTCTGCTGAGCCATTGCCGAAGTCGCTGCGAGGGCAACTGCCCCCACCATAAACGCACGGCGCGACTCATCGACTTTAGTCTCGGTCTTCGGGGTCGGTTTCTTCGTTCCGTAACTCAACGCTCCGCGGCGGCATTGACCAAGGCAGTTGCCACAAGCAACGCACCGCGAATAGTCGATTTTATGATTTTTGTGGTCGATGCACGCCGACTTGCAACTACGGGCGCACAGTCCGCAACTGTTGCACTTTTCTGTGTCAATCCTCACCTTGAGCAACGAGAAGCGCGACACGAAACTAAGCACCGTGCCCACCGGGCAAATCGTATTGCAGTATGTGCGACCGTTGCGCCAAGCGAGTACGGCAAGTACCACAAACGTTGTCGCCGACACTGCAAGCACCAATCCGCTGCGCATCCACACGTCGGCACTGTAGAATGTATAACTGTCTACCCTTTCAGCCAAATAAGCCAGTCCGTTGTTTATCACCAAATATACTGGTTGGAATAGCGACTGCGCGATGCGACCGTAGGCACTGTAAGGAGCGACCAATGCCGCCACACCAGTTACCCCAGCAAGCATTGCCACAACAAATAAGGCAAGTATGCCATAGCGCAGCCAACTCTTGGCTGAAGAATATGAGAAACGGTATTTCTTCTTTTTCCGTCGTGCGCTTACCCACGACACCACGTCCTGCATCACTCCCAGAGGGCAGATTACAGAACAATAGATTCTGCCAAACACAAACGTGATCAGCAACAGAGCCACAACAACGCCCACATTCAATGCGAGCAATGCCGGCAGGAATTGGATTTTAGCGAGCCATCCGAGCCAATGGTGCAGTGTCCCCGTAAAATCGAGGAACATCAGCGTAATGAGGCTATAGAAGATGACAGCCAGGGTTAGTCTAACTTTGCGTAACATACGGATATTTTTTTACAATGCAAATATATAGACTATTACACACCCTTTTTATATACAAATCAACATTTTTACAACCAAAATTACGGATTGTAACAAAAAAGGATGGCATCAGATACGTTTTATCGCATCTGAAGCCATTCCTGTTTATGCTTGGAGCGATTGCCCTGTTAGTATGCAAACATTGGATAGTCAGCCATAATCGAGTTAACCTTCTCACGCACGCTGCGGATAACGGCCTCGTCCTCGTAGTGGCTGAGCACGGTGTCGATCATCTCGACAATCTCGCCCATCAACGGCTCTTTTACGCCGCGAGTGGTAATAGCGGCAGAACCGAGACGGATACCCGAAGTCTGGAACGGAGAGCGGGTGTCGAACGGCACCATATTCTTGTTGGCTGTGATGTCGGCATCAACGAGCACCTTCTCGGCAATCTTACCAGTGAGTTCAGGGAAGCGTGTACGGAGGTCGACAAGGATACAGTGGTTGTCGGTGCCGCCGCTCACAATCTTGTAGCCCTTGGCGATAAGTGCGTCAGCCATAGCCTTGGCGTTCTTCTTCACCTGCAATTGGTAGTCCTTGTATTCAGGCTGCAATGCCTCGCCGAAAGCGACAGCCTTGGCAGCGATGACATGTTCGAGCGGTCCGCCCTGTACGCCTGGGAACACAGCAGAGTCGAGGAGCGCCGACATCTTCTTGACAACGCCCTTTGGTGTAGTTTTGCCCCAAGGGTTATCGAAGTCCTTGCCAAGCAAAATCAAGCCGCCACGCGGACCACGGAGAGTCTTGTGGGTAGTCGATGTTACGATATGTGCATATTTCAACGGATTGTCGAGCAAACCTGCGGCGATAAGACCGGCAGGGTGAGCCATGTCAATCATAAGGATTGCACCGATTTCATCGGCTATCTTGCGCATGCGTGCATAGTCCCATTCGCGCGAGTAGGCACTTGCGCCGCCGACAATCAACTTCGGACGCTCGCGGAGCGCAACCTCTTCCATCATATCGTAGTCAACAAGACCCGTATCTTCCTTCACTCCGTATTCAAGAGCCTGGAACATAAGGCCAGAGAAATTGACTGGTGAACCGTGGCTAAGGTGACCGCCGTGCGACAGGTTCAAGCCGAGGAATTTGTCGCCCGGCTGCATTGTTGCCATAAACACTGCCATATTGGCCTGCGCTCCCGAGTGGGGCTGCACGTTGGCATACTCCGCTCCGAAGATTTCCTTTACGCGCTCTATAGCAAGGGTTTCCGACTCGTCGACCACCTGGCAGCCGCCATAGTAGCGATGGCCAGGATAGCCTTCGGCATATTTATTGGTGAGGCACGACCCCATGGCTTGCATCACTTGTTCACTAACGAAATTTTCAGAGGCAATCAGTTCGATGCCTTTCTTCTGGCGCTGATGTTCGCGCTCGATAATGTCGAAAATCAAATCGTCTCGCTTCATAATCTGTTTTATTTGGGTTGTAAGTTATTTTTTCTTCTGCACCGACCATCCGAACTTGCCGATTTTCTCGCCAAGGCCGTAGTAGTTGCCGTGGGCATACGCCATAAGGTCGGCTGACTGCATATCGAATGCGCCGGTTTCGGGATTGATAAACCGCTCGTCGGCAAGGGTGCAAAGCACCTCGGAGATGAACATATCGTGACTGCCGAGCGGAATGATTTCCTTCACGCGGCATTCAATCGACAGCGGTGACTCGTCGATATAGGGGGCGGCAACCATCGTGCCGCGCACCGGCGTGAGGCCGGTTTCGGCAAACTTGTTGTAGTCTCTGCCCGAGCGCACGCCACACCAGTCGGTGGCGCGTGCCATATCGCGGCTGGTGAGGTTGAGCGTAAACTCCATATTCTCCTTGAGCAGCGTATGGCTATGTCGCTCCGGGCGAACGGAGATGTAGCACATTGCAGGGTCGGAGCAAATCGTGCCTACCCACGCAACGGTTATCAGGTTATAGTTTTCTGGCGCGTTTCCGCATCCCACGAGGATTGCTGGCAACGGATAAATCATTGTGCCTGGACGCCACACTTTCTTCGTCATAGTCGTTACGGTTTTACTTGAGCACAATGTCGTCTTTCTCAATCATACGCTCACAGTAGCGGCACTTTATCACCACGTTTGACTTGTCGATAACGTGGAAATAGGTGCGCATCGGCTCGTTGTTGGTGATGCACTTCGGATTGGTGCATTTCACGATGTCCACCACGTCGTCATCAAGCGTGACGTTGAACTTCCGCACCACCTTATAGTCCTCGATGATATTCACGTTCACGTTGGGAGCAACAAGAGCCAAGCGGTTGAGAGTCTCGACCGGAAACTCCACACCCGACACCTTCAGAATGCCTTTTTTGCCCAACTTCTTGCTGTCGAGGTTATAGCCGATTGTCACACTGCCCTCCACCTTTTCCAGATCGAGCAGTTGAGCCACCTTGAACACAAGGTGAGATGGAATATGGTCAATCACTGTGCCGTTTTTCAAGGCGGCAACGGCAAGTTTGCTGTTATCGTTCATTTTCTCTCAATTCCTTTACGTTAATACCTAAAACCTTGCAAATAATTGCCTGACGGGCATAGAGTCCGTTTTGGGCCTGCTGGAAATAGTAGGCTTTCGGATTGTCATCCACGTCCTGCGAAATCTCCCCTACGCGTGGCAGCGGATGGAGGATACGCACCGTGGGCTTGCTGCCTTCGAGCATCGAGTTGTGGAGGTTGTAGAGGTTCTTCACGCGCTCATACTCCTCAAGGTCGGAGAAGCGTTCACGCTGCACGCGTGTCATATATATAATGTCGCTCGCATTGATTACCTCCGGCGAGAACTCGCGCGTTTCGCGGTAGCGGATGCCGTGCTGGTCGCAGAAGTCCTTGTATTCCTGCGGCATCTGCAACTCGTTGCACGCCACAAAGTTGAACGTAGGGTTGAAATATGACATAGCCATCAGCAGCGAGTGGACAGTGCGGCCGTACTTGAGGTCGCCCACCATCGTGATGGTGAGGTCGCGGAGCGTGCCTTGTGTCTTGTAGATGGAATAAAGGTCGAGCATCGTTTGCGAAGGATGCTGGTTGGCACCATCGCCGGCGTTGATGACCGGCACGCGCGACACCTCCGAGGCATAGCGCGCTGCGCCCTCGAGATAGTGACGCATAATGATGAGGTCGACGTAGTTGTTCACCATCATAATAGTGTCCTTCAGCGTTTCGCCCTTCGACGAACTCGACGTTGCCGCATCAGAGAATCCAATGACGCGTCCGCCAAGGCGATTGACTGCTGTTTCAAAACTCAAACGAGTACGTGTCGACGGCTCGAAGAAGAGCGTCGCCACGACCTTTCCGTCAAGAAGTCTCCGATTCGGATTGGCTTCGAAAAATTTCATATCCTCGAGCAAATCCAGCATCTCCTGCTTGGAGAAATCGGAAATCGACACAAGACTTTCGTGTTTCATATATGTTATGCTTTTTACTTTGTAAGTTTTACCTGCGCATAAAAAATTAGCCAATCCGCACACGTTGTGCTGACTGGCTTCATATCATTGACAACAACAAGGCATCGGCGTCCGATTGCCGGAATCGCCGCTGGACATAGACTGTATATTGTATCGTCTGTTCCATTGCTGTCGTTCTCTTCTGCAAAGTTACGAAATCTTTGCGGAGAGCCGCCAATTTTATCCCCTATTTTTTTCAAATAAAATTTCCAGTCCGATGCCGCCGTTTTTTTGCCGTATAGGGCGCATTGTCGGCGATTTTTGACCGTATGCGCTCGATATAACCGCTAAAATTGCTATTTTTGCAAAAGCAACACGCTGGATAAAAATAAATTTACTCACCAATGATTATCAAGGACGCAAAATTTACGATTAGCAACTCCGATGTGCGCAAGTGCCCAGAAGGCGGCATCCCAGAATATGCGTTTATCGGACGCTCCAACGTTGGCAAATCATCGCTCATCAATATGCTTACCGGCCGCAAGGGCTTGGCAATGACATCGTCGACACCGGGAAAGACCATGCTCATAAACCATTTCCTCATCAACGACAGTTGGTACATTGTCGACCTCCCGGGCTACGGCTATGCTCGCCGCGGCAAGGACGCTCGCGAGAAACTGAAGAAAATGATTGACTCCTACGTGCTACACCGCCACCAAATGACCAACCTGTTTGTGCTTGTCGACATCCGCCACAAGCCACAGGCCATCGACCTTGAGTTCATCACCTGGCTCGGCGAAAACGGCATCCCTTTCAGCATCGTGTTTACGAAAGCCGACAAACTGGGTCCCGTGGCTGGCAAGAAGATGGTGGCCGACTACAAGGCTAAACTCGAAGAACTTTGGGAAGAGTTGCCTCCGGTGTTCATTACGTCAAGTTCCGACTTCCGCGGACGCGAGGAAATCCTCGACTACATAGAAAGTATCAACAAACAGATTAAAACAACCGTACAATGACCGAAACCCACAATACAGAGAAGGAGTTTGCCGCCGCCGTGGCAGGCTGCCGCGAGATTTTCGAGAAGAAACTCAAGGACTACGGCGCATCGTGGCGCATCTTGCGTCCGTCGTCGCTCACCGACCAGATTCTCATCAAGGCTTCACGCATCCGCTCGCTCGAAACCAAGGGCGAGGCGATGGTCAACGAGGGCATCCAGCCTGAATTTGTGGGCATCGTCAACTACGGCATCGTGGGCTTGATACAACTGTCGCTCGGTGCTGCCGACAAAGTGGACATCACAGCAGAAAAGGCATTGGAACTCTACGACCAATATATCGGAGAAACCACCCGGTTGATGCTCGCCAAAAACCACGACTACGACGAGGCTTGGCGACTGATGCGCGTAAGTTCATACACCGATATGATTCTGTCGAAACTGCAACGCACCAAGCAGATTGAAGACCACAACGGACAGACCATCATCTCCGAGGGCATCGACGCCAACTATATGGATATGGTGAACTATGCCTTGTTTGCTCTCATAAAACTGAGTTATGCCAAATAGCCAGACGACCGAACCCCGCTGGAGAAAAGCCGTAATAAAGACTCTCGTTGCACTGCTGCGCATCGCCGTGGGCGGCACATTTGTCTATTCGGGATTTGTCAAAGCCATCGACATCTGGGGCATCGGCTACAAGATTGACGACTACATCGAGGCTCTAGGCTGGATGTGGGCAATGCCGTTCAGCGGCATCTTCGCCGTAGCGCTGCCCATCTTCGAATTTCTCGCCGGGGTGATGCTGCTTATAGGTTCGTTCCGGAGGGTTACGGTGATTGCCCTGCTCGTCTGCATGGCATTTATGCTGCCGTTGTCGGCGTGGGTAATGATTGCCGACCCAGTGCCCGACTGCGGATGCTTCGGCGAAGCACTCGTCATAAGTAACACTGCCACATTCCTCAAGAACCTTGGACTCACAGCAGGTCTCGCATATCTACTCATCCGCAACAAGCGTCTGCGCAGTCTCTACGGCCCTGCCGTGCAATGGCTCACGGTCGTGCTGCCCACGCTGTTTATCGTGCCCATCCTGTTTGCCGGCTACAAGATACAGCCGTTGCAGGACTACCGCCCGTATAAGGTCGGCAAGATGCTGACCTCGGAAACTGCCGACGAGTCGGACGACGATTTCGTGTTTATCTATCAAAAAGGCGATGAAACCAAAGAGTTTACCGTACACAATCTCCCCGACACGTCGTGGACATTTGTCGACCGCCGGGAGATGGGAAAACCAGAGTCGCACCAGGAGATAGAGCCCATCGTAGCCTACGACAGCGACGAGAGTGTGGTGGAAAACCTTATTTCCCCACAGGGTATCACGCTGCTCCTGCTTATCCCCGACATCAGCGAAATCAATGCCCTCACCAATTTCCGTCTCAACGACCTCAACGACCTTGCTGCCGACAGCGATGCGCAGATGATATGTCTCACCGGGTCGGACGCGCATGCCATCGACGAATGGCGCAAAATCTCGATGGCTGACTATCCTGTATATCTTATGGACGACAGCCAACTCAAGCAGATTGCACGCGGCAATCCGGCGATTGTCATCGTAAAGGACGGTGTGATACGCTACAAGTCGACATTCTCAAGTTTCTACACCGACTTCGACACGGCAGTGAAGGGCAAGCGCATCGATTTCAACGTGTGGATAAGCCAGACAGACAGCGCCGACGAAACAATGTTCTCGATGAAATGGCTGCTCATCATCACTATGGGACTGTTGCTCATCATAAACCGCACGCCGCTCGTAGTGAAATTCATCCACCTTCAGCACAAACTCCGCCACGACAAAGAGAATGCCACCGATAAGGATTTTTAAAAGTTTCAAAACGAAATTAGGGTTACCGTTGTAAGGAAAAACCGAAATAATGGAGTAACTTTGCGGTGCAAAAAGAAATATACAAATTCTAAATATCAAAAAGATGAGAAAAAACATTGTAGCAGGTAACTGGAAAATGAACACCACTCTTCAAGAGGGTGTAAAACTCGCAACTGAAGTAAACGACGCACTCAAAGGTCGCACACCAAACTGCGACGTAATCATCTGCGTGCCTTTCACTCACTTGGCTTCTGTAAAGGCTGTTATCGACGACAGCAAACTCGGCCTCGGTGCTGAAAACTGCGCAGACAAGGCTAAAGGCGCCTACACAGGCGAAGTAAGCGGTGCTATGGTTGCATCAACCGGCGCAAAATACGTAATCCTCGGCCACTCTGAGCGTCGTCAATACTACGGCGAGACTTCTGAAACTCTGAAGGAGAAAGTTGCCTTGGCTTTTGAAAACGGCTTGACTCCTATCTTCTGCATCGGTGAGGTGCTCGAAGAGAGAGAGAACGGCACATACTTCGACGTTGTAAAGAAGCAGGTTGAAGATGCATTGTTCCACCTTTCTGCCGATGATTTCAAGAAACTTATCCTCGCCTACGAGCCAGTATGGGCTATCGGCACAGGCAAGACTGCCACTGCTGACCAGGCTGAAGAAATCCACGCTTTCATCCGCAAGACAATCGCCGACAAATACGGCAAGGAAGTGGCTGAAGAAATCTCTATCCTCTACGGCGGCAGCTGCAAGCCTTCAAACGCAAAAGAAATCTTCTCAAAGGTCAATGTAGACGGCGGTCTTATCGGCGGTGCTGCATTGAAGGCTGAAGACTTCATGGGCATTGTTGACGCATTTTAATCTGCGAGAATAATTTCCACAACACATTGGACTGCAAATGTGGTGAAAAATCACTACATTTGCAGTCTATTTATTTTATTGGACAAATGGACATTCGACACATAGCACCGCTCATCGCCGCAGCCTTTATCGCCACTGCTACGGCATCGGCAAGTCCCGAGCACCACAAAGTGCGCTCCATTGCCGACTCCATCCGCGTGAAGTCCGCCGGTCGCGTGACCATCAACTGCAGCGAAGAGGTGGAAGCACTCGCTGTGGTCGACACAACCACCGTCGGCCGCCAGCCGCTGACAACAGAGCCGACATCATCTGGCTCAACGACCCAGCACAAACAAGCTGTGCACCGCGCTGGCTACCGTGTGCAGGTCTACTCCGACAACAACCAACGCGTGGCAAAGTCGAAGGCGCAGGGCATTGCGTCGAAAATCAAGGTCCAGTTTCCGCACTATGGTCTCTATCTCGCCTACAAAGCCCCCTACTGGCGGTTGCGCGTGGGCGATTTCACCACACAAGAGGCTGCACGCACGGCGATGAACGCCCTCAAGAGCAAATTCCCGTCGCTGGCAGGCGACATGAGAGTGGTCAGAGACAGAGTCAAAGTTTACGAATAAACGAAGCATTTTTGAATGGACAAGACAAAAGAACTTGACGGATTAGAGATCGAAAAAATTAACAAAATAGCAGAGCACTACAAAGCCATACTCGACCTGCTCGGCGAAGACACCGCTCGCGAAGGGCTGGTGAAGACGCCTATGCGCGCCGCCAAAGCGATGTCGTTTCTCACTTCCGGCTACCGCATGGACCCAGAACAAATCGTGAAGTCGGCAATCTTTGCCCATGAGGGCTCACGCATCGTCATCGTCAAGGACATCGAGTTCTATTCACTCTGCGAGCACCACATCCTTCCGTTCTTCGGCAAGGTGAGCATCGGCTATATCCCCGACGGCAAAATCGTAGGACTCAGCAAAATCGCGCGTGCCGTCGATGTTTTCGCACGCCGTCTTCAGGTGCAGGAACGCATGACGCGCCAAATCTGCGAACTCCTCACCAAGACACTCTCTGCCAAAGGCGTAATCGTATTTTCGGAAGCCTCCCACATGTGTATGCGTATGCGCGGAGTGCAGAAAGAGGAGTCTGAAACACAAGCGATTGAATACTCTGGCTTGTTTGAGCAGATTGAATACCGTCAGGAGTTTTTCAACATGATCGGCAAATAGCCGATCAAAAAAATATCCGGCAACCGATGCATTCCAATCCGGAAAATTTGCGTAAGTTTGTCATATCGAATATCAATAAATAAAACATAAACATACAAATGGAAGTAATAGGAAAAATCATCGTTGCCCTCCCACAGCAAAGTGGCACATCGGCAGCAGGCAACGCGTGGAAAAAACAAGAATACGTGCTTGAGACTGAAGAGACCTACCCGAAGAAAGTGCATTTCGACTTCTTCGGCGAGCGCGCTGACCAGTTTGCTTGGATTAAGATTGGCGACCGCATCCGCTTGAGTTTCGACATCGAGAGCCGCGAATACAACGGTCGCTGGTACACCAACATCCGCGGATGGAAAGCCGACAAGGTCGACGACGCAGCAGCCGCTACACCTGCCGCAGCAGCAGCACCGTTCCAGGCAGCCGCTCCAGCAGCACAGGCCGCACCGATGCCAGATTTCACACAAAACTCAGGCACCGACGACCTCCCATTCTAATCCGGCAGGATAGCAATAACAACGGCGACGAAGGCATTCCCTCCGCCGCCGTTTTGTTTTTATATAGACTTGTCGGGATGCTACGGCAGTGTCAGTCGTTGGCGAAGAGGTCGCGGAAAATCATATCGGAGAGCATTATGCCGCGGCGAGTGAGGCGCAGCACCGACCCGTCGAGCGACAGACTGCAGTCTGCAACATAACGCTGGGCGATGCCAGTAGCGTAGTTCCGCCGTCCGAAGCCGAAACGTCGCTCAAGTTCGTCGAGATCCATCCCCTCGCGGGTGCGCAGACGCGTCATCACCCACTCGTCATACAATTCAGCCGCCGTTTCCTTTTCCTCCTCAAAAGCCTTGCCGTCGCGCTCCACAAGTTTCACATAACTGCGCAGGTTTGACGGATTGAAGCGGCGCACCGCTCCGTCGAAACTGTGGGCGGCAGCCCCGAGACCAAGATACGGAGTAAAGTTCCAGTAGGCAGAATTGTGTCGGGAACGCCATCCCGGCTTCGCAAAATTGGATATTTCGTAGTGCTCATAACCGGCCGCTGCAAGCGTTTCAGCCAGACGGTCGAAGAAAGCCACCGACAAATCCTCGTCCACTTCCTCAAAATCTCCACGGTCGCGCATCCGAGTGAGTTGCGTGCCCTCCTCATACATCAGACTATAGGCCGACAGGTGCGGCAACTCGAGAGCCACCGCCTCGCCGAGCGACTCCGTCCACGATTCCACGGTCTGCCCCGGAATGCCATAGATAAGGTCTATGCTAATATTGCCGATACCTCCATCGTGCAGGAGGTCTACCGCACGGCGAGCCTGCCTGGCATCGTGTCGACGGCGGAGAAACCGCAGTTCATCGTCGCAGAAACTCTGCACACCCATACTGACACGATTGATGCCGGCATCCCTCACTCCAGCAACAAAGTCCGCCGTAACATCGTCGGGATTCGCCTCAATGGTCACCTCCGCACCGTCGGCTAGACTCACCATCCCCACAATGCGCCGTATTTCATCAATCGACAACAGCGACGGCGTGCCGCCACCTATATATAGAGTACTAACTTCCGCGCCGCCAAGTTCAGGCAACCGCGCGGCATATTCTCGGCAGAGCGCATCGACATAAGGACGGCGCTTGTCGGGAGTCATCGCCACCGAGAAAAAGTCACAATAGATACATTTCTTCGAGCAAAAAGGTATATGAATGTAAATTCCAGCCATTATTTTCTTAAAAAATATAATTTTTCGGTCAGAAACAGAAAAACATGTTGTCAAACATACAATAAATTCTTTGAATTTCCATATATCAACACTAAATTGCGTATCGATTTAACAAACACCATTATTAACTTCATTTATTCTCTAATACATGAAAGTTTACGAAACTAATGAAATCAAGAACATTGCCCTCATAGGCAGTAAGGGATCAGGTAAAACCACACTCGCTGAAGCCATGCTCTTCGAGTGTGGAGTTATAAAACGCAGAGGCACCATCGATGCCGGAAACACTGTATGCGACTATTTCCCAGTAGAAAAAGAATATGGCTACAGTGTCTTTTCAACTGTATGCTACGCAGAGTTTCTCAACAAGAAACTTAACGTAATCGACTGCCCGGGTGGCGACGACTTTGTCGGCAACGCCATCACCGCTCTTAACGTAACCGACACGGGCGTATTGCTCATTGATGCCCAGTATGGCGTTGAAGTCGGCACCCAGAACATTTTCCGCACCACGGAAAAAATCAAAAAACCAGTGATTTTCGCAGTCAACCAACTTGACGGCGACAAGGTTGATTTCGACAACGTAATCAGCCAGATGAAAGAAGTGTTCGGCAACAAGGTAGTGCTCGTGCAGTACCCTATCAACCCAGGCACCGGCTTCAACGCAATGATCGACGTGCTGTTGATGAAGATGTACACATGGGGACCGGACGGCGGTGTGCCTACAATCACCGACATCCCTGCCGAAGAACTTGACAAGGCAAAAGAACTCAACAAAACGCTCATCGAGGCAGCCGCCGAAAACGACGAGACCCTGATGGAGAAATTCTTCGACCAGGGCAGCCTCACGGAAGACGAGATGCGCGAAGGCATCCGCAAGGGCTTGGTGGCTCGCGACATTCTTCCGGTGTTCTGCGTGAGTGCGTTGAAAGATATGGGCGTACGCCGTATGATGGAATTCCTCGGCAACGTGGTTCCTTTCGTAAGCGATATGCCAAAACCTATAGACAACAAAGGAGAAGAAATCGCAGCCGATTCCTCGGCAGAGACAAGCCTATTCGTGTTCAAAACCTCAGTAGAGCCGCACATCGGCGAAGTGTCGTACTTCAAAGTGATGTCGGGCAAAATCAAGGCAGGTGACGATGTGACGAATATGCGCACAGGCAACAAAGAGAGAATTGCACAAATATATTGCGTATGCGGACAAATACGCACCAACGTTGACCAACTTTGCGCGGGCGACATCGGCGCAACTGTTAAGATGAAGGACGTGAGCACCGGCGACACACTCAACGTCAAGGGTTGCGAATATGTGTTTGACTTCATCAAATATCCGGCACCGAAATTCCAGCGCGCCATCAAGCCGGTCAACGAGCCAGAGGCCGAGAAACTCAACGAGGCTCTCAACCGTATGCACCTCGAAGATCCGACATGGATTGTAGAGCAGTCTAAGGAACTGAAACAGACCATCGTTTCAGGTCAGGGCGAGTTCCACTTGCGCACACTGAAATGGAGACTGGAAAACAACGACAAGATTGCAGTCAATTTCTTCGAGCCTCGCATCCCTTACCGCGAGACAATCACCAAGGCAGCGCGTGCCGACTACCGCCACAAGAAGCAGTCGGGCGGCGCCGGACAATTCGGCGAAGTCCACTTGGTAATCGAGCCTTACACCGAAGGTATGCCTGAACCTGACACTTATCGTTTTGGCGGACAGGAATTCCGTATGAACGTGCGTGATAAGCAGGAAATTCCATTGGAATGGGGCGGCAAACTCGTGGTCTACAACTGTATCGTCGGTGGTGCAATTGATGCGCGCTTCATCCCAGCCATCGTTAAAGGCTTAATGGACCGTATGGAGCAAGGCCCGCTCACCGGCTCATACGCTCGCGACGTGCGCGTATGCATCTACGACGGCAAGATGCACCCGGTTGACTCCAACGAAATCTCGTTCCGTCTCGCCGGCCGCAACGCCTTCAGCGAAGCGTTCCGCAACGCCAACCCGAAGATTTTGGAACCGGTCTATGACGTGGAGGTACTCGTACCGTCCGACAAGATGGGCGACGTGATGAGCGACCTGCAAGGACGCCGCGCCATCATTATGGGCATGGAAAGCGAGAAAGGCTTTGAGAAGATTACCGCTCGCGTTCCGCTGAAAGAGATGGCATCCTACTCTACCGCCCTCAGTTCGATAACTGGCGGCCGCTCATCGTTCACGATGAAGTTTGCAGCCTATGAACTCGTTCCTTCCGACGTTCAGGAAAAACTCCTCAAGGCTTACGCAGAAGAGAACCACGACGAATAGGACTCATCGCTTCTATTGAATTTTTTAGTTACACAAAAAAGGTGCGTCTCCAGCGAGGCGCACCTTATATTTTCCCATCACTAATTCCTTTACCGCTATAAGTCGCCGTAGCACGGCACATCCTTAAGAAACTGCACCTTGCCCGACTCATAATCCACACAGCAGCAGTAGAGTTGCTTGCCGTTGAATACCGTGAGATAGCGCACCTTCAGCACCGTGTTATAGCGGTAAATCTGGTTGAACACCTCCTGCGTAATCGCCACCGATGCCGCTTTGTACTCCACAATCATCAGCGGCTTGCCCTGACGGTCGAACACCACCGTGTCGCATCTGCGCTCCCTGCCGTTCTGCTTAAGTGGCACCTCATTAGCCATCAGCCCAGCCGGATAGCCCTTAGAGTCGACCAGATAGCGCACAAACGACTGACGCACGCCCTCCTCAGGCGTGAACGCAACGAATTTCGACCGCAAGCAGTCGAAAATTTCCTGCCGACCGTCCACGATGCGCGTCTTCTGCAAGTTGTTTTCCGAATTTTGTTTAGGCATAAAGTCTGTCGGTTGATAGATTTTATGTAAATTTACTCCGTTATTTCTACATAGACAAATATTATGGCTAAAACCGCAGGCCCTACACGCCAACAAATTGAAACCAACATACGAAAAAAGCAGTTTGCCCCCATCTATCTCCTTATGGGCGAGGAGTCGTTCTACATCGACCGCATTGCCGATATGGTGCTCAAGAACGCACTAACCGACGACGACCGCGACTTCAACCTCACCACATTCTATGGTGCAGACTGCACGATGGCTGACGTGATTCTTGCGTGCCGCCGCTACCCGATGATGGCTGAACGGCAGGTGGTTATCCTCAAGGAAGCCCAAGCAGCAAAAACGGGCAGACAACTGAACTGGGACCAGTTGCAGCAATATGCACTCCAGCCCACCCTGTCGACAGTGCTTGTGGTCTGCCACAAAGGTTCGTCGATAAAGGCCGCCGCAATGACCAAAGCCATAGCGCAATGCGGAGGCGTGGTGTATGAATCGGCAGCATTGCGCGACTTCAACATAGACCGCGCACTCACCGAATACGCTGGGACTGTAGGCTGCAAAATCGACCCCAGGGCACAGTCGATGCTCATCGAGCACATCGGTTTCGATATGTCGCTACTGGCAAAGGAAGTGGACAAACTTCGGATGACCCTACCAGTGGGCGCTGTCATCACCCCGGAAGCCGTAGAAGCAAATGTGGGAATAAGCAAAGAATACAACACCTTCGAACTCGTTGCAGCCATCGCCAAGCGCGACAAGCAACGGTCGTACAAAATCATACAGTTCTTCCGTGCCAACCCGAAGAAAGGCCCTACGGTGCTTGCTGCCACGAGCCTCTTCAACCTGTTTTCCAACGTACTGATAGCCTACTACTCCAACCACAACGACGAGCACGCACTGATGGAGGCTCTGAGGATGAAGACGCCCTATCAACTACGCGATGTGCGCACGGCAATGCGCAGTTACAACGCACGGCAAAGCCTTTTGATAATCAGCGCCATCCGTGAGTTTGACGCACGCAGCAAAGGCATCGGCTCGCAGAGAAACGAATATGACCTGTTTGAAGAACTGGTTTTGAAGATTTTTAGTATTTAGGTCTGTTACGAATGTTAATTTAACATATCCCTTTAACATCGTAAAGCATTAATACAATTAATTAACACCCAAAAGGACTACTATATAGTCTTTATGGCATAATTTTGCACATACCGAAATAAAGAAAACAACAGAAAACCATAGAAATATGAACGGAACAGTTAACATCAGAGAATTGAATGATCTGATTGCAAGCAAAAGCAACATTGTAAACTTGGTGCAACAAGGCATGAACCAGCGCATTGTTGGACAAAAACATCTGGTTGACTCTTTGCTCATCGCCCTATTGTCAAACGGCCACGTACTCTTGGAAGGTGTGCCGGGCTTGGCAAAAACATTAGCCATCAAAACTTTGGCATCGATTGTCGAAGCAAAATATAACCGCATCCAGTTCACCCCTGACCTTTTGCCAGCCGATGTGGTCGGCACGATGATGTACAGCGTGCAGAAAGAGACGTTCCAAATCAAGAAAGGTCCGGTATTCGCCAACTTCGTGCTTGCCGACGAAATCAACCGTGCCCCGGCAAAGGTGCAGAGCGCATTGCTCGAGGCCATGCAGGAGCGTCAAGTGACCATCGGCAGCGAGACATTCAAACTCGACGACCCGTTCCTCGTAATGGCAACACAGAACCCTATTGAGCAGGAAGGCACATATCCGCTGCCTGAGGCTCAGGTGGACCGTTTTCTCCTCAAGGTTGTGGTCACCTACCCTACTAAAGAGGAAGAGATGCAGATTGTGAACCAGAACCTGCGACCAGTGCAAAGCGAACTTCGCCCGATGCTCAAGCCTCAGGACATTATCGACGCACAAAACGTTGTGTCGCAAATCTATATTGACGACAAAATCAGCCAATACATCGTAGACATTGTGAACGCTACACGCCGTCCTGCCGACAACGGTCTCTCCGACCTTGCCGGACTCATTGCCTTCGGCGGCTCTCCGCGTGCATCAATCGGACTTGCTCTCGCATCGCGCTCCTACGCCTTCCTCAAAGGTCGCGGCTACGTGCTTCCTGAGGACGTGCGTGCGGTTTGCCACGACGTGCTCCGCCATCGCATCGGCCTGACCTACGAGGCTGAAGCCAACAACATCAGTTCCGACGAGATTATCAGCACAATCCTTGACAAAATCATCGTTCCTTAATCTAAACGGAGAGCGATATGGATGCCAACGAACTTTTAAGGAAAGTCAGGCAGATTGAGATTAAGACGCGCGGGCTGTCGCAGAACATCTTCGCCGGAGAGTATCACTCGGCGTTCAAGGGACGCGGCGTGACCTTCTCGGAGGTGCGTGAATACCAGTACGGCGACGAAATCCGCGACATCGACTGGAACGTGACGGCACGCAACAGCAAACCGTTTGTCAAAGTCTACGAGGAAGAGCGCGAATTGACGGTGTTGCTCCTTGTCGACGTGTCGGACAGCGGCAATTTCGGTGCTGTGGGGTCGGTGAAACGCGAGCGCATCTCTGAAATTGCAGCGACACTGGCTTTTTCCGCCATTCAGAACAAGGACAAGGTGGGCGTAGTGTTTTTCAGCGACAAGGTTGAGAAATACATTCCGCCGCAAAAAGGCAGAAAACACATTCTGCTGATTATCCGCGAACTACTTGACTTCACGCCGGCGAGCCACGGCACCGACATCGGCGTTGCACTCAAGTTTATGACCGGCGCAGTGAAGAAGCGCACCACAGCATTCCTGATGTCGGACTTCATCGACGAGCACGACTACTCACAGGCTATGAGCATTTGCAGCAGCAAGCACGACTTGACAGCGCTGCAGGTCTACGACAAGCGCGATGCATCGCTTCCGAAGGTCGGTCTGGTGAAACTGCGTGATGCCGAGACCGGTGAAACGAAATGGGTCAACACCAGTTCGAAGAACGTGCGCAACGCCTATGAGCGCTGGTGGTATGAGCATCAGCAACTCATAAGCAACCGCTTCGTCAAGAGCAAGGTTGACTATGCAAGCATTGCCACCGACGAGGACTACGTAAAGGCTCTGATGGCATTGTTTCAGAAAAGAGGACATAGATAGAATTTCATGAAAATATCAACGAAAATAGCGGCGATTGTCATTGCTCTCTGTAGCATTGCAACGGCACAGGCAGCCACGACGGTTGTGCGTGCAGCAGTGGATTCCACCACAATCATGCAAGGCAACAAAACGGTGCTGCGCGTGACGGTGGTGAAGGACAAGGCGCAGGCGGGACAACTCATCGTGCCGCCCGACAGCATTATCAACGATGTCGACATTGTGGGTGAACGCAAGGTCACCAAAGCCGATGTGGGCAACGGCCGCACACAGGAAACCTACGAAATACCCATTCAGCCGTTCAGCCCCGGAGCATTTGTGTTGCCGGGTCTGAAATATGTCGTGGACAACGACACCATAGTTGGCAACAGCGTGTCGATAAAGGTGCTGGAGGCGGATGTGTCGAAGATGCAGGACCTCTACGAATACAAGACTGTAGCCAACCCCGACAAGAAGTTTTGGGACTTCCTGCCCGATATGAACCAGTTGAAATGGCTGTGGTGGGTACTCGGAGCGATTGTCGCACTGGCACTGATTGCGCTGGGCATTGTGATGTACCAACGCTGGAAGGCCGGCAAACCCATTCTGCCTTTCATCGCGCAGAAGCCGTTGCTTCCGCCATACGACGAGGCACAGGAGGCATTCAGCGCCTTGCGCAAGTCCAACCCACTGGCGCACGGCGATGCCAAGGGGTACTACACTCGGCTCACCGACATTGTGCGCCGCTACATCTGGCGTCAGTTTGGCATCGGTGCTATGGAGATGACCTCATCGCAGATTATGGATGCGGTGGAAAACGACGGCAAGTTGAACGACACCGATTCTCTTCAATATCTGCTTGAGACCGCCGACTTTGTGAAGTTTGCCAAGATGGGCACATCTGCCGACGAGGACGAGCGTTCGATGATGTCGGCGGAGAAGTTCGTAGAGAGCAACAAACCTGTCGAGCCGACCGAAGAAGAGTCGAAAAGCAACAAGAAATCAAAAAAATTGAAGGACCAATAATATGGAATTTGCAAGACCTCATTTATTTTGGTTGTTTCTCGTGTATGTTCCGCTGATTTTTTGGTACATATACAAGTTAAGGAAGATTGACCCCACCCTGCAATCATCGACGATTGCGGCAGTGAAGCATTTCCGCACAAGTTACAGGGTGTGGCTTCGCCACGGACTGTTTGTGCTGAAGTTGCTTGCCATCGGATGCCTCATAGTGATACTTTGCCGTCCGCAGACCCACAACAAATGGGAGACTTCGAGCGTCGAGGGAACAGATATTGTGATTGCGCTCGATATGTCGACGAGTATGCTTGCCAAGGACTTCAAGCCCGACCGTTTCGAGGCGGCAAAGGACGTGGCAGCGGAATTCATACAGGGCCGCGAGTCGGACAACATCGGGCTGGTGGTGTTTGCCGGCGAGAGTTTCACGCTCCTGCCTATGACCAACGACAAGACATCGCTGCTCAATGCCGTCAACACCCTCGAAATGGGACTACTGGAGGACGGCACGGCGATAGGCGATGGACTCGCCACGAGCATCAACCGTATCGTTGAGGGCAAAGCCAAGTCAAAGAGCATCATCCTGCTCACCGACGGAACTAACAACACCGGCATGGTCGCACCGCTGACGGCTGCCGACATTGCTAAGCAAAAGGGCATCAAGGTCTACACCATCGGTGTGGGCACCAACGGCAGCGCACTATCGCCGGTAGGCATCAACTACTACGGCAAACTCGAATATGACTATGTAAAAGTGACCATCGACGAGCCTACTATGCGATCCATCGCCCAGAAGACCGGCGGAAAATACTACCGCGCAACCGATGAGCGTACCTTGAGATCCATTTTCAAGGAAATCGACTCGCTGGAAAAAACGAAACTCGACACAACAAAATACCATAACACCGAGGATGACTATATGATGTGGGCATGGCTGCTCCTGATTTTCGTGGGTCTCGATGTGGTGCTGCGGTTGACTGTGATGAGAACCATTCCATAAAAAGAAGAAGATATGTTTAGTTTTGGAAACCCTAAAATATTGTTCCTTCTGTTTCTTCTGCCTGTGATTTTCGGGCTGTTTATGCTCTCCAGACTCGCAAGGGAAAAGAAACTGAAGAGATTCGGAAACCTCGAGGTGCTTCAGGGCCAGATGCCCGACGCATCACGCTATCTGCCTTGGATAAAAATCAGCATCGAACTGCTCCTCGTGGCGGTCGTGGTGGTAATTCTCGCACGCCCTCGTGCCAAAGGCTCATCGTCGCTGACCAACAAGAAAGTGCAAGGCTCGGAGATTGTCGTGGCAATGGACATTTCAAACTCGATGCTGGCATCGTCGACCAACAGCGAAGACGGCATCAGCCGCCTACAACGTGCCAAGTTTATCGTAGAGAAACTGTTTGACCGTTTGCAAAACGACAAGGTAGGACTTGTAGTCTTTGCTGGCGATGCGTATGTGCAGATGCCGATTACCAACGATTTCAGTTCGGCGAAGATGTTTCTCAACAGCCTGTCGACCAATATGGTCAGCAACCAAGGCACCGCTATCGGTGCGGCAATCGAGACCTCAATGGGTATGTTTTCCAACAACCCCAAATGCCAGAAGTCAATCGTGCTGATTACCGATGCCGAAAACCACGAGGACGATGCCATCGAGATGGCAAAGACAGCCAAGTCGAAAGGCGTGGACATCGAAGTTGTGGGCGTGGGCGACTCCAAACCGATGCCTATACCGATGGGCAACGGCACATATATGCAGTATGAAGGGCAAGTAGTGCAGACCGCATTCAACGAGCAGGTCGCACAGGAGATAGCCAAGGTTGGCACCGGTGTCTATGTTTCGGGCAACAACTCCAACGCCGTCGACATCCTGTCCGACCAGTTGAAGAAGGCCAAGAAAACGAATATGGACAAGAAGGTATTCTCGCCCAACGACGAGCAGTTCCCGGTATTTGCCTGGATGGCATTGTTGCTGCTGGTTGTAGATATTATGGTGAGCGAGAAGAAAATTTCGTGGCTCACGAAAACCAATCTGTTTGGAAAATAACATTGATATGAAACGAAGCATTCTCATAATAATATTGGCAGTATTGACCGTGCTCCCCTCTTTCGGCCAGGCGACGAAGAAGGAACGCAACCTTGTGAAAGCCGGCAACGAGTACTTCAACAAGAAGCAGTACCGCAAAGCCGAAGAGCAATACTCAAAGGCGTTGGAGCACAACCCCAACTCTACGCTGGCTAAATACAACCTCGGCACCACGCTCATCAATGAGCGCAGCAACAAAAAGGACAAGACGAAGGAAGACAGCGTGATGACTAAGCGCATCAACGCCCTGCTCACCGACGTGGCAGGCAATCCGAGTGCATCGAACGCCTTGAAAGCCAACGCCAACTACAACCTCGGCAAAATGGCATACGACAACGAGGACTACGCCAACAGTGTGCAGTATTTCAAGAAGTCGCTCAAAGTCAACCCAAATGACGAAAAGGCGCGGAAAAACCTGCGTATGGCACAGAAAAAACTGCAACAGCAAAACAAGCAGCAAAACAACAACGACAAGCAGGACAAAAAGCAAAATCAGCAACAAGACCAGAAGCAGCCGCCTCAAAAGCAGCCTGAGCCGCCGAAAGAGCAACAGCAGCAAACCAACAACGACCAGTTGCTGAAGGCTATGCAAAACGAGGAAAAGAACACCCGCGATAAGGTGAACCGCCGCAAGGCGCAGATGGGAAGCCGTTCGCAGACCAGCCGTCCTTGGTAGTCCTCAACGTCAATCAAAATTCACAAGCATCAGATGAAGCATCTAAAGAGAATAACAGCACTATTGTTACTGGCAGTGCTCGCCACCGCCGAAGGGTTTGCCGTAACCTTCCGGGCATCGGTCAACGAGCCGGCCATCGTGGGCGAACGGTTTACCGTAACATTCTCACTCGAGAATGCAGCGCAGACACCGTCAGCCAACCCTGCCATACCGAGCATTCCCAACTGTAAACTGATTTTCGGTCCAGGCATAAGCCAAAGCAGTTCGTACCAGAATATCAACGGCAAGGAGTCATCGAGTTCGTCAATCGGCTATACCTACACCTACAAGGCTGAGAAAGCCGGAACAATAACCATCGGCAGCGCAAAAATCGTTGTGGGCGGCAAGACTATGACGACAAAGCCCATTTCGCTCACCATCCTTCCGGCAGACAAGTCGGCATCAAGCGGAAACCGCAACTCGGTACAGGCTTACGACATCGACACCCAGACCGTCGACAAACCAATCGGCAAGAACGACGTGTTTGTGCGCATCCTCTTCTCCAAGCCAACTGTCTATGAACAGGAAGGTGTGCTTTGCACCATCAAACTCTACACGAAATATCAGGTTTCAAAGTTCATAACCACCGTGCAACCAGCCTACAACGGATTTATGGCGGAGGAAGTGCCGGTGACACTGCAAGGCAAGTTTGAAACCGTCGGCGGAGATAACTACTACAGTTATGTGATCAAGCAGTCGGTGCTCTTTCCTCAGCAAACTGGCAAACTGAACATCGCTTCCGGCAGTTACGACCTCACGGTGATGCAGTTTGAAACGATAAACACGACGTTCGGACGCATGCGGTCGCCTGTTGAAAAGACCATCAAGGTGCAGTCAAACACGGCATCACTCAACGTCCTGCCGTTGCCGTCGCCGCGTCCAGCCGACTTCAGCGGAGCAGTGGGTCGCTTCAACGTGAGCCGCTCGCTCACCGGCAAGAAGATGCGCACCAACGAGGCTTCGACCATCAAAATGGTGATTTCCGGACAAGGCAACCTCAAAAGCCTGAATGCGCCCAAGTTCGGCTTCCCGTCGCAGTTCGAACTCTACGACCCGCAAACGGCAGTGACAGCCTCTCCGTCGGGGGCTTCGCTCTCCGGCAAGGTTGTTGTGGACTACACGTTTGTGCCGCAGGCTGTAGGTAAATTTTCGATCGGCGGAACAACATTCACCTACTTCGACCTCGATAGCCATCAGTACAAGACAATCAAGGTTGACGGCTTCGATGCAGACGTGGCGAAAGGCTCGTCGTCGAATGCGGTAAAATACAACGATGCCGTAATGAAGGACATTCTCCCGATGGAAACCGGAGACCTCAACCTCACCAAGGACAACAGCAACATCTTCGGCAGTTGGGCTACAATAGCCTACTACATCGTCCTTGCCATCGCATTTGCCGTGATACTCATCATCTACCGCAAGAAAGTGAAGGAGCGTGCCAACGTGTCGCTTATGAAGCGCAAGGTTGCCAACAAGGTCGCCAATCGCCGCCTGAAACGCGCCAAGAAGTTTATGCAGAAGAACCAGAAGGATGCGTTCTACGAGGAGATGCTCGCTGCTCTCTGGGGCTACTATAGCGACAAGTTGATCATTCCGGTGTCGGAACTCAACCGCGACAATATCACCAAGGAACTCGAGAACTACGGACTGGCGGACGATGCTATCGGCAGAATCATCAACATCCTCGACGAGTGCGAATTTTCGCGCTATGCCCAGTCGGCTGAAAGTGCAGTGCCGATGCACGACATCTTCCAAATGGCCTGCGACTCTATCGCAGAAGTTGAAAACACTAAAAAGAGACAGTAATGAAACGTTATATAATCATTCTTGCATCAATTCTGATTGCAACGCTGACAGCCGGAGCGGAAAACATCCAGCAGAAGGCTCTCTACGATTTCAACAACAAGAACTACCCTGCCGCCATCGACGATTTCAAGCAAATGGAGAAACAGTCGGGCGTGTCGCCGGAATTCTACTTCAACCTCGGCAACGTCTACTACAAGAGCGGCAAAAAAGGCAAGGCCATACTCAACTATGAGCGTGCTCTCCGCCTCAATCCTCGCTACGAAAAGGCACAGGCCAACCTCGACTTTGTGAATGCAAAGATTATCGACCGCCAGGAGGCGGACGAGAACATCCTCTCTGTGGGCATCCGCAACGTCCAGGACGGACTTTCACCATCGGCGTGGACAATCGTTGCAATGATTGCCTTCGCGCTCTTCCTCGCCGGTATATTGACCTACGCCTTCGCCTCGTCAATCGCCTTGCGCAAGACCGGCTTTTTCGGGGGTATCGGTATGCTTGTAGTCTGCATAGTTGCCAACGTGTTTGCTTCGTGCGCCAGCAACGCTCAGGAGTGCCACGACTATGCCATCGTAATGAACGACTCCACGCAGTTGAGCACCGTGTCGCGTGAGCCAATGAAGACCGACGAGATGGCGTTTATGCTCCACGAGGGCGCAAAGGTAAAGAAAGAGGACTCTATCCGCGTTGACGGCAACGCCAAGGATGTGTGGTACAAAATCCTGACGCAGGACAACCGCGAGGCTTGGGTCAAAGCCACAGCCATTGAAGAAATCTGACCGACAGTACATAAAAAAATAAGGTGGCAACCGAATGGAGTTGCCACCTTATTTTTTTATTTGTCACGCCGATTAGATTGAGAGTCGGCGGAGAGTGTCGAGAAGTTCGCGGTTGATTGGCTTGTCCTTCTTGATTGCCTTGGTGAACGGCACATAGACGATTTCGTCGTTTGCAATACCAATCATCACGTTGCGCTGGTCCTCAAGGAGAGCGTCGATAGCCGCAGCACCCATACGCGAAGCGAGGATACGGTCGTGGGCTGTAGGCGAACCACCACGCTGCAAGTGGCCGAGGATTGACACGCGCACCTCATATTGAGGATACTCGTTTTTCACGCGCTCTGCCAACGCCATTGCGCCGCCAGTGACAGGACTCTCTGCAACCAACACGATTGAGGAGTTCTTGCTCTTGCGGAAGCCGTTGTTGATGAGTTCTTCCAACTGGTCAACCTCTGTAGAGATTTCCGGGATGATGGCAGCCTCTGCACCTGCGGCGATTGCACCATTGAGGGCAAGGAAGCCAGCATCGCGTCCCATCACCTCGATGAAGAACAGTCGCTCGTGGGATGTTGCCGTGTCGCGGATTTTGTCCACACACTGCATAATGGTGTTGAGGGCTGTGTCGTAACCGATGGTGGTGTCAGTGCCGAAGAGGTCGTTGTCGATTGTGCCGGGGAGGCCAACAACCGGGATGTTATATTCTGTTGCAAAGATTCTGGCACCAGTGAGCGAGCCGTCGCCGCCGATAACGACAAGGGCGTCGATTCCGGCCTTTGTCATATTCTCGTAGGCGAGTTTACGTCCTTCCTCTGTGCGGAATTCTGCGCAACGTGCAGTTTTGAGGATCGTACCACCCACTTGGATGATGTTTGACACATTCTGTGTGTGGAACTCTACGATTTCATTGGTGACCAAACCGCGGTAACCGCGATAGATACCTTTTACCGCTATTCCGTTGAAAATGGCAGAGCGGGTTACGGCGCGGATTGCCGCGTTCATTCCAGGTGCGTCACCTCCTGATGTTAGAATACCGATACATTTTGGCATAGTTCTAATATTTAAGTGATATAGGCTTATATTCCTTTTTTGAATTACCTACTGCAAAGGTAACCTTATTTCTCACGCTGACAAATTCTGTTAGGATAAAAAATCGTAACAGAGCCTCTCCTAAAGTTCGCTAAAACTGTCACCAAAAACCGTCTACTCAGTGGTCAAAACCGCTCCGCATTCGCTTTCAGCACGGCTACTGCCGCTTCACGTAGGTCAGGCATATCGAGGACGTATGGACGTGTGTAGGCTGGATGGAAAATGCCCAGACGGCATCCTGCAATCCTCAACCCGTAGTTTTTCTCAAGTATATGGCGGTAGATGCTCACCTGTAGTGCGTAGTGGCAATAAGTGGTGTCGGGAATATCGGATATAGGGTCGAAGGCATATTTGCCGTAAGGACTGACTACAATGGGCTCTCCTGCCGCATCGAGTATCTTGTTACTCCGTTTCCAGTCGTAAATCGTAAACACGCCGTCGGTACAGTCAAGAAAGTCGAGTGTTCCAGCCACCTTGTAGTCCTCATCGAAGATTGCCCACTCCGTGCGGTAGGGTTTCAGTTGGTGCGTTGCCAGAAACTGGCTGAACAGCCCGGCAGTGTCGTTGTCGGGCATCGTGCGGTTAAGATAGTACCGTTCAATGCCGGCGTGCATCGCAGTGCCCAGCGCTGCCGCCTCATCGCCCTTGCGACGCCACATAGCCTTCACCTCCTCCGGCGACATACGCAACGACGGTGCTTTGCGCACCGCCCAGTAGTCGGCATCAAACTTTTCAAAATTGTCCGCCACAACGGTTGTGACCGAACGCAACTCACGGCCGCCAACGGTGTAAGTGTGACTGTCGGCGTCAAACGATATTCTTGAATCGCGCTCATGGCGATATGCAGAATTAAAATCCATAAAATCTGTTAGCAATTTGGTTGCCGCAACAGCACACGGAAGCATTGCGGCGGATACAAATAAAAAAAGGAGACGAAACCGATTCGATTTCATCTCCTATTCATTTTAGTAGCGCCTACGGGAATCGAACCCGTGTTTCAGGCGTGAGAGGCCCGCGTCCTAACCGCTAGACGAAAGCGCCTTCCAAAAAGAAGTGTCCGGAATGAGACTCGAACTCACACGAGCTAATGCCCACTACCCCCTCAAAGTAGCGCGTCTACCAATTCCGCCATCCGGACAAGGTGAGCGAAAAACGGGACTCGAACCCGCGACCCCGACCTTGGCAAGGTCGTGCTCTACCAACTGAGCTATTTCCGC
>CAVCEE010000003.1:0-156128 GCA_963601185.1 bacterium
TCCACCTTTTCGCGCGTGTCCTCCTGCTCCACATAGGTAGATACGCTGAGGTTGAAATCCTCTGCCTCGATGTCCGCCGTGGTCACTACGTGCGAGAAATACGCTATCTCCTGTTTGCTTATATGGGCTTCGTATATCTTCTCGATATGTTCGGGAAGCAGTTTGTTTTTGTTGCCCTCATGTCCAAACTCATTGCTTGCGTCGATAAAGCATACGCGGTTGTCGCTCTTGTTCTTTTTCAGTATCAGCAAACAGGTTGCTATCGACGTGCCGAAGAACAGGTTTTGTGGCAGTTGTATCACGGTGTCCACATAGTTGTTGCTCACAAGATAGCGGCGAATCTTCTGCTCTGCACCGCCGCGATATAGAATGCCAGGAAACTCTACTATAGCTGCCGTCCCCTGTGCGCTTAGCCACGAAAGCATGTGCATGGTAAATGCGAAATCGGCTTTCGAGCGTGGGGCAAGCACTCCTGCTGGCGCAAAGCGTGGATCGTTGATGAGCGTAGCGTCGTTGTCGCCATCCCATGGTATGGAGTAAGGCGGATTTGACACGATAGCGTCAAACGGCTCTTCGTTGGTATGCAGAGGGTTGCGCAGCGTGTCGCCAAGTTGGATGTCGAAATGGTCGTAGTTCACGTTGTGCAAGAACATATTCATACGGCAGAGGTTGTAGGTCTTGAGGTTTATCTCCTGTCCGTAGAAACCGTCTTCCACGTTCTTTGCGCCAAGCACAAGGTTGAAATTTAGAAGCAACGAGCCGCTACCGCAAGCCGGGTCGTACACCTTGTTTACCGTCTTGCGCCCGGCTGCGGCAATCTTCGCAAGCAGGTAACTCACCTCGCTCGGAGTGTAGAACTCACCGCCCTTTGTGCCAGAGTTGAGCGCGTACATCTTTATCAGATGCTCGTAGCAGATGCCAAACACGTCAAGTCCGCTCTCTATATAGGTGGTGAAATTAAGGTCGCGCACGCTTTCGAGCAGCAGCGTGAGCAGTTCGTTGCGCTCCGCTACGGTAGTGCCCAGACCGTTGTCGTTGGTATTGAAGTTGCTGAAAAGCCCCTTAACGTCGTTTTCGCTTGCCTCGCCGATGGCACTCTGCTCAATGGCTTTGAAATTGTTGGCGAGCGTAGTGTTGAGTTCCGTATTCTTCGAAGCACCGTTTGCCACGTTGATGAAGAGTTGCGATGGAAGAATGAAAAAGCCCTTGGCGTTGATGATTTGCCTGCGTGCGTTCTCTGCCGTAGCGTCGCTCATGTTGGCATAGTCGGGATTGGGCTCTCCTGCGTCGGCCATAAGTTGGTTGCAGTAGTCGGTGATGTTCTCCGAGATGAATCGGTAAAACAGTGCGCCGAGCGTGTAGTCCATAAACTGCACCGGCGACACCTTTCCGCCGTGCACAAGGTTGGTGGCCATACGCCATATCAGCGAGCCGAGTTCCCCTTTCAGTTCTTCTGTATTTTTTGCTATTCCCATTGTAAGATTCCTATGGTTATCTAAAATTCAAAGTTACATAAAAAGCCGAAAACCAGAAAGCCGCATCCGCAAAAATTGTCAATAAACTCACACTGTCGGAACTCGGTGTTGGCGGCGCCGCTTACAGGGCGCATTTCTCTATGCCCTTTGCCCCGGGCTGAAGCCCGGGGTTATCGATACGGCGCTCCCACGGAGCGCACCCTGCGGCAGACAGCACTCTCTGCTGCCGCCAGCATCAGCCGAAGCCAGCGTACCCTGCGGCAGACAGCACTCTCTGCTCCCACGGAGCGCACCCTGCGGCAGATCGCACTCTCTGCTGCCACCAGCACTCTCTACTGCCACCAGCGCACCCTGCGGCAGATAGCACTCTCTGCTCCCACGGAGCGCACCCTGCGGCAGATCGCACTCTCTGCTGCCACCAGCACTCTCTACTGCCACCAGTACCAGCCGAAGCCAGCGAGGGGCGAGCGCGCCGTCTGAGAATTTGCATGGGAGTGCCTTGCGGCGAGGGGCGAGCGCGCCGTAGGTGCGCCGTATTGCTAACCCCAGGCTTCAGCCTGGGGCTGGCTGACACTAAGCGATGCACCCCGTCGGGGTGCCGCCCACACCATCAGAACACCATCATTTAGAGCCCAGCGGAGGGGGTATAAAAAAAACAACCGCGACGTTTTAGTGAGAGAGAGAATCGTCGCGGTTGATGAATTAATAGGGCTTATTAATTGTCTTTTTTTATTTCCTGTAGCGCAGCACTTGCACCGTGCGTGCCGGTAGGTAGAGTTTGAGCCAGCCTATGCCGTGGGGGGCATAGAGCGGGTCGTGGGCTGTGAGATGCTCCACGCTGTTGTCGATGTTGCCGAAGCCTCCGTAGTCGCTCTGGTCGGAGTTGAGCACATGGACATAGCTGCCCTCCGGTGCAAGGATGCCGTAGTCGGCAAACGACTGCGAAGGGTTGAAGTTGAACACAAACACGAGGTCGCCGCGCTTGAATGCCAGCACCTGGTCGTCGTCCTTGTCCCACAGTTTTTCCACCGGAGTGGCTTGGAAGTTGCGCTTCGAGCGAATCAGGTGGATGATGTCCTCGTCAAACTTGCCGAGGTATTTGTATTTCAAATCCTCGCGGTCTACGAGATCCCATTGGCGGCGCGCATACTTGTACGACCAGCCGTTGCCCTCGCGTGGGAAGTCGATCCATTCCGGGTGTCCGAACTCGTTGCCCATAAAGTTGAGGTAGCCGCCGTTGATGGTGGCGAGCGTAACGAGGCGGATCATCTTGTGGAGGGCGATGCCGCGCTCCACCGTCATATTGTGGTCGTCGACCATCATGTGCCAGTACATCTCGGAGTCGATGAGGCGGAAAATTATCGTCTTGTCGCCCACAAGAGCCTGGTCGTGGCTCTCGGCGTAGTTGATGGTCTTCTCGTCGGCGCGGCGGTTGGTCAGTTCCCAGAAAATCGCCGTAGGCTTCCAGTCCTCGTCCTTCTTCTCCTTGATGGTCTTGATCCAGAAGTCAGGGATGCCCATAGCCATACGGTAGTCAAAGCCGATGCCGCCGTCGCTCACCTTGTTGGCGAGCCCCGGCATGCCGCTCATCTCCTCAGCGATAGTGATGGCGTGAGGGTTAACCTTGTGGATGAGTTTGTTGGCAAGCGTGAGATAGGTGATGGCGTTGGTGTCTTGACCGCCGTTGTAGTAGTCATCGTACGACGAGAACGCCTGTCCGAGACCGTGGTTATAGTAGAGCATCGAGGTAACGCCGTCGAAGCGGAATCCGTCGAATTTGTATTCCTCGAGCCAGAATTTGCAGTTAGACAGAAGGAAGTGCAACACCTCGTTCTTGCCGTAGTCGAAGCAGAGCGAGTCCCACGCCGGATGCTCGCGGCGCGAGTCGCCGTAGAAGTAGAGGTCGTAACTGCCGTCAAACCGTCCGAGTCCCTCTGTCTCGTTTTTCACCGCGTGGGAGTGCACGATGTCCATAATCACGGCAATGCCGCGGCTGTGGGCATCGTCGATGAGGCGTTTCAGCTCGTCGGGCGTGCCGAAACGGCTCGATGCCGCATAGAAACTCGACACGTGGTAGCCGAACGACCCATAGTAGGGGTGCTCCTGGATTGCCATTATCTGGATGGCGTTGTAGCCGTCCTTCTCGATGCGCGGCAACACCTGGGTGCGGAACTCCTCGTAAGTGCCCACGCCCTCCTTGTTCTCCGCCATGCCGATATGGCATTCGTAGATGAGCAGAGGGTTGGTTTGCGGCTTGAAGTCAGTCACCTTAAACTTGTAAGGCCGTGCCGGTTGCCACACCTGCGCAGAGAAAATCTTCGTGCCTTCGTCCTGCACCGTGCGGGTGGAGTAGGCAGGGATGCGCTCTCCGCAGCCGCCGTTCCAGTGCATTTTCAGTTTGTAGAGGTCGCCGTGCTTCATTGCATCCTTCGGCAGTGCGATTTCCCACACTCCGCCATCGATGCGTTTCAGGGCGTAGCCCTCAGATTCTTTCCAATCATTGAATGTGCCGATGAGGTAGATTGCCGTGGCATTGGGAGCCCATTCGCGGAATGTCCAGCCGGAACGTGTCTTGTGAAGTCCGAAATATTGGTGGGCGTTGGCAAAGTCGACAAGCGACAAGTCCTTGCCTGTCAGTTCCTTTTCTTTGCGCACAGCGTCTTCGTGCCGACCGTTGATTGCGTCGGCGTATGGTTCAAGCCACT
Organism: bacterium; assembly: GCA_963601185.1. Taxonomy (GTDB): domain Bacteria; phylum Bacteroidota; class Bacteroidia; order Bacteroidales; family Muribaculaceae; genus Limisoma. Next base: position 4,181 of record CAVCEE010000003.1, read on the forward strand.
CGTCGTGGCGTATGAGAGCTAAGGTCTTTTTCATCGGTAATTGTAAGTTTTTTATGATCAGAAAATTTTAATAGTTCTTGTTTTATTAAACATAGGAGACAGTCGGCATGGCTCGGCACGCCTTCTTGTTACAAAAGTATATAAAAATTATGGATTAATATGCCGGAGCGTAAATTTTTCAGCGTAAAAACGGCACAAAAAAAGCCCGGCAACAGGACACGCCGGGCTTCAAAATACAAAACGATAGTGCCTTAAGATGCTATTATCGCTAACCATCATCTTCCGCGTTCTATCAAAACGATCACCTTATTCACCTTGCTTAATTACCATTTACAAGACAAACATATATCGCCCTGATTTTGTTCTCGCCAAGCGGCGAAATTTATATAATTTAACACGGAAGACTGTCTGCTGAAGTTGTTAGTGATGGTGGTGCCCACTACGGGGTGCTGCCAGCACTAGCAGACGGCGGCACTTACAGCGATTTGCTGATGCGTTCCATCGCTTCCGTGCAGTCTTCGTGCGTGCCGAAGGCGGTGAGGCGCAGATAGCCCTCGCCCGACGGCCCGAAGCCGCTGCCCGGAGTGCTCACGATGTTGACGTTGCGGAGCAGATGGTCGAAAAATTCCCAAGAGGTCATACCGTTGGGTGTGCGCACCCAGAGATACGGCGAGTTGACGCCGCCGTAGACCGTGAGTCCGGCCTTGGTGAGACCCTTGCGCATAGTTTTTGCGTTGTTGAGATAGTAGGCAATCGTTTCGCGCACCTGACTCTTGCCCTCCGGCGTGTAGATGGCCTCTGCGCCGCGTTGCGTCACGTAGGACGTGCCGTTGAACTTGGTGCATTGGCGGCGGTTCCAGAGTTGGTTGAGTTGCACGGTCTTGCCTGTAGAGGTCTTGACGGTCAGCAGGTCGGGAATCACCGTGTAGCCGCATCTCACGCCAGTGAAGCCTGCCGTCTTCGAGAAACTGCGGAACTCGATGGCGCAGTGCTTCGCCCCCTTAATCTCGTAGATGGAGTGGGGCACGTCGTCCTCGGTGATGAATGCCTCATAGGCTGCGTCGAAGAGGATGAGTGCGTCGTTGGCAAGCGCATAGTCAACCCACTTCTTCAACTGGTAGTGGGTGAGCGTGGTGCCTGTCGGGTTGTTGGGGAAACAGAGGTAGATCACATCAACGTGCTTGCGCGGAATCTCTGGCACAAAACCGTTGTCAGCATTGCACGGAAAATAAGTGATGTCGCTCCATAGCCCTTGGCTGTCGACCACTCCGGCACGCCCTGCCATAGCGTTGCTGTCGACATACACCGGATAGATGGGGTCGGTCATGCCGATTACGTTCGCGCCGAGGATATCAACAATGTTGCCGCAGTCGCTCTTCGCTCCATCGCTCACAAACACCTCGTTGGCGTGCAGACAGATGCCCCGTGAGGCATAGTCCTCGCGGATGATGGCTTCGCGCAGGAAGGCGTAGCCCTGCTCAGGACCGTAGCCGCGGAAAGTGCTCGCGTCGGCAAGTTCGTCGACGGCGCGGTGCATGGCTTCAATCGAAGCCTTGGGCAACGGACGGGTCACGTCGCCGATGCCCAGACGGATGAGTCGGGCATCGGGATTCGACTCTTTGTAGTTCTTCACCTTTTCGGCGATGTCGGCAAACAGGTAGTTGCCTGGCAAGCGGAGGAAATTCTCGTTTATCTGCATTGGTTGTTATTTCTTGTAAGCGTCTTCGTGTACTCCTGCTACCGCGCGGCCGCTCGGGTCGTTCACGTTCTTGAACGATGCGTCCCACGCCAGAGCCTCTGCCGTTGAGCACGCCACGCTTGGCACGCTCGGCACGCTCTTGGCGGCACTCTCCGAGGGGAAATACTCCTCGAAAATCGACCGGTAGTAGTATTCTTCCTTGTTTTGCGGCGGATTGATAGGGAAGCGTTCAGCAGCGTGCGCCATCTGCTCGTCGCTCACGGCGGCTGCGGTGACCTCCTTCAAGGTGTCGATCCAACTGTAGCCCACACCGTCGGAGAACTGCTCCTTCTGTCGCCATGCCACGCTTTCCGGCAGCATGTCGGCAAAGGCTTCGCGCACGATGCGCTTCTCGATGGTCTTGCCCGGGCACATCTTCGCTTCTGGGTTGAGGCGCATTGCCACGTCGAGAAAATCCTTGTCGAGGAACGGCACACGACCTTCAACACCCCATGCCGACAGCGATTTGTTGGCACGCAGACAGTCGTAGAGATACAGTTTCGAGAGTTTTCTCACTGTTTCCTCGTGGAACGCTTTTGCATCGGGGGCTTTGTGGAAATAGAGGTAGCCGCCAAACACCTCGTCTGCGCCTTCGCCGCTGAGCACCATCTTGATGCCCATACTCTTAATCACGCGCGCCAAGAGATACATCGGTGTGGATGCACGGACGGTTGTAACGTCGTAGGTCTCAATGAAATAAATCACGTCGCGGACGGCATCAAGTCCCTCTTGGATGGTGTAGTTGATTTCGTGGTGCACGGTGCCGATGTGGTCTGCCACCTCGCGCGCCTTAGCCAAGTCGGGTGCGCCCTTCAAGCCTACGGCAAACGAGTGGAGTTGCGGCCACCACGCCTCTTTGGTGCTGTCGGTCTCGATGCGGCGCGCAGCAAACTTCTTGGCAACGGCGGAAATCACCGAACTGTCGAGTCCGCCAGAGAGAAGCACGCCGTAAGGCACGTCGCTCATCAACTGCCGCTTCACAGCATCCTCAAGCGCATCGTGGAGTTGCTTCACATCGGCAGGGTTGTCCTTCACTGCGTCGTAGTTCATCCAGTCGCGCTTGTACCAACGCACCATCTTGCCCTCGCTGCCGCGGTAGTAGTGTCCGGGCAGAAACGGCTCATAACTTTCGCAGAAGCCCTCCAGAGCCTTCAACTCGCTTGCGCAGTACACCTTGCCGTCGCTGTCGTGACCGATGTAGAGGGGAATCACGCCTATCGGGTCGCGAGCGATGATGAAGTCGTCTGCCTCTTCGTCGTAGAGAGCGAAAGCGAAAATGCCGTTCAACTCTTCGAGGAAGTCAACGCCTTTCTCGCGGTAGAGGGCGAGGATTACCTCGCAGTCTGAACCGGTGGCAAACTCATATTTGCCTTCGTAACGCTGACGGATTTCGCGGTGGTTATAGATTTCGCCGTTGACGGCGAGAATTTGCTTGCGGTCGGGTGAAAACAATGGCTGGCCGCCGCTTTCTGGGTCGACAATCGACAGGCGTTCGTGGGCAAGAATCGCTGTCTTGCCGCAGTAGATGCCGCTCCAGTCGGGTCCGCGGTGGCGTATCTTTTTCGACATTGCAAGAGCCTTGCTTCGCAGTTGCTTTGCATCGTCGCTGATGTTGAATATCGCTGCTATTCCACACATAATACTCGTGTTTTGGTTTTATTTTTGGTTTAGGTATGTATCAATCTTTGCTGCAGCCTGTCGTCCGCCGGCAATGCAGCGCACCACGAGGCTCGCACCTGTAGCGGCATCGCCGACCACAAACACGTTGCTCGGCAGTTCGGGCTGCTGTGGCTTGAGGAAGCCCATGGCGAGAAGCACAAGGTCGGCCTTGATTGTCTCGGTCTTGCCTGTAGGCTTCATCAACGGGCGACCGCCGTCGGGATTGGGTTGCCATTCAACCTCTTCCACATCAACGCTCGTAACCTTGCCGTTCTTGCCGTTGAACTTGGTCGACGACAGGCACCAGCGGCGCTCGCAACCTTCTTCGTGGCTCGAACTTGTGCGGAGCACCTGTGGCCACATTGGCCACGGTGTGGCAGGGTTGAGTCCTACCGGCGGTTTTGGCATGATTTCAATCTGTGTCACCGATGTCGCGCCCTGGCGGATGCTTGTGCCGATGCAGTCGCTACCGGTATCGCCGCCGCCAATCACGAGCACTTTCTTGCCCTTGGCGGTTACGCGTTCGGCGTCAGAGAAGGTCTGTCCGGCAAGCACACGGTTCTGCTGACCGAGCAAGTCGAGGGCAAAGTGGATGCCCTTGAGGTCGCGGCCGGGGATATTGAGGTCGCGTGCCTGCGGTGTGCCTGTACATACGGCGTAGGCGTCGAAGCCTTGCGGCAGGTTGAGTATGTCGATGTCGGCGTTGGTCTCAAACTTGATGCCCTCTTCCTCCATAATCTTCACGCGGCGGTCGATGATAGCCTTGTTCAACTTGAAGTTGGGGATGCCGAAGCGGAGCAAGCCGCCGATATATTCCAAACGTTCGTAGACGGTCACTTCATAGCCGCGGCGGTTGAGTTGGTTGGCTGTGGCGAGTCCGGCAGGACCTGAGCCTATCACTGCCACACGCTTGCCGTTGCGCTTGGGTTGGCGCGGAACTACATAGCCTTCGCGGAAAGCCACCTCGGCGATGGCTGCCTCGTCCTCGCGGACGGTTACAGGGGCATCGGCGGTGAGTTTGAGCACGCAACTCTTCTCGCAGAGTGCTGGGCAGATGCGGCCGGTAAACTCTGGGAAGTCGTTGGTCATTGACAAGATCTCAAACGCCTCGTCCCATTTGCCTTTGTAGATGGCATCCTGAAATTCTGGTGGACGGTTGCCCAGCGGACATGCCCAGTGGCAGAACGGCACGCCGCAGTCCATGCAGCGCGATGCCTGAAGTTTGCGCTCGGAGGTGTTGAGCGTCTGCTCAACCTCTCCGAAGTCGCGGATACGGTCGTGGATGGGGCGATAGCCAGCCTCTTGGCGCGGGACGGTAAGAAAAGCCTTAGGATTACCCATTATGTTGTTTCGTTTTAATCGGTTGTGATGAATCTGTTAATAATCGCGTTGCACTTCGGCAATCTTCTGTTGGAGTTTGAGCATCTGCTCTTCGGCGAGCACTCGCTTGTATTCGATCGGCGTTACTTGGATAAAGTCGTCGACGAAGCGATTCCACTCGTCAAGCATCTGGCGTGCAAGTGCCGAACCGGTGTAGCGGTAGTGCTGACGGATGAGTTCGTGCAACTCCTTGCGTGCGGTGGAGTCCTCGATGAGCGAGAGTTCCACCATCTCCATGTTGCAGAAATAGTCAAACTTGCGTTCAGGGTCCCAGACGTATGCCACGCCGCCGCTCATACCGGCAGCAAAGTTGCGGCCCGTCTCGCCGAGCACAACCACGCGTCCGCCGGTCATATACTCGCAGCAGTGGTCGCCTACGCCTTCAACAACGGCAATGGCGCCTGAGTTTCTCACTGCGAAACGCTCGCCGGCACGTCCGTTGATGTAGACCTCGCCGCTCGTCGCTCCGTAGAGGAGGGTGTTGCCGGCGATGGTGTTCTTCTCGGCGGCAAAATTGCTTCTCACTGGCGGCATCACTGCGATGCGTCCGCCGCTGAGTCCCTTGCCGAGATAGTCGTTGGCTTCGCCTTCGAGTTTGAAACTGATGCCATGGGCGAGGAATGCGCCGAAACTCTGTCCGGCTGAGCCTTTGAACTTCACGGCGATGCTCTCGTCGGCGAGTCCTGGGTTGCCGAATTTCTCAGCCACAAGACCGGAAATCATTGCTCCGACGGCGCGGTCGGTATTGCCGATGGCGTATTCGAGCGACACCTCTTTGCCGCACTCGAGTGCAGGGCGTGCCGCCTCGATGATTGAGCGGTCCATCACATGGTCGATGTCGTGTTGTTGCTCTTCGTTGTTGTGGATGGCTGCGTCGCTCTCCTCGCGGTGAAGCATGCGTGAGAAGTCGAGCAGGGCTGCCTTGTCGTTATAGTCGGAATGGCTGGTTTCGATGAGGTCGGTGCGTCCGATGATGTCATCAAACTTGCGGAAGCCCATCTCTGCCAAGTATTCGCGTACTTCCTCGGCGAGGAAGCGGAAATAGTTCACCACATAGTCGGCGTGTCCGCGGAAATGGGTACGCAACTCTGGATTTTGGGTTGCCACACCTACAGGGCAAGTGTTGGAGTGGCATTTGCGCATCATCACGCAGCCGAGCACGATGAGTACCGTTGTGCCGAAGCCGAACTCCTCAGCGCCGAGGAGTGCCATACTGATGATGTCGTGTCCGGTCTTGAGTTGACCGTCGGTCTGCAGACGCACCTTGCCGCGCAAGCCGTTGCGCACGAGGGTCTGCTGGGTTTCGCTCAAACCGATTTCCGGCGAGATGCCGGCGTAGCGCATCGACGATGCCGGAGATGCTCCTGTGCCGCCTTCTGCGCCCGAAACCACAATCAAGTCGGCTTTCGCTTTAGCCACACCGGCGGCGATTGTGCCGACACCGCTCTCTGCCACGAGTTTCACGCTGATTTTGGCCTTCGGATTGACGTTCTTGAGGTCGAATATCAACTGCGCGAGGTCCTCGATGGAGTAGATGTCGTGGTGAGGTGGGGGCGAAATCAGCGAGATGCCGGGGATGGAGTGACGCGTGCGTGCAATCACCTCATTGACCTTGAATCCTGGCAACTGACCGCCTTCTCCAGGCTTCGCTCCCTGTGCCACCTTTATCTGTATCTCTTCGGCGTTGACCAAGTATTCGGTGGTAACGCCAAAGCGTCCTGATGCTATCTGTTTTGTCTTGCTCGACAGTGAAACGCCGTCGACCTCAGCGTGGAAGCGGTCGCTGTCCTCGCCGCCTTCACCGGTGTTGCTGCGCGCTCCGAGCCGGTTCATTGCCAGAGCCAATGCCTCGTGGGCTTCCTTGCTGATTGCGCCAAACGACATAGCACCGGTCACAAAGTGCTTCACAATCTCTTCTACAGGTTCAACCTCATCGATGGAGATTGGGTTTTTCTTGAATGTGAAGAAGTCGCGCAAGAATATCGGCTCTGCCTTGTGGTCTACGGCATGGGTAAATTCCTTGAACTTCTTGTAACTGCCCAAGCGTGTAGCCAACTGGAGTGTGGATATGGTCTCTGGATTCCAGGCGTGTCGCTCGCCGTCCTTGCGGAAGGAGAACTGTCCGATGTTAGGCAATAACGCATCTTCGTTGTCCACGGCAAAGCCTTCGTCGTGGAAACGCTTGTAGTTCTCTGCAATCTCTTCCAGACGGATACCGCCGATTGTTGAGGTTGATGTGCCGAAATAAGCCTTCAGCAACTCTTCGCTCAAGCCCACAGCCTCGAAAATCTTTGCGCCGCGGTAGGAGCGGATGGTGCTGATACCCATCTTGCTCATCACCTTGTAGAGACCCTTGCGGAGGGCTTTGATATAGTTCTTTTCTGCTGTCTTGTAGTCCATCTGCACTTCGCCGCGGCGCACGATGTCATCGAGCACGGCAAATGCCATATACGGGTTAATGGCACTAGCACCGTAGCCCAACAGGAGGGCGGCGTGCATCACTTCGCGAATTTCGCCGCTCTTCACGATGAGGGCGGTTTGCACACGCTTCTGCACCGAGATGAGGTGATGGTGCACTGCACTCACTGCTAGCAGCGACGGGATGGCTGCGTGTTCGGCGTCGATATCCTCGTCGGTGAGCACGATGTAGTTCACGCCTTCATCGACCGAGGCTTCAGCCTTGCGGCAGAGGTCGTGGAGTGCTTCCTGCAGTCCGGCTTTGCCTTTGGCTGCTTCGAAGAGCATAGGCAACTTCACTGTGTTGAAGCCTTTGTAGCGGATGTTGCAGAGTATGTCGAGTTGGGTGTTGTTGAGCACTGGGTGGGGCAGACGCACCATCTTGCAGTGCGACTCGTTGGGCACGAGGATGTTCATGCCAACCGCTCCGATATATTCCGACAGCGACATAACGAGTTCCTCGCGGATTGGGTCGATAGCAGGGTTGGTTACCTGTGCAAACTGCTGACGGAAGTAGTTGAACAACAGTTGCGGGCGGTTGCTCAACACAGCCAACGGGGTGTCGTTACCCATTGATGCCGTGGGCTCTGCGCCGTTGGCACACATCGGTATGATGGTGCGCTCGATGTCTTCGCGAGTGAAACCGAAGGCGCGCAGACGGCGACCGAAGTGGCTCACAGCGTTGTCCACCTTACGTCCGCTGCGGAGATTGTGGAGTTCGATACGGTTGGTCGACAGCCACTGGCGGTAGGGACGCGCGGTGGCAAGTTGCTCCTTGAGTTCGCCGTCGTAGAAGATTTTGCCTTCCTGAGTGTCGACGAGCAGGATTTTGCCTGGTTGCAGACGACCTTTTTCCTTGATTTCCGAAGGTTCGAAATTGATTACTCCGGCCTCACTTGCCACCACCATCATATCGTTGTTGGTGATGAGGTAGCGTGCCGGGCGCAGACCGTTACGGTCGAGCATTCCGCCGGCATAGCGGCCGTCGCTGAAGAGCAGTGCGGCAGGGCCGTCCCACGGCTCCATAAGGATGGAGTGATATTCGTAGAAGGCTTTCAGGTCCTCGCTGATAGGGTTCTTGTCGTTGAACGACTCAGGCACGAGCATCGCCATGGCGTGCGGTAGGCTGAGTCCCGACATAACGAAAAATTCCAGCACGTTGTCGAGCGATGCGGAGTCGCTCATATCAGGTTGGATGATAGGACGTATGTCCTTAACGTTGCCGAGCGTAGGCGTAGACAGCACGCTTTCTCTCGCTTCCATCCATGCGCGGTTGCCGCGGATGGTGTTAATCTCTCCGTTGTGCGCCAAGAGGCGGAACGGCTGTGCGAGGCTCCACGTCGGGAACGTGTTGGTGCTGAAACGTGAGTGCACGAGGGCGAGGCCGCTCGTGAAGTATGGTTGTGTCAAGTCGGGGAAGTATTCGCGCACCTGTGTCGACGAGAGCATTCCCTTGTAGACTATATTTTTGCTTGAAAGTGAAACGACATAGAAGTCCTTGTCGTTGATGCGGCGCTCAATACGCTTGCGGATGAGGTAGAGAGTGCGCTCGAAATTGTCGACATCGGTCACGCCTGTTACAAACAGTTGCTTGATGTCGGGCTCTGTGGCCAAGGCGTCCTTGCCGAGAATCTGCGAGTTGACCGGCACATTGCGGAGGTGCATAAGGGTGAGTCCCTCTCGCTCAATCTCTTCGATGATGATGCTCAGGATGGCAGATTGGCGTTTCTCGTCCTTTGGGAGGAATACAAGACCGGTGCCATATTTGCCTTTCTCCGGCACTGGAATGCCTTGCAGAAGAATAAACTCGTGTGGTATCTGCAAAAGGATACCGGCTCCGTCGCCTGTCTTGTTGTCGGCGCCTTCTGCTCCACGGTGCTTCATGTTTTCGAGCACCTTCAATGCGGAGTCTACCAGTTCATGCGATTTGTCGCCGTGGATGTTGACGAGCATGCCCACACCGCATGCGTCGTGTTCGTAAGATGAATCATACAGCCCCAAGGGCTGCTGGCTTTGTTCGCCTGATTCCTGCGTTTTCTGAGAAAAACGCTGTTGCTGATTTAATTTATCTGTCATAATCCCGCTTTTAACCTCTGTTTACTTACAAATTGATTGCAAAGTTAGCCAAAAATAAGAGAACAACAAACAAATGTTAGAAAAAATGAGCGATTTTGTAGTAAAACGATTATTATATTTTCATTTCATGGAAAAATGAAAGCAAAAATCGATATTTTAAGACTTCTTTCATATTCGTTAGCGTTTTTTATGCTTCACTCGCCTTGCATTATTCTAATAAGACAGGCTGCGCCTAGGCAGAGCAATGTTGTCCTAAATAGTCTCGGGGCAAAATGAGCGGAAAAACATATCAGCGAGAGTGTGCGCTCCGTCGGAGCGCCGTATTGCTAACCCCAGGTTTCAACCTGGGGCAATGGACATAGAGAAATGCGCCCTGTAAGCGGCGCTACCAGCACCATCATAGCATCGGCTTGTGCTGGCAGCACCCCGACGGGGTGCAAGTCGTTGGTTGTCAGTTTCTACGGGCTGAAGCCCGTGGTTAGCAACACGGCGCACCTACGGCGCGCTGCGCCTCGGCAGAGCAAAATCTGTAAACTTGTTTTGCTCTTCACTCGGCTTGCACTATTTTTAGATAAGATAGGCTGCGCCTCGGAAATGAAAATTGGAACAAGTTCCTTTTCATTTCACTCGGCTTGCACTATCTTTGCACTCAAAATCAAAGTTATGGAACGGAAATTCAAGACATCGGCAAAGTGTGCCGGTTGTGTAAAGGCTATCGGCGAGAAATTGTCTGCGGTACTCAGCGATGGCGACTGGTCAATCGACCTCAATTCTGCCGACCGTGTGCTCTCTGTCTCTGCTGACGAGCCTACGGATGCCGTAATCGAGCAACTTGTGCGCGAGGCTGGCTTCAAAATTGAAAAAATCTAATTTCGATAAGTATATGAACAAATGTTTTGCAACGGTTGCTGTGGCTGCTGTCGCTCTCCTTTCCGCATGCAGCGGTAGTGATTCTAAGTCTGCCGACTCTTCGGCGGCTGACTCTTCGGCTGTGGCGCAGACGGAAACGGAAGGAGGAGAGGCTAAGGTTGTCGACCTTACTCTCGATATGTTTGGCAAGCAGGTGCTCGACCTTAATGCCGATGTGCCCAAGTATCTCGGCAGCCGTCCGTGCGTAATCGATTTCTATGCCACTTGGTGCGGCCCGTGTTCGCAGATGTCGCCGGTGGTGGAAAAACTTTCCGGGAAGTTTGCAGGCAAGGTGGATTTCTACCGTGTGGACATCGACAAGGAGGAGGAACTGGCATCCGACGTGTTTGGCGTGACTGCCGTGCCTACGTTTGTCTATATCGATATGAACGGCTCTATCAACACCTCGATGGGTGCTTCTTCGGAGTCGGAGATGATTGCCAACATCACCAAGTTTTGTCTTGACCGTTAGGCGTTATGACCGATGAAGCGGTATATATGGAGAAACTCGAGGCGCGTGGCATAAAACCTACTGCTATGCGCATCCTCATACTGCGCACAATGATGCAGTCGCGGCAGGCAATGTCGCTTATCGACATTGTTGATATGCTCGTCACGGCGGAAAAGTCCACGGTGTCGCGCACGTTGTCGCTCTTCCTTTCGCATCATCTTGTGCATAGCATCGACGACGGTAGCGGTGCGCTGAAGTATGCCGTCTGTGGCGACTCTTGCTCCTGTGAGGTGGACGACCTCCATGTGCATTTCTTCTGCACGCATTGTCAACGCACTCTCTGTCTCCGTGGGCAGCCAGTGCCGATGGTGCATCTGCCAGACGGTTTCTCGCTCGACAGTGTCAATTATGTGATGAAGGGGATCTGTTCAGACTGCGCCCACAGAAATTCTTAGATTTTCACGCCCTCGCCGGTGTACTTGTTGCCTACGCCTATGCCGAACAGGGCAAAGTCGTAGACCACCGGGTCGTCGGGACGGAGGCTGCGCAAGAGCGACGTGAGTTGCTCCACGGCCTTGCGGTCGTTGCCGCGCCGGGTGAGGAGTCCGAGCGCGCGTGCGGTGTTACCAACATGCACGTCAAGGGGAATAAACAGTTGCGACGGTCGGATTGACGACCACACGCCGAGGTCGACGATGCCGTCGTTGCGCACGAGCCATCGCAGTGCCATATTGATGCGTTTCAGTGCCGTGGTGTCGAGTCCCGATGGCAGACAGCGGCTGTTTGCCTCGCCTCCGTTGGCATCGGCAAACTCCTGCGACAATAGTCGCACAAGTTCCCACGAGGGGAACGCCTCTTCGCCCACCTTGTTGGCTTTGGCAAAGGCATCTATGGAGGGATAACGGCTATAGACGGCGTGAAGCCCACGCAGAAAATAGGCAAAATCATCGGAGAAAAACGTGCGGTGGATGTTGAAGCGTTCGCCGAGTTCCTCGTAACCCTTGTCCATCACGTAGTTATATGGCTGGAAGTCCATCAGCCGTAGCATCTTGTTGCAGTTGTTGCAAATCATCTTGCGGTTGCCCCAGGCTATTGTGGCTGAGAGGAATGCCGCAATCTCGATGTCGACAAGTGTTGTGAAGCGGCGCGGAAACTGCACCGGGTCTGCGTCGACAAACTCCGGCGCATTGATGCGCCGAGCCTCGCTGTCGAGCAGGTCTGCTACCTCGGGCAAGATTATCGGGGCATCCATCGGTCTAGTTCTTCCATTGTTATGCCACGGCGTTCGGCGTAGTCTTGACGCTGGTCGGTGGCAACGTTGCCTACCATGAAGTAGCGCGACTCCGGGCGCGAAATCATAAATCCGCTGATGCTAGATGCTGGCTTCATCGCTCCGTTGGATGTAACCTCAATGCCGACGTGGCTGAAGTCCACCAGCCGTTGCAGCGTGAAGATTGCCCACTGGTCGGGCAACTGAGGATAGCCGGCGGCTGGGCGGATGCCTTGGTATTCGCAACGCAGGGCGCGCTCGCAGTCGCAATGCTCGTCGGGAGCGTAGCCCCAAATCTGCCGGCGTGTGCGTGCATGCACCAGTTCGGCGGTGGCTTCTGCCAATCGGTCGGACAGCGACTGGTAGAGCAGTTCCTTGAAGTCGTCCTTGCCGTGGTAGCCGCTGATGATATCTTCAATTTGCTGACCTACTGTCACGGCAAATGCGCCGATATAGTCTTTACCTTTCCCGACAGGGCGGATATAGTCGGCAAGCGACAAGCATACCTCCGCATCCTTCTGCTGGCGAAGCACCGGCAAGGTGATGTCGCCGTCGGCGGCGTGGATGATGATATTATCGCCGTCGGAGTTGGCTTCCGACAGTACTACACGCGCCTTGATACTGTGGTTGGCATCGCGCACGAGGCGTGAGAGGGCTGCCCGGGCTTCCTTCAGCAGTTGCATCGCTTCGGTGGCTTTGCTGCGGTCCTTTTCGGGCTGTGCGGCGAGCCACTGCGCCTGGCAGTGGTCGCAACCGTGTACTTCAGCAAGGGCGGCATACTTTCCATCGAGTTGCCACACAGGGAAGAATGCCCGCCAGTTGATGTATTCGATGGCATCCTTGACGGTGATTTCAACGTCGGTAGCCCCCATCTGCACCGGTTTCGGGGAAACATAGCCGTCCCAATCCAGTGCGAGTGCGCGGCGGCGTGCCTCTTCGATGCTGAGCATCGGTATTTTCGACTCTTCGTAGGCTATGCGCTGACTTTCGTGCTGCTTCCTGATGCGGCTCTCGGCAGCCTTTGGGTCGGCTGCTATTTCCTGCATCAGCGACGGCAGTACGGCGGCATCGCGTGTGTATGCCACGATATGGTCGTAGCAAGGTGCAATCTTCACTGCTGTATGCACTGCCGACGCGGTTGCACCGCCCACAAGGATGGGTATTGAAAGTCCGCGCTCGTTCATCAGCCGTGCCACGTTGCACATCTCTTCGAGCGATGGCGTGATGAGTCCGCTGAGTCCGATGTAGTCGGCATTTTCGCGCACTGCGGTGTCGATGATGTCTTCTGCCGGCACCATCACGCCCATATCAATCACGTCGTAGCCGTTGCACCGCATCACCACGCCGACGATGTTTTTGCCGATGTCGTGTACGTCGCCTTTTACGGTGGCAATCACTATCTTTCCTGCCGATGTCTTGCCCGATGCCGACTGCTCTTCTTCAATGTATGGTTGAAGCCACGCCACGGCGGCCTTCATAGCGCGCGCACTCTTCACCACTTGCGGTAAAAACATCTTGCCGTCGCCGAAGAGTTCGCCCACGCGGTTCATGCCGTTCATCAGCGGTTGCTCGATTACGGAAATCGCCGAACCGTGTTCTTTCATCGACTGCTCGAGTATGGGCTCGATGCCTTCGGTGCGACCTTTCACGAGCATCTGACTCAGGGCATCGTCGGCTGGCATACTCGCATAGTCTGTCTCGCTGGCTTGCGCGGTGGTTGCCTTTGCATCTTTCAGTTCCACTGCCAGTTCGAGTAGCCGCTCTGTGGCTTCGGGGTGACGGCAAAGGAGTGCGTCCTCAATGATTGTGCGGCGGTCTTCGGGAATTTCTTCGTAGGGCATCATCGCTGCCGCGTTGACAATACCCATATCCATACCGCGCGCTATGGCGTGGTAGAGAAACACCGAGTGCATTGCCTCACGCAGGTAGTTGTTGCCGCGGAACGAGAACGACAGGTTGCTCACGCCGCCGCTCACCTTGGCGTGGGGCAGATTCTGCTTTATCCAGCCCACGGTCTCGATGAAGTCGAGGGCGTAGCGATTGTGGCTGTCGATGCCGGTGGCAACGGCGAGTACGTTGGGGTCGAAAATTATGTCTTCAGGCGGAAAACCCACCTTTTCTGTAAGCAGTTTGTAGGCGCGTCCGCAAATCTCCGTGCGGCGCTCGAAGGTGTCTGCTTGGCCTTGCTCGTCGAACGCCATCACCACTGTCGCTGCGCCCATCTCCTTGATGAAGCGTGCGTGGGCGAGAAAGGGTTCTTCGCCCTCTTTGAGGCTGATGGAGTTGACGATGCCTTTGCCCTGTACGCACTTCAGCCCGGCTTCGATAACCTCCCATTTTGAGGAGTCGATCATAATCGGCACTCGCGCCACGTCGGGCTCGGATGCCAACAGGCGCAGGAAATGCACCATCTCTGCCTTGGCGTCGAGCATCGCGTCATCCATGTTCACGTCGACAATCTGCGCTCCGGCTTCCACTTGCTTCAGGGCTATCTCGATGGCTTCGCCATAGTTTTTCTCGTTGATAAGGCGCAGAAACTTGCGGCTACCTGCCACGTTGCATCGTTCGCCCACGTTGGTGAAGTTCTGTTCGTGCGACACCACCTTCAAGTCCAGCCCGGCGAGGCGCATCTCGCGTTTCGGCGCTTGCGCTTTGCGTGGGGTGTGGGCGTGCGCCACCTCGGCGATGGCGCGGATATGGGCTGGCGTAGTGCCGCAGCATCCGCCGGCTATGTTGATCACTCCGGCATCCATCATCTTTGCCAGATGCGATGCGGTGATGTCGGGTGTTTCATCGTATTCGCCCATTGCGTTTGGCAATCCGGCGTTGGGGTAGAGCATCACTGCCGAAGCGGTGATTGTGGAGAGTTGCTTGACGTAGGGCTCAAGACTCTCCGCTCCGAAGCCGCAGTTGAGGCCGATGGCGACGGCGTTGGCGTGAACCGTACTTGCCACGAACGCCTCTATGGTCTGCCCGGCAAGCATACGACCGCCAGTCGACGACAGTGTGGCGGACAAGGCTATCTCAACCTCGCGACCTTGGCGGCGGATGGCTTCGCGCGTGGCGGCAACGGCTGCCTTCACGTTGAGGGTGTCGAAGATTGTTTCACAGAGGATGATGTCCACGCCGCCTTCAATCAGCGCGCCAATCTGCTCCACGTAGGCATCGTATAGGGTGTCGAAATCGAGGTCGCGCGATGCCGGGTCTTCCACGTTGGCTGACATTGACAGGGTTTTGCTCGTAGGACCTACGCTACCTGCCACCCAACACATCCGTCCTTGGGCGATGCGCTTGTCGCATTCCCGTCGTGCTATCGCTGCTGCGGCACGGTTGATTTCCGCCACGTTGTCGACCAGTCCGTAGTCGGCCATCGAGATGGCGTTGGCGTTGAACGAGTCGGTCTCTATGATGTCGGCGCCGGCGTCGAGGTAGGCGCTGTGGATTTCAGCGATGACGTCGGGACGCGTGAGGCACAACACGTCGTTGCACCCCTTCAGTTTGTGGGGATGGTCGGCAAAACGGCTTCCGCGGTAGTCTTCCTCCCGCAGGTTGTATTGCTGTATCTGTGTTCCCATAGCACCGTCGAGCACGAGTATGCGTTCCGACAGTGCCTTTCTCAAATCTTCGTTCATCAAAAAATCTTATATATATGTTTTGTAGTGCGGCAGCCTGTGCCGCCGTTGCAGACTGCTATTCTGGCTGGATATCCTCTTCCAGCGGCAGTGGTTTCCAACCCTCGCCGTAGGTGTCGTAGGCATCGGTAACGATGACAAATGCCCTCGGGTCGGCTTCCTTAATCTTTGCTTTCACGATGTTGGCTTCCTTGTAGTTCACCACGAGCATAAGCATCTCTTTGTCCTCCTTGGAGTAAAGACCGGAACTCTTGATGCATGTGCCGGAGCGGTCGAGGTCGGTGAGGATGTAGTCGTGGAGTTTGGTGAGTTTCTCCTCGCTGATGATAAACAGCAACTTGTCGTTCTTCGCGCCAGTGATGGTGAATGCCACGACTCTCGACTGGATAAAGATAGCAATCAGGGAGTAGAGCATCAGCGTGAGCGACGGATTTTCGGCGGCTACCGAAGAGTGGCTGCCCACACCGAAGCAAATCACGATCACGCCGAATATCATCACCATTGAGTCAACTAAAAAGATGGCTGTGGAGAATTTCAGATGGGCGTATTTCTGGAGAATCATTGCCACGATGTCAGTGCCGCCGGTAGTGGCCTGGTTGCGCACCACAATGCCGCAGCCAATGCCGATGAGCGTTGCGCCGAGCAGGGCGGCAAGCATCAGGTCGTTGGAGAGGTCGAGCAGACCGCCTACCATTTTTGACGGGTCAAGTGTCTGGAGCGAAGCCTCGTCGGGGTAGGCGAGCCACGACAGAACGTTCATGATTAGCGGCTGGATGAGGCACGCCACGATGGTGCGGATGCCGAGTTTTGCGCCAAGCAGAAGGAGCGACAGAAGCATCAACGGAATCTCGAAGCAGTAGCCGAACGTACCGACCTGAATCGACGGGAAAATGTTGTGGAGCACGATGCTGGCACCATACACGCCACCGGGCACCATATTGTAGGGGTTGATGAAGAATACAAACCCTGCGCACATAATAGTGCATCCCAAAATGATGCACAGCCACGACTTGATTTTGTCGAATACTACCTTGTTCTTTTCGCTTAGCATATACTATAAGTTTTTGTTTCGTTGAAAAATCCGCGCCACAGCGCATTATCTCACAAAATTACGCATTTCCCCCCACACCCCAAAATTACCGCTCCAAAAAGCGTTTCGGAGTTGTATCTTGTCCAGAAAAACGCAAGTCAACTATCAAGTGGCAATGCCGTCTTGAATGATTTGTCAACGAGGAAGAGACACCGTAGAGGACGCAGACCTAGCCGATGAGCGTATGTTAAAGTTAGTAGCGGAGGAGTGCGCGCCGTAGGTGCGCCGTGTTGCTAACCACGGGCTTAAGCCCGTGGCAGCACGTCACTAATGATTGCGCCCCAGCGCAAGATGAGGGCAAAGTGTCATACTTGTTGTAGGGACAAGTGTAGCAGAAATTAGGGACAAAAGCCGTGTGTCAGCGGAAAATATGCAACAGAAAAACCCGCCTCTTTCCTAAGCCCATCGAATTTGATGCGTTTGGAAAAGAGGCGGGCTTTGTATTGCGTTGCCCGGTTTCTTATTACGGAAGTACTACGGTGCCGGAGATGGTCTTCTCAGCGCAAGTCGGCTTGGAGTAGAACTCAAGAGCCTTGGCATTTGTGTTGGTCAACATCGAGAGTGAGAGCGAGAGCGACGATGTCTTGCTGTCGGTGATGTTGTAGAACGCTACACCCATCGATGGTACGCCGAACTTGGTTTTTGCTGTCGGGTCGAGTGCTGCGGATTTGGTCTCGTCGATGTTGAGTTTGAGTGTTGCCTCATACGTCATGTCCTTGGTGATGTTTGGCACTTGATAGTAGTAGAAGAAGAAATCGTTAGGGTCAATGGCTGAAAGCGACATCATAGCGCAGATGGTTTTGTAGTCGTTTACAAAGTCTGCCTCGTTGTGGTTGTCTTTGTCGAGCGTCAAGTTGATGGTTTCAGTCTGCTTCGATGACGGGTTGTAGATGGTCACTGTCGGATTGCCGAATTCGAATGCGCTGACGGGAATTGCAGCGCGGTAGAGCATCTTGTAGGTTTTTGATGCGGATGGCGTGTCGTTGTTTTTGTCGCAACTAGCCAATGCAGCGATCATCATTACAGAAAAGATCACTGTCAAGAATCTGTTCATTTTCTTCATTTTTGTTTAGTGAATTAAGTTAAATATAGAAAATTGATTGTTTGTATGTTTGTTAGTGTGCTTCGAGCCAGTTGTTGCCGGTGCCGCAGTCGGCGATGAGAGGCACGATGCCGCAGTAGGCAGCCTCCATCTCCTCTTTCACGATGCGTGCCACTGTCTGCTCCTCGCCGGGAACAACATCAAAGTTCAGTTCGTCGTGCACTTGCAGTATCATCTTCGACTTGACGCCTTCCGCACCGAAGCGGCGGAAGATGCGGTTCATAGCAATCTTGATGATGTCGGCGGCAGTGCCCTGTATCGGTGCGTTGATGGCGTTGCGCTCGGCATATCCGCGCACCACGGCATTGCGCGACGCGATGTCGGGAAGCATACGCCGGCGGCCGAAGAGGGTGACCACATAGCCTTTAGCCTTGGCCTGCTCCACGCTCTCGTCCATAAACTTGCGCACGCCGGGGAACGTGGCGAAATAGTCCTCGATGAGTTGCTTCGCCTCGCCTCGTGCAATCTGCAACCGCTCCGACAATCCGAAGGCGGAGATGCCGTAGATCATGCCGAAGTTGGCAGTCTTTGCCTTGCGGCGCTGGTCGTCGGTCACGGCAGCGATGTCCTCGTGGAAAATCTTGGCGGCGGTGGCGCGGTGGATGTCCTCTCCGGCAAGGAATGCCTCCACGAGAGCCTCGTCGTGGCTGATGTTTGCCACGATGCGTAGTTCAATCTGCGAGTAGTCGGCAGAGAAGAACGAGTTGCCCTCGGCTGGGATAAACGCCTTGCGGATTTCGCGACCGTCGTCGTTGCGGATAGGGATGTTCTGCAGGTTGGGGTTGGTCGACGACAGTCGGCCGGTGGCGGTCACTGTCTGGTTGTATGTGGTGTGGATGCGCCCAGTGTTGGGGTTGATGAGTTCGGGTAGGGCGTTGACGTAGGTCGACAACAGTTTCTTGATTTTACGGAACTCAAGTATCTTTTCCACAATCGGATGCTTGTGGGCGAGTTTTTCGAGTACTTCCTCCGTGGTGGAGTACTGCCCCGATTTGGTCTTCTTTGCCTTCTCGTCGATTTTCAGACGGTCGAAGAGCACTTCACCCACCTGTGCTGGCGAGCCTACGTTGAACTGCACTCCTGCCAACCCAATGCACTGCGCCTCGATGTCGGCAAGACGTTGCGTCAGCGACTCGGAATAGACGGCGAGGGCTTCGGTGTCGATGCGCACGCCGGTGCGCTCCATATTGGCAAGCACCTTGATGAGCGGCAGTTCGATGTCGGTGAGCAGGTGCTTCATTCCTTCGTCGTCAAGGAGTCGGTCGAGCACAGGTTTCAACTCAAGGCACGCTGCTGCGCGAGCGCACGCCACAGGAGCAATCTCTTCTGCGTCGAGTGTCTTTGCCGGGTCGAACTTGCCGGGTTTGGCTGTCTGGGGGACAGGATAGGACGGCAGCAACTTTTTCAGGTAGATTTCAGCAAGGCGGTCGAGCGTGTGACTCATCTCGGGCTGGAGCAGATAGTGCGCCACAGCCACGTCGTAGTACGGCTCGCTGATGTCGATGCCGAGTTTCGGGGCGGCAACCATATCGAATTTCAGGTTGATGCCCACTTTCTCCACCGCTGCCGTAAGTAGCCGGTTGATGTCGGCAGCCGACTCGTCGGCGATTTCGATGTAGAACGCCTCGATGGGGCTTAATGCCACGGCAATGCCCATCGGCACGGCATCCATTGCGCTGCCGTTGGTGCTTGCGATGTAGATGCCCACCGACTGTTGCGCCAGTGCCTTGTCCACAAGGTCTACGATGTCGGCTTCGGTGGCGACGGTTATGTTGCACGGCAGAGTCTGTTCCGCCGGTTGGCTGTCGGCTTCCGTGCCGGCAAACAGGCTATTGTCATCGAAGAGCGACAACTCCATGCTTGTTTGCGCTTTCGCCGGTGCAGGTTTTGCCGCCGGTGTTGCCGTGGCTTTATCGCCAAGCACGCGCGACAGCAGTGAGCGGAACTCCAAACGACCGAAGATGTCGCGGATGGCGTCTGCGTCGATGTCGTGCCGCTTGTAGGCTTCTTCGTCAAAGTCGATTGGCACTTCCGTGCAGATTGTAGCCAGTTTCTTGGAGAAGAGTATGTTGTCCACGTTGCTTTCCACCTTGGCCTTTACCGCGCCTTTCAGTTTGTCTGTGTTGGCGATGAGGTTTTCAACGCTGTCGAACTCGAGGATGAGTTTGGAGGCGGTCTTTTCGCCAACGCCCGGACAACCGATGATGTTGTCCACCTTGTCGCCCATCAGTGCAAGGATGTCGATTACTTGCGACGGACGGTTGATACCGAAAATCTCGCACACTTCCTTCTCGCCGCGCACCTCTGCCGGTGCGCCCTTATAGCCCGGGCGGAACACCTTGATTGTGGCGTCGACCAGTTGGCTGAGGTCCTTGTCGGGCGACATAATGAAGGTGTCGAACCCACGGTCACGGCTCTTCACCGCGAGCGTGCCGATAACATCGTCCGCCTCATAGCCTTCTTTCTCCACTACGGGGATGCCGTAGGCGCGGATAATGTCCTTGATGAAGGGAACGGCTATCTTGATGTCCTCAGGCGTAGCCTCGCGCCCGGCTTTGTAGTCGGGAAACAACTCGTGGCGGAACGTCTTGCCTGCCGGGTCGAAGCACACTGCTATGTGGCTCGGGTTCTCCTTGCGCAGCACCTCCTCAAGGGTGTTGACAAAGCCGAAAATGGCAGACGTGTTCATGCCGTCCGACGTGAAGCGCGGCGAATATTTCATTGCATGGTATGCACGGAAAATCAGCGCATAGGCATCAAGCAGAAACAGTTTTTTCCCTTCCATATATTTGTCGATGAAATGTTCCTAATAAATATAAAAATTGGGTGATTTGGAATAAATCAAACGTGAAATTACAATAATCGCAGAATAAATGATTACTTTTGTGTCTTAAAAATCGTTTTTATGACGAATTTTGACGAAATAAGACAACTCATATCACCCGAACTGAAGCGGCTGCAGGCAATAATCAAGGAGTCACTGACGAGCAACAGCCCTCTGCTTAACGAAATCGTTGACAAGTATCTCGAGACAAAAGGCAAACAGATCCGTCCGATTATCGTTGTGCTGAGTGCAAAGTTCTTCGGCGAGGAAGTGACGCGCAAAGTGCTTTGCGGCGCTGCCTCCGTGGAATTGCTCCACAACGCTTCGCTCATCCACGACGACGTGATCGACGAGACCAAACAGCGCCGCGGACACGACACCATCAACAATACGTGGGATAACCACATCGCAGTGCTTGTGGGCGATTTCTTCGTGAGCAACGCTCTTGCGTGCGCCATCCAGACTGGCGATTTCCGCGTGATTCAGACGGTGAGCGACCTCGGCAAGGAGTTGTCGACAGGCGAGATTGACCAGATCGACATAGCAAAGCATCACTCTATCGACGAGGAGAGTTATTTCGAGATTATCCGTAAGAAGACGGCTTCGCTGTTTCAGTCGTGCGTGAAGGTGGGCGGCTACGCTGTGGCTGCCTCGGATGCTATGATTGAGCGTTTGTCGCGTTTCGTCGAACTCCTCGGTCTGTGTTTCCAGATTAAGGACGACATCTTCGACTATTTCAAGGACGATGCCATAGGCAAGCCTACGGGCAACGACCTGCGCGAGGGCAAGGTCACCTTGCCGCTAATCTATGCGCTGTCGAAGGCTGATGCTCCGGCTCACGACGAGATGCGCCGGCTTGTAAACTCCGACTACCTTACCACGGAGCAGATTGAAACGCTCATCGACTTTGCCAAGAGCGAGGGCGGCATCGATTATGCCTACAGCACAATGGAGCGTCTGCGTGCGCAGGCGTGCGAGGTGCTTGAGCCTTGTCCCGACAACGAGGCGAAGGCGGCATTCCTTTCGTTGTTCGATTTCATCATCAAGCGTCATAAATAAATCCCATACACAATGTTGTTGCCTTATCTCGAAGCGGGCCGCATAGAGGCTGGATGCGACGAAGCAGGTCGCGGATGCCTTGCCGGACCAGTGTTTGCTGCGGCTGTGATTCTGCCCGACGGCTACAGTAACGATTTGCTCAACGACTCGAAGAAACTCACCGAGCGGCAGCGCGACGCTCTCCGCCCTGTGATTGAGCGTGATGCCTTGGCGTGGGCTGTGGGCGTCGTCACCAACGAGGAGATAGACAAAATCAACATTCTTCAGGCTTCTTTCCTTGCTATGCACCGCGCAGTCGACGGATTGAAGGTGCGCCCGGAGTTTCTGCTCATCGACGGCAACCGTTTCCGCCCCTACGATGGTATTGGACATCAGTGTATCGTCAAGGGTGACGGTAAGATGATGAGCATCGCCGCCGCATCCATTCTAGCCAAGACCCACCGTGACGAGTTTATGCGCCGCATCCACGAGGACTATCCGCAATACGGCTGGGACGTGAATAAAGGCTACCCTACGAAAGCGCATCGCCAGGCAATCGCCCGCTATGGCGCAACGCCCCACCACCGCATCTCTTTCCGCCTCCTCGCTGAGCCGTCGCTCTTCCCCGAGTTGGATGCTGACAACAACGATTAAGAGACCACATCGCTACGGCACAGCCTCTCGCTGAGAGTTTTTTTCGTATATCGAGATTTGCATCGGGATTATTCAGGACAACATTGTACCCACTCTTGGAGATGGCAGAAGAACATTGAAAATGTCGGATGGCTTACAGCAATTTCTTCAAATCGTCGTAGTCGGTGGGGGAGAGCCAGTGCATAGTGGGGTCTTTGGCAAACCAGGTGAGTTGCTTTTTGGCGTAGACGCGCGTGTTTTTCTGTAGTCGCGCCACGGCAGTGTCGTAGTCCATTGTGCCGTCAAACCAAGCGAACATTTCTTTGTAGCCTACGGTGTTGAGCGAGTTGAGGTGGCGCAGCGGATACACTCTGCGCGCTTCCTCGATGAGACCTTCTTCAATCATCATCTCCACACGGCGGTTGATGCGGTCGAAAAGTTGAGGTCGGGGCAGGTTGAGCCCTATCTTCACGATGCGAAACGGTCGCTCCTTTACCGCTCCAGTGCGCAGTTCGGAGTATGGTCGTCCAGCCTGAAGGCAAATCTCTATGGCGTGGACCACGCGTTTGAGATTGTTGCGATCCACTTGCTCATAGTAGGCAGGGTCGAGCCGTTGCAGTTCGGCAAGCATACTTTCTGCGCCTTCCTCCTCATAGCGTCGTGCTACGAGTGAGCGCACCTCGACTGAGATGGTGGGCAACTGGTCGATACCTTTGCACACGGCATCAACATACATCATTGATCCTCCGCACATCACCACATAGTCGTGGCTTTCAAACAGCCGGTCGATTGTGGCGAGCGCATCCGTTTCAAATTGCGCGGCGCTGTAGTAGTCCTCCAGCCCGAGAATGCCTACAAAATGGTGGCGTACGGCAGCCTGTTCCTCTGCCGTAGGAGCGGCAGTGCCGATGGGGATATCACGAAAAATCTGGCGCGAGTCCGCCGACACGATTTCCGTGCCGAGGTCACGCGCCAGACGTATGGCTACCGCTGTTTTGCCCACCCCAGTGGGGCCTGTAATCACTACGAGAGTTTTCTGGGGCATAGGTGCGGCAATTAGTTTTTATCGTTGAGCCACGAGTTTGCAGATCTCCACAACCACATCAGTGGCTTTCTCCATCGATGGGATTGGCACAAACTCATAGCGGCCGTGGAAGTTCAAGCCGCCGGCAAAGATGTTGGGGCAAGGAAGACCTTTGAACGAGAGTTGCGCTCCGTCTGTTCCGCCGCGGATAGGCTGTACTTTCGGTGGCACTCCGGCGTTCTCCATTGCCTGCTTTGCCATGTCGATGATATACATCACCGGCTCAATCTTTTCACGCATATTGTAGTACTGATCCTTGATCTCAATCGACGCGCATCCAGGGTACTCGTTGTTGATTTTGCGCACAAGGTGCTCAAGTTCCTTCTTGCGGCGCTCGAAGCGGTCTCGGTCGTGGTCGCGGATGATGTATGTGAGTTTCGATTCCTCCACAGAGCCTTCGAAGCCGATGAGGTGGTAGAATCCTTCGTAGTCCTCGGTGTGTTCCGGCGTTTCCCAGCGCGGCAGCATAATGCAGAACTGGTTGGCAATGCGGATGGAGTTAATCATCTTGTGCTTTGCGTAGCCCGGATGCACGTTGCGTCCCTTGAACGTAACCTTTGCCGATGCGGCGTTGAAGTTCTCGAATTCGAGTTCGCCGATAGCACCGCCGTCCATCGTGTATGCCCAGTCGGCAGCAAAACGCTCTACGTCAAACTTGTGTGCGCCGAGGCCAATTTCCTCGTCGGGGTTGAATGCAATGCGGATGTCGCCGTGCTTGATTTCAGGGTGAGCCATCAGGTAGTCAACGGCACTGATGATTTCTGCGATGCCGGCCTTGTCGTCTGCACCGAGCAAGGTCTTGCCGTCGGTCACGATGAGGTCCTGACCCTTATAGTCGTTGAGTTCCGGAAAATCGGCAGGTGAGAGCACCACGTTGCTGTCCTTGTCGAGCACGATGTCGCCGCCCTCGTAGGCTTTGACGATGCGCGGGTTCACGTGGCGACCCGACATATCGGGCGACGTGTCGAGATGGGCAATGAAGCCTACTGTGGGCACTTTCTTGTCCATATTGCTCGGAAGGGTAGCCATAAGATAGCCGTTTTCGTCGAGCGAAATGTTTTCCAGACCCATCTTTTGCAACTCTTTTTCAAGTGCTTGTGCAAAAATCATTTGACCTGGTGTTGACGGTGTCAAGTTTGTGAGTTCGTCACTTTGAGTGTCAAACTTCACATAGTTCAAAAATCTGTCGACAACATTCATATGTGTTAGTTTTTCTGATTCTAAGATGCGCCGCACCTTGCGGCAGTGCAAAGGTACAACAACTATTGCATAAATCTGTCCTTTACAAGGCAAATTTCGCTACCAGCCTCCGCTTGCGCCGCCTCCACCGGTAGAGCCGCCCCCGAAACTGCCGCCACTGAAGCCTCCTCCGCCTCCGTGGCCGCCACCTCCCATAGGGATGATTACGGGTGTCGCAACATAGGGGATGGTGTAGGGCACGTCTGTCTTTTTGCCGCAGTTGCGGCAGAGGTATGTATACACTCCGTAGCCGTCACGGCCGGCTGCCGGATGGATTACGGTGCGGTTGCCCAATATGCGTGCAGCCTTGGCGTGGCAGTTGGGACATTCCACATACGGCGAGTTGCGCTTGGGGAAGGCAAACACGTCAATCTCGCCGCAAGTGTCGCATTTCCATACATCGTAGTCCACCGATTGCAACTGTTCCTCAAAGTCCTGCGACGGCGTGAGGTAATTGTTGTCCTCCGTTTCCGATAGTTTGTGCATCTTGCTTTTGCAGTTGGGGCATTGGCGGCGCTTGTTGCGGTAGTGGTGCTGCATTGCCAAAATCAGCAGCAGTGCTGGCAATCCCATGCCGATGGTGGCAAATGCTGCAGTTATAAACATCGTCTTGCGCTTCTCCATACGGTTGTATTTCTCGTATCTGCCCATACTGCCGGCGGTGAGCGAAAGTGCGTAAATGAATAATATCACGCCGGCGATGCCTGATACTGCCATATAGCCGGCAAACAGGTCGGTAAATTCTTTTGTCTCGTCGTTCTCGTATTTCGATTTGAGTTCGGCAACTGCCCCCGGCGTGGTCAGCAGACTGTCGATGCGCGCCACGGCAGCGAGCATACCGCCGTCGTAGTCGCCGCTGCGAAAACGCGGCACCATATTGTCGCGGATGATTCGTCCACAGATAATGTCGGGCAACACGCCCTCGGCTCCGTAGCCGCTGCGTATCACGGCTTTGCGCTCGTCGGTGCTGACAAGCACCAGCACGCCGTTATTGTTGTCGCTCTTGCCGATGCCCCAATGGCGGAACAGGTTGGTGGCGAAATCGTCGATGTCGTTGCCGTTGATTGATTCCACCACTACGGCAACCACCTCTACCGTCGAGGATTGCCAGATGTGGGCAATGCAGCGGTTGAGGCTGTCGACGGTGGCTTGCTTGAGCACTCCGTCGGGGTTGCTTACATATTGCGTCTTGTCTTTGATGTGGACATTGGGCACTTCCTCTACAGTGTATGCCATCGCGGTGGCGACAGCGGCAATGAGGAGCAGAAGCAGGGATGATAGTCGTTTGAGCATAGTCGTTTTTGCGTTGTCGGGGTTTATACGGCAGGCAGACTGAGTCCGTTGAGTTTGCGGAACAGGTCGAGCGCATAGACGTCGGTCATACCGGAAATGTGGTCGAGCACTGACTGGATTCTGCCGTAGACGGTCGGTGCTGAGGTGTCGTACTGGTGGGGTATGCGGCTAAGCAACAGGCGCGAATAGTTTTTCTTCGGACTAAGCACGGCATCAATGAGACGGTCGAGTAGGAACGTAATAATCTGGTTACCTGCCAACTCGATGTCAACAACGTCGGGCGCTTTGTAGATTTTCTCCCAAGCCACGTCGGAGCAGTGAGAGTAGCCTGAGCGAGCCGTTTCGGAGATGTGGTCAATGAGGCAGCCTTCAAAGCGACCTTCGAGGATGGTGTCGTCGTTGTTGACAAACACCTTGGCACATTCGCCGACGAGTTCGCCGACCACACATGACCGCAGGTATGCCACCTTCTCGTTGTTGTCATCGATGCCATCGAGCACGGTGTTGATGTGTTCCAGCCGATCGCCTTTGAAAAAGCCTGTCAGTAGGGATGTAACCTCCTTGATGTCAAGAATTTTTAGTTTGTGGGCATCTTCAATGTCCATTACCTGATAGCAGATGTCGTCGGCGGCTTCCATCAGATAGACGAGAGGATGGCGCGCATAGGTGTCGCGGCTCTTTTCGATGAGCCCCAACTCATTGGCAACCATACGGAAACAGTCAACTTCTGACTCGAAGAAACCGAACTTGCCGCGCTTGGGCGTGGTGGACGACGTGTAGGGGTATTTCACGATGGCAGCCAGCGACGAGTAGGTCATAGCGAGTCCGCCTTCGCGCCGCCCGCGGAACTGATGGGCAAGCAGACGGAAAGAGTTGGCGTTGCCGTCGAAATTCACGAAGTCGTTCCATTCGGCATCGTTGACCAGCGGCTTGATGGCAAGGCCGCGTCCCTCGGAGAAGTAGGTGGCGATGGTGCGCTCACCGGAGTGTCCGAACGGTGGATTGCCCATGTCGTGGGCAAGACATGCTGCACCGACAATTTCCACGATGTGGCTCAACTTGTCGGCTGCCGGTGTGCCGATATATTTGGGCAGGAGTCCGATGTAGACCTCGTTGGCGAGCGATTTGCCAACGCTCGATACCTCGAGGCTGTGGGTCAGGCGGTTATGCACGAAGATGCTGCCCGGCAGCGGAAACACCTGTGTCTTGTTCTGCAAGCGGCGGAACGGAGAGGAGAAAACCAGTCGGTCGAAGTCGCGCTGAAAATCGCTGCGGGTCTGTGCCGACGATGTGCGGTAGCGTTCCATGCCGAGACGCTTGTTGCAAATCAGCCGTTCCCATTGCATTTTTTGTTTGTTGTCTGTCATTGTCGTAGATTCGCGTATCGTGTCCCAAAATTACTAACCTTCTCGCTCTTTGCAAAATTTTTTCGACACTAGGGCGGCACTATTCGTCCACGGCTATGCGTATGTCGTAGCCCTTGATTTCGTATTTGATGCGGTAGGGCGTGGCTGGACGGCGCGGCTGGCGGCTGTCAACATAGTAGAACGAGTGCTGGCGGTCGAAACTGCGCACCGTGAGTTGCCGCATCTCGCCCGACGGGATGTCACACGGCACATCGTAGGTCTCTTCGTGGATTTTCTGCCCTGTCTCGGCGTTGGTGTAATAGAATTTGACCGTCAGTTTCGACAGGCGGAACGGTGTCTTATTGTCGACGAAAAACGATTCGTAGGCGTCGTTGAGCGTCTTCTTGTAGCCCGACAGTATAATCTTGTCGGAGAAGGTGCAGGTGTCGCCGGCGGTCACGCGCTCGGCGCAGGTCATCACTGTCCGTTGGTCGGTGAGCGGGCGTGTGGTGTTGGTGCGTGCGGCGAGGATCAGTGCCGTTGCCGCAAGGATTATGGGAAGGATTCGCATGGCTCAGAAAATCAGTTGCCCTCCGGCATTTTGGTTGAGGTCTATTTTATGCAGTCCGGGCTCTGCTGTGGGACGCTCGATGTGGGGATACACGCGGATGCCGCTGAACACCGTGGGCAGAAACCTGATGAGGTTGACCGACAGTTGCGCTTTCAGCACTTTGCGCTTGATGAGGATTGTGCCGTTAGAAAACTCGGCGATGCATTTCTCTGGCATTGTCAGCCGGTCGGAGTCGATGGCTGAATAGATCCACATTCTTAGTTTCGATGCCTTGGCGGTGGCGGAGAGATAGCCCATCACGGTGCCGCGGTCCACGCATTCGTTGTCCGACTCCACCACAACCATCCGGTAGTCGCTTCCCGATGTCTTTTCGATGGCTATCACCAACCCTTCTTCGGGGTAGCGCCACAGTCCTTCGAGGTCGTCGACTACGCGCGATTGCAGCCTCGCTTCCACCTCGCTTCGGTTGGCATAACCAGTCACGGTTACGGCAATGTCGGGCACTTCAACTGCCATCGCCTGCAGGGAGGTGATGAGTAGGAGTGCTATGCCGGCGAGTCTGCGCATCGTGATTAGCGGAATTTGTATTGCAGACCGAAACTGAAGATTTCCTTAAACTGCCAGTGGGAGGTGTTGCTCTCGGTGATGGCACGCGAGTCGTCGAAGCGCACGTGGGTGTAGATCTGCGTGGATAGGAATTTGTTGATGGAGAAACTGATAGTCGTTTCCCAGTCGCCTTGCAGATAGGTGTAGTCGGAGAATGCAAATAGGCGGCTCGTCAGGGCGATGTTGCGGGTCAGAGCCCAACCGAACTTCACCTCGCCGCTCGAACCTATCTGATGCTCGAGTTTGTTGGGCGTGTCGGCAAGTTTGTCGTTGGAGCGCCACATCTTCATATTGTAGGAAAGCGGCGACAGCGACGCGTCGAGGGTTACGTTGCCGCGCTTGTTTTTGGTGGTGTAGGTCATACCGATACCGGCATTCAACTCACCAGGGGTGAGGAACGATGCGGAGAGATCCCAGGTGTTGGTCTTGAAGTTCTGCAATAACTGGGTCTTGAACTGCATATTCATGCTGTAGTAGAACTTCTTGGTGGCTTTCACACCGAACTTCAAGTTGGCTTGGAACAGGTCTTCGTTGATGTTGTAGCCGCGTAGCGAGTCGGCAGGTGCGGAGTTCACGCCGACCTTGTACTGCAGCGTCAAGTCAAACAACAGTTTCGGGTGTATGTTCTGGTTGAGTTGCAGGTCGTAGTAGATGTTGGCAAGGAGGTTGATGTTGTTTTCGCCGCCTTGATACCAGTTGTCCGACATATAGGCTTGCGAGAACTGCAACGTGGCGTCGAATGCGTGTATCCAACTGCGGTGCTGAATGGCTTGCTTGGGCGCATAGGTTGGCATCTCGATCTTGCGTTCCTCAATGGTGAGGATGTTCCTCTTTGGGTCGAGTTTAGCCTCATATTGCTTCGGCGGTTCCGGTAGCATCTCGAGGTTGTAGGGCACGAGCCATGGCGACTCCACGGCGATGCGTTGCAGGTGTTCGCTGTTCATGCGGTCCTGCCACATCAGATTGTCGAGCCACTGGCGGTCGTAGTCGAGCGATGCCTGTCGCTTCGGCTGCAGCGACAGCAGACTGTCGGGCTGTTGCAGCGACATCTCGGGCGTAATCTGGTATGAGGTGTAGACAATGGGCAAAAACAGTATCGACGGGTCGTAGTCGCTCGACTCCAGAGCCAGTGAGTCGGCTTGTTGGAGCAGTGCTGTGGAATTGTCGACTGCGGTGGGGTAGACCGGCTCTTTGTCCTTTTTCAGACGGTTGGCAAGGGCGCGGCTGTTGAAATAACTCTGCGACGTGGCTGGCAGAGCCATTGCCGCAAGCATAATTATGGCGATGATTGCTTTGAAATGTCTCATTCTTTTTTAGGCGTATAGTCTATTCTTCGGAGTCGTCCGGGTCGGTGGCAGTGTATTCCTCTTCGTTTTGGCGGAGCATCTCAAGGGCTTTGTCGTAGTCGCGGCGGAACACAAGCACTTTTGCCTGTCCGATGCTCGATGCCGGCAGTGCATAGATGGTCGACATCAGTTCGTTGCTGATCATCGACTCGATGCCAATGTTGTCGAGTGCGCCCTTGATGATGTGGGCGAGGGCAAGGTCGAAAGAACCAAGTGTCACCAAATCGTCCGGTTTGTCCATAGCATACTAATTTTCTTTTCTTGCAAAGTTAGCATAAATCATTTGAAATTAATCAAATTCATCCTACAAAAGAAAGCCGCAAGGCAATCACTGACTTGCGGCTTCCATGGATGAGAACTAAAAATAATTGAAAACTTTATTTTATGCCGCGCCGGTCAAGTTCCTGACGGTAGCGGTTGGCGTTCTGCTGGTGTTCGGCGTAGGATGCCGAGAAGTTGTGCGTGCCTGAGAAGTCTTCCTTGGCACACATGTAGATGTAGTCGTTCTTTGGCGCGTTGAGTACGGCGTCGAGCGTCGACTTCTCAGCCATACGGATCGGTCCCGGCGGCAGTCCGAAGACGTAGTAGGTGTTGTAGGGCGACGGGGTCTTGATATGCTCGAGGGTGATGCGCCTCAGGTTTACATCGCCTACAGCAAACTTGGCAGTCGGGTCGCTTTGCAGTTTCATGCCTTGGTCGAGGCGGTTGAGGTAGAGCCGTGCGATGGTCGGCTTTTCGGGCTTGTAGGCTGTTTCCGAGTCGACGATTGAGGCGAGCGTGGACACTTCAATCTCACTAAGTCCCAATTGTTTTGCCTTTTGTTTGCGCTCTGCTGTCCAGAACTGGTTGTAGGCATCGAGCAACTTGCCGAGGAGTTTTTCGGCACTGATTGACCAGTACACTTCATAGGTGTCGGGGATGCACATTGCTGGGATGGTTTGCGGTGTGAAACCCAGTTTGCTGCAGTATGCCGAGTCGGTCATCAGTGCTGCGACGGATTTCTTGTCGAGTGCCAGTTGGCGTGATGCATTTTCCGCAAATTCCTCGACCGTGCGCACGTTGTTGAATGTGAATTCGACTGGGGTCTGCGCGCCCGACGAGAGTTTGCGCCAGAGGGCAACGGCACTCATACCATCATCCACACGGTATGCGCCGATGCGCTTTGCAGGGTCGATGTCGCGCACCGACGAGAGCAGACTTATGCGGCTCGCCACGCCGCTGCCGAAATGGGCGGCGATGGTGTCGGTGAGTTGCTGCCGTGTCATGCCCGGACGCACGTAGAGCATGCCGCCTTTGTCGGCTTTTGCCGAGAAGAGGGCAACAACCAACGACGTGCCGACCACAACAATGGCCAGCACGACACTGATAAGAATTTTACTTTTCTTAGATAACGACTTCTTTGAAGTCTGTTGATTTTCCATATTTGCTTATGATTCTTTTTAACCTAATATCCGTAACTGAGTATGGTGTAGTAGCGAGGGTAGCCGCCGTCGGAAGTCATGTAGTCGTAGGCGAGCGACACGTAGTGGGTGCCGTTGCGGTCGTACCATGTTGCTTCGCGGTTTCCGTTGCTGAAGTTGGTCGTTGCCGGCAATCCGTATTGTGCGCAGAGCGTAGAGTAGAGATTGTCGTAGCGAGAGGTGTCGTAGCCGTAGGTCGACTGGTAGAGTCTTGCCGACTGCATGCCTCCTCCACTATAGATTACCACGCCGTCCTCCCACGAGTAGTTCATCTCATAGACGTTTCTCAAATACACCTCGTTATTGCTGTAGCCGTCGATATAGTATCCGTTGTGTTGGAGCGAGTTGATACTGATGTTGATGCTCGTGCCGAACGCCAATCCGAGGATTGAACTCAAGATTGGGGCTGATGAATAGGGGCGGAACGAAGTCGGCGGCACAGGGCAGTGGTACGGCGTGAATGTCGGTCGGTATGGACGTGACGGCGGAGGCGATGGTCGGAATCCGTGGTTACCTGGACGCTGTGTCGCTCCGGGATTGCCCGGTCTCACTGACGCTCCCGGGTTGCCGGGTC
This sequence comes from bacterium, assembly GCA_963601185.1. GTDB lineage: Bacteria > Bacteroidota > Bacteroidia > Bacteroidales > Muribaculaceae > Limisoma. Next base: position 35,959 of record CAVCEE010000003.1, read on the forward strand.
TTACGCCCCAGCCGGGATTGCCCGGCTGGTTGTGATGACCGTTGTCGTGGCGATTGTTCCAATTGTTGCCTGGGTTGCTTGGCTTGTTGTTGCTTGGGTTACTTGGCCGGTTGTTGCCAGGATTGCTCGGCTTGTTGTTGCCGGGATTGCTTGGTCGGTTATTGTTTGGCTGACTTGGTCGGTTGTTGTTCGATTGGTTGTTATTGTCAGGGCGTCGTCCGCCTGGGTTTCCTGTTGTCGTAGTCGAACCACCGCGATAGCCTGTATATTGTGCTGTCGCATTGAATGCCGGCATTGACAATGCCATTGCCAGCATGATTGTCAAATAGTTAATCCGTCTCATAGTTCTCTATTTTTAGTTCTTTGAATCTTTGACTGCAAAGTTAGGAAAAGGTTTAACTAATGATTGTTAAAATGTTAATTTCTCATAGTCAATCGTACGTCGGAACGGTAAACAAAAAAGCGCAGACCGAGGGACTGCGCTTTGGGGTGCTGAAATGCGTTATTTAGCCGGTATTTTGTCGATGCGGCGCTGATGGCGGCCGCCTTCAAAGTCTGTTCCGAGGAAGGTTTCGACCATCTTTACGGCTTCGTCATTGCTAACGAAGCGTCCCGGGAGGGCAAGCACGTTGGCGTTGTTGTGTTGGCGCGCGAGGGCGGCTACTTCGGGAATCCAGCAAAGTGCTGCACGGATACCTTGGTGCTTGTTGAGGGTCATGCTGATGCCTTCACCGCTGCCGCACACGGCGATGCCGGGATAGCATTCGCCTTTTTCTACCGCCTCGGCGCACGGATGCGCAAAGTCGGGATAGTCGCAACTGTCGGTGGAGTGCGTGCCGAAGTCCTTGTAGGCGATGCCTTGCGATTCGAGATATGCCTTAATGGCTTCTTTGGTGTCAAATCCGGCGTGGTCGCTACAGAGGGCTACCGGACAGTTTGGTTTTAGAATACTCATTTCTGCGATTTTATTGATTGTTTCTTATTTTCTTGAGGATTTTGCGCTTGTCGACGCACTTTGGTATCTCGTTTTCATAGTGGGTTACGTAAACGAGGGTCGTGACATCGCTGTCGGCAATCTGTTCGATGGCTTGCAGGGCAAGTGCTTTGTGCGACGCATCAAGTCCGTGCAGCGGCTCGTCGAGAATCAGCAGTTGCGGACGCTTGATGAGAGTGCGCACAAGCAGTGCAAGGCGTTGCTCGCCAGAGGAAAGTGTCGGAAACCGTCGGCTTGCGAGGTCGCCGATGCCGAATGCGTCCATCCATTGCTGCGCCTCCTGCTTCTGCTCTTCGGTCAGCGGTTTGAAGAAGCCGGCAACCTCACGGAGACCCGATGCCACAACGGCAAGAGTGTCGGCGGCATCGCGGAAATAGAGGTGCATCTCGGGCGACAGGTAGCCGATGCGGCGCTTGATGTCCCAGATGGTTTCGCCAGTGCCTCGGCGGCGGTCGAAGATGCTGATATTGTTGCTGTACGACTGAGGGTTGTCGGCACACACGAGACTCAGTAGCGTGCTCTTGCCCGAACCGTTCTCGCCGAGCAGTGCCCAATGCTCTCCTTTGTTGACTCGCCAGTCAACGTGCTCGAGGATAGTGGTCTTGCCGTAAGCCACGCGGCAGTCGCGCAGTTCAAACGCAGCCTCATAGTCCTCTCCTTCGTTGTGACGACCGGGGAGTGCATTCAGCGATAGTTGCGGGAACAGTGACTTTGCCGCAGCCTGCATATCGTCTACGCTGCCGGTGATAGCCTGCCCGATGGTACGGTCGGCAATGGGGAGCATTGTCGAGGCAAAGGGCGGTATGTCGCTGGGATTGCAGAGCAAGAGCATCAGTGTCACGCCGTTTTCCGCCAGTTGCTGCAACAAGTCGTTGAGCAACTGACGCGACGGCGCGTCGAGACCGATATACGGGTTGTCGAGAATCAGAAGGTCGGGCAATTCCGTCATCATATTCACGATGAGGAATTTCCGCAGTTCGCCGCTCGACAGAAAGTTGATGCGTTTGTGCTCAATCTCGTGGAGCGACAGCCGGGTGCAGAGGTCGTCCCATTGCTCGTGGGGCATACGTCCCTCCATCAGTTCGCCCACGGTAGGCATCTCGTCGTTCATCGACGCCTCGAAGCGTTGCTGGTAGTACGACTCCGTGCAGCCCGTGAGTGAATGGATGTCGGAAAACTCAATCTGCCGTACCTTCTTCGGCTCGGAGGAATAGCGGCATTTGGCAGTGACCGCCTTTGCCATCAGAGTCTTGCCCGAACCGTTTTCGCCCACCACAGCCACGGTGTCGCCGCGGCGGAGGCAGATGCCGTTGGGGTTCGCCACAGTCACGATGCCGCAGTTCAGCCGTGCGTCGTCAATCTTTATCAGTATATCTTTTTCCACGACCTATTCCCACTCGATTGTTGCCGGTGGCTTTGACGAGATGTCGTAGCATACGCGGTTCACACCTTTCACCTTGTTGATGATTTCGTTCGACACCTTTGCCATAAATTCGTACGGCAGATGAGCCCAGTCGGCGGTCATAGCATCGGTACTCGTCACGGCGCGCAGTGCCACAGGATGCTCGTATGTGCGCTCGTCGCCCATCACGCCAACAGAGCGGACAGTGGACAGAAGTACGGTGCCGGCTTGCCATATCTGGTCGTAGAGCGACACCTCAATCTCGCCGTTCTTCATATCGGCAGGAACTCCGGCAGCAAGCACTCTGCGAGCCTCGTCGCCGCTGAGTTTCACCTTGAACTCGCGGAGTCCGCGGATATAGATGTCGTCGGCATCCTGAAGGATGCGCACTTTCTCCGGGGTGATGTCGCCGAGGATGCGCACTGCAAGTCCGGGACCCGGGAACGGATGGCGTGTGATGAGATGCTCAGGCATACCCAGCGAACGGCCTACGCGGCGCACCTCGTCCTTGAATAGCCATTTCAGCGGTTCGCAGAGTTGGAGGTTCATCTCCTTAGGAAGTCCGCCCACGTTGTGGTGACTCTTGATCACCTTGCCGGTGATGTTGAGGCTCTCGATGCGGTCGGGATATATAGTGCCTTGTGCGAGCCATTTTGCGCCAGTCTGCTTCTTTGCTTCGGCGTTGAACACCTCCACGAAGTCGCGGCCGATGATTTTGCGCTTCTGCTCCGGGTCGGTCACGCCGGCGAGGTCGCTGAAGAATTTCTCCGAAGCGTCGACGCCAATCACGTTGAGTCCGAGGCATTCATAGTCCTTCATCACGTCGCGGAACTCGTTTTTGCGGAGCATACCGTGGTCAACGAAGATGCAGGTGAGGTTTTTGCCGATGGCCTTGTTGAGGAGTACTGCCGCAACACTTGAATCTACGCCGCCTGAAAGTCCGAGGATAACCTTGTCGTCGCCCACTTGCGCCTTGAGTTCGGCAACGGTGGTCTCTACAAACGAATCGGCGCTCCAGTCTTGTTTTGCGCCGCAGATGCCTACAACGAAGTTCTTGAGCAGTAGAGTGCCCTCTTCGCTGTGGAACACTTCCGGATGGAACTGCACGCCCCATACCTTTTCGCCTTCAATCTGATAGGCTGCGATGGCAACCTTGTCGGTCGATGCAATCACCTTGAATCCCTGTGGAATGGCTGTGATGGTGTCGCCGTGGCTCATCCACACTTGGGTGTTGTCGCTCAAGCCGGTGAGCAGGGCATTGTCCTTGTCCATTGTCGAAAGGTGTGCGCGTCCGTATTCGCGCGTGCCTGCCGGCTCAACCTTGCCGCCGTTGGCATAGGAGATGAACTGTGCGCCGTAGCAGATGCCCAAAATAGGGTACTTGCCGCGGATTTCCGACAGGTCGATCTTGAATGCGCTCTCGTCGTAGACCGAGAACGGACTGCCGGAAAGAATCACGCCGATAACCGAGGGGTCGTCCTTCGGCATCTTGTTGTAAGGAACGATTTCGCAGTACACGTTCAACTCTCGCACGCGGCGACCGATGAGTTGGGTGGTTTGCGAACCGAAATCCAGAATGACTATTTTTTCGTGCATAATAAATGATTAATTATGTATCTAAACAAAATTGTTTCATAAGTTGCTTGTTGCCCACAATCCAGATGTTGTCGCCGGCGCAGAGCACTGTGTCGGGCGTTGGCGGAGCAAATGTGCCGTCGGCTTTCTCCACCGACACGAGCATCGCAGAGTAGCGACCGCGGAGATCAAGGTCGGCAACGCGCTGTCTGGCGAGCGGCGACGATTCGGAGAGCGTTACGCTCGTAAACTCCATTTCGCCGCTTGTGGAGCGATGTGTCTGTGGTTTGCTCTCCACTTCGTTGATTAGAGCCTGTATCTGGTTGTCGGTGCCAATCACACCGATTGTGTCGCCCGGAAAGATGCGCATGTCGGCAGTAGGCACGGCTATGAGTTCTTCGCCGCGCTGTATGCTCGCCACGTTCACGCCGAAACGGCTGCCGATGCGCGCGTCAGCCAGCCTCTCGCCCACAAACGGACAAGTGTAGCCGATGGGGATGTATGCAAGGTGCATATCGCTCACAAGGTTGTTGTTCTTGCCGCTGCGGCGGAGTTCTCGCTCGTGGAGGTTGTCGACAAAGGTCGACTCCAGGCGCGAGGTCTGCCGGCGCACTATCTTTGAGAAATAGATTCCCACGAAAATCAGCAGGGCTGTGCCCACCACAATCGACACGCTGTGGGAGGTGGTATCGAGCAGGAAGAACACGAGGAAGCCAAATGCAATCGACATTCTGACGGCGCGGATGGCGATGAACGGAGCATTGCTCTGCACGCTGTGGCGCAACTTCTCGCGCTCCCACCGCTTCATACTCGGATAGCACAGTGCCAGCAGAAATGGCGACATTGCAACGAGTGTGGCAACGGTGGCTATGCATGCGCCCCAAGTGTCACCCACAAGGCGGTCGGAGAATGGAAACAGCCATTTGGACGAAATCCACAGCACCGCCACGAGGAGTACGCTGTAGAGCAGCGTGCGCCAGATGTTGCGCCGTGCCACCTCTTTCCACAGGCTGCCGATTTCCGACTCGTTGCGCTTGGTCTGCTGGCTGTAGCGACTGAGCATATTGCTGAGCCACTGCGGCGTGTGGCTTTCCGCCCACGAGCATATCGGCTCTGACGATTTGATGAAATATGGCGTGAAGAAGGTGGTGATTACCGAGACGGAAACAATGATAGGGTAGATGTTGTTGTCAATCACTCCGAGCGACATGCCCAGCGTGGCGATGATAAACGAGAACTCGCCAATCTGCGGCAGTGAGAGTCCTGACTGGAGGGCGATGTGCAACGGCTGGCCGCCAATGAGCATGCCCACTACGCCAAACACGAACTTGCCAACGATGACAATCAGCGAAAGCATCACGATAGGCAACCAGAACTCGCCAAGCACGTGGGGGTTGACCATCATGCCTACGGAGATGAAGAAAATCGCTCCGAAGAGGTCCTTCACCGGTGCGGTTATCTTCTCGATGCGTTCAGCCTCGCTCGTCCCGGCAAGGATTGAGCCCATAAGGAACGCTCCGAGGGCGGCGGAGAAGCCGGCATAGGTGGCAGTGATGACCATAAGGAAGCACAGTCCGATGCAGAACACCAGCAGGAGTTCGTCGCTGAGGAATTTCCGCTGCCGGCTGATGAACGACGGTATGAGATACACGCCCACCACATACCAAAGCACGAGGAAGAACGTGAGTTTGAGTACACTCCAAAGCAACTCGCTGCCGCTCACACTGTCGTTGATGGCTATCGATGACAGCAGTACCATGAGAATCACGGCTATAAGGTCTTCGACGATGAGCACGGCGAGCACCTGCGGCGCAAATTGCCGGTGGCGCATATTAAGGTCGTCGAGTGCTTTCATTATGATGGTTGTGGACGACATTGACAGCATTCCGCCGAGGAAAAGGCTGCTTACAAACGAGAAGCCCATCAGTTTGCCCGACAGATAGCCGAGCACAATCATTCCGGTCACGGAAAACAGAGTGGTGACGGTGGCGGAGCCGCCCACATTGATTAGTTTCTTGAAACTGAATTCCAGTCCGAGCGAGAACAGCAGGAAGATGATGCCGAGTTCCGCCCAAAATTCGATGTTGGCTTCGTGGAGCACCGTCGGGAAATAGCCGAAATGAGGCCCGACAAGAAAGCCCGCTACGATGTAGCCGAGCACTACCGGCTGTTTCAGCCGTTTGAAGATTACAGTAGCAATGCCGGCCACAATCAATATCAAAGCGAGGTCGGATATCAATCCAGTGGCGACATGCTCCTCGCCACTTTGGGTGGCGGTGTCGGCACTCGCCACGGTGGTGTGGGTCGCCGATTCCGTTGCCGTTGTCGTCGAGACCTCAGCGCGGAAGAAATTGTCAAGGGTTGGTAGGTTGATGAAATCCATGTAAAACTACTGTTGTTATTCTTGTTTTAGGATAGTTTCGGTATCTGCCGTTTGTCGCCCACAAGCCACAGGTTGTCGCCCTCACTGAGGATGCTGTCGCCCTTCGGACTCTCAAACGTGCCGTCGCTGTGCTCTATCGACACAAGCATCACGGAGTATGTGCCACGGAAGTCGATGTCACTCACCTTCATGCCCGCAAGAGGAGAGGTGGCGGAAAGCACGATGCTCGTAAACTCGATGTCTATGTTTTCGTCGGTTGCAGCCGCTTCGCGGTCGCTCTGCTCGATGGTGTCAAGCAAGTGCTGTATTTGTTCGTCGGTACCGACAACGCCGAGGGTGTCGCCAGGGAAGATACGCGTTGAGCCGCCCGGAATTGGTATCATCCGCTCGCCGCGCTGGATGCTTGCCACATTCACGCCAAACGTCTTGCCGATGTTGGACGACGACAACCGTTCGCCAACAAACGGACAGTTGTAGCCCACGTTGACGTATGCCAAGTGCATATCGCTCACCAGACTGTTGTGCTTGCCGCTACGGCGCAACTCGCGCTCGTTGAGGTTGTCGATAAACACATTTTCGATGTAGTTCATGTGCTTTCTTACCGACTTCGAGAAGTAGATGAGTATGAGCACGAACAGTGCAGCACCGATGGTTATGGCAAGGGTGTGGGAGTAGGCTGTGAGAAGGAAATACACCAGAAATCCGAAGGCAATCACGATGCGCACAAGTCGCATAGCGAAGAACGGCACGTTGGAGTGTACGCTACTCTTCAACTTTGTGTGCTCCCATTTCTTGGTGCTCGGGTAGCACAATGCCAGCAGGAACGGCGACATTGCGGCGATGGTTATTGCCACGGTGAGCGGCTTGGCTGTGCTGTGGGGCAGGAACGACTCAAGCAGCGGCACAAGCAGGTGGCGCGAGAGTTGCAGGATGGAAACGAGTACCACCGAGTAGATGAGTATGCGCCATACGGTGCGCTTCACCGCACGTTTCCACAATTGCATCACCTCCGACTCGTTGCGTGTCGACGACTGGCTGTAGCGGTTGATCAGTTCGGTGAGCCGCGATGGCAATGCCTTTTCAGCCCAGCGGCTGAACGGGTCGCTCAGCTTGATGAAGTATGGGGTGAAGAATGTGGTGATTACCGACACCGACACGATGATAGGGTAAAGGTTGCTATTGATCACGTCGAGCGACATACCCAGCGTGGCGATGATAAACGAGAACTCGCCAATCTGCGTGAGCGAGAAGCCTGACTCGATGGCGATGCGCAGCGGCTGACCGGTGATAAGCATACCGCCGGTGCCGAACATAATCATACCCACTATCACTATCGCCGACAGAATGAGGATAGGCACTGTGTAGGTGGTAAGGATGTTGGGGTCAACCATCATACCGACCGATACGAAGAAGATTGCGCCGAAAAGATCCTTGATTGGCGAAATGACCTTTTCGATGCGTTCAGCCTCGCTCGTTCCGGCAAGGATTGAACCCATCACGAATGCGCCCAATGCCGACGAGAAGCCTGTGTAGGTGGAGAAAATCACCATCATGAAGCACAGTCCCACGGAAAGCACGAGCAGGAGTTCGTCGGTTATGTAGCGACGTTGTTTTTTGAGGAATGTAGGGATGACGTAGACACCGACCAAGAACCAGAGAATGAGGAAGAACGACAGTTTCATCACGCTCCAGAGCAGGTCTTCGCCGCTGACGCTGTTGTTGATGGCTATCGACGACAACACCACCATCAGTATGACGGCAAACAGGTCTTCCACGATGAGTACAGCAAGTACCTGTGGAGTGAACCGTCGGTGGCTCATGTTCAGGTCATTGAGAGCCTTCATAATGATGGTTGTGGACGACATTGACAGCATCGCCCCGAGGAACAGACTACTGATGTTGGAGAAGCCCATCATCTGGCCTGCCGTGTAGCCGGTGGACATCATTCCCGCCACAATCACGAGTACCGTGACGGCTGCCGACCCTCCTACGTTCAGCAATTTTTTGAAGTTGAATTCCAATCCGAGAGAGAAGAGCAGGAAGATTATACCCAACTCTGCCCAAAAGTCGATGTTGGCTTCGTTGACAACTGTGGGGAAATATCCAAAATGCGGACTCACAAGAAATCCGGCGAGGATGTAGCCGAGCACCACTGGCTGCTTGAGCCGCTTGAAAAGCACGGTGGCTATGCCGGCAACGACAAGAATCAGACCGAGGTCGGAAATCATATCGGTATCACCTGATTCAGAAGACTGTTCTTTGGATGTGTCGGGCTTTTCTGTGGTTTGGCTGGTGGCCGCAGTGGTTTGAGCGAGCGGCAGACCCGACGCCGAGAATGCCGCATCAAATGCTGGCACGCTGGTTAATGGTAGGCTTATTTGATTGCTCATTTTTAATGTCAAAGTAGAAAGCATTTCTTTCTATGCAAAATTACATAAAAAACGCGTATCAGCCACCTTGTAAAACATTTTTTAAGTGTGTACGCTGACTTATTGAAAATTATACTAACTTTGCGCTTGCTTTTATGTTATCGAAAATGGAATCAAACAAGACTGAAAATAAGGAAATGAAGAAAGCCGCGGGCATGGTGCGCGTGGGCGCTATTCTGGTGGTTGTGGCTCTTGTCGGCCTGTTGGTTATGGGGCTCGCTTCGTGCAGCGGCTCGTCGGACAAGGAGAAGATGCAGCAGCAACTCGACTCACTGAAACTGGCAAACGAGAAACTCCAACTTGCCGGCGAAACGGAGTCGCTCAACCAGGAGTTCCAACAATATGAAAATCAGGCGCAGTATCTCAAAAACGACTCGTTGCTTGAGCAGTATTCGCAGGCAAAGGACAAGGTGGAGAAACTGCTCGCCGAACTGAAATCTGAAAAGGCTACCAACAGCAAGCGAATCAAGGAACTGAAGGGCGAGATTTCAACGCTCAAAGGTTTGCTTCGCCACTATGTGGAGATTATCGACTCGTTGAGCAAGGAAAACACTGCATTGCGTAGCCAGAACGAGGAACTGCAAAACCAGAACCAGCAGTTGTCGACCACGGTGTCGGACTATAGCCAGAAGAATCAGAAACTCAACGAGCGTATGCAACTCGCAGAAAAACTGAATCTTACAGGCTTGTCGTTTACTGCTCTCAACAAAAAAGGCAAGACCGAGAAGAAGATTGACAAGGCCAAACAGTTGGCTGTGTCGTTTACCATACCTCAAAACAACTCCACTCCGGTTGGCGAGAAGACATTCTATGTGCGCATCGTAAGTCCAGAGGGCAATGTGCTCGGCAGCGGACACACGTTCTCATTTGAGGGCGGCAGCGTGGCCTACACCGAGAAGAAGACCGTGGAATATGACCAGCGCGAACTCTCGCTTACGGTCTACTACAACGTCGCTACGGCATTGTCGAAAGGCTCTTATCAGGTGGAGGTATTTGTCGACAACTACCGCATCGCCTCTCGCTCGTTCTCTATGACGAAATAGCCTCGCCAGTGTTGCCGTAAATGGCTGTGGTGATGGCTGTGTGTCAGGAATTTCTATGCATCGGGTTGCAGTCATATTGCTTGTCGTTCTGTCGTCTGTGAGATGCTTCTCACAGGACGGCATCGCTAACCACGGACAACAGGAAAACTTTATCGGCACGCAACTGATGTCGCTCGGACTCTACGACGAGGCTATCAAGCACCATCTCGACGCTCTGGCTTATTTCGAGCGCAACAATATGACTTCCGATGTGGTGCGCACCAAAAATAACATCTTTCAGGTCTACTACCGCACCCACAGACTCAAGGACGGCGAGGATATCCTCCTTGACGCGATGTCGCAGGTGAGTCAGTCCGACACGCTGCTACGGGTGAGTATCCTCAATAATCTCGGCATCGTCTATGCCGCTACACAACGCTACGGAAAGGCTCTGGATGCCTACAACCGCACTCTCGAACTGGGGCACGACAATCCTGATGCATTGTCGTCGGCGTATATCAACATTGCCGACCTCTATTTCCAGCAGGGTGACTACAAGACGGCGGAACGCTATCTCGGCGAGGGACTGAAGATTCCGCAGTCGCGCATCAAGCCTAATTCTTTGGCGCAGATGTATCTCAATATGGCTCTTTTGGGTGTGGCGCAAGGCAATCGCCCAATGGCGGTGACTTATGTTGGCAAGGCTCGCAGCATACTCTCCAAATTGCCGAGAGCCACAAAAATCAACGCTCTTGCGCAGATTGCCGACATCCATCTCAATCTTTCCGACTCGATTACGGCATTGCGCTACATCTTGGAATATGAATCGCTGCGCGACTCTGTGCAGGCCAACATCAACAACGCCCAGTTGCAGCAGTTGCTTGTGGCTTACGACACCGGTCGGCTCAAGGCTCGCAACGAGAACCTTACGCTGGCTCTCAGCCGCCGCACAATCATCATTTGGGCAACGCTGGTGGTTATCCTGTTTGCCCTCGGGCTGATTATCACGCTCATCCGCAAGCACAATGCGATGAAGAAGGCGAGCCGCATCATCAGCGACCAGCAGCAGATGTTGCTCGACCTTGAAAAAGAAAAGGCTGAGCGCGAGAGACTCACGCAGCAGCGCATCATTGAGGAGAAGCAGCGGCAACTGCTATCGTTCAGCACGGAGCAGGCCTCGAGCAATGAGTTCCACTCCAAACTGGAGAGCCAGATTGCTGAGGCTCTGCACGCCTTGCCTGCCCATGGAGCGGAAACAGTGAAGGGTGCGCTCAGCGACATTCAGAAGCAGTTGGTTCACTACAGGGAGAGGGCTATCGCTGCTGATTTCCGCACATATTTTGAGCAGGTGCACCCCGATTTCTTCAACCGCCTCTGCGCTGTGCATCCAGTCCTCACGCAAAACGACCTCCGACTGTGTGCGTTCCTCTATCTTGGCATGTCGACTAAGGAGATTGCCGCCATCACCTACAAGGAAATACGCTCGGTGGAGACTGCTCGTATGCGCTTGCGCAAGAAGTTAGGCATCGAAGCCGGTGCTGATATAAGTAAATACCTGCATTCTATACAATATTGACAATCAAATTAATAAGTGTAATGTAGTAGTGATGTAGTAGTGCTTTGTCTTGCTCTCGCTGCTTGCAGACGTTATATTTGTGGGGTACAAAAAAATAAGATTTATGAAGAAGACTTTCTTTTGTTTAGCCGCAGCATTATTCCTCGGCATTTCATCACAGAGACTGTGCGCCGAAGAAAGTGTGTTTTCCGAAACCTTCGACACTCAGGAGGATTTCGATGAATGGACCATTATTAACGTAGAAGAGGGGTCTACCACTTGGACCTACCGGACGAGTACGGGTAAGCCTATGCAATCAAAATGTGCGCAAATCCTAAAGCACTCGCCAAACGCCGCCAACGACTGGCTTATCTCGCCGGCTTTCACGCTCAAGGCTGGTACGGTCTACGAACTGTCGTTCCGTTGCACTCCAGGCACGTTCAACAAGGCGGAAAACCTTAAGGCGTATCTTGGCACAGGTATTACCGTCGAGAGTATGACAACGGAACTGCTAGAACTCAATGGGATGCTCCGCGACGACACTGCCGACATTACCCGCACGGCGGAAATCACGGTGGATGCCGACGGCACTTACCACGTCGGATTTCTTGGTTGCTCCGACCCGAATATGGGTCGCATCGACCTTGACGATGTGGTGATAACCGCAAAGGCAGCAGCAATTGCCCCTGGACCTGTCACCGAACTCACGGCAACGGCAGCGGCTGAAGGTGCGCTCAGCGCAACACTTAGTTTCACGGCCCCGACTGTCACTGCCACTGGCGATGCCCTCAGCGCAATCTCTTCAATTGAGATTACACGCGATGCGGCAGTCGTAGCCACAATAACCAACCCTGCGCCGGGCGAAGCGTTGGAATATACCGATGCCACTGCAGTGCAAGGACAGAACACCTATGAGGTGGTCTGCTACTCGGAGGACGGCAGCAAGAGTGTCGCCGCATCGGTAACGGTGTTTGTCGGTATCGACGTTCCTGTAGCCATCGTCAATCCCCGCGCATCGTCGCTCAACGACGGCAACATCAGCCTTTCTTGGCAAGCGCCGACCGCTTCGGTCAACGGCGGATATTTCAACCCCGAAACACTTTCGTACACGATAACCGACTTGTCGAGTGGCGAAACGGTTACTGCGACAGGCACAACCTACACTCTGTCGCTCACCAAGGGAGAACAGAAGGTGTATGAATACAGCATCGCCCCTGTGACGGAGGCTGGCACTGGCGAGGCTGCAAACTTCAACCGCGTGATTATGGGCAACGCCATTACGGAAGCCTATAGCGAGTCGTTTGCCGGTGCGGTGGCATCGTCGCCGTGGTATCAGGATTCCGATGAGCATGCCTTCGACTGGATTGTCGACAATCCTGAAAATGATGAGTACTCCGACCCTGACGTGAAGGGCTATACTATCTATGCTCAGGACAAGGACGGCGGCGACCTGATTGTTAAGTCGCTGTATGCCTATGAGTATGAAACTTCGCGCTACTGCTCTCCGATATTCTCACTTTCGCAGTTTGCCAACCCTGTGCTCACTTTCTATCAGATCAACGGTCCGAAGGAGAGTTTGAAGGTGCAGGTGCGCACAATCGGAGGAGAATGGCAGGAGGTTGCAGAGCCTGTATGGGAAACTGGCATCGACGGTTTGCAGTGGAGCAGATGCTCAGTGCCTTTGTCCAACCTAAAGGACGGCGAGGTGCAGTTCTCGTTCCTCGCTTACGGCGGTGTCCGCCCGATGCACATCGACAACATCACTATCGCGGAGTCAAACTATAGCCGCGATATGGCTGTGCGCAGCATCACGGCTTCTCCCCAACGAGCCAATGTAGGCGAGACCACTACATTCACTGCCGACATCCGCAACTTTGGCGGACAGAACGAGGCAACCTACGAGGTGGTGCTCTACCGCGACGGCAATGAGGTGGATCGTAAGGCCGGTGCTGAACTCGCAGCAACAGCAAGTACTACAGTTGATTTCCAATACACATCGACACTCGACGACGCTATGCTTGCCGACAAGTCGGAATGGACGGCACAGGTGGTGCTCGCCGACGATGAGAACGCAGGCAACGACACTTCCGACGCAGTTGTGTGGTCTACACGTCCTAACGATGTGCCGGACATCACTGACCTTGCTGCAACGTCCGACAAGGAGAGCGTTACTCTCAACTGGTCGGCTGGTATCAACCGCGAGGCAGCGGAAAAGGGGGAAATGCAGTTTGTCACTGACGGCTTCGAAACCTACACTCCGTTTGCAATCGATGGCGTTGGCGACTGGACATTCGTTGACAAGGACGGCGCAGAGACATGGAAGTCGAATTATCCTACGCGTGAGCACGTTGGCGAACCGCTCTCGTTTATGGTGTTTAACACCGAGGACGGTGGCGTTGAAACCGACGAAAACCAGGACAACATATTCTTTGCCCACTCTGGCAAGCAATATCTTATGGGATTCAGCAACGAGGAGTACGGCACAGCCAACAACGACTGGCTTATCACTCCGCGCCTCGACGGCCGCTCCCACACCGTTGATTTCTACACACGCATCCCGATGGGTATGTCGGGCGACGACGTGATTGCCGTTTCCTATTCGGCAACAGACACCGACCCTGACAGTTTCCTTCCGCTTAACGACGGTCAGGACATCTATGTTTCCGACAACTGGAAGCATGTTGAGGTGACAGTGCCCGACGGAGCAAAGTATTTTGCGGTAAATTTGAAACTGTCGCGCATGTTCTATATGATTGACGATTTCACCTATGCTGCCCACGATGGCTCGCTCGACCCTCTTACGCTTCTCGGCTACAACGTGTACCGCAACGGCGAGAAAATCAACGAAGACCTTATCGCCGACAACACCTATGTGGATAGCGATATGCCGGAAGGAGAGAACACCTATACGGTGACTGCTGTCTATGAGCAGGGTGAGAGCCGCTACAGCAACGAGGCTAAGGTCAACTATTCTTCTGTTGGCGCAATCGACGGCGCATCGGCAATGATTACTGCCCATAACGGCATCTTGAGTGTCGCTGTTGCCAAGACATCGGCTGTGGCAGTCTACTCGATTGACGGCAAGAAGGTGGCAAGTGCCACGGTTGCAGCGACCCACGACTTCAGTCTTGCTGCTGGTGCCTACATCGTCACAGTCAACGGCAAAGCAACGAAAATGGTAATGCGTTAAGGCAATCTTTCAATAGAAACCTTTGCGGTTTCATCCAATTATTGATGAAGCGAGGCAACCCGTCCGGGCCGCCTCGCTTTTTTTAGTGTTACAGGTCGATGGGTAATTCTATCGGAGGAATAATCGTGCTTTCTTCGTCATCTCTGTCGTTGCTGAAAAACATACAGTAGTATATCGGCATATACTTTATTCCGTTCTTTTTGTACACTTGCCGCTCATTGCTTAAAACCACGGCATCGTGGATGTTGTAGTCCGGCGTGGCAATGAATTTGTCAAGAGCACTGTGTACGGTGTAGTCTTTGCCAGACTTTATCTCAACGGGCAGGACAGTTAAATTCGTATAGTCATCGATAAGATAGTCCACTTCTCCCTTTTGCTTGTTGTCGTAGTAGTGCAGCGTGTAGCCGTGCGCTTTGAATTCCTGTGCAATAAACGACTCGTATACAGACCCGAGATTGACACTCCGTTCGTCCTGGAGCACGGCGTTTATGTTATTTCCGTAAAGGATGCATGTCAACAGACCGACATCGCTCAAATACAGTTTCAGCAAGTTCTTGTTCTCGGACTCGATGAGTGGGAAAGAGGGATTGCTGATGGCTCTGACGGCAAGTGCTATCCCAGAATTTGTCAGATACTCAAATTCTTCGGCATAGTCGTTGTATTGTTTGTGCGATTTGGTGTTTTCGATGTTTTTTACGATGATACGTTTTTTCTTGTTTTCCATGCAGGACGGTATCATCTCATAGATTCTTTGTATGACAAGTTTTTTGCTGTCTCCATATTGCGATGCGTCCATTTTATAGAGCGCGATTATGTCCTGCTGGATGGTGCGCACTTGCGCGATGTTTCTGTTTCCGACAAACTTGTTTATGGCATCGGGCATACCTCCCACAAGCAAGTAGATCTTGAATTGCTGCAAAACGTAGTTGTGCAACGGCTCAGACAGGGCTTCCTTGCGTTTGAACAGTTGCTTCATCGAGTCGACAACATTCTTCCCGCATCCCATCGCCCACAGAAATTCCTCGAAATCGAGCGGATGCATTTGCCTTATGGCAATGCTGCCGATAGGTACGGAGGGAGTCTGAGACAGGGCAATGCCGAGTTGTGAACCGCTTGCAATGTATTGTACATTCCGTCCTCATTCAGGAATTTCAGCATAGTCATCAAGTGCGGATAGCATTGGATTTCGTCAAGAAATACTAATGTGTTCTCCTTCGTTCCGAGATTGTTGCCGGCAATCGCGCCCAACTGCATGTAGAAATCGTTTGTGCTTCTGACTGAGGCAAATATCCCCGGTCCCTCTTGGTCTGCCTTGAGGTTTATTTCAACAAAATGCTTGAACAGTTTTTTTCCGACGTGCCTTATCAGATAGGACTTTCCAATCTGTCTCGCACCGTTTACAAGAAGAATTTTGTTGGGCTCTTGTTTCAGAAAACTGCTCAAACTGTGTTCAAATTTACGCTCTAACATATCTTGAAAAATTGGATATGTAAAAGTATTGATAATTAGTAAAATATACAATAGTAAAGGAAAAATTCCGTCATTTTAACTTGCAAAAAGGGGAATTATTCCGTTTATTTAAGCGTTGAAAAAGGGAAAAATTCCGTCATTTTAACTCGTAAGAAAGGGAATTATTCTCCAAAAAGAAGGCGCGCATTGTCGCAATGCACGCCTACGGGATTTTCACTACTTGTTGCTCGTTTGTGTCTACCAAACGACCTTTTCGTTAAGGATTTCGCCGTCGGTAGCGTCGTCCGCTGTGAATGTGTTGCCCTTGTACTGCACGCAGAGCATCAACATAGGCTCAGTGCCGTTGTTGCGGACGCTGCGCTTGCCCTTAGGTGCTACGCGCACCACGCTGCCTTCTTCGATGGCAAACACTTCGCCGTCGACCTGAAACTCGCCTTTGCCGGAGAGGAAGAAATAGAGTTCCTCGTGGTTCTTGTGGGTGTGGAGGAAGCCGCTCTCAGTGCCTGGAGCAAATTCCTGGAACGAAAATTCCGCGCCGGTGGCATCGACTGCCGCACCGCCAAACACCTTGCCCGGAATTTTTATCTCTGGAGAAAGGGTGAGTACATAGTCCTTAATCTCGTTCAATTTGCCGAAGTTTGCGGCTGTGAAGTTTGCCGCTTTTGCAGTGGATTTAAAATCTTTCATGATGCATTCTTTTTGTTTGATTGACGATGCAAAATTATCTTCTCCGTGATGCTTCGGCAAGAGGGCACAAAATGGTGGGATAGTTACCGGAAGGTAACTGTTGCTGACTGTCAGCGGTTTGGAAAAATAGGATTTAATGATGATTAACTTCGGAGAGTTTGCGTGTTTTCTGACGGTTGGTTACTTTTGTAGAGTAATCTGAACTACGAGAAGTTATGAGAAGTAATCTGAAAGAAAAAGTGTTTGCCGGTTGTCCTATACGCAATGTGCTGGCACGGATTTGCGACAAGTGGTCGCTGTTGGTAATCTATAACCTCAGACAATGCGACAATATGCGCTTTTCGGTGTTGCTGAAGCACATCCCCGACATCTCGCAGAAAATGCTCACAAGCACGTTGCGCACGCTTGAGACCGACGGCTACGTTGTGCGCACGGTCTATGCCGAAGTGCCTCCACGGGTGGAATATTCGCTCACGCCGCGTGCGCACACACTGATACCGATAGTCGACAATCTACTGCTTTGGGCAGAAAACAATATGGCTGACATCATCAACGACCGTCAGCGCGCGGAAAGTTAGATCGACTGCTCGTTGAGGCAAGCCACCGCTTCTTTCTCCTCGATCAGAGTGAGGGCACGGCTTAACTGGTCGGGGCACGATGTGCTTTTTGAGCCGCAGCGGATGCCCTTGAGTCGGCTAATCACATCCTCCATTGGCATACCCTTGACCAAGGCGCAGATGCCCTGAAGGTTGCCGTTGCAGCCGCCATAAAATTGCACACTCTTGATCTTGCCGTCTTCAGTTTCGATGTCGAAGGCTTGGCAGCAAGTGCCTTCGGTACGGTATGTATATTTCATAATTGCGTTGTTTTTTAGTCTATTGTTCCAAACTGTTGAGCACATTGCGGATTTTCTCGTAGGTGGTGATTTTTGTAGGCACCAGCGGTAACCGCAGTTCATTCTCAATCATTCCCTTTGCGTTGAGCAAACACTTAACGCCGGCTGGGTTGCCGTCGACAAACAGGAGAGAGAACAACTCCGTGAACCGGTGATGGATGAGCAGAGCCTTCTGGTAGTCGCCAGCGAGAGCCAAGCGCACCATACGGCTGAACTCCAGTGGAAAGGCGTTGCCGATAACCGAAATCACGCCCACTGCGCCGAGTGTCATCAGAGGGAAAGTGATGCCATCGTCGCCCGAAATCACCATAAATCGTTCAGGCTTGTTCTTGATTATGTCGTCCATCTGCGTGATGTTGCCCGAAGCCTCCTTCACGCCGATGATGTTCTCAAATTGGTTGGCGAGCCGTAGCGTCGTTTCCGCCGACATATTCACGCCTGTGCGCCCCGGCACGTTGTAGAGAATCACAGGCAGCGGCGATGCCTCGGCAATGGCTTTGTAGTGCTGGTAGATGCCCTCTTGCGACGGCTTGTTGTAGTAGGGCACAACCGACAGAATGGCGGTGAAATCCGACAGGTCGTTGCTGCGCAGATAGTCGACCACACCCATAGTGTTGTTGCCGCCCACACCGAGCACCAGCGGCAAGCGGCGGCGCACACGTTCCACAATGAACCGTTTCAACTCATCGCGTTCTTCCTCGGAGAGGGTAGGCGTCTCGGCGGTTGTGCCGAGCACCACGATGTAGTCGGCGTGGTTTTGGATGATGTGCTCCAGCAACCGTGCCAACGCCGGAAAATCGATTGATTTGTCTTTTTTGAACGGGGTAATGAGCGCAACGCCCATACCTCTCAAGTTCATATAGTTAGCCATAAATTTCAATTTAGGTTGCCATCGACCTACAGGTCGGTGGAGAAGACACTGCCCGGCAGTTGGCGGCAGTTGTAGGACGAAGCCATCACTTCGCCGTAGGCACCGGCAGAGCGGAGTGCAAGGAAGTTGCCGCGCTCCACGAGAGGCAGTCGCTCGTCAGAGCCGAAGCGGTCGGATGATTCGCAAATCGGGCCTACAACATCGTAAACGTCGTCGACCGACGAAGTGGACGATATGTTCTCGATTTTGTGGTGAGCCTGATAGAGAGCAGGGCGGATGAGGTCGGTCATGCCGGCATCCACGATGGCAAATTTCTTGGTTGTGCCTTCTTTCACATAGAGTACGCGTGTAATCAGCGATCCGCATTGACCTACGATTGAACGGCCCGGCTCAAAATGGAGTTCCTGGTCGGCATCGAGTTGCAGGTTCTCGCGGAACACTGCGAAATAACTTTCAAAGTCGGGGATTGGGTTGCCGTCAGGGTCATCGTAGTCGATGCCGAGACCGCCGCCCATATCGACGATGGTGATGATTGCACCAAGTTCCTTCATGTGGTCAAGAATCTCGCGCGCCTTCTTGCAGAGCATCGCAAATGGCTCAGTCTCCGTGATTTGCGAACCGATGTGGAAATGCACGCCGCAGAGGTCAATATTGTCGAGCGAGAGAGCAGTGGTCACAAACTCGTCGAGATTCTCGAGATTGATGCCAAACTTGTTCTCGTTCAAGCCGGTAGTGATGTACTGGTGGGTGTGGGCATCCACGTTGGGGTTGATGCGTACAGCCACGTGAGCCATCATCTTCTTCTTGCCGGCAATCTCGTTGATGTTGAGCAACTCAGGCAGCGACTCCACGTTGAAACAGCGGATGTTGGTGTCGAGGGCAAACTCAATCTCGCGGTCGGTCTTGCCAACGCCGGCAAACATGATGCCGTTGCCCGAAAATCCAGCCTTCACGGCAGCTTCGATTTCGCCGCCGCTCACGCAGTCAACGCCCAGTCCAGCCTTGTTGACAGCCTCGAGGATACGAGGGTTGGCATTGGCCTTTACGGCATAGTGCACGCGGCAGTTGTTTGCGGCTGCGAGTGCAGTTACCTTGCCGAGCGTCTGCTCAAGCAAAGCCATATCGTAGTAGTAGAACGGAGTCTCGATGTTCTTGAATTCGTCTATTGGGAACTGTGTCATAATAGTTGGTCGGTTAGGGTTAGTTAAACAACTCTTCGCTCAATTTCTTGAGGGCAGCCACCTTGTCCTCCTTGCGGATAAGGAACGAGATGTTGTAGTTGCTGCCGCCGTAGGAAATCATTCTTACGGGGATGTCCTTGAGAGCGGCGATGGCTTTCGCTTCAAAGCCTCGGTTCTGCCATTCGAGGTCGCCCACGACGCAGAGTATCACCATATCGTGGTCGATGGTTACGGTGCCGAATTTTCGGAGTTCGTCGACGATGCTGTCGAGATTCTTCTCGTTGTCGATGGTCACCGACACGCCCACCTCCGAGGTGGTTACCATGTCGACCGGAGTCTTGTGAGCCTCGAAGATTTCAAACACCTTGCGCATAAAGCCGTATGCCAGAAGCATACGTCCCGACTTGATGCGGATGGCTGTGATGTTGTCCTTTGCGGCAACTGCTTTGATGGCGCGGTCCACCTGAAGGTTGCCTATCAGAGTGCCTTTGGCAGAAGGGTCGAGAGTGCTGAGCAGACGCACCGGGATGTTGTTGAGTTTGGCAGGTTGGATGCATGTCGGGTGGAGAATCTTCGCACCGAAATAAGCCAACTCGGCAGCCTCCTCAAAGTTCAGTTTGTCCACCGGCTTTGTGCCTTCAACGAAACGAGGGTCGTTGTTGTGCATACCGTCGATGTCGGTCCAGATTTCAATCTCTTCGGCATTGATGGCAGCGCCGACGAGCGAAGCGGAGTAGTCGCTGCCGCCGCGTTGCAGGTTGTCGATTTCGCCGTAGGCATTGCGACAGATGTAGCCCTGAGTGATATAGATGTCGGCATCCGGGTTCTTGTCGAGAAGCAGAGTGAGTTGCTGCTTGATGAACTGTGATTCCGGCTCGCCGTTTTTGTCGGTCTTCATGTATTCCAACGCAGGAAGCAGCGCCGAGTTCACGCCCTGTTCCTTCAGGTAGATGTCCATCATAATTGTAGACATAATTTCGCCTTGGGCAAGGATTTCCTTCTCCTCAAACACGGTGAAGATGTCCTTGGTGAACGAGCGCAGATAACTGAAGCAGGCCTTGATTTTCTCGAGAGCCGAAGCCTTGCTGCTTTCGGTAGAGTAGAGTTCGTCGATGGTCTTGAGATACTTCAACTCAAGTTTGTTGACGGTTTCGCGGGCACCGTCGGTATTCTTCTTATAAAGATAGTCGGAAATTTCCACAAGAGTGTTGGTGGTGCCGGACATAGCCGACAGCACAACGATGTTCTTGCCTTTGCCGGTAACAATGCCGGCTACTTTCTTGATGCGCTCTGCCGAGCCGACAGAAGTGCCTCCAAATTTCAGTACCTTCATTTCTTGTTGTATGTGTCTACTTTATTGTTTTTTTACGTCGGTTACATTCTTGTCTTCGCATTTCACCACACGCGCCGGGAAATCCTCGGTGAGTTGGATGTTGTGGGTCGCCATAATCACGGCAGTGCCCTCCGACGAGATACGGTGGAGCAATGTCATAATCTGGTGTCCGGTCTCCTGGTCGAGGTTGCCAGTAGGCTCGTCGGCGAGAATCAGTTTGGGGCGGTTGAGGAGAGCCCGGGCAATGGCGATGCGCTGTTGCTCTCCGCCCGACAACTCGTGGGGCATCTTGTACGACTTGTTTTCCATACCCACCTCACGCAGCACGTCATTGATACGCTCGTCGATGTCCGCCTTGGCTTTCCAGCCGGTGGCTTTGAGCACAAACAGCAGGTTGTCGTAGACAGAACGGTCCGACAGCAGTTGGAAATCCTGGAACACCACGCCGATCTGGCGGCGGAGCATCGGCACGTCCTTGCGGCGTATCGCCGTCAGGTCGTAGTCGAAGATGCGCGCTTCGCCCATCTCAACAGGCACTTCGGCATACATCGTCTTCATCAGGCTACTCTTGCCGCTGCCCACACGACCGATGAGGTAGACAAACTGCCCCTCTTCGAGTGTGAAATTCACGTTCTTGAGCACGAGCAACTCCTTGCGGAGCACCTCCACGTTTTTGTAATCAATGATTGCTGACATATTGTTGTATTTTCTTATTCTTTGTGGCGTTTCTGCAGTTCCACCGACAGGTCGTCGAGCGACAAGCCTTTCGATGTGAGCAGCACGATGAGGTGGTACATCAGGTCGGATGCCTCATAGACAAGACGGTCGTCGGTGCCGTTGGTAGCCTCGATAACCGTTTCCACAGCCTCTTCGCCCACTTTCTGAGCCATGCGGTTCACGCCCTTGTTGAAGAGCGATGTGGTGTAAGAGCCTTCCGGCATCTCCTCGTGACGTTTCTGTATGAATTTCTGCAGATAGTCGAAAAATTCCACTCCGTAGTCGTTGTTGTCGCTGAAACAGGTGGCTGCGCCGGTGTGGCACACAGGACCTGCCGGGATAGCCTTTATCAGCAGAGTGTCGTGGTCGCAGTCGTCGGCGATTGAAACCACTTTC
Source organism: bacterium (assembly GCA_963601185.1). Taxonomy (GTDB): domain Bacteria; phylum Bacteroidota; class Bacteroidia; order Bacteroidales; family Muribaculaceae; genus Limisoma. The sequence goes on from CAVCEE010000003.1 coordinate 58,059, forward strand.
AGTGTGTTGCCGCTCTCTTCGCCTTTCATCCAAAGACGGTTGCGTGTGCGGCTGTAGAATGTAACGAAGCCCGATTCAACGGTCTTTTCGTAAGCCTCGGCGTTCATAAAGCCGAGCATCAGCACATTCTTCGTGCGGGCATCCTGCACGATGGCAGGGACAAGTCCGCCCATTTTGTCAAAATCCAAATTCATAATCTAACTGTGATATGCTGTTGTTGTAAATATTGTTTAAGTTCGTGGATGCCAATCTCGTTGTAATGGAACACGCTCGCTGCCAAGGCGGCATCAGCCTTTCCCTTTACAAACGCGTCGGCGAAATGCTCCATTGTCCCGCATCCGCCGCTGGCAATCACTGGGATGCCGGCACTCTCCGAGAGTTGCGCGAGTGCCTCGCAGGCAAATCCCTGCTTCACTCCGTCGTGGTCCATACTCGTGAACAGTATTTCCCCGGCACCGCGGCTTTCCGCCTCGTGCGCCCAGTCAAACAGTCCGCGGTCGGTAGGCTTCCGCCCTCCGTGGGTGTAGCAAGTCCATTGTCCGTCAATCTGGTGCGCGTCGATAGCCACGACACACACTTGGCTGCCAAAACGTTTGGCAATCTCGTCGATTAGTTGCGGTCGGGCAAGTGCTGACGAGTTAATCGAAATCTTGTCGGCACCGGCATTGAGCAGAGCCTCCACATCGGCAACGCTGCCGATGCCGCCGCCAACGGTAAACGGGATGCTCACCTCCCTCGCCACGTTACTCACCATATCGATGAGAGTCTTGCGTCGCTCGCTTGATGCCGTGATGTCGAGAAACACCAGTTCGTCTGCGCCCTCTTCGCTGTAGCGGCGGCCGAGAGCCACTGGGTCGCCGGCATCGCGGAGGTTGCCGAAGCAAACGCCCTTCACGGTTTTGCCGTCTTTCACATCTAGGCAAGGTATGATTCGTTTGGCAAGCATTATCTTGATAATTTGTTTAGTCGTTCTACTTCGCTCAGAGGAATGCGCCCCTCATAGATGGCTTTGCCCACGATTACCGCAGGCACGCCGATGGCATCTAGTTGCTCAATGTCAGCCATACCACTGACACCGCCGCTCGCCACGAGGTATATTCCCTCAAGTTCGCGCATCATCTCCGAATACAGTTCCACGGCAGGACCTTTCAGCATACCGTCGCGGCTGATGTCGGTGGTCACCACTTGGCGCACTCCGTCGCGCTTCATATATTCCTTGATAAACGGAATCAGGTCGATGCCGCTGTCCTCCGTCCATCCAGTGGTCGAAATTTTCCGGTTCTTGGCATCTGCGCCGAGGATTATGCGGTCAGCGCCGTAGCGCGTCAGCCATCCGCGAAACATATCGGGGTTTTTCACCGCCACGCTGCCGCCGGTAATCATTGCCGCGCCCGACTCGAATGCCACGTGAGCATCCTCGTCGCTCTTCAAGCCGCCGCCGAAGTCGATGGTCAGCCCAGTGCGGCTTGCCAACCTTTCAAGGGTGCGGTAGTTCACAATGTGGGCGGCTTTCGCTCCGTCGAGGTCTACAAGATGAAGCCTCCGGCAGCCGATTCCCTCCATTGCGGTAGCCACCTCAAGCGGGTCTTCGTTGTAGACTCGCTTGGTGGAGTAGTCGCCGCGGGTCAGCCGCACGCATTTTCCGTCGATAATATCTATGGCAGGCACAATTTCTATCATAGCCCAAGGAAATTTTTCAGTATCTGTTCGCCAATGTCGCCGCTCTTTTCCGGGTGAAACTGCGTGGCGAAGAAGTTGCCGCGCTGCATCGCTGCGCTAAACGGCACCGTAAATTCGCTCACCGCCACGGTGTTGTCGCACACCGGGACGTAGAAACTGTGCACATAATAAACGTAACTGCCGTCTGCCACGCCGCTGAGCAGCGGACTGTCGGTAGTGGCTGTGATGGTGTTCCATCCCATCTCCGGAATCTTGAACCCATCTTTGGGCTGGAATCGTTTCACGTCGGCATCAAAGACACCGAGGCAGTCGCAGTCGCCCTCCTCGGAGTGGCGGCAGAGCAGTTGCTGCCCGATGCAGATGCCGAGCACCGGCTGGCGCAGACCGCAAATCACCTTGTCGAGCCCCTCAGCCTTCAGGCACGCCATCGCCGACGACGCTTCGCCCACGCCGGGGAAAATCACCTTGTCGGCATTTGCGAGCAGGGTAGGGTCGGCGGTGACTGTAGGGGTTACGCCAAGACGCTGCAACGCGCATTCCACCGAAAACACGTTGCCTGCATTGTATTTCACTATCGCTACGTCCACTTTTTTGAATCTACAGTTTCTATCAATTGCCAAAATTAAGAATTTTTTCCGCAATCAGCCGCTATGTGCCGGCAGAATATTCCCTTAATTTCCGTTCGTTTGCAAACATTGGATTGCAAAGATAACTAAAATCGTTATGTATTTATGCATAATTCTTTTGTTTTGACGGATTTTTAAACAGATTTCCAATATTTTTCCTGTTTTTGCTTGTGAAATGCTTTTTCATCCGTCGGGATGGAATGCCTTTTAGCCCTTTTAACAATTATATAACATTGATAATTTATGTTGGCATAAATTTGCTTAAGATGCTCAAAAGCGGTAAATTTGCGCAGAATTTGAAGAGGTTTTCTAAGGTGAACGACTGATTTTTCTTAAAAGAACTTAATTTTAACAGTTAACATAAATTAATTCCCTACAGCATGAAGAGATTACTCCTCTTAGCTACCGCAATCCTGCTCGCAGCGTCGCAACTTATGGCTGCTGCGCCGAGCGTTTGCCGTGGCCATGTGGTAGATGAACAGGGAGAACCTGTCATCGGTGCCACTATCTCAGTTCCCGGGACAAAAATTGGAACGGTTACCAACATCGACGGAAATTTCGAACTCAAACTGCCTGACGGCAAGGGTGACGTTGAAATCCGTTATGTGGGTTATAAGACAGTCACTAAGAAAGCAGCCAAGAATATTGGTGATGTGCGCCTCGAAGCAGACTCGAAGATGCTTCAGGACGTTGTTGTGACACAGTCGGTTGCACGCACTCGCGAAACACCGGTTGCGATTTCCGAAGTCAATGCCCGCACAATCGACATGAAACTCGGTAACCAGGAGTTCCCGGAAATCCTCAAAACCACACCAGGTGTGTGGGCCACTAAAGAAGGTGGCGGCTACGGCGACTCTAAAATCAATATGCGCGGTTTCCAGGCTGCCAACGTGGCAGTGATGATTAACGGTGTGCCCATCAATGATATGGAATGGGGCGGCGTTTACTGGAGCAACTGGGCCGGTTTGAGCGACGTTACTTCGTCAATGCAGACTCAGCGCGGTCTTGGTGCGTCAATCGTGTCTACTCCGTCGGTCGGCGGTACAATCAACATCCTCACCAAGTCGCTCGATGCAAAAAAGGGCGGATCTGTTTGGTACGGCATCGGTAACGACGGCCTTATGCAAGAAGGTATCTCATTCTCTACCGGGATGATGAAAAACGGTTGGGCAGTTACGGCTCTCTTCTCTCACCGTTCGGGTGACGGATATGTGCAAGGCGCTGACTTCAAGGCTTACAACTATTTCATCAATATCTCAAAGCGCATCAACGATGCTCATCAGTTGTCGCTCACTGCATTCGGCGCTCCTCAAACCCACAACAAGCGCGGCTCTGCTGATGGCTTGACCATTGAGGGCTGGCAGGATGTGCAGCAATATATGGGTGAGAAAATCAGATACCGCTACAACCCGACGTTCGGTTACGACAAAAACGGACAAGTTCGCTCATCGAACACAAACACTTACCACAAGCCACAGATTTCGTTGAACCACATCTGGCAAATCAACCATAAGTCATCACTGTCATCAGTAGCCTATGTGTCGATTGCTCGTGGTGGTGGCTATTCAGGTCAAGGTCGTGGCACTACTGCCGACGGCGTTAGCCTCAGTTACTCTTCTTGGTACGGCGCATCCAACGGTTACCTCACCACATTGTTCCGCAATGCCGACGGCACATTTGCCTACGACAAAATCCAGGAGATGAACGCCGCCAGCACAACTGGTTCAAATATGGTTATGTCGAAGAGCAACAACAACCACGAATGGTACGGACTCGTTTCCACCTATAAGAACGAACTTCTTCCAAAGAAACTTTCGTTGACTGCCGGTGTCGATGTTCGCTACTACATCGGTCGCCACAACAACAAGATTGTTGACCTCTACGACGGTGCCTACTATATGGACGACTCAAGCCGTAGCGGCGTGTCGGCAGCCAACAATGCTGCAGCAGCCGATCCTAACTGGGCTTATGAGAAACTCGGCGTGGGCGACATCGTGTACCGCGACTGGATTGGTCACACTCATCAGGAAGGTGCTTTCGGCCAACTCGAATATTCTCTCCTCGACAAGAAATTTAACTTCGTACTTGCCGGCTCGTTGAGCAACACTGGCTACTGGCGTGTTGACCACTTCAACTACGACAAGGCTCACGAAAAGTCGGAGAAGGTAAACTTCCTCGGCGGAACAATCAAGGGCGGCGGTAACTATAACATCAACCGCTACAACAACGTGTTCTTCAACCTTGGTTTCATCAGCCGTGCTCCATTCTATTCAGGTGGCGCATTCTTGACATCTGCTAAGAGCAACGCGACTAACCCTGACGCCGTAAACGAGAAGATTATCTCTTACGAACTTGGCTACGGTTTCCACAACTCGGTATTCTCATTCACTGCAAATGCCTACTACACTAAGTGGAAAGACAAAACCACAACCCGTGGTGGCGAAATCACTTCAGGCGAGCATGCCGGCGACCGCTACTCCCTCAACATGCAGGGTGTTGACGCACGCCACATGGGTATTGAGGCAAACTTCACCTACCGTCCGACAAAGTGGTTTGAACTTGAGGGTATGATTTCTCTCGGCGACTACATCTGGGACAGCAATGCCAAGGGTTACTTCTACAACCAGAACGGCGAACCGTTGGCCGACCTCCGCGGTACGGTAGCAACCAAGGGTATTATGGGCGAAGACCACGCTTATGCAATCCTTAACCAGAAAGGCATAAAGGTGGGTGGCTCTGCGCAGACTACCGGTTCTCTCGGATTTACGGTACGTCCGCTCGACGGCTTCCGTTTGGGTCTCGACTGGGTGGTCAACGCACGCAACTATAGCGACTATTCAGTTTCGTCGTCAAACTTCATCGCCAACTCTGAAATCGACGTTAAACAGCCTTGGAGAATTCCTTGGGGCAACCAGTTTGACTTCAATGCAAGTTACAGTTTCAAGATTGGTGGCGTTCGCGCTACTCTCAGCGGCACTATCAACAACTTGTTCAACAACTACTACGTGATGGATGCCTACACTTACGCAACAGTGCAGGGTGAATGGGAAGACGCTTACCGCGTGTTCTACTCGTTTGGCCGCACATATTCAGTACGTTTGAAAGTCAATTTCTAAAATCCTAACGATTAACGACAATGAAAAATAGATTATTATATTCAGTTCTGATTGCAGCGAGTGTAGCAACTTTGTCAAGCTGCGACCCTGACGATTGGAACAATAAGTTGGACGGATTCGACAGCAACAAGAAGATTACTGATCTTCAGTCTGTTGATTACACATTCACTGCCGATGACTATGCAAATCTTGCAGGCAACAGCAAAAACATCGAGCGTGCTGCTTCTCTTGATTTGTCCAACGAATTGAAGGCTGTGGGCACACAACACTATTTCACTGACAAGATTACTGCGCGTGAATTTGTGCCGAACTTCCTGAACGATCCCGACTTTGCTTATTTCTCTCTGTCGGACGGCTCTACAGTGACCCTTACCTACAATACTGTAAACAACGTGCCTGAAGAGATCGTCAATTTCGGCGCTGCTTCGGAGTACACTGTGACAGAGACCGACTATCAGGATGCTTGGGGCAGTACAACCGACTTCATAGAAGGTTTCACTCCGAGTGTTTCCGCCCAGAAAAACATCCCTAACATCCTTGACGTTGAATACGGTGATGTGGAAAAAGGCACAATGGTAGTGGTGAACTACAAGGAAGCGCAGACTGAGCCAAACTTCGACGGTGGCGACGATCCAGAACCGGGTTTTGTGATGACAAATGTGCTTGGCACTGCTACTGTCGGCGCAAATGTTGAGGTCAAAGGTTTGGTAACAGCCATCTGCGGCCGTGGATTTATCCTTACCGACAATTCAGGCTCAATCCTTGTGTACTATTCATCTGGCTTCGATGCAACTGCCTATAGCGTTGGCGACCAAGTGGAGGTTGCCGGTGAGGTCTCGTCCTACAACAAGGGCTTGCAAATCACAGGCACATCTGCTACTGTCAACAAAATCGGCAACCAGGCCTACAGTTATCCTGCTGCAAAGACGCTCGACGGCGCTGCGTTCGACAACTTGCTTACAATCACCGATGACCAACTGGCAGTCTATGCACAGTTTGTAGGCACTGCCTCAATCTCGGGCAACTACTACAACTTTACTGTTGATGGTGCTGAAACAGCAAAGGGAAGCCTCTATCAGGCAACTGATGCTCAGAAGGCACTCTTCGAGGATGGCAAGACCTACACCGTAAGCGGTTACCTGGTATCAATCTCTGGCGGAAAATATGCAAACTTCGTTCCGACTACTGCAGTTGAAAAAACATCGCTCGCAACAATCCGCCACATGCGTGCCGCTACTTCAGTGACTACCGAAAGCGTTTCTGCGGTCTACACCTACGACGGCTCGGCATGGAAAGCAAGCACATCGGTAACTCTTCTTCAGGCATCTGACTACACTGCAATGGGTCAGACTCACGCAAACTTGACAGAGCCAGACGAGTATCTCCCAACTTACCTCAAGAACAAGTTCCCTTACGCTAAGTCGGGCGACACTAAACTCGTTGCCTACAAATACTACGCAAGCAGCAAGACTTCGCTCGTTTGCGACGAGTACACCTACAACGGCACTGTTTGGACCAAGACCAACGGCGTGGTTACTGAAACCGCTCAGTTTGTACGCTCGGGTGGTAATTGGATGTACGATCCGAACGTGACTATCGACCTGCCAAGCGGCAAGGGTGTGGAAATCTCAACCAAGTACTATCAGGCATGCGTTGACTGGGTATACGAGAACATCGACAAGCCTCTCGGCTCGACAAGCATCAAGGACGGTAACTACTATGTGTCAAGTTATGGCAACAACGAGTACTATTGCGGTACTTCAGCATACCAAGGCAACGTCGACCTCCGTCCTGCAAAAGCCCGCGACCAGTATCCTGCCGGATATGAGGGAATGAGCGACGAGGAAATCCAGAAACTGATGATGGATCGCTTCACACAAGAAGTGCTTCCAGGTGCACTCTCTGCACTCCACCCGGATGCAGAGCCAGTGGCTGGCATTGATGTGATTTACACAGTTAACTTTGCGGTCTACACAGGTACTACTGCAACCTACACTGTTTCCTACACAGTGGTAGGTAAGGGCAAGTTCCAGTTGATTGAATGCAACTGGTATGTGGAATAATCGAATTAGACTATTTCAATCTCAATAACCGGGGGCTGCACCAACTGGCGCAGCCCCCGGCTTTTTTGCACTCAATGAAACGAGGTCGCATATTTTAAGGAGAGAGAGTGGCTGTTTTCCACTTTTTTGCATTAACTTTGCATTTTAACATAGACAATTTAAAAGGAAACAATATGTCAGAAATTGAAAACAAGGAACTGACAACAGAGAAAGAGTCAGGCCTGAATTTCGTTGAGCAACTGGTGGCCGACGATTTGAAACAAGGAAAAAACGGTGGACGACTTAACACCCGTTTCCCACCAGAACCTAACGGCTATCTTCATATAGGCCATGCAAAGGCCATTTGTATGGACTTCGGCGTTGCCGAGAAGTTTGGCGGCACTTGCAACCTGCGTTTTGACGACACCAACCCTGTCAAGGAAGACGTGGAATATGTAGACTCAATCCGCGAGGACATCAAGTGGCTGGGCTACGACTGGGCAGACCGCGAATACTATGCTTCTGACTATTTCCCGCAACTCTACGACCTTGCCATCCGTCTTATCAAGGAGGGCAAAGCCTATGTGGACGAGCAGACTGCCGAGCAGATTGCCGAGCAGAAGGGCACACCGACACAGCCGGGCACAGCCAGCCCGTTCCGCGACCGTCCGATAGAGGAAAACCTCGATCTTTTCCAGCGCATGAACGCCGGCGAGTTTGAGGAGGGCGCAATGGTGCTCCGTGCGAAAATCGATATGGCTTCGTCCAATATGCACTTCCGTGATCCGATAATGTACCGCATCATCAAGCATCCGCACCACCGCACCGGTGACAAGTGGAAGGTTTACCCAATGTACGACTTCGCCCACGGTCAGTCGGACTATTTTGAGGGCGTTACCCACTCCATCTGTACGCTTGAGTTTGTGCCTCACCGTCCGCTCTACGAATATTTCGTCAAGGAGTTGGCAGACGAAACCTACTGTCCGCGACAGATTGAGTTTAACCGCTTGAACCTCACTTACACTGTGCTGTCGAAGCGCAAATTGCTCCAGTTGGTGAAGGAAGGTCTTGTTGACGGATGGGATGACCCTCGTATGCCGACCATCTCAGGCTTGCGCCGCCGCGGTTTCACGCCGGAATCAATCAAGTTGTTTATCAACCGCATCGGCTATACCAAGTTTGAGGCTGTCAACGACATCTCGCTCCTCGAATTCAGCATCCGCGAAGACCTCAACAAGAGAGCAACGCGCGTGTGCGCAGTAATCGACCCGGTTAAGGTGGTAATCACCAACTATCCCGAAGGTCAGGAAGAGAATGTCGAGATGGAAAACAATCCTGAAGACCCGAACGCAGGTACTCACGCAATGCCGTTCTCGCGCGAAATCTATATCGAACGCGACGACTTTATGGAAAATCCGCCGAAGAAGTTCTTCCGTATGACTCCTGACAAGGAGGTGCGTCTGAAAGGTGCTTACATCGTGAAATGTACCGGTTGCAAGAAAGATGCCGACGGCAATGTTGAGGAAATCTACTGCGAGTACGATCCCGATTCGAAGAGCGGTATGCCAGGCAGTATGCGCAAGGTGAAAGGCACTCTGCATTGGGTTTCAGCCAACCATTGCGTTGACGCTGAGGTGCGCCTCTACGACCGCCTATTTGCTGTGGAGAACGCATCGGAGGTCAAGGACCGCGATTTCCACGAACTCCTCAACCCAGACTCCATCAAGGTTGTTGAGCACGCCAAGATTGAGCCGTTCCTTGCAGAGAACGCTGAGCCGGGAGCGCATTTCCAGTTCCAGCGCATCGGCTATTTCACTCCCGACAAGAAAGACTCCACGAAGGAGCATCTCGTGTTTAACCGCACGATAACCCTTAAGGACAGTTGGCAGAAAATCAACAAGTAAGGTTTTATTATTTGACATAATTGTCCTGCCGCCCAGCAGGATAAGAAAATCCGCAACGTCAGACTTCTGGCGTTGCGGATTCTTTTTTGTTGGGGTCAAATGAATGTTTATAAAATGAAAAATATGTATATAACTTATAATTATTGGTTAAAAAGTTGGTTGGGATTTAAATTGTAGTAACTTTGTGAGTGCAAACCATTAACACATCCTAATATGAAGAAATGTCTACTCACCATGGCGCTTGCTGCATCCGCTTTTGCAGTGATGACAGCAGAGACTCCCAGTAGTTTTACAATCGACGGCAAGGAATATGCCTACAACTTGCTCGAAAGCAAGCAGGTAGGTCCAGGCGTGGTCTACAACCGCATCCGAATCCCCGATTTTCCGCTTAACATCAACTATATGACCGTTGATTTAACCAACCCCTACAACCGCATTGAAACCATGCAGGCCAACGAGAAGACCGGCTCGACAGAAAAACTCGCCGATGCCTACACGCGTGCCAAAACCGACGGAAAGAAGCCAATCGGCGCGCAAAACGGCAACTTCTGGTGCGTGTCGGGACAGGGCATCTACTCGCAGTTTGCCCTCGGCACGACCTTCAACGCTTGTCTGCGTAACGGTCAGATTGTGACAGAAACCAACTGCCACGCCGACCAGTGGGACGGTGGTCCGGCACGCACCGGCGTGGTGGGCCTCGGCTACGACAAGGACATCCACATCGAGTCGATGTCGTGGAAAGGCACGGTGTCGTCCACACGCTGGGGCAACCAGCAGCCGGAGTTCTACCTCGCCAACAAATTCTGCCGCTCGACCGACGAGATGGTGCTCTATAACTCATTCTACGGCCGCACGAAGAAATTCCAGACCATCGAAAGCAACGAGGGCGTGTATGGAGTTGTGGACTACAAGACCTGTGAGGTGTATCTCAACCTCAACGACGGCGAGCAGTGGACAACCAACAGCGACATCGTGGCAACCGTGGCGCAGGTGCGCACCAACACCACAGCCGGCACACTTGGCGACTATGACATCTGCATCGCCGGCTCGGGCACTTACAAAGAACTTCTTGAACAACTCCAAGTGGGCGACCAAGTGGCAGTCAACTACTCTTGGTATTCGGTAGCCACTGGCAATCCAATCCACCTTGAGCAAGCCATCGGCGGCAATGCGATGGTGATGGTCGACGGCGAACTCACCGTACGCAACGAGGACGAGACCTATAATTCCCAAGTGTATAGCCGCTCGGCTTATGCCAACAGCCAGGATGGTAAGACCTTGTATATGTTCACCATCGACAAGTCGACCGACCCGGTTTACGGCATATCGGCAGGTTGCAATACTTCGGTTATGTGTCAGATTCTCAAGCAACTCGGCGCATGGGACGTGTGCAACGTCGATGCCGGCGGCTCGGCGCAACTGATGGTGCATGGCAGCGTGGTCAACCGCACTACGGAAGGCACTCCGCGCGCAGTAGCAAACGGATGGATGATTTATTCAACTGCACCCGACGGCGACAACGAGGTGGCATCACTCGCATTCCTCGCCCCGGAGATTAACGTGCCTATCTACTCGACGTTCAGCCCGGTGGTGCTCGGCTATAACCAGTACGGCGAACTTATCAGCGATAACGTTGAAGGTATCACGTTCAGCATCGACCCAGCATACGGCACAGTCAACGACGGCAAAATCGAACTGCTCGGCAAGGCCGGCACTACAACCGTCACCGCAACCTACGGCGGCGTGAGCGTGTCGAAGGAGATAACCATCCAGTCGGCAGAAATCGGCATCCGCTCGACTAAGTTCCTCAACGACGGTCGTGACTATCAGATTGAAGTGTCGTCGAAAATTGGAATCAACGAATATGCGACCGACCCATCGCGACTTGCATGGACAGTTGCCGACAACGACATCGTGAAGATTGAAAACGGTGTGCTTAAAGGTCTTAAAAACGGTACAACCACCATCAGCGGCAAACTCAACGACATAGAAACCAGTGCTGAGGTGACAGTCGAACTCCCTGAAGCCTCTGAAATGCCGATTATCAGCGAATATCCAGAATCGTGGGTATCGAAGCAAGTTGGTGGCACTGACCTTATGGTGAATGAATATGAGAACGGTATGAAAATCAGTTATGTGGGCAACGGTACAAGCCGTGGCGCATACCTCCAGTTGGAGTCGCCGTTCACGGTGTGGAGTATGCCGAAGGCATTGCGCGTGGCAATCAACCCTGGCGATGCAACGGTTAAGCGCATTTCTATGACAATGACAGCCGGTGACGGCACAACCTATCCGTCGGTGAATTTGACAGATGCCGAACTCCCGGCAAACCAGATGTCGACTTTCGACCTTGACCTTTCGACAGTTTTTGATATTGATGATGTGACATCCTATCCGCTCACAGTCAACTCCTTCCGCCTTGACCTCGGCAAGTCGGAGAAGGGTAAGACCTTTGACATCCTTGTGCCTGAATTCTGCGCTCTCTACAACGACTACGGTAGTGTTGCCAACGTAGCGTCAAAAGCCGACGGACTCCGCCTTTATCCTAACCCAGTAGCCGACGGCGCGCTCCATGTGGCAGCGGCAGGTGCTGGCGTGGCAAAGATTGAGGTGTTCAACAATTCTGGCGCACTCCTGTTGTCACAGACTGCCGATTTTGCTACCGGCGCAGCAACAATCAATGTCGCTTCGCTTCAGGCTGGCGTATATTTCCTCCGTGTGGTCAGTGCCGACGGCGCGAAGGTGGGCAAATTTATCGTGAAATAACAAACAAAACATAAAACTATGAAAACCAGACTACTGATTCTTGCGGCGATATGCTCGCTGACGGCATCGGCACAGCAGGTGGAGATAACCAACAGTCTGCAACTGCTGAAAGGCGTTGAGGCTGACATCTCCAACCCTGTGATAAGTGCCGACGGACAGCAGTTGCTGTTCTCGCATACCAACTACAAAGGACTGAAACTCTATGACCTCGCCGACGGCGTGACAACCACCGTCAGCAACGACGACATGGCCGGTTTCGAACCGGCATTTGCCCGCGACGGCAAGAGTGTGTACTTCATGTCGCAGTCGGTCGACGATATGCGTACCTACCGCGAAGTGAAACGCTACGACATTGAAGGGAAGACCGCAACGACAGTGACCGAGAAGTTGCGCGGAATGCGCGCGCCGAAGGCCGTTGACGGCGGATTTTCTACTGTCAGCGATGCTGGCCGCCAACTCAAGGCAAAACATAAGGGTGGCACGTTTGTCTATGTCGACGGAAATCGATTGGTGGTGATGCAGGGCGGTAAGGAAACCAGTCTGCAACCGGTGGTAACCGACCATACCTATATGTGGGAATCCTTGTCGCCCGACGGCTCGAAGATACTCTTTTATGCCGGCGGCAAAGGTGCTTTCGTGTGCGATCTCCAAGGCAACGTTCTTGCTTCGCTCGGGCGCTACACCGCACCGCGTTGGGCTGGCAACGGATATGTCGTGGCAGAGAACTCTACAAGCGATGGACATCAGTATGAGTCGAGCCAGATTATGCTCCTCAAGGCTGACGGCTCGTTCAGCACGGCACTCACCAAGCCTGAGACAATGACGATGAACCCCACGGCAACTGCCGATGGCTCGCGCATAGCCTACAACACCATCGACGGTCGTCTTTTCGTGATAGACATCAACATCAAGGAATAACTGTAAAACCCGCATGAAAATGAAAAGAAAGACAATAACAGCACTCAGCCTCGCTGTTGCCCTCGGTGTGGGTGCTACGGATATGAAAGACCTGAAAATTTATGTCAACCCAGGCCATGGCGGTCATGATTCCGACGACCGCAATGTGGTTGTGCCTCCGTTCAAGCAAGGCGATGCCGACGGTTTTTGGGAGTCGAACTCCAACCTCGACAAGGGTCTTGCCCTGCGCGACCTTCTTGAAGGGCTTGGCGCAAACGTGATGATGTCGCGTACCACCAACACTACCGATGACGACCGCAACCTCCACGAGATAGGCTATGAAGCCAATGCCTACGGCGCAGACTTTATGTTTGCCATCCACAGCAACGCCACAGGCACGTCGGCGCGCAACAACCAGCCGCTGATGCTCTATCGCGGTTTCACCAACGACCCAGTGTCGCCAGAGGCAAAGGCGATGTCGCTGGTGCTCAACCGTCAGTTGCTCGAGAATCAAGTCACATCGTGGTCGAGCACCAGCACTTGGCTTGCCGGCGACTACGATTTCTATGACTGGGGCGTAGGCGTGGGACTCGGCGTGCTCCGCAAACTCACAGTGCCTGGAATGCTCTCCGAAGGCTCTTACCACGATTATATTCCGGAGACTTATCGTCTGCTCAACAAAGACTATTGCTGGCTTGAGGCATACCACTTCACAAAGTCTGTGATGGAATATTTCAACACGGCTGAGAAGTTTACTACGGGCGTGGTCTGCGGCGCACTCTACGACTCGCGCCTTGTCTGCACCGATGCAATCTACAATGGCATCTTCTATGGCCACGACGAATCGAAGCCAGTGTGTGGCGCAACGGTGCAACTGCTGCAAGGCGGCGAAGTCAAGTACGACTACACCACCGATGCGCTCTTCAACGGCGTGTATATGATGAAAGCCGTTGAGCCGGGAACATACACGCTGAAGGTGACCCATCCTGAATACGACAACTATGAGCAGGAGGTGACAGTGACTGCCAATACGGTCACTTACCAGAACCTTGCGCTCGACCGCACCCGCTCGACTGCCCCCGAGGTGGTAAGTTATTCGCCGGTGTGGAACGACGGTGATGCTGCCGTGGCATGCAACGAGCCTGTAGTGCTCAACTTCAACTGGGATATGGACACCGAGTCGGTGGAGAAGAATTTTTCTATCACCCCAAGCGTTGAGGGAACAATCCGTTGGGAAGATTCGCAGTACCGCCTTGTGTTCGAGCCCAAGCGTGCTTACGACACCAACACTCTCTACACGGTCCGTCTCGCCAAGGATGCGAAGCACCCGGCAGGACTGTCGATGAAGGAAGATTTCGTGATGCAGTTCCGCACAGACAATGTGAATGTATATCAAGTTGTTGCAAGTTCGCCGTCGGAAGGTGCGAAGGTGCACTACAAGACTCCGACCGTGGAGTTCCGCTTCGACGGTCAGCCAACGACCGACAAAATTCAGGAGCAGATTGTTGTCAAGGACAAGTCCGGCAACCAGATGGGCTATTCCGTCCGCACCAAGAAGTTTAGCAAGGACGGTGACGACTACGGCTATTTCCAGATTCGTCTGTCCAACGACCTGACGGTAGGGGAGACCTACACCGTGGAAGTGTCGGGCGATGTATGCAACAAGAACGGCATCAAGGTGGCAGAGCCAATGACTGTTCACTTCACCGCCGTTGACGCAAGTGTCGACCCGGCAGCCGTTACGCTCGTCGATGCCCTCGATGCCAGTGGCGCACTTGCCGCCGACGTTGATGCGTCGACAGGATGCTCGTCGCTCGCAGTGGCAGCCAACACCTCAACCAAACTTGAAGGCTCGGCTTCGGTAAAAGTGGACTATCAGTTTGAAAACCAGGACGGCGGCAAGGCTGTGGTGAACTTCGCTACAGAGCCGGCAACTGCGTTTACAAAGGACAATATGATAGCCTTGAAGGTCTATGGCGACCTCAGCGGCAACCAGTTGAACGCCGTGCTTGCCAACGGTTCGGAAACCAAGATCGTGACATTGGCGAAACTCGACTTCCTCGGATGGAAGCACGCTGACGTTTCGCTTGCCGGCATTGGCGACGGCAACTATACGCTCAAGGGATTTGAGGTTGTTCAGACAGGCAATTTCTATGGCAAGAAAGGCACTCTCTATCTTGACAAGGTGGCAGTCGGCGCAGCCGATGACGCAGGAGTTGGTAGGGTAAGTGTGGCTGGATTGCGGATTTATCCAAATCCGGCAAGCGAACTCCTGATAGCAAATGCCGACTGCACGATCCTCGGCATCGAGGTGGTTGCTCTCGACGGACGCAAGGTTGCACAGGCAGTGGGCAATGTGATCAACGTCAGTGAACTCGCAGAAGGTGTGTATGTGGCTAAGATCCATACCACTGCAGGAACAGAGAACCATAAGTTTGCAGTGAAACATTAGACTCTGAAAATCGTGTGAACCGCGATTTTCGGCAGATTGTAAAGAAATCGTAGCAAATTTGCATTTGTTACGATTTCTTTTGTTATCTTTGGGGACTTATAACCTGACCTGACTTTTTATGAAAATCATAGCAGACAGCAGTGCTTCGCGCACTGAATGGGCATTGGTGGATGGTGCCACAGTTGTGGAACACGCTTTTACAAAAGGTTTGAATCCATTTTTCCATACACGCCGCGACATTAGTCACAGCGTGCGTCTTGAGTTGCCTGAAGCCTTTTTCAAGCGCCGGTGGGAACACATATTTTTCTATGGGGCAGGTTGCTCAAGTTTGGAGAAGAAAAAAATCATCGAGGCATCGTTGGTGGCTCAATTCAAAACGCCGGTGACAGTGGAGAGCGACCTTCTCGGCGCTGCGCGTGGACTGCTCATCAACGACCCCGGCATTGCCTGCATCCTCGGCAGTGGTTCCAACTCCTGCGACTACGACGGTAGGACGATTGTGAAGAACGTCCGCTCCTTGGGTTATATCCTTGGTGACGAGGGTAGTGCGGCATACATTGGCAAGCGTTTTCTCAGCGACTGCCTGAAAGATATTGCCCCGGCACAACTGCGCAATGAGTTCTACGAATATATCCATCTTACACCCGATGAGATAATGTCGTCGGTCTACGACCATTCGTTGCCGAGCAACACACTGAGCGTGTACTCACGGTTTCTGATGGATAAACTTGATCAAGACTATGTCTATCAACTTGTGCGCCACGGCATTGATGCATTCTTCCGTCGCAACGTGTTGCAGTACGACTATGAGGGGAAGACAGTATGCTTCGTAGGGTCGAACGCATGCGCCTACAGCGGCGTGCTGACCGAAGTTGCCGCCTCCTATGGCATAAAGATAAAGAAAATCATCCCTAGTTCGATGCCCGGACTGGTCAAGTACCATTCGGCAGACAGATGATTTTTTGGTGGTTAATAAATAGAAAGGAGTCCGGTTTCCGGACTCCTTTTTGCATCCGTCCCTGCAAGGAAAAGTGAGGTGGCATTCTTTGATAATCTCATTTTGATGAATGCAATGACATTGTGGTTTGAGCCAGAAAGAGGCGAAGTGGCAGATGGATGTGTCCGCGGAGTCCGATGCTTGGCTGGAGGTGCTCGGGAAATTTTGCAAATCAAAAAAACTGTATTAAAATATTAAATAATGTTTAATAGGCGATAATTGAACCGATAAATTTTTTAATAATACTCATATTATCGTATTTTTGCAGATAAAGCAAACGCTACTTAAAATCAAACAATAATACTCAAAAAAATTAAACGATGCGAAAAATTTTGATGCTGGCTGCCGTTATGGCAACAACGGTTGGCGTTGCAAGGGCGGAGTTTAAGCCCCTTGATACAGCCACCCGGGACAGAATTTCGACATTGCTCAAGGCAAAACTGCCTGATAATCTTGCAATAGGCAAGGTGGGTGTCGACACTGCATTGATCGATGTTGAGAACTCAAAACTGCGTCTCGACATGAACGAAGCCTACGGCTACGTTCCAGACTTGGCAAGTTACACCACTGCCGTGAAGAGCAATGTGGCGATGATGTTCAAAAAGCCGTACAGCGTTGAAATAACTGTCGGAGGAGTGCCTGTAGAACGGCTCTATTCGGATTCCGGCTACGCATTTTTCTCGAAGACAGAAAAAGCACCGTTTGTCTACGCCCTTGACAAGAACCGTCACCCCAAGAAGGGCCTTGACGGAAAGATTATAGCCATCTGGCAAAGCCACGGCTACTATTTCGAGCCGAAACTCAACCGCTGGGAGTGGCAGCGTGCTCGCATCTTCCAGACCGTGGAGGACCTCTATACTCAGAGTTTCGTGATGCCGTTCCTTATGCCTATGCTCGAAAATGCCGGCGCATATGTGATGAGTCCGCGCGAGCGCGACACTCGCCGTGAGGAGTTGATCGTTGATAACAATGGCGGATTTGCAGTGGGCAACTACGCCGAAAGCAACGGTGAACAGGCGTGGAGCGACGGCGGCGCAGGTTTTGCCTACAAAGCGATGCTCTACAAGGATTTTGAGAATCCGTTCCTCGATGGCACATACCGCAAGGTAGCCTCGACAAAAGGCAAGAAAGAGTCGGTTGCCACATGGTCAGCCAACATCCCCGAGGCTGGAAGTTATGCAGTATATGTTTCCTACGCATCGTTGCCAAACAGCACTGAAAAAGCAATCTACACAATCCATACAGCCGCTGGCGACCAGCAGTTCCAGGTGAACCAGAAGATGGGCGGCGGCACATGGATATACCTTGGGCACTTCCAACTTGCAGCCGGCGAGCAGCCTGTGGTTTCGCTCTCCAATAAGACCGGCAAGAACGACGAAGTGGTGACTGCCGACGCAGTGAAAATCGGTGGCGGTATGGGCAATATCGAGCGCAAGGTTGCCGACAACCTCAGTGAGGAAGACACCAAGACACTGAGTGCCATCACGATGGTCGACCGACTTCCGCACAACTATCAGGTGAGCGGTTATCCTCGCTTCACCGAGGGCGCACGCTACTGGTTGCAGTGGGCAGGTATTCCTGATACGGTCTACTCTCCGTCGCACGGCGTAAACGACTACAACGACGACTACCGTTGCCGTGGCATCTGGGTGAACTACCTTGCCGGCGGCTCGAGCATCGTGCCTAACAAAAAAGGTCTCAACATCCCGGTTGACCTGTCGTTTGCATTCCACTCCGATGCCGGCACTACAATGGACGACGGCATCATCGGTACACTCGGCATCTACTGCACAAAAGGCGAGAAATATGCCAACGGTACCGACCGCATGAATTCACGCCAACTCACCGATATGGTGCTGACAAACATCTGCAACGACGTGCGCAAGGAGTTTGAGCCTAACTGGACACGCCGCGGAATGTGGGACGCTTCCTACTACGAAGCACGCGTGCCAGAAGTACCGGCGATGTTGCTCGAACTGCTGTCGCACCAGAACTTTGCCGATATGCGCTACGGTCTCGACCCGACATTCCGTTTCACCGTCAGTCGCGCAATCTACAAAGGTATGGCACAGTTCTTTGCTGCAAAAGAAGGCAAGACCGACTATATGATCCAGCCATTGGCAGTTAACAACTTTGCAATCCAGAAAGTGAAGAAAGGTGAGTACCGTCTCTCGTGGAAAGAAACAGTCGACAGTCTTTGCGACCGTGCTCAGGCTCAGAGTTACATCGTGAGCGAGCGCATTGGCGACAGAGCGTTCAAGAACATTGCCGTTGTGAAGAAACCTGAATATGTGGCAAAAGTCAGCGACAACGAAATTCATAGTTACCGCATCGTTGCTGCCAACGACGGCGGCGTTAGTTTTCCATCGGAGGTGCTTGCCGTAGGCGAGGCTAAAGACTCTAAGGGCGATGTGCTTGTGGTCAACGGATTTACTCGCGTCAGCGCTCCCGACTCGTTTGTGGCAAGTCCTGAATATGCTGGCTTCGACAGTGCGAAGGACCACGGTGTGCCATATATCTCCGACATCAATACCATCGGCGACATGTTTGAGTTCCGCCGCAACATTCCTTGGTTCGACGACGACTCAGCCGGCTTTGGCGCAAGCCGTGCCAATCAGGAGGACAAAGTGATTGCCGGCAACACGTTCGACTATCCGGCAGTTCACGGCAAAGCCCTTATGGATGCCGGCTACTCATTCGTTTCCACGAGTGTTTCGGCTGTGGAAAACGGCTCTGTGGATATGAAGAACTACAAATATGCCGACCTTATCCTCGGCAAGCAGAAAGAAACCAAGGTTGGCCGAGGCGCAGTGCCTAACCGCTTCCGCGCTTTCCCTGCTGCATTGCAGACAGCCATCAAGAATTTCTGCGAGTCTGGCGGCAGCATCTTCGTGAGCGGTTCGTTTGTAGCAACCGACATCTGGGACAACCCGAATGCCGACGAGGAATCGAAGGACTTTGCAGTCAAGACCCTCGGCTACCACTGGCGTGTGGGTCAGGCATCGGTTGAAGGCAATGCACATA
Organism: bacterium; assembly: GCA_963601185.1. Lineage (GTDB taxonomy): Bacteria > Bacteroidota > Bacteroidia > Bacteroidales > Muribaculaceae > Limisoma. Next base: position 77,563 of record CAVCEE010000003.1, read on the forward strand.
TCGTGCCTACATATTTCGACGCTTTCCAGTCGCTCAACCTCGACTTCTACACCGAACTCAACGACAAGTGCTACGCGGCAGAGTCGCCCGACGGCATCTATGCAGTGGACAAAGAGAAAGCCTGCACCCTGATGCGCTACGGCGAGAACAATATCCCGGCAGCCGTTGCGGCAGATATGGACAACTACCGCACTTGCGTTATGGGCTTCCCGTTTGAAACAATCAAGGATGCCGGATCGCGCAGTGCGCTGATGAGCCAGATTATGACATTCTTCAGCACGAAGAAATAACCAAGACAAACCCCAATAGAAAATCAAAAAAACGACATAAAAAATGAAAAGAATCGATTGTTTTATTCCGTTCGTAAATGCGGAACAAGTCAAGAATACAGTTGCCGGTCTCAAGGCGAGCGACTTGGTGCACAACATCTATCTGTTGGCAGGAGCCGATGCTCAAGGCGAGGTTGAAGGTTGCACAAAAATTGCCATCGGCAACCTTAACAGCAGCGACACTATGCAGAAAATCGCTGCCCACGCTGACTGCGACTATGCTTTGCTCTACACCAAGTACAACTCACTGGAGTTCGGCATGTTTGCCGTAGAACGTATGGTGAAGATCGCCGACGACTCGGCGGCAGGTATGGCCTATGCCGACCACTACAACGTTGTAGGCGACCAGCGCAGCAATGCCCCAGTTATCGATTATCAGAAGGGCAGTCTCCGCGACGATTTCGATTTCGGCTCGGTACTTTTGTTCAATGCTGCAGTGCTCAAGAACGCCGTTGCGAAAATCGACAAGCAGTATGACTTTGCCGGTCTCTACGATGTGCGCCTGAAAATCACACAGGAGGCAGAACTCGTTCACATCAACGAGTATCTCTACTCCGACGTAGAACTCGACACACGCAAGAGCGGCGAGAAGATTTTCGACTATGTAGATCCGAAGAACCGCGGCGTGCAGATCGAGATGGAAGAGGCTTGCACAGCCCACTTGAAAGCCATCGGCGGCTACCTCAAACCAGAATTCAAGAAAATCGAGTTCAGCGCAGGCAACTTCGAATATGAAGCATCTGTAATTATCCCAGTGCGCAACCGCATCCGCACCATCCGCGATGCCATCAAGTCGGTGCTCAGCCAGAAAGCAGACTTCAAGTTTAATCTCATTGTCATCGACAACCATTCAACCGACGGCACGACAGAGGCTATCGACGAATTTAAGGACGACGAGCGACTCATCCACATCATTCCGGCGCGTCAGGACCTCGGTATCGGCGGCTGCTGGAACGAAGGTGTACACCACCCGAAATGCGGCAAGTTTGCCGTGCAACTCGACAGCGACGACGTTTACCGCGACGAGAACACCCTCTCGATTATGGTCAATGCCTTCTACGAGCAGAACTGCGCAATGGTGGTAGGTACATATATGATGACCGACTTCAACATGAACATGATTGCCCCAGGCATCATCGACCACAAAGAGTGGACTCCTGAGAACGGTCGCAACAACGCCCTCCGCATCAACGGTCTCGGCGCTCCGCGTGCATTCTACACTCCAGTGCTCCGCGAGGTGAAAGTGCCTAACACAAGTTACGGCGAGGACTATGCCCTCGGACTCAACTTCTCGCGCGAATACCAGATTGGCCGCGTGTATGAGCCAGTCTACAACTGCCGCCGTTGGGACGACAACTCCGACGCATCGCTCGACGTGGTGAAGATGAACGCCCACAACCTCTATAAAGACCGTATCCGCACTTGGGAACTCCAGGCGCGCATTGCATTCAACAAGAAGAAATAAAGGGAGATGAGCGCATCTATCGACAAAATATCAGAATTCTTCAATCAGCAGTTGCAGGTGTGGGACACCGCCCGCAACAACTTCGCTGCCCTCGCCAACGTCAAAGTCAAGGAGTTTGACGTTGCGGGCTCGAAGGTAAAGGTGCAGTTCAACCCTGCACGCATCGTGTCGTCGGCGGCAAAGGTCGACGCCAAGTCGCTGAAGGAGCGCAAGTGCTTCCTTTGTGCTGCCAACCGCCCAGACGTGCAGGAAGGCATTGAGTGGAAAAACTACACTATCCTCATCAATCCGTTCCCGATTTTTCCGCGTCACCTCACTATCCCGTGCAACGACCACGTGGACCAGCGCATTGCCGGTCGCATTGCCGACATGATGAACCTTGCCGCAGAGTTGGAAGGCTACACACTATTCTACAACGGCCCGAAATGCGGAGCGTCTGCGCCCGACCACATGCACTTCCAGGCAGGCAACTGCGGCTTTATGCCGATTGAGGAAGAGGTGGAAACAGCCAAGAAAGAAGTTGTGGCGAAAATCGGCGATGCCGAACTGTCGCTCGTTTCCGGCACATCCCACCCTTATTTCCTTATCCGCACCGCAGAGGTAGTCAATGGCGAAAAGACGTTCGATATGGTTTATGACTGGTTAGTAATCCCAGAGGGAGAGCCTGAGCCGATGCTCAACGTGTTGTGCCGTTATGAGGCAGGTGTGTGGAGCATCCTCGTGTTCCCTCGCAAGAAGCACCGTCCGGCATGCTATTTTGCTGAAGGCGAAGCCAACATCCTCATCAGTCCGGCGTCTGTCGATATGGGCAACGTGTTTATCACGCCCCTCGAAAAAGACTTCGAAAAGATTACGGCGGCCGACATCAAGCAGATATTCGACGAATGCTGCCTCAATGAGGAAGAATTAAGAACCATAGCAAACAACATCAAATAAAAGATATACTATGACGACGCAACCACAAGTGAAGGTGGGCATTATGAGCAGCCCACAGATAAAGTTTGTCTTTGCTGCTCCCTACACCATAGGCGGCACCACCGTTGAAGGCGCACAGGAGGCTGAAATAAGCGACGGCAAAGTGCTTTGGATGGGCAACGCCTATGAGATGATTGAGTTCGCCCCGGTAGATGAGGAAAACGGCAGTTTTGAACTCATCGACGTGACCATCGGCGTGAATTTCCACTGGGAACGCAAGGAGAACCAGTCGTTCCGCGGCTCTTTGCGCCTGATTGTCGAAGGCGACAAACTTACGGCGGTCAACATCCTCCCTGTTGAGGAATACCTGCTCAGTGTAATCTCTTCGGAGATGAGTGCCACCGCTTCGCTTGAGTTGCTCAAAGCCCATGCCGTGATTTCCCGCAGTTGGCTTCTTGCCCAGATGGAGAAAAACCGGCAACTTGCCTCAGAAGAGACACCCTACAACCCTTGCACCCGCACAGCCGACGAACTGGTGCGCTGGTACGACCGCGAGGACCATGTGAACTTCGATGTGTGTGCCGACGATCATTGCCAGCGTTACCAAGGCATCACACGCGAGTCAACTCCGACCGTGCGCGATGCCATCAAAGCCACTTGGGGGCAGGTGCTCACCTACGACGGCAAACTCTGCGATGCCCGCTTCTCAAAGTCGTGCGGCGGCGTGTTTGAGCAATTTGAATATTGCTGGGAACCGAAGCACTACCACTATCTGGTGGCACGTCTGGACAACGCCAACACTATGCAGTTCCCCGACCTTACGGACGAAGAGAATGCACGCAAGTGGATACTCTCCGCACCAGAGGCGTTCTGCAACACCCACGACAAGCGCATCCTCTCGCAGGTGCTCAACAGTTACGACCAGGAAACGACCGACTTCTACCGCTGGACGGTGGAATACGACCAAGCCGAACTCTCGCGACTTGTGCGAGAGCGCAGCGGTGAGGACTACGGCGACATCGTTGACCTCGTGCCGATTGCGCGCGGCACTTCCGGCCGCCTTTACCGGTTGAAGATAGTGGGCACGAAGAAAACCTGCATCATCGGCAAGGAACTTGAAATCCGCCGCACCCTTTCGCCGTCGCACCTCTATAGTTCAGCCTTCGTGGTTGAGAAACAGGGCGAGAAGAACGGTGTGCCGGAGCGTTTCGTAATCAAAGGCGCAGGCTGGGGTCACGGTGTAGGCCTTTGCCAGATTGGTGCTGCCGTGATGGGCGAGAAGGGCTACAACTACAAAGAAATACTCCTGCACTACTTCATTGATGCAGACATTACCAAACAATATTAAAATCCTAACATGAAAACTTTGAAAACCAATATTTCACCTTGGTTCTGGGTGCCGACCTTGTATTTTGCAGAAGGTGTGCCCTATTTTGTAGTCAACAACATCTCCGTTATGATGTTCACCAAGATGGGTGTACCTAACGGCGATATGGCTTTCTTCACTACACTACTTTATTTCCCGTGGTTCCTCAAGGGACTTTGGGGACCGTTGGTCGACGTGGTGAAGACCAAACGCTGGTGGATTTTGACAATGCAGGTACTTATGACTGCGTTGATGATTCTCCTCACGCTCACATTGCCTAAACCCGATGTCGCTACGATAGCGTCCGGACAAACGCCAATTAGTATGTTTACCATAACTCTTGTGTTGTTTATCATTGCTGCATTCGCTTCGGCAACCCACGACATCGCTGCCGACGGCTACTATATGCTTGCCCACAGCCCAAGCAGTCAGGCTGCTTTCATCGGCATCCGCAGCACTTTCTACCGCATCGCTTCGGTGTTTGGTCAGGGTGTGCTTGTCTACATTGCCGGCGTGATTGAAAAGAGCAGTAACGACATCCCATTCTCGTGGCAAGTGACACTCGGCGTGAGTGCTGCAGTGTTCTTCTGCGTAACACTCTACCACACATTCGTGTTGCCACACTCTGCCGACGACCGTCCACGCAACGAGGTTGCCGGCTTAAAAGATACCCCGACACAGCAAAGCACTAACGGCCTCGCTGAGTTTGTCAACTCGTTCGTTTCGTTTATCAAGAAACCGGGTGTTGGTCTCGCCATCGCCTTTATGTTGCTCTACCGCTTGCCAGAGGGATTTCTCATCAAACTCTGTCAGCCGTTCCTCGTGCATTCCGTTGAGGAAGGCGGACTCGGCTTGTCGACAGAACTTGTGGGCATCGTCTACGGCACATGCGGCGTGATTGCCCTCCTTGCCGGAGGCATAGTGGGAGGCGTGTTCGCTTCCAAGGTAGGCTTGAAAAAATCCCTGTGGTGGATGGCAGCCTGCATGACATTGCCTTGCCTCACATTTGTTTATCTGGCTATCGCACAACCGTCCGACCCGATTGTAATCAGTATTGCAGTCTGCATTGAACAATTCGGCTACGGTTTCGGTTTTACTGCATATATGCTCTATATGATGTACTTCTCGGAAGGGGAGTTCAAGACTTCGCACTACGCAATCTGCACGGCATTTATGGCATTGAGTATGATGTTGCCGGGCTTCGTTGCCGGCTACATCGAGGAAGCAATCGGCTACGTCAACTTCTTCTGGATGGTGATGGTGTGCTGCGTTGCTACACTCGTGGTGACATATCTTGCCGACAAGAAAATCGATCCTGAGTACGGAAGAAAATAGGGTATATGATTAAAAAGTTTGTAACGATGAAAAAAACGATATTGACAATAGCCCTTTGCGTGGCAACAGCCATTGGGGCAATGGCGGTGACTAAACCCGGCGTTGAGGTGCTCCGCGACAACCATTTCAAGCAACTCGCTGGTAAGCGTGTAGGCTTGATAACCAACCCTACGGGCGTGGACAACAGTCTGAAATCCACCGTCGACATCCTCCACGAGGCTGCCGGCGTGGAACTCGTGGCACTGTTCGGCCCTGAACATGGTGTGCGCGGCGATGTGCATGCCGGCGACGAGGTAAACAACTTTGTTGACCCTGCCACTGGCGTGAAGGTCTATTCCATCTTCGGAAAGACAAAGAAACCGACCAAGGAGATGCTCGAAGGCGTTGATGCCCTTGTCTACGACATTCAGGACATCGGTTGCCGCTCGTTCACTTTCGTCAGCACCCTCGGACTGGCACTCGATGCCTGTGCCGAAAACGATGTTGAGTTTGTTGTGCTCGACCGTCCGAATCCGCTTGGCGGCAACCGTGTGGAAGGCTGTTTGGTGGAAGACGGATTCTATTCGTTTGTGAGCCAGTTCAAGATACCTTACCTCTACGGACTTACCCCTGGAGAGATGGCTCTCTATCTCAACGGCGAGCGTCAGGCGAGAGGTGAAAAGGCTGCAAAACTCACAGTTGTGCCTCTTAAAGGCTGGAAACGCTCAATGACATTCGACAAGACCGGTATGCCATGGGTGTTGCCGTCGCCGCACATCCCTCAGCCAGCCACGGCATTCTACTATCCTGCCACTGGTATACTCGGCGAACTCTACTACGTTTCGATAGGCGTGGGCTACACCTTGCCGTTCCAACTCATCTGTGCCGACTGGATTGACGCCGACAAGTTTGCCGCTCGCATGAACGCGCTCAACCTGCCAGGCACGAAATTCCGCCCAATCCACGTCAAACCATTCTACAGCACCGGCAAAGGCGAGAATTTGCAGGGCATCCAGTTCTACGTTGAGGATGTGGAAGGCTCGAGCCTCACGTTAATTCAGTTTTATGCAATGCAAGAATTGGCCAAACTTTACCCGGAAAAGCGTATCTTTGACAGCGCAACCGACAAAAGCCGTTTCGATATGTTCGACAAGGTGTGCGGTAGCGACCAAATCCGGGTTCTGTTCTCGAAAAACTATCAAGTCAGTGATATGATTGACTACTGGAACAAGGATGCGGATGCGTTTAAGGCCAAATCAAAGAAATATTATTTATATAAGTAAAAAATGACATCAACCTACAAGTCGTATTTAAAAGAAATAAGCGCTTTTATCCCGGGCGACCGCATCTACACTGACGAGATGCGCCGTTTGGCATGGGGCACCGACGCCAGTTTCTATCGCCTCGTTCCGCAGATTGTGGTACGGTCAAAGACGGAGGAAGAAGTGTCGCGCCTCCTTGCCACTGCCCGTAGGATGCACCTTCCTGTAACATTCCGCGCTGCCGGCACGAGCCTCAGCGGACAGACCGTCAGCGACAGTATTCTCATTGTGGCTGGAAAGAATTGGGAAAACTACAAAGTATCGTCGGACGCATCGACCATCACGATGCAGCCGGGCATCATCGGTGAGCGCGTAAACGAAATTCTGAAACCGTTCGGACGTACGTTCACGCCCGACCCGGCTTCGAAGAATGCGGCTATGGTAGGCGGTATCGTAATCAACAACGCCTCGGGAATGAACTGCGGCACGCATGCCAACAGCGACAAGCAGTTGGTGTCGGCGCGCATCATCCTTTCCGACGGCACGGTGCTCGACACCGGCGATGCCGAGAGCAAAGAATCGTTTGCCAAGTCGCATCCCGACTTCATCCGCGAGATTGAGGCAATCCGCGACGAGGTCAATGCCGACCCTGAGTTGGCAGAACGCATACGCTACAAATATTCGATAAAGAACGTAACCGGACTAAATATCCTGCCGTTTGTGCGTTTCACTGATCCGTTCGACATCATCACGCACTTGATGGTCGGATCGGAGGGTACGCTCGGCTTCCTTGCCGAGGTGACAATGAACACAGGTCACCTTTATCCGCACAGCGCCAGCGCAATGCTCTATTTCAAGACTATCAAGGAGGCATGCCGTGCCGTGGTAGCAATGAAAAAAGGTCCGGTGTTTAGCGCAGAGTTGCTCGACAAGAAATCCCTTTCGAGCGTCAACGACACTACCGGTGAAGGTCTGACGGCGGTGCTGACCGAAACCAAGGGCGACAGCAAGGAAGAACTTCAGGCAAACATCGATGCCATCAAGGCAATCCTCGAACCGTTTGAACTCTATCAGCCAGCATATTTCACCGACAAGCCCGAAGAGTATTCAAAATACTGGGCAATCCGTGCCGGCATCTTCCCATCGGTGGGCGGCACGCGTCCGCTTGGTACAACGGTGCTCATCGAAGACGTGGCATTCCACATCGAAAACCTTCCCGAGGCTACAGCCGACCTCGCCGACTTGCTTGACCAGCACGGCTTCGACGATGCCTGTATCTATGGTCACGCCTTGGAAGGCAACTACCACTTCATCATCTCCCAGTCGTTCGACACGCCGGAGAAGGTGGAACGCTACCGCACCCTTATGGAGGAGGTGGAGCACCTCGTCGTAGACAAATACGACGGCTCGCTGAAGGCTGAGCACGGCACTGGTCGCAATATGGCTCCGTTTGTCAAGGACGAGTGGGGAGAGAAAGCCTATGCGGTGATGAAACGCGTGAAAGCACTGTTTGACCCTGAGAACATTGTAAACCCCGGTGTAATCTTCAACGACGACCCGGAGTGCTTCGTAAAAAATATAAAGCCGATGCCGCTGACCAACCCCAACGTGGACCGTTGCATCGAGTGCGGCTTCTGCGAGCGCAACTGCCTTACCTGCGGTTTCGCCTTGTCGTCGCGCCAGCGCATTGTAGTGCAGCGCGAAATCAGCCGTCTGCGCCGCGACGGCGACTCTACGGGATGGCTCAAGGCGTTGACAAAACAATATAAAGGTCCGGGCATCAATGCGTGTGCCGGCGACGGATTGTGCTCGACATCGTGCCCGATGCAGATCAACACCGGCGAGATGATCCACGACCTTCGCGCACAGGCATTGCCAAAGGGCAGCCTCGGCTACAAGACCGGCGACTATGTTGCCAACCACTTTGCCGGCATCAAGTCGTGTATGCGTCCAGTGCTTTCGGCAGCCAGTGTGGCTCACGCAGTTATCGGTGACAAGGCTACGGATGCCGTAGGTCGCGGACTGAACAAACTTGGCGTGCCGTTGTGGTCATCGGCTTTCCCGATGGCCTACTATCCGCATCAGATAACAACTGCGCCGTCAGAACTGAAGGTGGTCTATTTCCCGAGTTGCATCAACCAGACTATGGGCAAGGCCAAAGGTCAGGATGCTCCGCTGATTGACAAGATGGTTTCGCTTATCGAAAAGGCTGGCTATCAAGTTATCTTCCCAGAAAATATGAAGAACCTCTGCTGCGGCACAATCTGGGAGAGCAAGGGTATGCCCGACATTGCCGAACGCAAGGTGCGCGAACTCGAAGCGGCACTGCTTGCCGCATCCGACGGCGGACGCTATCCGGTGCTCTGCGACCAGAGTCCGTGTCTGCACCGCATGCGCAAGGAAATAACGAGTATGAAACTCTATGAGCCGGTTGAGTTTATCTACGAATATCTTGCTCCTCGACTCCGTTTCGTGCCTACCGACGAGCCTATCGCACTTCATTTCACCTGCTCAACCCGCCAAATGAAACTCAACAATATGTTTGTGGCACTGGCAGGAATGTGTACGAGCAAGGTCATCGTGCCCGAAGAAGTGGGCTGCTGCGGCTTTGCCGGCGACAAAGGATTTACCAACCCGGAAATCAACCGCTATGCGTTGCGCAAACTGCGCGCACAGTTAGAAAAGGCCGGCGTGAAACGCGGATTCTCCAACAGCCGCACCTGCGAAATCGGTTTGACTGTCAACGGCGGAGTGCCGTATCAGTCGATAGCATATTTGGTTGACGAGTGTACAATTAAAAAATAACGACAAATGGAACAGACAGAGGTCTTGAAAAAGCCTAAAAACAGGATTCTTGCTCTCGACATCCTCCGGGGTATCACGATAGCCGGAATGATTATGGTCAACAACCCCGGCTCGTGGGGCGCAATCTATGCGCCGCTGGAGCATGCCAGTTGGTTTGGTCTGACACCAACCGACTTGGTGTTTCCGTTCTTTATGTTTATAATGGGAATTTCCACCTACATCTCGATGCGCAAATACCATTTCGAGTATTCTCACGCAACGCTGGTGAAGGTTGTGCGCCGCACTATAGTGATTTTTCTCATAGGCCTCGCCATAGCCTGGTTCAGCAAGTTGTGCTATGGATTGGCGCGTGCCGACGAGGCTCTCCCTCTCGGCGAGCGCATCCTCAATGCCGCCAATAGTTTCTCCCATCTGCGCCTCCTCGGCGTGATGCCGCGACTGGCGTTGTGCTATTGCGCGTGCGCTATAGTGGCAATCTCCGTGAAACATAAGTTCATTCCGTGGGTGATTGCCGGAATCCTTGTTGTCTATGGCGTAGTGCTGCTCACCTGCAAGGGACTGGAGTTCTCGCTCGACAATATCATCTATGTGGTTGACCACGCAGTGCTCGGCGATGCCCACCTCTACCGCGACACCGTTACCACTGTGGCTGACACAGTGAAGGGTGATTCCTTCGTTTCGCTCGAAATCAGCGAAACACGCACCTTGCCTATCGATCCCGAAGGCTTGCTCAGCACTCTGCCGTCGATAGCCCATGTGCTTATCGGCTTCTGCTGCGGACGCATCATCGTTGAGGTGAAGGACAATCGCGAGCGTATGGAGAAATTCTTCCTCGTGGGCACAATCCTGATGTTTGCAGGCTTTCTGCTCAGTTACGGTATGCCGATAAGCAAGAAACTGTGGACACCGACGTTTGCCATCGTGACCTGCGGCTTGGCTGCAAGTTTGCTGGCGCTCCTCATCTGGATCATAGATGTGAAGGGCTACAAGCGTTGGACACGCTTCTTCGAGTCGTTTGGCATCAACCCGTTGTTTATGTATGTACTTGGCGGCGTGCTCGGCATCCTGTTCAACACGGTGCCGGTGTTTGGCCACACAATCCATAACCTGCTCTACAGCGAAGCCCTTGTGCCGCTCGTCGGCGACAAGACATTCGCTTCGCTGCTCTATGCCTTGATTTTCATCGGCATTAACTGGTCTATAGGTTACATACTGTATAAGAAGAAAATATATATAAAAATTTAGATATGATATTAATTGCAGACTGTGGGTCGACCAAGATTGATTGGTGTGTACTCAATGGAGACAAACTCGAAAAGCAATTTTTCTCGACGGGCGTAAACGCTCTGCTCACGCCGGAGGAAAAGATTCGCGCTACTTTCCAACAGGAACTTGCGCCAGAGGTGAAAGACTTTGCAATCGACGAAGTTTACTACTACGGTGCAGGTTGCCTTTCCGATGAAATCTGTGCCAACGTGAGCCGCTCGATTGCTGCCTGTGTGCCGTCGGCAAAGACTATCTCGGTTAACAGTGACCTTCTTGCCGCTGCGCGCGCTTTGTGCGGCACCCGTCCGGGTATCGCCTGCATCATCGGCACAGGCTCCAATTCTTGCTACTACGACGGCGAGAAGATTGTCGATAATATTTCGCCTCTCGGTTATATCCTCGGCGACGAGGGCAGCGGTGCAGTGCTCGGCAAACTTCTTGTAGGCGATGTGCTGAAGAAGCAGTTGCCTGACCATCTTTGCGAGAAATTCCTGAAGGAATACAACCTCGACCGCATGGCAATCATCCAAAAGGTATACAAGGAGCCGGCAGCCAACCGCTTCCTGGCATCGTTGTCGCCGTTCCTCATCCAGAACATCGAGGAACCGGCTGTGCACCGCCTTGTGCTCAACGCGTTCAAGGCATTCTTTGTGCGCAACGTGGAGAACTACGCCGACTACAAGAAGTTGCCTGTAGGCATCGTCGGTTCTGTGGGCTACTACTACCGCGACGTACTCAACGAGGCAGCAAAGGCACTCGATATCCATATTGAAACAGTAATCAAGAGTCCGATGGAGGGCTTGTTGAAATATCACTCAAAATAAAGAAACGACTATGGCATTCGTAAAAATCAGCGAACAATCATCGCTCTACAACGACTTGGAAAAAAAGTCGGTGCGTGAGATACTCGACGATATCAACACCGAGGATCACAAGGTGGCAGACGCAGTGAAACTGGCAATCCCCCAGATTGAGAAACTTGTTACAGGTATCGTGAAACGCATGAAGAAGGGTGGCCGCATCTTCTATATGGGTGCTGGCACTTCTGGTCGTCTCGGCGTACTCGACGCATCAGAGATTCCGCCTACATTCGGTATGGATCCGGGATGGGTCATCGGACTTATCGCCGGCGGCGACACCGCTCTCCGCAACCCGGTTGAGAATGCAGAGGACGACACCGCCCAAGGCTGGAAAGACCTCGAGGCTTACAACATCAACGACAAGGACACCGTTATCGGTATTGCCGCTTCCGGCACAACGCCTTATGTGATTGGCGCACTCAAGGAAGCGCGTGCCCACGGCTTGCTTACAGCATCAATCTCGTCAAATCCAGATGCTCCGATTTCGGAGGTTGTGGACATTCCTATCGAGATGGTCGTAGGTCCGGAATACGTAACCGGCAGTTCGCGTATGAAATCGGGTACAGGACAAAAGATGATCTGCAATATGATTACTACTTCAGTGATGATCCAGATGGGTCGCGTGAAAGGCAACAAGATGGTCAACATGCAACTCACCAATGCCAAACTCGTGGACCGCGGTACCCGTATGGTTGTTGAGGAACTTGGCTTGCCTTATGAGGAAGCAAAGCGTCTGCTTTTGCTCCACGGTTCAGTGAAAGTGGCTGTTGACGCCTACCGTTCGGAACATTAATAGGTTACACAATGAAAAAATCAACAATAGCGTCGTTGCTTCTGGCGACGGCGCTTTTTTCAAGCAGTATGACGGCAGAGGAAAAGTATGTCTACAACGAGTTCTACTTTCAGCGCACTTCAATCTTTGAGGAGTTGCCGATTGGGAAGAAAGACATTGTGTTTCTCGGCGACAGTCAGACAAACGGATGCGAATGGCATGAACTCTTGGGTATGAGTAACGTGAAGAACCGTGGCATCTCGTCGGATGTGATACAGGGATTTATCGACCGTGTAGACCCAATCATTGCCGGACAACCTGCCAAGGTGTTTATTCTCGGCGGTGTCAACGACATCTCCCACGACCTTACACCCGACAGCCTCTGCACTGCAATGGAGCAACTCATTGCAAAGATTCAGGAGGGCTCGCCACGCACTAAAATCTATTTGCAGAGCCTTCTGCCAATCGACAATAGTTTCAACCGCTACCGCAAGATGATTGGCAAAGAGCAGGTGATTGTGGAAACCAACCGCCTTTACAAGTCAATGGCGGAGCGCCGCGGCGTTACCTGGATTGACCTTTATTCCAAGATGGTTGACCCTACAACCGGCAATATGAGCAAAGGACTGACCAACGACGGTCTCCATCTCCTCGGTCCCGGCTACCTCATCTGGCGCGATGCCGTCCTCCCTTATGTCAAGAAGAAATAAACCGATTGCTTTGAATAAATGTAATATAAATATTACAAATAGTCTTTTCGTTAGTGTTAGGTTGACAACCTGAAACCTCCTTTCTGAGATAAAAAAGCCCGGCTGCGATTAGTAGCCGGGCTTTTCTGTTATGAAGGCAAGTCGCTAAAATGCGGCGACTTTGTAGGCTGTAGTGCCGATTTTTACGATGTAGATGCCATCGGTCAGTCGTTTCGTATAGAGACCAAGGCTGTCGGTTGTGGCTGAGTCTACAATCTGTCCGGTTGTGGATACGACCTCAATACTTGTATCTGGGGCAGACTGCACTGTGAGTACTCCGTCGGCAAATGCTACCTTGCCGGCAACAGTCACTTGGCTTACGCCGGCAGCGGCGAGGTCTACAACAATCTCGTTGGAAGTAAGACTTGTCAACTCCTCATTGTAGCCCCTTACGGTGTAGACGTAAGTCTGGTTCTTCTCCAACTCCGTGACTGCCTTTTCCGTCACATTGCCAACGTTCAGCCAGTCGTAGTCGGCAAACGTCTCGTCAACGTCAGGAATGTTGTAGTCAATCTTGATGTCATCGACAAGCATACGTCCCGGCTTCTCGGCATCGGAAGCATACTCAAGGCGGATTGCAGTGCATCCGCTTGGCAGAGTACCATCGTCAAGGCTGAATGAGTAGACCTTTCCTGCCTCGCTTGATTGAGCCATCGGAACGGATGCGATGGTTGTCCACGTAGAGCCGTTGAGACCTTTTACGAGCAGTTGGCTGAGCGAGGAGTAGGACATAGTGCGTGTCCAGAGCGACAGTCCTTTCACCTCCTTGTAACTGCGGCTTTCGATATAGTCACCGTTGGTGGCAACGCTGATGGCTGGAGCGGCCTCGCCGTAGTAGCCCTTTGCGCTGAAATAGGACGCCGCTTTGGCCGACCATCCGTCGAGCAGGGTCTTGCCAGTGAAGTCGTTGGTCTCGGAATAGATTGTATTGTCGATTGTGCGCTTCTTCACGCTGAGTTCATAGCCCGTTGCGCCATCCAGCGGTTCCCAGTGAGCAACGATGCTTGTCGGGGTAACATCCGTAGCGTCAGTGGCTACCACCGGCAACATGTCGAAAGTAGGAGGGAGGGTAGCAATACCGTTCTCCGCAATCTCTGCTGTGTCGTAGTCGGTTGCAGCGGTAACAGTGACAAAGTATGTGGTCGACGGCTTCAGACCGCTGACGGAGATTGATGCGGTCTCAGTGTCGATGCGCGTCTCTTCGTAGCCAGCCACAAAGGCCTTCTCTTCGCCGTCTTTGGTGTAGACGCTGACCAACTGGAAGTCGCAGTCGCTGCACGGAATCCAGGTGGCTGAGAACGAAACCGGAGTAACGTCGGAAAACTCTACCCTGGTTGGCGTGAGGTTGCGCTTGCCGCCAAGCACCTTGAACGTGATTTTGCCGTCTGCAGTCTCCGCGATGTCGGTTATCGGCAGTTGCGCTTTGCCGTCCCAACTTGTAAACGCCGGACTTGTTTCGCTTGTGAAACTTGTTTTGTTGGACGTACCAGGGAACGGGTCGCCGCTGTAGGTCTCGTTGTCGGTGATGCCGTCAGCCTCCACGATGTCGACATACTGGTGCGCCGGGCGAGTGTTTACAATGTTGAGCGACCACGCTTCAGAGTTGTAGTCGATGTGCCACACGAGCATACCGTGCCACGGCAGGAACGAGTCCCAACCGATTTTCTGGCGGTTTTCGATGAGGAAATACTCATCGTTGTCACCTTCCACCGGCACGATGTAGGCGGCATTGGTGTTGATGTGGTCGAGAGTGATGTCGTTTGGTTTGGTGAACTGCGACGGAGTGAGCCATCCCAGAGCATAACGTTCGTACGCCGACATATTCGGCGGCGTGCGCCCCTCGTTGAGGTAGTTGCCGGTCGACAGAAGATCCCAACGTCCAAGTGTATGGTTGGAGGTAACATAAGTGTCGTAGAGGTCGGGCAGACCGAGCACATGGGTGAACTCATGGCAGAACACGCCGATGCCCACAAAATTATTGTCGCCGCTCAGTTCGTTTGACGTGGCATAGCGGTTGATTGTCACGCCATCGGCTTCCAGAGTCCCGGCATCGGTGTATTGCAGATAGTGGGCGTGAGGCCAGATGGCAGATTCCTCGCCTCCGTCGTGCTGGCCTTTCCCGGCGAAGAACACATAGACATTGTCCACATATCCGTCGCCATCGTTGTCGTACTGCGAAAAATCGATTTCGCCGTCAAGCAACTCGCATGCCTCTTTTATCATCTCTCCGGCTCTCTTGTCGGCACCAGTCTCCCCGGTCTTGTCCTCGCCGTAGTAGGCAAAGTCGTGCGACAGTGTGACCGGTCCGTAGACATCAAACGAAGGATTGAATTTCTGCATCGAATTTTCGTAGAAATAGTCGTGGCAACTGCCGGTGGCATTGTTGAAACTGTAGTCGGTCTGGTTGAGCATATTGTTGAAATGCTCGTGGTCGCCTATGGTCATTGCACGGTCGGCAAATTCCACAAGTATCACAAGTTCCTTGGGCGTGCCCTCAGTCTTGGATTTCTGCACGCGGAGGTCGTTGTGGTAGGTGATTTGCGGCTTAGCCTTGGCAATGTAGTTGGCGATAACTTCGCTCGGCGAAGCCTGTATCTGCGCCTTGCGGCTTTTCAGCCCTTTCGCGCCGGTTGTCACTCTCGCCGTCGACACTTCACCGTCGGCATCGATATAGCGGTAATAGCCATCGGCAGACAAGGTGACAGGGTAGCCGTCCTTGTCGACGAAGAAGTGAAAATTCTCGTCGCCACGCTGCGACAGCACAACCGTTGAGCCGTCGGGCTGCGCATAGGTGTAGAAATTCGGGCTTGCCGTGATTGCCGAAGCCTCGTTGAGTCCGCCGGCAAGGAGTGCGGCGGCTATGATTAGATGTTTTTTTCTCATTTTGTTGCTGATAAAAATGAAGCGCACAGGCTTTGATGAAATCATCAATAACTGTGCGCTATCAGATGGTACAAATTTTTTGAGTGCGGCTTACTTGTTTACCTTGATTTTGTAAACGTCGTTGCCTGCTTTCACAACATAGATGCCCTGATTGAGCACTTGCTTCAGACTTGTCTGGAGGTTGCCCTCAACACGGGTGTTGAGCACCTTGCGGCCAAGCACGTCGAACACTTCCACATCGCGCGGCTCGTCGAAGACAAGTGAGCCTACAGCACCCGGCACGTGCCAGTTGATCGGGAATGTGATTGTTTCACCGCCCTCGGTGAAGATTTCAACGAAGTCGCCGTTGCTGGTGTTGTCGCTTGGCGTGAGAGTCAGCGTGAATGTTGCTGTGCCGGTGCTCATGATTTCGTCTTGGACGATGAGTTGCGGCTCAACGGTTACCTCGCTGGATGCAGGGTCGCTGATGATGATGTCGCCGAGCAAGCCAGAGGCAGTTACGGTGACAGTCTTGGTTCTGGTCTGTCCCACTTCCACGTCGCCGGCTTCCCAACTGTAGGCATCGAGTCTTACTGTAGGCGCATCCTCGAGCACGAAGGTTACCACTGGATAGTGGCGACCAGTGTTGTAGCGGGTCTCGTTGTCGTAGGTGTAGAGGCAATACTGGTTTGCCGCTTTCTCAAGGTCCTGACCGAAGTAGAACTTGTTGAAACTGGCCTGGTCGGAGATGTTGTCGATGCCGGTGCAGTCGTGCATAGTGACGATGCGGAGGTTGCCGCCGGTGTAGAGGAACTTCTCGTCGAACGGAATTTCAGCCCATTCAGGCTCGTTGACAGAGCCGCCGTCGAAGGTGATGTTGCCTTCAAACACCTTGGTCATCGTGCTTACGTCGGTGAAATCCTCGTCCTCGTTAGGCACGTCGGTAGCATCGGTGTTGGCTACATAGACTGTAACCTTTGAGGTGAACGGATCGGCATCGCCGTGGAGGGCGAAGTGGTAGTATGGATAGGCAATTTCCTTGATGTATTTGTTCGAGCCGTCGAGATCGAGGTCTTCGGCGCGGTAGACAAATTCGCACTTGCTTTGCTGCGACGAGAGGTCGAGAGGAGTGTAGGCTTCCCAACCGCTGATTGTGCCGGCTTGTGCGTCGGGTTCTTCGATTTCGTCGCTCGGAGTCCAGTAGACAGGGTATTCAACTGCATCGGCATTCTCTGCGGTGAGTGTGAATGAAGCCTCCTTTGCAGTGAGGTCAGCCACGTTGAGCGAAATCTCGAATGTGGCAGTGCCGGCTTCGGCATCAGCCTTTGCAATGGTTTTCGGACTTACCGTTACGGCAGCGTTCGTTGGTGTGCCAACGGTGATGTCGCCCTTGAGGTTCTTTGCCGATACGGTGACGGTCTTGGTGTAGGTGTGACCGAGTTGAGAAACACCGTTCACCCAACTGTAACTGTCGAGGCTGAACTCTGTTGCGCTGTGGCTGCTTTCGTCGACCGAGGTGATGATGATTACAGGGAACGAAGCACTTGTGCGCTGCATGTTGCCTGCCTCTATTGAGCAGTCGGCAAGGGCTGCTTCGTTGTCGGCTGCACGCACGAGCACCGGCATTTCGCCTTTGCGCTTGGTGTCGTTGGAGAAGTACCAACGCTCCGAAACTGCATCGCTCACGCCCTTGACGCGGACGCGGAGGTTAGAACCGTCGTAGACAAATGCCTCGGCGAGGTCAAACGTGAGATAGTAGAACGGAGTGGCCTGCTCGATGTTGCCTCCGGCAGGGATTGTCTTGGTTGCCTTTGCCACTTGGGTCATGCCGTCGGTAAAATCTTTGCCTACAGCCTTGTCGGTGGTGTTGGCAAGAGAGAGAGTCACTTCCTCGGCAACTGCGTTGGAATTGAACGTCATAGGGAAGACGATGCGGCGGATTTTTGTGCCTTTCTTGAGGTTGAGGTCTTTGGCACGGTAAATCATCTCGCTTTCGCTTGCTTCCCATGTGCTGAACAACGGAATTTTCTGTGTATAGTCGTTGCATTCGCCAATCTGGTTGACAACGGCATCGTAGCCAAGCACCGGATTCCATTTGATAGGCAATTCGATGTCGTCCATACCACGGCTCGTAAGCACTACCTTGTCGCGGCTTATGTCGGTGTCGTCAGGGTTGATGGTCACAGTGAGTGTTACCTTGCCGCTGGCGAGTTCTTCGTTGGAGAACGACAACGGGCTTACGGTCACAACATTTGTTGTAGGCGCGCTGACGGTGATGCCATTGTAGAGCGTGCCGGTAGTGGCAATCTCAACGGTCGTAACCAAATCCTGGTGGAGAGGAGCGTCGCCTACTTCGACAGAGGTCGGGTTGAGGGTGATTGTTGCATCCGGTTTCTTCCATTTTGGAGTCCAAGTGGTGTTGATGACCATATCTTCGCATCCCGGTGTAGAAACGGTGATGTAGTCGGCTGTTGTGGTCTCGTCGGCAACGGTGAGCGTCATAGTGAATGTAGCGCCGCCGTCGGCTTCGGCATCAGCCTTGCTGATCGTGGTCTTGTCTACAGTGATTTGGCTGCCCGGAGTGATTGTCACGTCGCCAGTGAGGCGCTTGCCGGAGATTGTTACGGTTTGCGTGTAGGTCTCGCCGATTGTGGCGTTGCCCAGTTGCCAGTTGTAGATGTCGCTCGTGAGAGCAGGGTCGGTGAGTTCCGACGTTACGAAGCGAGTAACGGGGAACACGTTGGTCTTGTTTCTGAGTGTTTCCCAACCATAGGTATCGCCCCAAGAAATCTGCATAAGGGTACGCACGTTCCAGTACAACTGCTCTCCCCATTCGATGTTTGAATAGTTGTCGTCGTCCTTGACAACATACATACGGAGGTTACGTCCGGTGTATTCAAACGGAGTGGAGAATTCAAACTCCTGCCAGTTGGGGTTGTCGTATGACCCGCCCCAGAATTTCACCGTGCCGTCGTACACGAGAGTCATATTGCTGACATCGTGAAAATCCGAACTAACTTCGGCATCGGTGGTGTTTTCGAGATAAATCTTCATTTTTGAAGGATACTCGCCCGACACTGAGCCGCCCGACTCGCTGTGGACATACGGGAATGCGAGTTCCTCGATTTTGCAGGCGCCATTAAGCCCTGCCAGCCGTTCGGCAGGATAGACAATCTCAAACTTGCTCTTCGTGAGGTTTGAGACTACATACTGCCCGAATGCACTACTTTCGCCCACTTGCACGGTCTCGGCCACAGCCTGTTGACCAAGTCCCAGCATCGCGCCGGCGAACAGATAAATCATTCCGAGTTTTTTCATAATGAAAAATTATTTTATTGTTAATTATTTGCGTTTGATATTATCACCTTTTCGCGAGTGATTGCCCCATTGTCGTAGACGGTGGTCTTGATGAGCACCTGTCCGCCTTGGCTGGCATCAGCCTTGCGACCGAGAAGGTCGGTGTAGTCCACCCTTACAACATTGGCATCTGCATCAACAATGCTGACGCCGGCATTGGGGTTGGTTGCCGACGAGCGTCCTGCGGAAACGGTCTCTACGCCGTCAACGATATATACGCTTTCCACCTCCATTGTCTTCCAGTTGGATGTGTCGCCGAAATAGAACAGTTTGTAGCGGTTGCGGTACACCTCGTTGAATGTGTAACTGTTGTAGTAATAGCACGGCACGAGACTCATCGCTTCCGTAACGCCCTGATAGTCAGCAGGGGTGAACGTGTAGACATTGCCGTCGAGATAGATGCGGTAGTAGAGGTTGTCGGGGTTGATTTCCGCGCCATTCTCGTCGGTGAGCGGAAGCACGAAAGTGGTCTGCAACCCATAACTGGAGTTCACGCACTTCAGATACTGCGGAGTGGCTGGCACAGCCGCTACGTCGCCGGCATATTTGGTGAGTTTCACTTTGGTTATGATGTCGTAGTTGCCGCCGTCAAACATATATTTCTCGCACAATGCGTCCTGGTTCAGGGTCATTGCACCGTCAGTTCCGATGGCAAAGGAGAAATCGGTTGTGCCCACATAACTTGAGCCGTTGGCGTTTGCACCGTCGAGGCGAAGCCAGAACGACGGGTCGTTGAACAGCGGCTGTCCGGACTCGAAGATTGCCACGTCGTCCTCCACCGTGCCTTTTACGTAGTCCTCACGGGAGTCGAACGACAGTCCGTTGATGTAGATGTCGTCGCCTTGGCGAGCCACATCGACAACGCGCTTGTAGTCACCGCCGCGCCAGTTGTCGTAGAAGTTGAGCATATATTTCTCCATTGATGCTCCGTCGGGGACGGTTGTCGCTGTAGCGGTCACCTCGTCGAAGATGTATGTGTGGGCGTAGGTGCTTGCCAATGAGTAGGATCGGGTCGTTTCACTGTAGGAAAACAAGCCGAGATACACGCTGTCGTCGGTGCTGCGCATGTGTCCGTTGCTGAACGAGAGGGTAAGTCCGTCGACAAGCGAGGCACTGCTGTCGCTGACGGTGAATGCCAGCAGGTAAAGTTTGCTGCCGTCATCGCCGTTGGTGACATACTGTCCCGACTTGATGGTTACCTTGTTGCCTGCTATCTCTCCTTTGGCATAGCCGTCGAGGTTGTCCATAAACAGGTTTTTGAACCACACCGTTGTGCCGTCGGTGCTGAACACCAGCGGACTTTTGAGGTCGTATTCATCGTAGTCAGGCTGCAAGGCGTTGACATACATGTATAGGCTCATGCCGTAGTCCTTTGCAATGCCTTCAGGGTCGGTCACCAGCGATTTTGTGGTGGCGGAGAGTGGCGCGTTTATGGTTTGTACGGCTGAGGGGAGTTCAGTTTTGAGATTGCCTGTGCGCACTGTCTGTGCGTTGGCAGATGCCAGACACAGTGCGGAGGTCGCTAAAAATAGTAAAGTTTTATTCATCCGAATCTGTATTGTTGTATGCACTGAATAAGCCAATTGTGGATTGTCAAAGCAAAAATACTGCTTTGATTGCTTATGGCAGTTATACTAAATTAACTACAATGCCATTTTGAAGCAGAATAGCGAATTTTTCCGACAAAATGGCATATTTTAATTGCGAATAAACGAAAAATGACATTGAACGGTTGCCCTTCCAATGCCATCTATGTTATTTGAAATTTTCCATCCGTTTGAGCCGGCACAGATACTGTGGCGTGATGCCCAGATAGGATGCAATGATTTTCTGCTGCACGTGCCTCATAATCTCGGGGCGGTTTTTTACCATCGCATCGAAACGTTCCTTGGCATTGCCGTTGATCACCATGTTTTTACGCTCTTGGTAGAACAACTCTTCCTGCGCTATGTGGAGCGACCATTTGGCAAATTCGTGCGAGTCCTCGACCATCTGCCA
This sequence comes from bacterium, assembly GCA_963601185.1. Classification (GTDB taxonomy): domain Bacteria; phylum Bacteroidota; class Bacteroidia; order Bacteroidales; family Muribaculaceae; genus Limisoma. The sequence goes on from CAVCEE010000003.1 coordinate 98,883, forward strand.
GTAGTGCTTCGCCGGGATGCAAAGCAGTGTGGACTCGCAGCATGCGTCAATCTGATAGTATGAAGGCAAGCCCTTGACAAACGAGTGCTTCGACATAAACAGAGTGCCGGGAAGCCCGAAGGCATAAGTGCGCTCGTTCTCGCCGTTCATGTCGGAGAAGCGGATAATGCCCGACACCACGATAAACACGTTGCTGTCGAATTCGCCGGTATTGATTAGTATTTCACCGCTGCGCAGCCGCCTGACAGAGCCACCTTGCAGGAACTGCATCATAGTGGTGTCATCAAGGCGGAAAGAGCATTCTTTCGCAAGTAAATCAATCAAAGCATTATAGTCCATGAATCGTAGCAGTTTTGGTTGTGCATTGTTAACTAATGCAAAGATACTATATCGGTGTGTAATTTGGTAACTTTACTGCCACTTTTGCTGAATAAATATTAAAAAACAGGGCATTTTTGAAGCAATTTTTGCAAAAGCGCACAAAAAAGTGGGCGCAACAAGATGCTGCGCCCACTGAGGTGAAAAAGGTTTATGGTTGTTATGCTTTCTCGATGTAGTCAACGAGCCATTTGCCCACTTCGCTGGTTTTGTAGGCTTTTGCGTCCTTGGCAGCGATGTCCTCTGTAACCACTTCGGCATCCATCGACGCGTCGACGGCTTTGCGGATAAGGTCGGCTTCTGCCTTGAGGTTGAAGGCATATTCAAGCATCATTGCAGCAGAGAGTACTGTTGCCAATGGGTTGGCGATGTCCTTGCCGGCTGCCTGTGGGTAAGAGCCGTGGATTGGCTCAAACACTGAAGTGTGGATACCTACTGATGCCGACGGAAGCATACCGAGCGAGCCTGTGATTACAGAACCTTCGTCGGTGAGGATGTCGCCGAACATATTTTCAGTTACGAGTACGTCGAAATCCTTCGGCCACTGAATCATGCGCATTGCGGCGTTGTCGACGAAGAGGTATTCAGTAGTCACGTCAGGATATTCGGCAGCGATTTCCTTGGCTACCTCGCGCCAGAGGCGTGAAGTGGCGAGGACGTTGGCTTTGTCGACAACCGTCACTTTCTTGCGGCGCTTCTCGGCATATTGGTATGCCAGACGCACGATGCGCTCGATTTCGTAGCGCGAATATACGCAAGTGTCGTAGGCAGTTTGTCCGTCTTCGCTGCGACCCTGCGGACGGCCGAAGTAAAGACCGCCGGTGAGTTCGCGGATGCACATAAAGTCAGCACCCTCAACGAGGTCGGCACGCAATGGCGACTTGTAGATAAGGCTCGGGAATGTGGTCACTGGGCGGATGTTGGCATAGAGACCGAGTTGCTTGCGCATAGCAAGAAGCCCCTGCTCAGGGCGCACCTTTGCAGTCGGGTCGTTGTCGTATTTCGGAGAGCCGATGGCGCCGAACAGCACGGCATCCGACTCCATACACAGTTTGTGGGTCTCTTCGGGATAAGGAGTGCCGAGAGCATCGATGGCGCATGCGCCCACAAGTGCTTTCTTGTATTCCAGTTCGTGGTTGAATTTCTTTGCAGTGGCCTTTACTACGTCGAGAGCCACGTCTACTATCTCCGGTCCGATACCGTCGCCCGGAAGAACTGCTATTTTCAGTTTCATATTGTTTTTATTTGTTGGTTTTTACTGTTTCTATATAGTCCTCAACGATGTTGAGCATCTTGATTGTCGCTTTGATTGCCGCTTCCGTTTGGTCGGCATCGAGACCTACAGTCTTAAGCGTCCGTCCGTTGTATTCCCAATGGATGGTGGCCTGCACGAGGGCATCGGTGCGTCCACCTGGCGGAATGTTGACCGCATAGTTGGTGAGTCGGGGAAACTCACGGCGGCGCTGTCCTCGGTAGATCTTGCGCAGCGACTTCACGAATGCGTCATACTGACCGTCGCCCACCGAACTCTCCATATACTGCTTGCCGTTGATCTCGATTTTCAGGATGGCAGTAGGGCGGAGGTCCTTGGCAGTGGACAACTGGTAGTTAATCAATTTGATTCGCTCGCTGTGGCTGCTGTGCTTCACAACGTCGCTGATGATGTAGGGCAAATCCTCAGGCGTTACAATCTCCTTCTTGTCGCCAAGTTCGGTGATGCGCTGTGTAACCTTTCTGATGTTCTCTTCGCTCAGTTCCATCCCCAGCGCTTCAAGGTTCTTGCGGATGTTGGCCTTGCCCGACAGTTTGCCGAGGGCATACTCGCGCGTGCGACCGAAGCGTTCCGGCGCAAGATGCGAAGAGTAGAGGTTGTCCTTGCTGTCGCCGTCTGCATGCACGCCGGCGCATTGCGTAAACACATATTCGCCGATGATAGGCTTGTTGGGCGGAATAGCCACGCCAGAGTACGACTCGATGATGTGGCTCACGCGGTTTATCTTCGTCTCATCGATGCCGGTGTCCATGTGGAGCATATCGTGTATCACGGCGATGGCGCTCGACAGCGACGTGTTGCCGGCACGCTCTCCAAGACCGTTGACGGTGCAGTGTACGCCCGATGCGCCGACCTTCAGAGCGGCAAACATATTGGACGTGGCGAGGTCGTAGTCGTTATGGGCGTGGAAATCGAAACGCACGTCAGGGTAGGTCTTGACCATACGCTTCACATAGTCAAACGTGTCGTAAGGATCGAGGATGCCCAGCGTGTCGGGGAGCATAAACCGCTCCACCGGCTCGTGCTGCAATGCGTCCATAAGTTTGAACACATAGTCGGGCGATTGGCTGATGCCGTTTGACCAGTCCTCAAGGTAAAGGTTCACTTTCAGCCCTTTCTTCACGGCGATGGCAATCTCCGCCTTGATGTCGGCGATGTGCTCGTCGGGAGTTCTACCCAACTGCTGGCGGCAGTGACGCTCGCTGCCCTTGGCGAGGAGGTTGATTACCGTGGCACCGGTCTCTACCGTCCATCCAGCCGAAAGTCCGCCGTCGATAAATCCGAGCACCTCCACCTTCTCCAAGTGTCCGTTTGCGCGTGCCCAGTCGCAGATGCGCTTCACCGTGTCGAATTCGCCATCCGAAACCCTTGCCGATGCCACCTCGATGCGCGGCACGTGGAGTTCCTCTACAAGCAGACGGAAGATGCTCAGTTTCTCACTCTTGGAGAAACTCACACCCGAGGTCTGCTCGCCGTCGCGAAGCGTGGTGTCCATTATTTCGATCAGAGAGCCTTTCATGCTTTCTTTGTTTCGTAGTCCTCGATTTTGTCTTTGTTTGCGAGAAGGAAATCGATGTCGTCAAGGCCGTTGATGAGGCAATGCTTCTTGTAGCCGTTGATTTCAAATTTTTCGCTGTGACCTGTAGCCTCGTTGGTGATTGTCTGCTCAGGGAGATTGACGGTAACCACTGTCTTCGGGTCGGCGAAGATAGAGTCGAAGAGTTCGGCGAGGAACGCTTCCGAAACTACTACCGGCAACACGAAATTGTTGAGTTCGTTGTTCTTGTGGATGTCGGCGAAGAAACTCGAAACAACCACGCGGAAGCCGTAGTCGGCGATAGCCCACGCAGCGTGTTCGCGGCTCGAGCCCGAACCGAAATTCTTGCCGGCAACCAAAATCTGACCGCCGTATTTAGGGTCGTTGAGCACGAAAGAGTCAATCTTGTTGCCTTGCTTGTCGTATCGCCAGTCGCGGAACAAGTTGTCGCCAAATCCCTCGCGGGTGGTTGCCTTGAGGAAGCGGGCTGGTATGATCTGGTCGGTGTCTACGTTCTCCAGTGGAAGAGGCACACATGTGCTTTGTATGATGTTGAATTTCTGTTTCATTTCTTTGATGATTGTAGCGGTTTATAAAAATTTGCGTGGGTCGGTCACTTCGCCGGTGATGGCGGCAGCGGCGGCAGTCAGCGGACTTGCGAGCATTGTGCGGCTGCCGGGACCCTGACGACCCTCAAAGTTGCGGTTGCTTGTAGAAACCGAATATTTTCCGGCAGGAATCTTGTCGTCGTTCATTGCCAGACAGGCAGAGCATCCTGGTTGGCGAATCTCAAATCCCGCTTCCGCAAGAACTTTGTCCAAACCCTCTTCGCGGATCTGACGGTCAACCTCCCACGAGCCAGGCACGAGCCATGCCGTAACCGACTCCGCTTTCTTGTGACCCTTCACCAACGAGGTGAATGCGCGGAAATCCTCGATGCGGCCGTTGGTGCATGCGCCGAGAAACACATAATCTACTTTCTTGCCGAGCAATTTTTCCTCCGGGGCAAAGCCCATATAGTCAAGTGATTTGAGGAACGAAGTCTTTTCAGCCTCCGACAGGTTTGTGGTCGAAGGAATGCTGCTGGTGATGCCGGTGCCCATGCCTGGGTTTGTGCCGTAGGTAATCATCGGCTCAATGTCGGCAGCGTCAAATTTCACTTCTTTGTCGAATACAGCATCGTCATCGCTCTTCAGCGTCTTCCAGTAGGCGAGTGCCTTATCCCACTCTTCGCCTTTAGGCGCAAATTCACGGCCTTTGATGTAGTCAAACGTTGTTTCGTCGGGAGCAACCATACCGCCGCGTGCACCCATCTCGATAGAGAGGTTGCAGAGCGTGAGGCGGCCTTCCATCGTGAGCGACTTTACAGCCTCGCCAGCATACTCGACGAAATAGCCGGTTGCGCCGCTTGTGGTCATCTTCGACATCATATAGAGTGCCAAATCCTTGGCGGTTACACCCTTGCCGAGTTTGCCGTCGACGGTGATGCGCATCGTCTTGGGACGTGCTTGTAGGATGCACTGCGAAGCCATAACCATCTCCACCTCGCTTGTGCCGATGCCGAATGCCACAGCACCCATTGCGCCGTGGGTCGACGTGTGGGAGTCGCCGCAAACGATTGTCATACCCGGAAGCGTGAGACCTCTCTCTGGACCGACCACATGGATGATACCGTTCTTTGGGTGCATCATGCCGTAGTAAGCCACGCCAAACTCCTTGGCGTTGCGCTCGAGAGTGTCGACCTGCGCACGCGAAATCGGCTCTTCGATAGGCTTGTCCTGGTCGTGGGTAGGAGTGTTGTGGTCAGGGATGCAGACAATCTGGTCCGGACGGAAACACTTGATGCCGCGCTTGCGCAGACCGTCGAAAGCCTGTGGGCTGGTAACCTCGTGGCAGTAGAGGCGGTCAATGTATAATTGAGTAGGGCCGTCGTCGACGGTTTGCACGATGTGCTTGTCCCAAATCTTGTCGAAAAGAGTGTTCATTGCTGTGTAGGATATTTTAGTCTTTAAATTTGTTAATGCAATCAATATAGGCTTCCACCGATGCCGCTATGATGTCGGTGTTCGCTCCGAAACCGTAGTAAACGTGGCCGTTGTATTCCACCTGCATGTGTACCTTGCCCACGTCGTTGCTGCCTTTGCTAATGGCCTGGATGGTGAATTCCTTGATGGTCATTGTGCGCTCAATGATGCGCTTGAGGGCATTGATGGCTGCGTCGACAGGACCGTTACCGCTTGCCGCTGCCTCAAATTTCTCACCGCTGATGTTAAGTCCGATGCTTGCCACCGGGCGGATGCCCACACCGCTGGTAACCTGAAGGTAGTCCAACTTGATGCGGTGGTTGTTGGTGCGGTCCACACCGGCAAGGATGAGTATGTCGTCGTCGTTGATATCCTTTTTCTTGTCGGCAAGTTTGAGAAATTCCTCGTAGATTTGGTCGAGTTTCTCTGACGACGGCTTAACGCCGAGTATCGACAGCCGGTTTTTCAACGCTGCGCGACCGCTGCGTGCGGTGAGCACGATTGCGTTGTCGTCGATGCCCACATCGTGAGGGTCGATGATTTCGTAGGTCTGCACATTCTTCAGCACGCCGTCCTGGTGGATGCCCGAAGAGTGGGCAAAGGCGTTGCGTCCCACGATGGCCTTGTTGGGCTGCACCGGCATGTTCATCAGGCTCGACACCATACGGCTTGTGGGGTAGATTTTCTGGGTGTTTATGTTGCAGTCAATATCGATGTTCTTGTGACACTTGATAATCATGGCAATTTCCTCGAGGGCAGTGTTGCCGGCGCGCTCGCCGATGCCGTTGATTGTCACCTCCACTTGGCGTGCGCCGTTGAGCACACCGCTCATCGTGTTGGCGGTGGCCATACCGAGGTCGTTGTGGCAGTGGGTTGAGATTATGGCTTTGTCCACGCCGTCAACGTGGTCGATGAGGTACTTTATCTTCTCTCCGTACTCCGCCGGCAGACAGTAGCCCGTGGTGTCGGGGATGTTGACAACGGTAGCACCAGCCTTGATTACGGCTTCAACCACGCGTGCAAGATACTCGTTGTCGGTGCGGCCGGCATCTTCGGCGTAGAACTCCACGTCGTCAACATAGCGGCGTGCATACTTCACGGCAGCCACAGCGCGCTCGATTATCTCCTCGCGGTTGGAGTTGAATTTGTATTTTATATGCGAGTCGGAGGTGCCGATACCCGTGTGGATGCGTTTGTGCTTGGCAAACTTCAGGGCTTCGGCGGCAACGTCTATGTCCTTTTCCACGGCGCGCGTGAGTGCGCAGATGGTGGGCCATGTAACCGCTTTCGAAATCTCAATCACAGAGTTGAAATCGCCCGGGCTCGACACTGGAAAGCCTGCTTCAATGACATCAACTCCCAACTGCTCCAGTGCTTTTGCCACCTGAATCTTCTCAACCGTGTTGAGTTGGCAGCCTGGCACTTGTTCGCCGTCGCGAAGGGTGGTGTCGAAGATAAACAATTTATTGTCCATAATCCTATAAAAATAAAAAAACCTTTCTTGTTTGTCAGAAAGGTTCGTAGCGTTGACTATTCAAATCGTCTCACATAACAAAACCCCTTCTACTCCGACTCGATAATAATTGATCCGGATAGAAGAATAATGCTTAGAGAAATTGAATTAGTCTGTATCATTAATCTTAGTTTTTCTTTTTAACTCTGCAAAATTACTCATAAAAAACGACACCGCAAAAAGAAATCGTAATTAAATTGCTTGTTTTGATATCAAATTGTTGTTAAAAACTCGTTGTCGGGCGACAAAAAAAGGGCAGCCACAAGTTGTGGCTGCCCTTTGTACAGGATTGTAGTGAATCTTATTTCTTGATGATTCTTACGGCTTTACCGTTGTTGATCTTCACGAAGTAGATACCGGCTGCGAGGTCGCTCACGTTGATAGTGGCGCGGTTGCCGTCGATGTTGCTGCTTGCGTTGACTGCTGCGCCCGAAAGGTTGTAGACGCTGATGCTTTCAACAGCCTCGGTTGCTTCAACGGTTACCACGTCGGTAGCAGGGTTAGGATAAACCTTTACTGCCGATGCAACTACGTTCTTCACGCCGTCCAGACGTACAGTGATTGTCTCTGCTGCAGGAGTGTCGACGATAGCGTTGTCGGTTGGCAATGACCATACCTGGAGTGCGTTTTGGTTGAGCACGTAGAGGTTGCCTGCGTAGTCAAACTGCATCTGGTTGGTGATTGTGCCGCCTGTCTTGACAGTGTATTCGTACTTCAGAGAAGGAGTCTTGTCGTTCCAAGTTACGCTGAACACAGCCAAGTTGCTGTCGGCATCGGCTACAACCAATGTCTTCTTGTCCTTGGAGATTGCAAGGCCGCTGCCGTTTGTGCCGGAGAGGTCTTCTGCAATAGATCCAGAGTTGAAGAGGATGTTGCCGTCGTTGTCGATGTAGACAAATGACGGGCAGTTGGATGCGTTGTTGCCGGCACCGCGGGTTTGTGCCACCCAGAGACCATTGCCGTCAGGTACGAGTTCCACGTTGGTGTTGTCCATCATGTTGTGACCGAGGTTGGCTGACGGAGCAGTATTCCAAGTGAGTGAAGTGCCGAGGTCGTAGCGGAAGATTACGTTGCTTGCGTCCTCATCGAAGGTGTAGAGTTTGGTGTCCTCACCTGTGCCGTAGATGGCTGCAGCTGTAGTAGAGCCGCCGATGTAGTTGCCGCTTGCATCGAGCAAACCGCCGTCGCTTTGACGAGTAGCGTACTGGAAGAGTTCAGGAAGAGCTGCTGTCGGGTCGGCGTTGAGGTTTGCCGGGTCGAGCAGACGGATGCCTGAAGTCGGGTCGTTCCAGTCGGAAACGAATACCACACCGTTCTCGTTGATGCCCAAGCGGTAAGGTGATGCCGTGTGGGTTGCTACGTAGCCGTTTACGCCGTAGGCATGTTCGCTGTGGTTGAGTTTGCGGTCGAAGATGTAGACACCCTTCTCGAAGTTGTCGTTTGCATTACAGTTGGCAATGTAAATCTGACCGAAGAACTTGCTTGTCGGAGTGTTGTCGATGACAATGCCGCGAGCCTTCTTGAAGCCTCCAACGGTGGCAACCTTTGTAGGTTTGGCTGCGCCGCGGTTGGCGATTTCAACAGCCCATGCGATTTCGCCTTCAGGAATCATATCGTTGTCGATGACCTTCGACTGTTCGCCTTCCTCGATTGCGCCGAGACTTGCGTAGCCAATTACGTTGCCTGTCTCAATGCTCTTGAACACGATTGCAGCTTCAGGAGCCGCACCAGTCGACTTGAACGAGAATGTGGATTCCGTTTCGCCGATTTCAGGCACGAGGTCGTAGGCATATTCGTAGCGTACAACCGGTTGGTCAACGCCAGCGGTAGTGAATGTGGTCACCTTACCGTCGCGCACGAGGTAGAGGTTGATGTTGGCGTCGATGATCTTCTCGTCGGCGTCCTTGGTCGTTACCACTTCACCTACGGCTGTTGCATAGGATGCCTCTGAAGGAGTGACTGTTGCGCCTGTGGCCTTCACTGCCATAGCGTAGTCGAAACCGTTGGTCACGTCAAACAGTTTCACGCCGGTCACCTTGCCGTCTTCGATTGCCGGAGTAACCATCATACTGTGGTCAGCATATTTGAAGAATGTAGCGCCGTTCTCTGCTGCGTCCATCAACATAGAGTTGATTTGGCCCATCAGAGGAGCATCTTTGCCTTGGCTTGCTGTTTGCCATTCAATCGGGTTGGTGAGCGAACCGTCAATCACATATTGATTGTCGGCGAGCGGAGAAACGACCAACTGATAGTCAGTGCCAAGTTTGTTTGCCGTGTAGTTAGAGTCGGCAGAAATAGTCTGGTTGATGTAGGTGGTTGAAGCCAATGAGCCGTTGGCGATGCCGAACTCTACGAAGCGCATAGAGGTCGTGCTTCCTGTTGTCTGTGCAGTCACCATAGCCGCACCTTCATCCGATGTGCCGGAATAGGCGAGGGTTTGACCTGTCATAGCGTTGAAATAGTTGCCGGAGTTGGTCGATGTGAACCACTCTGCAGGGTCGCCTGTAGGCATGCCGTCGGCATCGTTTGCCCATTTGTAGATAGCCACAGAGCCTCTCACGTCGCCATCGGCAATCTGACTGTCGCTGTATTGGTTCTCGCCGTAGCTTGAAGCAACAAGCACGTTGTCGGAAGTGAAGGCGATGTCGGAAATCTTCAACTCGCGGTTGTTGTCGAGAGTTGTGCCGGCTGTCGAGATTTCAGTTACCGAATTGTCGGCGAGATTTACATTGTAGATGTAAGGCTCGTTGGCCGCGTCGAGGGCAAGAACATAGAGATGACCCTTGCGGATAATCTGGCGGCGGACAGTCTTGTCGGCCAACTGAGTTGCCAACGGACTGATTTCTTCGCTTGCAGTCATCTTGAACTCTTCAGGCACGCCGTAGCCCTTGTTGCCTGAAAGTTCGTCAGGATAGTTCTCATAGGTCTCTGTCGGAGGTACATAACTTTCCGACTCGAGGAATGCGCTGATGTAGTTGGTCTCGTTTGCCGTTACCGTAAACGGAGCGGTATATTCCTCGGTGGCTGCCTTGTAGCCCTCGGCTGAATAAGAAAGGGTGTATTCGCCCGGTTCGATGTTGTCGAAGACGAATGCGCCGTTCCATTCGTTGTCGGTTGTGTAGGTGGCAACTTCAGCACCGTTTTTGAGGAGTTTCACGGTCACGCCGTTCAGTGGCTTGTACACGTCGTTGGTGCGTGCCATCGGTTTGTAGAGAGCGTCGGTAAACTTCTCGTGCAGGTCGCGCACGATGCCGTAGATTGTACCGGTCTTTTCAGCCGTCCATCCCATGTAGTCGATGAGACCGCGGGCATACTGGTGACCTTCGTGGCGGCAAACGTCGTCGTTGAGCGCACGTTGGCGGGCTGGCTGGTAGGTGTGGAAATATCCCTCAACGAGGAAGCCCGGAACGCCGTGTTTCAGCACGCCGAGGTAGCCCATATACTTGGTGCCGTTGTTTTCGGTCTCTGAGCCACTGCCATAGAAGTCTACGTCACCGCGCACGTTGGCGTTGGTGAGGCTGTAGTAAGACCATTGTTGTTGGGCATTGCTGAAGGCATACGGCCAGATGTGTTGTGCCATAGCCTTGCTGTCGCCTGCTGCATAGGTCTCGTCGTCCTTGCCGCGGAACAGGAACAATGGATAATTGGTTGTCGATCCTTCGCTTGCTGCGTTGGAGTGGATGGAGATAAACACGTCGAAGTTGTTGGCTTCCACCTCTTCACGGATTTCCGACAGCGGACGGTTGTACGGACCGTTGTCGTCGCCTTTGGCTGCAGGATAAGGACCTGCCTTGACGTGCGACATCACAATGTGCTGTGAGAGGTCGAGCGCTGCGCCGATGCGCGTAGGGTTGTCGTTGGTCTGGTTCTTTGTGCGGTCAAACGGCACACCTGCTGCCACGAGTTTGTCGAGTAGGGCGAAACCCTTGTGGAGGTTGGTGTTTGACTCAAAGAAACCTGTGGTGTCTACATTCTCGATGTTGTACGGCTGGCGGCCGATTGTCTGGCACGGACGGTCGTTGCCTGTCCAACTGCCGTGACCTGGGTTGATGTAGACACGGACTTGGTCGGCTGTCTTGCCGGCGTATGCTGTTCCGCAGGTGAGTGCCACGATTGCGGATGCTATCAATAGTCTGCTCTTCATGTCTATTTGGTTTTTACATTAATAATGTACGCGTCGCCACTTGGAGTGGAGAAAGCAATCTTTTCGCCGTTGGCAGATACGGTTGGGTACATTGCCACGGTTTCACCGTCGCTAATCACTTGCTTCTCTTTGCCGTCGGCTGAGTAGGCGATGATTTCCGATGAGGTGACATACTCGCCGTTGTCGCGGTCGAGCATACCTACAACGATGTTGTTGTCATACCATTTCGGTGCGCGGAGAGTGCCGAGGAACTGCACGTTGCTGCCGTCGATGTTGCAGGTGTAGGCTCCCGAGCCAGCAAGGTAGTAGACCACCTTGGTGCCGTCGGGCGAAACTGATGGCCACAGGTAACTTTGTCCTTCTGTACCGTTTGGCGACAGACGGGAGGCTTTGCCGTTGCGGTTTACCATCAGTTGTCCGTACTCTACGTAGGCAACCGGTGTAGCCTTGTCAGCCTTGGCGTTGTTGAACGCCTTGGTTGTGAGTTTGCCTTTCTTCACGGCGTAGACAACGTTGCCGTTGGCAGCCACGCCCTGAAGGTCGCGTGTGGCGTCAACGATAGTGCTTGTTGCGCCACTCTGCAGGTTGACCGACTTGAGCGACTGCTTCTTGAGTTTGTCTTTGCCTATCTGGTTTTCGCGGTACACGATCGTGTTTCCGTTGTCGATGATCTTGGCGTCATATTCCGAGCCGTAGGCTGTTGTGACAGTGGTCAACTGTCCTGATGCCAAATCCAACTTTTGTAGACCTTGCTTCTGTTGGTCAGACAAGAGGAGATAGTCGCCGTTTGGACTGATAGTCGCAATGTCGACTTTCGCGCCTGCCGGAAGTGCCACTTGCTGGGTGGAACCTATCTCCAACAGTTGTGCGAACCCCATGCTTGAGCCGCAGAGGAGCATCACAGAAAGAAAAATTTTTCTCATAATGATGTTAGTTTAGGTTAGTAATTACGTTAGGTATTTATCTGATTTCAAAGTTAAAGATTTATTCTGTGAAATGGTGTCGCTTTTTATGTTTACATTTCTTAAATGTTGTAATCGAAAATAAAAAAGCGAGAACAGGCATTGACCTGTCCTCGCTCGGAATTTTTACTATAAAGAGAATTTACTTTGTCAAGTATTGCGAACTGATCGACTTGTATTCGTGTACGCGGCGGATTGTGTCGGCAAACAGTGGAGCGATTGAAAGGGTAGTAACCTTTTTGCTGCTGCCGCTGTAAGGAATGCTGTTTGAGAAGATAATCTCCGTCAATGCGCATTCGTCGACGCGCTGCGATGCAGGGTCGCTCATGATGGCGTGAGAGGCAAGTGCTCTTACCGACTTCGCGCCTTTTTCCTTCATAAGGTTGGCTGCCTTGGTGATTGTTCCGGCAGTGTCGACCATATCGTCGATGATGATAACGTCTTTGCCTTCAACTTCGCCGATAACGGTCATGTTCTCGACTACGTTGGCTTTGGCTCTTTGCTTGTGGCAGAGCACCAAAGGCACGTTGAGGTATTTTGCATAGTTGTTTGCTCTCTTTGCGCCACCTACGTCAGGGGTTGCAATCACGAGGTCTTCGAGATTAAGCGACTGGATGTAGGGGATAAACACCGACGAAGCGTAGAGGTGGTCCACCGGCACGTTGAAGAAGCCCTGGATTTGGTCTGCGTGGAGATCCATCGTGATGAGGCGGTCGATGCCGGCAGTGCTGAGGAGGTCGGCTACGAGTTTCGCTGCAATTGAAACGCGTGGCTTGTCCTTGCGGTCCTGGCGAGCCCATCCGAAATATGGGATAACTGCGATAATCGACTTTGCGGAAGCGCGCTTTGCTGCGTCGATCATAAGCAGAAGTTCCATAAGGTTGTCAGTGTTAGGGAATGTGGATTGAACCAAGAAAACCTCGCATCCGCGGATGGATTCTTCAAACGACACTTCAAATTCGCCGTCGGCAAACCGTTGGATGTTCATTTTTCCGAGTTCAACACCGAGTTCTGCGCACATAGCCTCAGCCAAGTAGCGCGATTTAGTACCTGAGAAAATTTTGTAGGGTGGCAAGTTTGTATTCATAGCTTTGTTGCTGAATTTTGACTGCAAAATTACTACTTTTTATTTATCCCGGTCTTTCTTTGTACAAGAATTTTTCTTGTTTGCAGCATTTTGCTGTTTAATCTTGATTTTCCACATCACGGCACTGTTTGCGGCAATGTCGGTCGGGAACGGCACTACAGCCGACAGTTCCTTTTTCTGCCGCTTGCCGCTGATGAGTTCGGTGGCGATGTAAGAGCCTTGGTGCAGCCCCATAACGTCGAAAGCGTGGGGTGGAATCACGATGTCGCAATGGGTGTCGCCGCCAAAGTTCACGGCAATGATGATGAGTTCGTTGCCGTTTTTGCGCAGGTAGGCGTACTGACGATGAGGGTCGAACGACGGGTTGTCGTAGTTCACATACATCACGTCGAAGAACTGACCTTCGCTGATTGCTTTCTCATCCTTTGCTATGTTGAGCACCTTGCCGTAGAGCGCGCGGAGTGCGGTCTCTTCGGATGTGAGCAAAGTGTCGTTGCACTTGCCTTCGTTGTACCAGCGGCGCAGTGTCGGCACGCTCCAATAGTCGAAGATGGTGGTGCGTCCGTCAAGACCACTGAAGCCTTCGGCATCCTCGGCACGCTCACCGAGTTCCTGCCCGGCATAGACCATCATCGGGCCGGTGGAGATGGTTGCGCTCACCACGAGCGACGGCAGCACGAGGTTGGCGTTGCCAGCAAATTCCTTCGATGCAAACCTCTGTTCGTCGTGGTTCTCAAGGAAATTGAGCATGTGGTTGCCGATGCCGTCTACAGTCTGCCAACATTCCGTAATCTTGGCTGCCGACACGTTGCAGCACTGGATGCCACGCAGACGGTCGTAGAGGTTCACTTTGTCGTACAGATAGTCGAATCCGCCGCGGTAGATGTAGTCGCGGTAGATGTTCACGTCGTAGAGTTCGGCGATAAACTTGATGTCGGGGTATTTCTCCTTAACTCCCTTGATTGCCCATTCCCAAAATTCCACAGGAACCATGTGCACCATATCGCAGCGGAAGCCGTCGACACCCTTGCTCGCCCAGAAGCGCAGGATGCTGAGCATCTTTATCCAGGTGTCGGGGATAGGATTGAAATGGCGCGAACCGTCGCCGTAGTCCACTCCGTAGTTGAGTTTCACTGTCTCATACCAGTCGTATTGTCCGGGGAAGGCGTTGAAGCAGTCGTTGCCCGATGCTTTCGCTGGAAACTCCACATAAGCGTCTTCGCCCTCGCCGAGGTCGATGCTCGGCGAGAACTTCTGCCGCGGAATGTAGTAAAAATTGTTGTCGGGGCTGAAAAATTTGCTTGTGTCGTCGTCGGCACTGAAGTCCTTGATGCCCGATGGGGCTGCGTCGGAATGGTACTGGCGCGCCACGTGGTTGGGCACGAAGTCGATAATCATCTTCAACCCAGACTTGTGGGTGCGCTCCACCAGAGCCTCAAACTCCTTCATGCGGTTTGGCACGTCCTCGGCGAGGTCAGGGTCGATGTCGTAGTAGTCCTTGATGGCGTATGGCGATCCTGCATTGCCCTTCACGATGTGAGGGTTGTCGGGGCGGATGCCGTAGCGCGAGTAGTCGGTCTTGGTGGCGTGCTCGATGAGTCCGGTGTACCACACATGGGTGATGCCGAGTCCCTTTATCGATTCCAGCACCGTGTCGGTGATTCGGTTCATCTTTCCGCAGCCGTTCTGCTCGATGGTGCCATTTGGCACACAGTATTTGTTGCTGTTGGTAAACAGTCGTGTAAAAATCTGGTAGATTATCAGTTTGTCGTTCATCAGATCTCGTTTTTTTGATATTGCAAAGTTAAAGAAAAACGCCGACAATGGATGCGGTTGCCGGGGAGGAATGGCGGAAATTTGGAGGGGAATTTGTAATTTTGCGGTAGAATCGTAAATTTTTTGATATGAAGACTAAAGACGAACTTATTGATGCGTTGCTCGACTTGGCTTTTGCCGAGGATATAGGCGACGGCGACCATACTACACTTTGCTGTATCCCTGCCGACGAGATGGGACGTCAGCATCTGCTGGTGAAGGAGGAAGGTATCCTTGCTGGCGTGGAGATTGCACTGAAGGTGTTCCGCAAGTTTGACCCGGAATTGAAGGTTACGGTGATGATTGGCGACGGGGCGCACGTAAAGCCGGGCGACATTGCGTTTGTAGTGGAGGGTCGTGTGCGCTCACTGCTTCAGACGGAACGCTTGATGCTCAACATTATGCAGCGAATGAGCGGAATCGCCACTATGACGGCGCGCTATCAGGCTCAACTCGAAGGCCTGAAGACCAAGGTGCTCGACACACGCAAGACCACTCCGGGACTGCGTATGTTGGAGAAGGAGGCCGTGAGAATCGGCGGCGGTATGAACCACCGCATCGGTTTGTTTGACATGATTCTGCTGAAGGACAACCATGTGGACTTTGCTGGGGGCATCACCAACGCCATCACAAAGGCAAACGAGTATATCAAGGCCAACCATAAGGATGGCATGAAGATTGAAATTGAGGTGCGCAACTTCGACGAGTTGAACGAGGCACTTGCCACAGGTCACGTTGACCGCATTATGCTCGACAACTTTACTCCTGCCGACACGAAGAAGGCTGTAGATATCGTGGCTGACCGCTGCGAACTCGAATCGTCGGGCGGCATCACCTACGACACTCTCCGTGCCTACGGCGAGTGTGGTGTGGATTATATCTCGGTGGGCGCATTGACCCACTCGGTGAAAGGTCTGGATATGAGTTTCAAGGCTTGCTGATGGGCAAGACCGCAATACGAAGCCAGCAACAGAGATTATGACACAAGACTTTCAATTGCGCGTGGACCCGCGCACGGCAGCAAGCAGCGACCGCATAGTGCGGAGCATAGCGCAGACCGGACGCATAGCCGTTGACCGGATAAAGATGCACCGCATCGTGAAGCGGTCGATCGACGCCCGCCAGCGCAAGGTAATGGTCAATCTCACTGTGCGCTGCTGGATTGACGAGATGCCAGCCGACACTGCTCGTTATGCACCTTACTGTTACGGCGACGTGAGTTGCGCGAAACAGGCGGTTGTGGTAGGCGCAGGACCTGGCGGACTGTTTGCGGCGTTGAGGCTCATTGAACTTGGCGTGAAGCCCATCGTGGTGGAGCGCGGCAAGAATGTTGACGACCGCCGCCGTGACCTTGCACAGATTTCGCGCAAGGGTATAGTTGACGAAAATTCCAACTATAGTTTCGGCGAAGGCGGTGCTGGTGCATATTCCGACGGTAAACTCTACACACGCAGCAAGAAACGCGGCTCGGTAGACCGCATACTGCAGATATTCAACCAGTTTGGTGCATCGGAAAATATCCTCATCGATGCCCATCCGCACATAGGGTCTGACAAACTCCCGGCGGTGATAAAAGCCATGCGCGAGCAGATTATAGCGAGCGGCGGCGAGGTGCATTTCACCACTCGCGTGACAGGGCTGAAACTTGATAGCGAGGAGGTTAAGGGCGTGAAATGCCACGACGGACGAGAGTTTGACGGTCCGGTAATCCTTGCCACCGGGCACTCCGCTCGCGACGTGTACCGTATGCTCAACGCCGAGGGCGTAGACCTCGAAGCCAAGGGCATTGCCGTGGGTGTGCGACTTGAGCATCCGCAGCATCTTATCGACCAGATACAGTACCATTCTCCAGAAGGCCGCGGCGAATGGCTTCCGGCGGCGGAGTACAGTTTTGTGACGCAGGTCGACGGTCGTGGAGTCTACTCTTTCTGTATGTGTCCCGGTGGAATTGTCGTGCCGGCGGCGAGCGGACCGAACCAGTTGGTGGTTAACGGAATGTCGCCATCCAACCGCGGCTCGCGCTGGGCAAACTCCGGTATGGTGGTGGAAATTCATCCCGAGGACTTGGAGGAAAAATATGACAGGTTCGGCGTGCTGAAGATGATGGCATTTCAGGACGATTTGGAATGCCTCTGCTTCGAACAAGCCGGATGCACGCAAAACGCCGGTGCTCAGCGGATGAAGGACTTTGTGGAAGGGAAGCCGTCAGCCGACCTGCCACGCACGTCCTATGCTCCCGGCATCCATCCGTCGCGACTCGACCAATGGCTGCCGCCGTTTATCGGCAAGCGTCTGCAAGCCGGATTTCGGAAGTTCGGCAGTTTTGCTCGCGGCTTCCTGACCAACGAGGCGATACTGATAGGCGTGGAGTCGCGCACATCGTCGCCGGTGCGCATACCGCGCGACCGCGAAACGATGACCCACATACGCATCCGGGGGCTATATCCCTGCGGCGAGGGTGCTGGCTATGCCGGTGGCATAGTCTCTGCGGCGATGGACGGCGAGAAATGCGCCGAAGCGGTTGTTGAATCAATGAAACAGTAAGTCTATGCGTAAAATACTTACAATATTGACGGCAGTGCTCCTGCTTTCCTCGTGCATCAACGACAAACGCGAAGACGAGGGGAAGGTAGTGGTTGTGGGCGACAAACTCCCGACTCTGTCGGTGGTGACGAGCGACGGCACGGTGGTGGACAACAGTACTCTACGCGGCAAGCCGTCGCTGATTTGCTTTTTCCGCACCACTTGCCCCGATTGCCAGCAGGAATTTCCTGTGCTACAACGCATTTATGACGATTTCAAGTCGGTGCAGGTGATACTGATAAGCGTGGGACAGGAAGATGCCCCGATAGCAGAATATTGGGAGACAAATAGCCTGACTTTGCCGTATTCTGCACAGTCGGACAAGTCTGTGGCAAGCACCTTCGGCGTGAGCAGCATCCCGCAGGTGTATGTATGCTCTGCCGACGGCGTGGTGCGGTATATGCACGGCGACAGCCCGATTGCCACCTATGTTCAACTTAGTGAAGAATTAAACGAATTGCTGAATGATTGAAACGATAAAGACCGATTTGCGCAACTATCTGCTCTCGCTCGGTGAGATTGACGAGATGTTGCCCGACTGCCCCGATGTGGAAGAGAAATGGAAGCAGATAGCCGAAGCCTATTTGCCGGACGGATTGCGCGAGTTTAATGCCTATCCCACGGTTTCGCTCGGGTGGATGATGTTTATGGGCATGGCGATGGCGCAGTTTTGGGATAAGGACTGGGAACTATACTCAATTGTCGAGAATCTCTATGTCAAGGTGCGCGATGAACGTGGGTTTGATGCCTTGGACGACTATGTGCTTGAGGATGTACTTGAACTTGACGCCAAGCAGGCGGAGAAGACGAGTGCACTTGTTGGCGAATGCGCTTCGCGCACGTTGTCGCATCTGCTCCACAAGGTGAAAAATGAGAATATCGAGCCCAACACCGAAGATGCCTTTCGCGTTTATGTGGATTGTCTGCACCAACTGTATAACTTCGGCGTGGCGGTGCAACTCAAGCGTCTAGGCTACCGCATGGTGCCATTGAATTAGCATCGGTGACAAACAAAACAACCAGCGGACAACGGTGGCGATGATGCCAAACCGTTGTCCGCCGGCTTTATTGTGACTATGAGGACAGCTATCCTCCGAAGTTGTCGTAACTGATGCTTTCCGGGTCAACTCCGAGTCCGTCGAGCATCTTTACCACGGCGTTGCTCATAGGACCAGGACCGCACATGTAGTACTCGATGTCCTCAGGCGCATCGTGGTTGTTCAGATAGGTGTCGTACATCACCTGGTGAACGAAGCCGGCGGTGTATTTCACTCCTGCAGCATCGGCGGCAGGGTCCGGGCGGTCGAGAGCCAAGTGGAACTTGAAGTTCGGGAACTCCTTCTCGAGTGCGAGGAAGTCCTGCAAGTAGAACACCTCGTTGAGCGCACGCGCACCATAGAAGAATGACATCTTGCGGTCGCGAGTGTTGAGAGTCTTCGTCATATACATAATCTGTGCGCGCAGAGGAGCCATACCGGCACCGCCACCCACCCAAATCATCTCTTTCTTTGAGTCGAACTTAGGATGGAAGTCGCCGTAAGGACCGCTCATCAGCACCTTGTCGCCCGGTTTGAGCGTGAAGATGTAGGAAGAAGCAATACCCGGCATTACGTCCTGAAATCCTACCTGTGGTTTCGGCTTGAATGGCGGAGTGGCGATTCTCACGGTAAGCATGATGCGGTCGCCCTCTTCGGGATAGTTGGCCATAGAGTAGGCGCGGACAGTTTCTTCGTCATTCTTGCACTTGAGGCCGAACAGTCCGAACTTCTGCCACGACGGGAGATATTCCTCGCCGATGGAATCCTTGTCGATGTCCTTGTCGTAGTCCATCTGATATTTAGGAATCTTAATCTGCGCGTATGAGCCCGGCAGGAAGTTCATGTGCTCGCCCTTAGGCAATGCAACGATAAACTCCTTGATAAACGTTGCTACATTCTTGTTGGAAATAACTTCGCATTCCCATTCCTTTACGCCAAGCACCGATTCCGGCACGACAATCTTCATGTCGTTTTTTACCTTCACTTGGCAGCCAAGATGCCAGTTGTTCATCATCTCCTTGCGAGAGAAATGCACCTTCTCGGTAGGGAGAGCCTCGCCGCCGCCTTCGGTGATTCTCACACGGCACTGGCCGCAACTGCCGCCACCGCCACATGCCGATGGAAGGAACACCTTCTGGCTTGCAAGGGTAGACAGGAGCGTGCCTCCGGTTTCAACTTCGAGTTTCTCTTTGTCGTTGATGTCGATGCCCACTTTGCCCGACGGCAAGAGATATTTCTTGGCAATCAGCAAAATGGCAACAAGGACAATCGTTACTGCGAAAAACAGTATCGTGCTTGTTAGAATTGTTATGTTTGAGAGTATCATCGTCTTAAATTTTGATGCCGAGGAAACTCATGAAGGCAATGCCCATGAGACCCGTAATGATGAACGTAATGCCGATGCCCTTCAGAGGGGCAGGGATATTGGAGTAACTCAGACGCTCGCGTATCGCCGCAAGGCACACGATGGCAAGCAGCCAGCCGATGCCCGACCCGAGTCCGTAGATTGTGGCTGTGCCGACCGATCCGAAGTCGCGCTGCTGCATAAACAGCGAGCAGCCGAGGATGGCGCAGTTCACGGCAATCAACGGCAGGAAGATGCCGAGCGAAGCGTAGAGCGATGGAGAGAATTTCTCGACAGCCATCTCCACCAACTGAGTCATTGAGGCAATGACGGCGATGAAGAGGATGAGGCTAAGAAAACTCAGGTCGACATCAGCAAATTCAGGGCTCAGCCAACTCAAAGCCCCCGGACGCAGGAAGTGCATCTCCAGGATGTAGTCGATAGGCAGGGTAATCACGAGCATAAAAGTGACCGCAATGCCGAGGCCAAAGGCTGTCTTCACGTTTTTCGACACAGCAAGATATGAACACATGCCAAGGAAGTAGGCAAAGATCATATTGTCGATGAAGACGGAGCGTATAAATAGATTTAAACTTTCCATAATCAAAATGTTGTGATGTTAGTCTTTCTCCTGCAACTCTTTGTTGCGTGAGCGGTGAACCCAGATGATGCAAGCCACGGTGATGAGAGCCATTGGCGGCAGGATCATCAAGCCGTTGTTCTGGTAGCCGGCATCGTAGAGAGCCTGTGGAATGACCTTCATTCCGAGCAGTGTACCAGAGCCGAGGAGTTCGCGCAAGGCTGCCACGATGATGAGGATCAGGGCGTAGCCGATGCCGTTGCCGATACCGTCGAGAAACGACGGCCAAGGCTTGTTTGCCAAGGCAAACGCCTCAAGGCGTCCCATAAGGATACAGTTGGTGATAATCAGTCCGATAAACACCGACAACTGCTTGCTCACTTCATAATTGTAGGCTTTCAAAAATTGGTCAACGATAATCACCAACGCAGCCACAACCACCAGTTGCACGATGATGCGGATGTTGTTGGGGATGGTGTTGCGGATGAGGGAGATGATGACGTTGGAGAATGCCGTTACCGCCATCACCGAAATGCCCATCACGATGGCCGGCTCCAACTTTGCCGTTACAGCCAGGCATGAGCAGATACCCAAAATCTGCACAACCACAGGGTTGTTTTTCGACAGTGGGTTGAACAGTACTGCTTTATTCTTATTGCTGAGTATAGCCATATCTATTTTATTTTTGATTCTGTTTTAAACTGTTCAGGAAGGCATCGTAGCACGACAGGCACGACTGAAGCATCGACTGCACGCCCTTGCTCGTGATTGTGCCGCCCGAAATGCCGTCCACATAGTCAGATCCGTCGGTTGGTGTCTTGCCGGCTTTCATCACCGACACCGACTTGAATTCGCCGTCCTTGTACAGGTGCTTGCCGTTGAACTGGTTTGCAAATGCGGGTTTCGCGATCTCCGCACCAAGACCCGGAGTTTCGCCTTGGTGGGAGAAATACGCACCATAGATGGTGCTTCCATCGCTCTCCACTGCTACATAGCCCCATATCGGTCCCCAAAGTCCGGCACCGTAGACCGGCAGGATATATTTCGTGGACTTGTCGATTTCGCAGACAAACACCGGCAACTGGCGTTCAGCCTGGGGCTTCTTCACCTCATTGGCGATGGTCACGTCAAAGGCCTCGCCCTCGAGTTTCTCGCCCTTGTCGTTGACGATGTAGGAGTCCACCACATATTTGTCGTACAGTTCGATGGCGTTGGTGTTGTCCGACGTTATCCGGATTGCACTCAGCATCTGCTGCATCTTGTCAATCTTGATGTTGTCGTCCTGCTTGGGCTTGAGTGCGAGAGCCACCCATGCCAGCACTGCGCCGACGATGCACACCAGAACGGAGATGTAGATGATTGTGTATGTATTACTTTGCTTGTTCATAGTTCTAATCTTGTTTGGCACGGCGCATTCTGCGGCGTACGTTTGATTCAACAACGCAATAGTCGATAAGCGGTGCAAAGGCGTTCATCAAGAGAACGGCAAGCATCGCACCCTCAGGATAGCCTGAGTTGTAGACTCTAATCAGGATTGCAATGACACCCACCAGGAAGCCGTAGATGAACTTGCCGGTGTTGGTGTGGGCGGCGGTCACAGGGTCGGTTGCCATAAACACCGCTGCAAAGGAAAAGCCGCCGAGGCAGATGTGCTCAACAGGGTTGAGGAACGAGCCCGGATAGGTTGCGCTCGGGAATGCGTGGGCAATGAAGCCCATCACCAGTCCGCCAGCAAACACGGAGAGGATAATTCTCCAACTTGCGATGCCGGTGAGCAGCAGAACCGCTCCGCCAATGAGGATAAACAGAGTAGACGTTTCGCCGACAGATCCCGGAATCAGACCGAGGAACATATCCCATAGCGACATATCGGCGCCGGTGATGCCCGACAGATGCAGACTGTTGCCTACGTTGGTGGCAACCTGTCCGAGTGGTGTGGCGCCAGAGAAGTTGTCGATTACTGAGCCTTCAGCCATACCGAAGATTGAATGGTCGGCAACAAACACGTTGTCGCCCGACATCTTCGAAGGGTAGGCGAAGAATAGGAATGCGCGAGTCATCAACGCTACATTAAATATGTTCATGCCAGTGCCGCCGAACACCTCCTTGACGAAAATCACGGAGAATGCCGTAGCCACGGCAATCATCCACAGCGGCGTACCGACAGGGCAAATCATCGGTATCAGGATGCCCGACACTAGGAAGCCCTCCTGGATTTCGTGCTTGCGAATCTGAGCCGAGGCAAACTCGATGCCGAGGCCCACCACATACGAAACCACAATCTTTGGCAGTACGGCAAGGAAGCCGTAGGCGAACGACGCCCAGAACTCAGGCAATTGCCCGATTGACAGGTAACGCTGGTAGCCCACGTTGTACATGCCGAAAATCAAAGCCGGCATCAAGGCAAGCACCACGATAATCATCGTGCGCTTGGAGTCGTTGCTGTCGTGGATGTGCACACCCGTCTTTGAGGTGGTGTTGGGTGTGAACAGGAAAGAATCAAATCCGTCATAGACCGACTGTAGTTTTTCAAACTTTCCGCCTGGCCTGAATTGAGGCTTGATTCCGTCGAAATATTGTTTTAATTTTTTCTTCATCAGTCTGTATCGTTAATTCATTTCTTTTCTGAGATAGTCAAGACCTTCGCGGACAATGCGCTGGAGTTCGAGTTTCGACGTGTCGATAAACTCGCAAAGAGCAAAGTCTTCAGGCACAACTTCGTAGATGCCCAGTTGCTCCATCTTGTCGATGTCGCGCGCGATTATCGCCTTGATGAGGAATTCGGCATAGATGTCCATAGGGAACACCTTGTCGTATTCGCCAGCCATTATTATGGCTCTTTCGCCGCCGTTTACCTTGGCGTCGAAGCGGTATTTTTTCTTCGGCGTGAGCCACGACCAGAACGTGCGGCTTGCGCTGAACTTCTTCGCGCTCAGCGATGCCCATCCGAGCATCTCGCAGTCGTTGAGCACTTCCGGGATTGCCGTGACTTGGCGGTAAGGATAGCGGAGAAATCCGTCCTTGCCCACAGCCTGTCCAGTGAGCACGTTGCCCGATATTATTCGAGCGTTAGCCTCGTCCTTGACGTTGCCTTTGAGCAGTTCAGCCAGGCAAGCACCTTCGGTTGTGGCAACGAAACGCGGCTCGTTGAGCATCTCGCCGGTAAGGGCAACAATGCAGGAACGGTCTGCATATCCGTCGGCAAAGAGTTTGCCGATTTTCACGACGGTCTCCGGTTCGATAGTCCATACCACTTCACCTTTGTTCACTGGCTTGATGGCGGCAATCTGCGTGCCGGCATTGCCTGCCGGGTGCGGACCGCTTACAATCACAGTCTCGGCATCGGGTGCTTCCAGTGCAAAATCCTCGCGGCATCCAACATACACCTTGCCGTCGGTGAGCGACGCAAGTTTCTCCACACCCTTCTTGAACGCCTCCTCGTTGCCTTCAAGCAACAGCGAGTGGGCTGGAGAGAGTGGAGCAGAGTCGAACGTAGAGATGAAAATGTCGCGTGGCTTGTCGTCGGGCGACGGCACTGTGCCGTAGGGACGCTGGCGGAACATTGCCCACAGTCCTGATTTGAGGAGCGCACCCTTGGTGTCACTCAACTCCTCTTTAGAGAGAGTGGCATACTCCTGTTCGGCATCCGCTTTGATGCGTATTGCTTCGATTTTTCGCCGTGCGCCACGCTCAATGGCAGTAATCGTACCGCTCATGGGCGATGTCACTACAATGTCAGTGTGGTTCTTGTCGTGGAATAGGGCTTCACCATACTTAATCTTTTCGCCTTCCTTCTTGAGCATCTTCGGCGTAAGTCCGCAGAAGTCGTCGGGCACGATGGCATACTCCGTCACCGGAGCGTCCAGTTGGCTCACCGACCCTGTGGCCGCACCGAGAAGATGCAAGTCGAGGCCTTTCTTTATCTTCAATTGTATAGGCATTATATTGTGGTTAAAATCATTCGCCAAAATTACTAAAAATCGTTGTTTATTATGGTTTGTCGGGTGAGAAAAATACGAAATCCAACAATTCTTCGTTTAAGAAATTAAAAATATGCATCGGAAATTAAAAATAATCGTGCTATTTTGGCGAAATAAAAATATTGTGGTACATTTGCCAGTAAATAGAGGGTGAGATAGAAGTAAAATATCAAATTACCTAAATATTATTAACTAATTTCAAAAAACAACTAATTAAAATTATGGAAGCTCAAAAGCCTAACACCACTCCACAAAAACCAGTGGCAGCTAAGAGTGCAAAAGCTCAAGGTGAACACAAAGTTCGTGGTATTAAAAATGCATTCTTGGTCATTGTCTGCTGTGCAGTAGTGGCAGTTTGCTTGTTCTTGTTCCTCTTCGGTAACCCAGCGCACTTCGACACAACTTTGACAGGTGCATCGGTTGCATTCCTTGACAACCCTGATGGTCACTGGAAACCGACTGACCTTATCGGTACTGTCTATATGGGTGGTATCATCGTGCCAGTTCTTCAAACATTGTTCCTCACCGTTATCGTGCTTTCTGTAGAGCGTTCTATCGCTTTGGCAAGCGCAAAGGGTACTGGTAGCATCTCTAAGTTCGTTGCCAACATTAAGGCTGCCCTCACTAAGGGTGACATCGCAAAGGCTCAACAACTTTGCAAGGCTCAGGGTGGTAGCGTAGCTGCTGTCGTAGCTGCAGCTTTGACTAAGTACGAAGAAATGGATAAGAACACTATCCTTACTAAAGAGCAAAAATTGACTTCATTGCAACAGGCCGTTGAAGAAGCAACTGCTTTGGAAATGCCTTCATTGCAACAGAACCTCCCAGTTGTCGCTACAATGACAACTCTCGGTACACTCGTCGGACTTCTCGGTACTGTGCTCGGTATGATCAAGTCATTCCAGGCCCTCGGTGCTGGTGGTGGTAGCGTTGACTCTATGGAATTGTCTGTCGGTATTTCCGAGGCACTTGTCAACACTGCATTCGGTATCGCAACTGGTGCATGCGCCGTTATCTCTTACAACTTCTTCACTAACAAAATCGACAACCTTACGTACGCAATTGACGAAATCGGTTTCTCAATTGTACAAACGTTTGCTGCTACTCACTAATCTGTAAAATAAGGTAATTTAAGGAAATATGGGAAGAGTAAAAATCAAAAGGAAGAGCACGCTCATCGACATGACTGCGATGAGTGACGTGACCGTACTTTTGCTTACATTCTTCATGTTGACATCGACCTTTTTGCAGAAAGAACCAGTAACTGTAAAAACACCGTCTTCAATCTCGGAGGAAGCAGTTCCTTCAAACAACTTGGTTACAGTCCTTGTTGACCAGAAAGAAAACGTGTTTATCTCGTTCACTGGATCAAAGAGTATGTCGAGCGACACAGTACGAATGGAAGTATTGAAGCGTGCAGTGTCCAGATACAACGAACTCCACAAAGACCAACCTGTAAACCTCACAAACGAGCAGGTTGCATCTTTTGGAAAACTCAATATGTTCGGCTGTCCTTTCAAAAAACTGCCTGAATTGTTGAGCAAACCGTCAGCCGACCAAGACTTGGCGATGAACCCTGACAAACCAGAGTTTATCGGCTCAATCCAAATCGACGGTCGCCGCACTTTTGAACAGAACCCTAATGAGTTCCAGATTTGGATGCTCGCTTACCGCGATCTTGCAACTCAACTCAAGGCAGACGTTACAAAGAGCGACGGCTCTAAAGACGAAGACGGCACAGTCTACGACTTGATGAAACAAGGTAAAGTTGTTTCTATCAAATCTGACGAAGGCACTCCGTTCTCGGTTGTTCACGTTGTAATGGATAACTTGCAAACGTTAAGTATGAATAAGTTCTCGTTGATGACCTCATTAAAACAAAAGGAGGATTAAGCATATGGCACAGATTGAACAAAGTAGTGGCGGAAAGCAGAAAAAGGGCGCCCAGAAAAAGATGCACATTCACGTTGACTTCACTCCGATGGTCGACATGAATATGCTTCTGATCACGTTCTTTATGCTTTGTACTACGATGCTCAAGTCTCAGACTTTGAACATCATGCTTCCTTCCAACGAGAAGGTCACCAACAAAGACCAAATGACTCAGGCTAAAGCCGACAACGCTTTCACAATCATTGTCGACAGCAAGCGTGAGAAAGGCGAAACCCTCCCTAACGGTGAGGTTGCTCCGGGCAAGATTCTCGCTAACTACGTTTACTACTACAAAGGTAAGGGCGTAGATGAAAGCGGAACAATCATTGCTCCTCTTGAAGAGCCTACAAAGTATCATTCTACCAATGTTAATGCTGGTGTTGTTGACAATATCCGCGATGTCCTCGAAAAGATCAACAAAGAGGTTTTGGACGACATCAAGAAACTTGAAGCCGAATACAATGGTGGCAAGGGTAGCATGACTGAACAGGAATACAAGAAGAAACAGGAAGATATCATTAACGCTAAGCGCGACAACAAGCCTGTTGTTGTGATTAAGGCTACTGACAATGCTTCTTTTGTAAACTTGGTTAGTGCTCTCGACGAAATGCAGATCAATGGTTTCAACACCTTTCAGATCAATAAGCTGAACAAGAACGACTCTATTCTGCTTAATGATTTCTATGCTAAGCATCCGGATCATTTGCAGAAGTAATGATGATTGGTCGATTAATTGTTGAATTTTAAAAAGCAAAAGAAATGGCAAAAGATGTAGATCTTTCATCAAAAGAGTGGCGCGACCTTATCTTTGAAGGTAAGAACAAGGACTTTGGTGCATACGTATTGCGTCAGGGCTCTGAAACTCGCCACAACAAGGCGTTCTGCTATGTTCTTATCGGTCTCGTGGCTGTATGTTTGCTGATCTTCGGTTATATGAAGTACGATGCTTACAAAACCCAAAAACTCGAAGAAGAGCAACGGGCTTTGTTGGCTCAGCAGCAGAAACTGGCACAGATGGAGGCTGAGAAAGAAGAAGAGAAGGAAGAAGAGGTTGAACAAGTGGAAATTGAGGAGGTTAAACCAGAAGAACCTCAGTTGGCCACTCAGTTGATGACTGAACTTCTCCTTACAGATACTCCTAAAGAGGAGAACGAAATCAAGACCAACGAGGATATCAAGCAAGACAACTCTGTGATGTCTACCTTTACCCAGGCTGGTTCTGACGACGTGAGCCTCATCAAGGAGCACAAGGAAGAGGTCGTTCAAGAGAAACCTAAAGAAGAGAAGAAGAAAGAAGAAGTGTTCACCCACGTTGAGCAAATGCCTAAGTTCCCTGGTGGTGATGCAGAACTTTACAAGTTTATCAGCAACAACCTCCAATACCCGGCAATGGCTATCGAGAACAACGTCCAAGGTAAGGTTATCGTACAATTTGTCGTAACCAAGGACGGTTCAATCGGTAACGTGAAGGTGGTACGCAGCGTTGACCGCGACCTCGACAACGAGGCAGTGCGTGTCTGCAAGAAACTCCCGAAATTCGTTCCGGGTAAGCAAAACGGACAGGCTGTTAACGTATGGTACACACTCCCTGTAACCTTCAAACTCCAGAACTAATCTGAATAAGATTCTTATAGATAAGGACGGATGGGCGAACGCTCATCCGTCTTTTTTTGTCGAGTCGCTTCCCGGTGGCAAGATTGCAACCATGTTGCAAGTGGGATAACATAACTTTGCCGGTGGAAAACAAAAATAAATGATATGAGCGAATGTTGCGAAGGTCATGGCTGCTGCCATGAGGAAGAAGGAACGGCGTGGCAATGGCAGGCATTGTCGTTGGCTATGCTTGTGGCTGGAATTGTTGCCAGTGCCTGCGAGTGGACGGCGTTTCGGAGATGGGTGCCGGCAGTGTGGTATCTGCTGGCGTTTCTGCCGGTGGCAGTGCCTGTGATAAGAGAGGCGTGGGAGAACCTGCGAGAGAAGGATGTGTTCAACGAGTTCACGCTGATGCTTGTGGCATCAATAGGCGCGTTTGCCATCGGCGAATATCCCGAGGCGGTAGCGGTGATGCTGTTCTATTCCATCGGTGAGTCGCTTCAGGACCGTGCCGTGGACCGCGCCCGCGACAATATCAAAGCCCTCGTGGCAGTGCGCCCCGAAAGAGTAATGATTGTAGAAGACGACCGCATTGTAGAAAGGAAGCCGTCGGAGGTCGGGGTAGGAGAGATTATCGAGGTTAAGACCGGCGAACGCGTTCCCCTCGACGGACTGCTGCAAGGGCAGCGTGCCGCTTTCGACACTTCCGCACTTACCGGCGAGAGTGTGCCGCGCACCGTAGAGTCCGGCGGCGAAGTGCTTGCCGGGATGATCGCCTCCGACAGGGTGGTACGCCTAAAGGTGACACGTCTGGAGTCAGACAGCGCCCTCAGCCGCATTATGCGCCTCGTTGACGATGCATCCGAGCGCAAAGCCCCGATGGAACTCTTTATCCGCAAGTTTGCACGCATCTATACCCCTGCGGTCACCTTACTGGCAGCCTTGATAGTGGCATTGCCGTGGGTAGTGTCGCTGTTCGGCGGCTTTGACTACTCGTTTAGCGACTGGCTCTACCGTGGACTCGTCTTTCTTGTGATTTCCTGTCCGTGCGCACTTGTGGTGAGTATTCCGCTGGGATATTTTGGCGGTATCGGTGCCGCATCGCGACTAGGCATACTCTTCAAAGGCGGCAACTATCTTGATGCGATGGCAAAGGTAAAGGCAGTGGTGCTCGACAAGACCGGCACGCTCACCAAAGGCGTGTTTCAGGTGGTGCGCATCGCCGCCGACGGCATCAGCGATGCAGCACTTTTGCAGACCATAGTCTCGGCAGAGTCGGGCAGCAACCATCCTATCGCCAAAGCCATAACCGAAGCCGCTAGGCAACGTGGCATCGAACCGCTTGTACCCACTACGGTTGAAGAGTTGGCTGGCTACGGACTGAAAGCGGCGGTGGACGGACACCAAGTGCTTGTAGGCAACCTCCGTTTGCTCGAAAAAGAAGGCATTATTTACCCCGACAATCTCAAGACGGTGGTCGACACGATGGTGTGCTGCGCCGTTGACGGCAGTTATGCCGGATGTCTCAGTCTCGCCGATGTGGCTAAGGACGATGCCGCTGAAGCAATGAGCCGGTTGAAGAGCGAGGGCGTGGAGCATTTGGCGGTGCTGTCGGGCGACCGCAGTGCCATTGTGAGCCGTTTTGCCAAGGAGGTGGGTATCGACGAAGCCTTTGGCGACCTCCTTCCAGCCGACAAGGTGCGGAAGTTTGAAGAGTTTAAGGCTGCCCACGATGGAGTGGTAGCCTATGTTGGCGACGGCATCAATGATGCCCCCGTGTTGGCTTTGAGCGATGTGGGCATAGCGATGGGCGGACTCGGCAGCGATGCGGCAGTGGAGACCGCTGATGTGGTGATAGAAACCGACCGTCCGTTGCGCATCGCCGATGCCGTGCGAGTGGGCAAGGCTACACGGCGCATAGTGAAGCAGAACATAGTGCTTGCGCTGGGCGTGAAAATAATAGTGATGCTACTCGGAGCACTTGGCTTCGCCAACCTCTGGGCGGCGGTGTTTGCCGACGTTGGCGTAGCGATGCTAGCCATTGCCAATGCCCTTCGCATCCGCAGTTATCACTCCCTGTAAGCGGTGTTGTCGGCATCATCCGATGCCATAATAGCGAGGTCGGCATTGCATACTGAACTGAAAAAACAGAGGCTGGATTCCCGGTGGAGTCCAGCCTCTGTTGTGTATGTGCTATAGATGCTTATTTCTTCTCGTCGGCAATCATTTCGATGATGCGGCGGAGGTGTTTCCAGAACTTGTCCACTGCCGGGATGTGCATCGACTCCTTAGGAGTGTGTACGTCGCGGAGTGTAGGACCGAAGGAAATCATATCAAGTTTAGGATTGTTGACAAGGAAGTTTCCGCATTCCAGTCCGGCGTGGAGCGATGTGCAGAGAGGAGTGATGCCGTAGAGGTCCTCGTAAGCCTTCACTGCCACCTTGAGAATTTCGGAATCCATATTTGGAGTCCATCCAGGATAGCCGTCGCCTTGCTCAACCTCTGCGCCGCAGATTTCGAAGTGAGCGTAAATCTGACCTGCGATGTCAAACTTGCGGCTCTCTTCCTCGCTGCGTTGCGAAGTGGTGATGGTAATCACGTGCTTGTCGCGGTCAACACGGATAAGGGCAGTGTTGGTTGAAGTGTTGACCATACCCTCGATGCGGCGGCTCATTGCGATTACAGCATTAGGAATAGAGTTCACGCACCAAACCACACGTTTTGCGGCAGCGGCGTCGATAACAATGGCAGGAGCAGTTTCCGATTCGAGTTTGATTTCCTGATTGCCCTCGATGTTGCCGAATTCCTCCTCGATGGTAGCGGCAAACTCGTTTACGCGCTTGCGGAGGTCTTCCTTCTTGTCGGCAGGCACACCGATAACAGCGTAGGCGTTGCCCGGGATAACGTTGCGGAGTTCACCGCCGTTGATGTCGGCAAGAGCCACTTGGTCGTTGTATGCACGGTAGAGGCTGAAGAGGAAACGAGCCAATTGCTTGTTGGCGTTGGCGCGGCCCAAGTTGATGTCGGAGCCAGAGTGACCGCCGGTGAACTTGAGGATAGAGAACTTGAAGAACTCGTAACCCTCAGGTGCAGGAGCGTCAGTGTAGGCAAAATGGCCGAGAGTGTCGATACCGCCGGCGCAGCCGAGGAAGATCTGAGCCTCTTCCTCAGAGTCGAGGTTCACGAGAATGTTGCCAGTAATCATATCCTTGCCGAGGTTCTTAGCACCGGTAAGACCGGTCTCCTCGTCGATGGTAAACAAAGCCTCAAGCGGACCGTGAACGAGAGTCTTGTCGGTGAGAGCGGCAAGAGATGCAGCCACGCCGATACCGTTGTCGGCACCGAGAGTAGTCTTGTAGTCCTTAGAGTGAAGCCATTCGCCAGTCACCTCTGTAAGGATCGGGTCAGTGTCGAAATTGTGGGTCTCAGGCTTGGTCTGGTTAGGCACCATATCCATGTGACCTTGAAGCACGATAGTAGGGGCGTTCTCTTTGCCCGGGGTTGCAGGGATGCGCATAGCCACGTTGCCGATAGGGTCGGTCTTGGCCTCTATATTGTTTCTTTTGGCGAACTCAAGCAGGAACTCGCGGATTTTTCCCTCCTTCTTGGAAGGACGGGGAACCTTAGTGATTTCATCGAAAATGCCAAAGACGATTTTTGGCTCGAGATCATTGATGGTCATAGTTGTTTACAATTTAAAATTAAACACTTGTATTCTTGAAATATTGTTAAATATCAATTAATTCGCCGTCTAAGGTATAAAAATAAATTGAGAGAGGCGAAAAATTTAACCTCATTTTCATATATTTGCACCTAAATTAATGACGAAATGCCTACTGTATTGCTTTCCGTTGCTGTTATAGCATTGTGTATCATTTTGTTGGGCGTGAAAGTGCTTTTTGTTAAAAACGGGAAGTTCCCGTCGGGGCATTTGCACGACAATCCAGCAATGCGGAAGCACCATATCGGTTGCGCATATCGTGAGGAAACTGAAAAATTAAACAAAACGAAAATAAAACAATGAAAATTACACGCGTGATTAAAGTCACAACGCTGTTTCTTGGCGCCATCCTGTTCTGCCAGTGCTCAAACAAGGAGAACAAAACTACGGCGCAAACCCCTGCCAAAGTGGCTGCTGACGTAAAGATGGCATACATTGACAGTGACTCCCTTTTGGACAAATACAATTTTGCAAAGGACATCTTCGAGGCGCAGCAACGCGCACAAAACAAATTGGAATCGGTGCGCCAGCAGAAGGCTTCTGAATTGCAGCGCTTCCAGTCGGAGATTGAAAACAAAGGACGCAACAACGGCTACCTCACTGAGGAAAGTTATAAGGCCGATATGCAGAAATACCAGCAGATGGGCTACGATGCAGAGCGTCACTTGGGCGACTTGCAGAACAAGTATATCAGCGAGAACAACTTGAGCATGAAGCAGCTTCAAGACTCAATCGACAAATGCGTGAACGAAGTGGCAAAGCAAAAAGGCATCTCAGTGGTGCTCAAGAAAGAAGCCACATTCTATGTCGACAATATCCCTAACATCACCAACGACGTTGTAAAGATTCTCAACGAACGCTACAACAAGGTGGAGAAGAAATAACTGAACAAAGGAATACAGACCAATAGGTTTATATTTTAGGTAGAAGTGTCAGGGGGAGCGCGGACTGAGCGATTCCCCTGACTTGTTTTAGAAAACAGTGACGAATGATTGACAACAAGAAAATAACGGAAGACGTAGGCGAGCGCGCCGTGCTCGTCGGACTGATTACGCCCTCGCAGAACGAGAACAAGGCAAAGGAATACCTCGCCGAACTGGCGTTTCTTGCCGAGACTGCCGGCGCAAAGTCGGAAAAGACCTTCTTGCAGCGAGTGGACAACCCCAACCCGCGCACCTTTGTGGGCAAGGGTAAACTCGAAGAGATCCGCCAGTATATCGAAGACAACGACATTGATTTGGCAATCTTCGACGACGACCTTACATCAAAGCAGGTGCTCAACATCGAGAACGAACTGAAAGTGAAGATTCTCGACCGCACAAACTTGATTCTCGACATCTTCGCCAAGCGAGCGCAGACGGCAACCGCACGCACCCAGGTGGAACTTGCGCAGTACCAGTACTTGCTGCCGCGACTCACCCGAATGTGGACCCACCTCGAACGCCAGCGAGGCGGTATCGGTATGCGCGGTCCGGGTGAGACCCAGATTGAGACCGACCGACGTATCATCCTCGACAAGATTTCGAGGCTGAAAGAGGAACTGAAGAGCATCGACAAGCAGAAATCCATACAGCGCAAAAACCGAGGCAAACTCACGCGCATCGCCCTTGTGGGCTATACCAATGTGGGCAAGTCCACGCTGATGAACCTGCTGAGCAAGTCGGACGTGTTTGCCGAAAACAAACTCTTCGCCACGCTCGACACTACAGTGCGCAAGGTGATTATCGACAACCTCCCGTTCCTGCTCACCGACACCATCGGCTTTATCCGCAAACTCCCCACGCATCTTGTCGACTCCTTCAAGTCGACCCTCGACGAGGTGCGCGATGCCGATATTCTCGTGCATGTGGTAGACATCTCCCATCCGCAGTTTGAGGAGCAGATAGAGGTGGTCAACCGTACACTTCAGGACGTTTGCCAGTCGAAGGATAAACCGATGATACTGGTGTTCAACAAAGTGGATGCCTTCACTTATGTAAAGAAGGACGACGACGACCTCACACCGCGTCTTCGCGAAAATATCCCTCTGGAGGAACTCAAACAGAGTTGGATGGCAAAGATGAACGACAACTGCATCTTCATCTCGGCACGCGAGCGCATCAACATCGACGAACTGAAATCGCGCCTCTATGAGATGGCAAAGGAAATCCATATGAAGCGTTTCCCTTACAACGACTTCTTGTTCCAGAAATACGACGAGGAGGACTTGCTGCAATGACAAAAGCGTTGTTTTTCGACATCGACGGCACACTCGTGAGTTTCAACACCCACGAAATCCCGGCATCGACAGTTGCAGCCCTCGAGCAGGCAAAAAAAAACGGACTGAAGGTGTGCATCGCCACCGGTCGGCCCATACAACTGATAAACAACCTATCCGCCATCGAGCATCTCATCGACGGACTGGTAACTACCAACGGCGCAGGGTGCTACTACGGCGGCAAAGCGTCGTTCGACCCGATTCCTGAGGCGGACGTGAAGACGATGAAAGCCAATGCCGACCGAATGGGTGCAATGTTGCTCGTGGTGGGTGTTGACGGCCTTTTGCTGTGCAACCCCGACATTGCCCTCGTTGATGCTCTGCGCGAAATGCTCAACGTGCCCGATATTCCAGTGGGCGACGACATAAGTGGACTGCTCGCCGGTGGCATCGTGCAGATGACTGCATTCGTGACAGAGGAACAGGAGCCGGAATATATGCAAGGCACAACCGGTAGCCACGGCTCGCGCTGGTATCCTACGTTTGTCGATGTCACGGCATCAAGTGCCGACAAGGCAAAGGGCATCGAGAAGATGGCAGGGCTGATGGGTATTGACGTGGCAGAGACGATGGCGTTTGGCGACGGCGGCAACGACGTATCGATGCTCCGCTATGCCGGAATCGGCGTGGCTATGGGCAACGCCCTTCCCGAAGTGCAGGCAGAAGCCGACTATGTGACCACTACGGTCGACGACAACGGTGTGGCAAACGCCCTCCGGCACTATCTTTTGATAAGATAGGCTGCGCCTCGGAAGCGCAAAATCAAACAAGTTTGTTTTGCTTTTTCATAAATCGGGCTGCGGTTCGGGAAAAATTGAAACGAGTTTCATTTTTCCGCTCACCTTGCGCCGATTTTCACTCGGCTTGCACTATCTCTTGATAAGATAGGCTGCGCCTCGGAAGCGCAAAATCAAACAAGTTTGTTTTGCTTTTTCATAAATCGGGCTGCGGTTCGGGAAAAATTGAAACGAGTTTCATTTTTCCGCTCACCTTGCGCCGATTTTCACTCGGCTTGCACTATCTCTTGATAAGATAGGCTGCGCCTCGGAAGCGCAAAATCAAACAAGTTTGTTTTGCTTTTCTCTCGGCTTGCACTATCTTTGTAATGTTATTAGCTAATAAGTAATGAACAGGTCTGACAGTGTGGTGATTATTCCCACCTACAATGAAAAGGAAAATATTGAAAACATCATAAACGCAGTGTTTGCGTTGCCGGTGATGTTTGACGTGCTGATTATCGACGACAATTCTCCCGACGGAACGGCGCAGATTGTGGAACGGCTGCAACAGCAGTGGCCCGACCGTCTGCACCTGCTTAAACGCAGCGGCAAATTGGGTCTCGGCACAGCCTACATCAAGGGCTTCAAATGGAGCATCGAGGCTGGCTATGACTACGTTATCGAGATGGATGCCGATTTCTCGCATCCGCCGAAGAAACTGCTCGAACTGCGTGAGGCTTGCACGAAGGATGCCGATGTGGCTATCGGTTCGCGCTATGTGTCGGGCGTCAACGTGGTCAACTGGCCTATGGGACGCGTGATAATGTCATACTATGCGTCGGCTTATGTGCGCATAGTCACGGGAATGAATGTGCGCGACACCACAGCCGGCTTCGTTTGTTACCGCCGTGAGGTACTTGAGTCTATCGACCTTGATCATATCAAGTTCAAGGGCTATGCGTTCCAGATTGAGATGAAATTTACAGCCTACAAGATGGGCTACCGCATAAAAGAAGTGCCAATTGTGTTTGTCAACCGAGTGCTCGGCACTAGCAAGATGAACAGCAGCATCTTTGGCGAAGCCCTGTTTGGCGTGTTGCAGTTGCGCATCGGCAGTTGGTTCAAGAAATATCCCAAAAAGAGGTAGGCTGAAGCGTTATGAAAACGATAATCTACAACGCCGATATAGTCAACGAGGAAGAGCAGTTTCGTGGCTATGTGGTGATTGACGATGACTTGATTTCTGCCGTGGCAGAGGACGACCCTTCCCCGGCACTGATTGCAGAATGCGACGTGCGCAACGACGTAGACGGCGCACTGGTGATGCCCGGCGTGATTGACGACCAAGTGCATTTCCGCGACCCTGGACTCACGCACAAGGCCGATATTGCGACCGAGTCGGCAACGGCAGTGGCAGGCGGTGTGACCTCGTTTATGGATATGCCCAACACCAATCCGCCGACAGTGACGCTTGAAGCCCTTGAAGCCAAGAACCGCCGCGCTCAGGACGTTTCGGTGGCAAACTACGGCTTCTTTATAGGTGCGACCAACGACAATCTGAAAACCCTTCTGGCAACCGACTACAGTTATACGCCCGGCGTGAAACTCTTTCTCGGCGCGTCGACCGGCAATATGCTTGTCAACGACCGCGATGCCCTGCGCGGAATCTTCTCCGAAGTGCCGGCTATCGTTGCCATCCATTCGGAGGACGAACAACTGATACGCCGCAACCGCGAGTACTATCTGAAAAAATACGGCGAGGAACTGCCGGTAAAGTTCCATCCGCTTATCCGCAGCACTGAAGTGTGCTACAAATCAACCGCCAGAGCCATCGAGTGGGCAGCAAAATACGGCACGCGTCTGCATGTGCTGCACGTGTCAACCGCACGCGAACTAGAACTCTTCGACAGCCGTCCGCTGACGGACAAGAACGTGA
The DNA here is from genome assembly GCA_963601185.1 of bacterium. Taxonomy (GTDB): domain Bacteria; phylum Bacteroidota; class Bacteroidia; order Bacteroidales; family Muribaculaceae; genus Limisoma. The sequence goes on from CAVCEE010000003.1 coordinate 135,299, forward strand.
CGGCAGAGGTGTGTGTGCACCATCTGTGGTTTACCGACGAAGACTATGAGCGGTTGGGCAACCTAATAAAATGGAATCCTGCGGTGAAGACGTGGGACGACCGCAACGCCCTCCGCGGAGCGTTGTTGCAAGGCAAACTCGATGTGGTGGCAACTGACCACGCACCCCATCTGTTGGGAGAAAAGCAAGGCAATTGCCTGAAGGCTGCATCCGGCGGGCCGCTCGTGCAGCATTCACTGCTCGTTATGCTCGAACTGGTGCATCAGAGGGTGTTCCCTCTCGACCTGGTGGTGCGGAAGATGTGCCATGCGCCAGCCGACCTCTTCGGTGTGGTGAAAAGAGGCTATCTGCGCCCTGGCTATTACGCCGACATCGTTGTGATTGACCGCAACATGCCGTTCACGGTGCGCACGGAAAACATCCTCACCAAGTGCGGATGGTCGCCGTTTGAAGGCTACACCTTCCACAACACGGTGCGCCAAACCTACGTCAACGGTCAGTTGGCGTTTGACCAAGGTCATGTCGACACGACAGTGAGAGGCCGCCGTCTGCGCTTTGACCACAACACAAACATCAGAAATTAGAAATCAGAACCCCAAATTAGAAACGACTTATAACACAATATGAAAACAGACTATTCCAAGGGATTGACTAGCGCCCAAGTGGAGGAAAGCAAAAAACAGTATGGCAACAATGTGCTTACGCCGCCAGCCAAAGCCTCCGTATGGAGTCAGTTTGTTGAAAAATTCAACGACCCTCTGATAAAAATTCTTCTCGTGGCACTTGTCCTCTCGGTCGGCATTGCCTTTTATGAGGCTTTCGGACTGAATGAAGGCTGGAAAGCCTTCCTCGAGCCGCTCGGCATCTTCCTTGCCGTGATGCTTGCCACCGTGATTGGCTTCGTGCTCGAACTGAACGCCAACAAGAAATTCGAGATGCTCAACCAGATGAACGACGATGTGGCAGTGACCGTGCTGCGCGACGGAAACATCACCCAAGTGCCGCGCCGCGACATCGTTGTGGGAGATGTGGTAATCCTCGGCACTGGCGACGAAGTGCCTGCCGATGGCACACTCATCGACTCCGTTTCGCTGAGCATCAACGAGAGTACACTAACCGGCGAGCCAGTCATAAAGAAAACGCATATAGAAGCCGACTTCAAGAAAGACGCTACCTATCCGTCCAACCGCGCCTTGCGTGGCACTACCGTGACAGAGGGTCACGGCACGATGGTTGTGGATGCCATCGGCGATGCAACCGAATACGGCAAGGTCTATGAGGCAGCGCAAATCGACAACGGCGTGAAGACACCGCTGACATTGCAGTTTGAAAAACTTGGGCGGCTGATTTCTTATGCAAGTTACACCATCGGAGCACTCATCATCATCGGTCGTCTGTGCATCTACGACTACGGCGACGGCTTCGAGATGTTTAACTTCATTGAATACCTCCTCACAACGATAATGCTTGCCGTTACGCTGATAGTGGTCAGTGTGCCGGAAGGCTTGCCAATGAGCGTGACGCTGAGTTTGGCATTGAGTATGCGCCGTATGCTAGCCACCAACAACCTTGTGCGGAAGATGCACGCCTGCGAAACGATGGGCGCAACCACTGTGATTTGTACAGACAAGACCGGCACGCTCACGCAAAACCAGATGCGCATCCACGAAACGCAGTTTGACGCACTCGGCAAGGAACAGACACCCGATGCTTCGAACGCAGAATCAAACCTCATAGCAGAGGCAATAGCCGTCAACTCAACGGCATTTCTCGACCATAGTGAAGCCAAGGCGAAAGTGGTGGGCAACCCAACGGAGGGCGCACTCCTTCTCTGGCTCGACGACCACGGCATTGACTACAAGACCTATCGTGAAAATGCCAAGGTGATAGAGCAGTTGCCGTTCTCGACGATGCGCAAGTTTATGGCCACCGTTGTGGAGAGTGCTGTGGAGAAAGGCAAACGCATCGTCTATGTGAAAGGTGCGCCGGAGATTGTGATTGACCGCTGCCGCAATTTTGCCGACGGTGTGACCAAAGACCACCTCCGCGAACTGCTCCTAGGCTATCAGCAGAAAGCAATGCGCACACTCGGCTTCGCTTATCAGGAAGTGGACGGATCTGTTGTTGACGGCGACACTCTCAAAGCCGACAACCTCACGTTTATGGGCATTGTCGCTATTTCCGACCCAGTGCGCGCCGATGTGCCTGCCGCTGTCAAGGAGAGCCTCGATGCCGGTATCAAAATTAAAATCGTTACCGGCGACACTCCGGGTACAGCCAAGGAGATAGGCCGTCAGATAGGACTTTGGAACGATGCTGAGGACAATGACTCGAACATCATAACAGGTCCTGACTTCGCTGCCCTCAACGATGACGATGCAGCCAAGGCGGCACAGCGCATAAAGATAATGTCGCGCGCACGTCCGACAGACAAGTCGCGCCTCGTGGGACTGCTCCAGAAGCAGGACGAGGTGGTTGCAGTGACCGGCGACGGCACCAACGATGCTCCGGCACTCAATGCCGCACAGGTGGGTTTGTCGATGGGCGACGGCACCTCGGTGGCAAAGGAGGCGAGCGACATAACGATTATGGACAACTCGTTTGCCAGCATCACGCGTGCCGTGATGTGGGGACGTTCGCTCTATCAGAACATTCAGCGGTTCATCCTCTTCCAACTCACGGTCAACCTCGTGGCGTGCGTGATTGTGCTTGTCGGCGCATTCACCGGACAGCAGTCGCCGCTGACAGTGACGCAGATGCTTTGGGTGAACCTTATTATGGATGCCTTTGCGGCACTCTCGCTGGCATCGCTTCCGCCGAATGAAGCGGTGATGCGCAACAAACCGCGCCACATAAACGATTTTATCATCAACAAGGCGATGAGGTGGTTTATCCTCGGTGTAGGACTGGCGTTTGTGTTTGTGCTGTTCGGCTTTATGCAGTATCTGAAGCACGACCACACCGGCGACCTTATGCAGTTCTCCGTGGCTTCGTATTTCGCCAACTATTTCAATTTTGCGAAGGACAATATGACGGCGCACGACGTGACAGTGTTCTTCACTTTCTTCGTGATGCTCCAGTTCTGGAATCTGTTCAATGCCAAGAGTTTTGAGACAGTCCGTTCGGGCTTTGCACAGTTGCGCGACAGCAAGGTGTTTTTCTCCACTGCTGCAGTGATAATAGTGGGGCAGATACTGATAGTGACCTTCGGTGGCGAGATGTTTAATGTAGTGCCGCTCAGTGTGAAGGAATGGGTAATCATCATGGCGTTGACGTCGCTGGTGGCATGGATTGGTGAAATCGTGCATTTCATCCTGCGGCTGTCGCGTAAAAACAAATAAGATTATGGGACTTGTCTACAACAACAAAAACAAACTTGACCTTGTGGTGCTCTCCGAGGAGAAACTCGAGAACAACGAGGGCGAACTTTGCGATTTCGTGATTATGCCCGACGGGCAGATGCCTGACGACAACGAGGAAGAAACTCCAAAGCCATAATTTTTTATGGCGGAACTGGTGTCTTTTTGCAAATATTTATAAATTTGCGTAACGATATAAAGCCGATTATGCCGAACGAGGTTAAGAAAAAACATACTCAATTCCTACTGTCTGCTCTGGTGACTCTCGGCGTGGTTTATCTCACGCTGGTGCCACGGCCGTTGGGCAGTATGCACGTTCCGATGTTTGTCGGTGCTGACAAGGTGGTGCATTTTCTGATGTTCCTCGCCCTGGCAGTGTCGTACTATCGCGACATTGTGCGTGCTAAGACTATTGCCGACAAGCCACGCCTCCTTGGCTGGATATTCCTGCTGTGTACCGCCTTCGGCGGACTCATAGAGTTGGCGCAGTGGGGTATGCACATGGGACGGTCGGGAGATTGGTTTGACTTGATTGCCGATGCCGGCGGCGCATTTTACGGATGCGTTGTGGCTTGGCTCGTGATTAAAAAATAGATTGACTGATGGCAGAGGAAAAAGTAACAGCCGACACCACCGACGAGCAGCAGTTGCCTGTTGTTGAGGCGCGCCGTAAGCGCAGTTGGGTGAAGCGCGTCCTGAGGATAGCCGCTGTTTTTGTCGTGATTCTATTCCTGCTGCCGTCGATACTTTATATTCCTGCCGTCCAGCGCGCAGCGAAAAATTTTGTAGAGGAAAAGGTGTCGGAATCGACTGGCTACACCATCCGCATCGGCGAACTGTCGCTGAAGTTTCCGTTGAGGCTGTCGGTAGCCGATATGCTTGTGCTCGATGAGCACCGCGACACTATGGTTTGCGGCAACCGCGTAGACCTCAATGTGCGCCTGATGTCAATCCTTGCTGGCAACGTGACAGTGGGTGGCGTGGACATTGATAAGGCGTACTACCGTATGGTGAGCAAGGACACCTCGATGGTGCTTACCGCTCGTCTGCGGTCGTTTGTGCTGTCGGAGAGCCGCTACGGCATCCTGTCCGACCATATCGACCTCGGCGAGGCAATCGTCGACGGCGTGGATGCCACCATCGACTTCGACAACCGCAAGGTAAAGCCAGAACCGAAGGACACTACGCAGTCTACTCCCTTGCTTATCACCCTCGACAAACTTACGCTGAAGGACGTGAACTACCGTATGGCGATGATGCCGACGATAGAGTCGCTGTCGGCAAAGATTGCCAACGGCGAGTTGCGCGACCTGACGGTGAATATGAAAAACAATCTTGTGCGGCTCGACGACCTGAACATTGCCGCACTCGATGCAGAATATTACCAGCCGACGGAAAAGGATGCCGCCGCATTTACGGCACAGTTGCCAGCCGACACCATTGCCGCCGACACAGTAGCGTCCGCTCCGTGGACAGTTGTGGCACGCCATTTCCGACTGTCGGACAGCAAGGCACTCTACGCCGTGAGCGGAGTGCGCCCTGCACCGGGATTTGATGCCTCGTATATCCAGTTGGACAGCATCAACATAGCAGCCGACAACGTGTACAACCGCGGCTCAATCATCCGCTTGCCGCTCACGATGCTCTCAGCCAACGAGCGTTGCGGCCTGAAATTGGCATCGACCTCCGGCTTGCTGACGATGGACGAAAAGCAACTCAGTGTAGAGAAGTTCCGTATGGCTACGGCGGAGTCGTCGTTCGGCATCGACGCGTGGCTCGACGCATCTGCACTCAGCGGCAACGACAATGCCAAGGTAGACGCCAAAATCACATCGCAGATCTCGCTCAACGATGCTGGTCGTGTGATGCCGTTGCTGAAACCGTTGTGGAAATCGCTCGGTCAGAAGACCGTAGGTCTGGCAGTTGAGGCTGGCGGAACGATGAGTGCCGTAGACATCAAGAAAGTGGCAATCAACGTGCCGCAGGTGCTCGACATCTCAATGAAAGGCAAGTTTGCCAACGTGATGAAGCCGGAGTATATCAGCGGCGCTATCGACATCGACGGCAAACTCACCGGCGGAAACTATCTTAAGAAAGCCTTCGACCTGCCGTCCGACATCAATGTGCCAGTGGTTGCGCTCAAGGGCAAGGTGAACTATAAGGACGAGAAAGCGAGCGGCAACATCCGCGCCACGGTGGCTGGCGGAAGTATGGTTGCCGACGGCAAAATAAATCTGAAGCGAGAGAGTTACGACGCCAATCTGCAACTGGCAGGACTCGACGTGCGGAGCGTGATGCCAGCACTCGGCGTAGGCCCTGTGACCGGCGACTTCACCGTTGAAGGCAGCGGCTACGACCTCTACAAAATGACCGCCACACTGCTTGCCGACATCAAGCACGCAAGTTACGACAATGTTGACTACCACGACATCTCAATGTCGGCGGAACTCGACAAGGGTGCGTACGACGTGGTAATCGCATCGAACGATGAGAAAGCGATGCTCGGACTCAACCTTAACGGCGAGTTGACCCCCAACGAATACAAGGTGCGCTTCGACGGCCGCATCGACAATATCGACCTTGTGGCGATGAATATGGCATCCGACCGCTTGTCGGGCGGTATGGATATTCAGGGTGCCGGACTGGTGAACCTCGAAAAGGAGGAGTATGCCGGCTATATGCGCCTATCAAACCTCTTTCTTCTGTTGCCGGGCAACACTTTCCGAACGGACAGCATCGACTGCGGCTTCAAGTCGACCCCCGACCATACAGGTATGCGTCTGCGCAACAACGATATGAAGTTCGCTTTCCAGACGCCTCTGGGTGTCAATGCCTTGGTCGACTCGCTCAACAACGTGTTGCCGGTGATTGACAGTATGCTCATTGCACAGCGGCTCAATCTTCTGAAACTCAACAGTAAGTTGCCGCAGTTCACTGCCAACTTCTCGTCGAAGAGCCGCAACATCGTGCAGTCCTACCTTGCCGGTCAGGGTGCAACCTACGACGAGTTGAACCTCGACATCTCCAAACAGGAGGAACTGGACATCAAGGCATCGCTGAAGAACCTTGATGTGTCCGACGTGCGTTTTGATGAAATCACTATGACGAGCCACACCTCGTGTGACTCGCTGATCTATAGCCTCGGTGTGAACAACCGCCCCGAAAATTCCGAGTTGCTGAAAACTGGCTTGATAGAAGGCTCGATGGCAGCCAACCACGCCAACGTGTTTGTCACGCAGGTGGACAAATACGACGAAACAGGCTTTAAGTTTGGCGTCAATGCGTCACTTGCCGACAGCATAGTCACTGTGGGCATCTACCCGGTAGACCCGCGCATAGCCTACCGCGACTGGACGGTCAACCCCGGCAACTATGTGTCGTACGACCTTGCTGACAATCTCTTCCGCGCCGATATGACCATCCGCAGCGGCGCGACGAGTCTGATAAAACTCTTCACTGACCGTGACGGACATTTCCACAACGGCATCAATGTGGAACTCGCCGGCATCGAACTCCACGACTGGCTCGTGCTCTCGCCGTTTGCTCCGCCGATTGAAGGGTCGCTCGCCGGTACGGCAAAGGTGAACTTCAACGACAAGTACTACTGGGGCGACTGCTGTATGAGAATCGACGGTATGACCTACGGCAAGCGGCCTGTGGGCAACGTTGACCTCGATGCCAAGGTGGCAATGACCGACGACGGCAAGAAAACCTACGCCCTCGCCGATATGGAACTCGACGGGCAGAAAATTATGTCGCTGAAGGGAATGATTAACGATACCGTGCCCACTACCAATTACGATATGGAACTCTCGCTCACACGTCTGCCGCTAACACGCGTGAGTGCATTCATCCCGGAGGGTATGGGCGACGTGACGGGGCATCTCAACGGAACGATGAAAGTGAGCGGTCCGATTGAAAAGCCGCTTATCAACGGATATTTGCAGTTTGACACCGCACAGGTGCGCTTGCAGAACTACGGCTCGGCACTTACGTTCGACAGCCGCAAAATTCCTGTGGACAACGGTTGCGTGAAGTTTGACAACTACCAACTCCGCGGAGCAAACGGCAACTCGATAGAAGTCAACGGCCATGTGGACCTGTCGATGGATGTTGACAAGATTTACACCGACCTTACCCTAAAAGGTCGCAATGTGCAGGTTATCAACGGAAAGAAGCAGAGCAAGGCAGAACTCTACGGAAAAGGATTTATCGACATAAACGGTGCGATGAAAGGCAATCTCGACAAACTCGACCTCCGTGCCACGGTCAGCATCCTTGCTGGTACCAACCTCACCTACATCTATCAGTCAAGTGCGGTGGCACTGACCGAAAGTGTGTCGGAAGACGTTGTGAAGTTTGTCAATCTCGCCGACACCACCGCTACAACCGACAGCATTGCGCCGCCGTATGCTATGCGCATCAAGGCAGCCCTAATTGTGCAGCCTAACGCAATCTTCAATGTCAACCTCTCCACCGACGGAAAGGACAAAGTGCAGATTGACGGAGAGGGAATGCTCAGTTATTCGCAGAACGACCAAGGCGATGCCACGTTTATCGGTCGCTACGCTATCAACAGCGGCTTCGTGCGCTATTCGCCGCCGATGATGTCGGAAAAGAACTTCAAATTCCAGGACGGAAGCACGATAATCTGGAACGGCGACCTGCTCAACCCAACGCTCAATCTCAAGGCCATACAGGCGATGAAAGTGAATGTGAGCAGCGGCAACCAAGGGTCGCGCTCCGTGCCGTTTGACGTGATTCTCAATGTGGGCAACACGCTGAACTCGCTCAACGTGTCGTTCGACCTCAATACCGATGGAGATATGACCATCGCCAACGAACTCAGCGGTATGACTGCCGAGCAGCGTGCCACTCAGGCGATGAACCTCCTGCTCTATAACTCCTACACCAGCAGCAGTTCGGGCGCAAGTAGCGTTACCGGCGACCTCTCTGGCAGCAATATGGCGTTCTCCTTCCTTGAGTCGGTGGTCAACAAGTGGGCGGCGAGCAACATCTCCGGCGTTGACCTGTCGATAGGCATCGATCAGGAAGACCACATGACGAGCAGCGGCGTGACGAAAGCGATGAGTTACTCCTACAAGGTGTCGAAGAGCATCTTCGACGACCGTTTCAAGATTGCAGTGGGCGGCAACTACACAAGTGATGCCTCGGCAGAGGACAACCTTGCGCAGAACCTGCTCAACGACCTCTCGTTTGAATATAAACTCAACAAGACCGGCACAACCAATGCCAAGTTGTTCTACCACAAGGAGTATGAAAGTATCCTTGAAGGCGAAATCACTGAATACGGCGCTGGCTTCACGTGGAAGCGGAAAATCGCCACATTCAGCGATATGTTCAAGTTCTTCAAGGTATGGCAGACGAGACGGAAAACGAAAAAGACAACCGAAAGCGTAACGGAATGAAAAAACTGTTGTTCTCCATATTATCGCTGGTAATCCTTGCAGCGTGCTCCACTACGTCGAAACTCGCCGAGGGCGATGTGCTCTACACCGGTGTGAAGAAACTTTCGGTCACTGCTTCCGACAGCACCGACGTGCCGTCGGACATCTCAAGCAACATTGCCGAAATTATCAATGTGCCAGCCAACAACTCTCTCTATTCGCCATACATCCGCTCGCCGTGGCCTATCGGACTGTGGCTCTACAACCATTGGCCGGCAGACAGCAAGGGCTTGAAAGGGTGGATCTACAGAAAGTTTGCCGAAGAGCCGGTGCTCATTTCTGACGTTCGCCCCGACCTTCGAATGAAGATGGTGGAGGATATGCTTGGCAAGAACGGTTATTATGGCTCGACCACGTCCTACGACCTGAAATACAGCAAGAAGAATCCACGGAAAGCGAGAGTGAACTACTATGTGCATCTTGCTCATCCGAAGACCATCGAAGAGATACAGTATCTGCCAGACACCACCGAACTCAACACCATGCTCAACAAGTATATGAAGCGCGACAAGTATATGGCGGTGGGGGCGATAATCTGCAACGACTCGCTGTCGGTGGCTCGCACGCGTGTGACCAACCGTCTGCGCAACCACGGCTACTACTATTTTCGTCCGGAGTACATCACTTTCCTTGCCGACACGCTCCAAGTGCCGGGAAAGGTGGTCGTGAAGGTGGACTATGCCGACAATATCCCCGAAAAGGCGATGTGGCGTTACAAGGTAGGGGAGATAAACACACTGGTGATGCGTAACGATAATGGCGGCGTGCCCGACACTATGGTCACCGACAAGGGACGGATTGTGAGAATGCGCCCGTCGCGCCTACGCAAGAGCCTTATCCCGTCGTGCATCGCTTTCGATAAGGACGACTTCGTGAATGTGCGCAAGTTGACCAACACCCAGACCTATCTGTCGCGACTTGGCATCTTCGATTTCATCACGATGAGTGCAACTCCGCTCGACTCGGTGAAAACCAACAAACTGGACTTCGACATAATGTGCCATTTCGACAAGCCGATAGAAACGCAATTTGAGGCTAACCTAACGTCGAAATCAAACAACTACCTCGGTCCGGGTGTGGCTTATCAGGTGCTCAACCGCAACATCTTCGGCGGCGGCGAACGCCTGACGGTAAAGTTTGACGCTTCGTATGAGTGGCAAATCGGCAAAATCGACGGCAAACGCAGCGACTTCAACTCCTATGAGTTCGGCTTGCAGACTGAACTGGCATTCCCGCGCCTGTTGGCACCGCACTTCATTCCGTTTATCAAGCGCGAACTGGCGTGGACGCGCTTCTCGCTTGGCGGAACAATAATGAATCGCCCGAAATTCTTTAAGATGGTGCAGTTCGACTTCGGTTGGACCTACGACTGGAGCGGCTCGCGCTACTCCCAGAACCAGGTAACGCTGTTTGCCCTCAAATACAACAAACTCCTCACCACGACGGAAGAGTTCAACAAGACGATGGACGAGAACCCAGCAATAGCACTCAGTTTCCGTGACCAGTTCATCCCCAAATGCGGCTATACCTACACCTACGACCGCGGTTTCGGCAAGGGACGTGACGACCAGCACTTCACCTTGCAGGTGGGCTTTACCGAAGGCGGCAACCTCTTTTCAGGCATCTGGTCGCTTGCAGGAGTGAAAGGAGAGAAAGAAATGTTCGGCACACCATTCTCTCAGTTTGCCAAAGCCACGTTGCAGATGGTCTACTCCAAGCGCATCGTCGGCGAGCAGCGACTTGTTGGCCGCGTGTATCTCGGTGCAGCCCACGCCTACGGCAACTCGCAGGAAGTGCCCTACGCTGAACAGTTCTATGTGGGTGGCGCAAACAGTATCCGAGCGTTCGCCGTAAGGAGCATCGGCCCGGGTAGTTACCATAGCGATGCGGCAGCCAACAACGGCTACTACGACCAGACCGGTACGTTCCGCTTTGAGATGAATGCCGAATACCGCTTTCCTCTGGTGAGTATGCTCAAGGGCGCACTGTTTGTGGATGCCGGCAACATTTGGCTTCTCACCAACGACGAGCAGCGACCTGGTGGTCAGTTGGGTCGGAATTTTCTTAAAGATCTGGCACTTGGCACAGGACTTGGCGTGCGCCTCGATATGGGTATGATTGTAGTGCGCCTTGACCTTGGTGTCGGCCTCCACCTGCCTTACGACACAGGCAAGAGTGGCTACTACAATATGACCAAATTTAAGGACAGCCTCGCCCTCAACATCGCAATCGGATATCCGTTCTAATATCTTGGCATCGGCTAATGCTGGCGACACCCCGTCGGGGCGCTCTCGTCAACCCAATATGTCATCCTCCCCCAATTATGCACTGATTTTTAGTTTCAAGCCGAAAAATGATGCTTTTTGCAAAGTTTCCTGCTAATTGTTAGGGGTGTGAAAAAATTAGTTGTAACTTTGTGCCTTGGAATGCAATGTTCTGAAATTTAATATTAAAGGAATTAAAATCTACAAAAACATGCGGAGAGCATTAGGTTTGCTATGTTGCTTATTTCTGGTTTCGCAGTATGTGTCTGCGCAGAATAGCCTTTTTGTAATCGACAACGACGGAAAGATGGAGGTGTTTACTCATCGGACAATCTTCTTCAAGAATCCGTTCACCATCACTTACGGTGAAAAATCGTCGACCGACAATTCAGTGAGTTTTTCATTCGCCATCGAGTCAACTCTTGCAGAACTGAAGAGTTTTGACCAGACGCCGACAGTGGGTGTATGCTTTGCCCGTAACAGCACAAAGCCTACGAAAGCCAACGGCAACATCGAATTGGGTGAGTACACTAATTTGGAAAAGTCCGAATTTTCAGCCACAATCAAGGGTCTTGACAGCGGAATGCCTTGCTATTGCCGCGTGTGGGTGATGATAGGCGAAGAAGTGTTCTACGGCGACATCCTGTCTATCACAACAACAGGTACGCACGACGGCTCTCACGACCCCAATGTGTGGAACGGATATGCATACATTGACCTTGGGTTGCCAAGCAAACGCCTTTGGGCAACGGAAAATATCGGCGCAGGCGTGGAAGGCGATCCTGGAACATATTTTGCATGGGGCGAGACAACCAACAAATTGGGATACTCAAGAGATAACTACAAATATGGGTCATCATCGATGTCAAAGTATAACAACACTGACGGCAAGACCGAACTTGAGGGCGACGACGAGACAGCAACATTCTTGAGAGGCGAATACTGGCAGATTCCTACAGCCGACGATTTCCAAGAACTCATAGACAATTGCACATGGACGTGGAGTTCCAGAACATCATCGCTGGGCTGGACCACTTACGGCTACACCATAACTGGTCCAAACGGCAAGTCAATCTTCCTCCCGGCTGTGGGCTACTACCAGACCTCGACCTCCGATGTCGGCTATAGCGGATGGTACTGGACTCGTATCCTGCGTAGCGACAGGGTGACGGAGGCATATCGGTTCTGGATTGATAAGGACAATAACGCCAACCTTAACTCGTATTCTAGATTTGTGGGAATGCCGATACGTCCGGTTATCGAGAGCGAAAAAACAATATGGCCAAGTTAAAATTTAGAACAATGAAGAAAGTGAAGATATATTCAATCTTGTGCGGTATGCTTCTGTCGGCATCGGCAGTGTCAGCGCAGCAGTATGTGTGGCTTTTGGACGAGAACGGCGCATTGACTGGCAAGAAGGTTGCCGATGTGAGCAGCCTGCGGTTCAACATCGATTCCAGTTGGTTGACGGTAACCAATACGCTGGAGGGGAAGACCACCACCAGTCTCACCGCGAAAGTAGGCTTGAGCCTGACTGGTGAAGTGAAGAGTATCGTGACTGACAATTTGGAGGTAGGCGTGTGCTATTCGGATGAGAACATGATGCCTACAATTGAAGACAAGAGCGACGTGATAGGTTCTGAAATCAAGGAGTATGAATATGTGCTATCTGACTTGATGACAGGCACCAGTTACTACTGCCGCCCGTATGTGAAGATTAATGACAACATCTACTACGGCGACGTGATGAACGCCAAGACTTACGGTAACACCCCAGAAAACAGAGTTGTGAACGGACACAAATTTATCGACCTCGGCTTGCCGAGCGGTGTGCTTTGGTCGGAAACAAACATCGGCGCTTCGGCAAGAATAGGCGAAGGTTCGTTTGTGGCTTGGGGAGAAACCTCCAACAAACTTGACTACTCGCTCGACAAATACAAGTACTTTGAAGAATCGGCTTACACGAAGTACACCACAGCCGATGCAGTCGTTCGACTCGAAGGTTCTGACGATGCAGCCTCTGTGGCGTGGGGCGCAACATGCCGTCTGCCTCTTGCCGCAGAACTAGAGGAACTGTTCACTGCTACTGACTATGTGACAACATCGTGGACGCAACTTCCCGATGCTGCAAGCGGTGAGGTGGTTTATGGCTTGTATGTGACCAGCAAGAAGTACAACACTCACATCTTCCTGCCGGCATCGGGCTGCTATAGCGGCGGTGAAAAAATTGGTGCTGGAACGTATGGCAAGTATTGGTCAAGTTCGCGCACCGTGACGCAGGCCGATGGTGAGGCTCAGGCATTCACATTCAGCAGCGAGTCGCAGACCATCACTTCTGATGCGCGTTGGCAGGGACTCTCCATTCGTCCGGTGATTGACAAATAAAATTGAAAAACAGAAAGTAAAACAGAAGATATGCGAAAAATTATATCATTAGCGTTGTGCCTGTCGGCAATGGCTCCTATTGCCTCTGCAGACGAGACAGCAACAACACGCAACTGGTTTTTGCTGGGCATGTCGGGCGAGTTGACTGTCTACAACACTCCGCACTATGCCAACTTCACCGAGCCGTTCATATTTCTGAATGGAGAAATTACGGCATCCGACCAGTCGTCGTTCACCGCGTCGGTTACGCTTAAACTCTCAACTGAGGGAATCTCTGCGTTTGAAAACACCCCGGAGGTAGGACTCTGCGTAAGCAGCATGAAATCAACGCCTACAGTCGACGACGGCAAGGTGGTGCTTGGCTCGGAGTTCAAGACCTATGAGTTTACGTTGAGCGGTCTGGACAGCGGCTTCACCTACTACTATCGCCCGTATGTAGTGCTGTCGGGCAATATCTACTACGGCGAAACGAGCAGTGTTGACATTTTGGGCACTCAATACAAATATTCAGACATTGACGGCTACCGCTTCATCGACCTCGACCTGCCGAGCAAAACGCTTTGGGCAACGGCAAACCTCGGCGCGGTGACTGTTGCCGACACCGGTGACTATCTCGCTTGGGGTGAGGATGAAAGCAAGGATTCCTACGCTGCGGATACCTACAAGTTCGGCGATGGGTCATCTTCGTGGAAAATGAACAAATACAACGACTCTGACGGACTTAAAACTCTCGAGGATGAGGACAATGCAGCCATGACACGCTGGAGCCAGAACTGCTCGCTTCCTACGGAGACTGACTGTCAGGAACTCATTGACCATTGCAACTGGTCGTGGACCACAATGATCAACGTAAAGGGCGAGACTGTGAAGGGATATAAGGTGACGAGCACCACAAACGGCAACTCGATTTTCCTCCCAGTTGCAGGATGCAAGTCGGGCACAACGTTGAAGAACTACGACACTATGGGATATTATTGGTGTAACTCGGTCTATTCTGAAAATTTGACGCGTGCCAACTTTATGGAGATTAACGCCGAGGGTAAGTATGCACAGAACACTACAGGCTGGGAACGTGTCTACGGTATCTCTGTTCGCCCAGTGTCACATATCAATTCTGATGACTATTAAGATTATTGACAATGAAAAAGTTTAGAATATTTTTATCAGTTTGCTGCTTGGCGATGGTCGTGCTGTTAGTGTCGGCGCAACGCACCTTCTGGTATGTCGACGAGGCTGGTGTGCTGAGAGGCATAAAAACCAACAGAGTTAACTATATCGCCTTTAATCCCGACTCCAAATGGTTTGCCATGACGTGCGACCCTAAATCGGAGGCGGCAGGCGAAATCAAGGTTAAGAGTCAAGTGACGGTCAACGGCGATGATGTGCTTTCCCTTGCGGACAATGGCACTGACGTGGTGATAGGAATCTGCTATTCCAGGGAGACTGAAACACCGACCGTAGCAAACGATAGTATTGTTGCCGGTAATGTGTTTGGCGGCAGTTACGACTTGACGTTATCTGACCTGTATACCGGTACTTACTATGTGCGTACTTATATGAAATACCACGGCGACTTCTACTACAGTGAAGCCTATCCGGTTTATGTGAAGGGTTCTGACCGCGACATAGACGGTCACAGAATGATTGACCTTGCCTTGCCGAGCGGTATCCTTTGGGCTGATTGCAACCTCGGCGCTTCGACAAATATGGAGTCAGGCGATATGTATTCATGGGGCGAAACAAAAACAAAAGCGACCTATGAATGGAGCACTTACAAGTGGTGCGACGGCACGAAGGACAACGTTACGAAATATGCGACTGGAGTGGATGGTCTTCTCACTCTTGAAAGTTCCGACGACGCTGCCACTGCTACATGGGGCGAATCGTTCCGTATGCCTACGAAGGCTGACTTTCAGGAGTTGATGGACAACTGTACCCGCACGAGAACTTACCGCACCACATCGTCGGGCAATAGAGTCTATGGTTGGCAATTCAGAAGTAAAAACAATAAGGGTGCGCTGTTCTTCCCTGACTACTCTGGCACGGCCTCTTATTATTGGGCAAGTACGAAGGACAAGTATGATGATGATAAGTCGGCTGATTTGCTTCAGTGCAATGAAAGTCTGGTTCAACTTTTTTCTCTTTGGAGGTTTCATGGATATGCCGTCCGTGCGGTTCATCAGCCGTAGCGGAATGGCTTGATATAACACAGACAGGGCTGGCTTCCGAGTGGATGCCAGCCCTGTCTGTATCTTGGTGTATGCGGATCAGAACAGTTCCATCTGCTCCGGGATGTTAGGGTTGTGCTTTGGCTTGGATTTCTTTGGCTGCTCCTCCTCCACCGGGTCGTCGACGACAAACTCAACCTCTGGCTCTGCCGAGATGGGGATGGTGTCGGACGGAGGAGTAGGCATCAGCCAGTCGCTGAACTCGGAACTGTAGTCGATTGCCGACACTCCTTTGGGATGACTTGCTGGTTTTTCCGCTTCCTTCTTTTTCGGAACTTTCTTCTCAGCCTTGAGTAGCGAAATCTCGTTGTTGGCTGATTCGAGGTTGTCGGTCAGTGACACGATTTGCTTGCGGAACTCTTCTTCCTTTTCGGAATAGTGCTTCTTGTTGCGCTCGAGTTCCTTCTTCAGCCGCTCATAAACTTCTGTGATCTCCTGCTTGGTTTCGTTGAGATCGTCGATGGTTTGGCTCTTCTGCTTCAGTTCGAGGGTGATTTTCTCCACCTGGTCCTTGAGGACGTTGTTGGAAGCCATCAGTTGCGACAGATTAGCGGTGTCGCCCACCTCGTTGAGTTTCTCGTTGAGCGCGTAGATTTCGTCGTTCTGACTTTGTATCGTTGAGCGCATCCCTGCCAACTCGTTGTCGCGGAGCGAGAGTTCGTTGGCAAGCCGTTGCAGTTCGTTCTTGTCGGCAGTGCTGTTGCCCATCTGTGCTTTCAGTTGCTGGTTGTCGGCGTTGGCTTTGTCGAGGGCGTCTTTCATCGCGTCAGCCTCTGTCTTGGCTTTCTTGATTACTTCGCGCTGGGCGGCAATCGAACCGTTGAGTTCGCTGATCTGCACTTTCGCCGTGTTGAGTTCGCCAGTCAGTTTCTCTACGTCTTCGTTGATTGCAGACGTGTCGGTATTTGCCGAGAGTTCGGCAATGTGGGCTTCCTTCGACTCCAACTCCTCTTTCACTATGCGGAGAGCCTCCTCTGCCTCTTTTGAGATGGCGTCGGCATCGGCTTTCGCCTTGGCGAGTTCCTGCTGCAACTGGGTGTTGGCTTCGCGCAACTCGTTGTTGTCGGTCTGTGCCGACTGTAATGACTCGTCGCTGACGGCAGCCACTTTGAGTTTGTTCATCAGACTCTTGCACTCCAGTTCGTATTGCTCGCGCTCGGCTTCGGCGGTGGCAACACGGGCCTCAAGCGAGATTATCCGCTCGTTGAGGGTGGTTTTCTGCCGGTCGAGGCTCTGCATACGGTTGCGCAGTTCGTCGCTCTTGGCGCGGTATTCGTTGAGTTGCTTGTCGGTTTCCGCCGACTTGTGGGCGAGGTCCATGCGCTCTTTCTGCCATTCCTGGCGCGCTGACTCTTTAGCCGTGACCTGCACATTGCTCAGAAAGTCGCTCAGTGCAGAGCCGATGAGCGATTTCACATATTTCGCCTGTGCATCTTTGTCGATGCATTCGCGGGCATATTCCGGGAGCGATGAGTTGAGCACCGAGGTTACCTTCTCCACAATCTCGTCGCTGATGGCTGCCTCCACGTCGGCACTGTCTTTCTCCGGTGTCGGCTCAGCCGCAGGTTCTGCCGGCTCTTCTTTCTTGAATGGGTTGATATACGATGGTGTGTGCGACTGGATGGCCTTTGCCGGGGTCTCTGGCTCGCTATCCATGCCGAACATCGTCTTTATGTTATCAAATAACGACATATATGTTTCTAATCATTTGGTTTTACAATAATACCTAAGCCGGTCTTTCCGTTAACGCCCACTTGCAGTGGATTCTTGAACTGCACCACGCGCAGATAGTCGCTCTCGCTCACTGCTGGCAGACTGTCGAGGTAGTCGTAGTCGCACAGGTCGCCGCGCTGGTTGTCGATGGTGAAGTAGCCAACGCCAAACGAGGTGAGGTTCTGGAAAAAATGCGTGCCTTGGCTCGGCTCGATGCGGTAGCCGGGCAGCGCAGTCTCGGCAATCACCCTCGCCGATGAGATGTTTGCCCACTTCACCGGGATGCCAAGTGCCGGGTCGCTTGAACCCCACCGACCGGGGCCGATGAGTATGTAGCCTTTCTCGGCTTCGGTGTATGTCTTGTTGAGTGCTTCAATCTCGCGCGCAACTGTAGGGTTGTTGAGCGATGAGAAGTTTTGCCGCTTTACGTAGACAATGTCGGTCACATTGTCCATCATACCGTGGCCGAGGGCACTGCTCGTCTTCATTATCAGATTTTCGTCGGGCGTTGCCATAATTTTCTCGTCGAGCATCTCCTTGCGGTCGACAATCGGACGGATTTGCAACCAGTAGACGTTGCCTTTCATCTCTCCGTGCTTGTCGATGCATCCTGCAAATTCGATTTCCACCGGGCGGCGCATCTCTTTTTCGCCTTCCGACAGCATAAAGTCTACAATCTCTGCCAGTGGGAATACTTTGTGCTTGAGTATGTTGGCAAACGTGACCACGCGGCGGCCTTTGCCTTCGTCGTTGTCGCGAATCACTTGGTCGTAGGCGTCGAAAGTCGATACCATATAGCGCAGCGAGCCGTTTTTGGCGGCATCGCTCACGTTAAGTTTTTTTATGTTGAATCCGTCGTCAACTTTGAAACCATTGTCCACATCGGTGAGGTCGAGTGCGTAGAGTTTGGTCTGGGTGTCGCGCAGTGCAAGTTCCATCGTGCTGGTCTGGAGTACTTTGTCTGGGTGTCGCGGCGAAAAGCGCAACGCCAGTCCGCCGTCAACGATGTATTTTCCAAGTCCTACGGCAATCTCAGCCACACCGTCCTCCGGCAACTCGTCGTTGAGTGGATAGTAGTTCAGCGACCGTCCCACGCCGGCAAACGAAGGATAGAAATAGCCATCGTGCTCTGCACCTGCAACCTCCTGTATGATTATCGCCATCTTCTCCTGGTCGATGAGGTTGCTCGTGGCGGTCATATAGGCTTTGCTGTCGGCATAGAACACCGATGCATACACGCTCTTGATGGCATCACCAAGCAGCCGGAGCATATCGTTCTTGTCCGTAAGGTGCGGCACCATATAGGTAGAGTAGATTCCGGCAAACGGCTGATAGTGGGAGTCCTCAAGAAGGCTGGAACTGCGTATTGCCAGCGGCTTGTCGATTACCTCAAACAGGGCGAAGAAATCGTCCTTCAATGCAATTGGCAACTGCGCCTTGAGGAAGCATTGCAGTATCTCCTCGTCGGGCGCATCGGACAGTGCAATGGAGTAGAGGTTGTTCTCCTCCATAAACTGGTCGAAGATGTCGGTGCAGAGCACCACCGTGCGCGGAATGGAGACGGTTGCGCCCTCGAAATTGTCACAGATGGGGTATTTCTTTATTATGGAGTCGATAAATGCCAGGCCACGGCCCTTGCCGCCAAGCGATCCTTGTCCGATTCTTGCGAAATTGGAATAGTAATCGAAGCGGTTTTTCTTGAAGATGGCAACGACTCCCTTGTTCTTCATCCTGCGGTATTTCACAATCAGATTGAAGAAGAACTGTTTCACCTCTGCCGCCTCGCTGATTTCGCGGAAGCGGTGCGCCTGGATGATTTCGGCAATGGGGAACATTGCTCGGGAGTAGAGCCACCGCGAAATGTCGTTGCGCGAAGCGTGGTAGAGTAGCGACTCGTCAGGAATGTTGAACAGGTTGTCCTGAAACTCCTTGAGGTCGTTGATGCGCATCACTTCCTCGCCGGTCTTTGGGTTGCGTATTACAAACGCTCCGAAGCCGAAGTTGTCGGTGATTATGCGACCGAGGTCGACGGGAAATTTCTTCGAGTTCTTGTCGAGAAACGAAACGCCCATTTCGCGCGCATAAACGGCATTGTCGGTCTCCGACGATTCCATAATGATAGGCACATACGGGTCGAGCGACTTTATCTCTTTTGCCAACTTGATGCCGGCTTGCCTGTCCTTTACGCCGTTGCGGCTGAAGGAAACGTCGGTGATAACTCCGAGTATCTTGTTGTTGTACTTGTGGTAGAGTTCCATCGCCTCCTCGTAGGTACGCGCGAGTATCACCTTTGGACGGCCGCGCATACGCAGCATCTGTTCGTGTTCGTTGAGTGCCTCGGTGGAAAACACGAGTGACTGTTTCAGTAGGAACTTATAAAGGTGGGGTAGGACGGAGGAGTAAAACCGTACGGAGTCCTCCACCAACAGTATGGTCTGGATGCCTACCTCGAGAATGTCGTTGTCGCTGTTGAGTTTGTCCTCCATCAACTTGATGATGGCAAGTAGTAGGTCTACGTTGCCGAGCCAACTGAACACATAGTCAACACCTGTGAAATCTTCATTGGCAAGTCTTCTCGACACCCTCCTTGAGAACGGCGTGAGTACGATAAACGGTATGTGGGGATATTGCTCTTTAATGACCTTGGCTTCGCGGAATGTTTCGCCGATATCGTTGCCAGGCATAGCGATGATCATGTCGAACGATTTTGCGCCGAGCATCTCGTGTGCGTCCTCGTAACTGCTCGCTTGTGCTACGCGAGGAGGAGAACTAAGATTGAGTGAGGTGTATTCAAAGTACAACTGCTCCTCGATTCGTCCGTCTTCCTCCATCATAAAGGCATCGTAGGGGGTGGCAATCAGCAAAACGTTATACACCCGGCGCTGCATCAGGTTTTGGAATGCAGTGTCGCGCAAATACAGTTGGCTAAGTTTGGCTTCGTTCATCTTGCTGATTGAGTTTATCCGACAAATTTACTAAAATCCGTCGTAAAATAATAACGTATATATATAATGTTGCGCAATTCCTGCGAAATTCCGCAACGAAAGCCCCCGAAAGCCTCTCCCTGCAGGCGAGCGGCACCCAAAAAGTAGAGTAGAGTAGAGTAGAGTAGAGTAGAGTAGAGTAGAGTAGAGTAGAGTCTGCGAGGGGAGAGCGCGCCGTAGGTGTGCTGTGTTGATAGCCCCAGGCTTCAGCCTGGGGAAAGGGAATATCCACCGGCTTGCGCCCCGTAGGCGGCGCTGCCAACGCCATCAGAGGATGTCGCATCGAGAGGGGTATGGTTTGGTTTGGTTTGGTGTGGTTTGGTTTGGTGTGGTGTGGTTTGGTGTGGTTTGGTTTGGTTTGGTTTGGTTTGGTTTGGTTTGGTGTGGTGTGGTGTGGTGTGGTGTGGTGTGGTGTGGTGTGGTGTGGTG
>CAVCEE010000004.1:0-142418 GCA_963601185.1 bacterium
GAGCACGTGATTTGTAATCTCGGGGTCGTTGGTTCGAATCCGACAAGAGGCTCAAAAGCGGACGTTAATCGCCCGCTTTTTTTGTGCCCGTGTCTTATGTCCGTGCCGCCTTGGGCATCTCACGACGCCACCTGCGGGGCGCTTTTGTCAACCCGGATGTTTTAACTATTCCAAAAAAATCATAGACTGTGCGGTAAAATCGTCAATGCGTTGACGATTTTGCTGATTTTGGAATGGTGGAATGGAGTTTTTACAATAAATTATTAAAATTGATGCATTGACAGAGCAGGCACTAACCCCTACGCTTTTTCGGTGTCGTGGTTGGTGGCAAGAGAGTGGTTGTCAAGAAAAAATAGAAGTGTATATGAAAGAAAAGATGCGTCACCGGGCGGTGGCACATCTTTTTTATTTGTGAGGGTTTCGCTTAGAGTACGAATGCCTCTTTTATCTTGTCCACATAGTCGAGTTTCTCCCATGTGAAGAGTTCCACGGTCATGGTCTTGTCGCCGTTGTACTTCGAGTAGAACGTCTTCTCTACGACTTCTGGCTTGCGACCCATGTGGCCGTAAGCGGCAGTCTCCTGATAGATAGGCTGGCGCAGTTTCAGACGGCGCTCGATGGCAGCAGGACGCATGTCGAAAATCTGGTTCACGAGGGCGGAGATTTCAGCATCGGGAAGACCCACTTTCGAGGTGCCGTTGGTGTTGACGTAAAGACTGACAGGCTTTGCCACGCCGATGGCGTAAGCCACCTGCACAAGAGCCTCGTCGGCAACGCCTGCGGCAACGATGTTTTTGGCGATGTGGCGTGCAGCATAGGCAGCCGAGCGGTCGACCTTCGACGGGTCTTTGCCCGAGAATGCACCACCGCCGTGTGCGCCGCGGCCTCCGTAGGTGTCCACGATGATCTTGCGGCCAGTGAGACCGGTGTCGCCGTGAGGGCCTCCGATGACAAACTTGCCAGTCGGGTTGACGTGGAGAATCAACTTGTCGTCAAACATTGCCTGTATATCCTTCGGCAACTTCGCAATTACGCGAGGCAAAAGGATGGTTTTCACGTCGTTGTAGATGGCGTCGAGCATCTCGCGGTCGGCTTTGTCCTGAGCCGCCTTGCTGCCGTCGGCAGCGGCGATAAACTCGTCGTGCTGGGTGCTGACCACGATGGTGTGGACGCGCACCGGACGGTTGTCTTCGTCGTATTCTACAGTCACTTGGCTCTTCGAGTCTGGACGGAGATAGGTCATCACCTGATGCTCGCGGCGGATTGCCGACAACTCGCGGAGAATGGTGTGGGCGAGGTCGAGCGTAAGAGGTATATAGTTTTCGGTCTCGTTGCAGGCATAGCCGAACATCATACCCTGGTCACCTGCACCCTGGTCGTCAGCCACTTCGCGCTCAACACCGCGGTTGATGTCGGCGCTCTGCTCGTGGATGGCGTTGAGCACACCGCACGATTCGCCGTCAAACTTGTATTCACTTTTGTTGTAGCCGATTTCGTTAATCACACGGCGTGCGGTTTCCATCAGGTCGATGTAAGCCTCCGATTTCACTTCGCCGGCAATCACAACCTGACCTGTGGTCACGAGGGTTTCGCAAGCCACCTTCGACTGAGGGTCGTAGGCAAGGAGTTTGTCGACAATGGCGTCGGAAATCTGGTCAGCCACCTTGTCTGGGTGGCCTTCTGATACTGATTCAGATGTAAATAGATAATTCATCTTTCCATTTTGTTTTAAAGTGGAAGCTAAATTTGCTGGGAATTCGTGAGGGAAGAATCGCAGTTTTAGCATTTTTTAATGTGGTTGCAAGCAGCCAAATTTTTCCACAAGGTTATACATTTTCGCTCGCAAAGTTACGACATAATCTGTGATTTTCAAAGAAAATGTCAGCAAGTTATTGTGTTGTTGGCAAAAATAACTATCTTTGCGTGCTACTTCGTGTAGCAGTTTTTCATTATAGGTAGAGAAAAAATTAAAACAAAATAAGATAAATGGCAACATTAGAGAAAATCCGGAAAAGATCCGTACTTCTGCTCATCATCATCGGTGCCGCGCTTGTCGCATTTATCATCGGTGACTTCTTGAACTCGAGCCGTTCGATTTTTGGCAACGGCACAACGGTGGCTAATGTCGACGGCAACAAGATCGACTATTTGGCGTTCCAGCAGCGCTACAGCGAATTTACAGAAAAGAACAAAAACGTTTCGCAGCAGGACGCTGCCACGGTGCAGAATCAAGTGCTGGGTCAGATGATTCAGGAAGCGCTTTTCAACGAGGAATATGACGCTCTCGGCATCGACGTGACCGACAAGGAGTTGTCAAACTACATGTACAAGCAAATGGCTATGAGCGACCGTGAGTTCGCTCAGACACTCGGTCAGTTGGCACAGAGCCTTGCCGGCAACGAGAAGGCTGCCGCATTGCTCAACAATGCAACAACTCAGGAGATGGCAGTGCAGAACATCCGCAAAATCATCTTCAACCCGACTCAGTTTGGTCTTACTACAGAGCAGGTGCAACAGGCTCAACTCTGGTGGCTCTCTAAGGAGAACGACGCAGTGGAGCAGATCAAGCAAACTAAGTTTGCGATGCTTTTCCGCGGTTCTATCCAAGCCAACGCTCTTGAGATTGAGGCAATGCGCGCTCAACGCATGAACTCTTACGACGTGCAGATGGTTTCGTTGCCTTACGCTGCTGTCAACGACAACGACTACAAGGTTAGCGACGACGAAGTGAAAGCCGTTTACGAACAGGAAAAATACAAATTCCCAGTTGACGAGGAATCTTGCCTTGCATACTACATCGCAGTGCCTATCAATCCGTCTGCCGACGACCTCGCAAAGGCTGACAAACTCCTTGCTCGTGTTGACTCTGCTCTCCACGCTACACAGGGTCTCGACGGCGTGCGCACATTCTCTGAACTCTCGATTAACGAGCGCTCGGTTCGTCAGAAAGACCTCTCAAGCCTCGGTATGGACGCAAAGCAGTTTGTTGATTCCGGCGCAGTTGTTGGTCAGATTTCGAAGGTGTTTACACAAGGTGACAACCGCACAATCTACCGCTTGCTTGCCAAGACTCAGGAAATCGACTCCGTAAAGGTTATCGTAGCCCAGGTGGAAGGCGACAAGAAGAAACAGGATGCAGCACTTGCCGACCTCAATGCCGGAAAGGCAGTGAAGGAAGTGAAATGCGACACTACAGAGATGGACATCTTTGCCGCTTCACAGCAGGGTATGCTCTCCGACGAGCAGAAAGCGAAAATCCTCGCCGGTGGCGACAACTACTTCGTGGTTGATTCCAACGAGCAGGGCGCATCAATCTGCAAGGTGCTCGAGAAGAAGGCTGCCAAGACAGTCGTGAAACTCGGTGAAATCTCCTATATGGTTGACCCAAGCAAGGACACCCGTGCAAACTTGCTCAACGAACTCCAGAAATTTGTTGACGGCAACAACACTGCACAGAAATTCTTCGACAACGCAGCCAAGGCGGCTCACTCATACACAGCAATGTCGGACGTAGTGGCATCAAGCCAGGCAATGCTCGGCAACTCTGTTAAGGGTACTTCAAAACTTATCCAATGGCTCTTCAAGGATGCCAAGGAAGGTGAGGTTTCGGCAATCCAGACCGACAACGACCAACTCGTAGTGGCAGCCCTCGCAAAGAAATACGATGGCGACTACCGCCCGGTAAGCGATCCTGAGGTGAAAGCATACTGCGAGACAGTGGCACGCAACCACAAGAAGGCAGATGCCCTCGCTAAGAAATATGCTGGCAAGGCTAAGGATTTGGCTGGCTACGCAAAGGTAATGGGTCGCACAGTCGATGCAGTGAGCGTAGGCGCTTATCCTACAGCAGAAGCAGCCCTCGATGGTCAAGTGCCGTTTGCCAAGGTTGGTCAGGTTTACGGACCGGTTAAGGGTGAGAACGCACTGTTTGTCTACAGCGTAGTGAAGAAGAACGCTGCAGTCAACAAGATTGAAGACAGCCAGTTGGCAGGTATGTGCCAGCAGCAACTCGGCCAGGCTGTAAGCAGCAACTTCTGGCAGTTGATTAAGGGTGGAAAAGACGTTGACAACAACATCGTCAACTTCCGTTAATTGTGAATACAATCAATTCCTTTAAATAAAGTTTTCATAATATGCTATGAGGAGGCAGAGCCGTGAGGTTCTGCCTCTTGCTTTTCTTGCTTTTCTCACGCCAAAATACTACTTTTGCAACGGCAGACAAGACCGAATTTAACAACATACACTATATCAATATGTACAGAACAAAAACATGTGGAGAACTTCGCTTGGCTAACGTCGGCGAAACGGTGACACTGGCAGGATGGGTGCAACGCTCACGCAAGATGGGCGGCATGACATTCGTCGACTTGCGCGACCGCTATGGCATCACGCAACTCGTGTTTAACAACGAGGTGGATGCCCAACTCTGCGAAGAGGCCAACCACCTCGGACGCGAGTTTGTAATTCAAGTAGAGGGCAAAGTGTCGGAACGCTCGAGCAAGAACGCCAAAGTGGCAACCGGTGAAATCGAGATTATCGTTGACAAGTTGACATTGCTCAACAAGAGCGAGGTGCCGCCTTTCACCATCGAGGACAACACCGATGGCGGCGATGACCTCCGCATGAAGTACCGCTATCTCGACCTCCGTCGGGCAGCGGTGCGCAAGAATCTTGAACTCCGCCACCGCATGACGATGGAAGTGCGCCGTTATCTCGACAGCAAGGGCTTCCTCGAGGTGGAGACTCCTATGCTCATCGGATCGACGCCTGAAGGCGCACGCGATTTCGTGGTACCTTCACGTATGAACCCCGGACAGTTCTACGCTCTTCCGCAGTCGCCACAAACGCTGAAGCAACTGCTGATGGTGTCGGGTTTCGACCGCTATTTCCAGATTGTGAAATGCTTCCGCGACGAGGACCTTCGTGCCGACCGTCAGCCTGAGTTCACCCAGATTGACTGCGAGATGAGTTTTGTTGAGCAGGAGGACATCATCGAGATGTTTGAGGGTATGGCAAAGCACCTCTTCAAGGAACTCCGCGGTGTGGAACTCACAGAGCCGTTCCAGCGTATGCCTTGGAGCGATGCAATGAAATACTACGGCAGCGACAAGCCTGACTTGCGTTTCGGTATGCGCTTCGTGGAACTGATGGACATTATGAAAGACCACGGCTTCTCAGTGTTTGACAACGCTGCTTATATCGGCGGTATCTGCGCTGAAGGCGCTGCAACCTATACCCGCAAGCAACTTGACCAACTCACCGAGTTTGTGAAGCGTCCGCAGGTAGGCGCAAAGGGTATGGTTTATGCGCGCGTTGAGGCTGACGGCAACGTCAAGTCGAGCGTAGACAAATTCTATAGCCAGGAAGTGCTTCAGGAGATGGCAAAGGCGTTCAACGCAAAGCCGGGCGACCTTATTCTTATCCTCAGCGGCGATGACGCAATGAAGACTCGCAAGCAACTCTGCGAACTTCGTCTAGAGATGGGCCGTCAACTCGGTCTGCGCGACAAGGACAAGTTTGCTTGCCTCTGGGTTGTTGACTTCCCGATGTTTGAATGGAGCGAAGAAGAAGGACGCTTGATGGCAATGCACCACCCGTTCACCCATCCTAAGGACGAGGACGTGCCATTGCTCGACACCGATCCAGCCGCAGTGCGTGCCGATGCCTACGATATGGTGGTCAACGGCGTTGAAGTAGGCGGCGGATCAATCCGTATCCACGACTCCAAGTTGCAGGCAAAGATGTTTGAAATCCTCGGCTTCACCCCAGAAAAGGCACAGGAGCAGTTCGGCTTCCTGATGAACGCCTTCAAGTATGGCGCGCCGCCTCACGGAGGTCTTGCCTACGGTCTTGACCGCTGGGTATCGCTCTTCGCAGGACTCGACTCAATCCGCGACTGCATCGCGTTCCCGAAGAACAACAGCGGTCGTGACGTGATGCTCGACGCACCGGCACCGCTCGACCAGAAGCAACTCGATGAACTCAATCTCGTGATTGACTTGAAAGACTAAGACATAATCACATAAAAAGCGCCCCCTGACGACCATCGCCCGGGGGCGCTTTTTTATCGGTCTTGCCGAAATCGTCGTGGTGGAGTGAGAGAGTGTGTGTGAGGGGGAGTGAGTCGGGGATGAGGCTTGGCGAGCGGTGAGAGCGCAGAGAGTGTGAGAGAGGAGTGGTAGCGAAGGGTGGAATGAGTCGTGGCGGCATAGGGTGGAAGGTTGAGTAGTGTGGTTAGTCAGAGAGGAGTGAGGAGTGAGGAGGGTGGTGAGAGGTGGTGAGAGGTGTGCGGGAGTGAGTAGTGAGAGGAAGAGAGGTGAGGAGCAGGGGAAGTGATCGGTGAGAGCAGAGCGTGCCGGGGATGGGGCTTGGCTAGTGGTGAGTGAAGAGTGAAGAGCGTGCCGTAGGTACACCGTATTGCTAACCACGGGCTTCAGCCCGTGGAGAAGTGCAGATAAAAAATTGCGCCCTGTAAGCGGCGCTGCCCACACCATCAGAGCATCGTCTGATGCTGGCGGCACCCACTACGGGGTGCAAGTTGTTGGTTGTCAGCCTGCCCCCAGACTGAAGTCTGGGGTTATCGATACTGCGGCCCCTCCGGGGCGCACTCCTTCGCTGTCGGTTCTGACACACCCTCCGGGGCGCACTCCTTCGCTGATAGTTTTTGACACACCCTATGCAAGCATCATCGGTCAGTTCTGATACACCCTCAACCGAAGCCCTTAACCTCTATTTCTCCGCTACTTCGAGGCGGATGAGTTCGATGCGGGTGGCTGATTTTTTGAGGATGGTGAACTTTAGGTTGCCTATCTCGAAATTGTCGCCCTGTTGTGGGAGTTGTCCGAGGGAGAAAAGGATGTAGCCGGCGAGCGTCTGGTACTCGTCGTCCTCAGGGATGTCGAGATGGTATTTGTCGTTGAGGTGCTCAATCTCTATGCGGCCAGAAAATTTGTATGTGTGTTCGTCGAGTTTCTCCTCCACGATGCGTCGCTTGTCGTGCTCGTCCTCAAAGTCACCGAAGATCTCCTCCACGAGGTCTTCGAGCGTCACCAGTCCGCCGGTGCCACCAAATTCGTCTACGATTATAGCGATGCTGCGTTTCTCCGACAGCATCTTGCGCATCATCGTGTTGGCTGGCATCGATTCTGGTGCGAAATCCACTGGCTTGATGCGGCTCTGCCAGTCGGCATCGGTATTGAAGAGTTCGTTGACGTGGATGTAGCCTATCACGTTGTCGATGTCGTCGCGGTAGACGATGATTTTCGACAGACCTGTGGCAGTGAATCGGCGGCGCAGTCGCTCGCGGTCGCACGACGCCTCCACGGCAATAATCTCGTTGCGCGGAATCATACAGTCGCGCAGCAGCGTGTTGCTGAAATCGAGCGCATTCTGGAAGATTTTCACCTCGTGTTCAATCTCCTTGTCGCCGTTTTTGCTTTTGGCCTTGTCGTCGATGGTCTGCTGGATGTAGTCGTCGAGTTCGCCTACGGTCAATAGCACCGTCTTCTGTCCTGTGGTCTCAGCGCCGAAGAGACGCATCAGCGCCCTCGACAAGAATGACGAGAACCATGAAATGGGGTAGAGCACCCAATAGATGGCGTAGAGCGGCACGGCGCAGTGGCGCAGCGACAAGTTAGGGTTGATGCGGAAAATCGCCTTGGGGAAAAATTCGCCAGTGATGAGGATGATGCCTGTGGAGATGACCGTCTGGCAGACGAGCACCAAGGCATCGTTGTCGCCCACCACGGCGCGGATGCCCGGGTCGAGGAGCACGGCAATGCCGATGCCGTAGACCACAAGCATAATATTGTTGCCCACCAGCATAGTGGAGATAAACATATCCTGATGGCGGTAGAAGGTGTTGATGATGCGGCTCGTGAGTCCTTTTTTGTGCGAGTCCACCCCAGCCCTCACCTTGTTGGAGGTGATGAAGGCAATCTCCATACCGGAGAAGAATGCCGAAAACGCCATTGAGACGAGTGTGATTATGAGAGCCGTTGTAGTGTCCATCGTTTCTGTTTGTTTGCCGTTAAGGTTAGGCGGGAGGCGTGGTTTCCTGCCGCTTTGGTATGGGGAATATGCCCGAAGGCTTGTTAAGCATATAGTTGCGCAACTGCTCGTCGGAGCGGAATCCGTAGCCCTCAAGGATGCGGTCGGCGCGCTCGATGTGTACAAACGAGTCGCTACGCACTTCGTGGAGAGCCTGATCCCAGAACAGTTGCTCGGTTTCGATGAGTTCCTTCTTGGCGTTGCGTATCACGATGTCGCCATCGAGCCGCCACAGTTTCTCCGCCTTGAAATAGATTGCCGAGTCGCAGCGGATGGTGGCTTCCACCTTGAAATTGTTGTCAAACTGCTCAAGAAACAGTCCGTTGGGGAAACGCCAGTTTGGTCGACGCGCCTCGTCGTAGACAAGCCACAACTTGGTGGAGATGCGGTAGCGCGTCATGCCGGAGTCGCTGATGAGCGTAGTCACGTCGCGCGTGAGCATCGACACGATGCTGTCGGGGTTTGACGGTGTTGTGACAACCTCGCGTTTCACCTCCTTGCACGACGGCAACAGCGACGACAGCAAGGTTGCAAGCAACAATATGACTGAAGTCGTGCGCACTGCCGTTAGCGGATTTTATCCTTCCAGAATGCGAATTCCTTGAAGTTGATGCCCAAGGTTATGTTGAAGTAGTTTTCTGTCACGAGGCTTGCCGGAGTGGCTTGGCGACGCTTGTACTCGAAACCGAGGTTGATCACCGTTTTCTGAGCCGTGGTAGGGAAGCCGAAACCGCAACTTATGCCGTATTCCTTCAAGTGGTTGTCGCCGACCATCAGATAGTCGCGAGTGTAGGACGCACCGAGGCGGTAGGCAATGCGCTGGAAGTAGTTGCCGCGCAGACTCGGCACATACTGTGCGCCGAATGCCACCTTGTAGCGGTCATCGAGTTTGGTGCGGTAGAGCACCTCCGTAGAGTTGTCGCGCTGAAGACCCGGGAATTTGGCTTTGCTCCACTGCTGAAGCATAAAGTCAGCCTCGACGGTGAGACGGTTGTCGAACACATAGTTCAAACCTACGGCGTATGCGTTAGGCTTGCTGTAGCCGAGGTCCTGCAGGTGGACGTTGGCAATGGTGTCGGGCTTCGTCGAGCCGGTCGACGACGACACGTCGCCCGAGAGGTCATACTTGATGCCCCATGTGCGTCCGTGCATAGTCTTTTTCGGCGAGTAGGTGAAACCCAGCGTTGCCTGGTGCTTCTTGCCGAACTTCTGCGTGTACTGCACGCCGATGAGGGCGTTCCAGTCGCGCACCTGTATCTTCTGCTCATATACGGCGGATGTGCTTGCCGTGATGTATTGGTCGTTGACGATTGTACCGAACTGGTAGGCGAAGTTGAAACCAACGGAGAGCCCCTTCACTGGGCGTGCACCCAAACCGATGTACAACTCGTCGATGCCTCCGTAGCCCGATGCCGTGTTGGAAACTGTTAAGTCATCCGACGTTGACAGGTCGTTACCGAAGGAGTAGCCCACGGTGGTGTAAGGCACGAGGCCGATGCTTCCGCCGATATATTTCGAGATAGGGAATTGCATTGTCATATAGTCCAAGCCGCCGCCAAAAGCCTTGCCGGTGTTGCCCGATTCGCTTGAGCGCAGTTGCGTGAAGTCGAGACCGATGTCCCAATGCAGAGTCAGCGAGTCAGTTGCCGCATAGGAGGCAGGGTTCATCACATTGATCTGACGGCCGTCAGCCATTGCCACGCCAACGCCACCCATATTGCGTTGCGCACTTGTAACGTAGTCGCTCATCAAACCGTAGCCATAGCGTGAATAAGGCGATGACTGGTTTTGTGCCAGCAGCGAGCCTGCCGACGCTACGGCAATAGCCGCAAGAACTGTTATTTTCTTAAAATATTTCATTGTATTCCAATATTCTGTTTAATCCTTTTGCAACCAAGTCGCTGTCCACGATGATGTCGCATCCAAGTTTCTGACCGAGTAACTGACTGTCACCGCCGGTGATTACGATCACGGGGTTGTCGATGGCACTCGCCAGATAGCGGATTTCGGCAACCATACCGAGCACCACTCCCGAGCGGATGGCGGTAGGCGTGTCGTAGCCGAACACCGGCGTGTCGCCATCGACGGGCACTTGCGGCAACTGCGCGCAGTGCACTGCCAGTGCTTTCAGCCTCAGAGTCATGCCCGGGGCGATGTTGCCTCCCCGGAAATGTGCGTCAGCCGACACATAGTCGTAGGTAACAGCCGTTCCGGCGTCCACCACCAAACAGTTGCGCCCCGGCACTAGTGTCATTGCCCCCACGGCAGCCGCTATGCGGTCGTGGCCGAGCGTTGAAGGCGTGGCGTAGTCGATGGTCAGCGGCATTGGCAAATGCTCGTCGAGCATATAGGTGCGCACACCTTTGTCGGTGAGCAGTTTTTCAATCTGCTTGTCGTTGCCCACCACCGACGAGTATATGGCCTTCGCCACAGGGTAGCCCTTGAGCACCTTGTCGATGTCCTCTCCCGTGAGGTTGTCGAAGCGGCATGACCGCAACAACTTTTCCCCGGCGAAGAGCGACACCTTGGCCGACGAATTGCCTTGGTCTATTGTTAGACTCAAATCCATTTTACGGACAAAAATACTAATTACTACTCAATTAACCGTTTGTTTTTAGAGCCTTTTGCTTGTGGCGTTGATATTTTAATGTTTTTTATCGACCACATTGCCCTTTCCCATTGCTACTGTTTCTGCTCCTTGCGGAGTTGACGGTCAATCATAAACGACGAGAAAATCTGCACCACTGCGCCCGCAGTAAGAAATCCCAGCCACGTGCTGTGGTAGGGGTCGGAGAAGATGAAGAGCGCGGAAATCAGGTAGCACATTGCCGACCAGAATTCCAGGGTGAAGAGCCGGCGCACACGCAGACTGAACTGCATCTTGCGGCGCGATGCGCGCTGGAGTATGCGCACCACCACAATCATCGTTGCCGCCACGGCGAAGATGTAGCGAAGCCACGGTGCCTTGACGTCGACCAGTGGCAGAAAAGCCGTGAGCAGCAGGATTATCATGCCCACCGACAAAAGTATGTTGTAAAATCCTTCTCGTTTCATTTTCTTTTGGGATTTGGTTTTGTCTATTCGTTAACAATGTAGAGGTCCTCGTTGTCGCGCTTCATCTGGTATTCCTCCCTGACGATACGCTCCGTGGTTTCCGGGTCGCTGTTGAGGTCGTGGAGCCGCTGCTTGTAGACGGCGCACGAGTCGTCGCACTGCTTTATCTGCGCCTTGAGGTCGCGGATCTGCGAGTCGTACTCCATCACCTTGATGTAGTTGTAGTCGGAGAAAAACGTGATATACACGGC
The DNA here is from genome assembly GCA_963601185.1 of bacterium. Classification (GTDB taxonomy): domain Bacteria; phylum Bacteroidota; class Bacteroidia; order Bacteroidales; family Muribaculaceae; genus Limisoma. Next base: position 11,355 of record CAVCEE010000004.1, read on the forward strand.
GTAGCAGAGCACTATCACAAAGAAGAAGTTGAAGTGCTTTGCCTTGTCCCATATTTTCGCTATCAGCCCCATACGTCAGATGCTTTTATTGTTGCCAGTCGTCCAGAAGATCTGGGCGCAGTTCGCGCGTGCGCTTGATTGCCATCTCGTGCTTCCAGTCGTCGATGCGCGCCTGGTGCCCGGAAAGGAGCACGTCGGGCACACGCCAGCCCTTGTATTCGGCAGGACGCGTATAGACCGGCGGAGCGAGCAGGTTGTCCTGGAACGAGTCGCTGAGCGCCGACTGCTCGTCGCCGATAGCACCGGGAATGAGCCGCACTATGGCGTCGGTGATTATCGCTGCCGGGAGTTCGCCGCCGGTGAGCACATAGTCGCCGATTGTTATTTCGCGTGTGATGAAATGTTCGCGGATGCGGTAGTCGATGCCTTTGTAGTGTCCGCAGAGGATGATGAGGTTTTCCGACAGCGACAGCGTGTTTGCCATCTTCTGGTCAAATTTTTCGCCGTCGGGGGTCACGAAAATCACCTCGTCGTAGTTGCGCTGCTCCTTAAGGGCGGAGATGCAACGGTCCACGGGCTCAATCTGCATAACCATACCAGCCTCGCCGCCGAACGGATAGTCGTCGACGTGGCGATGCTTGTCGAGGCTGTAGTCGCGGAGGTCGTGCACCACGATTTCCGCAAGCCCTTTGTTTTGAGCCCTTTTGAGAATTGAGCAGTTGAGCGGCGACTCAAGCATTTCCGGCAAAACTGTTATGATATCAATGCGCATTGTGGCGCAAAGTTACTCACTTTACAGATAACCGCAAAAAAAATCGCTGAAAGAGAAACCGATACCGCCTCAAAAGCCACTGTCGACGCTATATGGAAAACGAAATTTGCACTACCTTTGCAGCGAAAATGGAGAAAACGATGAAACAGTCCTACATAAAGCACTACAAAGGCACTCTTCGCCTCGGCATTCCGCTCTGTATCGGTCAGGTGGGCATAATCCTCGTGGGATTTGCCGACACAATAATGGTGGGTCGCTACGGCACGGACGACCTCGCTTCGGTGTCGTTTGTCAACAATGTGTTCAACCTCGTGGTCATCACGCTCCTTGGCTTCTCCTACGGCATCACACCGATAATAGGCAGCATGTTCGGGCGCGGCGACACCGACGGCATCGGCTATAAGTTCCGCAACGCGCTGATAGCCAACGTGGCGTTGGGACTGCTGCTCACTGTCGTGATGGGCGCGCTGTATTTCTTCATCGACCGCCTCGGGCAGCCGTCGGAACTCCTGCCCACCATCCGCCCTTACTATCTTGTGATACTTGCCTCGATGGTCTTTGTCGCCATCTTCAACGCTCTTCGGCAGTTCACCGACAGTCTTATGCGGCCGTCGGTGGGGATGTGGATACTTCTGTCGGGCAACGCCGTCAACATTGTGTTCAACTATCTGCTCATCTACGGCAAGTTGGGCTTCCCCGAACTGGGCGCGCTGGGCGCCGGCATCAGCACGCTTGGCGCGCGCATACTGATGGTTGTCGTTTTCGTCGTCATTCTGATGTGCGGCAAGGCGTATGAAGGCATCCGGCGGTCGTTTTTCTCGGCGCGGGCGCGCTTCGGCGAGATACTCTCAATCACCAAGACTTCGCTGCCGATATCGTTGCAGATGGCAATGGAGACAGGTGCGTTTACCGTCGGCGGCGTGATGATGGGATGGATAGGCGCAGTAGAGTTGGCAAGCTTTCAGGTGGTTATCACCATTGGTACACTCGGATTTATGCTCTACTACAGCATCGGGGCGGCAATGGCTATCCGTGAGGCGAACTATTACGGTCGTGTGGACTACGGCAATGTGAACCGCGCTGCCTGGTCTGGCTACCACATACTGCTATCTATGGTGGTTTGTGTTTCCGCCTTGTTCTACTTCTTCGGAGAGTCGCTGATAGGAATGTTTACCAACGATGTGAGGGTTGCCGAAACGGCATTCGCGCTCATTCCGCTGCTGATGATTTACCAGTTGGGCGATGCCACACAGATAGGCTTCTCCAACTCTCTGCGCGGCATCTCGCACACGGTGTCGATAATGTGGGTTGCATTCGTGAGTTACATTGTGGTAGGTATCCCCGGCAGTTATTTGCTTGGCTTTCCGCTGGGACTCGGCAAAGATGGCGTGTTTATGGGGTTTTGCCTGTCGCTCTTCACGGCAGGAGCGTTGTTTCTGTGGCAATTCGTGAAGACGATGCGCCGCTAAAACCAGAGTTGGAAGTTCTGCCGCGGCAGTTTCCGCTCAATCACGGCTATACCCATCTTTCCGTTGGAGAATGTCATTCCGTAGGTGAGCGACCCGAGAAGTCGCTCCCACAGCCCGGCAACGATGTCGTCGCGCTGGAGGTTGCGCACCACCACCACGGCATCCTTTTCCGCCAGCGCCGTAAGCCATTCGCCCACCGGCTCCGCTTCTGCGCCGTCAACCCTGTTGACCACCACATAAGGGCGGTCGTCGCCGAGAGCCCGGCAGTAGTCGCCGATGGCTTCCATACTCGTGCGCGACACGTCGATACGCTCAATCAGGTCCTGAAGCAGCACGAGTGCCACCTCCTGACCGTTGCCGTCGCCCGACAGCCACATGCGCGACCGTCTTGACACGCGGAGCGTGCTGAACGCCGACACGCCGAAATTCGACCCCAGTTGGAGCACTTTCTGAGGGTTGAAATAGTTTGCCACGCGGAACATCATCCGCGCGCTTTTTTCAGAAATCATCTTGGGCTTCTGCACGCAAAGCAGTTTCTTCACGCGCCGCGCCTCATCGCGCCGCGCCTCGATGTCGGCATAGGCATAGTAAGCGGCTTGTTCGCGCAGCACGTTGAGCACGAAACTGAAAGCAAAGGGCGAATGGATGCCAAATCCCTTGCTTTTGCGGTAGCGTTTGAGCGCCGTGCAGTATCTCCTTAACTTGCCCAAACTGCGCTATTCCTTTCTCTTGCCGCAAGCCGCAACGGCAGCGACAAGTGCCACGATGAGTGCAATATAAACAATTACGATAGAGGCGTAGGCCACCTTCTCGGTTGCGTGGATTGACTGAGGGTCGAAGCGCATCACGATTTCGTGGCTGCCTGCCGGCACACGGATGCCGCGGAGAGTGAAATCAACACAGGCGATTGGCGTGTCCTTGCCGTCGACCGTCGCTGTCCAGCCCCACGGGAAGAACACCTCGGAGAACACTGCAATGCCGCCGTCCTTGGTCGAGGCTTTGTAGCGCAACTCGTTGGGCTTATAGGGCGCGGAGAGGGCAATGGTGTCGCCCGGCTGCTTCTTCACTGGTTGTCCGAGGGCTGCCTTATACTTGCTGTCGGCAACAGCCTTGACTGCCGGGTCGGCTTTCTTGAGAGCCGCCATCTCGGCATCTGCGCCGTTGACAAATTCCACATCGCTAACGAGCCATGCGTTGCCGAGTGCGTCGGGGTTCTCCATAACGAACTCGTCGCCTATCTTGATGTACTTGGTGTTGAGCATGTTGAGCGCGCGCATATCAACCTTTGTCAAGTCGATTTCGCCCTGTTGTGCTTGACCGATCAACGCACTCTTCATCGGGTTAATCATCTGGTCGATAAGGTCGTTGTAGCGGGTGAGTTTCGCTGCGTGGTAGCCGCCGATACTCTTGTGGAAGTACGACGGTGTCGCTGCGCCGAAGTTACCGAGGTCCATCACGCGGTAGTACGACTTGTCCTGAAGTATCTGCTGGTCGGCTTTGGTCGGGATGAACATCAGCGAAGTGTCTTCCTTATAGGAAACAAACATATCCTTGTTGATATAGCGTTTGTCCACCTGGAACATATCGATGAGCACCACGACTATGAGTGCTCCGGCAAAGACGTTGCGACCGACCTTGCCCTTGAAGTAGACCCACAACAGGGCGAGTCCGGCAACGAGGAAGATAAGGCTGCGAAGGGAGTCGGCAGACACCATCGCCAGGCGTGCCTCCTTGACGATGTTGAACACCGTGGCGTAGAACTGCTGCTCGAGTCCGGCAGTGCCGCCCACGGCATCGTTCATGCTTTCCACCTCATAGACGCTGAGCCCAGGACCGTAGACACTCGGCATCAGCCATCCGATGAGGCACAGTGCCATCGGTACGCCAAACGAGATGTAGACGGCGCGCGAGTGGTTGGCGAAGAAGTCTTTTTCGGTGAGTATCTTTTCGAGTGCCATCACTGCGAGGATTGGCAAGGTAAATTCGGCGATTACGAGGATGCTTGCCGGCGCGCGGAACTTGTCGTACATCGGGAAGTGGTCAATCATCCAATAGGTCAGCGGCGCGAAGTTGTGTCCCCACGAAAGGAGTACCGACAGGATGGTTACGGCGAGCAAAGCCCATTTCATCGAACCTTTGACCACAATCAGTCCGAGCAGTGCCAATGCGAAGATAAGCACGCCCACATAGACCGGACCGTTGGTCATAGGCTGGTTGCCGAAATACTGGCGGAACTGGCCGACCATTTCCTGCAACTGCGGACGCAACTGCTCGTCCTGCGAGGCATCGCCAGTAATCTGTGCGCTCTCCACGAGCGATTTAGCCTTGTCGAGGTCCATCACCGAGGCGGGCGCGAGTCCGCCGGCATCGTTCACGTCGTTGGGCTTCACCGTTGCGCCGCCCTTCACGTTAGGGATGATTAGCGTGAGCGTCTCGTCTACGCCGTAACTCCAACTGGTCACCTTGTCGCGGTCAATGCCGTTCTGGTTCACGTTGTGCGATGCGCCGCCGGCGGAAGCCTTCGGCGTGAGCACGGTGGAGTGTCCGCGCACGGTTTCTTTGCTGTATTCGTATGTGTTGTAAAGGCTTGTGAGGTTTGCGCCTACGGCAACGACAGCCGCCACGGCAAGCACCCCGGTAGCCTTAAGCCAATTCTTCACCTCTTTCCGACGGTAGGCATCGACGAAGTAAGCCACCATCATAGCCACTACCACGAAGAGGAAATAGTAGGTCATCTGCACGTGGTTCGACGCGATTTGCAGCATAGCAAACACTGCGGTCAGTGCGCCACCGGCGAGCCATTTGCCGCGGTAGGCAAGCACCATGCCGGCGATTGTGGGTGGCACGTATGCCAGCACGCAGAATTTCCAGATGTGACCGGCACCGATAAGGATGAAGAAGTATGACGAGAATCCGTAGGCTATTGCGCCTAGCAGAGCCAGATACCAGCGTTTTCGCATAGCGAGGAGCAGGATGTAGAAACCTGCCATCATCATAAATACCAGATTAACAGGGCTTGGGAGCCCGAGTCCGAAGATGCTTTGCAGCACGCTCACGAGTTTGGAACTGCTATAGGCTGGTGAAATCTGGAATGTAGGCATACCGCCGAATAGCGAGTTGGTCCAGCAGGTTTTCTCGCCGGTTTGCTCAAAGTAGGCTTTCGCCTCCTGACCGTTGGCAAGCCCCTGCATAATGTCGTTCTGTTGCAGCGATTCGCCAAGACTCGTCGAGAAAAATGCGAGGGAAATGGCAACGAGAATTGCCGCGCCAAGCACGCCGAAGCGGAAGTTGCTGCTCTTTGCGAGATTCTTCACACCGTCGGTTATCGTTTTAAAACTGAATTTCTGCATATTGAGTATCAAAAATGTGGTTCAAAAAAATCGCGGTAAAATTACTCAAATCCACGCATTCCCACAAATGCCCGCCGCAATTTTCCCCTGCTACGAAAGCCATTCAAACCAATTTTCGGGAGTGATTACGGCTTGTTGGGCGATGGGGTATGTGGAAAGGAATGTTTGCGGAAAACGGACGTTTGCACGTTTGGGATTCCATTTCATCTCAAAAAGAGAAAATTGGCCGTCGCATTCCTCGATGTAGTCGATTTCCTGTTGCTGGTTACTGCGCCAGAAATAACTGTTTGCATATCGTCCAGCGTATTGGTTGGCTTTGATGCGCTCGCTTATGAAGAAGTTTTCCCACAACGCTCCGACATCCTGACGAAGCGCGATAGGTGCGAAATTCTGTAGGATTGCATTCCGGATTCCGTTGTCGTAGAAATAGAACTTCTTGGCGCGTTTCAACTCTGTGCGCAGATTGCGGCTAAAACCGTTGAGTTTGAAGATAATGTAGCATTTCTCCAACAGGTCAATGTATTTCTCAACCGTTTTGCTGTCTGCACCGATTGTCTGCGCCAGTTCGTTGTATGAAACTTCACTCGTGACTTGTAGGGCGAGTGCCACAAGCAGTTTGTTGAGCAGGGCAGGACGGCGGATGCCGTCAACGTTTAGCAGGTCCTTGTAGAGGTAACTTCCGGAAAGATTATTCAGAATTTCCCTGGCATCGTCGCTGTGGTTAATGATGTCGGGATACGAGCCGTAGATGAGACGGCTTTCCAGTGTCTGCTTCACGTTGAGCAGCCCGTTTTCGCTCATCAACTCTTCGGTTGAAATAGGGAAAAGATGATATTCGAATTTTCTGCCGGTCAACGGCTCGTTGAGGTTGTTTTGCAATTCAAAGGCAGAAGAACCGGTGGCTAAAATCTGCACGTTGGGAAAATTGTCGGTGATTAGTTTTAGGGTCAACCCTATATTGTCCACCCTTTGAGCCTCATCGATGACCAATACTTGGTTGTTGCCGATGAGCAACCGCAGTTTCTGCACGTTGGTTTTCGACAGTAGTTCCCTTGTTTCGGAATCATCGCAGTTTAGTTGGAGCGTAGGCTTGTCGACATTATCAAGAATCATCTTGAAAAGAGTGCTTTTGCCCACTTGCCGTGCGCCAATCACTATAATGGCCTTGCCCTTGAACAAGTGCGCTTCTATTCTGTCTTGCAGTTTGCGGCGAATCATAATCGTGGAGTTTATTTCATTGGCAAAGATATGGCAAAATTCGGCTAATCCAAAAAAACAGTATGAATTTTTGGATTATAATCCGAAAAAAGAGGTGGTATTTTTGGATTAGAGCCATTAAAAAAGGCTGCACCAGTGGCGCAGCCTCATGAAAAAATTATATGCAGGGTTTGCTTATTTCTGCGTTTTGCGCTTCATTGCGCGCTTCTTGAAATAGAGCCAGTAGCCGGTTATGGGGAGCGAAGCGCCGATGATGCTTGCCGTGAAGGTGATGACCTTGGTAGCGATGCCGCCCCATTTGCCTACGTGGATTTCGTGGAACGCGGTCATCCATGCCGTGCCCTTCGGCACGAGGTGCAACCCGATGGCAGCGCCGGTGATGGCGATGGCGAGAATCCACACGAGCGTCCAGAAGCCGAGGCTCACGTGCAGGTCGTAGAAAAGTTTGTGGCGAGTTTTGTTGACAACCACCGCAAACCTCTGCCGCCATTGCTTGCGGCTGCGCGACCACACCATCCATACGCCACTCACCAGCACGATGACAAACGCCACGGTGGTGTAGGTCACAATCCAGCGACCGGCGACACCGAGATAGAACGACGTGTGGAAGCGTGTCACATAGGAGAAGAAGTCGCGTTTGCGAGTAGTGCCGTGTGGCGCATCGGCGGCTTTGTGCTTGTGCTTGTGGACACTGGATTGCTCCGCCAGGGGCTTGGCAACGGCTTTCTTCACGTTGTGGTGCGCCTCCACGCGAGGCATTCCGAGAGCGTTGCGTATCTCGTTCTTAAACACAAGTGTGGCTCCCGACAGGCATATCAGGGTGATGAGTATGCCCAGCGGGAGAGACAGCCACACGTGTATGTCATGCAATGTGTTGCGAGTCATACGGTGCTATTTGTTGAAGTTGATTTTCAGACCTACCACCAGCATGCGTCCCGGCGAATAGAGCGCGTGGCGGATGTTGGTTGTAGAGATGCGGTCGTCCACCTTGTTGAAGATGTTGTCCACACCGATGCTCGGGATGAGGTCGAGCATACGTCCGATTTTGAATGTGTGGGTGGTGTTGACGTTAACCACGCCGTAGCCCGGAGCATCCTCGTAGTCGGGATAGTAGGTGCGCGACTGGAAGCGGCCGTTGATATTGGCGTTGAGGGTGTAGAATCCGCCCCAAGTGTGGCGGTAGTTGAGAGCCGCCGTACCGCTGTTCTTGTAGGTGCGTTCAAGAGCCTTCCACACGCCTGCACTGCGCGACTGGCCGTAGGTGTAGGCATAGTTGGCAAGCAGCGAGAGGTCGCGTGTGATGTTGACCGAGGCATTGACCTGGATGCCCTTTACGATGCCCTTGTCGCTGTTCACGTAGCGGCCGTAGGTCTTGAGGTTTGCCATCTGCGCTTCGGTGATTTCCGGAAATTCCTTCGAGAGTTCCGCACGGATTGCATCGTCCACGGTGATGGTTTCCTTCACAATCATATCCTTCACAAAGTTGAGGTAGCCCATTACGGAAATCGAGAAGATGTTGTTGGTGTATTGCACGCTGAATGAAGCATAGTGGCTCTGCTCTGCGTCGAGGTCCTTGTTGCCGAAGGTGATTACCGGTCGCTTGCCCATAAGTTTGAAGTAGTGGTAGTAGAGTTCGTCGAGACCCGGCGCACGGAAGCCGCGCGAGTAACTTGCACGGATGCGGAAGTTGCCTGGCGAATACATCAGCGACACCTTAGGCGTGAAGTTGTTGCCAAACGCCTCGTGGTGGGTGTAGCGGAGACCTACGGTAGCCGAGAGGTCCTCGAAAATCTTGGTGTCGTGCTGCACATAGGCTGCGAAGGTGTTCACACTGTTGTCCACGTCGCCGTTGGTGGCGTTGAGGTAGTCCTTGCGCCAGTCTGCACCGATGATGGTCGTGGCGTTGTTGTAGAAGTGGAACACGCCCTTGAGTTCGCCCTCATAGTACTTCTGACGCTTTGTGCGTGCGTAGTCGCCGAGTTTGTAGGAATTGTAGTCAGCCTTGTACTTGTTGCCGGAACGGTAGTCGTCGCCCACGAAGTCGAGTTGGAGTTCGTGCTTGCCGAGCGAATATTTCGCGCCGGCTTCCCAGCGCCAGCCCTCATAGCGCATATCGTAGTAGTAGCCGCCGTTCTGACCTTCTACAGGCAGTGGGCGGTCGGTCATCTTGTAGTTATACTGTCCGCCGGCATAGAGCGAGAGGCTTTTCAGCGGACGGAAGTCGAAGTGCTGCCCCACCACGTTGGAGTTGTAGCCGATATAGTCCACGTCGATGGTGGTGGTGATGTTGCCGTCGTTGTCCATCTCCTTGTCGGAAAGTTGATAACTGTCAGCCTCTTCGTGGAAGAACGAGGTATGGGAGTCGACATATTTTGTGGCGATGTCGAGATTCACGCCCTGCGACCACTGTCCCTTGCCCGAGACGCGAGTGCTTGACGTAGCCTTGATGAGGTCCTCCACCGGCTGGTCGGTGATGATGTTGATTACGCCGCCGATGGCGTCAGAGCCGTAGAGAGCCGAGGCTGCGCCGTCGAGCACCTCGATGCGCTTGACGTTCGACATATTGATGCGGTTGAGGTCAACGTTGCCGGAGATGTCGCCAATCACCTTCTTGCCGTTGATGAGTATGAGCACATACTTGTTGCCCAGGCCGTTGACGCGGATATACGAGCCCATGGCGTTGGGCGAGAACGAAATCTGCGGCATTAGGCGCGACAGAGCGTCCTGGAAGTCGGTCACACCGGCTTCGTTGATGAGTGCCTTCGACAGCACATGCACCGGTGTGGTGGTCGACTTCAGCATCTGGCGGTGACCGTTGCCGGTAACCACCACAGGGTCAAGTTCAAAGATTTTCTCGTCGATGCCATCGCTTTGCGATTCGGCAGTCGTAGCCTTGTCCTCAGCCTTGCTTTCGGCAAAGGTGACAGGAGTGGAGATGACGGCTGCTGCCATCATCAACAGAGTGATTTTTTTGTTCATATTTTATAGGGTTGTTTGCTTATTTGAGCAGTTCTGCGATTTTGCCAACGATGAGTTGCTGAATCTCGGGCATCTTGCCCAGACCGCTTTTCACCACCGTGACCGTATAGCCGTCAGCCTCCAGTTGGCTACGCCATTCGCCGTCCACGTCGTCGCGCAGATGGTTGCCAGCGATGTAGAGCAGCGGCACGAGCACCACATCCTTGCTTCCTCCTTTTGCCAGAAGGCGGCGTGTGCTGTCGAGCGTGGGATAGCCTTCGATTGTGCCCACATGCCAGTTGCTGTGGCCTTCGTCCTTGAGCAGATAGTCAATCTGGCTGTAGGCGGCGTTGGCAGGGCTGTCGCTACCGTGGCCCACAAGCACCACTTGCTTACCATTGAGGCTGATGCCGAGGGTTGATGTGAGATATTTCTCGATCATTGTCGTCAGGATGCGGCAGTCGTCGGTGTTGTAGAGCAGCGCGCGACCTACGTTGAGCGTTTCAAACTGCGATTTTTTCTGCTTGGCGGCAGCCTTGATAATGTCGGTCATATTGCCGTCGAGCAGCATAGTGCTCTGCACTGCCACGTGGGTGCATCCGCGTGCCTTGAGGGTGTCGAGGGCTTCGCCCACGGTCATCTTGTGGATGCCTCGCTTGCCGAGAGCCTTGATTACCGATGCGGCGGTGTATGCCTCCACAACCTCACATTGGGGATATTTGGCGGCAACGAGACTGTCGAGCGCGTCGATGGTTGCATAGCGGCTGGCGTCGTTGTTTGAGCCGTAGTGCACCATAAGGATGCCTGTTTTGCCCTCGGCATGCAGTGCTGGGCAGAAAGACAGGACAAAAGCAATAAAAGAGAAGATTAAGATAGTCCGCTTTTTCATATTAAATGCAATTCGTCTTTGATTCGCTTGCAAAATTACATTGCCAAACATTGCGTTTCAATACTCACAAATTGCGATTTTCATCGACCAATTCCCGGTTTTGTAACAACAAACAACAAAAAAGGGGCTTCGCCGACGCGGCGAAGCCCCTTGGGTATCTAACAAATTACCTTATTAGAATGTGAATTGAACGCGAGCCTGTACAGAGTGTACGTTCTTGTCGTGTGGCAAACGGTCGATGTCGATGTGGTGCCAAGTGTAGTCAAGCATTACTTGAGCGAACTTGTTGAACGCATAGTTAAGACCGATTGTAGTAGAGTAGATGTCGCCACCGCCAACGCTTGTTGCGCCAGTTGCAGGCCAGTCTACGAGGTAGCCGTCAGCATAGTACTGGTCGCGGCCTGCTGAGTAGTATTCACCCTTTGTGAGGTCGTTGAGTCCAGTGTAGTTGAAGCGTGCCACGAGTTCGAGCGACTTGCCGCTGAGGCCGTTCATTACACCGTTGAACTTGTCGTAAGTGTAGTCGTTGCCGAAGAACTTGTAGCCCAACTCAACGTATGCACCGTTGAAGTGGTTTGTGCGGATTCTGTTGGCAGTTTCCCACAAGTCGATGTCACCCCAACCGTCGATGTTGTCCTGGTTAGCGATGAAGATGCTGTAAGAGTCGCGGTGCTTGGTCACGATCTTGTGCTGATACTCAGCGCGTGCGAAGAAGTTAGGTTTAACCAACAATGCTTCAACACCGAAGTTGATCACTTCGTTGGCCCATGGCAATGTTGCGCTGCAGAACTTGTTGTTCTCGTCAACGTAAGTTTCGAGTGACTGACCCAAAGAGTAAGTTTTCTTCAAAACTGTAGAACCCTTTGTAGTCTGCTCTTCGCCGCCGCCGAGTTTAGAGTAGCGTGCGCTCACACCAACGTGGAATGCGTCGTTTTTCTTCTCTGCGTTGCGGTACAACCAGCGACCAGCCAATGTTACGCCGTTGTAGCCTGCTGCCAAGCGGTTGTATGCGCTCTCGGTAAACAAACCTTGGTATGCCAACCAGTGGTTGTCAGAGTATTTGTAAGTGATACCGAGTTCACGACCTTCGCCGAGCGAGTTTGTCATACCCGGACGAGAGATGAAGTGGTAAGAACCAAGTGAAGTCTGGCGAGCCATTGTTCCGGCAGGGTCGTTGTAGTAACCAACCTTTACAGCGTGTGTGCCGCCTTTTTCACCCTTTGTAGCATACTGGAGGAAGATGTTCTTCTGAGAGAACTTGCCACCGCCGAAGCCGAAGTCAGCATAGAAGTACCAGTTTTCGCCGTAACTCATGCTTGTACGGATGCGTGCGTCGCTGATTGTTGCGCCGCTCTTCAAAGGAGTAGTCTCAGTGTTGTAGTAAGCAGCGTCAGCCATAAAACGAGCACCGACGGTAAACTTAATCTTCTTCTCCTTGTTGTCGATTTTCAAAGTCGGGTTGTTGTCAAAGTCCTGTGCAGTAGCAGTGAGGGCAAGAGCAGCCAAAGCCGACATGAGGATATATTTCTTATTTTTCATTGTTTTGTTCTGTTTAATTGATTAAGAATGAAATTCCTTTTCCTGTTAGCCTTGATTTGATTAGTAGCCAAGGTTGATGAGCAACTCGTTAGCATCAGGAACAGTTGTCGGAGCCTGGCTGTTGTCGAATAGTTGACCTGCGTGGAATGGGTTAGGCAACTTGGCGTTACCGCGCATACCGTTGTCAAGCATGTACTGGAGGTTCATCTCTGTGTGGTTGGTGAAGCAGCCGTCCATGTAGATTGGCCAAGTCTGGCTGTCGTCAGGGAATGTGCTGTAAGTAGTCTTAGGCACTGTAACCTTCATGAGGTCGTCAAACTCTGTAGACCAGCCGTAGTTCCAGTAACCCATGTATTTTGTGATCTGGGCCTGAGAGTCGAATGAGTACGGGTGGTTGATCATACCTGCGCGGCGTACCATATAGGCTTGCCATGGGCAGTTCATTTCAGGATAGTTGTTAGGCGCACCAGAGATAGCCGGGCCGATGATGTGGCAGCCGTGGTCTTGCATATACTTGATGAAGTCGGCTACACCGGTTGGGGTGTCGTATGCGATGTCGGTTGCGTAAGCAGGATCGCCTGTCCAGAGGAGGTAGCACATTGGGATGCGGCCCTTGAACACTTTGTAAGCGCGGTCAACAGCGTCGAACGAGAATGTTTGGAGGATAACCTTACCGTTAGTGTTGCCCACGTTGACTTTGCCGTCCTTGTAGAATGGCTCGCTGCTGTTGGCCGGGTTGGTGATGATGTTCCATCCGTATTTGTCAAGTTCTTTGTAAACGCGTGCCTCGATGTCCTTTGGCTGTGCCCAACTTTCCTTGAACTCGATGTAGATACCAGGGCGGTTGCCGCTGTCCTTAGGATCGGCTACATAAGCGTTGGAGAAGTCATAAACGAGGAAGTCCATGTAGCGGCTTTGTGCTGTCCATGTAGTGCCTTCAACTTCTGTTGTAGGAGCTGTTCCGCAGATTTCGAGAAGGGTCTTGCCTTTGAGCTCGTTTTTCACGTGGTAGGGAAGGATACGGCGGCCTTCTGCGTCGCGGTTAAGCATCTTGCCTTCTGCATAGGCGATTTGGTCGGCAAGGGCGCTGATGTAAAGACCGTTGCTGTAAACCACTTGTGCATTCGGGTCTGTGCGCCATGCAGCGAGAGTCTCCTGCATTGGGTTGTTGGTAGATGCGTAGGAAATGCGAGCCTGTTCGAGGTTGTCTTCGTTGAACCAAGAACCAGCGTCGAGCATAAGCAACTCTGCATAGTAGTAGTTGCGTGGATAGTAGCTGTAGTAGTTACCGAGGTCGTTGTTGTATTGAGTCTCGATATCTGCCTCAGAGAAGTTACATGGAGTGCCGTCTTCGTAGGTGAGCGAACGGTAGAATGCCTTGCGGGTTGCAGGCACTTGGTCGCTGAACACTGTCTGGATGTTGGTTGTGCGCTTCAGGTTGTCGTCGTGGAGCGAAAGAACCACGCCGTCCTTTGTGCCCTGAAGGTCGCTCTCCAGGTAGTCAGCGCCCATGTCGCGGGCTCAACGCCAAGATGCTTCAGTTTCCTCTGGAGTCCAGAATGTACTACCGCGGTGTGCGATAACTGCATACAAAGGCACATAGTCGCGTACTTTTGCGAGTTGGTCGTTAAGTACCTGTACCTCGATCTTTTTTGCTTGCTTGTTGTAGTCTACGAACTGCTGTTCGTCAGAGCACGATGAAATGGCAAATGCAGCAACGAGGCCAAACATGCCAATTTTTACAAACTGTTTGTTCATAAGTGAAGTAAAAAATTTTATAAATGAAAGGATTAAATTCAGTCGCTTCGGCCTTCTGAGGCGGCGACAGGCGCCGGCTGTTCCGGTGCCTGCCTTACCTCAAAAATAACCTATTATTTATTTTTTTGCTCAACCAGATATTGCTCTTGCTTGTAGGTGAGTGCCATGAATGCAATCGAGAGCACGCATGCGCCGATAAGCAAGTAGAATGTAGCCGTCCAGCCTGATGTCTCTGCCACATAGCCGATAACGATGTTGGCGAGCACTGCAGTACCGAGCACATAGCCCATGAAGCCTGTGAGACCGGCTGCCGTACCTGCAACGTTCTTCGGTGCGAGGTCGAGTGCCTGTACGCCGATGAGCATCACCGGACCGTAGATGAGGAAGCCGATGGCAATGAGGCATCCAATCACGATGTTGATGTTGTCAAGGTTGTACATATAGACGAAGATAGCCACGATGATGAGTGCCATAAACAGGATTGTAGGCAACGCGCGGCGACCGTGGAACACCTTGTCGCTCAACCATCCACAGATGATTGTGCCAGGGATGGCTGCCATCTCGTAGGCGAAGTATGCCCAACCTGCGTCCTTGAGGTTGATGCCTTTCTCGGTGAGGATTGTCGGTGCCCAGTCAAGGCATCCGTAGCGCACCATGTAGACGAATGCGTTGGCGAAAGCGATGTACCAGAGGAGTTTGTTGCTCAACACTGTTGCGAAAATCTGCTTTGTCGACAACACTTCTTCAGCCTTTGCGCTGTAGGTGTTGCTGGCGTGACCGCTCCACTCTTCGATTGAAGGGAGACCGCACGATTGTGGGGTGTCGCGGATCATCAGGTAAGCCAACACGGCGATGAGGATTGCAGTCGCTGCCGGGAAGGCGTATGTGCCGATGAGGAAGTAGTAGTCCTGGGCGCTGCCGTAGAACCACGAGCCGAACCACATTGCGCCGTAAACCGCCATCGGGCCTACGAGTGCGCCGCCGACATTGTGGGCGCAGTTCCAGAACGACATCCATGTACCACGCTCTTTAATGGAGAACCAGTGGGTCATCACGCGTCCGCACGGAGGCCAACCCATACCGTTGAACCAACCTACGAGGAAGTTGAGCGCTGCCATAAGGATGATAGCCCAACTCTTGTGTTCAGCACCAATCCATTGCACAGGCACAATCATAAACAGCATTGACAATGCCGCGCAGATAAGACCCAACGGGAGGAACTTGCGCGCGTCGCTGCGGTCGCTGATTGAAGCCATCAAAAATTTCGAGAAACCATACGCAATGGCGTTCATCGAAAGCACGATACCGAGTTCGCCTTTTTCGAATCCGAACGGTGCCAAAGCCGGGATGGCCATCGAGAAGTTCTTGCGTACAATGTAGAAACCGGCATATCCGATGAATATACCGATAAACACTTGCCAGCGCAGGCGTTTATACTTTGCGTCGGCTTCAGGACCTCTTTCAATCTTGTCCTTGAATGCCGGAGGAGTTAGAAAATTTGACATTTCTGAAAATATTAGTTTGTAATTTCTTTATGTTATGCTGTAACTATGTCTTCTAATCTTCGTAACATCTTATCCATCGTCGAAATCTTCCGATTTCCTTATGTGTGACCGGGAATCTGTGCTATGGTACTAAATCATGCGATTCCTTGTCTCTTCCGAAATCATTTGAACGGCGTTATGCCCTTGTTGCTGCTTTTTGTCAACTACTAAAGTGGTTTCACTTTCATTTCGTAACTTTCAACAATCAATGCCCATTCACGTGACTTCAATGGTTTTTGTGTGTTGCCTGTCTAATCAATTGAATGTTTTGCCAATCAGCCGAATGTTCGGCTTCCTTTTTAATCACTTTCTCTTGGTTAACTCAGGCACTCATAAGTCAGTCTTCATTTCGATGATTGATTTTAAGTTGCGGCAAATTTAATACATATTTTCATTACGCAACAAATTATCGTAAAAAAATTTCATATAAAAAGCGAATATTTTCGTTGTAGTTGTTTTTCTTTCCAAAATCCGGTACGTTTTGTAACCTAAAATTATGTTTTAAAACAAGTTTCAGCCTATGATATATGGATTGACGAGAGCGCCCCGGCGGTGACGCCGCCAGCATCAGTAGATGCTCTGACAGTGTTGGTAGCGATGAAACGCAAAGACGGCGGCTGAGGACTCCTCAGCCGCCGTCTGCATTATTTGTAGGGGAAAAGCCTATTCGTCGTAGTGGATAGGAATTTCGCGGTTCATGCTCTGGTCGAGCGAAATCAGCGTCTCGGTAGCGACCACGCCGTGAATCATCTGAATCTTGTTGTTCAAGAGGTCCATCAGGTGCTGGTTGTCGCGCGCGAAGAGTTTGATAAGCATAGTGTACGGGCCGGTAGTGAAGTGACACTCCACAACCTCCGGAATCTTCTCCAGTTCAGGTACCACGTCCTTATACATCGAGCCTTTTTCGAGTTTTACGCCGATGTAGGTACAAGTGGCATAGCCAAGCACCTTGGGGTTTACATGGTAGCCCGAACCTGTAATCACCTTCAGGTCGATCATACGCTGGATGCGCTGATGGATTGCCGCACGCGACACTCCGCACACAACCGCTACATCCTTTGAAGGGATTCGCGCATTGCGCATCACGATTTCGAGGATTTTCCGGTCAAGATTATCTATTTTCTCCATATTTATATATGTATTTTTATTTCAAGTTTAACCTTGCAAAGATATGGCAAATTTTTAGAATTCAAACAATTTTCATTGACAAATTGCGCAGAAACTGCTCAAATCGGCTTAAAAATTCGACAAATAGATAACATTCTGCTTACAATGCGTTGCTTTAGGCGTTGGCTGCCGACTGTAGGATTTCGCTCAGCGTGGGGTGCGGATGGATGACGCTCTGGAGGTCGGCAAGCGAGCCTCCGGAGGAGATCAGCGCACACGCCTCCTGCACGAGGTCGGCGGCATGCGGACCGTAGATGTGGCATCCGAGGAGCGTACCGTCGTCACCCACGATGAGTTTGGCGTAGCCGTCGGTTTCGCCGAGGCACACCGCTTTGCCGTTGGCGCGGAAAAATGCCTTCTTTGCCGTGTAGGCTATGCCGCGGTCCTTGCAGTCGTCCTCGGTGAGTCCCACCATCCCCACTTCGGGCATAGTGAACACTGCCGCCGGCACAACGTCGAGACGCAGACTGTCGCCGATGCCCATAATGGCGTTGAGGGCGCGCACACCCTGAAACGAGGCGGCGTGGGCAAGCATCATCAGTCCGTTGACGTCGCCCACGGCATAGACGTGGGCAATGTTGGTCTGCATCTGGCTGTCCACGGTGATGCCGCGGCGGTCGTAAGCCACGCCGATGTCGTCGAGATTGAGTGAACCGACGTTCGCTTTCCTGCCCACAGCCATCAGCACCTTGTCGGCTTCAACGGTCTGCTCCTTGCCTTTGCGGTCGTAAGCCACCGTGAGTCCGCCGTCCGTTTTCCAGACGGCTTTCACTGCCGACTGCGTTTCAATCTTGATGCCGCGCTTGCCGAGACTCTGGCGCAGACGCTTGGCGAGGTCGCTATCGAAGTGCGGAAGTATCTCTTTGGCATATTCCATGACGGTGACTTCGCTACCGAGCGCGTTGAAGACCGAGGCAAACTCCAGTCCGATCACGCCGGCACCGATGATGCACAGTCGTTTGGGCACACTCTCAAGGTCGAGAATCTCGCGCGAGGTGACCACGCCGTCGAGAGTCGCTCCCTCAATAGGCAGCATCGCCGCTGACGAACCAGTGGCGATAATCACGTCCTTTGCCGTGACCCTTTCGCCAGCGGCTTCCACCGTGAGTGCATCGACAAACTGCGCCTTGCCGCGCACCAGATGGATGCCCGGCTGGCTGAGCAGCGTCTCCACGCCGCCGCGCAGTTGCTCCACCACGGCACGTTTCCGTGCCATAACCGCAGCAAAATCCACGCTGAACGAGGCATCGGCGATGCCGAATTCTCCGGCAGTGCGGAAATCCGTTACCATCGCCGCCGTGCGGCAGAGTGCCTTCGTGGGGATGCATCCCTCGTTGAGGCATGTTCCGCCCACTTCGCCCTGTTCAAATAGAGCCACCGACAAGCCTCGGCGCGCTGCCAGCAGGGCGGTTTCGTAGCCGCCCGGGCCGGCACCTATTATTATGAGGTCGACGGTCAGCATTGTTGCAGTTCCTTGAAGGTGAGTATCGGATGCTTTGCTGCCGTAGTTTCGTCGAGACGGCGCACTGGAGTGATGTGGGGAGCGGAGGTCAGTTCGTCGGGATGCTCGGCAGCCTCCTGGGCAATGCGGCGCATCACGCCGATAAACTCGTCAATCGTTTCCTTCGACTCCGTTTCCGTAGGCTCAATCATAATGGCTTGGTGGAACAGCAGAGGGAAGTAGATGGTCGGCGCGTGGAAGCCGTAGTCGAGCAGACGCTTGGCAATGTCGAGCGTCGTTACGCCGGTCGACTTGTCGGCGAGGCCGTCAAACACGAATTCGTGTTTGCACACCGACGGTATCGGGAGTTTGTAGCAGTCCTTGAGCGACTCCTTGATATAGTTGGCGTTGAGCGTGGCAAGCGGACCTGCAAGACGGATGTTCTGCTTGCCGAGCATCAGGATGTAGGCATAGGCGCGCAGCAGGATGCCGAAGTTGCCCATAAATCCCGATACGCGTCCGGCAGCGTCGCCAGTACGCACCACGTGGAGCAGTCCGTCGTCGCCGCGGCGCACTTTCATATCCGGCAGACAGTCGGTTAAATGAGCCGCTACTCCTACAGGACCGGAGCCCGGTCCGCCACCGCCGTGGGGCGTGGAGAATGTTTTGTGGAGGTTGAGGTGCATAATGTCGAATCCCATATCGCCGGGGCGTACCTTACCGAGCAGAGGGTTGAAATTCGCTCCGTCGTAGTAGAGCAGTCCGCCGCAGTCGTGGACCATCTTGGCAATCTCCGGGATGCGTGTCTCAAACAGTCCGAGCGTGTTGGGATTGGTCATCATAATGCCGGCTACGGTGTCGTCGAGCAGCGGACGCAAGGCGTCGAGGTCGATAGTGCCGTCGTCGAGCGACTTCACTTCAACAACGTCGAGACCGCACACCGAAGCACTCGCCGGGTTGGTGCCGTGGGCGCTGTCGGGCACAATCACCTTGGTGCGCCGGCTGTCGCCGCGCAGTTCGTGGTAGCGGCGCATCACCATCAGTCCCGTCAGTTCGCCGTGTGCGCCAGCATAGGGGTTGAACGTGAAGTGAGCCATACCTGTAATCGCTGCCAGAGCCTTGTCGAGGCGGTCGTAGATTTCGAGAGCCCCTTGGACTGAGGTATCGGGCTGGAGCGGATGGATGCCGGCAAAGTCGGGCATCGCCGCAACCTCCTCGTTGATTTTCGGATTGTACTTCATCGTGCAACTGCCGAGCGGATAGAACCCCGTGTCGACACCGAAATTCATATTGGAGAGATTGGTGTAGTGGCGCACCACATCGAGTTCGCTCACCTCCGGCAGGTTCGCATCTTCATCGCGCTGAAGGCTCTCCGGCAGATTGCAGCAGCCAGAGTCCCAAGAATTTTCGGGCAGAGAGAAGCCTGTGCGTCCGGTGCGCGAAAGTTCGAATATCAGTTTATCGTAGTATTTCATGACTTCAAGTTCTTGATAACGTTAACCATACGGTCGATTTCTTCGCGTGTGCGGCGCTCTGTCGCGCAGAATGTGACCAAACCTTCTTCGGTGGACAACGCGCCGAAAAATCCCTCTTCGGCGAGCCGTGTCTGAAGCCTTTCTGCCGAGAGGTTGGTGCGCAAGGCAAATTCCTTGAGGAAAGGTTTTTCGAAAGCGTCGGTGAAAAGTCCGGTGGCGATGAGTTGGTCGTGGAGATAGTGGGCGGCACCGTAGGAGAGGTCGCATACTCGGCGCAATCCCTTTTTGCCCATCAGCGACAGATAGACAGTGACGTACAGAGCCATCAGCGACTGGTTGGAACAGATGTTGCTGTTAGCCTTCTCGCGGCGGATGTGCTGTTCGCGCGCCTGTAGGGTGAGTACGAACGCCCGCTTGCCGTCGATGTCGGTCGTTGCCCCGACGATGCGTCCCGGCAACTTGCGCACATAGTCCTTGCGGCAGGCAAGGAAGCCCACATACGGACCGCCGAAGCATAGCGGTATGCCCAGCGACTGGCCGTCGCCGCAAGCTACGTCGGCACCCCATTCGCCCGGGGTGCGCACCACGGCAAGTGCCGAAGGGTCGCAGTAGACCATCAGCAGAGCCTTAACGCCGTGTGAGGCATCGGCAAAGCCGGTGAGATCCTCCACGATGCCGAAGCGGTTGACCGATGGTACGAGCACGCCAGCCACGTCGCCAGCAACGAGGTTGCTCTCAAGGTCGGCGAGGCTGGTCTGCCCGTCGGCTTGTGCTATCTCGGTGATTGCCACGCCGTGGTATTTTGCGTAGGTCTTGACCACCTCGCGCACCTGCGGCAGCAGAGTGGACGAAATCAGTACGCGCGACTTCTTGCGCGTGGCTGCCATCGCCATCATCATAGCCTCGGCAGCCGACGTTGCACCGTCGTACATTGAGGCGTTGGCGCAGTCCATACCGGTGAGTTCGGAAACCATGCTTTGGAACTCAAAGATATAGCGCAGAGTGCCTTGCGAAATCTCCGCCTGGTAGGGAGTGTAGGCAGTGAGAAACTCCGAGCGGCTGAGGATAGCCGGGATGACCGACGGCGAATAATGGTCGTAGGCACCGCCGCCAGCCATTACAATCAGCCGGTTGTTCTGCTTGCCGAGCGATTCAAAATGGCGGCGCACCTCCATCTCTGTCATTGCGTCGGGGAGGTTATAGTCGCCGTTGAAAATCACGCTGTCCGGCACGTCGGCATAGAGGTCGTCGAGACTCTTCACGCCGATGCGGCCGAGCATCTCGCCGATGTCGTCGGCTGTGTGAGGAAAATATGCGAATCCCATAGCCGTAGGTTTAGTGACTCTCGTTTTCGCAGTGTTTTCCGTAGGCGGCAGCGTCCATCAGTGCTTCGACCTCTGTCGGGTCGGAAAGGCGCACCTTGATGATCCAGTTGGCATAGGCATCCTGGTTGAGCAGTTCGGGAGCGTCGGCAAGAGCCTCGTTCACCTCTACCACCTCGCCGCTGACAGGCGAGATGAGGTCGCTGGCGGCCTTTACGCTCTCCACGGCCCCGAAATCTTCGCCTGCCGTCACTTCGTCTTCCTCTTCGGGCATGTCAACATACACGATGTTGCCCATTGCCTGTTGTGCATGGTCGGTTATGCCGATATATCCGTATTCGCCTTCGATTTTAAGCCATTCGTGCGATTCGCTGTAGTACAGTCCTTCAATAGTTTTAGCCATAGTTGTATAAGTTTTGTTGTTAGGTTTTTATTTTTTGTATTTTTTGTCGTAGAAACGTTTCTTGCACACTGTGCCAGCAAACACTTTCTTGCGGATGCGCACATCGACTGCCGTGCCGAGGGCGGCATAGCGGCTGTCGATGAGTGCCAGACACACGCTACGGTCGGTGGTGATGGTGTGGTAGCCGGTGGTCACCTCGCCAATCTGCACGCCGTCGACCTCCACGGCATAGCCGCCGCGAGGGATGGCGCGGTCAGCCAACTCGATGCCGACCACCTTCTTTGCCGTGCCTTCGGCTTTCTGCTTGGCGCAGGCTTCGCGGCCTATGAACTCAGGCTTGTCGAGTTTTACGAACATGCCCAGCCCAGCCATAATAGGCGAAATCTCGGCACTCAGTTCGTGGCCGTAGAGCGGCAGACCCGACTCGAAGCGGAGGGTGTCGCGGCAGCCGAGTCCGCAAGGCGCAACGCCGGCGGCGATAAACCGTTCCCACATCTTCACGATGGAAGCCGTGTCCATATAAAATTCGAAGCCATCCTCGCCGGTGTAGCCTGTGCGGCTCACAATCAGTGGCTTGCCGTCCCATTCCGACTCCTTAAACGTGTAGAAAGTAAGGTCGGAGAGGTCGAGCCCGAGTGTTTCCTTCGCTGTGCGCTCGGCGTCAGGACCTTGTAGCGCAATCTGACCGTAGTCGGCAGACTCGTTGCTCACCGTTACTGCAAACCCTTCGGCCTGTTGGCGTATCCACGCCTCGTCCTTTTCGATGTTGGAGGCGTTCACCACCAGCAGCCACGTCTGAGGGTCAGCCATCTTGTAGACCAGCAGGTCGTCGACCACGCCGCCGTCCTCGTAGAGCATCATGCCGTAGAGAATCTTGCCGGCAGGGAGTGCCGTCGCGTCGTTGGTGAAGATATGGTTTACAAATTTCTCGGCATCGATGCCGCTGACGAAGATTTCGCCCATGTGCGACACGTCGAACATGCCTACTTTTTGCCTTACGGCATTGTGTTCCTCGATGATAGAGGAATATTGTATCGGCATCATAAATCCGCCGAACGGACTCATCTGCGCTTTCAGCGCAACGTGGTTGTCATAGAGACAGGTTTTCTTTAAATCGTCCATGTAATATTAAGATTTTAAGATGATTTCAGTTAGTTCGCTTGTGGTCAGGTTGGCTATGTACTGCGACGCGTCAAATCCGGTGAGCAGCGCTTCGGTCTGGGCGAGCGGCTTGCCGTGGAGGCGGCGGTTGAGTTCCGGCGCAGGGTCGGAGAGCAGAAAATAGTCGCCGGAAAGGCTGATGCGGTGCACGATGCCCGAACGCAGTTCGAGGCTCACGCACACTTCGCCTGCCGATGGTACTTTTGCACTTTTGGTGATGGTGTATGCCGGGTTGCTGCCCGAGAAGAAACTTTCGTCGAGGTAGGTGCTCTCGATTTCGCGGATGCGGTCAATTTCCGCCGGGGTGAGCATACGCTCGCCGTCGCAGAAACTGTCGATGAGATATTGTTTGAACTCTCCGATGGGCATCGCCGTGTGCTCGCAGAGGTTGGTGACGTGCTGGCGCACCGATGCCACGCCCTTGCTCTGGAGTTTTGCTTCTGATGGAGTGATGGCGAGTTGCATGCGCTCAAAGTTGCTGGAATAAAGGAGAGTGCCGTGGACAATACTTTTGCCCGGCACCTTGTAGAATGCGTTGCCGCTCACCTTGCGACCTCCAATCTGGATGTCGTTGCGACCTGACACCTCCGCCTGAACGCCAATCTTTCGCAGAAGGACTGCCATACGTTGAAGGTAGGCGTCAAACACTTCGGTGACGTTCTCACCACGGCAGATGTAGGAAATCATCAGGTTGCCCCAGTCGGAGTAGACGCATCCGCCACCGCTTTTGCGGCGGAACATCTTGATGCCCTCGCGTTGGCAGTAGTCCACATTGACCTCCGTGGCCATCAGTTGGTTGCGTCCGAAAATCACAGTAGGGCTCACCTGCCAAAGAAAGAATGCCTCGTCGGCCATCTCCTTGGCGGCAAACTCTTCCATGGCAAGGTAGAAAATCAGCCTGTGCTCGGTATTGTCAGGTAGCAGTAAGTGTTTCATTCAGGTTTGCGTAATTACGATTTCCCAAAGATAGCGACACTTACGCTACCTGCAAACTATTCCGATGTGTTGTGCAACATAATGCGACGTTAAAAACGGATGATGTGCTTCTCCGTGGCGAGTGCGCCGACAATGCCATAACCATCGACCACATTGCTGTAGATTTGCACCGTTTCCGAATAAGCGTTGCGGTCGGTGATGCGGTAGAGCCACACGGAATTGAGGTAGTTGAAGAAATCGGCAGAAATCGACTGCAGTTCCACCACTATCCACTTGTTTTCCGGATCAACCAGTCCATCCTCGGTTAGTGGCCGAGTTTCCCTCAGCCGCGACTCCACGGTGAATTCATACGTCTTGCCGTTGATAAGGTTGTCGCTGAACACGTTCGACATTCCTGCCGCCCATCCCTGATAGCCCTTGTGCAAACTCACGTTCTTGAACAGCACGTCATCGCTGCTGAAAGAGTCCTTGAAATAGTATGTGCCTTCCAGACAGCCGGCACTGCGCACCTTCAGTCGGTAGTAGTCGGTGGTGTTGGCAGGATCGGTGATGCGCAGAGTGATGCGCGCGATGGAGTCCTGTGCTGATATGTTGTCGGTTTCATACGACACTGGGTCGTAGAGTGTTTCGCATGCTACTACTTCGAGCATCTGGTGGCGCGGCACGGTGGTCTGAGCCTCGACGGCAGGATAGCCGTTGGCGGAAGCCTGGATTTTCACCTCGTCGCCTTCCTTCGGACGGTAGTCGCACCGGTAGCAGATGTTCTTGGCATCGTAGGTAAGGGCGTATGCCTCGCTGCCGTTGACCGTGGCAGTTACTTTGGCATTGGAAACTGTGGTGAGTCGGGCGATATTGTCATCGTATTTACTTTTTTCGTAGTCGGCGAAGTTGATGTACTCGTCGATTGTGAAATCCTTGTACGACCTTGCGCCGGTGACAGTTACAATCAGTGTGGTGTCGGGCGTAACGAGGGTGTTGACGGTGAGTTTGTGGATGTCGTCAGTGCAGCCGTCCTTGATGTCGACTTCACATCCTGTTGCCATAGTGGCAAGCAGGACAATAATGGTGTATATAAGATTATGCTTTTTCATCTGATGGGTTAAAATTTGATTGTGTAATCGATTGACGGCATGAACGGGAGTTTGCAGATGCCCTTGAGGTAGGGCATAGAGTCGCGGTAACCCACGTAGATGTCGGTCACATTCTTGCGGTTGTACACGTTGTAGAGGCTCAGCCCAAAGTCGCTTTCGCAACGGCGGTGGCGCAGGGCGTAGGTGAGTCGCAGGTCGAGATGGTGCTCGTCGGGCATCTTGAAGGCATTTCTGCCGCGATAGGTGTAGAAGCGGCTGAAACGGGAGAAATACGATGCTCCGTCGGGGTCTTTCGTACTGAATCTGCCAGAGTAAGGATAGGAGGCGTTGGAATCGGAGAAATTGCCCACTGCGTCAAAGTCGTTTATTCTGCCGCCGCTAATCACCGTGGTGGCGATGTTGCCTCTGCGTCCGCTGCGGTAGGTCCACGACAGGGATGCAGTCCAGTGCTTGTTGAAGCGGTGTGCCACTACGATGTTCACGCTGTGACGGCGGTCGTTGGCTGCCGGAAACTCCTTTCCTCCGTTGATTTCCTGCAAAGGTGTATCGAAGGTGCGAAGCGATTTCGACCATGTGTAACTTATCCAACCGGTGGTCTTGCCTGTCTCTTTTCTTAGCATTAATTCCGCTCCATAGGCACGTCCGCGGCCGCATTCCACCATCTCTTGCCAGTCGCCGGCGGTGGTGAAAAACGACACTCCGTCTTTGTATTCCACCAGATTTTTCATCCATTTGTAGTAGCCTTCAACCTCGACGCTCAGTCCTTTCAATATCTCGTAGCCCACGCCAGCAGCAACTTGGTCGGAGTAGGTGACGGGGATTTTGGCGGTCGACGGCACCCAAATGTCCGACGGCATAACGAGGTTGCCACTAGTGAGCAGGTGCGAGCCTTGCGACATCCGTGCATACGACAGTTTTACGGCGAGGTTGTCGGTGGGAAGAATTCTTACCGATGCGCGCGGCTCGAGGGAGTGAGTGGTGACATCGGAAGTGGCATAGAGTGCATAGCGCAGACCCACATTTGCTTTCAGCCACTGACTCACGTTCCAGTCGTCTTCAGCATAGACGCTGACGGTGGAGATGTCGGACGCATTGCCTATCCGCTCATCCTTTAGTGATTCCTTGACCATCTCTTCTTTGCCGTATATTGTTGTCACAGTGTAGTTGTACACATCGACTATCGGGGAGAATCTCTGCCATTGGAAGTTTGCACCATAACGCAGTGTCTGGCTGCTGGTTATGCTGTGTGTGAAATCGGCTTTTACGGTGAGGTCGCTGATTGTTGAATGGTATTTTGCGCTGGAGTTGGCATCAAGCAAGCGTGTCTGACGTGTTTCGCCGGTATAGTCAGATCTTGATGACCAGAGTTTGTGGTCGGTTTGCTCCTGTCCGAGAAAATAGTTGTAACGGCTATAGCCTGCTGAGGCATTCATTTGGATTTTTGAGTTGAACGAGTGTATCCACGACAAGCCGCCCACGATGTTGCCCCAATGAGTGTTGGTGCGGCTTTCCGATGTCATATTGTAGTAACTTGTGGTCATGAGCAGGCTGTTGTAGCTTTGTTTCGCCATTGATTGGCTCGATGGGGCTACGTCGTCCTTGTCGTTGCCGAAGTAGAACGTCGCCGACAGGCGGTCGGTGGCGGAAAAACGATGTGCAAGCCGTGCGGTAATGTCGTAGTAGTTGAGGTCGAGGTATGGGTTGAGCACAGTCTTGTTGTCGATGATGCTCTTCATCGTTGGTACGACGAGGGCGTTGAGGTAGGATGCTCGTCCGGAGATGCTGAACGAGGTGTGGCCTTTCCATATCGGGCCTTCGGCGTGGATAGCCGACGACATCACGCCGGCGGTAAGCGAGCCGTGGTAGCGGTCGAAGTCGCCGTCCTTCAGCGACACGTCGACCACGCTCGACAGCCTTGATCCGTAGCGGGCAGGGAAGCCTCCCTTATACACTGTCACGTCGCCCACCATTTCGGGGTTAAACACCGACACGAAGCCTCTGAGATGCTCGGGATTGTAGATGTTGAAGCCGTCGATGGTGATTTGGTTTTGGTCGTAGTTGCCGCCTCTCACATAGATGCCGGCTGTGCCGTCGTTGCCCGACTGGATGCCCGGCAGCGTTTGTAGTGCTTTCAGCACGTCAACCTCGCCGAGTGTTGCCGGGATTGACTTGATTTGGCGGATTGTCAAGGCGTTGGCGCTCATTTGCGAGGAGCGCAGTCCCAACTCCGATGGGGCATAGACTGTGATGTCGCGCAACTTGTTGTCGCGGCTCATTCTGATTTCAACCTGCTTGTTGCCGTCTGCCTTTATCTTGATTGAATATGTCTGGTAACTCACATAACTGACCTTTATGTCAAGTGTCTCGCCCGACAGCGGATGCAGTTCGAAGAATCCGGCATTGTCGGTAATCTGTCCGTAGCGGTTGTCGCTCGAGTAGACGCTCGCCCCGACAAGTGCCTCGCCGGTATCGGCATCGGTCACCGTGCCGCTGACAATTACGTTCTGAGCCTGGCAAACCACCGCTGCAAGTGCAAGAACTAATAGGATCGTTGTTTTTCTAAGCATGGAGCAATACGATTAAGTTTTTCGGGAAAACGGTATGTGTTTAAAATTTTCGCTAAAGTAAAGGATTATTATTTAATTCTCAAAATTTTAGCAACGTTTTCCAATGTTTATCTAAATTCCCCAGAGCCAAAATCTCTGCTGATGCTGGCGACTCCGCTTACAGGACGCAATTGTTTGGCGCGAGTTTGCCACGGGCGAAGCCCTCGGTTAGCAATACGGCGCAAATCCGTTATTTTGGTAAATTCGGGTTTATAATTTGGTTAATGCGGAATAATACTATATATTTGTGCTGCAATTATCTAACATTTTAACAGACCTATATCCATGATGCTTAAACGCATTGCTCTGACTCTAACTCTATTGGTGTCGCTGACGCTGCCGGCGTTGGCTTCAGATGCCATTCTCGACAGCCTTGACTCCTATATAGGACGCAAGGCTTACTACGACAATCTCAAATATCAACGGATTGCCAAATTGAAAGCGGTTGCCACCGGAAAAGCCTCTGACAGGGAGAAACTTGATGCCTGTGTGAAACTCGGTGAGGAATACACTCTTTTCAAGTCGGACACTGCCGTGTACTACTACAACAAGGCAATCGGCTTGGCGACGCAGTTGTCCGACTCGCTGGCTATGTTGTCCATAAGGATGAAACGGATACGCCCAGAGATGATTTCCGGCTTCTACGCCGAGGCACACGAGGAGTTTCGCGACATCCAGAGCCGCAGCGTGCCGGACTCTCTCCTGCCCGACTTCTACGAATGCGGCTATCGGCTTTTTTCCTTCGCTCTCAATAGTATAGACGAAGGTGGCGTGCACTACGACCACTATTATTCAAACACGGAGTTCTTCCGCCGGAAATGGATTGGACAGTTGTCAGAGCAGTCCACCACGCGGCGGCTCTATGAGGCGGAGCAGGCAATTTGCGACAACAAGCCTGTCCTTGCCAAGCGGATTCTCGACGATTTGATGAAGGTGCTGAAGCCCGACAGCAATGACTACGCCTTGGCTTGCGCCTTCCTCTCCAAAATACACCGTTCCGACAGCAACGTGAGAGAATATATGCACTATCTGGCACTGTCTGCCATCAGCGACATTGTCTGCTCGGTGAAGGAAAACCAGTCGGTGTTTGAACTCTCGATGCTCCTATATAAAGGTGGTGACATCGACCACGCCTACCGCTATATCTTTGCCTCGCTTGAAGATGCGGCGTTCTGCAACGCGCAGATGCGTGTGTACAACGTCTCCGGGATGCTGCCGGTCATTGAGTCGCAGCATCGTGAGGAGATGGTTAACCACGAGAGGGTGCTGATGTCGTATATCATCATCAGTTTCATCCTCCTGCTCGGGCTTGCCGTGGCGGTGTCGTTTCTCGTGAAGCAGATGAAGAAACTCACCCGCACGCGTGCGCAACTCAAGGAGGCAAATATGACGAAGGACGAATATATGGGTCAGTTTCTCGAACTGTGCTCAATCTATATGAAGCGCCTAGATTCCTTTACCAAACTCGTCAACCGCAAACTCACGTCGGGGCAGACTGACGACCTCGTGAAGATGATGAAGTCGCAGAAGTTCAACGACGAGCAGCACGGCACATTCTACAAGGAGTTTGATAACGCTTTCCTTCGCATCTACACTACCTTTGTCGATGATGTCAACGCATTGCTCCGCCCCGAAGAGCGGTTTGTAATCGACACGCCCAACACCCTGACCACGGAACTGCGCATCTACGCGCTCCTACGACTTGGCATTGAGGACTCGTCGAAGATTGCGGAATTCCTGCGTTATTCGGTAAATACCATCTATGCATACCGCAATAAGATGAAAAACCGCGCCATCAACCGTGATACTTTTGAGGAAAATGTAATGAAAATCGGTTATATTGATTAATGTAACCGTTTATATTGAGTTATATCAACAGAAATATTAACCATTGAAAATCAAGCAAATAAAATAAATAACGTTTATATTTGTCTATATGTGCGTTAATATGGCGATTGAAATGCTTGACAGCGATTGTAACTTTGCAATGTCGAAAGCAAAGAGATGCTTTCGCCGAATAATGGTTAAACACTACGATTGTAATATGGAGTATTAGAAAATTGTTTTATTTCGTTGGGAAACGCAGTAAAATGTCTCGAATAATGGTTTTATGTTAGGTTTGTAAATGTTGCTTCATGGTAAGCAACTAAGAAACAAAGCTCATCGAAAGATGGGCTTTTTTCTTTATGTGTCCGTCACGCTCTCTGCCGCGCTGGCGGCGGATGGCGGAGCGGCTGGGGTGCGTATAAACAAAAAATCCTGAAGCGGATGCTCCAGGATTTTCTGCGGTGCGGACGGGACTCGAACCCGCGACCCCATGCGTGACAGGCATGTATTCTAACCAGCTGAACTACCGAACCAGATAAAAAAGAATAAACATCGAAAAGAAGCGGTCCGGACGGGACTCGAACCCGCGACCCCATGCGTGACAGGCATGTATTCTAACCAGCTGAACTACCGCACCAGTGATAGTTGCTTTTCGTTAGCGATTGCAAAGGTACGAACTTTTATGGACTCTGCAAATTTTTCAGCCGTTTTTTTATTAAAAAATTACTCGAAATCGCTGAATTTCTCTTTTTCGTCGAGATCGGCGGCTTTGCCGGTGTATTGCGGACCTCGCTTTTCGAGGAACGAATTGATGCCTTCTTTATAGTCTGGGCCTTGGTAAACCTTTTGTCGATAGGCGTTTATGCGCTCAAAACTCTCGGCGTTGATTGAGTGGGACGCCTTGGTGAGTGCGCGGAACTGCCGCTTGATGGCGCTGACCGACAGCACTGAGTTGCGGCGCAGTGGATTGAGGAATTTCACCTCAAGCAGTTTGTGGAGCATCTCGGCAGAGGCAATCTGGTTGACGAAACCCACATTGAGAGCCTCATGGGCTGTTATCGGTGCGGCTGTGAAAAACATTTCACGAGCCTTGTTCACGCCCAACTGGTTGATGAAGTGCATAATGCCCGAGGCATTGTAGGGTATGCCGATTTTGGCTGGCGTGATGGCGAATGTGGCGGTTTCCGATGCCACAATCATGTCGCAGGAGATGCAGAGGTCGCACGCGCCGCCCCAAACGGTGCCGGTGACGCAGGCAATTACAGGGATGGGCACTTCTTGCACGGTGCGGAGGAGTTGCTCCATTGGCACGTCGTACGACAGAGGGTCGTTGCCGTCCATTGGGAGTTCGTTGATGTCGTGTCCGGCACTCCACACTCCGCGCTTGGTCTGCGCCTCGATGACGATTGCCACGCATTCTTTTTTGTAGATTTCCTTAATGGCTTCGACCATCTCCGTGCACATCTGCTCACTGAGCACGTTGAAATGGTCAGGGTTCTGCATCTCGATGAATCCGATGCGGTCTTCAATTCTTACTTCAACCATCGTTTCCTTTTTTTGTTTAGTGAATCTTGTTGTCTAGTCTCAGTAGAAATTTTAGTGCGGAGGGGTCCTGCTGGTGTTGGCGGTGCCCCGACGGGGCACATTAATCCACTTCCTTTTGCCCCAGGCTGAAGCCTGGGGTTAGCAATACGGCGCCACCTACGGGGCGCACTGCCACGCTGCCTGTCTTGACACGCTTCTAAGCAATGTGACGCTCCGTCGGGGAGCGCTGCCACGCTGCCTGTCTTGACACGCCTCTAAGCAATGTGACGCTCCGTCGGGGCGCGCTGCCACGCTGCCTGTCTTGACACTCCAACTAAGCAATGTGACGCCACCTACGGGGAGCGCTGCCTCGGTGTGTCAGCCCTGGTTTGGCTTCGAGGGTACACCTCGTAGAGGTGTCGTGTTGCTAACCCCGGTCTTCAGACCGGGGCAGGCTGGTATCTATCGACTTGCACCCCGTCGGGGTGCCGCCAGCGCCGACGGTGGCTCTGATGCTACGGCGGCTCTCTGCGCTAAGTTTCTACTGAGCCTTGTTGTTGGCACAAAAGTAGTAAATTTTTTCACAAAAAAAGCCTGACAGTCGTCACGACTGTCAGGCTCGATACAATTCATTAGGTCTATCATTAATCTTCTTTTTTGTGTGTTTTCCAGTATGGCGTTGAATTAAATATGGTTTGTAACGAACTGATATATGAGGTCAAAAAACTTGATTTATAACGAGATTGTGCTTACTGACTTTGTTCAAGACTGTTTCTGACCTCGGCGATTTTACTGCTTTTCTTGGCATAGAGGACGAAAACCGTCGTTGTGACTACTGCGATTGCGCTTTGTGCGATTACGAAGGCTTTCGGTGTGTCTAAAATCGGAATAATTTTGGCTATTGCCCACCATAGACTCAAAAGTGTCCAAGATGCGAAGACCAAATTGGTCTCTGTGGCGTTATATTGTTTGCCGGTTTGTTCAAAATAACCGTTCATCGTGTCAAGGAACTTCTGCGACTCTCGCCAATAGACTATTATGTAGGCTACGGTCTGAATCAGAAAGTATATGTAGAAAACAATGCCTATCGCTTTGTTTTCGTGGTCGGACAGTTGGTCAATCCTCCACATTACGGGGAAAAACAGGATTGTAACCAAATTGCCAATCAGTATGTCGTAGCGCAGCAGCCTCGAATTGAACATCACCAGCGTAGCGCACAGATACATCATTGCAAGCAGTGACGCCGTCAGAGTTTCCAATATCGGGAACTTGTCTGCTGTTGGCAGCGTCTGCCACATTGGGTAGAGCCAGATTTGAACAATTCCTACGGCGATGAAGCCTAATCCCAGGACTATGCCCATCGCCGGGAATCTGCTCGTTTCATGCCTAAATTTACCCAATCCTATCGTGCTGCCAACGATTGTCGCAAATCCCGTGAGGAGAGTTACGATGCCAGCCGCAATTTGTACGGCTGATGTCTGTTGACAGTAGATAGCGTCCATTTCTATTCTTCTTCGACGGCAAAGTTATGGCGCGGCAAGAGGGCGCGCAAAAAAAATCCGTTATTTGTCCGCGGTGGCGATGA
Source organism: bacterium (assembly GCA_963601185.1). Classification (GTDB taxonomy): domain Bacteria; phylum Bacteroidota; class Bacteroidia; order Bacteroidales; family Muribaculaceae; genus Limisoma. Next base: position 43,390 of record CAVCEE010000004.1, read on the forward strand.
CAAATAACGAGTCTAAAAGTGGAATAACGAGGATTTACAAGTAAAATAACGAGAATTTACCCGTTTTTGCGCAAATCCGACGGCTTTTTACCAGTCACTTTTTGAAATTGCTGAAAAAAATTGGAGCGGTGGTTGAAGCCGACCATCTCGGCAATCTTGTCGTACGACAGGTCGGGATGCTCCACGAGGAGTTTTTCCGCCTCGCGCACCCGCAGTTCGGAGCGCCATGTGCGGAAGTTGTTGTGGAGGTAGGTGCGGAAATAGTAGTAGATGTAGTGCGGAGTGGTGTTGAGTTGCTCGGCGAAGTCCTCAAGCACGATGTCTTTCTGGAGATATTTCTTGTCGGCAACCCATTGGTCGAGCGTCCGGCGGAACTTGATGTCGGCGGCTGGCACGTTGTCGGTGACGGTTTCCCGGTAGGTGTCCTCATAGACGAGCGTCACGATTGCCGAACTGCGCACGCAGTAGGAGTAGATGCGCGCGGTGAGGTAGACACTATAGGGGGTGTAGCAAATCTGGAGCACTCCGGCAGCAATGAGCGACGCTTCCATACCGGGTTTCGTGAGCAGGATGATACAGAATACTACTCCCGCCACGGCGCAGATGATTTCGCCCCAGAATGTCCACTTTATCCATCTCAGGCGAGTTTCGGTGGTAATGCCGTGCTGATGCAGGTAGGCAATGTGGTGCGGCAGACGGTTGTGGAACATATATGTGTAGTAGCATATCTGCAACACGTTGGCAACCAGCATAAAGATGTAGCAAGCATCGGTGACGTCACTGTTGGTGACGGCAGTGAGGGTGGTGATGCCGACGGCGGTTATGGCAACGATGAGGGCAATCTGCCACGAGAGCCAGCGGCGGCTCACGCTGTGGGGCGCGATGAAGATGTAGATTGTGGTGAATGCCAGCAGAGTTATTGCCAAGTTGACGATTATTCCCAACACGAAATCCTTGTCGGGGTCGGCTGCCCCGAAGGCAACGGTGAGTTTGAACACGTTGATTGTGACGATGGCAGACAAAGCCAGAGCCTGGCAAGTCTTGGCGATGCGGATTTTTTCGTATTCGGGCTTTTTGGGTAAGCGAAGGACGAACAGCATCACTGCGAGAGTCGCAAGGATGGCGCTGGATATTATGGTGGTATATTCGACAAAGATGTCAGCAAACATAAAGCAGTCAGTTCGTTTTTCCCTTCGCAAAAATACGGAAAATATGTAGCGTATTTGTTAATATGGATTAAAAGAAGACGAGATTTAAATTTTTTTAGAAAAAAATCGGAGCCTATCCTCCGAGAGGAAAGGCTCCGTGTGGGATGTTTGTGGAATATTGGGGAACTTCCGTGTCAGCGGAAGCGGATTTCGCCGTTGTCGAGGCTGTCGATGATGGCAAGGCTCTTCACGTTGTAGCCAGCCTGGCGCAGACGGTCGCCGCCGCCCTGAAAGCCTTTCTCGATGATAAATCCCATGCCTTCGATGGTTGCGCCAGCCTGCTGGGCAAGGGCAATCATACCATTGGAGGCGTTGCCGTAGGCGAGGAAGTCGTCGATGAAGAGCACATGGTCGTTGGCATTGAGAAAACTGTTGCTGATGCATACCGTTTCCACGGTGTTTTTGGTGAACGAGCGCACCTCAGCCACGAGCATATTGTCCATTGTGCGCGGTCGTGCCTTCTTGATAAACACCACTGGCAGTTGCAGTTGGTAGCCCATCATGATTGCCGGGGCAATGCCGCTCGCCTCAATGGTCACAATCTTGTTGAAATTGCAGTCGGCAAACAGTTCGCCGAATTCTTTAGCCACCTCAAACATCAGGTTCGGGTCGAGTTGATGGTTGAGGAAGCGGTCCACTTTAAGCACTCCGCCCGGAAGCAGTCTGCCGTCCTGAAGAATGCGTTGTTTTAGAAGTTCCATATATAGTGATTAGATAATCAGCATAGCGTCGCCGTAGACACCGAAGCGATATTTCTCCTTCACTGCCACGTCGTAGGCGTTCATCACCTTCTCGTAGTCGCCGAAGGCGGCAACCATCATAAGCATTGTGGAGTAGGGCATGTGGAAGTTGCTGATGAGCGACGTGCACACCTCAAAGTCGTAGGGAGGGAAGATAAACTTGTTGGTCCAGCCGCTGTATTCCTTGATGTGGCCGTTCATGCTCACTGCCGTTGCTATGGCGCGGAGCACTGAAGTGCCGGCAGCGCAGACGGCGTGGCCCTTGTCCTTGGTTTCGTTCACCTTCTTGACCAACGCGGCGGAAATCTCCATCTGCTCCGAGTCCATACGGTGCTTCGTGAGGTCCTCCACGTCGATTTCGCGGAAGTTGCCGAGTCCGAAGTGGAGAGTGAGGAAATCATAGTCGATACCCTTGATTTCCATGCGTTTCATCACCTCGCGGCTGAAGTGGAGTCCGGCAGCCGGGGCAACCACTGCGCCTTCATTCTTGGCGAAGATGCATTGAAAGCGGTCCACGTCGTCTTCCGTAGGCTCGCGGTTGATGTAGAGAGGCAGCGGAGTCTGGCCGAGGGCAAAGAGGGCCTCCTTGAATTCCTCGTGCGAACCGTCGTAGAGGAAGCGGAGAGTGCGACCGCGTGAGGTGGTGTTGTCAATCACCTCAGCCACCATCGAGTCGTCCTCGCCGAAGTAGAGTTTGTTGCCGATACGGATTTTGCGAGCAGGCTCTACAAGTACGTCCCACAGTTTGTGCTCCTCGTTGAGTTCGCGGAGGAGAAACACCTCAATGCGGGCGTTGGTCTTTTCCTTGTTTCCGTAGAGGCGAGCCGGGAACACCTTAGTGTCGTTGAGAAGCATCAAGTCGCCATCATCGAAATAGTCGATGATGTCCTTAAAAATTTTGTGTTCGATTTCGCCTGTCTTCTTGTGCAACACCATCAGCCGCGCTTCGTCGCGTTCTTCCGATGGGGTCTGTGCTATCAATTCCTCTGGTAGTTTGAATTTGAATTGTGACAACTTCATAGATACTTCTGTTTTTTTATACTTTTTCTTCTTTTTCTTTGTCTTTTCTCATCTCTTCCGGAAGTTCGATATCCTCCACTTTCAGCCGTGCCACAAGGTCGGCAACGCTCTCGCAGTCAGTCACTCTGACGTCGCCCACACGGGTGCGTCGCAGTGCCGTGAGGTGTCCGCCGCTACCGAGGGCTTCAGCAATGTCGCGCGCTAGGGCGCGGATGTAGGTGCCTTTGCTGCACACCACACGGATGCGGATTTCGGGCAAATTGCACTCCAGCAGTTCAATCTCGTCGATGACGAGTTCCTTCGGCTTGATTTCCACCGCCTTGCCTTTGCGCGCCATCTTGTAGGCTCGCTTGCCGTCCACCTTGCAGGCGGAGTAGGCTGGGGGCACTTGCTGGATGCGACCGATGAACTGCTTCAGCGCTTGCTCCACACTCTCTCGGGTGATATGCTCCCACGGATATTCGGCATCGACCTCCGTCTCGAGGTCGAAACTCGGCGTGGTTGCGCCCAGGCGGATAACCGCCTCATATTCTTTCACGTGGGCCTGCAACTCCTCGATGCGCTTGGTGGCGCGCCCCGTAACCACAATCATCACGCCTGTGGCGAGGGGGTCGAGAGTGCCGGCATGTCCCACTTTCAGTTTCTTTATCTTGGTGCGGCGGCTCAGTTCTCCGCGCACACGCTTCACTACGTCGAACGAGGTCCATGTCAATGGCTTGTCGACGTAAAATATCTCTCCTTCAATGGGATGCAACATCTGCCTTAGCCTTGGATAAATTGGTAAATCAATGTTGCTGCACCCGCGATTGCGCAATAGATTGCGAAATAAACCAGTTTGCCGCGCTTCACGATGTTAATCATCCATTTGCATGCCAGGCATCCTGAGATGAAGGCTGCAATGAAGCCCACAATCAGAGCCGTGGCGGAGATGTTGCCCATCACTGCGTCAGCGCCGCCCTTGAGCATCTTCACGATGTCGAGGAGTGCCTCGCCGAGGATTGGCGGAATGACCATAATGAACGAGAATTGCGCGAGTTTCTCTTTGCTGTTGCCAAGCAGAAGTCCGGTGGCAATCGTCGTGCCAGAGCGCGACAGACCGGGGAGCACTGCCACAGCCTGCGAGAGACCGATGATGAAGGCGTCGCGGGTGGATATGTTCTGTTTCTGACGTGGCTTTGCGTAGTAGGAGAAGGTGAGGAGCAATGCCGTGACGAGGAGCATAGTGCCGACAATGGCGAGCCCTGATCCGAAAATCTCTTCAACATAGTCCTTGAAGAACACTCCGACGATGCCCACGGGAATCATCGAGACGATGATGTTGATGAAATAGCGCTGCTCTTCGTTTAAATGCTTGGAGAAAAGTCCCTTGAAAATCCAACTGATTTCTTTCCAGAGGATTACCAGTGTGCTGAGCACCGTGGCAACGTGTACCGCAATGGTGAATGTGAGGTTTGACTCTGCGTCGACGCCAAACAGTGCCGAACCGATGGCGAGGTGGCCGCTGCTGCTTACGGGAAGGTATTCCGTGAGACCCTGTACAAGGCCGAGGATGAGTGCTTCTATCCAATCCATTGCTTAGTTCTTCTTTTTGTACAAGATTGCGAAAAACATTGCGACGAAGCCGATAAACGAGAATGCTGGACCTACGGCGGTGCGCATCGTGCTGAAAATGTCGGGGTTGAACTTCTCTTCGGTTGTCGCTCCTCCGCTCATCATCAGGAATCCGATGACGATTAGAGCCGCCGAGGCTCCCATGAGGATGTAGTTGATTTTTTCCAGCGGGCGCGACTGCTCGTTGGCGGGCTTGTTGCCCGGAATATTAGTCTTTGTTTCCATTTTTCCGTTGTTGAGTCTTATCTTTTAAACAAGTCGTCGTAGTCGAGGTGGATGTACTTTGTTGCGGCAAAGAATGCGGCGATGCCAGAGATGGCGATGCCCACCACGGCAAGTCCGGCAAACACGATTGCCACTTCTACCTCAGAAATCATCGTGCCGATGAGCGAGCCAATCATGCCCTGTGCGGCAAAGTAGAAGCCCACAAACACGAGGCACGCCACCACGGCGGCTATCAGACCGTTGAGCATATTCTGCACCACGAACGGCTTGCGGATAAATCCCGGTTTCGCTCCCACGAGTTTCATCGTGTGGATGAGAAAACGCCGGGAGTAGACGGTGAGGCGCACGGTGTTGTTGATGAGTGCGAAGGAGATGAACACCAGCAGCGCTGCCACCACGAGGAGCACTATCGAGATGTTGCTGATGTTGTGGTTGGCGGTCTCTACCTCAGTTTCGTAGAGCGCAACCTCTTCCACACCGGGGCGTTTCTGCAGGTCGGTCTGTATCTTTTTCAACTTGCCCACTTCGGCATAGTCGGATTTCACGTTAATCTGGTATTCTGCGCTGAGGGGATTCACGCCGAATGTTTCCACAAGGTCTTCGCCAGTGTCGTCCTTCCATTGCGCAAGGGCTTCCTCCTTGGAGATGTATTCCACCTTGGCAACATAGGGGGCAGTCTTAAACAGGGTGTTGAGCGCATTGACATCGGCATCCGAGGCCTCGGCGTCGAGCACGATGCTGAAACCCATGTTCTCTTTGAGGTCGCGGCTCATTGTGCGCGCCGTGAGTCCGAGAAATGCGGTGACACCAATCAAGATGAGCACCAGGGCAACACTCACTGTCGCCGTGATGTTTGACTGGAAATATGAAATTTTTGATTTGTGCTCTTTTGCCATAAAAAATTAGCCTATTTGGCTACAAAGATACAACGCAGGACACCCCTTTGTCAACTATTTACGGAATTTTCACGTCCCCTAACGGCGAATTTTCTGAATTTGGAGACAAAGGTCAGTTTAATTTGTCGTTTTTTTTGTGTGACTCTCTTGGAGTAAGTGGTATGTCGTCCAGGAGTTCTGCCATCTTTTGGGCGAAGTTTGACGTTATGTCTTCCACCATCTTGTGGCGCTCTGCCGACGCGTCGGCAATCTCCTTGAAGCAGAGATTGATGAGAGCCTTTTCCGCCTTGTCCAACTTGAAGTCAGGCATCTCGTTTTTCCGTAGGTTGAGCCTCTTACGGAAATAGTGGGCGGCTTTTGAGTTGGGCGACTCGTTGAAAGTCTCAACCATTGCCATATATATGAGGTTGCCTCCGCAGTGCTCCATAACGATTTTCCCCGAACCTTTAACCAATACCGGTCCGTCGACCTCTTGTGGTGTTACGTCCATCAGTTGGATGTCTAAAAGCCAATCGCCGAAAAAGTAGGTCAGCAAATCGAATTTGTCGATATGGTCCTCGAGAATTTCAAAATCGGCGTTTACAATCTTGTCGACATCGTCATTATTATCTTCTCCAGAATTGTATTCTGAAGTTATAGGCGCACACGCAAAGTCGCCGTACACGCTGTAGTTGTTAAACTCGAAGAATCCTTTTTCGCGGAAACAGAATGCAGCACGAATCACATTATGGAGTTCGCGGAACGTGTATCCGCCGGGCACAATGACTGTGCGGTTTACCGACGGCTTCTTTACGTCTACGAGGGTGATTTTCAGATGGAGGTCGTGCATAGGTCTGCGTTTTTAGGCGGTTACGCCTCTTTGCCGATAAGCGTTGCCGACGAGGCGCTCTCCACGGTTACCGTCACGCGGTCGCCGATGTGGTGGTTGCCACGCGGAAAGACTATCACTTTGTTCTGCTCGTTGCGACCGAACAACTGCTCGCGCGAACGCTTCGACGTGCCTTCGACAAGCACCTCGAAAGTCTTGCCGATGTCCTTGCGGTAACTTTCGGCGGAAAGTTCGTTCTGGAGGGCAATCATACGGTTGAGACGGTCGATTTTTACGTCCTCAGGCACATTGTCCGGCAGGTTTTTGGAGGCGTAAGTGCCAGGGCGCTCGGAGTATTTGAACATAAACGCACTGTCGAAGCCCACTTCGCGCATCAGGCTCAGTGTCTCCTCGAAATCCTCCTCCGTCTCATCGTGGAAGCCGGTAAACATGTCGGTGGTGATGCCGCAGTCAGGCATAGCCTTGCGGATGGCGGCGATGCGGTCGAGATACCACTCGCGCGTGTATTTACGATTCATTGCCTTCAGCACCTTGTTGCTGCCTGACTGCACAGGCAGGTGGATGTGCTTGCACACGTTGGGCACGGAAGCGATGACCGAGATAATCTCGTCGCTCATATCCTTGGGGTGCGATGTGGTGAAGCGCACGCGCATCTCGGGAGCCGCTTCGGCAACGATGCGCAGAAGGTCGGCGAAGCCCACGTGGGTGCCGTCCTCACCGATATAGTTGTAGGAATTTACGTTTTGTCCGAGAAGCACCACTTCCTTGAACCCCTTTGCCTGCATATCGGCGAGTTCGTTGAGGATGCTGCGAGGCTCGCGACTGCGTTCGCGTCCGCGGGTGTAGGGCACGATGCAGTAGGAGCAGAAATTGTTGCATCCACGCATAATGCTGATGTATCCGCTGATGCGGCTGTGGCTGATGCGTTGTGGAATCACGTCGCGGTAGGTCTCCGTTTTCGACAATTCGATGTTGATGGCCTTCTGCCCGAGTTCGGCAGCCGACACAAGGTCGGGCAGCGACAGGTAGGCATCCGGGCCAGCCACGATGTCAACGCCGTGGTTGGCAATCAGTTCGTCCTTCACGCGCTCTGCCATACAGCCGAGCACGCCAAGCACCAGTTTCTCCTTGCGCTTGCGGCGGAGAGATGCGAAATATTCCAGGCGCGAGAAGATTTTCTGCTCGGCATTGTCGCGGATGGAGCAAGTGTTGAGAAAGACGGCATCAGCCTCTTCGAGTACTTCGGTTGGCTCATATCCAGCGATTTTCATAACCGAGGCAATCACCTCACTGTCTGCCACATTCATCTGGCAGCCATAGGTTTCTATAAACAGTTTTTTTTCAGTATCTCCGCTCATTTTTGGTGTTTTAGGGTACAAAGATAGTGCAAGCCGAGGGAAAAGCAAAATCAAGGCAACTTGAATTTTGCTCTTCCGAGGCGCCGCCTGTCTTGTTGAAAGATAGTGCAAGCCGAGGGAAAAGCAAAATCCCGACGTGCGGAAAATCGTATCAGCGAAGGGGGAGCGCGCCGTAGCCCACACCATTAAGGCTGAGGTAGGTGCTGGCGGCACCCCGACGGGGTGCAACTTAGTGATAATCAGTTTTTCCGACCTTGATAGGATTCGTGCTTAGTGGATGTCGCTCGGGGCGATGTCGAAAAAAAGTGGCGAAAAATTGACAAAATATTGTAGAAAATAAAAAATTGTCATACATTTGGCGGCATAACTCTATATTATTTATCGCTACCTCGCATGCACACGCAAGGTGCCAAAAAAGAAACGCTTATGAAAAAATGCAGATTTATGCTTGCTGCTGTTGCGACGATGTCATTGATGATGGCATCCTGTTCCAACGATGATCCTACGCCCGACAAGCCAGTAACACCGCCTTCCGATGAAACATTTGAAGCGCTGAAACAGTCGTCAATCAACGAGTTCCTCGAGTTTGCCAAGAATCCTCGTTTGGGTTTCCATCTCGACAAGGCAAAGGCTTACCTCAAAACGTGGGCTGAAAAGCACGGCTATCCGTTCTATTCCGATGACTTCGACAACGTGTGGATTGATGTGCCAGCCAACAATGAGGCTATGGCAAACTACCCGAAAGTGATACTTCAGGGACACACCGACATGATTTGCGCATCGAAGGCCGGCGAAACCTACGACTACACCACTGAAGTTGGCGAGCCTTACTACGACGGTGACCTTCTGAAAGGACGCAAAATCAACCTCGGTTCAGATGACGGCATTGGCGTGGGCATCGCTCTTGCCATCGCCTCTTCGGATGTGCCTCACGGTCCGCTGCGACTGCTCTTTACAGCCAATGAGGACTACGATATGTCGGGAGCAATCAACCTTGATCCGTCGGTGCTCGATGCAGCCTATATGATTAATATCGACGAGGAAGAAGCAGGAAAGATTTCCGTGGGATGTCTCGGCAGTTTCTCCCTTGAATTCAGGAAAGGTTACACCTCTGTTGCGGCAACTCCCGACATGATGGCAGTGAACGTGAACATCACAGGTCTGCGAGGCGGACATAGTGGTGTGATGATTGGTGAACACCGGCTCAGTGCCACTACGGTTACTGCCGATATCGTCAGCAACGTGATTGCTCCTATAGGAGGCAACCTCATCTTTATCGACTGCGGCCGTGCCGAGAATGCGTTGGCGATTGAGTCGAACCTGGAGTTTGCTGTGCCATCAAGCAAAACTGCCGAGTGCAATGCGGAGATAGACAAGATACTGGCAAAATATATTGCCGAATATCCCGACGAGACTGAATTTGACTATACTGTGATTGTGCACGATTTGGAGGACGACGACGAACTCTGCCCGGTGCAGCTCAATGCTGACTTGAAGGCATTCTTCTCCACGGCGACACAGGGTGTGATTGAATGGGAGGACAATCTTCCTTCGAAGTCGAACAATATCGGTGTGATTCACATGCACGACGCAGATTTGTGGATTGAAGATATGTTCCGCTCCTACAATGCGCAATGGATAGAATCAGAAAGAGCGCGTTTGCTCGGCGAAGGCGTGAAACTGGGATTTGACGGCAGTGTGACTGGACACGTGCCGACGTGGGACACTCCGGGAGTCAGCCCGTTGAAGGACCTGGTTTACAAGTACTATAAAGATGCCAATCCTAACGCATTCGTCGACAAGGCGAAAGGCGGTCTGGAATGCGCATATTTCGTGCTCAAAAATCCGCAACTCTATGCAGTGTCGGTTGGCCCGCAACTCGACGGCGCCCACACCATCGACGAAGCAGTGCACGTGAGCACTATCACGCCTCTGCTCAAGGCGATAGTCAACACGTTGCAGCACATCAACGAATTGTGACAATAACGTCTCTGTAAGACAATAAGACGAGAGGGCGTCGGGAAACCGATGCCCTCTCCTGTTTTTACTTGCCGAGGCGTTTGATGAGACGGGCGAGGGCGTAGGTGGCGATGAGGGTAAGCACTACGGTTGCTGATGCCGGGATGTTGGTCAGGTAGGCTATCATCAAGCCAGCCATCGAGCAGACCACGCTGACGGCTGCGGCAAGGAGAGTCATCGGGCGCAGACGGTTGGTAAACACTTCCGCCGTCATCTGTGGCATAGCGAAGAGCGACATCAGGAGCATAATGCCTATAAGTTTGAGCGTCAGTACGATGCAGACGGCAACAAGCACCGTCATAAGTCCGTTGACCAATGCCACCGGCATGCCGATGGTGCGCGCATAGTCGGAGTCGAAGGCGCAAGCCACGATAGGGCGGTAGAGCAGGGCGGTTATTACGAGCAATGCCACGAGAAATCCCGCAAAAAGGAGTAGGTCGGCACGGGTGATTGTGAGAATGTTGCCGAAGAGAAACGATTGCAGTTCAGGCACGTAGCCCGGCGTGAGAAACACAAACAGGATGCCCAGCGCCATGCCCAACGCCCACACCACCGAGATGGCAGAATCCTCGCGCACGCGCTGCCGCGTTGAGAGCCACTCCACGCCTACGGCAGATGCCACGGCAAAGACCCCGGCGGTGAGTATCGGACTGATGCCAAGGAAGTAGCCGAGCCCCAAGCCGCCGAACGAGGCGTGGGTTACTCCGCCAGCCACAAACATCATACGGCGCGCCACCACATAGGTGCCTATCAGCGCCGAGGCGATGCTCACAAGCAGAAGTCCGATGAGCGCATTCTGGAAAAACGTATATTCAAAAATCTCCATAAGTCTAACTTTTAGCCCTGCGTTCGCGTTCCTCGCTCACGAGCAGCAGCAGTTCGTCCTTTACACACGACGGCATCTCAATGCCCCTCAGTTGCAGCGACCGTGCCCATCCAGCAATGTCGTCGGGCAGGAGAGTGAGCAGCACGTCGCGGAACTCCTCAATCTGTGCGTCGTCGTAGTCGCCGGCAGGGATTCCCTTGTAGCGGTCCAAATCCTCGTCTTCGTAGTATACGATTTCGGTGGAGAGTGCCGCCAGCGAGTCCTTCTCACAGGCGATGTGCATGCCGCAACACCCCTCTTCCGCCACTTCTTCAGTCTCCTCGGCGGCATCAGATCCTTCCGGGCGGCGCTTCTCGCCGATGCGGTGGAAGATGTAGAGAATCGCGCCGAAGCCTACGGTTACAGCCAATATGATGAGAGCCGGTGTCATTTCGTAATACTTAGTTTAAATCCCACTTGTTCAAGGTGCTGCCAGTAGTCGGGGTAGGACTTCGACACCACTCCGGCATCAAGGATTGTAAGACCCGGCACGCAGACGGCGGCAGGCGCAAAAGCCATAGCCATACGGTGGTCGTCGTAGGTGCGTATCTGCGGACAGGCATCGGCGGTGATGCGGCTGCCGTCCCACGACAGGGCTGTGTCGCCAATCACCTCGATGGCATAGCCGAGCGATGCCAGTTGGGCGCGCAGAGCCTCGAGACGGTCGGTCTCCTTGATGCGGAGAGTGGCGAGCCCGTCGATGCGGAACGGGATGCCCATAAGGCACGCCGTCACCACTATGGTCTGCGCTATGTCGGGCTGGCTCGAAAGGTCGAGCGTAAGGGTTTTCGCGATGCATTCGGGAGTGTGCTTAAGTACCACGCCCTCAGATGTATAAACCGTTTCCACGCCGAAATTGCGGAAATATTCGGCGATGCGGCTGTCGCCTTGCAGACTGTTGGCGGACAAGCCTTTCAGCACAATCTGCAAATCCGGGCAGAGAGCCTTGATTTCGTACCAGTAACTCGCTGCCGACCAGTCGCTTTCCACCGTCAGAGTGTTAGCCTTGTACGGCTTGGCGGCAATCGCTATTTCAGCCTCTCCCACAGTTACTTCCGCGCCGAAATGGCGCATCAGCGCAGCCGTCATCTCCACATACGGTCGCGACGTGAGTCCGCCCTCTATCTCAATGGTCAGTCCGCTTTTCATCATCGGCGCAATCATCATCATCGCCGACACATACTGCGAACTCACGTTGCCGCGCATCTGCAGCGGTGCTTGTGCCTCAAGATGGCGGCCATCGATGCCGAGCGGCGGAAAACCCTCCTCGCCGATATAGTCAATCTCTGCACCGCAGTGGCGAAGTGCCTCCACCAGTTCGCCGATAGGGCGGCGGCGCATACGTGGCGAGCCGTCGAGCGTGACCGTGCGCCATGGTTGCATGGCGAAATATGCTGAAAGAAAGCGCATAGCAGTGCCAGCCGCGCCGATGTTGACGGTTTGGGCGTGGGGCGAGGCAAGGGCTTGGCGCATAGCGTTGGTGTCGTCGCAGTCGGCAACGTTGCTGATGGTGCATCCGCCAGTCAACGCACTGATAATCAGCGCGCGGTTGCTGATGCTCTTCGATGCCGGCAGACTGATGGTTTCGGCGTTGCCCGGAGCCTTCGGCGCTTGTTCTATGGTGTAGTTGAATTTATCCATCGGTTATTTCGGTTGCATCGTGATTATAGGCACGAGCATCTCCTCCAGGGATATGCCTCCGTGCTGGAACGTCTCCTTGTAGTACTGCACGTAGTAGTTGAAGTTGTTTGGGTAGGCGAAGAAATCGTGGTTCATTGCGAAGATATACGATGTGGAGATGTTGGGCGCAGGCAGGCCGTAGCGTTCCGGTCGCTTGATTTCATACACCTGCCGCTCGTTGTAGCCAAGGTTCTTGCCGAGTTTGTAGCGGAGGTTGGAGTTGGTTGCCTTGTCGCCTACCACCTTTATCGGGTTGTCCACACGGATTGTGCCGTGGTCGGTGGTGAGCACCACGCGTGCGCCGCTCTCGGCGATGCGCTTCAGCAACTCACTTGCCGAGGAATGGCGGAACCACGACTCGGTGAGCGAGCGGTAGGCGGCGTTGTTAGATGCCAGTTCGCGTATCATCTTTGACTCCGTGCGTGCATGCGACAGCATATCTATGAAGTTGAACACTATGACGTTGAGGTCATAGTTGCGGAAGTTGGCGAAGTTCTGCAGCAGGCGTTCGCCGTACTGCGTTTCGTATATCTTGTTGTAGGAAAACTTGTATCGCTTGCGGTAGCGGTCGAGTTGCGTCTGGATGAGCGGCGACTCGTTGAGGTTCTTGCCCTCCTCGGAGTCCTCGTCGACCCAGAACTGAGGGAACATCTTCTCTATCTGCACAGGCATCAAGCCCGAGAAGATGGCGTTGCGCGCATACTGGGTGGCAGTGGGGAGAATGGTGGTGTAGAGGTCCTCCTCCACGTTGAAATATTCCGACAGGATAGGCTTGATGATGCGCCACTGGTCGAGGCGGAAATTGTCGATGAGGATGAAAAACACCTTTTCTCCCTTGTCGAGCAGCGGAAACACCTCCGTTTTGAAGATTTCGTTGCTCATAAGCGGATGCTCGCCGCCGTTGACCCATCCCTCGTAGTTGCGCTTCACGAATTTGGCAAACTCCGCATTGGCTTCGTTTTTCTGCATCAGCAGCAACTCGTCCATATTGGTCTCCGTCTGTGACAGTTCCATCTCCCAGAACACCAGTTTGCGGTAGAGTTCGTACCAGTCCTCGATCTTGTCCGACTCACTGATTTGCTGCGAAATGCGGCGGAACTCCTGCTGGTAGTCGTTGGTAGCCTTTTCCGATACCAACCGCCCCGAATGCAGGTTCTTTTTCAGCGACATAAGTATCTGGTTAGGGTTGACTGGCTTGATGAGGTAGTCGGCAATCTTGTTGCCGATGGCCTGGTTCATGATGTTCTCCTCCTCGCTCTTGGTAATCATGATTACCGGCACGTCGGGCTGTATTTGCTTGATGCGTTGCAGTGTTTCGAGTCCGCTGATGCCCGGCATATTCTCGTCGAGGATAATCAGGTCGAAGGGCGTGGTCTCCACTTGGTCGAGCGCGTCAGCGCCGTTGTTGACCGTAGCCACGTCGTAGCCCTTCATCTTCAGAAACATGATGTGGGGCTTCAGCAAGTCGATTTCGTCGTCTGCCCAAAGTATTTTGCCGTTATTTTCCATAATCCGTTGTCGCAAATTCGGCTGAATAGCCATTAATGTGCAAAATTAATGATTTTTGCGTATGCCTACATTGAATTAATGTTAACGCCGGCAATCGGGCGCACGGCTACAGCCTCTGGAGGAACTCCACGAGGTTGATGTCGCGGCTCAGGTCCATCTTCTTGCGCAGACGGTAGCGCGCCATCTCCACGCTGCGGTATGACATATTAAGCAGCGGCGCTATCTCCTTGGAACTCAAACCCATCTTCAAGTATGCACACAATCTCTGGTCGTTGACGTTGAGTTGCGGGAAGTGTTCGGTGAGTCGCTTGAGGTAGTTTTCGTAGACCACATCGAAATTCTGCGCAAACTTGTGCCAGTCGTCATCGTGCGAGATGTTCTCCTTGATGAGTTTCTGGATTTTGCCCAACTGCTTATCGGCGCTCGGCGGAATGCTCTCGCCGCTTTCCTGCAACTTGCTGATCTGGTTGGAGATGTCGATGAGAATCTCGTTTTTGCGCATCACGTTCATCGTGGCATTCGACAGTTCCTGCGACTTGTGGCGCACGTCGTGCTCCAACTGCGTGCTCTTCAGCCGGGAAATCTCGTTTTCGCGGCGCAGCGACTCCTCTTCTGCCATACGCTTGTATTCGAGCATCTCTTTCTCCTTGCGCTTGGCAAGCAGGATTGCCGTTTTGCGCGCTTTCTTCTTGACGTAGCCGTAGAGGAAATATGCCCCTGCAACGATGACAATCATATAGAGCGCGATAGCCCATGTGCTGCGATACCACGGCGGCGCGATGGTAAACTTGAAGGAGTATTCCGAACTGCTGTCGTCGTAGCGGTTGAACGAGCGGATATGGAGCGTGTATGTGCCCTCGTGCAGTTGCGTGTATTCCTTGGAGTTGGCTGCTCCGTAGGCACTCCACTGCGAGTCGTAGTTTTCGAGATAGTAACTATAGAGTACTGCGCCATCCTCGCGGAACTCCGGGCAGATGAACTCAAACCGCAGGGAGTTGAGGTCGTAGGGCAGTTCCAGCGTGTTGTTGTGGAGCGCACCGCCAGCGGTGTAGATGAGCGAATCGGGGGCGGTGGCGTAGATGTTGCTCACAAACAGTTTGCTCTTCCAGTCCACGCGGTGCTCGCGGTCAACGTCGATGGCATAGAAGCCGTCCTCGTTGGTCACGATGAGTTTGCGCGGAGAGATGAAGTTGAAATGCTCGAAGCCCACTATCAGTTTGTCGAGCAGTGGCTTATAGGTTATCGAGTCGATGCTGTAAGTGCCTGTGGCGTTGTAGAATGCAGCGCAGATGTATTTGCCCGACACTCCCCACACATCGTTGGCGGGCGACTGATAGAGTCGCACGGAGGTGTGGAGTCCGAAGATGCTGTTGAACTTCTCGTCCTGTACCATCCTGTCGGTATGGCTGTTGTAGCGGTAAAATCCGCCTTCGGTGGAGAATGCGAGGTCGCCGTTGATTTTATACAGGGTGTTGTTGCGGTCGGTGGGGAAGCCTTTGGTGTGGTTGTAGAGGTCAACCTTGTCAAACTTTGTCAGTGATTTGTTGAGACGCAGTTTGTATACACCTTTCATCCAATGACTTATCCAGATGTTGCCGAACTCGTCCTCAATCATCCGTCCGCCGGCCTCGTTGTAGCCGTCGATGCGGTTTGCCATCACCCAGCGGTCGCCTTGGCGGCGCAAGAGGAAGAAATTCTCATAGGTCGACGCCAACGCCATGTCGGGATGCTTGCGCAGCGGTATCACCGCCCATGTACCTGGAATGCCCTCGATTTGCTGCGCCTTGCCACCTTTGAGTTGGTAGAGGCCGAGGTCGCAACTCACCAGCACGTCGTGACCGATGGTGTCGATGCCCCACACTTGACTCTTGAGCAGCGACACAGGTTTCACCGGTTCAGCCGCCGCCGAGAGGGGGTAACCGGTGGCGTAGAGTCCGCGGTTGGTACCCATCAGCAGGGTGTTGCCGAGAAGCAGCGATGCATAGCCGGCTCCGTAGACGTTCGATGAGCCGAACACCGTCGATACTGGCGAGTTGTAGAGCACATAGTCGATGCCGTTGTCGAGGCCCAGCCAGATGTTGTCCATACGGTCGAAGTCGATGCTCAGCACCGTGTTGTTCTGCAATCCCGTCGCCATATTGATGAAGGTGTTGCTGCCGTTGGATATGTCCTTGATTATTATGCCGTTGTTGACCGTACCAAACACCAGTTCGCTTTCGTTGGTCGCTGCGCAAAACACCTGGTTGGCTTTGAGAAACGGGTCGATGTCCATTTCAAACGGCTTTATCGTTGCACCGTCGTAGATGAACACACCATTGAACTCCGTGACAATCAAAATGTTGCCCTTGAGATACGGGAGCAAGGCGCAGACTCGCTTACCCTTTATCAGGTCGTTGCCAGCCACGTCCTTGAAGTTCTTGCCGTTGAGCAGGCTGATGCCGCCCTCTTTGGATGCAATGTAGAGTCGGCTGCGGATAAGTGCCGAAGTGGTAATTTTGTATTTATAAGGTATGGTTATTGATTTCTGTCCGTCGAATCGTAGCAGTTTGAAGTCGCTCTGAAACCAGATGTACTTGCCCGACTTGTGGATGTTCCACACCTCGGTGAAGTGCCGCTCGTTGGCAGGAAGTGTGGGCATCAGACTCTTGTAGACGAAACTACCGCGGTTGGGGTCGTTGTAGTAGTAGCCGAACTCCTCCGAGCCGCCGGCATAGATGCGCGAAGTAGCCTCGTCGTAGAGCAGTGAGCGCACCGAGGTGTAGTTGCCGTTGGGGCAGAGAGTCCAGTTTTTGCTGTCGTAGATGAGCAGTCCGGAATTGTTGGCGAAGAGCATCCGGCCGTAGTTGTCCTGGCGGATGTCCCAGTTCTGGGTGCCTCCTTTATAAGCGGAGCGGGTGTAGTTTCTCACCAGCGGATAACTCGCTTCCAGGGTGACGGATGAAAACAACGTCACCAAAACAATCGCCAGCCTGAGCATGTGGCTGCGGATTTTGATATTTTCGACAGAAATTTTCATAGACTGATTAAACACTTTTTTTGCCTGTCCAAAATTGGGGAAAAATTCATTGTTGAGTGCTATCGAAAAATATGTTATACAACATGTTTTTTATAACTATTTGAAAATCAATGGCTGAAAAATTTGGAATATACGCTTGTAGGGGTGCTTGTTGTGTGATGTTGAGTTTTTTGTGAGTGATTTTTTTGTGATTATCCGTTAATAGACGATAATTTTGCAGTGTCAAACCTGACAAAAACGTATTTGTTTTTTAAACGCGAAAATTAGATTACATTAAAATTTATACCAAGTCTTATGAAGAAGCAAATTCTACTCTTTTGTTTTTTGTTCTTTGCGGCAATAGGCTTTGCAGAGAATGTAAACATTACGGGAGTCGTTACTTCGAGCGAGGACAACGAACCGCTCATCGGAGCATCGGTCCAAGTGAAGGGTAATGCCACGCTCGGCGTAGCAACCGACTTCGACGGTCGCTATACCATTTCGGTACCAGCCGGCTCTACTCTCCAGTATTCATTTGTCGGTTGCACTACCCAGGAAAGAAAAGTTTCCCAGTCAAGCACTGTCAACGTGGTACTCGCAAGCGATTCACACATGCTCAACGAAGTCGTTGCCATCGGTTATGGCGTGATGAAGAAGAGCGACCTCACTGGTTCGGTGACAACAGTGTCGTCCGACAAGTTGACAAAGACTCCGGCATCCAACCTCGCCAACGCCCTCCAAGGTCAGGCAGCAGGTGTGACCATCAACAACAACAGCGGTCAGCCGGGTGCTGCTCCTGAGGTACGCATCCGTGGCGTCGGTACTGTCAACGGCGCATCACCTATATATGTGGTTGACGGCATCATCGTTGACGATATCTCTTTCCTTAGCCCTAACGACATCGAGTCGACCGAAATCCTCAAGGATGCATCGGCAACAGCCATCTATGGTTCACGCGGTGCTAACGGTGTGATCATCGTGACCACAAGAAGCGGCGCGAAGAACGAGAAGACACGCGTCACTCTCGATGCTTACGTAGGTGTGCAGAAACGCTGGCGCAAACTCGACGTGATGAACGCCAAGGATTTCGCCGACACCCGTATCGCCATCAACGGTACAGGTTCAGAGAAGAAATACTATGCAGCCAACGGCTTCAACAAATGGCTGTCGGCATTCTGCCTCGGCACATCGAAATACTATCCTACAGTATATGATGCAGAAAAGAACCCTACGGGCTTCGACTACTCGGCAGTCGACACTGACTGGCAGGACGAAGTGTTCCGCAACGCACTGATTCAGAACTACCACCTTGCTATCGACGGCGGTAGCAAGAAGACCACCTACTCGCTCAGCGGTAGCTGGTACTCGCAGGAAGGTACGATTATCGGTTCTAAATACCAGCGTTTCACCGTGCGTCTCAACACATCGCACGAGGTGAACAAATGGTTGAAGGTGGGCGAGAACGTATCGTTCATGGCTTCGACAGCGCGCAACGCGATGAACAACTCTGAGAGTGCGGGCGCATCAGTGCTTTCCGCAGCCCTCGCAATGGCACCTTGGGACCCTGTTCGCTATCCGGCTGGATCGGTCAACCGTCAGGGCACTGACATCAGTGGCAACATCGCTGCCGGCTCAAACTTCAAGAACGTGACCAACCCTGTGTCAATGGTAGAGATGAGCCACCCGAAGGATCGCTACGAGCGTTTTGTGGGCAACGTGTTTGCAGAAATCAACCCTATCGAGGGTCTTACATTCCGTTCAACTTACAGTTTCGACTACAACATCGCAACAAGCAAGTTGTTCAAGGAAAAATACGAATGGTCGTCGTACGACAAGTCGGACAAGAACTTCCTCAGTTCAAGCATCGGCCGTTACTACAACTGGACTGTTGACAACATCCTCACCTATGCCCGCACAATTGGCAAGCACGATTTCTCGGCAATGGTAGGTCAGACAGTTGAGGAATACAACTACTACGGCATCGGCAGTTCAGGTGCATCTATCCTTAACCCGGTAGAGAAAAACTGGTATTTGTCGCAGGTAACCGACGACTTTGGCCGTCCTTCCGACTCCATCTCCCGTAACCGCCGCGTCTCAATGCTCGGACGTCTGCACTACAGTTACGACAACCGTTACCTCATCACCTTCAACTTCCGTGCCGACGGTTCAAGCAAGTTCCCTGACAATCCATGGGGCTACTTCCCGTCAACGGCATTGGCATGGAAACTCAGCGAGGAAAGTTTTATGAAGGACTTCCACAACCTCGACCTCTTGAAGATTCGTGCAGGATGGGGACGCGTGGGTAACGACAACATCAGCAACGATGCGTTCACTTTGACAATGTTCAACCAAGGTCCGACATTCGTTGACTACGTGTTTGGCAAGGATCAGCAGCTCGCCAACGGCGCAACTGTCCTCACATGGGTCAACAACGGCGGACACTGGGAAAATACAGAGCAATGGAGTGCAGGTGTTGACTTCGGCTTGTGGAGAAACAAACTCACAGGTTCTGTCGACTTCTTCCTCCGCAACACCAAAGATATGCTTATGGACGTGACTGCTCCGGCACACGTTGGTAACCGCTACGCTGCGAAGAGCAACGTGGGCACAGTGCGCAACCGTGGTGTTGAAATCACCCTTGAGCACCGCAACCAACTTGGCGACTTCGGCTACTCTATCGGCGGTAACGTATCGTTTATCGACAACGAACTCACCGGTCTTAACGGTGGCTCGACAATCTATAGCGGCTACAGCAACGTGATGGTTGTAGACCAAGGCTATCCGTTGTACTACTTCTGGGGCTATCAGTATGAAGGCATCTACAAGACCGACGAAGAGGTGCTCAGCTACCTCACTGGCTACGATGCCCTCTCCACTCCGTTCCACGCTGGCGATGCCAAATATAAGGACGTCAACGGCGATGGCAAGATCGACGACAACGACCGTACGAAACTCGGTTCTTCAATTCCATGGCTCAACTATGGTTTGAACATCGGCTTGAACTGGAAGAACTTCGACGTGCAACTCTTCTTCCAAGGCGTTGCCGGCAACAAGATCTACAACCAACTTCGCCACCGTCTGGAAGGCACAGGCACAAACTCGGTGCTCAGCCCAGTAATGGTCAACGCATGGATGCAGCACACCGACGAGGCAACAGGCGAAAAGTACTACGACGGTACAATTCCTAACCCTAAGAACTCGGTCAACTACTATGTTTCAGACCGCTTCCTCGAGAACGGCTCTTACTTCCGCTTGAAGAATATGCAGATCGGCTACACCATCCCGACCAACGCAATCCACAAGATCGGACTTGAAAGTTGCCGCGTATATCTCCAGGGCAGCAACCTGTTTACTGCAACCAAGTACACCGGCTACGACCCTGAAGTGGGCGGCGGTATCGACTACGGTAACTACCCACAGTCCCGTTCGTTTATCTTCGGTGCAAGCATTTCTTTCTAACTTAAAGTCAAATTGAAACTACAATGAAAGCAAACAACATATTGAAAGTAGTCGGTTGCGCATCGCTTCTGCTCTCTGCCACTTCGTGCAACGATTGGCTTAAGGAAGAGACTCCGGGCAAGACAACCCTCGACGACTTCTTCATCTCAGGCGAAACAGCCATCCAGTCGGTCAATGCGGCCTACACCCCATTGGCGTGGGAATACAACAGTACTTATTTCTCGGAATGGTTTATCGGCGATATCGCTTCCGACGATGCCCTCAAGGGCGGTCAGAACACGTCGGATATGGCTGATGCCTACGATATTGAGAACTTCAAGACCAATTCCAACAACACCCTGCTCCGCGACTTCTACCGCGCGCAGTACCAGGGCATCCAGCGCTGCAACCTCGCTCTTCAGCAAGTGCCGCAGGTTTCAACCGACGACACAATGAGCGAATCGCGCCGCAACTGCCTTCTCGGCGAGGCTTACTATATGCGTGCCTACTATTATTTCCGCCTTGTGCGCATCTTCGGCGGTGTGCCTTATGTAGACAAGGTTATCGACAGCAGCGACAACTGGAAACAGTCGCGCGCCACTGCCGATGAAATCTACAACCACATCATCGACGACTTGAAACTGGCAGAAGGCTTGCTCTGGAACAAGAGCCAGTATGCCGATGCCGACCTCGGTCGTGCAACGAAGGGTGCCGCTCAGGCAATGCTCCTGAAGACTTACCTCTATATGCATGACTATGAGAATGCCTACACTTGGGGCAAGAAATTCTTCGAGGACCAGAAGAGCGAATACAGCCTCTGCGCCAACTATTCCGACAACTTCACCCTCGCCGGTGAAAACGGTCCGGAATCGGTGTTCGAAATCCAGTATATGGCTGACCCGACATCCGACTACGGCGAAGGCTTTGGCTTCACTCGCGGTACATTCACCACAATCCTTACACGCTGCCGTGCCAACTCCCTTGGCGGCAACGCAGGATGGGGCTTCAACCACCCGACAAAGGACCTCTACAACGAGTTTGAGGAAGGCGACCTCCGCCGCGAGGCAACAATCAGCCAGCCGGCAGCCGACGAAATCGAGGCAAACACTGACTTGACCTACCTCGGAAGTTACTATAACAACAACAAGACTTCGTTCTACGAAAACGGTGCCTATGTGCCTCTCGACCACGCAACACGCGGACCGCTCAACTACCGTCTTATCCGTCTGTCGGACGTGATGCTGATGTATGCTGAAGCAGCCCTCGAGAGCGGCAAGGACCTCACCGTGGCAAAGCAGATGCTCAACGATGTCCGCGCACGTGTCAATATGCCGGCATTCCCCAACTACCGTGGCTATAGCGACAACACAGAAGACCTCCGCAAGGCCATCCGCCACGAGCGTCGCGTTGAGTTGGGTATGGAAGGTCACCGCTGGTTCGATCTCTGCCGTTGGGGCATTGCCTACGAGGTGATGGACAAGGACAACGGTTCCTACGGAAAGAACGAGAGCGAAGAGGCTCGCAACGAGATGGCATCGTTCATCAAGGGCAAGCACGAACTGTTCCCTATTCCGTCGGAGGAAATCAACCTTAACCCGATGGACCAGAACCCTGGCTACTAACAGAAAACCAATCACGGATGGCGGGCAAATCCCGTCCGCCATCCATATTTTAAAAAATACATTTTTCACTTACTTAAAAATTAAATTATTATGAAAAATTTGACACTTTTGGCTGCTATGGCAGTATGTGGCGTTGGTTTGGCAAACGCTCAGTATTCAGTTGACCCAAGTTTGGCAACAGTTAAGGACAACGGCAGCAAATTTGACGCTGTGATCCTCGACGAGGCTTCAATCAACACTTTGACAGGTGAAGGCAAGACAGTTCAAGACCTTCGTGCCGACGACACCAACCGTTTCCTCTACATCTGGGTCGAGACATTTACTGCCGGTGAAGGTGCTTATCCTGGCGTTGACGGTCACTCAGACGGCTATTGCTCATTGAACGTAGCATCAGTGGGATGGTCAGGTGCCGGCTACTGCATAGAAAACGCTCCTGCCGACCTCTCTCACTTCACTGACAACACTCACTTCCACTTCGCTATCCGCACTGAGTCTAACCTCACTAATGCTGCCATCATCATCGGCGACGGCTACAAGTTTGGCGACAAAGCAGACACTTGGTCTCCAGCAAAATTCTCTGTAGGTTCAACTGCATTTGTCGACAACGGCAAGACTTTTCCATTGATCGGCGGTCTCGACCCTGAAGGCGACTGGGCTGGTTTCGACGTTACTTTCGCTCAATTGAAGAAACTTTGGCCTGACTTCTCTTACGAGCCAGAGCAGTTCGGCGGTAACCTCGTTTCGTTCCTCGCAGGTGGCGTAGCAGGTCAGAACATCGCTTTGGATGCAATGTATTTCTACACTCCAGCCGACGGCGCAGTTAACGACATCACTTCTGATGCCCTCATCGTTGTAACCAACAAGACTATCAACGTTTCAGGCGCAAACGAAATTGCTCTCTACAACCTCGCAGGCCAGTTGGTAAAGAAATCAAACTCTTCAGCAATGGGTGTTGCTGACGTGGCTAACGGCGTATATGTAGTGAAAGCAGGTAACGCTGTGAAGAAAGTCGTTTTGAAATAGTATTGTTTTGACACAAACCCTTTAACCGACAGCGGACGGACAATCCTCCGCCCGCTGTCTTTCCAAAAGACCGGCACTGCAACGCGTGCCGGCAGTCATACAGACCGCCGCTTCTGCGACAGCGGCACATTCCCCAAGTGTAAAACAACATAAAAACATAACGATGAATCTCAGCAGAAATCTACTCTTCATTGCAACAGCGGCTTGCGCTGCGCTCCCGGCTATGGCCAAGGACCCGCAGGTCGGCACTGGCGAAACCAACGGCTATCACCTTGTTTGGCAGGACCTCTTCGACTCCGGCGAACTCCGTCCTGACCGGTGGAACATTGAGGTGAACGGCAGCGGCGGCGGCAACAACGAGTTGCAGTACTACACCGACCGTGAAAAGAATGTGCATATCGGCGACGACGGCAACGGCAACAGTTGTCTTGTCATCACCGCCTACCGTGAGGTCTACAGCGGCAAGCAGTTCACATCAGGACGTATCACCTCAAAAAACAAGGTAGCATTCAAGCACGGCAAGGTTGAGGCAGCCATTAAACTCCCGTCGACAGCCAACGGTCTCTGGCCGGCATTCTGGATGATGGGCAACGACTACGACGCAGTAGGCTGGCCTAAGTGCGGCGAGACCGACATCGTGGAGTTCGGCAACATCACCGGCATCAACGCCGGCACACAGGACCGCTATTTCAATGGTGCGTGCCACTGGGGACAGTCGTGGAACAACCATCCCAACTATGCGCGTGCGGTGACCTACAACTATAGCCTTCAGGACGGCGAATACCACATCTTCACCTGCATTTGGAACGAAGACCGCGTGGCAATGTATGTGGACCTCGACAAGTATCCAAACGCGTCGCCGTACTATGAGATGACCATCCCGGCAACGACCAACACCAACGATCCCGGATATTATTTCCACAAGGAAAACTTCATACTCTTCAATATGGCTGTGGGCGGCAATTTCCCTGCCATCTACGACGCCAACGGCATCACTGCTCTTAACGATGCCAACGGCAACCAGGCAAGCATGTATGTGAACTATGTGAAGGTCTACCAGAAGGGCAACGGCGCAGACGAGTCGCTCACCACTCTTGCCGATGGCGATTCACAACCTGACGACTCCTCTGTAGGCGAACTGGCTGCTGCAAGTCTGCTTTCGTTTGACGGCAACACCGTCACCACCGACGCAGAGGCATCGATTGCGCTCTACAACCTCAGCGGCGCACTCGTGCGCACGACAACGGGCACAGAGATGAGCGTTGACGGCCTTGCCGGCGGCGTGTATATCGTCAAAGCCGTGGCTGCCAACCGTGAAGCAACCAAGAAAATCGTAATTCGATAGACTGATGGCTATTTCACTGAGAAAATTATTGATAGCAACATTGGTGGGCGCAGCCTCTATGCAGGTAGGCGCAGCACCTTCAAAGAAAGGCTACGACCTCGTGTGGCAAGACCATTTCGACGGAGTGGAACTCAACCGCGCCTACTGGAATGTTGAGGTCAACGGAACGGGTTGCGGCAACAACGAGTTGCAGTACTATATCGACAGCCCCGACAATGTGTCGGTGCGCAACGGCAACCTTGTGCTCACCGCCAGCCGCACCGCCTACGACGGCCACGCCTTTACCTCCGGGCGCATCAACACCCAAGACAAGGTGGCGTTTTCCTACGGCATCATCGAGGCACGCATCCTCTTGCCCGAAACCACCGACGGCCTTTGGCCGGCATTCTGGATGATGGGCAACGACATCAAGGAGAACGGCTGGCCCAAGTGCGGTGAAACCGACATCCTCGAGATGGGGCATGCCGACGGCATCAGTGCCGGCACGCAGACACGGCTCTTCAACGGAGCGATGCACTGGGGCGAGGAGCCGCGGCTCCACTGCCAGCAGGTTGCGCCGCAGACCAGCGCCAAGAGTTTGCAGGATGGCAAATACCACACGTTCACGGTGCTTTGGACACCCGACCGCATCGAGATGTATTTGGACAAGCAGAAAGAGCCTTATATGACGGCAAAGATAGGCGAGGGCAGCGACAAGCACTCATTCTTCAACAAGGACAACTACATCCTGTTTAACCTCGCCGTGGGCGGCAACTTCCCGGGCATCCACAACCCGGCGGACATCACCGCACTCAAGGGCGACGGCGCTTCGGCAGAGATGCTTGTTGACTATGTGAAGGTCTATCAGCCGAAGAACGGAAAGAACCTGAAACTGAAATAACTGTAAAAAACAAATCTAATGAACGACCAGAATATGATGAAACGAGTAGTGTTGATTTGCCTTTTCGTGGTGCTCGCCATCGGCTACGCCCTCTCGGCAAACAAGAACATAGAAGAAAAGATTGACGATTTGCTCTCCAAGATGACCCTTGAGGAGAAAATCGGCCAGATTAACCAACAGACGGGTCAAGGCTATAGCGATGCCATAGTGAAGCAGATCAAGGGCGGCGCAATCGGCTCTATCCTCAATGAGGTTGACCCTACGGTTGTCAACAAACTGCAAAAGGAGGCTGTGAAAAACAGCCGTCTGCACATTCCTCTGATTTTTGCACGCGACGTGATCCACGGCTTCAAGACCATTTTCCCCATCCCTCTCGGACAGGCGGCTTCGTGGAATCTCCAACTCATTGAGCAGGGCGCACGCATCGCTGCCGACGAGGCTTCGTCGACCGGTGTGCGCTGGACATTCTCTCCGATGG
The DNA here is from genome assembly GCA_963601185.1 of bacterium. GTDB lineage: Bacteria > Bacteroidota > Bacteroidia > Bacteroidales > Muribaculaceae > Limisoma. The sequence continues at coordinate 69,131 of CAVCEE010000004.1, forward strand.
TCGACATTGTACGCGATGCACGCTGGGGACGCTGTGCCGAGTCGGCTGGCGAGGATTCTTACCTTGCTGCCAAGGTAGGCGTGGCGATGGTCAAGGGTTATCAGGGCGACGACCTTTCAAAGTCCAACACTATGGCTGCCTGCACAAAGCACTTTGTGGGCTATGGCGCATCCGAGGGAGGTAAGGACTACAACTCCACCTGGATTCCCGACGGACTGATGCGCGACGTTTATCTGCCGCCGTTTGAGGCTTGTGCCAAGGCTGGTAGCGCAACGTTTATGTGCGCCTTCAACGACAACAACGGCATCCCGGCATCCGCCAACAAGTACCTGATGCGCGACGTGCTCCGTGGCGAGTGGGGCTGGGACGGCGTGATGTGCAGCGACTGGGCTTCAATTATGCAACTCGTGCCGCAGGGCTACTGCACCGACCTCAAAGACGCTGCCTTGAAGGCTTCGCTGGCAGGTATCGACGTGGATATGGAAAGTTATGCGTACACACGCTATATGAAGGAACTCGTAGAGGAAGGCAAACTCGATGTGAAAGTCATCGACGACCTCGTGCGCAACGTGCTTCGCCTGAAATTCCGTCTGGGCTTGTTCGACAATCCTTATGTAGACCTCAAACAAGCCAACCGCTTCTACGCTCCGGCATCGCTCGAGGCTGCTACGCGGATGGTTGAGGAGAGTACCGTATTGATGAAGAACGACGGCGTACTCCCATTCGCTGCGCAAGGCAAGAAGATTGCCCTCGTAGGCCCGATGGCAGACGCGCAGCACGACCAGGCAGGCACTTGGTGCTTCGACCTCGACAAGACCCACACCGTAACGCCGCTTGCCGCTCTGCGCGAGATGCTCGGCAACGATGCGGTGCTGTTTGAGAAAGGTTTGACCTACAGCCGCGATAAGAGCGAAGAAGGCATCCAAAAGGCCGTTGAGGTGGCAAAGAAAGCCGACATCGTAGTGATGGTGGCTGGCGAAGAGGCAGTGCTTTCGGGCGAGGCTCACAGCCGTGCCGACCTGTCGCTTCCTGGCGCACAGACAAAGATGCTTGAGGCATTGAAGGCAACCGGCAAGCCGGTGGTACTCATCATTATGGCTGGCCGTCCGCTCACCATCAGCCGTGAGGTTGCGCTTGCCGATGCCACCCTCTTTATGTTCCACCCGGGCACAATGGGCGGTCCTGCTATTGCAAATATGCTCACTGGTGCAGCAGTGCCGTCGGGCAAGTTGCCTATGACCTTCCCTAAGATGGTTGGTCAAGAGCCGATTTACTATAACCACAACAACACCGGTCGTCCGGCAAGCAACATTGTGATGATGGACGACATCGAACTCGAAGCAGGACAGACATCAACCGGCTGCACAAGTTACTATCTCGATGCCGGCGACGGTCCAGCATTCCCGTTCGGCTACGGTCTTTCCTACACCTCGTTTGCCTACAGCGCACCGCGCCTCTCAGCGACATCGATGGCAAAGGACGGACAAATCGAGGTGGTTTGCACAGTGACCAACACTGGCAAATATGAGGCTTCGGAAACAGCACAACTCTATGTGCGCGACCTCGTAGGCTCGCTCACACGCCCAGTGCGTGAACTCAAGGGCTTCGAGAAGATTTCGCTCAAGCCGGGCGAGAGTCGCGACGTGAAATTCACGGTCAAGGCTTCCGACCTCGCATTCCACAATGCCGAACTCAAGAAAATCGTTGAGCCGGGCGACTTCCAACTTTGGGTGTCGACCGACAGCGCAAGCGGCACTCCAGTTTCATTTAGTGTAACAGAATAAACGATATAGCGATGAACGCAAAAAACACAATCATAGCAGCAGCGACGTTGGCTCTTGCCGTAAGCGGCTTCAATGCCGACGCCAAGAGTTTCAAGCGTGGCGTGGGAGAGAACACCTTCAACCGTGAAGAAGAGATTACGGCAGTGCGTCCCGGGTCGTCATGGTTCTACAACTGGGCAAACACACCGAACACCAACGTGACCGATGTGCCGGGCGAGGACTTCGAGTTCATACCGATGTGCTGGAACGCCAGTTACAACGCCGACAACATCCGCAACTATTGCAAGGCTCACCCTGAAACCAAATATCTGCTCGGCTTCAACGAACCGAACTTCAAGAACCAGGCCAATATGACCCCTGAGGTGGCTGCGGCGGCATGGCCGGCAGTGCAGGCTCTCGCCAAGGAACTCGGGTTGAAACTCGTCGGCCCGGCGGTCAACTATTCGCCCGACGGCGAGGAGAACGACCCCTACAACTGGTATGCCAAGTTTGTAGCCCTTGTGGGCAACGATGCCTTCGACTACATTGCCATCCACAACTATTCTGGCGGCACAGACGGCATGAAGGGCATGATTGACAAGTTCTACGAACTCTACAACAAGCCGATATGGCTCACGGAGTTCTGCTACTGGCCGAGCGGCGTGACCATCACCCCGTCGTCGCAAATCTCGTCGATGGTGTCGCAGTTGGAGTATTTGGAAAAGAGCGACCGAGTGTTCCGCTATGCGTGGTTCAAGGCCAAAGGCTCTACCACCAATTCACCAGCCTATGCGCTGATTGTGCCTAAGAATGGTGACGGCGAGCGCGAACTCTCCGAGCAGGGCAAGGTCTACACCTATATGACCGATTTCGACGAGACAGTCTATCACTCGACCACCGAGACTGTGCCAGCCACCGAATATATCAACTCGAAATCGCTGATGCTTGGTTCGACCTACGATGGTCAGAACCCCAAGCCGATAGAGATAACCCAGTTTAATGCCGGTGCCTACGCCGACTATCAGTTTGACGTGGCAGAGGCAGGAACCTACACCCTTACGCTCCGAGTGAGCGGTATGGGCGAGCCTACGCGTTTCGATCCTACGATAGGCATCTACAGCGTAGACAATGACGGCAATGTGCTGTCGACCCTCGCCAACGCTCGCCAGTTTGCCTTGTCCAACGATGAGAAAGTCTATCAGGACGTGACTTTCTCCATGACCCTTGCAGCAGGCAAACAGCGCATCCGCATCAAGGACGATGGTCCATATTCACCGAGCGGTATCCACATCAGCACACTCACGTTCAACCCCAACGGCGCTGTCGAGGGGCTGACCGTCGACACCGAAAAGGTGGCATGCCACTATGCCGGCGGCAAACTCCAGTTTACGGGCAACGTCACTGTGGCTACAGCCACGGTCTACGACCTTAACGGTCGAACGGTGGCAGAAGGCGCAGTTGAGGGCAACGCTCTCGCTGCCACGCTCGGCAATGGTGTTTATCTCGTCCGTGCAGTGACCGCCGACGGCGTTGCGACAACGGTTAAAGTAGTAAAATGATTGTCGTGTTTCATAAGTAAAAAAGATAGGTTTGTTAATGTTTGTAGCAGCGGGATTGCGTGAGTAATCCCGCTTTGCTTTTATTGTGATGCGACTTTTTTCATAAAAATGCAATAATATTTGCAAAAAAAGTGATTATCAGAAATTAAAATATTAAATTTGCATCGGAAAAGATTGTCACTCTACTAAGATTTGTGGAAAAGTGTTTGAGCGTAGGGACTATCGATTGAAAATAGAACAGTTCTAAATATTATTTTTATGAAGAAATTTTATTCTCTTATCTTGACGACCGTATTGGCGTCAGTGGGATTCAGCGCTTCGGCTTATGAGGCTCTTGATCCTACAGCAGTAAAGGAAGGCAAGTATGTCATTGCCGGCAAGACTGCTGATTCCGATCAGATTTATCTGATGAAGAACGAGACTTACTCGAACTACTACGTTGGTGCGACAGCATCTACACTCGATGGCACAGAAACGTTTGCCGACGAGAACGTCTTCACTGTTGCCAAATCTGGCGAAGGCTACACAATCCAAGGCGCAGACGGCAAGTATGTTACTATCGTGAAAAACGGTGGGCACTACAACCTTACCGTAGGCAATGACGCATCTGATGCAGTATGGACATTCGCTGACCACGACGGTGCAACTCAAGCAACCTATGGCGATTATTCAGACTACTTCATGTCGTTTATGATGTACAAGAGCACTACTCCTGAATTTGCTACAGGTTCTGCCGATACACATATCCGTCCTACATTCTACTATGTAGACGGCGAAGACGACGTGCTTCTTCCACCTACAATCACCATCTCTGGCTCGAAGAACGCCGATGATGAGTATGAAGGCGATGTAGAAGTGTCAGTTGCTCTTCCAGAAGGTGCTGAGTCAATGTATGTCGAAGTGAGGCAAGACGGCTCAGTAATTGAGTCAGTAGTGGCGACTGGCGACTGGTCAAACACCTACAGCCAGGCAGGCTCTTATGTTATTGAAGCAACTGCATACAAGGGTGAAGCGACTTCAGACGTAAACTCTTCCAACTTTACAATCGCTGACGCAGGTGCAATCCCTGCTCCGACAGTCACCCTCTCCGGCACACAGAATGCCGACGGCAACTATGTAGGTGAGGTTACGGTAAACGTTGACTATCCGGAAGGCTCAGATGTGGCATACGTTACAATCCGCAAGGACGACGATGAGATCAACGATGTTGAAATCCACGCAGACTGGTCAGACACATACAGCGAAGCAGGTTCTTACTCTATCGTTGCCCAGGCTTATGCAGGTTTTGACGAGTCGAAACTGAACATTGTAAACTTCACAATCGTTGAAGACGACGAACCAGGCGAAGATGTTTCTTTCGTTCTCGCTACTTCTACATCACAGTTGGTTGAAGGCACTAAGGCTCTGTTTGTTTGCGCAGATGGTCCGGACGACAGCGGCAACTACACTTACCACACATTGTCAACTACACTCAACTGCAGCAAGGACAATGCTCACTACGTACAGAGCACTACAGTTGACGTTGTAGACGGCAAGATCACTGAAGTCGGCGCAGACGTGGCAGACTTCACTGTAGGCAAGTCAGGCGAATACTTCACATTCTATACTGAGGATTCAGCAGACGAGAGCGGCAATGCCAAGGCTGGCTACATCTGCTCTTACAGCAGCGAAAAGAACTCAATGGACATCCAGTCTGAACTCGCCGACAATGGCAAGTGGAATGTGACTATCTCCGACGACGGCTTGGCTAAGGTATTGGCGCAAGGCGATTTCGAGCGCAACTCGTTGATGTACAACTACAACGCATTCCGTTGCTACAACCCTGAAACTACAGGTGTCGCAACAACATTGTCAATCTACGTTGTTGACATGTCGTCAGTCAAGAAAGTGGCAGCCGATGAGGCTACAATCGTTGCAACTACAGGTGCAGTCAAAGTAAAGGCAAACAACGCCCGTGCAGAGGTCTACACTATCGCAGGTGCAAAGGTTAACTCAACAATGGTTAACGGCGAAGCAACTATCAACCTCGCATCAGGACTCTACATTGTCCGCGTAGGCAACACAGTTGCAAAGGTAGTGGTTAAGTAATCACATCCATACAGATAAACCAACAGAGGGCTGGACAAGCGATTGTCCGGCCCTTTTTGCTGTTTACGGATGTTTTCACTATCTTCGGACAAAAATTCAGGAAACGATGAAAATGAAAGATATATTCAAGTCGCCGGAGAAGGTCGTGTGGGCTGGCTTTGGCGCGTCGGTGGCGGCACTAGCGATCTATGGAGTGCTGTTTGCCACGACAGGGGTGATTGCGTCTGCGATGATGCAGTTGATGTGCTGGCTGGTGGTTGTGCTGTCGCTCGCCGGGATGGCAGTGTCGGTGTGGGGAATGTCGATGTGGACTCTCCTCGACACGCCCAAGTGGATGCACTTCACTGGCATCGGTGTCAGCGTGGTCAACATCCTGTTGCCCCTTCCTTCTGCCGCTTATCTGCTGATAAGCACCTATGTGGCGATGCTGGGATAGAAAAAAGGCTGCGCACCATCGGTGCGCAGCCTTAATGAATATAAAAGGATTTAGGATTTTCCTGTGGATGCTTACTTAGCAAGCGCTGTAGCAACGTCAACGGCGCAAGCCACTGTGCAGCCTACCATTGGGTTGTTACCGATGCCGAGGAAGCCCATCATCTCAACGTGAGCAGGTACTGAAGAAGAACCAGCGAATTGAGCGTCAGAGTGCATACGACCCATAGTGTCGGTCATGCCGTAAGAAGCAGGACCTGCAGCCATGTTGTCTGGGTGGAGTGTACGGCCTGTACCGCCACCTGATGCTACTGAGAAATAAGGCTTGCCAGCGAGTGTGCGCTCTTTCTTGTAAGTGCCTGCAACTGGGTGCTGGAAGCGAGTAGGGTTGGTTGAGTTACCTGTGATAGACACGTCAACGCCCTCTTTCCACATAATTGCCACGCCTTCGCGAACGTCGTCGGCACCGTAGCATTTCACTTTCGCGCGAGGACCTTTTGAGTAGGCGATTTCTTGAACAACCTTGAGGTCGCCAGTGAAATAGTCAAACTCAGTCTGAACGTAAGTAAAGCCGTTGATACGAGAGATGATCATAGCGGCATCCTTGCCCAGACCGTTGAGGATTACGCGGAGGGGCTCTTTGCGCACCTTGTCGGCCTTAGCGGCGATCTTGATTGCGCCTTCAGCGGCAGCAAACGACTCGTGACCAGCGAGGAATGCGAAGCACTTAGTCTCTTCGCGGAGCAGACGTGCAGCGAGGTTACCGTGACCGAGGCCAACCTTACGGTCGTCGGCAACAGAACCAGGGATGCAGAATGCCTGCAAGCCGATACCGATAGCCTCAGCGGCATCGGCAGCGTTTTTGCAGCCTTTCTTCAACGCGATAGCGCAGCCAACAACGTAGGCCCACTTTGCGTTTTCGAAGCAGATAGGTTGAGTTTCCTCACAAGTTTTGTAAGGGTCGATGCCTGCAGCGTCGCAGATTGCATTGGCCTCTTCAATATCTTTGATACCGTTTTCGTTCAGAGCTGCAAGGATTTGCTTGATACGACGGTCTTGGCTTTCAAATTTTACTTCTCTAATCATAAAGCGGTCCTCCTATTATTCTTTACGTGGGTCAATATATTTAACTGCTTCATCGAAACGACCGTAGTGGCCTTTTGCTTTTTCGATAGCCTCTTTAGGATCCTCGCCGTTTTTGATCATTTCCATCATCTTGCCGAGGTGGATGAACTCATAGCCGATAACCTGGTTTTCCTCGTCGAGAGCCATGCGTGTGCAGTAGCCTTCGGCCATTTCCAAGTAGCGTGTGCCGGTCTTTGTTGTGCCAAACATTGTGCCCACTTGGCTGCGGAGACCTTTACCGAGGTCCTCGAGAGAAGCACCTACAGCCAAACCGCCCTCAGAGAAGGCAGACTGTGTGCGGCCGTAAACGATTTGGAGGAACAATTCGCGCATTGCTGTGTTGATAGCGTCGCAAACAAGGTCGGTGTTGAGAGCCTCGAGCAATGTCTTGCCAGGAAGGATTTCAGAAGCCATAGCGGCAGAGTGGGTCATACCAGAGCAGCCGATAGTCTCAACCAAAGCCTCTTGGATGATGCCGTCCTTCACGTTGAGTGTCAGTTTGCAGGCACCCTGTTGAGGAGCACACCAGCCGATACCGTGGGTAAGGCCGCTAATGTCTTTGATTTCTTTAGAACGCACCCATTTGCCCTCTTCAGGGATTGGAGCGCAAGGGTGGTTGGCACCCTTCTTAACGCAGCACATTTGCTGTACTTCATGAGTGTAAATCATAATGCGTCTTTAAATTAGTTCAATTAAAAATGATTCTATCTGATAGTTATTTTTCCTGAATCAATCAGTAGTAAAATCGTAGTAAGGATTGGAAATCAGCCCTCCGGCCAATTTCTTTACAAAGATAGTGCAAGCCGAGCGAAAAACAAAATCAAGCACACACAATGGCGCATTGCCACTAAATTTAACATTCTTTTAGTGCAGTATTCCGTGGAGAGCCGCATTTATAGGGTAAAAAAACAAGAACTGCGATGAAGAAGATTTTTATACTGACGATGATTGCCGCCGTGGCTATGGCTCTCGGCTGCCAATCGTGCAACAACGGCGATGACTCGGAAGACACGAGCATCGCAAATGCGCTCGTGACGGCGAAAACTGCCGCCGACGGCACGTTCTATCTGCAACTGGATAACACTAACACGGCGTTGCCGACCAACATCAGCAAGTCGCCTTTCGATGGCAAGCAGGTGCGTGCGCTTGCCAACTTGCAGAAGGTGGATGCCACCCACGACGGCTACTCGATGGCGGTCAAAGTGAATTGGATTGACAGTATCCTGACTAAGCAACTTGCTCCTGCCACTGCCGACAACGTTACCACCTACGGCAACGACCCTATCGAGATTGTGCGCGACTGGGTTACCATTGCCGAGGACGGCTATCTCACGCTTCGCTTCCGCACGGTTTGGGGCGGCAAGGGCACTACCCACACCATCAACCTCGTGAAGAGCGGTGATGAAGACGCACCCTATGTGCTCCAGTTGCGCCACAACGCCAAGGGCGACACCAGTGGCGTGATAGGCGACGCACTCGTGGCGTTCGACCTGTCATCGCTGCCCGACACCAAGGGAGAGACGGTGACGCTGACCATCAAGTGGACTTCGTTTACGGGCGAAAAGTCAGCCACGTTCAAGTACTGCAGCAACAAGAGCGGCGGCGCGACGCAGATACCGTTTACCGATGCGCTTAACAATGCACTGATAAAATAGATTCCTGCTTATTATTAAACTTTAGTTTGTTTGGTTTAATTTTGTCGTTGGGCGGTTGTTGAGCAACCGCCGCCCAGCGATTTGCTTTCAGTGAAAATTCAAAATCATCATAACAATGAAAAAATTAATGTTTCTTACCTTGGCAACGGCGGCATTGCTCTGCTCTTGCCACACTTCCAAAAACACCGAATCGAAGCAGGCAGATGCCGTTACCGCTGCCACTCAGGCGGCTGAAATCCCCTACGCCGTGGCAAACCGCTACTTCGTGCGCAACGACGTGAAGAAGTTGCCTAACGGAAAAATCGCTTCGCAGAAGGATTTCGACGCCAATTTCGGCATGGCTACCGTGATGGGTGAGGGCGGAATGCCTACGGAAATCGATTTCACCAAGCAGTATGTGATTGCGGTGAGCAAGCCGGAAACAAACAAGGATACCGAGATAGTGCCGGTAAGCCTCAAGAGCGACGGCGACGGCGGTCTGGTGTTCACCTATCACCTCAAAGAGGGCGCAACGCGTTCCTACACAACACTCCCTTCGTTGGTGGTTGTTGTTGACAAGAAATACAAAGGACACGTTTCGCTCAGCGAAATAGTAGACTAAATAGCCAATAATTTTCTCATAATCAAACGACAAGCGCGACAGTATCCACTGTCGCGCTTGTCAATTTTTTGTAGCTCCGCCGAGAATCGAACTCGGATCTAAAGTTTAGGAAACTTCTATTCTATCCGTTGAACTACAGAGCCAGCCTATGTCTTTTTTCGCGTATGCAAAATTACAAAAAAAATGCGTTCTGCAAAATGTAGCAGTCCGTTATCGCTCGATTGTGGCTTTCAGTCCGCTTTCGGCAATCAGCGCATTGATGTCGGCCTCGGTGCGGTTGAACGGTCCAGAGTGTTCGAGTTTGAGCGATGACATTGCCGCTGCGAAGCATCCTGCTTCGGCTATCGACGCGCCGCAGGCACGCTTGTAGAGGTAGCCGGTGGAGTAGGTGTCGCCGCAGCCGGTGGCATCGACCACTTCGCGCGTAGGGAATGCTGGCACGATGGTAAACTCGTTGCCGTCGTAGATTACTGAGCCGTAACTGCCGAGGGTGATGCACACCTCCTTCACGCCCCAGCCAGCGAGCGTCAGCGCGGCAGACTTCACGTCGGAGTAGCCTGTAAGTGCTTCAATCTCAAACTCGTTGACCTTGAGGATGTCGACATAGCGCAGATAGTCACGCTTGTTTGCCCAGTCGATGGAGTAGACCTTTTCGCCCCTCACTTCTCGCAGATAGCCTTGAGCGTCGACCGACAGGATGCCTTTTGCGGAGAGCATCTCAAACACGTCGATGGAGAAATCGTCGGCGAGGAGCGATCCGAGGTGGTAGATGTCGGCATCGATATTGCTAAGCGACTGCGCCGTGAACGGATCGGCTTTCGCCAGCACGCGCTGGGTGCGGCTGTTCTGGTTCTCGCCGTATTTGTTCTCGAAAAACACGGTGTGGCGCGTGGGTAGCACCACCACGTCAACGCCGAGGGCGCGGATGTCGTTGACCGACTTCATCTCGCTTTCCGCCACAGCGGTGACCAACTGGAAATTGGCGTTGGGGTTGATACTGTTGATACCGTGGGCAAAGTAGAACGAAGTGCCGCCAGGCATCTCCACTTCAGTCTTGGGGGTTATGATTTTGTCGAGCGTAATGTGCCCGATGCAACATATCTTTTTCATTGAATGTTTCCGTAATTGAAATTCTGCAAGTTGCAAAGATAGTCAAAATTTTTGACTATCACGCTTTCTTGCTAATCCATTCGCCGATGGTCCGCCGCTCGCTGTCGTGGTTTATGCCCTGCACTAAAAGTGAAATCCCACGCGGAGACCAAGGTTGTGCTCTGCGCAGTCGAAGCCAAAACTGCACGCATAAGCCAAGGCTGCACTGATGGCGAAACCTCTTTGCAGAGGAATGGAGAAGCCCACGCTCGGACTCAGATAGTATCCGACGTAGAGGGCATCGATACCCATACGCATTTCAGCCCAAGGGTTGGCGCGCAGTTCCCGTTTTGTGAAATAACTCCTTGCGGCAGCGTATATCGGCAGCATCTCGTTTTCATAGCCGATGCCGCCGCCCACAAACAAAAACTTGTTGAACTGCATTCCGTGGGTTGTCGACAGCGAAAAGCCTGCGCCCTCGCATGAGAGGTCGGCATTTATGCCGAACGATATGTTGCCCTTGTATCCTCTTGCCCGATAGTCGCTTGTCTGCGCATATCCCGACAGACAAGTGAGCAAGAGTAGTATCAATATTAATTTTTTCACGTACGTTGCCTATGTTTTATTATTTGGAAGTGCCAGTTTTGCGACCTGAAGCATCACGGTAGGTAGTAGTGCCGTAGCGGTCGGTGCGCGACGTGCCGGTTTTGCGACCCGAAGCATCGCGGTAGGTGGTAGTGCCGTAGCGGTCGGTACGGTCAGTGCCTGTCTTGCGGCCAGTCTCGTCACGGTAGGTCGTAGTGCCATAGCGGTCGGTGCGCGACGTGCCAGTCTTGCGGCCGGTCTCGTCGCGGTAGGTAGTAGTGCCGTAGCGGTCGGTGCGCGACGTGCCGGTCTTGCGACCCGAGGCGTCGCGGTAGGTTGTAGTGCCGTAGCGGTCGGTTGTGGCAGTGCCGGTCTTGCGGCCAGAAGCGTCGCGGTAAGTCGTAGTGCTGCTCTGTGCCCAGCAACCAATGGCAGCGAGCGACAGAATGCCTAAAGCCAATATGCGTCGTGTGAGTTTCATAAAGCCCTTATATTTGTTTCAAATACCAAAGATATTGCATATCAGCGAGAAACGCAAGTTCCACTTGTTAATATTTGTTTCCTCGCTTGCTCTCGCAATGCAATGTTGTGAAATGTCGGCTAATTAGTTAAAATAGTTTCATTTTTGTGGGTATAAGGCGAAAAATCATTACTTTTGCAGCCGAATTAAATCAAAAGTGTAACGAATGAAAAAGATTTTACTGTCTTTAGCCGCGTTTGCCCTTTCTTTGACGGCAGGCGCGCAGGTGGTCTATCAGACTGATTTCTCCACAGAGGAGGAGTTTAACAAGTGGACCGTGATTGATGCCAACGGCGACAACACTACTTGGAAATTTGACGCAGACGGCTCGCAATCCAAGGTGTACTATCCCTATTCGTCGGTCAATGATGCCGATGACTGGTTGATTTCCCCGGAACTTACCGCTACCAAGACCGGCAAGGTGATGATTAACTACACCGTCTACGGTACATCGTACGGTGAAAAGATGGAAGTGTATACCGGAGCGAGCCCCGAAACGTACTCTATGACTAAGCGTGCTACTTACGACAATATTATCGGCGAGCGCACCACCGACTATTTCTTACTTGATGTGACCGAGGGTCAAAAGTTCCGTGTGGCGTTCCGCGCAACGAGCCCTGCCGACACTTGGCGCTTCTATATGTGTGAATTCCTTGTTAAGCACGTTGATAAGGTTGTAGACCTGTCGGTCGACAATGTGCTTTCGCCGGTATCTGGCTCTGGATTAACAGACGCAGAGACAGTGAAAGTAAACATTGTGAACAACGGCAGCGATGCTTCGGAGAACTTCAAGGTGGCTTATAAGGTCGACGGCGGAGAGCCGGTGGTCGAGAACGTAGCCGCTACTCTCGGCTCGGGCGAGTCGATGGAGTATACCTTTGCAACGAAGGTTGACCTCTCTACACCACGCCACAAATACACCATCAAGGCCTATGCCATCGACGACAACGACATCAACAACGGCAATGACACCACAACAGTTGCCGTGCGCAACAGTGCTCCGGTGACGCCGCCTTACAAGATGGGCTTCGAAACAAGTGAGGACACCGACGACATCTGCTACTACAACCTCAACGAGGACTCCGGTGACTGGGAAGTGTTCACTTCGATATGGATGAACATGGCACGCACTGGCTATTCTTGCCTTGCCTACAATTACGACAGCAACAACGATGCCAACGACTGGGCAATCCTTGACCCAATCCAAGTGGAGGCTGGTAGTTACGTGCTCCGTTATTGGTATTCGGCTTCCGAGGGCCACACTGAGAAGTTTGGCGTATATTGGGGCAACGGCAACACGCCGGACGACATGACCAACAAACTCGAGGACATCGCAGCCACTCAGGGCGCATACCAAGAGTCGTTCAAGATTGTGACATTCGACAAGCCGCAGACCATCTACCTCGGCTTCTACTGCTACAGCGACAAGAACGAGAACTGGCTCACCATCGACGACGTGCAGTTCTATAAGGCTTCGAGCGATGCCGTAGACCTCGTGGCAAGCGAAATCAGCAAGCCTTACGACTATGTGCGCACTCCAAACAACAGCAATGTTGACTTTGAGGTGCAGAACGTGGGTATCGCTGATGCCGAAGGCAAGGTGATTGTTTATGTAGACGACGTACAGAAGGCTGAAGTAGCCCTCTCGATGAAGGCTGGCGAAATCAAGAACCTCACTGCCAACGGCGTGCTCGACGGACTTGCTGAAGGAACTCACACAGTGAAGGTGACCATCGAAAGCGCAGACGACAACGAGCCAAGCAACAACACTATAGAGAAGACAATCACAGTGCTCGGCACAGCATACAAGTACTACGACTTTGAGGACGGTCAACTCCCTGCCGACTTCACTTACTATGCGCAGGACGGCGGTACAGTAAACGCTAGCGCAGGCGAAGAGTTCAACGAATATGGTTGGGGTATCTTTAATATCGAGAAGCACGAAACACTCGGTGAATACCTTCTCGCCGGCACAAGTTGGATTGACGGCGCTGACAAGGCAGACCGTTGGGTAGTACTTCCACGCGTAAACGTGACAGGCGACAATGCATACCTCGTTTGGGATGCAAACTCCTACAATCCGTTCCACCTCGAAACTTACCGCGTGAAGATTTCCGACGGTTCGGGCGACCCTGCCGACTACTGGTACACTACAGAGAAGGAATACGGCAACGAGAGCACAACGGTCAAGACCCGCGGCCTCAGCCTCTCTAAATATTCAGGCAAGGACATCTACATTGCGTTCAACCTCACGACAAAGATTGGCGATGCGCTCTGTCTCGACAACATCGGTATCTACGGCGAAGTGGTTGATGGTGTGGACAGCATCAACAGCGACAACGGCATCATCTTCGTTGGCGACAACTACATCGGCGCTGCCGATGCAAAGAGCATCTCAGTGGCTGACCCAAGCGGCCGTGTTGTGGCAAGTGTTGCAGGCAACACCCTCTACACAACCGACCTTCAGCCAGGCGTATATGTAGGCGTTGTGAAGTTTGCCAACGGTGCAGTCAAGACAACCAAGTTCGTCAAGAAATAGTTTGCAAACACAGGGCTAACAGCCCAAAATGAATAAATAGCAGAGCCGGCGTTGCCATCCGCAACGCCGGCTCTTTTTTATCTCCAGCAAAAGGATTCCCCAGTTTCCGCCAGAAGCCAAAAAACCGTAAGCGAAGTCCGCTTCACACTTTTACGTTCGACTTTTTGTGAAATCCTGCACTTTTTGGTTTGACTTTTTGTATCTGATGGAGGTAATCCATCCCTGTCAGGGACTTTGCTGATGGTGGTGGCGCAAATATGACGCAGTGGAAGTTAAAAATGAGGCTTAAATAATTGCTGTGCAATCATTTAAGCCTCATTTGTCGGGGTGACTGGATTCGAACCAGCGACCACACGCCCCCCAGACGTGTACTCTAACCGGACTGAGCTACGCCCCGATTCGGGTGCAAAGATACGCATTTTTCCAATAACCGCACCAATCATCCGCGATTTTTCGCAAATTTCGCGCCGGTAAATCATTGAAAAAGCCTTTCAGAAAGCCCTTGCGGAGGGTCATCCGAAGATGGCGCGGTAGATGCGGTCGGTGGCGCCGAGGTTGTCCTTGATGTAGTGCCCGGCGATCTCGCCGTGCTTCTTCAGGTATGCGCCGTCGGTGAGCAGACGGTCCATCACTCGGCCGTATTCCTCGCCGTTGTTGATTGAGAATGCGCCCTCGAGGGCTATCAAGTCGCGTGCTTCCTTAAACTTGCCGTATTTCGGGCCGAACACCACAGGTATACCGTAGACGGCAGCCTCGTTGATGTTGTGGATGCCAACGCCAAATCCACCGCCTACATACGCCACTGTGGCGAAGCGGTAACTTTTCGAAAGGATGCCGTAGTTGTCGATGATGAGACAGTCGGCTTCGGCGGCTTCCTCGGGTGTGGTGTGGGTGTAGCGCACAGCCGGCCGCTTGAGGCTCGAAAGGAGTCCGAGGATGCGGTCCTCGGAGATTTCGTGGGGTGCAAGCACCATCTTCATTTCCGGATGGGCGTTGAAGTAAGGGATGATAAATTCCTCATCGGGCTGCCACGAACTGCCCACGAAGAGCGTGAACGCGCCCCGTGAGAACGACTCCACGATAGGGAGGTCGGCGGCTTTGTCGAGGATGGTGGTTACGCGGTCAAAGCGTGTGTCGCCCGCCACGTTGACATTGGTCACGCCCACCGATTCGAGCAACTTGCGTGACTCTTCGTCCTGCACGAAAAGGGTGTCGTAGCAGTTGAGCATCTTGCGGAACTGGCGGCCGTAACTCTTGAAAAACATCTGCGTGGGGCGGAAAATCGCCGAGATGATGTAGGTTGGGATGCCGCGGCGCTTCAATTCGGAGAGGTAGTTGCCCCAGAACTCGTATTTCACGAAGATGGCTTTCTCAATCTTCACGGCATCGAGGAAGCGGCGCACATTCCGTGGCTTGTCCATCGGCAGGTAGCAAATCACGTCGGCAAGCGGATAGTTTTTGCGCACTTCGTAGCCCGACGGCGAAAAGAAAGTGAGCAGAATCTTCTTGCGGAGCACGTCGTGGATTAGTTCAATCAGCGGACGCGCCTGCTCAAACTCGCCGAGCGACGACACATGAATCCAGACATAATTCGCCTTAGGGTCAACCTTTTCGGCAAGGGTGGCAAAGGTGCGAGCCTGGCCGTCCTTCAGGAGACGGGCTTTTCTGTTGTTGAGCGCAGCGACGGCTACGCCTGCTGAATAAAGGGATATGCCCAAGTTGTATAGTGGATTCATTGGTGTGGTGTTTTTAGATAATTGACAATGCCTTGCGCGGCAAACCGCCGCGCAAGGCATTGTGTATTGTGACAGTTATTCAGGTTGCTTGATGTCGGCAATGCCGCGGCGGATGCGGCGTATTGTCTCATCCTTGCCCAGCAGTTCGGTGATGTCGAACATGTGCGGACCTTTGCATTCGCCAACAACCGTGAGGCGGAACGCATTCATCACGTTACCCATGTGGTAGCCGTTGTCGGTAATCCATTTAAGCACGATTTCCTCCGACGGAGCGGAAGTGAAGTCGCTGATGCCCTCGAGCACTACGATGAGTTGCTCCATCAGTTCGGGCATACCTTCTTTCCAACGCTTGCGCACATCCTTCTCGGCATAGGTCTCCGGTGCTTCGAAGAAGAAGCGAGACTGCTCCCAGAGGTCGCGCACAAAGTTGATGCGTCCTTTCACGAGTGCCACCACGCGAGCCACATAAGCCTTGTCGGCATCGCTATGGCCGTGGTCGGCGAGGATAGGCATATAGAGGTCGGCGAGACGCTCGTCGCTCATTTCCTGCAAATATTTGTGGTTAAACCACTTGCCCTTCTCAAAGTCGAACTTTGCGCCGCTCTTCGAGCAGTGCTCGAAGGAGAAGAGGTTGATGAGTTGGTCGATGGAAAGGATTTCCTGGTCGTTGCCTGGATTCCAGCCGAGCAGGGCAAGGAAATTAATCACAGCCTCAGGCAGATAGCCCGACTCGCGGTAGCCCGACGAGATTTCGCCCGATTTCGGGTCCTTCCATTCCAACGGGAACACTGGGAAGCCGAGGCGGTCGCCGTCGCGCTTCGACAACTTGCCTTTGCCGTCGGGCTTGAGCAAGAGTGGAAGGTGAACAAATGCCGGCATCGTGTCAGCCCAGCCGAATGCTTCGTAGAGAAGCACGTGGAGCGGTGCCGACGGCAACCACTCTTCGCCGCGAATCACGTGGGTGATCTGCATCAGATGGTCGTCGACGATGTTGGCAAGGTGGTATGTTGGGAGGTCGTCGGCAGATTTGTAGAGCACCTTGTCGTCGAGGATTGACGAGTTGATGACCACTTCGCCGCGCACGAGGTCGTTGACCTTCACATCGTGGTTAGGCTCGATGAGGAAGCGCACCACATATTTCTCGCCGCCGTCGATGAGGCGTTTCACCTCGTCGGCTGGCATGGTGAGCGAGTTGCGCATCATTGAGCGAGTGTGGGCGTCATACTGGAAATTCTTTATCTCCGCACGTTTCGCCTCGAGTTCCTCGGGGGTGTCGAAAGCGATGTAGGCCTTTCCTGCCGCAAGCAGTTGGTCTACATATTTGCGGTAGATGTCGCGTCGCTCCGACTGACGGTACGGTCCAAACTCGCCGCCCTCGCGCACACCTTCGTCAAACTTGATGCCGAGCCAGGCAAAAGCCTCGTTGATGTAGTCTTCTGCTCCGGGCACAAAGCGGTTGGAGTCGGTGTCTTCGATGCGGAGGATGATTTTGCCGCCGTGGCGACGGGCAAAAAGGTAGTTGAACAATGCCGTGCGCACGCCGCCGATGTGGAGCGGTCCGGTTGGCGACGGTGCAAAGCGAACTCTGACTTGTCTTTCCATTTATATTGCTGTTTTTTTATTCTTTATACAAATGCGGTGCAAATTTAGCATTTTTTTTTCGTCCCGAACCTATATACAGCCGTAATTCAGAGCAACCGGCATCATATCTTCGCTTCACGGATGAAAAAAGCGAGCCGGTGGGATGCCGGCTCGCTTGTATCGGGGAAATCCGCTGGATTATGCGAATTTGGAGAAATCGGTCTTCTGCATGTCGCCCGACTCGCTGAACTCCTGGTGGAAGGCGAAGGCTGCCTTGAGGGTGTGAGGCGTGTGTCCGCCCTTGCTCAGTTTCAGGTAGTCGCGGAGCAGACCGCGGTATGCAGGGTGGGCACAATTCTCGATGATGAGTTCTGCGCGCTGCAACGGGTCTTTGCCGCGGAGGTCGGCGATGCCTTGGTCGGTGATGAGCACCTGCACCGAGTGTTCGCTGTGGTCGAGGTGGGAAACCATCGGCACGATGTTGCTGATTTTGCCCTCCTTGGTGATTGACGGACAACTGAAGATTGAAATGTAGGCGTTGCGTGTGAAGTCGCCCGAACCGCCGATGCCGTTCATCATCTTTGTGCCGACCACGTGGGTTGAGTTCACGTTGCCGAAGATGTCGGCCTCAAGGGCGGTGTTCATTGTGATAACACCGAGGCGGCGGATAATTTCAGGGTTGTTGGATATTTCGCCCGGACGGATAAGCACCTTGTTGCGGAAGAAGTCGATGTTCTTGTAGAAGCGGTCCATTGTCTCGTCGGAGAATGTGAGTGAGCAGGTGCTGCTGAAGCGGCATTTGCCAGACTCCATAAGGTCGAGCACTGCATCCTGGATTACCTCAGTGTACATATCAAACTGCGGAATCTCCTTGCTCTCGTCCAAGCCGTGGAGCACAGCGTTGGCGATGTTGCCCACGCCCGACTGCAACGGCAGGAACTCCTTAGGAATGCGTCCGACACGGAGTTCGCCGATAAGGAAACTGCACACGTTCGCACCGATGCGCATTGTCGTCTCGTCGATAGGCGAGAAGCCGTGCACCTTGTCGGTGTTGTAGGTCTTCACGATGCCCACGATTTTCTTTGGGTCAACCTTCAGCACCGGCGAGCCGATACGGTCGCTCGGCTTGTAGATAGGGATTTCGCGGCGGTAAGGAGGGTCGGCTGGCATATAGATATCGTGGAGCCCACGGATGGCACTCGGGATATGCTCGTTGAGTTCGATGATGATCTTGTCGGCGATGGCGGCAAGTGAAGGCACGTTGCCCACGCCCGGACCGAGTAGGATTTCGCCATTGTCGCTCACCTCGCAAGCCTCAATGACAACCACATCGATCTTGCCGAAAAATCCGTAGCGGAGATTCTGCGCAAGGTGTGAGAGGTGCATATCGTTGTAGTTGATTTCGTGGCTGTTGATGCCGGCGCGCGAATCCTTGCACGATTGGTAAGGTGTGCGGAAATTGACGGCCTTGGCGCGTGCCAGCGCACCGTCTACATAGTCGTTGGTTGAAGCGCCGGTAAACACGTTGATTTTAAACGGACGGCCTGCTTCGTGTTCTTTCTCTGCCTTGGCGGCAATTGCCGGAGCGACAAACTTAGGCGTACCTGCGGCGGTAAATCCCGAGAAGCCTACGTTGTCACCGTTTTTGACAAACTCGGCTGCCTGCTCGGCTGTGATAAAAGGAAAAGCCATAATATTTAAGATTAATCGGGTGTTAATAGTTTTGAGTTATTACCTACAAAATTATGCAATTAATCGCATTGTGCAAATTTGCAGGGTGAAAATCATCACGGAGGACAATATTTTCGCCTTGCCGGCCATCGCCAATGGGAAATTTTGTAAATTTGCCGTTCATATAACTACTTGAATTTAGATGGAAGAAACATTGACAGCAAAGGAAGAATTTCTGGAATTGCTGCGCTCTACAGGGCGCGAGGGTGTGGAAGGCGTAATCGAGGACCTCGAGAGTCAGGGCTTTTTCACTGCACCGGCATCCGCCGGGCATCATCTCAACACGGAAGGCGGACTGGTAGAGCATTCGCTCAACACTGCCAAGGCTGCACTCGTCGTGTGGGAAGGTATGAAGCGGCTCGACGCCTCGGTGGAAAGCGAGGTGCCGCGCGACAGCGTAATCATCGCGTCACTGCTCCACGACGTGTGCAAGAGCGACATCTACTACCGCAGCGTGAAGAAGCGTAAAAATCGTCTCGGACAGTGGGAGGACTGCGAAGGCTACAAGGTGAGTTACAAGAATTTCCCTATGGGACACGGCGAAAAGTCAGTCATCCTTGTGCTGCTCAGCGGACTCGAACTCACGGATGCAGAGATGCTCGCTATGCGCTGGCACATGGGTGCGTGGGGCGTGAACCAAACAAGTTTTGAGGACGTGCGCAACTACGACACCGCCAAGACCCTCTATCCGCTCGTGTCAATCGTGCAGGCTGGCGACAACCTCGCCGCCGGCATCCTTGAGCGCAAAGGCACAGACCTCGACGAGTTATGATGCTTTCTTGCGGAACACCCGGTCGATAATCAGAGCCAACGCGCCGTCACCAGTCACGTTGCATGCTGTGCCGAAACTGTCCATTGCAATGTAGAGGGCAATCATCAGCGCCTGTGCGTTCTGGTCAAAGCCAAGCATTGATGCAAGTATGCCCAGCGCCGCCATAATAGCACCGCCTGGCACTCCCGGAGCGGCTACCATAGTCACTCCGAGCATCAGGATAAAGCCCGAAAACATCTGGAAATCGTAAGCCATACCCTGCATCATCATCAGAGCCAAGGCGCACGCCACAATCTTCAGCGTGCTGCCCGACAGGTGGATGGTGGCGCACAGGGGAATCACAAATCCGGCAATGCCCTCGTCCACGCCGTTGCTAACGGTTTGGCGCAGGGTCACCGGGATTGTCGCTGCCGACGACGATGTGCCGAGGGCTGTGAAATAGGCGGGAAGCATCTTGCCGAGCAACTTCAGCGGATTGCGGCGCGTAACGATGCCGGCAACGGAGAACTGGAAGAGCAGAAGGAAGATGTGGAGAATGAAAATCACCACGATGATTTTCACGAACACAGCCAAAACGTGTGCCACTTGTCCCGAGTGCGTCATATTCATAAAGATGCCGAAGATATAGACCGGGAGCAGCGGCAGGATTACCGACTGGATGGTCTTGACGATAATCTCCTTGAGGTCGTTGAACGCATTGCGCAGCGCCGTGGTGTTGAGGTGCGCAAGTCCGAGACCGATGGTGAAGGCAAGCACGAGAGCCGTCATAATGTTCATCGGTTCGGGAATCTCCACTGTGAAAAATGGCTCAATGCCGTGGGCTTCACTGATGCTTTCGAGCGACACCGTATGGTCGATGAGATGAGGGAAAACCGCCTCGCCCACGCCAAACGACAGGAAGCCTGAGAGGATGGTTGCCACGTAGGCAAGCAGGGCCGTTGCCACAAGCATCTTGCCGGCACCCTTGCCGATGTCGGCGATTGCCGGAATTACAAGTCCCACGATAATGAGTGGGATGATGAAGCCGAGAAACTGGCTGAAGAGGGCGTTGAAAGTAACAAACAGCCGTACCACAAATTCCGGCATCACAAGGCCGGTGGCTATGCCGAGCACAATGGCTATGATGATTTTAGGCAGCAGCCCGATTTTCCGTTTTTTCATAATCACAGGGATTTTCGATACAGAATACAAAAATAGGCTAACCATTCGGAATAAGCAAAAAAGTGGGCAACAAGACAATATGGGAAAATAAACGGCGGATTTAAACGTTATTAATTATAATGGGACGCAGACTCTCTACATATTTGCTGCTTACGGCACTCGCACTGGGCTTTGCGCTGCATTCGTGCAGCACGAAGAAAAACACTGCAGGCTCGCGCTTTATGCAGTCGTTCACCACTCGCTACAACGTGTATTTCAATGGCGAGGAACACTACAAGGAGCAGATAAAGACTATGGAGGAGAACTATGAGGACGATTATTCCGACTTCATCTACATCCATCCGGCAGAGTCGTTTGCCGACGACAAGGCCACCCACCCCTCGGCAAATTTCGACCGCACCATTGAGAAGATGCAGAAGGCCATTGCGCTCCACTCCATCCAGAAGAAGCCGAAGAAGGACCGCAACAAGATGCGCGACCTTAAATACCGTGCTTATCTCAACCGCAACGAGTATAATCCGTTTCTCCACAACGCATGGCGACTGATGGGCGAAGCGCAGTATCTCAAGGGCGATTTCACCGCGTCGGCTGCCACGTTTATGTACATTGAACGCTATTTCAACTGGCTTCCCAAACTCGTCACGGAATCCAAGATATGGCAGTTGAGGTGCTATTGCGCCCTCGGATGGACTAACGAGGCTGAGAACGTGCTGTCGAGGCTGAAAACCGACGAACTCACCGACAAGCGGCTGCGCACTATGTACAGCACAGCCTATGCCGATTTCCTCGTGAAGACACGCCAGTACGACAAGGCTGCGCCAGTACTGCTTGCCGCCTACAAAGGCACAGGCGGTGCGCAGAAAACACGCTTGGCGTTTCTCCTGGGACAGGTGTATGAGGCAAACGGCGACAAGAATAACGCCTACCACATGTACAAGGCGGTGACTGGCGCGTCGAACGCCACCTACCGCACGCAGTTCAATGCGCGCATCAAGCAGAGCGAAGTGTTTACGGGCACAAACATCACCACGGAGGTGAAGTCGCTCCAGCGTATGACGC
This sequence comes from bacterium, assembly GCA_963601185.1. Lineage (GTDB taxonomy): Bacteria > Bacteroidota > Bacteroidia > Bacteroidales > Muribaculaceae > Limisoma. The sequence goes on from CAVCEE010000004.1 coordinate 91,127, forward strand.
GCCTCGACCGCAACAAGGAGTATCTCGACCAGATATATTATGCCATCGGCAACCTCTACCTGTCGCGCGGCGACACCATTTCGGCAATCAAGAACTATGTGCTTGCCAATGAGAAGAGCACGCGCAACGGCATCGACAAAGCAATCAACCAGATTACACTCGGCGGACTCTATTTCGACCGTTACGAGTATGACAAGGCGCAGCCGTGCTATTCCGAAGGTGTGGCGCAGTTGCCGGAGGACTATCCCGACTATGCCGTGCTGAAGAAGCGCAGCGACGTGCTCGACGAGTTGGCTGTCTATTCGCAGAACGTCACGCTTCAGGACTCGCTACTGCAACTGGCAAAACTCACGCCTGAGGAGCAGCAGAAAGTGGCTGAACGGCTGGTCAAAGAGTTGAAGGACAAGGAAAAGAAAGCCGCCGAAGAGGCAGCCTTGCAGGCGTTGGCGGCAAGGGGCAACGCCGCCGGTAGCCAATTGACGAGCAACACGCAGTCGTTTACGCTCAACAATGACAAGTCGTGGTATTTCTACAACACCGCCACCAAGAACGCCGGCAAGACGGAGTTCCAGCGCCGTTGGGGTAGCCGCAAACTGGAGGACGACTGGCGGCGCGCCAACAAGACCACGTTTGCCGTGAGCGAATTCAACTCGGAGGCGGACTACAGCGATACCGATACGCAGAAGGAGATGGTCGACTCCCTCGGCAATCCGCTCAGCGACGAACAGATAGCCGAGCGCAAGAAGAACGAGGAGCAGACGGCGCACGAACAGGATCCTCACTATCCGGAATACTACCTTGTGCAGATACCTAAGTCGGAGGAGGAGATTGCCAACTCCCACAGCATTGTGCAGGAGAGCCTCTTCAACGAGGGCATTATCCTCAAGGACAAACTGGAGGACGTGAATGCCGCCGAAGCGGCGTTCAACGAGTTGCTCACGCGCTATCCCGACAACGAATACCGCCTCGACGTGTACTACAATATGTATCTGATGTATGTGCGCTACGGATACAAGGACAAGGCTGAAGCCAGCCGCCAGAAAGTGCTCAAGGAGTTCCCCGACACGAAGTATGGACTCGCGCTCGCCAACCCGAACTATATCGAAAATCTGCGCAACATGGAAAAGGAGCAGGAGCAGATGTACGAAAAGACATACGCCGACTATCTTGCCAACCGCAATTCCGCTGTCCACGAGGGCTATGCGGAGATGATGCGCCGCTATCCGTTGTCGAAGATTATGCCTAAGTTTATGCTCCTCGACGCAATGTCCTACCTGCCTGAAAAGAAATACGACAAGTTCCAGGAAACGCTCAAGGAACTGCTTGTTCGCTATCCCGACACCGACATTACGCCGCTGGCATCGTCAATACTCCGCGACCTTGCCAAGGGACGCAAACCCAACTCCGGCTCGGGCGGCAACGTGCGTGGCATGATCTGGTCCATCCGTCTGTCTGCCGACACGGCAGCGGTCAACTCCACTACTGAGGTTACTCCGTTCGACCCGTCGCGCGAGGGTCCGCACATCTGTCTGCTCACGTTCCCGGTCGACACCGTGTCGTCAAACCGCCTGATCTTCGACGTGGCGCGCCACAACTTCTCCAACTATGCCGTGCGCGACTTCGACATCGACACTATGACCTTCGGGCAGTTGGGCATCATCGTAATCAAGGGCTTTGAGAACTACTATGACCTTGAGGACTACAGCCGCCAGTTGTTTGCCGACCGTCAGATTATCATTCCGCAGCAAGTGCGCCCGGTGTTTATCAGTGAAAAGAATTTCAACCTGTTGCTCAAGGAGGGGCGGTCGTTTGCCGACTACTTCCAGTTCCAGCAGGAGCAGAGCGACGATGCCGTGGAGCAACGGCTTGAAGAATAACCGCATTGACTATGGACTATCTACCCAGCGACCCTGCCATCCTTGTGTCGAGCATCAATATGCTACTGCGCGACGAGGAGTTTGACTCCCTCGAGCAACTCTGCTACGCGTTCAACCGCGACCCCGAAGAAGTGAAAACCTATCTTGCTGCCCACGGCTACGTTTATAGCGAGAGTCAGCGACAGATGCGTCCGGAGGGCTACGACCGATGATTTCACGCGACAGCATCGAGACCGCCTACTGCTTCTTCCACCAGAAGGAGCGCGTCTATGCCCACTCCACGATGGACTGGCAGAAGGACGACATCGAATATGCCATCTCCTCCTATGTGGAAAGTATGAATCCCGAACTCTATGCCGCCCTCTCCGGCGGCAAGGACGGCTATCTGATTACACATTCCTCCTTCCACGCCGATATGCTCCACGCTCTCTCCGTCCTCGAGCAGATGATGGGATAGAACGGCCGCGGTGAACAAAAAAAGAACACCCCCGCGTCGCCGCGGAGGTGCCTTAAGAACTATTTTCGGATTATATTATTTGTTGATAACCATCTTCTTGCCACCTGCGATGTAGGTGCCGTTGGCGAGTCGAGTCTTTGCATCGCTCGGGAGCATCTTCTTTGCCACCAACTTGCCGTCGAGGGTGTAGATGTCGACTGGCTGATTGTCGTCGGCTTCGATGCTGTCAACGCTCATGAAACGCTGGTATACCGGGCTTTCCTCTACAAAGGTGATTATCTTGCCTTCGCTCCATGCCTGAACTGTCAGGCGGAACTGGTACACCTTGCCGTTGGCTTCTATTGTGACCGGCTGCACGTCGTCTTCTTCAGCGAAGAATGATGCTGCGGTCTTGTATTCGCCGCCGTCGACCGAATATTCAAGGGTCGTTTTGTACGCGCTCATCTCATAGAGGTCACGGTTGATTGAGTAGGCTACTGACGGCTTGAATGTGCCAGTCTGCTCGTTGTAGTTGTCGGTGATGTTGCCGACAAGTTCGAGCCGAGTGATCTGCGGACTGTAGTTCATCTTGATGGTGTCGTATGCCGTGATGTTGATGGCGTCGCCAGCATGTAACCAAGAGTCAGCCACTCCGTTGTAGCGGAAGATGTATTTCGAGTAGCCCGGCATGATGTTGTAGAGTTTGCCTGTACCTGCACCCTTGTTGGTGGTAAGACCGTGCTTCCACGTTGCACCGTTGTCCACGCTGTAGTCGATGTTTACCCTGTCGAAGACGTTCTCGTAACCCTCTTGACAGGTCCATTCAACATTGGGGTTGTAAGTGCCATAGTCGGCATCGAAACTGCTGCTGAGGTCCTCTGTCTTGATTGAGCAAGGGAGGTCGTTGAGAAGAAACTCGTGGCAGATGGTGTCGCTTGTCACCTCGTTCGGGAAGAGCACTGCGTATCTTTCCAGCGGCGTAAACTTTGCCGTGATGGAGACTCTCTTGATGTACCACGGAACGTCGATGTAGGTGGTGGCGAAATTCCTGTTGCACACGGAGGTGGTACTCGGTGAAACGATGCCTTCCATCTGTGTGTAGAAAACGACACTTTCTACGGGAATTTCTGTTACGTTGTCAAGATTCCACGACAGTTCGATGCGGTATTTCTTGTTCTCCACATCGTAGGTCACCGATTCCTTCTTGATGTTGATGTGAGAATTGATGGCGAAATCCTGGGATCTGTAGCTCGAACCGGATCTGTAGGCCATAAATTGAGCTGTTGTCTGGCTGGTCGGCTTGATGAAGTGCGTGTAAGAGTTGCCATTACTGTAAAATCCGTCGCATACGTATTGGAAATTGCGATTGTTGCGCAATATGTAGTTTGCGTATGACTGGTCTAGATTGTAGACGGTATTCGCCTCGAAAGAGTCTGTATGAGCACTAATCTGTTCACCATCGTCGATGCGCCATACTGCATATTCGCAGCCGTAGTTCTCGCCTGTGTAGAAGAGTTTGCCCAAGTTGACTATCGTTCTCCAGATTTGGTAGCCGTCCTTGTTGACACCCACCAGAATGTAAGGCTTGGTTTCTGCAATGTATTGTTTGTTGACGGTTTTGCGAGATGCGGTCGACTTAACGGACTCTGCTTCGTATTTCACTTCAACAGGTGTAGCCTTTGCTGAAAAAGCAGTTGTCAGCACCATCGCCGACAAAAGTACTGTAGAGAAAATATTCCGTCCCATAGGTCATAAATTTTAAGAAGATGTAACAGATAATTTATAGTTCTCATAAACTATGACAATAGGAATGGCAAAAGGTTTGCCGTTAACACTGTTAATTCTATGTTTTAACAATTTTCCGCTTCCGCCAGAGTGTCGACCGATGCTGGCGGCGCACGAGGCGCGCCGAAGCCAATGTATGAACAGACACGAAAAAGAAAACCGCCGCGGACTGAGTTTCAGCACTTGCGGCGGTTTTTGTGTGGTCCCACTTGGGCTTGAACCAAGGACCCCCTGATTATGAGTCAGATGCTCTAACCAACTGAGCTATAGGACCTGTAAAGAGCGTATTCCTCTTTAGCGAATGCAAAGATACGCCGAAGTTCTCAAAATTGCAAATATGGGCACCAGTTTTTTGACGCATCCGCCCCGAAAAGCCGAAGAAAACGCCGTACTTGTTGGCTGACGCCCTACGGCTGGTGAGGTTGCCCAGTGCCGCCGTCCTTGAGGTCGCGCACCTTGGCTTTAATCTTACTTTTGTCGAAGCCCTCGCCGTAGACAGTATTCACGTTGCCCTGCGACACAAAGGCGTTGGGGTCAATGGAATAGATGATGCGGTAGACCTGCAGTGCTTCCGACTTGCGACTGAAAATCAGCAACATCTTCACCTCCTGACGCGTGTACCAACCTGTGCCGTCGAGCACCGTGCATCCGCGGTGCATCTCGGCGTTGACGGTGGTGGCAATTTCGCTCCATTTCTTGGAGAATACGGAGAACTGCACCGCCTGCTTGTTGTTGTTCACGACCATATCAGTCATATACGACAGGAAAATCAGCACCACATAGCCGTAGACCACGGCTTCGATGTTGTATTTGATGAAATACGACGATGAAATGACAAACAAATCGACATAGAGAATCATGCGGCCAACCGACACCTGACGGTATTTCGACACCATAGCAGCCACGATGTCCGTACCACCGGTACTGCCGTTGTGGGTGAACGCCAAACCAGTGCCCACGCCGCACATCACCGCTCCGATGATGCAACTGAGCAGAATGTCGTGCTCAAGGAATACCGGATAAATCTTGAACACCATCTGCGCTATCAACATAAACACACTGAGCATCGACGCGCCGTAGATTGTCTTCAGCACAAATCCGCGACCCACAATCTTGTAAGCCAGCGACAGCAGTATCACGTTGAGCGTGTAGAAGGAATATGCCACAGGGATGCCTGTCTTGAAGAAAATCAAGGCGGCGATGCCGGCAAGTCCTCCCGTTATGACTCCGTGAGGCAAGATAAATCCACAGAAACCAACGGCGTATAGAATAAGACCGAGGGTAATGAAGGAGTAATCCTTTGTATTATGCCAAACGGCCTCTTTCGTAATTTTCATATCGTATTCATTTTTTTGCAAATTTACACATTTAATTCATTCCAACATTATCGGTAATTATTAATTATGTTAGAAATTCCTAAAATGTCATCTTCGCAAAGATGTTCGGCAATCGGCAGACTCACGTACTCGCCGGCGAGTCGCTCTGTTGCTGGCAAGGGAATGTCGGCAAGATGAGGATAACACGGCTGGCAGTGAGGCGGCACGGCATAGTGCACATCTGTCTGCACACCGTTGTCGGCGAGGTAGTTGCGGAAATCGTCGCGGCGACCGCCCGACACAAGTACCTCATACTGATGCCACACGTTGCCTTCAAGCATCTGCGGCTTCGCAACGAGAGGATTGTCAATGGCACGGTCGTAGGCTCTGGCATTCGCGCGGCGGCGAGCCGTAACCTCGTCGAGATGGCGCAGTTTCACGCACAGTGCAGCCGCTTGCATCTCGTCCATACGGCAGTTGAGCCCTCGGAAGATATTGTGGTAACGGCGATCGGAGCCGTAGTTGGCAAGAGCCTTCACGGCATCTGCCAATGCCGAGTCGTTGGTCGTCACCGCCCCTGCATCGCCAAGCGCACCTATATTCTTAGTGGGATAGAAACTGAATGCAGCAGCGTCGCCAAGTCCGCCAGTCATGTGCGTGCCCCACAACCCTGCGGCGGCTGACGTTGCGCCGATAGCCTGCGCATTGTCCTCAATGATTTTCAGATTGTGTCGGCGAGCGATGTCGACAAGTCTCTCAGACCAGCAGGGAGCACCGTAGAGGTGCACCACCATAACGGCACGCGTGCGCGGCGAAATGCGTTGCTCGAGGAGCGAGAAATCCATATTGAGTGTTGCCGGGTCCGTATCGACAAGCACCGGGCGCAGATTGTTGTCGCTGATTGCCAGTACGGAAGCGATGTAGGTGTTCGCCTGTACGACAACCTCGTCGCCGTCGGCCATCACGCCCAGTTCTTTGTAGGCACGGATGATTAGTCGCAGCGCATCAAGACCGTTGCTGCAAGCCACGGCGTGCTGCGTGGAGCACAGACTGGCGAGGCTCTGCTCAAGCGATTCGGTGTATTTGCCGTGCAGATACCATCCCGATTCGAGTATGTCGTTGAGTGCGGCGGCAATCTCGGCATTGTATGGCCGGTTGATGTCGCGTAGCGGAAGGAAAGGATATTTTATGCTCATTTTCGTTTGTCAGCGGTAAGGCGTAGAAATTCATCGTAGTTGCGCACATAGTCGTCAGCATCGTAGATGTCGGAAGCCAGGGTGAGGCACACCGAGCCCGACGAGAAGTTGCGCAACCCCACCCAGATGCCCGGAGCCACATAAAGTCCGATGTTGGAGCGGTTGAGAGTAACTGTGAGTTTGTTTTTGCCGTCGTCAATCTCAATGTCGAAACTGCCACTTGCGGCGATGATAAACTGGTGGCAGTTGTGGTGGCTGTGACCGCCACGATCGGTGCCGCCCGGCACGTCGTAGACGTAGAACACCCGGCGCACGTCAAACGGCAGGTTGCCGCCGTTTTCCACCACCGACAGGTTGCCGTTTTCGTGGTGGTGACGGTCGAGCGTAATCACCCGGCAGTCGTTAAGGCTCGCTGTGGCGTGAGTGTTACTTTTCATCGGCTAATGCTTTTTTGTACAGGTTGAAATCTTCGATGTAGTCGTCGGCATCGTAGGGCGTCGACGCAAGGATAAGGGCGACAGAGTTGGTCGAGAAATTATCGAGTTCGCGCCACATCATGCGAGGCACATAGAGGCCGTAGTAGGAGCGTGCCATGTGGTAGCGGCGCTCCTCCGTCCCGTCGTTGAGCACCACGTCGAAACTCCCCGACAAGGAGATTATCAGTTCTTCCTGACGGTGGAAGGCGTGGCCGAAACGCTTCTTGCCCCCCGGCACATCATAGACCCAGTAGGTGCGTGCGATGCTGAACGGCAGTCCGTCGCCGTTTTCCACAAACGAGAGGTTTCCGCGCGGATCGCAGATTTTCGGCAGGTCGATTTGCTTGACTTTCTCAAAACCCATAGTGCAACGGTTGTTTTTGGTTTGCTCCTACAAAGTAAGGATTTTTCCGCCAATCCTCAAAATCGGGAAAGGAAGAGGAGGATTAACGTCTGCGGTTAAACATTGTTAATTAGAGGGGCAAACCGCCGGCAACGGAGTCGGTATAGGCACTTTTTGCGTATTTTTGTGATAAGGAAAGTGCGCCGTAGAGCCCACAGGAGGCTGATTGGCGTGTAAGCCCTAATGAAAGAATGTCTTGACTATTAAAACGGGAGATTACCAAGTGATGAAACAATTGCAACACATCATTCTTGTTATTCTACTGATGTCGATAGCGTTTGCCGACAACCAGCCCATGCGGGCGGTGACAACCGACGGCAGCGACATCGATACCACAGCCGACACCCTGTCGGCGAAAATGGACTCCGCCATCAATCGGTTTGTGAACTCAAAAGCCATGACCGGCGCAACTGTGGGCATCTGCGTGATGGACATACAGTCGGGTCGCACTGTGGCTTCATATAACCTCGAACGCCAACTCACCCCAGCCTCAGTGATGAAACTCGTCACCTCGGCGGCGGCGCTCAAGCAATTCACGCAGAACTACCATTTCCGCACGCGACTGAAAATAACCGGACAGGTTGACGAAGACGGAGTGCTCAACGGCGACGTGATTGTGGAAGGCGGCATCGACCCGACGCTCGACTCCAAGCATTTTGCCGACCGCACGACGTTTGTCTCCGCAGCCGTAGACAACATCAAGTTCTGGGGCATCAAAGCCATCAACGGGTCTATCCGCGCAGAAGAGAAAATTCAGCCGCACAACGCCGTGCCAAAGGAGTGGCTCGATGAGGATGTGGCGGAGGACTACGGTGCCGGGGTGCATTCGCTGAACTACAACGACAATCTGTTTTCGTTTATCGTTGACACGTCGACCGGGCGTGCCGTGGTGGTCGACACCGTGCCCCATCTGAGTTCGCTCCAAATTGAGAACCGTATGACCGTTGCCAAACGCGGACGTTTCAGTCCAATCATCCACCGCAAGAAGAACAGCAACAAGGTTACGCTCAGCGGCGCACTCCGCCGTATGAACGAGCCGATAGAGGCTATAACCACGATGCCGCACCCAGCGGAAGGCCTTTGTGCCGACCTGAAGGAAACACTTGAGGGCGAGGGCATCCCTGTGAGAGAAAAATCAGTACACACCGACGGCGAGACTACGCAAATAATGTCGTACGAATCGCCCGTGCTTCCAGAGATACTGCGTTCGTTGCTCTACCGCAGCGACAATATGTATGCCGAGTCGATGCAGCGCAAACTCGGCGAGGTGGTCAACGGCGACCCTACGCGCGAAAACGGCGCGAAGATGGTCACAAAGATTGTGAAGCAGTGGGAAATTTCCACCGATAAGGTTTCGCTCTACGACGGCAGCGGACTGAGTCGCAGCAACAAACTCACACCGCTGTTTCTTGCCAGTGTGCTCCGCTCGGCGGCACGCGACTGGCAGACCGGCGACCTCTTTCCCACCCTTGTGCCGCGTGCCGGTGTGGACGGCACCGTGCGCAACCTGCTCAAAGGCACGAGTCTTGCCGGAAACATCGCTCTGAAGTCGGGCAGTATGACCGGCGTGAGGAGTTACGCCGGCTATTTCCCAGCCACGAAGCCGCGCTACGCCGTGGTGCTGATGACCAACAACTACCACTGCAACTACGAGCAACTGTTTGTTGCAATCCAACAACTGATGCTCGGCATGTTTGAAGATATAGAAGTACCCAACAACCAAACAAACCAACCATCGCTATGAAAACAGCCATACAACAGATGCTCGCCGAGGCATACGAATTGGAAGGCTTGCTCCTTCTTGCCGACAACCGTGGCGACGACACGCCTGAATATGTACACACCGCCATTGGCGAGAAGATCGACCGCTTGCGCTCGCTCGCCGTACTTGCCGCGCCGTCAAAGACCGACGACAACGACGACGAGATTATCGGCGTGACCGGGCTGGGGCTGTTTGAGGCAGCCCAGACTGCCGAGCCGGAGTCGTTTGACGGCAACGATGCCGATGCAGTTACTGCGGAGGACAAACTGTCGCACGAATTGGACGACACTGAGCCTCTGTCACTGATGATCGACACGGAGTTGGAGGCAGAAAACCCTCAGCCGGAATCCGAAACCGAGGAATTTCCGGCTGAGCCAGAGACTGAGACAGAAACAGAAGAGCCAGAAGCAGAAGAACCGGCGACTGAAGAGGTCGACGACATAGGGGAAGTGCCTATCGTTGATGCCGTAATCGCCGAGGCTGAGCCTGTGGAAGAAGTGGCTGAGGAGGAGGATATTCCCGAAGGAGAGGATGACATAGCGAACGAAGATGAGGAATTTGAGGAAGAACCATACGAAGAGCCGGAAACCGACGAGCCTGTGCGTCTCGACGAGATGCTTCAACGCAGCCGGTCGAAGGACCTGAAATCGGCGTTCTCGCTCAACGACACATTCCGCTTCCGCCGCGAACTCTTCTCCAATAGCGGCGCAGAGATGACCGATGCGCTCCATCTGGTAGAGGCGATGCAGAGTTTCGACGAAGCGGAGGACTACTTCTACGGCGACCTCGGATGGGACCGAGAGTCGGACGACGTGAAAGATTTTATGGCAATAATAAAGAATCATTTCCTATAGTAAAATGGCACAGAAACCTACAGCAGAAGCCAGCACGCTCTATGTAGTGCCTACGCCGGTGGGCAACCTCGACGATATGACTGTGCGTGCAGTGTCGGTGCTCAAGGAGGTTGACACTATCCTCGCCGAGGACACTCGCACCAGTGCCGTGCTGATGAAGCATTTCGGCATACAGACGCGTATGCAGAGCCACCACAAGTTCAACGAGCACGAAACGGCGGCGGCTGTGGCAATGCGCCTCAAGGGCGGCGAAAGGATTGCCCTGGTGTCGGATGCTGGTACACCTGCCATCTCCGACCCGGGATTTATGCTCGTGAGGGAATGCCGGCGCATAGGCGTGAAGGTGGAATGTCTGCCGGGGGCGACGGCTTTCGTGCCGGCGCTGGTCGACAGCGGTCTGCCGTGCGACAAATTCTGCTTCGAGGGTTTCCTGCCACAGAAGAAAGGACGGTCAACACGATTGGCGGAATTGAGCGAAGAGCCGCGCACGATCATCTTCTACGAGTCGCCGCTGCGGCTTGTAAAGACCCTTACGCAACTCACCGAGGCTTTCGGCGCTGACCGCGAGGCAAGTGTGAGCCGCGAAATCTCGAAACTGCACGAGGAAACAGTGCGAGGTACGTTAAATGAACTTAAAGAGCATTTTTCCGTAAACGAACCGCGCGGCGAAATCGTTATAGTAGTGTCGGGCAAGAAAGAAGAGAAAAGTCCGACAAAGAGAGACAAATATGCACAATTTAAGAACGTAAAAAATCAGAATTTACTATGAAGAAGGTTATGATTTTCGCACTCGCCTTGGCAGGCGTTATGGTTGCCTGCAACGGCAAATCAGGATCGGAGAACGATTCTACGAATGTTGACCAAACCGACATCTCAAGTGTCGAGGGTCAGCGCGACAGTTTGATGAACCTTATCGGCGACATCAGCCAAAACCTCATCGAGGTTAACCGTATGGAGAACATCCTCGTGAGCGGCGATTTCAAAGATACTCCCGACAAGCGTCAGGAGATTATTGCCAACATCGCTGCACTCCGTCAGGAACTCGACGCACGCAAGCAGGCTCTTGAGGAGTTGGAAAAGAAACTGAAATCGTCGAACGCCTACACTTCAAAACTGCAAAAGACAATCGAGTCGCAGAAGCAACTCATCGAGGAGCAGGCTCAGAAGATTCAGCAACTTGAGGACGCTCTCGCCGACGCTAATGTGAAGATTTCTGACCTCAACCAGAATGTGGAGAACCTCAACACTCAGGTTTCTACAGTGACTGAGGAGCGCAACGCCGAGACTCAACGTGCAGACAAGGCTACCGACGAACTCAACATCTGCTACTACGTTTGCGGTACGAACAAGGAGTTGAAGGAGCACAAGATTCTCGAAAAGAAATTCTTGGGCAAGACCAAGACAATGGAAGGCGACTTCGACCACTCTTACTTCACAAAGGCTGACAAGCGCAACCTCAGCGAGGTGAATACTTACGCAAAATCAGCGAAACTGATGACGTCTCATCCTGCTGATTCCTACAGCATCGAGACAGTAAACGGCTCTGCCGTAGTCAAGATTAAGAATGCCAGCAAGTTCTGGGAAAAATCCAACTTCTTGGTAATTCAGACGAAATGATAGCCGATCCGTGAATCCCTTCCCCTGGATTCTTTGGTTATCTTACATTCCCCATTTTTATAGAATCAGTGGTGTCGTGCATGTGAATGTACGGCACCACTACTTTTTTGTCGTTTTTCCAAAAATAATCTAGCCAATAGAGTGCGATAGACAAATATTTCTTACATTTACACCCAGCAAGCCGTTTCGCACTTCGGCATTGCCAGACTATGACCACGCAACTACGAACCTAACAATTTTGACATTATGAATCCTACTCACTACAAAGAAGAGGTCGCACGATGCCTCCTTTGCGAAAACGCACCTTGCAGCGCCGCCTGCACCCACGGCGACCCGGCACGTATGCTCCGCGCTGTCCGTTTCGACAACGATGCCAACGCCCGCAAATGGATTGCCGGATGCACCGCCGACGACTTCGCTGCCGCCGAAGCGGCTTGCATCCACTACGACCGTCCTCTTCGCATCCGCGAGATAGCCGAATGCCTCGCCGCGCCCATTGAGGAAGCCGCAAGTCAGAAGCCGTCACTTGCCATCGAATTCTGCGGTCTGAAATGCGAGAATCCGTTTTTCCTCGCATCGTCAGCCATCTGTACCAACTATGAGATGGTGGCACGGGCATTCGATATGGGATGGGCTGGCGTTTACTACAAGACCATCTGTCTGGAGGACATCCGCGAGGTGTCGCCTCGCTTCGACTCCGTGTGCGAACACGGCGATGTAGGCAAGTTCTACGGCTTCCGCAATATGGAGCAACTGAGCGAAAACGCAGCAGAGGTGGATTTCGACATACTTAGCCGCCTGAAAAAGGACTATCCCGGCAAAATCGTCATAGCGAGCATTATGGGGCAGTCGCTCAAGGACTGGGCGGACCTTGCCCACATGGCAGAGGATGCCGGTGTCGATGCCGTGGAACTGAACTTCTCCTGTCCGCAGATGGGACTTGAGGGAATGGGCAGCGACGTGGGGCAGAACATCGAATTGGTGATGTACTACACCTCATACGTTAAACGCCGCGTCAATATCCCAGTCATTGCCAAGATGACACCCAACATCACTCAAATCAACGGCCCGGCAGTGGCTGCGGCTCTTGCCAACGCCGATGCCATCTCTGCTATTAACACCATCAAGAGCGTCACGATGAGCGACTCGTCGATGGTGTCGCACCAGCGCACCATCTCCGGCTACTCCGGTCGCGCTGTCAAGCCAATCGCCCTGCGCTACATCCTTGAGATGGCAAAGAACCCTATCCTCGAATACACTCCGCTGAGCGGCATCGGAGGCATCGAGACGTGGAAAGACGCACTGGAGTTCCTGCAACTCGGCTGCACCAACCTGCAAGTGTGCACATCGGTGATGCAGTACGGCTTCCGCATCATCGACGACCTCATCGAGGGTCTGCAAACCTATATGGCGAGCCGCAATCTGAAGAACCTCGACAGTATCATCGGCGAAGAACTCAAGAACTTTGTTCTCCCGTCGCAGATGGACCGCGACACAGTAGTGTTCCCACAACTGGACAAGGCTGCGTGCATCGGCTGTGGCAGATGCCACATCTCGTGCAGCGATGGCGGACACCAGGCGATAACTCTCGGCGACGACCGCAAGCCGCGCATCAACGGCTCGAAGTGCGTAGGCTGTCTGCTCTGTCTCCACGTATGCCCGGTCAACGCCATCAAGCCATCCAAGCGCATACAGAAAAAATAAGCATGCGCTATATTTGCAGAAATCAATCATCTTTTATGCCGATTGGATATGGAAAATCCGTGCTCGACTATTTCAAAATCCGTATTGAATAAACAATGTCTTTGACAAATGAAAAAAGGCTGCGCCTGTGGGTGCAGCCTTTTTTGCGGGTCTATACTTTAGGTAGAGTGTCTTAGTAGACGTCAAGTTTTGGAAGGGCAACGAGTTTGTTGTCGTTCGCCTTGATGAAGTCCAGAATGTCCTGACGCACGGGCGAGTCCTGGATGTCCTCCTGGATGCGCTTCACGGCGTTGAACAGCGAGATGTTGCACTGATACACGTGGCGGTAAGCCTTTGCAATGTCATCGATGTTCTCCTCTGTGAAGTTGTTCTTGTAGCGCATAATGGTGGCATTTACGCCATAGTACACAGCAGGGTTGTGGGCAAGGATGACGAACGGAGGCACATTGCCCGACACGCGGCATCCACCCTTGATGAATGCCCACTTGCCGATGTGGCTCTTTTCAAACACCTTGACACCGGTGGAAAGGATTGTGCAACTGTCGATTTCCACGTCGCCGGAGATGTCTACACTGTTGCCAATCACGCAGTGGTCGCCCACTACGGAGTCGTGACCGATGTGCGACTCAGCCAGCACAAACGTGTCGGCTCCGATCTTGGTGCTGCCACCTTCGTGGATGCTGCGGTTGATAATTGCCATCTCACGAATCACGGTGTTGTCACCGATTTCCGTAAACGACTTTTCGCCCTTCCAACGGAAGTCCTGCGGCGCAGCGCTGACGATTGCACCGTTGTAGACCTTCACATTCTTGCCGAGGCGTGCGCCTGCCATAATGCTCGCGTGGGGCATCACTACGCTGCCGTCGCCAATCTCGACGTGCTTGTCGACGAATGCGAAAGGATAGATTGTTACGTCGTTGCCCAATTTTGCCTCTGGGTCGACGAATGCCAATGGACTGATCATAGTTTTTTCACTTTATGGTATTAATATTTTAGCGTCCGCCGCCGAGAGCCTGGTAGAGGCTGATGGCTGCCTGACGTACTTGTAGTTCACATTGCAGTTGCGACATCTGCGCGCTGAGCAACGACTGCTGTGCGGTGAGCACTTCCAGATAGGTGGCGGTGCTGTACTTCATCAAGTCGTTGTTGTATTCCACAGCCTTCGACAACTGGTTTACCTGCTCTCCGAGCATCTCGCTGCGCACTTTGTTCTTGTTGTAACTTACAAGTGCGTCCGACACCTCTGCACCGGCTGAAAGCACGGTGTACTCGAAGTTGTTGAGAGCCTGTTGCTGCTGTGCCTTCGCTGCCTTGAGGGTGGCGATGTTGCGGCCGCGGCTGAACAACGGAGCGGTGAGTTGTCCGGCGAGTTGGTAGAACCACTGTCCGGGGTTGGAAATCATCGAGCCGAGGAGGTTGGTAAAACCGCCCGTGGCAGAAATCGTGAGACTCGGATAGAACGCTGCGCGCGCCTGATTGGTGGCGTAGTAGGCAACGGCAAATGCCTGCTCTGATGCCTGTACGTCGGGACGGGCTGCGAGGTAGACCATAGGCACGCCCTGTTCCATATATTCAGGGAACTTAGGCTCGTAGGACGAGTCAACAACCCACGTCTGTGCCGGACGGTTGAGCAGCAGCGACAGCGAGTTGTTGGCGCTGTGGAGCGACTCCTCTACTTGTGGGATAGTGGCGAGAAGGCTTGCGTAGTTGGCCTTGCTTTGCACCACTGCCACTTCGTTGTAGCGGCCAGCCTCTTTCAAGTCCTGCATCGTCTTGATGCTTTCCTGCCAGATGGTCGACGTTTCGTTGAGGATCTGCAACTCGCGCTGAAGCATTGCTATGGTATAGTAGCAGTTTGCCACGCCGCTGATAATCTGTGCGCGTGCCGCCTGCTGGTAAGCCTCGCTTTGGAGCACTTGCGCCTGTGCGCTGCGCTTGGTGTTGAGGAGTTTGCCGAAGATGTCGATTTCCCAACTTGCCGTTGCCGGAATCGTGTACGACCAAGAGTCCTTGGTAATCTTCGAACCGCCGTAACTTGCAGTGCCTCCGTTAGGGGCAAGCGTTACGCTCGGCAGATAACTCAATTTCGCGCCCTGCAACTGTGCGTTGGCGATTTCAACATTGAGGCGTGCGTTTTCCAGATTGACGTTGTTGTCGAGGGCAATCTGGATGAGAGCCTGCAATTGAGGGTCGGTAAACACCTGATCCCATTTGAGGTTGCCGAGGGCTGTAGAGTCGACGGCCTCCTTCTGTGCAGCAGCCACCTCGCCGGCGATGCCTTCCTCCGGCATCTCGAATTTCTTGTAGATGTGGCAGCTTGCCGTCGTAGTGGCGATTGCCACTACGAGAGCTGCGCTAAGTATTTTGCTTTTGTTCATTGATTACAATTTTATTACTTGCGTGAATATTGCTCAATCTGGTCGTCGATTTCAGCGTTGTCAGTGTCTTTCCACTTAATCGGCTGAATCTTCTCCTGAATCTTCTGGCATGCCACAAACAGAGCCGGCACGATGAGCACCTGGAGAATCATACCAATCAACATACCGCCTACGGCACCCGTGCCGAGTGCGCGGTTACCGTTGGCGCCTACGCCGTTGGCGAGCATCAGTGGCAACAGACCGATGATCATTGCGAAGCCGGTCATCAAGATCGGGCGCAGACGTGCTGCAGCACCTGCGATGGCGGCACCGGTGATGCTCATACCTGTCTTGCGGCGGTCGAGGGCGAACTCAACGATAAGGATGGCGTTCTTTGCCAACAGACCGATAAGCATGATCAACGCAATCTGCAAGTAGATGTTGTTGTTCACTTCGAAAATCTTCGCAAATACGAACGAACCCATCAAGCCGAGCGGAATCGAGAGGATTACCGACAACGGGAGGATGTAACTTTCGTACTGTGCCGAAAGCAACAGGTAGACGAAGAGCAAGCAGAGTCCGAACACAACGGCTGTCGACGATGCCGACGAGTTCTGCTCCTCACGGGTCATACCGGAGAATTCGTAGCCGTAGCCCATAGGAAGGGTCTGCTCGGCAACCTCGCGGATAGCCTGGATGGCGTCACCGTTACTGAAGCCTACGTTAGGCGTACCGCTGACGGAGATTGACGTGAACAGGTTGAAACGAGAGATGATGTCAGGACCATAGACGCGTTCAAGGGAGATGAAATTGGTGATAGGCGTCATTTCGTTGCCCACACGCACCTTGATGTTGTTGAGCGTTTCTGGCGATACGCGCGACTCTGGGTCGGCTTGCATCATCACACGGTAGAGTTTACCGAAACGGTTGAAGTTCGACACATACATACCGCCGTAGTAGCCTTGCAGGGTGGTGAGCACTGTGCTTGGGCTGATGCCAGCCTGTTTGGTCTTGGCCACGTCGATGTTGACCATATACTGCGGGAACGTCGGGTTGAACGTTGAGTATGCCTGCTGGATTTCCGGACGCTGGTTGAGCGCGGCGATAAACTGCTGGTAAACTTGGAAGAACTTGTTGATGTCGCCACCGGTCTTGTCCTGCAACTGGAGTTCAAAACCGCTGGTCACTGAGTAACCGGAAATCATAGGTGGCTGGAACATAAGCACCGTACCGCCCTTGACTGCCTGTCCTACAGCGCCGTAGAGTTGACCAAGCACGCTTGTTGCGTCCTGTCCTTTGCCACGCTCGCTCCAATTCTTCAATTTCACGATAAATGTACCGTAGGTGTTACCCTGACCAGCAAGGAAACTGTAGCCGAGGATTTCCGTACGGGTGTCGATGGCTGGGTTGGCAGCAAGCACCTTGTCGACCTCGGCAAGTGTTGCCTCGGTCTTCTCGAGTGATGTAGCCGGCGGCATGTTGACCATACAGAAGAGCACACCAGTATCCTCATTAGGGACGAGGGCCGTTGATGTGGTCATCATCATTGCGGCAAGAGCCACGATGCTGGCAGCCACAACGCCGAATGCGGTAATCTTGTGGTTGATGAAGAAACTTGTCCACTTTTTGTAGCGTGTGAGCAGTTTCTCGAAGTTTCTGTTGAATCCTTCGTGGAAGGCTTTCACGAAGCCAACTTTCTTGCTCTCGCCCTCAGTAGTGTGAGGCTTGAGGAACACGGCACAAAGGGCTGGCGAAAGGGTCAATGCGTTCAATGCCGACAGACCGATGGAGATGGCCATGGTCAAACCGAACTGGCGGTAGAACACGCCGGAGGTTCCCGACATGAACGACACCGGGATGAACACGAGCATCATGACGAGTGTGATGGAGATGATGGCGCTGCCGATTTCACGCATGGCATCGATAGCCGCTGTACGCGCCGAAGTGTAGCCTTCGTCGAGTTTGGCGTGGACGGCCTCCACCACCACTATGGCGTCGTCGACCACAATCGCAATCGCAAGCACGAGTGCGGAGAGGGTAAGCAAGTTGATGGAGAATCCGATGAGGTAAAGTCCGAAGAACGTACCAATCAATGCCACCGGGATGGCGATTGCCGGGATGATGGTTGAACGCAAGTCCTGAAGGAACACGTAAACCACAAGGAACACGAGGATAAACGCCTCAATCAAGGTTTTGATAACCTCTTCGATTGATGCGTAGAGGAACTCGTTGGTGTTCATTGATACGTTGAACTTCAAACCGCTTGGGAGTTCCTTCGACGCTTCGTCGATTTTTGCCTGTACGCTGTTGATAACCTCCGTTGCATTAGAGCCGGCGGTCTGGAAGATCATCGCCGATGCCGACTGGTGCCCGTTGGTCTTGCCCTTGAAACCGTAACTTACGCGACCAAGTTCCATCGAAGCGACATCCTTGAGGTAAAGTACGTTGCCGTTCTTGTCGGCGCGGATGATAATCTTGTCAAACTCCTCCGGAGTGATGAGGCGGCCTTTGTAGCGCATAACGTACTGGAACGCCTGGTTGCCCTGCTCGCCGAACTGACCTGGAGCGGCCTCGATGTTCTGCTCAGAGAGCGCTGCGGAGATGTCGGACGGCATCAGGTTGTGCTGAGCCATTGCGTCAGGCTTGAGCCATATACGCATAGAGTAGTCGGCACCCATCACCATGGCATCACCCACACCGTTCACACGCTGGATAGGCGGGATGACATTGATCTTCATATAGTTCTCGATGAATGCCTGGTCAAACTTGTCTTCTGGGGCGTAGAGTGAGAACACGAGAAGCATTGAGGTCTGTCGCTTCTGAGTGATGACACCCACTTTGGTTACTTCGGCTGGCAACTGGCTCTGCGCCTTTGCCACACGGTTCTGCACGTCGACGGCAGCCATGTCGGGGTCGAAACCCTGCTCGAAGTACACGTTGATAGTCGCGCTACCGGAGTTGGTGGCGGTAGACTGGATATAGGTCATACCCTCTGCACCGTTGATCTGCTCCTCAATAGGGGCAATGACGGAGTTAAGCACCGTCTTTGCATCGGCACCGGTGTAGGTGGTCGACACCTGGATTGTTGGCGGCGCAATGTCTGGGTATTGCGTAATTGGCAACCACAACATTCCGATGAAACCCAAAATCACGATGAAGATGGATATCACGGTCGAGAGCACCGGCCGGTTGATAAATGTATCTAGTTTCATTCTTTTATTGTTCTTTTATTCCTTGTTGCTTCTGGTTACTTCTGCTGTGCAGCCGCTTGGCTGAGGTCCTTGCCTGTCATATCGACCGGTGTGATCTGCACGCCGTCGCGCACGCTTACGCCCACGCCTTGTACCACTACGTGGTCGCCTTCGTTAAGTCCGCCGGTAACAACGTAGTTCTGTCCGTCGTTGTTGGCGAGCACCTCGATAGGGCGCGCTGTAACCTTGCCCGACTTGTCGACTACATAGGCAAACTTCTTGTCCTGCATCTCTGACGTTGCTGTCTGAGGGATGATGATCACGTTGTCGTAGTGTGCCGGGATTACGATTGAGCCGGTCGATCCGCTGCGGAGCATGCCGTTCTGGTTCTTGAACACCACGCGTACGGATGCCGAGCCGGTTGTGTTGTCGAGCAAACCTGTCATTGTGGAGAATTTGCCGGTCTCTGCATAGTAACTGCCGTCGGAGAGTTTCAACTTCGCTGCAGGGAGTGCCGCAAGGGCTTTGGCGAGCGATGTTCCGCCGTTGTTTGTCATCTCAAGCACTTGCTTCTCGTTGAACGAGATGTAGGCGTAGACTTCCGAAATGTCGGAAATAGTGGTGAGAGCCTGTTGCGACGACGGACTTGCGAGCGAGCCTTCGCGGTTAGGAATCGCACCTACATAGCCAGCCGATGGGGCTTTGACTACGGTGTACGACAAACTCTTCTGTGCGTTGACCAACGCTGCCTTTGCCTGTGCGAGAGATGCCTTGGCTGCTGCGAGGTCGTTTTGTGCCAACTGGTTCTCGTATTCGCTGATCACGTTCTTTTCGTAGAGTTTCTTCTTGTTGTTGGCGGTGATCTGTGCGCTGTTCACGCTTTCCTGTGTTGCGGCAACCGCTGCCTTCGCTTGGTTTACCGCTGCTTCATACTGCACTTGGTCGATGACAAACAGTGTCTGTCCTGCCGAAACCTGCTGACCTTCGTCAACACATACCTGAGTGATGAAGCCCGACACCTGCGGACGGATCTCAACGTCTTTCTTACCTTTGATAGTAGCCGGATAAACGCTTTCCAAGTCGGCGCTTGTCTTTGACACTGTGATGAAACCAATCTTAGGCGCAGCCTGCTGTTGCTGAGCCTGTCCCTGGTCCTTCTTTCCGCACGATGTCATGCAGACACCTAAAACCAAACCTAACAATGCGGTGCGCTTTGTTAGTCCAATAACTGTTTTAATTTTCATACCTATAGATTGAATTTTTCTATTTTACAACTGTTTATATAATCGTTTGTGCCTTTCACGGTGCAAAATTACCAACTAAAAAAGCGAAAATATATGATATTTGTCATAAATTGGAAAACTGCGGGCACAAAATATGTTAAACAACATGTTTTCTACAGAAATAGTGTTCGATTTGTCCATATTGCTGTCCTTTTCAAATACCTGCATCGGCTATGCAGACTACTATTTGCGACATCGGTAGCACCCAGATGCTGGTTTGTCGCAGGGTTCTGGCGGATTTGTTTTGCCGGATTGTCGCGCAAGTAGTAATTTTGGGGTATGAAAGAGAGAATTGCACGACTTGCGGAGGCGATGACGGCCTACGACCACGGCGATGCCCGTCGCATCCAGCATTTTATAAAGGTTCACGACTTTGCTGCCGCCATCGGCAGAATTGAGCAGGTGGGCGAACCTACGCTCGATATCCTCGAGGCGGCGGCACTTGTCCACGACATCGGCATCCATCTGAGCGAGCAGAAATACGGCTCGTCGGCTGGCAAATACCAGGAGTTGGAGGGGCCAGCAGAGGCAAGGAAACTTCTTGGCAGCGTGGGCGGATTTTCCGCCGGTGAAATCGACCGTATCTGTTTCCTCGTGGGGCATCACCACACCTACACTAGGATTGACGGCATTGACTACCAAATCCTTGTAGAGGCGGATTTTCTTGTCAATATCTATGAGGACGGGCTGGATAAGAAAGCGGCTCTGGCGGCGCGTGGAAACATATTCCGCACGGAGGCTGGCATCCGTCTGCTCAACGCAATGTTCGATCTTGAAAAATAGCAGTATATGATTTTGGAAGACCCAGATTTCGGCGAAATCTTAATCCGCGAAAACGCAAGGGCGCGCAGAATCATCATGCGACCAAAGAGAGACGGTCTCCACGTTACTGCACCTCCGCTTGTGGGATTGCCTAAAATTATGGAGGCCATCAACCACTACAGGGGGAAAATGACGGAAACCTATCGGCGGTTGCAGTCAAAACTCATCGACACGAATTTTGTAATCGACGCACCACTGTTAAAACTGAGGGTGGAATATTCAAAATATCCACACATAGGGTATCGGTATGGCAACGACGGCTGGTTCTCGCTTTCTTGCCCACAAAACACTGATTTCTCCGAGCCGAAGGTGCAGGAGGGCTTGCATAAGGGGATTGAACTGATTATGAAGAAAGTGGCGAAAGCGAAGTTGTCGGTTATGATTGACGACCTGTCCGCCAAAGTGGGCATCCCCTTCAGCCGGCTTACCATCACCGCGGCGCACACACGGTGGGGCAGTTGTTCGAGCGCAGGCAACATCAGTTTGTCGTGCCATCTGGTGCGGTTGCCCATCGATTTGATTGAGTATGTGATTCTCCACGAACTCACCCACATCCGAGAAATGAACCACGGCGAGAAGTTTTGGGCATTGCTTGACAGCCTGACCGACGGCAAGTCACTCCAACTCCGGAAAAGATTGCACACCTACGACATATCGCTATAAATCAATGCAATAAAAAGTTATTGCGGCAACGTTATCCTAAATAATTCCCCAAACGACATCCACTAAGCATTAATTCTGACGAATGATTGAAAACTTTCAATTTGAAGTTCAATAATGCTAAAGCCATTGTCGCGAGAGCGGAATAGACCTTTCTGACTCGCCGTCATCGGAATGTCTGAGCGCACTGGGAATGAGGCTTAGCGAGCAGTGAGTGACGAGCGCGAATGGTTATGGAAATCGTCATCCGAATCATAGTGTCTTTACGTCTATTCTACCGCCGAATAGCGCAAATGGAATCAAGGCTTTACAATAAAAAATGAGAAATTGGATAAAAAAATCGTCAAAAATTTGTGAGAATAAAAAAATAGCATTACCTTTGCACTCGCAATCAGGAAACTGATAGCAATATCGGAGATTCGCTAGCTCAGCTGGTAGAGCACATCCCTTTTAAGGATGGGGTCCTGGGTTCGAGCCCCAGGCGGATCACCCAAAAGCCGCAGACCGCAAGGTTAGCGGCTTTTTTCGTTTCCTATCCCAGCACCGCCAAAATGGAGAAAAGCGGATAGTTCGGGCTCTGTAGAAAAGGTATGTCTCAACCCAATCGGGGGCTCTGTCTGAGATTGTGTACATACGTTTGTCGTTTTCCATAAAAAGACAGAACCAGAGCATCCGCTATAAAAGACAGAAACGGGACAATATTATCTGTTCAATAGGCGTTGAACTCATAAATCTCGTAATAGCCTACCTGCATATCAGATTTCGCTTCTGCCACGGGCTGAAGCCCGTGGTTAGCAATATGGCGCACCTGCGGCGCGCTCGTCACTCAGTGCGTCAGAGTTCGATGAGTTCGTCGTAGGCGAAGTCGCGCTTTGCGGCGGTGCCGATTACCTCGTCCCAGAGCATCGGCGAAACGCCGTTGCCAGGACGCTTCACGGTGATGTTGTCCTCGGTGAGGATTTCGCCCTTCTTGATGTCGCGCGCCGCCACGATGCTCTTGCGCGCCACGATGATGTTAGGTCGCTCCGAGTCGCTCACATGCTTGTGCCCGTCGCCGAGAGCCTGTTCGATGTTGCGGATGGCATCCACCATCGCTTTCAGTTCTTGCGGCTCGAGCGAAGCCTTGTGGTCAGGGCCGGGAAGGGTCTTGTCGAGCGTAAAATGCTTCTCTATGACCTCTGCACCCATTGCCACGGCAGCAATCGGCACCTCGATGCCCTGCGTGTGGTCGGAGTAGCCCACGCGCACACGGAGAGAGTCGCGGATGTCGAGCATAGCACGCAGGTTCACGTCGGCCATCGGCGTGGGGTACTGAGTGTTGCAGTGGAGCAGGATTATCTGTTCACGCTTCAGTCCGCCGTCCTCAAGCACCTTCATCGCCGCCTCAATCTCTGGCAGTTCCGACATACCGGTCGACATTATCACCGGTCGGCCCTTCGCTGCAATTTTGCGCAGGTACGGGAGGTTGGTGATTTCGCCCGACGGAATCTTGTAGTAGTCCATATTGAGCGGCTCGAGCACATCGATTGACACCAAGTCGAACGGAGTACTCATAAAGCCGATGCCCACCTTGTCGCAGTAGTACTTCAGTGGCTTGTAGTCGGTGAGTGGCAAGTGGATAGCCTTGCACATCTCCAACTGGCTCTCGCCGTCGCCCGTCGTTTCCTTCTGGTACTCGGCTTTAGGTGCGAAAGTGGAGATTACGAGTTCCGGCTTCGCCGTCTGAAACTTCACATAGTCGGCACCGGCACGCTTGGCCTCGTCGACCATGCGCAGCGCCATCTCATAGTTGCCGTTGTGGTTCACACCGGCTTCTGCTATAATTATAGTATGCATCTTCTTGAGGGTTTCTTAAAACATTACTTCGCTGAAATAGCGTGCCATCAGCGCACCGTCGCGCCAGTTGCTGCACTCGGCGGCCTCTTGCCCGAGCGACTCTTGTAGAATCATTGCCGCAATGTTTGCTCCTGCTCCGATGGAGCAAACCACTCCGCCGCCGAGGCGAGGGTTGATTTCCATAAGCAGATAGCGACCGTCGGTGCGGTCGTGGAGAAACTGCAACGTCACTGGACCACGAAAGGCTATGGCGTTGAGAATCTTCTCCGATTCGGCAATCAGTTGCGGTATGCGGTGTGTCTGTGTGCGGTCAACCTCGCCGCCAGAGGTGGATATGCGCAGACGCGGCACGGTGCATTTCACCTTGCCGCTGAGCGCCGACACGTAGCAGTCGACTGTATATTCCTCACGGTCGGCGATGTATTCTTGGATGAGATAGTCGCCGATGTTTGCCACGGCATCCACATCGGCTTGCGAATGAGCAACGACGATGCCTTTCGATGCCGACCCTTCGCGCGGCTTAAGAATAGCCGGGAAACGGCACTCGGTGGGCGTGTAGGTGGCAGGGATGGCGATGCCTTTGTCGGCAAACAGGCTCGCAGCGGCGGCTTTGTCAAACATAGCGTGCGCTACGCTGAAATCCGACACTGGGATAAACACGTCCTTGTGGCGTTCCTTCAACTTGGAGCAAATCTCGATAGCACCGTCGACAAACGGCAGAACGATGTCGACGCCATACTGCCGGATGGTTTCCGACAGCCGGTCCACCGCATCTGCATCGCGCCACCGCGGACCAGGCACAACCATGCCTACACAGGCGATTGGCACTTCCTCCACAATCTCCGAACTCAGTATCCTCACGTCCCTGCCAATCTCGTTGCCGGCAGCAATGAGATGTCTCGCCAGCGATACGCGCTTTGCGCCGCCGAGCATCAGAATGGTTGTTGTGGGACGGCTCATCGGTTATAGATGTTGTATTTGTATTTTGCAAGGTTTGCTGGGTTGGAGAACCATTCGATGGTTTCTTTCAGACCGTCGGCAAGCGAGTACTGCGGTCGCCAGTCGGTGAGGCTGCAAATCTTGGTGTTGTCGCCGAAGAGTCGGAACACCTCGGAATTTTTCGGGCGGATGCGTTCAGGGTCCTGCACCCACTCGATGTCAGCACCCATCAGTTCGGCAATGAGTTTCAGAGTGTCTGCCATCGAGATCTCGCTCTTGCTGCAGATGTTTATCTCCTGACCCTCGATGCCTGGAGTCTTCGCCAAGGCGATAAATCCGCGGCAAGTGTCCTTCACGAAGTTGAAGTCGCGCGTAGGCGTGAGGTCGCCCACCTTTATCTGCTTCACACCGTTGGCAATCTGCGTGATGATGGTAGGGATGATGGCGCGCGCCGACTGACGCGGACCATAGGTGTTGAACGGACGTGCCACGACCACCGGCAGCGAGAAAGCGTTGTAGAAACTCTCGGCAATCGCGTCAGCGCCAATCTTGGTGGCAGAGTAGGGCGACTGTGGCTGCTTCGGGTGCTTCTCGTCGATGGGTACATAGCGCGCAGTGCCGTAGACCTCGGATGTCGACGTCACCACGAGCCGCTCCACGCCGGCATCGCGTGCAGCCTGGCAGATGTTGAGCGTACCCTTGATGTTGGTGTCCACATAACTGTCGGGGGCGATGTAACTGTAGGGAATGGCAATGAGTGCGGCGAGATGAAACACGGTGTCGCATCCGCGCACCGCCTCGCGGCAGAAATTAGGGTCGCGGACATCGCCGTTGACCACCGTGAGTCCAGGGTGCTTGATGCCCTCAAGCCAGCCCCAGTCGTTGAACGAGTTGTAAACGCTCAGAGCCTTCACTTCGCATCCTTCCGCCAAAAGGGCTTCCGTGAGATGCGAGCCGATGAATCCGTCGGCACCAGTCACTAATACTTTCTTCATATCGTGGGTTTGTCTGTAGTTTCTTTTTTATGGCATAAAATTACTATAAAAATCACTATTAAGGGGCAGACGGCACTTGAAAAATCCCCACGGCGCAAGAAAAGTGGCATTTTTCGGGCAAAAGTGTTGGCGGATAAAAAAAAGTTCGTACCTTTGCAGCCGGGTAAGTCCTATACGGCCAGCTCCCTGTCAACTCCCCCAGGTCTTGACCGAAGCAAGGGTAGCAGGTTGTAGCGGCGCGATGTAGTAAGCTTGCCCATCTGCCTCTTTAGCTCAGTTGGCCAGAGCACGTGATTTGTAATCTCGGGGTCGTTGGTTCGAATCCGACAAGAGGCTCAAGAAAAACTTTTTTTAAAAAAGTGGTGTAAAAATTTGGAGGTTTAAAATAATCATCGTATCTTTGCATCGCTTTTCCGAAAAAGGAGAAACATTCGGGGTGTAGCGCAGTCCGGTTAGCGCACCTGCTTTGGGAGCAGGGGGTCCCAAGTTCGAATCTTGGTACCCCGACAAAATGAAGACTTGAGCATTGCTCGAGTCTTTTTTTGTGCCCGTTTGCGACGCGTCCACGCCGCCGCAAATGGGCACGCCTCTCATACCAGCACGCAGGGCTTTGATTCTAGTCTTAAACGAGGCTCAGTAGAAAAATGTTCCTTTTGGGGGCAATGGCTGCTCAGTAGAAAAGCCGTGAGGATAGGCGCATCTGCGAGGAAGTGCACTCCGTCGGAGTGCCGTGTCGCTAACCACGGGGTTCAGCCCGTCACCTTCAAAAAAAGACATCCGCTGTCGTAGGTGGCGCCGCTTACAGGGCGCACCTACTAAACCCTATTCTCCGGTTAGCGGAGAAGGAGGGAGGCGTCGCCGTAACTGAGGAAACGGAAGTCGTGGGCGAGGGCGTAGTCGTAGATGGCGCGCCAGTTGCCTGCAACGAATGCCGAGACGAGCAGCAACAGTGTGGACTGCGGCTGGTGGAAGTTGGTCACCATCCCTTCCACGATGTGGAACTGGTAGCCAGGGGCGATGATTATCTGCGTAGAGCCCACAAGATGCGTGAGACTGTTGGCGTCCATATAGTCGGCGATGGCTTGTAAGGAATCCTTGGAGGAAAGGTTGCCGGTGTAGTTGTAGGGTATCCACTGCTTCACGTGGAGCGGGTCGCTGTCGCCGTCGTGGAGGGCGACACCGATATAATAGAGGCTCTCGAGTGTGCGAACCGAGGTTGTGCCTACGGCGATGATGCTGCCGGGAGCGTTGATGAGGTCGTCGATGAGGCTGCGTGTTACGGAGATGAACTCGGTGTGCATCTGGTGGTCGCCAATCACGTCCGACTTTACCGGCTGAAACGTGCCAGCGCCAACGTGGAGCGTGAGTTCGCGGCGGCGTATTCCACGGCTGTCGAGTGCCGCAAGGGTGTCTTCGGTGAAGTGCAGCCCGGCGGTAGGGGCAGCCACCGAGCCCTCGATATGGGAGTAGACTGTCTGATAGTCCTCCGAATCACACGGCTCGGTAGAGCGGTTGAGATATGGCGGAATGGGAATCTCGCCGACGGCATCGAGCACCGATGCGAAAGTGACCGACTTGTCGCTCCATGAGAAACGGATGCGGAAAGCGTTGCCGCTTTGTCCGTCGCGCTCGGCATAGAGCGTCACCGCACGGCCATCGACGGTGAGGTCGAGTGCGAGCCGTCCTTCTTTCCACCGCTTTGAGTTGCCCACGAAACACAGCCACTCGCAACCTTCGGTCGAGGCAAACGAGAGGGCATAGTCGGTAGGCGCAAGCGGCTCAAGACAGAAAATCTCAATCAGCGCGCCACCACCCGGCTTGCGGAAACGCAGACGCGCATTGATAACGCGTGTGTTGTTGTAGACGAGAGTGCTGTCGGCTGGCAGCAAGTCGGGGATTTCCGAAAACACATGCTCCGAGCATTCGCCGCCGCGGTAGAGCAGCAGTTTGCACTTGTCGCGCTCCTGCAAAGGGTGCTTGGCAATGCGTTCGTCGGGGAGGGGATAATTGAAATCTTCTATGCGGATGTCGTAAACTTTAGTCATAATGAAAATGAATTATGGTGCAAAGATACAAAGATAGTGCGAAGATGCCGCAATCTACCGCACATCTGCGCCCCACATCAGTTTGTTGCGCAAAGCCCCGGCAAAGTCGTGCCCGGCGCGCAGCACTACGCTGACGCAGAAGTTAGCCTTGCGCATGCTCACCGTAGAGCCTATGGGCAGCGACAGCGACTCTCCGTCGATGGAGATGCGGAAGGTGTGCGACCGCTCCGAGCGAGTGGTCACCTCCAGTTCGGCAGAGTCGGGGATTACGAGCGGACGCATCGTGAGCGAGTGGGCGGCGATGGGCGACACCGCAAAGCAGTTGCTCTCTGGATGGATTATCGGTCCGCCAACGCTGAGATTGTAGGCGGTACTGCCTGTAGGCGTAGCAATGATGAGACCGTCGCCGAGGTAGGTGTTGAGCATCACCGAGTCGATGGCAGTGTCCATAGCAAGCATCGATGCGGAAGCATTCTTCAGAATCGCCACCTCGTTGAGTGCGAAGCGGTTGGCGAGGGCCACGCCGGCATTGGTGCTCACCTCAATCAGCGAGCGGCGCGAGATGCGGAAATTGCCATCGGCGAGTCCGGCGATAAATTGCGGAGCGTCTGCCACCGCAATGTCCGACAAATAGCCCAGATGCCCAGTGTTGACACCGAAAATAGGAATCTCGCGGTCGCCCACCCACGCCGCGGCGCGCAGAAACGTGCCGTCGCCGCCGACGCTCACCACCACGTCAGCCGACACCTCGCCCGGCGCGACAACCTTGTCGGCGGCGAGGTCGGGGATAAGTCCGCGGAGATAGGCGAAAAAGTCGCGCTCCACTTCGATAAACGCCCCGGAGGCTTTGAGTGCGCCAAAAAGCGAGCGGATTTCGTCCACCCGGTGGTCTTGGCATTGGTTTCCGTAGACTGCTATTTTCATATTATTTATATCTTTTGTCTTTCCTATGTGGGAAAATAGTACTAATTTTGCACAATTTCATATCAATACGCGACATTCTGTTTGCGCGCAGTGACAATTTGAAAGTTTACAAAGGTATAAAAACATTATATCAAAACAAAAAGAAAGAAGCGGCAAAATGACTAATTTGAGTGTAAACATCAACAAGGTTGCCACCATCCGCAATGCCCGCGGCGGCAACACTCCAAACGTGGCCAAGGTGGCTATCGACTGCGAGGAATTCGGTGCCGACGGTGTGACCGTCCACCCTCGTCCCGATGAGCGCCACATCCGCAGGTCGGATGTCTTTGAACTACGCCCTCTGCTCCGCAGAGAGTTCAACATCGAAGGCTATCCGTCGGAGCAGTTTATGGACCTCGTGCTCAAGGTGAAGCCCACTCAAGTGACTCTCGTACCCGATGCTCCCGATGCCCTCACCTCGAGTGCCGGATGGGACGTTGAGGCGCATTTCGACTTCCTTTCGCAGATTGTGGAACGACTCAAGGAAAAAGGCATCCGCACAAGCATCTTCGTTTATCCCGACGATGCAGCCATCCGTGCCGCCTCCCGTGCCGGCGCCGACCGCGTGGAACTCTACACTGAGCCCTATGCCAGCCAGTATGCCGCCGACCCTGAAGCCGCCGTCGCGCCGTTTGTCGCCGCGTCCGTCACTGCCCACAAGGTAGGACTTGGAGTGAACGCCGGTCACGACCTCAGTCTCGAGAACCTGAAGTTCTTCCACGAGCGAGTGCCTTATCTCGACGAAGTGTCGATAGGTCATGCGCTTATCTCCGATGCCCTCTATCTCGGACTTGAGGAGACAATAAAACAGTATAAAGATTGCTTGAAATAGCGACAATATGACTATATTTGCGGATTGATTAATTAATTGTTCAAAAGATATGACATCTCTCCTACTTGCGGCACAGACAACCGCACAAACAGGCTCCGCCGAACTCTCAGTGTGGGACCTTTGTCTCAAAGGCGGCATCATTATGATTCCACTCGCACTGCTGTCGATTGTGTCGATTTACATCTTCTTCGAGCGTTGGTTTGCGTTGCGCAAAGCGGCAACAGAGGACGCTACGTTTATGAAGCGCATCAAGGACTACATCCACGACGGAGAGATTGAGAGTGCCGATATGCTTTGCAAGAAGACCGACACCCCTTACGCCCGACTCATCCAAAAGGGCATCTCGCGCATCGGACGCCCGATGAACGACGTGCTCGTTGCAATCGAGAACGTGGGCAACATCGAGGTGGCTAAACTCGGCAAAGGCTTCACTTGGCTTGCCACCACGGCGGCAGGTGCGCCGATGATCGGGTTCCTCGGCACGGTGACCGGTATGGTCAAGGCATTCTTCGCCCTCGCCAACGCAGGCACGAACGCCAACATCTCGGTGCTTGCCGGCGGTATCTACGAAGCACTCGTCACCACCGTTGCCGGATTGGTGGTGGGCATCATCGCATTGTTTGCCTACAACTACCTCTCGGCTCGCGTGAACCACGTGATGAACCAACTCGAAAACAAGACAATGGAATTTATGGACCTGCTCAACGAGCCGGCAACTAAATAAGGAGTAACGACAATGGCACTCAAACGTCAACACGACATGCTCGCCACCTACAGCATGGCATCGATGACCGATGTGATATTCCTGCTGTTGATATTCTTCCTGGTCACTTCGACCTTCGTGTCGCCTACGGCACTCGAAGTGGACCTGCCGAAGAGTTCGGAGCAGACTGCGGTGAAGAAGCCGAGCACAAAGGTGTATATCGACAAGGAGAAGAACCTCTATGCCTCGTTTGGCGACGAAACGCCGCAGTCAATCAGCGACGACCAACTGCTGGCATTCCTTCAGATGACCCAGCAGCAGGACTCCACACAGGTGATAGCCCTCTATGCCGACGAGACAGTGCCCTACGGACGCATCGTTGAGGTGCTCGACATGACATCGCGCCACAATTTGAAGATGGTGCTCGCCACCAAGCCTACGGAGGCCAATGACAGCCGGTTTGAGAAGGCTCAGGCAGCAACACAGGCAGAAACCCAACAACAGTAGTAGGTAATGACAAGCGACGAGAAGAAATACAGAATCTGGGGAATCATCCTTGCAACCCTCACCTATGCGGTGGTGATTGTGGCGATGATTCTTACGCGTATTTCCACCACGGTGTCGCAGGAGGAAGTCAACGCCTCTGAAAACAAGACTGAAATAGCCTTCGACGGCGAGGAGTATGTGGCTATGGGCGACATCCCCGAACCCGACCACAACGACGGCGAACCTGCAGCCGACAACGGCGAGGCAGAGCCGGCAAGCGACGGCGAAGACCAGACCAACGAGGGAGTGCCGGGCGACGGTCAGTCGCTCGTGTCGACGACTAAGGAGTCGCCGATGGAAACTCCCAAAAAGAAGAAAACTGGACCTACCGATGCCGAACTGAAGAAGCAGCAGGAAGAACAGGCTCGCATCAAGAAGGAAAAGGAACAACAGGAAAAAGAGAAAAACAAAATCAATAGCCGCGCGCAGAATGCCTTCAGCAAGAAAAGCAACGGTAACGGAAGCGGACAGAGCGGCTCGCCCGACGGCAATGCCTCTACGGGTGCGCTTTCCGGCGTGCCAGGTCACAACCTCGGCACAAACTACCGCCTCTCGGCGCAGAAATTCTCCTGCACCAAGAGCGGCTCACTGCGCTTTAGCATCACTGTCCGACAGGACGGCACTGTGACCAGTGCCAAATATCTCGGAGGCTCTGGCGAGGCAGCCAGCGACCTCGGAGTCCGACGACAGTTTGAGGAGCGTACACGAAGCCTCAAGTTTACGGTCAGCGGTGACAATGTGCCGAACGAGAAGAAAGGCACGATAACCTGGACCATTAAGTAACCTTACGGTACAACCGACACTCCTCATCCCTCAGCCACTGCAGCCGCCACCACTCGGCTTGCTCTGGGTCGCGTTTGCCGGCACAGGCAGACACAGAACAATCCCCCGCATTTGTAAAAGAAAAAAGAGTCAAAGACACCAATAGATATGAAGAATAAAAAACAACGTCTGCAACTCATACTTGAGATTATAAGAAACAATCAAGTGACTTGTCAGGACGATTTGATAAAGGCACTCGCCGAAAAGGACATCAATGTGACCCAGGCCACGCTCTCACGCGACCTGAAGGCGTTGCGGGTAACGAAGATCGCTACCGACGGCAATTCCTACATCTACATCGTGCCCAATAGCAACGAGGTGAAGGATTCGCTGCTCAGTGCCAACCAGGGTCCGGCGTCGCCCAACAGTGCCGTGGGCTACGTGTCGCTCACCTTTTCCGGCAACATTGCCGTGCTCAAGACACGCAACGGCTATGCCAGCGGACTGGCCTACGACATCGATATGAGCCACACCCCTGAAATAATCGGCACGATAGCCGGTGCCGACACCATCTTCCTCGTGCTCCGCGAAGACGTGAGCCACGAAGAGGCAAAGCGAGTGCTCCGCCGGTTCATCCCATTGGATTAGAGATTTACAATTCACGTATAGACAAATATAGAAAAGACAAAAAGCAGAAGATGATCAACGCAGAAGACATTGAAATTGTCGTCGCCAGTGAGGACACCGTCAAGTATGTTGACGAGATCCTCGACACCATCACCCGTGCCGCAAAAGTGCGCGGCACCGGCATCGCCAAGCGGTCGCCCGACTACGTGCGCCAGAAAATGCTTGAGCGCAAGGCAGTGGTGGCACTTTACAAAGGGCAGGAGTTTGCCGGATTTAGTTACATCGAGAGTTGGAGCAACAAGCAATTTGTTGCCAACTCAGGTTTGATTGTAGGCAACAGGTTTCGCGGGCTGGGTTTGGCCACGCGCATCAAACGACGAATTTTCGAACTGTCGCGAGAGAGGTTTCCCCATGCGAAGATCTTCAGCCTTACCACAGGTGCAGCAGTGATGAAAATCAACAACCAGTTGGGTTTCCGCCCCGTAACCTTTGACCAGTTGACCGACGATGAGGCATTCTGGAAGGGTTGCGAGAGTTGCGTGAACTTCGACATCCTTCAGCGCAATGGTCGCCGTATGTGCTTGTGCACGGGTCTGCTCTACGACCCCGACGAGCATCCGGAGGACAAGTACAGAGAACAATCGGAAAACAAAGAACAATAAAATATTGACAGGAAAAATGGAACAGAAGAAGAAAAAAGTAGTAGTGGCCTACAGTGGCGGTCTCGACACATCCTACACGGTGATGTATCTCGCCAAGGAACTGGGATATGAGGTGTATGCGGCATGCGCCGATACCGGCGGCTTCAGCCCTGCCCAACTCAAGGCCAACGAGGAAAACGCCTACAAACTGGGTGCAAAGCAGTATGTGACGCTCGACGTTACCCACGAATATTATGCCAAGAGCCTCAAATACATGGTCTACGGCAACGTGCTCCGCAACGGCACTTACCCGATTTCCGTAAGTTCGGAGCGCATCTTCCAAGGCATCGCTATCGCTCGCTATGCCAACGAAATCGGTGCTGACGCCATTGCCCACGGCTCTACCGGCGCTGGCAACGACCAGGTGCGTTTCGATATGACATTCCTCGTGATGGCTCCGGGTGTGGAAATCATCACGCTGACACGCGACAAGGCTCTGTCGCGCGACGAGGAAATCGAATATCTCCGCTCTCACGGCTTCGTTGCCGACTTCACCAAGATGAAGTATTCCTACAACGTGGGCATCTGGGGCACATCAATCTGCGGCGGCGAGATTCTCGACTCCAAGGAAGGACTGCCTGAATCGGCATATCTGAAACAGGTTGAGAAATCGGGCAAAGAGGAGATGTCCATTGAGTTCAAGCACGGCGAAATCGTGGCAGTCAACGGCAAGCAGTTTGACGACAAGATTGAAGCCATCCGCTACATCGAGTCGGTTGCCGCCCCTTACGGCATCGGCCGCGATATGCACGTTGGCGACACCATTATCGGCATCAAGGGCCGTGTGGGCTTCGAGGCTGCCGCACCGATGGTAATCATCAACGCTCACAAGTTCCTTGAAAAATACACTCTCAGCAAGTGGCAGCAGTACTGGAAGGACCAGGTGGCAAACTGGTACGGCATGTTCCTCCACGAGAGCCAGTATCTCGAGCCGGTGATGCGCGACATTGAGGCAATGCTCGAGTCATCGCAGCGCAACGTCAATGGTACGGTGAGAGTGGAACTCCGCCCTTACTCGATGTTTATGATTGGTGTAGACTCTGCCGACGACCTCGTTAAGACAAAGTTCGGCGAATACGGCGAAATGCAGAAAGGCTGGACTGCCGAGGATGCAAAGGGATTCATCAAAGTGTTGTCAACACCGCTTCGCGTGTACTACGCAAACCATAAAGACGAACAAATCTAATGAAGAATATGATAAAAGCAGGAATCATCGGGGGCGCCGGATATACCGCCGGTGAACTCATCCGCCTACTTCTCAATCATCCCGACGTGGAACTCGCATGGGTGCACAGCACGAGCAATGCCGGAAACCGCCTTGCCTCGGTGCATCAGGGTCTTGTCGGCGAAACCGATATGGTTTTCTCATCGACAACTCCGTTTGCCGATGTCGACGTGATTTTCCTCTGTATGGCTCACGGCGAGTCGCGCAAATTCCTTGAGGCACACGCTGCTGAAATCCCGGAAGACTTGCGCATCATCGACCTTGCGCAGGACTATCGCATCGCTGACGGCACCCACGACTTTATCTACGGCCTGCCGGAACTCAACCGCAAGTACATCATCCGCGGCAAGCACGTTGCCAACCCAGGATGCTTTGCCACTGCCATCCAGTTGACATTGCTCCCCCTTGCACGCAACTTGCTGCTCAACAGTGATATCCACGTGCACGCCATCACCGGCAGCACCGGCGCAGGCGTGAAGCCGTCGGCATCGTCCCACTTCTCGTGGCGCAACGACAACGTGTCAATCTACAAGCCGTTCAAGCACCAGCATCTTGCCGAAATCAAGCAGACGCTGACCACGCTTCAGAACAGTTTCTCGTCGGCAATCAACTTCATTCCCGTGCGCGGATGCTTCTCGCGCGGCATTTTCGCTTCCGCCTATCTCGACTGCCCGGTTGAATTGAGCGAGGTGAAGAAACTCTATGAGGAATACTACGACGACCATCGTTTCACGTTTGTCGTGGACCGTATGCCCGACCTCAAGGACGTGGTCAACACCAACAAGTGTATGATTTACCTCACTAAGGAGGAAGGCAAACTGCTTGTGGTCTCGGTAATCGACAACCTTCTCAAGGGTGCATCCGGACAGGCTGTCCACAATATGAACCTGCTCTTTGGGCTTCACGAGCGCACAGGGCTTAACCTGAAGGCTTCGGCTTTCTAACATTGACTGAATTATGAATTTATTTGATGTTTATCCTTTGTTTGACGTTGAGATTGTGAGCGGCAAGGGCTGCCACGTCTACGACAGCAAAGGCACAGAATATATCGACCTCTACGGCGGTCATGCGGTTATTTCCGTGGGACACAGCCATCCGCACTATGTGGATGCCATCAAGAGTCAGGCGGAGAAACTGGTGTTCTACTCCAACTCCGTCCACAACTCGCTGCAGAAGCAGTTGGCAGACAAACTCGGAAAGGCGTGCGGCTACGATGATTACAACCTGTTTCTGATCAACTCGGGTGCAGAGGCCAACGAAAACGCTATGAAACTGGCGTCGTTCCACACCGGGAAGGCGCGCATCGTGGCTTTTGGCAAGGCTTTCCACGGACGCACTTCGCTTGCCGTTGAGGCTACCGACAATCCAAAGATTGTGGCTCCCGTCAACGCCAACAACCGTGTTACGTTTGTGCCTTTTGGCGATGCCGAGGCGGCTGAGCGCGAGATGGCTAAGGGCGATGTGGCAGCCGTGATTATCGAGGGCATCCAGGGCGTAGGCGGCATCAACATCCCGACCGACGAGTTTTGGCATAACCTCCGCAAGGCGTGTGACAAGCACGGTGTGCTCCTCATTGCCGACGAAATCCAGTCGGGCTACGGCCGCACCGGCAAATTCTTCGCACACCAGCACAGCGGCATCAAGGCCGACATCGTGACTATGGCGAAAGGCATTGCCAACGGCTATCCTATGAGTGCTATCATCATCAATCCTGCCATCAAGCCAGTCTACGGAATGCTTGGCACAACCTTCGGAGGCAACCATCTCGGTTGTGCCGCTGCCATTGCCGTGCTCGACATCTTCGAGAAGGAGCATCTCGTTGAGAATGCCGCCGCTATGGGCGACTACCTGATGGAGCAACTGAAGAAAATCGACGGCATCAAGGAAGTGCGCGGACGCGGACTGATGATTGGACTGGAGTTTGACAAGCCTGTCAAGGAGTTGCGCTCGCGTCTGCTCTTTGAGCAGCACGTGTTTACCGGCGCATCGGGGCAGAACGTGATTCGCTTGCTCCCACCGCTGGTGCTCACGAAAGAAATTGCAGATGAGTTTATCTCACGATTCAAGGCATTGCTATGAGTGTGAACAAAGTGATATTGTTGGGCAACGTGGGCAAAGACCCTGAGGTTCGCTATCAGAGCGCAGGAAAGGCGATTGCCAGTTTCTCGCTTGCCACAACCGAACGAGGCTACACCACAGCCAGCGGCGTGGAGGTGCCGGAGCGCACGGAGTGGCACAACATCATTATGTGGGGCAAGAATGCCGAGGTGGCGGAGAGATACATCCGCAAGGGCACGAAACTCTACATCGAGGGCAAACTCTGCACGCGCGTGTGGGAAGACCGCAACGCTGTGAAGCGATACACCACAGAAATTTGGGCGGAACAGTTCGAGATTCTCGGTCAGCCGAAACAGCAGTAGCAAGTTGTCAGAATGATATTGAAATCGCCCCGGAAGGCTTGGCTTTCCGGGGCGATTGTTATGTTGGAGCGGATGTCGCTACAGGGGCTTATTTCAGACCTTTGTCGCGGAGCAATGCATCCGGGCTTGGCTTGTGGCCTGCAAAGTTCTTGTAGAGCACCATCGGGTCTTCGTCGTTGCCCGATTCGAGCAGATGCTTGAGTTTTGACGCTGTTGTTGGGTCAAACACGCCGTGCTTCTCAAACACATCAAAGCCGTCGCAGTCGAGCACCTGTGCCCACAGATAAGTGTAGTAGCCTGCTGCGTAGCCGTCGCTGCTGAAAATGTGGTTGAAGTAGGTAGAGCGGTAGCGGAACTGGATTTCGTTAGGCATGCCGAGTTTCTTGGCAACCGACGATTCGAAGGCAGCAACGTCGAGGTTGTCGAGGTTGGTGAGTTTGTGCCATTCGAGGTCGAGCAGAGCCGCGCCGACGAGTTCGGTGTTGACAAAACCTTGGTTGAACTTGCTGGAAGCGATGAGTTTCTGCACCAGTGAGTCGGGAATAACCTCGCCTGTCTGGTAGTGGCGGGCATAGACCTTGAGCAATTCCGGCTCAAATTTCCAGTGTTCGTGGAGTTGAGAAGGGAACTCTACGAAGTCGCGGTCCACATTGGTACCGGCGTTGCCCTTATACTGGCAGCGAGTGAGCATACCGTGGAGAGCGTGGCCGAATTCGTGGAACATTGTCTCCACTTCGTCGATGGTGAGCAGAGCAGTCTCGCCGGCGGCTGGCTGAGTGAAGTTGCCCACGTTGTAGACGATAGGGCGCTTACCCTCAGTGCCGTTGGCTTCCTGGAACACAAACATCCACGCGCCTTGGCGTTTGCCCTTGCGTGCATAGTAGTCGGTCATAAAGGTGGCGATGTGCTTGCCTTCAACGTCGGTAACGTCGTAGACCTTAACATCGGGATGATAGATTGGAGTGTTGGTCACTTCCTTGAACGACAAGCCGTAGAGGCGGTTTGCCATCGTGAAGATGCCCTTGCGCACGTTGTCGATAGGGAAATATGCGCGCACATCGTTCTCGTCGAAGTCAAACTTCTCCTTTTTCACCTTCTCGGCATAGTAGTAATAGTCCCAAGCGGCGATTTTGAAGCCACCGCCGTGGTTGTCGACATACGCCTGCATATCGGCAATTTCCTCCTGCGATTTCTTCACGGCAGGTTTCCATATCTTCATCAGCAGATTTTCGGCAGCCTTCACCGTTTTCGACATCACGTTGGCAGTCTGGAAGTCGGCATAGGTCTTGTAGTCGAAGATGTTTGCCTTTGCCTTGCGCAGACGCAGAATTGTGGCAATCTGCTCCTTGTTGTCGTACTGGTTGCCGTTGTTGGCGAGGTTGATGTAGCCTTTGTACATCTTTTCGCGGAGCGCGCGGTTGTCGGCATAGGTGAGGAATGGCAGACGGCTCGGCGCACGCAGCGTAAACACCCATTTGCCTTCCAGTCCGGCAGCCTTTGCCTCGTCGGCAGCCTGTGCGATGCTCGAAGCAGGGAGTCCGGCAAGGTCGCTCTCGTTGTCGACCACGAGACGCCACTCGCTGGTGTCGTTAACGATGTTGTCGCCAAACTTGAGGTTGGCTGCCGCCAACTGCTCGTTGATTTTCTTCAGTTCTTCCTTCTTCTCGGCAGAGAGCAGCGCGCCGCAGCGCACCATCTGCTTGTAGTATTTTTCGAGCAAACGCTCCTGTGGCTTGGTGAGGTTGAATTTCTTGCGGTTATCGTAGACTTTCTTCACGCGGTCAAACAAACGCTCGTTCATCATCACCTCGTCGCTGTGCTTCGAGAGCATCGGGAACACCTTCTCGCCGATGGCCTGGAGTTCGGGTGTCGACATGGTCTCGTAGAGGCCGTTGAACACATAAGTCACGTTTTCCAGCAGTTGTCCGGCGTTGTCGAGTGCCACGATAGTGTTGTCGAAGTCGGCTACTGCACGGTTGTTGACAATCGCTTCAATCTCCTGGTTGTGCTGGCGGATGCCTTCCTCGAAGGCCGGCAGATAGTCGTCGTTGGTGATTTTCTCAAACGGCGGCATGTTGTAGACTGTGCCATAAGGCGCCAAAAATGGATTTTCGGCTTTCATTTTAGTTGCGGGTAAAAGCAGAAATGCCGAGAGGCATAACGCTGTTACTGTCAATCTGCATTTTTTCATACTCTGTTTATTTATGTTGTTTCGTTTTTTCGTCAATCCGGAAATCGGCAATCACCGGGTAGTGGTCGGACACTCTTGATGTGCCCCGGCGGCAGCGCACCGCCTCAAACCGTCCTCCTGAGTAGAGAATTTGGTCGATGTGGAAGTAGAAGCGGTTGAGGTTGTAGGTTATCACCGGGCCTGTGCCGCCGTCGCAGTAGGCATCGCTGAAGTCGCCGCGGACGGTGAGATAGGCATAGGAGTGGGGAGTGTCGTTGAAGTCGCCGCAAATCATAATCTCGGCATCGGGATGCGCCGTCTGCAGGCTGTCTGCCATCTGGCGCAGTTCTTCCGCCTGGTCGGCGCGGTTCTTGAAGGCGTGGTTCAACTTGCCCAGCAGTTGGGTGCGCACGCCCTCTATCGATTTCTTCTCCGACGGAGAGGTGAGTTGCATATAGATTTTCTTGTCGGACGGCGTGAGTT
This sequence comes from bacterium, assembly GCA_963601185.1. Taxonomy (GTDB): domain Bacteria; phylum Bacteroidota; class Bacteroidia; order Bacteroidales; family Muribaculaceae; genus Limisoma. The sequence continues at coordinate 130,113 of CAVCEE010000004.1, forward strand.
TTATCGACTCGAGGTGGGTGTTGATCACAAACAGGGTAGTGCCTTTCACCGTGGTGCGGCAGATGGCGTAGCAGTAGGAATCAAAGTTGCTGTATTCCTTAATTATGCGCACCGGCGTTTTCGACATCACGCTGAGCGATGAGGCTCTGTCGGAGACCATATATGGATAAGCCTTTTTCAACTCTTCCAACTGTCCGGGACTTGAGACATGGTTCTTGAACGCCGACACGTTGGGAGATTCCTGCAAACACACGAAATCGGGCTCATATTTCAGAATTTCGTCAAACACCGTTGTCTTGCCGTCAGTCGCCAATTGGAATGTGTTGTAGGACATCAGTCGGAAATTGTGCTTCTTTTCGCCGAAATTCAGCGGGCAGAACGCCAGCACTTGCGGCAAGGTGAGAGCCAGTGCTGCCGCAGAAACCCACAGCCGCCGCCATCCGAGAAAAGCCCATACTGCCACAAATGCCAGCAGTAGGCAGAGCATCACCGGGTAGGCGAGACCAAGGATGGGGACGTAGCCGAAAAGTCGAGGGTCTACGTGTCCGGCGTAGGCCGACAGCAGATAGACTGCCGCCACTGCCACGTTTGTCCAAAATGCGGTTTTCGCCACGATGAATTTAGTAATCAGCAGTTTCATTTCTCTATGTGTTCACTAAGCCATTTTAGTTCATCCTTTTCCTTCTTCGATAGCGATGCGTAGCCCGATATGCGCACCTTGTCGAGCAAGTCGTCGAGACGGTTTTCGTCAAATGCGCGGTGGCGTTGCAGCGGCGGCAGAACCACAGCCTTGCGGCGGACGGGGCGGCGCAGCAGTCCGCGCAGATGCGCAGTCATCACTAGCCCGGCGACGATGCCTCCGGTGTGGGCTGCGTGGGGGCAGAGCGATGCCGTGCTTGCCGGAGTGAGCAGCAGGGCGAAAGCCACGAAGAAGAGTGCTATCCATTTGATGGCTACCATACCGAAGAGCCACAGGTTGATGCGGTAGTCGGGACGCGTAGCCACGGCAGTGGCGGCGATTGCCATCACCGATGCCGACGAGCCGACGAGTCCAGCCGACGGCACAACCGATGCTACAGCCAGATAGGCAACCGCACCGGCGATACCGCCGGCGATGTAGGTCACGGCAAACTGGCGGCTGCTCGCCATATCGAGGAATACGATGCTGAAGCAGTAGAGCCACAGCATATTGCCGAGGATGTGGAAGATGTCGAAATGCACAAACATATAGGAGAGCAACGTCCACGGATGCGTCGCCACCAGTTGCCACGACGGCGGTAGCATCAGTAACACGCTTGGGTCGGCAAAGCCGCAGATGCGTGCGGCAATGGCGATGAGGTGAATCACGACGAACACAGCCACATTCGCCAGAATGAAGCGTACCGCCACCGACTTGCCGCTGACGAAGTTGCGGATATTGCTAAAAGCCGCCGCCATTGCGAGTGATTATGCCTTTTTTCTTCCAGTAGAGTATCAGCAGGAAACCGAAGAACAGTCCGCCGAGGTGGGCGAAATGGGCAACGCCGCCCTGAATGCCGCTCACGCCAAACAGGAGTTCGAGCAGACCGTAGCCGATAACCATATATTTCGCCTTGATAGGCACAGGCACGAAAAACAGGTAGAGCGGCGCGTTGGGAAAGAACATACCGAATGCCAGCAGGATGCCGAACACTGCGCCCGATGCGCCCACCACGACATTCATGTCGAGATACTCCATCGTAGGGATTGTTATGCCGTTGGGAAATGCAACACCGTTGTAGTTGTCAACGATAGGTTGCAGATTGTAGGCAAGCACTGCCTCCTGCACGAGGGCTGCGCCGATGCCACACACGAAGTAGTAGACAAGGAAGCGTTTCGACCCCATCACCTGCTCGAGGATGCGCCCGAACATATAGAGCGAGAACATATTGAAGAATATGTGGGCGATGCCGCTTGTGTCGTGCATAAACATATAGGTTACGAACTGTGCCGGATTGAAGTGAGGCGCACTGAAATAGTGCAGACCGAGATATTTCGACGCGTCAAATCCGAAAAAGTTGTCGAACACCGCCGTTACCACCCATATCAGCACGTTGACGATGAGCAGGTGGCGTGTAGCCGGCGGCATAGCCTTGAGAAAATTATAGTTGCCGTTCATATAAATGATTTTCTAATTACTTCAGGTTGACGTAGAACTTGAAGCACCGGGTTGCGTCGTAGCGCGGAAGCACCGTCAGTTGCACGTCCTTTGTCCTGTCGACAAGCGAGTCTGTGCCTTCGCCGACGGAGAATCCCGCCTCTTCGATGGCGGTTGCCACGCAGTGGCGCGCAATCTCGGGCGTGTTGTTGTCTTTGCTTAAATGGCAAAGATACACATATTTCAGCCGCTTTGTGCAAATTTCCTTCAGAAAAGCAGCAGTGTCGGCATTGTCCATGTGGCCGTTGGCGGCACGGATGCGGCTTTTCAGATATTCGGGGTATGTGCCGTCGGTGAGCATACGGTCGTCGTAGTTGCTCTCAATCACCAGATAGTCAGCCTCCGACATATAGTGGCGCGCACGGTCGGTGACGCTACCGAGGTCGGTGGCAAGCACAAACCGGGCGTCGCCGTAGGCCACCGAGAAGCCGGAGTTGCAACTGCCGTCGTGGGGCACCTCGAAGGCTGTGAGCGTAAAGTCGCCCACCTTAAACGGTATCTCCTTGTAGATGGGGTGATGGTAGTCCTTGATGCGGCGCGAGATGTTGTGGCGGCGCAGTATGCCGTTGAGCACCCGGTTGGTGCAGAATAGTGCCATCGTCTTGTAGCGGCGCAGGAAGGTGTAGGCATAGCGGATGTGGTCGCCGTGGTCGTGGGTGAGGCAGATGCCGAGGATTGACTCCGGGCGGATGCTGTTGCGCTCCAGTTCAGCCACCACCTGCTTCATATCGATGCCAGCGTCGATAAGGATGCCGCCGTGCTCGTTGCCTATATAGGAGCAGTTGCCGCTGCTGCCGCTGCCGAAACTGATGTAGCGGAAACTGCCCGTGTCGTTGGTCAGTGCCAGCGGTTGCTCAAGTTCCGATACCGGTTGGGGGGTGGTGCGGCGAGTGTCGACACCGCCGGAAAAGACTTCAGCGCCTTCCTCGTCGTCGAAGAGCGAGCCCTGCTGATAGGGCGAATGCTGCTTGGATTTTCTTGTCTTATACATCTCTTCGGCGGTTATCTGTAAAGCAGGAATATTGCGGGACGCTTGTCGTAGTTGTAGGAGGCTTTCGCCCATTCGCGTACGGGGCGCGTGGTGATGTCCTCCGTTGCGCCGGTCACGTCGCACGCCACGCACAGCAACAAATCGCCGCGCAACTGCGAGGCGAGTTCCGCCACGAGGCGGTTGTTGCGGTAGGGGGTCTCGATGAAAATCTGTGTCTGCCCGGCAGCGATGTTGCGCTCCATTTCGTGGAACTTCTTCTGCCGTTTGGCGGCATCGATTGGCAGATAGCCCTGAAAGGCGAAACTCTGGCCGTTGAAGCCCGATGCCATAAGCGACATCAGAATGCTCGACGGTCCTACCAGCGGCACTACCTTGAGGTGGCGGCGTTGCGCCATAGCAACCACGTCGGCTCCCGGGTCGGCGATGGCAGGGCAGCCCGCCTCCGAAATCACGCCCATAGCATGACCTTCGACAAGAGGGTTGAGATAGTCGCCAATCTCCTCCACGCGTGTATGCTCGTCGAGAGTGTAGAAAGTAAGTTCGTCGATGTTGATTGTGCGGTCGCACTTTTTGAGAAACCGCCGCGCAGAGCGTACGTTTTCCACAATGAAATATTTTATCTCCCTCACAATCTGAAGATTGTAGGCAGGGAGCACTTTGTCCAACGGCTCATCACTGAGCATGACAGGGATCAAATAAAGGGCAGTCTCCATATCAAAATTCAAAATTACGAAAAAATAGTGGAACGGCGGACATCTTGGCGAAAAAAGCGGCGGCCCGAAGCATCACGCTCAGGGCCGCCTGAATTTTAGTAAAAATAGCCAAATATAATATATAGGGAGAATATATTATCTAACATAAGCCTTTTCGGTGCGGATTGATCCGTCGGAAAGGGTTGCGCTGACCACATAAACGCCAGCCGTGAGTTGGAAATCGGCTTGGATGCGTCCGTCGGTCTGCTCGGCAGCCATAAGTCGGCCCGATGTGTCGTAGACCGATACGGTCATCATCGTTTCCGGCTGGGATGCCTTCACGGTGAGCATGCCGCACTCCGGCGAGTAGCACTTTACGGTGCATTGGTCAGCCACGTCGGTGTTGACCGAGCCGTTGACATCGGTGTCGGTGATGAAGTAGCGGCCGTGGGCGTTGCCTTCCACCTCAATGGTCTCGCCGTCCTCGATGCGCTTGCTTGTGCGTGTGAGAGCGTCATAGAGGTAGAGGTCGGTAGGGATGCCGCGGCGGCTGACGGTGAGTTGCACTGTGCCTTGGCACGATGCAACGCCTACTGGCAGCCAGTCGATGCGGTCGGTGTTGTTTATGCTCACTGCCTTGCTCGATGCCACGGTGTAGACCATCGGAGTGTTGTCGAGGTGGCTATCGAGGATTTCCACGTCCTCACTGTCCACATAGTCGTTGCTTGCCGTAGGGCGGCAGTTGACTGTTGCCGTGCTCTCACGGTCGCCGGTGGAGGCGGTGATGGTGAGTGTCCCGGTGTCGACACTGTTGCTCGTCGTGCTTGCGCCCGAGATCCAACGCTCTGTCAGAATGTCGGGGCTGAAGTTTATGATGCCCGGTGTTTCACCGTCCTTCAGTTTCACGATGAAGGCGTTCATCGGGGTGATGAGCACATCGTTCTTCTTGTAGTCGGCATCGCCCTCGTCGGGCACTGCGCAGCCGGTGAGTGTACCGTTTTTCATTATCCACACCTTGCGCTCCAACGCCTCGTTGTCGTTGATGAACCCATACATACTAATGGTCGACGAGAACGGGTTGCCCACGAGGAAGTAGCGGTTGCTGGTGTTGTCCTGCGTGAGCCGGTACTGCAAGGTCGTCGATGCCTTCGGCTCAACGATGAAGCGGTTGCAACTGTCCTTGGCGAGTGTCTCCGAAGTGCGCATCGTGCCGTCGGGAGCGTAGTAGGTGTAACTTGTGTCGGCCTTTGGCAGACGCATCAGTGCTGTGCCGCCGGTGTTGAAGAAATAGTCGTCGCCCACCTTGACCGCGATACCGCCGACACCGGCGTTGCCAGTGCTGCCGAAGTCGTAGGTCACGTCGTTGAACGAGTGGCTCCATTGCTGCGAAGCGGCGCTGATGCCCTCGTCGAGAACGATGTCGGTGCCCGAATAGTCGTAGGCTTTGATGGTAGAGCCGTCGGCGAGCACTTCGTTGTAACTCTTGTCCCACGCACGCTGGTAGACTGGCAGGGTGATGCGGTCGTTGAGCGTGGTGCTGTAGGTTATGGGCTTGAATGCCTCTGTGGTCTGCTGTCCGTTGGACTTAGGTGCATATAGGTCGCCGCTGTAGGTGTTTTTGAGCGGTGAGGATGCGAGATTCCAATTGCCTGCCTTGAACTCGCGGTCTGCCCACGCCTTGTTGTAGACGAGGTAGTTCTGGTAGAGCACCTCGCCCTCCGGCTTCAGGTAAATCTCGTCGCAGGTGTTGCCGTAGAAACGCTCGCAACTGAAGTTGCCCGCACCGTCGTTTGAGCCATCGGCAGTGTCGTAGCGCCAACTGCACATAAGGTCATACTGTATGTAGGTCGTTGCCTCGCCCTTGATGTTGGACAGGTTGGTGGCGATGCCGTTGGCAGCGTTGTAGAGGATTGAAGTCAGGTAAGGGTAGACGCCGCCGCTCTGCGTAGGAATCACAACCTTGGAGAACTTCATCGGCACGTAGCAGCCGTCGGTGCGGTAGTCGGTGTAGACGGTCTTGTAGAGTTCGTCTTTCGAACTGCGGGTCCAGTTGTTGTCGTTGTTCCAGTTCGGGTTGTTGGTTGATGTGTTGTACGAGTTCCAAGTGAGGTACTCCGGCACGATAAGGAAGCGGAGGGTCGACTCTCCCGGACAGGCAACCACGCCGCCCGAAGATGATGACGAATCCTTATAGGCTGCGTTGAAGGTGAGCGTAAGGTCGTACCAGTAGCCCTCGTTCATATTGCCGGCTTCGGTGCCGATGAAACTGAGGTTGATGTTGTCGCCCGACTTGATAGTGCCTGAGTTGGTCACAGTCGCCACTTGGTGCCGCTCCGACATATCCCACGATGGGTCGTTGGTGTCGGTGACGTAGACTGCGCCTGTCGACACTTTCTGCACGCCGGTGTAGGTGTGGTTGTCGTCGTAGTAGGTAACAGAGTGTACCGGCACGTCGACGGTGAGTGAGCCACCATTGGTGAGCGCATTGAGTTGCGGCTTGCCGATGCGCAGTTTGCGGTTAGGCTCGTCGGTAGGGTAGGTCACGTTGGCAAAGCCGAAGACCACCGTTGGACCGGCATTGCTGAGACGGAAAGTGAAGACGAGTGCCGTAGGGCAAATCTCGTAGGTGATGCCGCCCACGGTTGTGGAGGTGGCAATAGGTATGGCGTAGACCTTGAACGTGCCTGAATTGTCCTCGAAACCGTCAAATTCCGGCATCTTCGACGATGCGTTGAGGCTCAGGAAGCCTTTTGTGCGGATGAAATAGTTGAGCACGCTACGGTCGTCGCTGGTAAACACTCCCGATGCGTTCTGGATACCGGTCGCGGTAGGGTAGACCGTGCGGAAGTGGTTGAGTGCGGTGGACAACTTGATGCTGTTGTACTCTGCATCGTTGAAACTTGTGCTATAGTCGGTGTCGCAGAACCAGTCGAAACTGATGCCACTGAATGTCACCGTACCGCCGTTGACCGGGTCGATGGTCTGGATTTTGGCTGTGACGTCGTAACTGTCCACTGAACCGCTGCTGCAGTCAATGTGTATGTCGGTGGCAATCTTGCCGTTGGCGTCGGTCACCGTAGATGTTTGCTTCGCGATGACGTAGATTTCGGAGTAGCAGGTGCAAACATCGTTTGGCGTGCCCCACTGTGTCGGGTTGCCGTCGGCATCAGGGACTGATACGGAAACATAGTATTTTACGTTTTCCTCAAGGTCGAAATGACGGTTGGCAAGCACCAGCGAGATGTTGCCGTACTGGTCCTTCTCGAAGCGTTTCTGGTCAGGACCGCCGTCCTTTTCGCCCATCTCCATCGAAGCGTCGTAGGCTGCTGGGAGGTCGATGACACCGTAGTCCTCCACATCGTCGTCATCGTCGTAGTCAAACTTCAGTGGAGTGCCGTCGGCCTTGCAGATGCGGTAGAAGAGTTGGTTGTTGATGGGTGCCAGCGCCAACAGACTCTCATAGTCGCCGCGGAGTTTGAATCGGATGTTGTTGAGCACCGCCGTGCCGTCCTCGTCGGGACACATCGGCACGTCCTGGATAACGTCGATCTTGGCGTTGCGCATATAAATGTGAATGTCGTCGACGCAGTAGTCGGCACCGTTGGTGTTAGTACACATATTGTCGATGGACAAGCGGAACTTGCTGTACTTAGCCACATTGTCGACAGCGCTGATGGTCACCTGTCCGTAGATCTGGAACCAAGTGTCGCGTTTGTCGCCAGAGGTGTTGTTGTTGCGGAGGTTACCCGAGGAGAACGACTGGATGAGGTGGCCGTTGCCCTTGGTGTCGAGTCCATAGAGGCGGAACATCACCTGCGGATGCTCCGTACCCGACGTTACGTTGGCGATGTAGCCCTCGAAGATCAGACGCGTGCCCGTACACAGGTTGCCGCTGAAGTCGACCGACACCACGCGACGCGCTTCGTCGGAGGCATCGAAGTACATGTAGTAGCCCCATTTGTTGCCGTTGGTGTTGATGTAGGTGCGGTCGTAGACCGGGATGTTGCGCCACCATTTGTAGCCTTGGCTGCTGGTCGAGATGCCAGTGAGGTTGCTCGATTTGACAACGTGGTACTCGCCGTGGATTGGCGAGTTGTTACCGCCCCAGCCGTAACGCTCCTTGCTGACGAGCGACGGATAGACGAAGCCGTAGCCGCAGTTGGTCATCTCCAGAGGTAGCGGTGCCATATTGTCGATGCCGTTGGTCGGTGCCACGTCGGTCTGCTTGTCGCTGATGTTGTCGAAGTCTATGCACGTCACCTCGTATTTACGGTAGTTGTTCTCGATGTAGGAGTCGGAGCGGTAGCCGAGGGTGCGCTCATCGTCCATAAGGGGATAGGTGTTTTTAAACCAAATCTTGTAGTTTGCCACCGGGCATTTACTTGTGCCGTTGACAAGGTATGCCACCACGTAAACGTAGTCGCCGATGGCAATCGACGGTGCTGTGGTGGAGTTGCCGTTGAGGTCCTTCCATCGGCCTGTGGAGGTGCAGCCGAGCACGCTCACCGACTGGAACACCGATGTGGTGGCATTGGCATTGAGAGTGGTCCACTTGGTCTTTGTGGAGTCGTATGCGCGCCACTCCACGCCTGTGGCCTGCTTGACTGTGGTGTTGTCGAAATGCTCGTCGTAGATGGCGTAGGTGCTTGCCTGCGCATCGGGGTAATAGAGGTGGTGGTTCTCCGTGTAGGATGCCACCATCGGGTGGAAGTAGTAATGGCTCACCGAGATGAGGTTCAGACGGATGTTCATCGGCGAACTCGACAGACGTGCGCCGAAGTCGATTGTGCGGTTGTCCTCATAGGTGAGGCTGGTTACGTCGTGTCCGGTGACGGAGTCCATAATGTCGTTGGCGAGTTTGGCTGCCGGCAGGATGTGGTAGATGAACCGTACGGACAGCGTAGGCTCGTGCTCAGGATAGGTGGCGGTGGTGTAGTCCACGAATCGGCTAACGTCACAGGCGATGGTCTCGCCTTCCCAGTCGCTGCTCTCAGAGCCTGTAGGCGGCACGTAAATCGCACCGATATTGCTGTGGGTAGGGTTTGCACCGATGTCGTAGGCGAAGAATCCCTTGCTTACGAGTTTTCCGTTCTCAGTGGCATAGATGGCCTTCAGTTTTGAGCCGTTGGCGGTGAGGTTGACTGCCACGCAGTCGGTGTTGTAGTCATACCAGCGGATCCATCCGCGCGGCTCCATGTCGCCACCTCTGGTGGTGTAGTTCTCAAACGGGAGGTTAAGGGTAATGTTGCTGCGGTTGGCATCTACATAGTAGTAATAATGCACCTCAGGGCATTTTTGATAGCCCTTGGAGTTGAAAGCATTGGCCTGGTCCTCGGCATACGCCTCGCCGTAGTAGTGGGCAAAGGTTGCGTTGGTGTCGGTGTCGATGGCAAGGGCGTTGCCTGCCGACAGAATTGCTGCCGCAGTAAAGAAAATATGCAGTAAACGATTGATCTTTTTCATATCGTTAGTATTGATAATCTGTATTGATTTCTATCTTGTAGGTAATGGTGTTGCCGCCAACGTTGACTTGCATCTGGTAGATGGCATAGCCGTTGCGCTTGGCTGCCACCGCCTCGATTATGCCTGTGGAGCGGTTAATCCACGGCTCGGTGCTGAAGATGCCGTTGCCGCTCTCGATGGCAGGGTCTGCCTCGAGGAGCGAAAGTCCGTCGGTGCCGTCGGCAAATGTCCATCCGCCAGTGCCGTATGCCACTACCGAGGCGTCGGCTGCGGAAATGACCTTCGGCTTGATGTGGAAGTCGCCGTAGGTGCGCAGCGTCACTTTCAGCGTGCCGTTGCTGTTTTCCACCAGAGGGAGTACGCCGATGGGCGTGAATGCCGTTACGTCAAATTCAATCTTGTAGTTGTTGATTTTCACCACCGGCAGCGAGCGGTAGTCATCGCGGGCAATCTGCGACCAGTTGAGCATCGTGAATCGCTGTGACGCTGCGTCGTCGGTCTCAATCATCAGTGTGAAATATTGCGTTGTGGAGGCTTCGCTCTCGTTGAGGTAGAACGTTACGTCGTGCGACTCGTAGGGAGCGAGTGTTGCACTGCCGCCGCTGCCGTTGATGTCGTCAACGTAGAATTCGCCTTTGCTTGCATTCGGGGCGATGTTGGGTACTATGGTCTCAACGCCGCCGTCGGTAACTTTCTTAGGGAAGAGATACACGTTGTCGCTGCCGTTGTAGGTGATGTCGCTGATGCCTATGCGCTTGATGGAGATGGCTTCGGAGGTGATGTTGGTGAGGCGTAGGTGCATCTTTGCCACCATGCGTATCACTTCAAGATTCACGACTTTGGTCGACGATGTGATGCTTACCGTCTGCTTGTTGCTCATCGGGATGCCGTTGGGGAAGTCGTCGATGCCGCTCTGATTGCCGCTGACGCTGAACTTCTGGTCGTCGAAGCCTGAAGGCAATGCTGCTGGGAAGGTGGTTATGCTGCCGAGACCCACATCGGTGCGGCTCATATTGGCAAACGAGTAGAATGTCGTTTCGCCGGGGTCGAGCGTAAGGGTGAAGCCGTCGGTCTCTTTCTCTGAGGCGAGAGTGCCGCTCTCCACGATGGCAAGAATTTTGCCGTTTTGCACCACGGCTACAAACCAGTTTTTCATCATCTCGCCGTCCTCGCCGTAGTCCGGGTCGAGTGCCCACGAGGCACGTGTGCCGCCGGCTTTCGACGACAGGCTTACCGTGACTGTCGCCTTGCCGCCGGTGATTGGCTCATCGGCTTCGGAGGAGCATGCCGAGAGGCATCCGAGGAGGATGGCCAGACAGCAGTACATTTTTATGCGTAGCATCTTCATAGTCGTGGAGTTTAGATGATTATGTCGGGGTGGATGTAGGAAGCCCATGGACGCACGCTGATGGTGAACATCATGGCTTCGCCCATCACCTTGGAAATCTCTATCTTATAGATGTTGTTGCGCACAGTGCCGTAGAGCATCGGGGTGTCGGCGGTAGCCGAGGTGCTGTCCTGGTAACTGTGGCGGATGTAGTAGCGGTAGGTTTTGTCCTTGCCGGCGGCTCCTGCCTTGGGCTGGTGGTTGGTGGTGTCCCACTCGTCGGCGGTGTAGTAAGTGCCGCGGAACTCTATGCCGGTGGCGTAGGTGGTGTTGTTGTCGAGAGTGGTGTTCTCCATCGTGTAGCCGAGTACATAGAAGTTGCTGCCGCTCAACGGCTGCACCTTGTAGTCGCTGAGGTCGGACGGGAGAGTGCCGAAGTTGGCGTAGCGGTCAGCCATCGTGGTGGCTGCCGCTGCGGTTTTCTGCGTGGTCCACGGGTCAATAACATAGTTGCCGGTGCTGGCATCGAGACCAACGACCTCATCGCCGAGATAGTCGGTGTCGGTGATGTTCAGTGTGCCGGCGACTCGGTTAGCCACGCGGCGGAATACGTAACTGTCGGCGTTCATACAGTTGATAGGGCCGGCATATTTCATTACCAGTCCGCCGGCATTCTTCGTTATACCGTCCGACTCCACTACGGCATCGTAGACATAGCCGCCAAGGCTGGCGTCGTAGGCGGCGTTGGGAAGGAAGTCGATGCGCGAAGCCAGTCGCTCGATGTTGATTGGCACAATCACCGGGTCGTCCTTCGTGCCTGAGCCGGAGGTGTTGGACTCCGTGATTACGGCATCCTTCTGCGATGACAGCATAAAGTAGTCGTAGTTTTCAGGCTTGCCGCCGTTGGTGTGCCACTGCGTTGAGCCGGCGAGCATATCGCGCACCTCGGCAACGGTCTTGCCGATATAGTAGTCGGCGGTGTTGTCGGTGTTGGCAACCGCAAGGGCGTGGTAGCGTTGGCTATTGATGAATGCCAGCGGACATTCGCGCGCCTCGGTGGTGTAGTAGCGGCCGGATGAAGAATATTGTTCGGTGAGTTGGCTACCCTCGAAACGGAGGGCTTGGATAATCTTTATGGAGTTTGCCATCGCGTCAGACATGTTGAGGTCGGCATCGTCGTAGCCGTCGGTGGTGTAGATCAGAAGCACCACGTTGTCCACACGGCTTTCGTTGTCGGTTGCCGACTCGCGTGTCGCTGCGCGCGACCTTGCAGAATTGTCGATGTTGATAATCAACGAGATGTACTTTACGTCTTTGCTTGGCTTGACATCATCGTCCGACTTGCACGATGTGACAATGCACAACAAGGACATAAGCACAAAAATTGCTAATGGACAAAGTCCTTTACGTTTCATTTTTTCTCCCAATTAGTTTGCACTATGCCGCCTTCGTGCTGTAGACCCTCCGGAATAAAATCAATTTGGCTATATTTAGTGACGGTAGGAAGGACTTTGGCTTGATTACGATGGCTATAGTGTGCTATTTTTACAAAAAAATCCCATAATCTCGTTACAGGATTTAAAGATTTGCGCTTCAAGATGGACTTGAACCAACGACCCCCTGATTAACAGTCAGGTGCTCTAACCAACTGAGCTAT
>CAVCEE010000005.1:0-136734 GCA_963601185.1 bacterium
AGCCGCTCCCTTTATTTTTGTCGATATGTCGTGCAGTCCTTGTGCAATTTTCTGCCCGATATTGCCTAAGTAATTGATAATCAATACTACCTCATAGTCTGAAAAGGATTTGAGGATGGTGAAATAGGCTGAAAGCCTTAGTCCTGTATGGCCCAGGTCAGTGACCTGGGTAAAGGGTATTTTAAATATAGCGCGCTGTAAGCGCAACACAAATCCTCGTTGATGTGTTGTCCTTGCAGCGCGCTTTTTGTTGCTCAAGCCGAAACGGGGAAGCCTATGATATATGGACTGATGAGAGTGCGCCGTAGGTGCGCCGTGTTGATAGCCCCGGACATTACGGCTTGATTTTTTTTGCTTGTGGCAAATTGCAAGATAAAGTTGCATTTAAACTGTATTTTTATAGTATATTTGTGAAATAATTGAAAATTATCAACAAAATCAATAAAGGACAATGAGAAAATCTATTTTGACTTGTGTCGTTGCGGCATTCGCCTTTGTGGGCATTGCCCCGGCCTTTGCGCAAAGACACATTGCCGACCTTAAGCAACGGCCGGGACAACACACTTCGCTGCGGCAGCAGTCTACGGCAAGTCTGCCTGGTCCGAACACGATGCTTGGCGGCGTAATGGTGTACAGTGACGCGTGGCTGTCGGGCACCAACGCTCCCGGCGCATACTCCATTCAGGCGCGCGATGGTGGCGCACTGACCAGACTCTACGGCAACAACGATATGCTCAACATCATATCGGCTGCAAAGGTCAACAATACGCTCTATGCCATAGCCCTCGACCGTAGCACTTATGAGGTCTATGTGCAGGAATACTCAGCCACCACATGGTCGCGCTCGCGTAACGAGACAACCGATATGGTGAACCTTGCGTCGGCTCTTGCCTACGACCCGACATCGGGTAAGGTCTACGGCGCATTCTACAACGAGGACGACCAGTATTGGAACCGCTTCTGCTCCTACAGCACCTCGCTCGGCGAGGCTACCAATATCAAAACCGTGGACCGCGACATCACGGCGCTGGCGTTCAACTCCGCCGGCGAACTCTATGGCATCTGGGGTACTACTGGCTGGCTCGTGAAAATCGACAAGAAAACAGGCGCGTATGAGCAGATTGGTCGGACAGGACTGTACCCGGTTTTGCCAGAAAACTACGGCGTCAGTTCGATGGCATTCGGCTCTGACGGCGTGCTCTATTGGTCGGCGACCTATGAAGGCACGTCGAGCAAAGACCTCCGCGGCGGTCTGTTCAGCGTTGACACCACAACCGGCAAGGCTACGAAGATAATGGACTATCCCAACAACGAGGCTTTCGCCGGACTGTTTGCTATGGCATCGCAAGTGCCGGCAACTGCTCCCGATGCGGTGACTAACATCGCCGTCAACTATACGTCGGACTTCGCGACTACGGCAACCGTAAGTTTCGATGCCCCGACAAAGACAGCCAACGGTGCGGCACTCACCGACCCGATAATGGCAATCGTGGAGGTGGACGGCGCACTCGCTACTGTGGTTGAGAATATCCAGCCGGGCACAAGTGCCACGTCGGCGCAAATCACTTTGGCTGAGGGCTCTCACAAGATTGCCGTGACTGCCGCCAGCGCAACCGAGCGCGGCAACATCGCCGAGACTACCACATGGACCGGCGAGGACGTGCCGGCATCGCCTACCGACGTGATGGCGGCAACCGCCGACGGCAAGCCTTTGGTGTCGTGGACTGCACCGACAACAGGCGCAAACGGCGGAAAAATCGACAATGCAGCATTGCGCTACAAGGTGGTGCGCTATCCCGACGAGACAGTCGTGGCAGAGTCGTGCACCGACTGCCAGTTTGCCGACGAATCAGTGCCGGCAAACCTGAAGGTGGTCTACTACGAGGTGACGGCATTCACAGGAAAGGGCAGCAGTACTCCAGTGGCATCAAACAAGGTTGCTGTGGGCGACGGCTATGTCGTGCCATTCGTTGAGGAGTTCTCCACTCAGGACGATTTCGACGCGTGGACAATCATCGACAATAACGGCGGCTCGAAGTGGGAATACAAAAACCAGTCGCTGTTCTACAACTACAACAATGACTACATCTCGGGTGACGACTGGGCTATCAGTCCGAAAATCGCGCTGAAGAGCGGTGTGACCTACAAACTTACATTCTTCAGCAAGTCGAGTGCCTACACCAAATATTACGAGAACTTCAAGGTTGCCATCGGGTCGAAGCCGTTGGTGAGCGATATGACCGTGTTGAAGGACTATCCCAACTATCAGAACAAGAACGGCGAAACGCAGAGCATCGTGTTTAGCGTTGCCGCCAACGGTGATTATTATGTGGGATTCTACAGTTACAGCGACGGCAAGAAAGGCTGGTCGCTGACCATTGACAATTTCGGTATCTCTGAGGTGAGCAACAATGTGCCGGGTGCGGTGCAGAACCTTACGGTTACGCCGGGTGACAAAGGCGCAATGAAAGCCATGGTGTCGTTCACTGCACCGACTGCCGACGCCAAGGACGGCAGCCTTGAAGCACCGGTGAAAATCGACATCTACCGCACTGACAAGACCGAAGCGGTGTACAGCATCGCAGAGGTGCAGCCGGGTGCAGCCAAGTCGTGGACTGATGAGACAATGGAGGACAGCGACGTGTATACCTATCGCGTTGTGGCATCCAATGCGGCAGGCGAGGGAGCAGAGGTGAAAGCATCTGCATTCGTCGGCACTGACGTGCCGGGCGCAGTGGGCAACCTCACACTCAAGGATGCCGACGGTAGTGCGGTCATTGCGTGGACTGCACCGACTGTAGGTTCGCGTGGTGGCTGGTTTGACCCAGCGAAGGTTACCTATCGTGTGCTCCGCAGTGATGGCACGGTCGTTGCCGTAGACCACACGACTACGTCGTTCACAGACTCTGCCTTGCCGGCAAGCGATGCCCAGCAACTCATCTACTATGTGGTTACTGCCTACGGCAACGACAAGAAAGGCGACTATGCGGTGACACCTTATGTTGTGTTTGGCAACGCCTACGACGCTCCTCTCACCGAGGGCTTCGCAGGGTCGGATATGACTTATTACCCATGGGTTACGGAGTCGGATCAGGATGTGCACCAGAGTTGGACACTGCAGGATAGTGGCAGCAATCCGTCAACTGCCGATCAGAATGGCGACAAAGGTCTTGCCACCTTCCATAGCATCGGCGAGAATGCTGGCATCCACACCTCGTTCTCTTCTCCGAAAATCAATATCTCCAAACTGACCGCTCCGGCATTGAGTTTCTGGATGTACCACAGCCACAACGAGGCGGTCGCTACCGGTGAGAGTATCGAGGTTAAAGTTATGACTGAGCAAGGCGAATGGCAATCGGTGGACGGCGCCAAATGGATGCGTGACAATGGCTCGACAGGATGGCAACGCCACTCGGTTGACCTGAGTGCATTCAAGTCGGCAAAGTGGATGCGCGTAGCCTTTGTGGGTACTACCAGCGGAGGAATGGACGTGCATATCGACAACGTTACGGTCGACAATCTGGTGGAGGTCGATGCCGAACTCTCGTCAGTGTCGGGCCCAGAGAAAATTGCTGCCGGAGAGGCGGCTGAATATGAGGTAAAGGTGACCAATGTTGGCACTACTGACATTGCCGATGCGACAATCGTGCTTGCCGATGCCTCTGGCGCAACATTGGCGCAGGCGGATGCGGTCGCTGTCAAGGTCGGAGAACAGAAAACGGTGGCAATGACGGCGGTGTTCGACGCCAAGGCTACGGTTGTCGTGACGGCTACTATTACTGCCGCCGGCGATATGAATGCGGCAAACAACTCCAAGAGCATTACGGTTGATGTGGTAGACCCGGTTGTGCCGGTGCCACAGGGGCTGGCGTGCGAGTTGGCTGACGGAGGCTTGAAACTATCGTGGCAGTCACCGCTGAGCAAGGGTGCTGTCACCGACAATGTTGAAAGTTACAAGGATTGGGCTATCGACAACATCGGTGACTGGACGATGGTTGACCTCGACCACGATGTGACATACTACATCAACAAAGACCTCGGCGAATATGACAACGCCACAGCACCGAAAGCCTTCCAGGTGTGCAATGCCAACACTCTCGGCATCGACATCTGGGACGAGGGTAAGCCGCATTCCGGCAACAAGATGTTTATGGCGGTGGCAAGTGTGAACTATGTGAACAACGACTGGCTGATTTCTCCGCGTCTGAACGGCGGTGAGCAGACCGTTTCGTTCTATGCGCGCAGTTTTACCTTGCAGGATCAACAGCCGGAGCGTATGCGTGTGCTCTATTCAACTACCGATGCCGATCCGGCAAACTTTGTTAAGATTCATTCAGCAGACTATGTTGAGTTGTCCGACCAGTGGACGGAGTTCAGTTATGTATTGCCCGAGGGTGCTCGCTATTTCGCGGTGAACTGCGTGAGCGACAGTGGCTTCGCTATGTTTGTCGACGATCTGTCGTTCAACGACCTTACAGTGCCGAAACTAAAGGTCAAGGAGTATGAGGTCTACCGCAACGGAAACCTGCTCGGCAAGACTACCGACACATCGATTGTCGATGCCAATGTGGTGAGAGGCACAGTTTATACGGTCAAGGCTGTCTACGATAAGGTCGTGAGCGGAAACAGTGAGAGTCTCACCTACATCGAGGGTGGGGTGGATGCTCCCGATGCCGATGCTCCGCACGTTGCTACGGACAAAGGCAACATAATCGTGCTCAATGCTGAAGACAAGCACGTTGCAGTCTATGCTGCCGACGGCAAGATGGTATATAGCGGAATTGCCGACACTCCTCGCTGTGTCATCCCGACAAGTGCCGGGGTGTATGTCGTGACTGTCGGAGGAAAATCGGTGAAAGCAATTGTGCAATAGTTAGTTATTTGATAATAAAAGAGAGGGTGCTGATTTTTCGGCATCCTCTCTTTTGTGTATATGCTCGGTTTGCATTACATTTGTAGAAAATTATAAATATTCTCGTGGCGGATAAACTGAATACTTTTGTTGCATTTTGCAAAAGGCACAGAATCCTGACAACGATTGCGCTGATTATCATCGTCGATATAATAGTGATCGTTGCCAGTTATTTTGCCTTGGGCTGGTTCACCAACCACGGCAACAGGGAGACTGTGCCTAACCTGACCGGTATGGACATCGAGAAGGCGACTGAGATGCTCAGCCGCAGAAATCTCAACATCGAGATTGCTGACTCTTCGTATGTGGCAAATGCGAAGCCGGGCAGCGTGTTGGAGCAAAACCCGGCAGCAGGGTCGTTTGTGAAGGACGGCCGTACGATTTACGTTACTATCCGCACGTATTCCACAAAACTCATAAAACTCCCGTCGCTCACCGATATGTCGGTGCGTCAGGGCGAGTCCGTGCTGCGTAGTGCAGGGGTGAAGAGCATCCGCATACATCGCGTGCCGTCGGAGTTTCAGGATCTGGTGCTTCAGGTGCTGTGCAACGGCAACGCTGTGCAGGACGGCGGAAAAATCCCTGTCGATGCGGAGGTTACGCTTGTTGTGGGCGACGGATCGCTTAACGGCATCGTCGAGGAGGACTTGTCGGGCAACGACACTGCCGTCGCCGGCGTGGAAGAGGAGTTTGAACTGGAATAATTACCCTTGATTTGGTTTGATGGAACAAGATATTGAAGATGAATTGATTGATGTCGACGCTATGCCTACGGAAGGCGCTGACGGTCAGGAACTCTGGGAGCACTACCGCTTTGTGGCGGAGAAGGGTCAGAACTTGCTGCGCGTTGACAAATTTCTTGTAAGCCACATCGACAACACTTCGCGCAACCGCATCCAGCAGGCTGCCGATGCCAACTGCATCCTTGCCAACGGTAAGCCTGTGAAGTCGAACTACCGCGTGAAGCCGGGCGATATAATCTCGCTGGTGATGGACCGTCCGCGTTATGAGTTGGACATCATCCCTGAGGATATTCCGCTCGACATTGTTTATGAAGACGACCAGTTGCTGGTGGTCAACAAGCCGGCAGGTCTTGTAGTGCATCCCGGTCATGGCAACTATTCCGGCACGCTGGTCAATGCCCTCGCATATCATTTCCGCAACGACCCTGACTACGACGTGAGTGATCCGCGACTCGGCTTGGTGCATCGCATCGACAAGGACACTTCCGGACTTCTTGTAGTTGCCAAAACACCAGATGCCAAAACTTTCTTGGGAAAGCAGTTCTTCAACAAAACCACTCATCGCCAATATGTTGCCCTCGTGTGGGGTAAGTTTGCCGAGGAGAGCGGCACGGTTGAAGGCAATATCGGGCGCAACCCCAAGGACCGCTTGCAAATGGCAGTGTTTCCCGACGGCGACCAGGGCAAGCATGCCGTGACACACTATCGAGTACTAGAAAACCTTAGCCATGTGGCGGTGGTGCAATGCCAGTTGGAGACCGGTCGCACCCACCAGATTCGTGTGCACATGCGCCACATCGGTCATCCGCTTTTCAACGACGCCCGCTATGGCGGCGACAAAATCCTGCGCGGCACAACTGCAGCAAAGTACACCCAGTTTGTGCAAAACTGCTTCAAAATATGTCCGCGTCAGGCGTTGCACGCCAAAACTCTCGGCTTCGTGCACCCGGTGACACGCGAAGAGATGTTCTTCAATAGCGAGATTCCGGAGGACATGACCGCCCTGATAAAAAAATGGGAAGATTATACGGCGGCGGTGCTATAAAATGCCGTAAAACAGTTGGATAATTCGACAACTTTCATTATCTTTGAAAGTTTAAAACAAGTATGGTTATCTTAAATTTATGAATATATGAATGAGATTGTTACCCCAAAAGAGTTTGGCGATATTTGCCCATTTTCTGATGCTGAGTTTCAGTCGAAAATGAAGGAACTTGTCGCAGAAGACGGTTTCAAGCATGCAGTCACTTGGGTTATGCCCGACATCGACTACGAGGGGTTCTGCGCTCAACTTCTTTCAATAAAGACTAAAAAGGAATTTCAAGAAAAGGTGATGTTTGACTTTCTGAAACTCCTTGCCGCCAAAACAACGGCGGGAATTTCCTACGACAACATCGAGAAAGTTGACCAAGAAACGGCTTATACGATGATTACAAACCATCGCGACATCGTGCTCGATGCTTCGTTTCTCAACTTGGCACTGCTCTATAACAACTACCGCACCACTGAGGTGGCTATTGGTAGCAATTTGTTGATTTACAAGTGGATTGAAGACCTTGTGAGAATAAACAAGAGTGTGATTGTAAAGCGCGACCTCAGTATTCGTGAGGCACTTGGCGCTGCCGAGCAACTTTCGGGATACTTTCATTTCGCTGTCACTCAGAAACACGAGTCTATCTGGATTGCCCAACGTCAGGGACGTGCAAAGGACAGCAGCGACAGTACTCAGGAGAGCCTGATCAAGATGCTGGCAATCAAGGGTGGAAAGTCGACGGTGGAAAACCTGATGGAACTCAATCTGATGCCTGTGGCAATTAGTTACGAGTTGGACCCGAACGATTATCTCAAGGCTCGCGAGTTCCTTTTGAAAGATAAAGACCCTAATTTCAAAAAGACTCAGCGCGACGACCTTTTCAGTATGGAAACAGGATTGCTTCAAAACAAAGGTCGCGTGCATTTCACGTTTACCGACTGCATCAATCCGCAACTCGAAAAGTTGGTCGGTCTCGACAAGCAGGCTGCCCTCATTGAGGTGAGCAAGATTATCGACTCTCAGATTCACTCCAACTACAGAATCTATCCAGGCAACTACATCGCCTTCAATCAGCGTTTCGGCACTGACCGCTTCTGCAATATGTACAGCAAGGAGGAGTTTGAGACCTTCGAGAACTATCTCAACGGTCAACTCGCCAAGGTGCAGAAAGAAGTGGATTTCGAACTGAGCGACGATGACTACAAATTTATGCGGGACAAGATTCTTGTGATGTATTCAAATCCTTTGGTCAACAAACTTAAAGCCAAGGGGGAATTGTAAAAAAGATTAATCTATGAGACTTCCTGTTTTTGCGCTAATTGCATTCGCCGTAGCACTTCTGTTTACCGACGGCTGCATTTACCGGCAATTGAAGGGAATAGGAAAACGATGGCTGACGGCCGCCCATGTGACGGTGTCGGTCATCGTTTATGCTATTCTTATAGCAGTGGCGTGCTTTGCCAAGTCAACCCTTGGCGGCAGTGCTTTCGACTGTATGATGTGGGGATTGTTTGCCCTTATCTCGGTGTCGGCAGCCAAACTGATTTATATGGTGTCCTGGGGCATCTCGCTCCTTCCTCGGATATGGAAGCGGAAGGGGTGGAAGCGTTGCCGTGCGGTCGGCGCAGTAATTGGCATCCTCGTGTTTTTTACGATGTGGTGGGGCGCAATAGTGACGCCGCGCCAGTTGGATGTGGTCGATGTGGAACTCCAGTTTGACCGACTTCCGCGCAACTTCGACGGCTACCGGGTGTTGCAGGTGTCGGACCTGCATGTGGGCACTTACGGCGAGTCGACCGGCATCGTGGAAAACATCGTTGAGCATATCAATGCCCAGCATGCCGACCTCGTTGTGTTTACCGGCGACATCGTGAACCGCGAAACGGACGAGATACTGCCTTTCGTTTCGATACTCAAACAAATCAAAGCGAAAGACGGCGTGGTTTCCATCTTGGGTAACCACGACTATGGCGACTACTACAAATGGCCGTCAGCGGCGGCGAAACAGGCTAATATGGACAAACTGGTGCGCATCCAGCGCGACAGTCTCGGCTGGAACTTGCTGCGGAACGAGCATTTCTTCCTGAAACACGGCTCGGACTCCATCGCCGTTATCGGCGTGGAAAACTGGGGCGAGCCGCCGTTCCCTACCTATGGCGACCTTGACAAGTCGTATCCCGACGTGAACGACTCAACATTCAAACTCTTGCTTTCCCACAACCCCAAGCACTGGGATGAGGTGGTGAGCAAGACCACGAATATCGACCTTACCTTGTCGGGACACACGCACGCTATGCAGATGATGCTGAGCCTCGGCAGCGTGAAACTGTCGCCGTCGGTGTTCCGCTACAAGCATTGGCAGGGTCTCACCGAGGATGAGGGCAAGAGGCTCTATGTGAACATCGGCACCGGTGAGGTGGGAATACCGATGCGCATAGGTGCAACCCCGGAACTTACTGTGTTCACCTTAAAGCGAAAATGATGGACGCAAGAATTGTCAATTACATAATCGGCAAGACTGCCTTGTCGCAACGCCAGATTGAGGCGACTGTCGCCCTGCTCGACGGTGGCGCGACAATTCCGTTCATAAGCCGTTACCGCAAGGAGGCTACGGGAAGTCTTGACGAGTTGCAGATACAGGCCATCTCCAATGCTCACGAGGAGGCTGTGGAACTGGAAAAGCGGCGGGAGTTTGTCATTCAGGCGATAGAGGCACAAGGCAAACTGACCGACGACCTTCGCTCGAAAATCGGACAGGCGCACAATGCTGCCGAATTGGAGGATATTTATCTGCCTTACAAGCAGAAGCGGCGCACGCGTGCAGAAATCGCACGAGAGCGTGGACTTGAGCCGTTGGCTAAAATCATAATGTCGCAGCGTCAGGACGGCATAGCCTCCGTGGCGCGCCGTTTTGTGGGCAAAGAGGTCGCTTCTGCCGACGATGCCATCCAAGGCGCGCTCGACATCATTGCGGAGTGGATTTCGGAAAACAATGGCGTGCGGCAGAGTGTGCGCTCGGCTTTCGCAAGAGAAGCGGTTATCTCGGCAAAGGTTGTGAAAGGAAAGGAAGAAGAGGGCGCGAACTTTCAAAACTATTTCGACTTTACTTCCCAACTGAAACGTTGCGGCTCCCACAAACTTCTGGCGATACGCCGTGGTGAGAAAGAGGGTTTTCTGCGTGTGGATATTTCCGTCGACCGCCAGCGTACCGTGGAGCGGATTGCTTCGCGATTTGTAAAATCGGGCAATGAGGCTTCGCAATTGGTGGAAAAGGCGGTTGACGACAGTTATAAGCGATTGGTCAAGCCTTCGATTGAAAACGAGTTTGCTGCGTCGTCGAAGGATGAAGCCGACGACAATGCCATCTCGATGTTTGCCCAGAATGTACGCCAATTGCTTTTCGCTCCGCCGTTGGGCAAAGCCCGTGTGCTTGCCATCGACCCAGGCTACCGTACCGGCTGTAAGGTGGTGTGCCTTGACGAGCAGGGCAATCTCCTTCATAACGATGTAATCTATCCGACACCGCCACGCAGCGATGTGGCTATGTCGGCAAAAAAAATAACCAACCTGATTGAAACCTACCGCATTGATGCCATTGCCTTGGGCAATGGCACTGCAAGCCGCGAAACGGAGCGGTTTCTGCGCTCGTTGCGCTATAATCGGGATGTGAAGGTGTTTGTGGTCAGTGAAGACGGTGCATCAATTTATTCGGCATCGAAGGTGGCGCGCGACGAGTTTCCCGACAAGGATGTTACGGTGCGCGGTGCTGTGTCGATTGGACGGCGATTGCTCGATCCTCTGTCGGAACTGGTGAAGATTGACCCCAAATCGATAGGCGTAGGGCAGTATCAGCACGATGTAAACCAGGCGAAACTCAAGAAGGCTCTTGATTTCACAGTGGAGAGTTGTGTGAACACGGTCGGAGTAAATCTCAACACCGCATCAAAAGAACTGCTGACCTACGTTTCCGGACTGGGACCGCAGTTGGCGCAGAACATTGTGGCATACCGTGCGGAGCACGGCGATTTCCGTTCGCGCCGTGAACTGCTCAACGTGCCGAAACTCGGGCCGAAGGCGTTTGAGCAGTCTGCTGGATTTCTGCGTATTCCCGGTGGCGACAATCCGCTGGACAACACTGCCGTACATCCCGAGAATTATGCCGTAGTCACTGAGATGGCATCCGACTGCCATTGCACCGTCGCCGAACTCATCGGCAACAAGCAGTTGCAGAAGCAGATTGATTTGCAGAGTTACATCACTGCAAACAGAGGTATGCTTACGCTGAAGGATATTATGGCGGAACTCGAAAAGCCGGGGCGCGATCCTCGCAAGCAGGTAAAGGTGATGGAGTTTGACGAGTCAATCACCTCGTTCGACGACGTGCATGAGGGGATGGTGCTCAACGGCATCGTCACCAACATAACCCAGTTTGGTGTGTTTGTCGACATCGGCATAAAGGAAAACGGACTGGTTCACATCTCTGAACTTGCCGACCACTATGTGGCTAATCCGTCGGATGTGGTGGCTCTGCATCAGCAGGTGCGTGTCCGTGTAGTTTCAATCGATTCGGCTCGCCGTCGCATAGGCTTGTCGATGAAAAATGTGTAGAGAAAATCAGATGAACAGCGTTGTAATTTCAATAGGCAGCAACTGCAAGGACAGGGAAGAGGCGGTGGAGAAGAGTATCAGCTTCCTGTCAGGAAAATTGCAGTCGCCGCATGCGTCGGGTTGCTACAGCACCCCGGCTTCCAACGGCAAGGATGCCGACTACCTTAATGCAGTGCTTGTGGGCTACACCAACGACAGCCGTGAGAAATTTACTTCGCTTCTGAAACTTTATGAAGTGGCAAACGGACGCACGGCGTTGAGCAAGCAGGAGGGGGTGATTCCGATTGACCTCGATCTCGTGGTGTGGAATGGTGAGGTTGTGCGGCCTGTGGATTTCGACAAGGAGTATTTCCAGATAGGGTGGAAGCAGTTGGAGAAATGAAAGTGACCTACATATACCACAGCGGTTTCCTTGTGGAGACCGAGTCGGTGGCGCTCGTCTTTGACTATTACAAGGACCCTGCCGGAGTGCTTGACCGTCTGGACGGCAGCCGCTCGGTGTATTTCTTCTCGTCGCACCGTCATCCCGACCATTTCGTGCCGGCGATATTCAGCCTTGGCAAGCGGTTTGGAAACCATAAATTTCTTTTGTCGCACGAAATAGAGAAGTGTGCCGCCTATAGGCGTTATGCACCAAAAGGCGATCCTGCGTTCAGCCCGGTGTTTCTCCATCGCGGCGACGTCTATGACGACGGATTGATCAAGGTGCATGCGTTTCCGTCGACTGATATCGGCATCTCCACGTTTGTGGAGGTGGACGGCAAGAAAATCTTCCATGCCGGAGACCTTAACCTTTGGCAGTGGAAGGACGATGCTCCTGAGGATGCCGTAAAGATGGCGCGCGGACAGTTTCGTGCGTGCCTTCGCGACATAAAAGCGGCTGGCGTTGACAGTATGGATGCGGCGATGTTTCCTGTCGATCCGCGGCAGGGCAATGGCTATGAGGAGGGTGCAGCGATGTTTGTCCGCGATTTCCGGGTGGCGCATTTCTTTCCGATGCACTTTTGGGACAATCCTCAGAAAGCGATAAATTTTGACATTTACAAAAATGCAGACTATGGCGAGTATCACGCACTCGTACAACCTGCGCAATCAGTAGAGATATGACACGCAAAAATTCCTTTATCTTTGGCCTTTTGGCAGTAATTGTGGCTGTGCTCTATGTGGCGTTGCCCTACGACTACGATGTGGCTTGGTACGGCTATATCGACGACTTCTTCGTCTTTATGGCTGGCTACACCTACTTTATGGCATCGCGCAGCAAGTCGCCTCGCGCGGCAATGTTCCTGAAACTCACAGCCGGCTCATTCTTCATCATCGGTATGCTCGCCCTCATCGCCCTCGCAATCTTCGTGGGGTAGAAAAGGTGTTGCTTGCGGTCAAGGGCTACCAGTTTCGCAACAGTAGGTAGCCCACCGTTACGGCGGCAAAGCCGACTACCAGACTGACACTCAACGCAACAGCCGAGGCTCACTATAAGTATCTCTTTCATTTGATTTGGTTGTGTCTGTGGTGAGCAAAAAGATGACTCATAAACACCGTGTTGCAGCGGTTGGTGGCTTCGGGAATCAAGGAAAGGCAACCGCTTTGGTTGCTCAACTGGTGGCATTGGGCACCTACATCAACAAGAATGATGGCTATGATGAGACCGATATATGTGTCCGACAAACATAGTGCAAAACCCCATGCGATGAATTGTAGGACAGTTCCAGCATAACAGAAGCGTTCTATTCCGAAACGAGGTATGAATTTCCCTATGCCGCTGGCAGCCACAGCACCGGCAAGTCCGCAGAGTCCGAGCAATCCAACGGCATCACTTCCGGCATTAAACGGAGAGCCTGACAAATGGAATGCCATACACGACCAAATTGCCATCATGCTGCCGAAACTCAGTCCACCGCGCAAGGCATAGATGCGTATGGCAGGATAGTCGCGGTAGATTTTTACGATAGACTTTATCCGCTCAGCACCCGTGCGCCAAGCACTCCGCTCAGCAAGCCTGTGAGCACAATGCCCATATTGCGATACTTGTTTTCGGGCTTGGAAAAATGATTAGCCACAGGTATAAACATCTGTGGCACTACGCTGTTGCATCCCAATACAAGCGATGCTCCCCACACGAGCCAAAGGTTTTGGCTAAGGGCGATGGCTATGCAGCAAAGCACAGCAACAATCATATTGGTTGACACGATTCTCCGTCGCGACACCTTGTCAGCCAAAGGAACAACGAAAATTAGTCCGAGCGCATAGCCCAACTGCGTGATGAATGTGATGAGGTTAGCCTGCAGTTCCGTTGCGCCAAGGCTTTGGCGCATGGCTTCAAGCAATGGCTGGTTATAGTAGAGGTTGGCAACTGTCATTCCGCCAATCACCGCCATCACAAAGAGTGTGCTGCGAGGAATGCCTCCGTTCGGTACAAGTTCTTTCATCTTTTTCAATCTCCTATTGTTTGTCCATGTTCTTATTGCCGTTTGTCCGGCCCTTTCCCGATGCAGCCGGAACGGTGTGAAAAAACGGCTGCATCGTAACGTCGTTACGACACAGCCCGCTTTGCTTATGCCACCAGCGGTGGTTTAGAAGTCGAGTTTCGCTTTTTCCTTGGCAGGGTTTCTATACATCACCTTGCCTTCAATATACTCCTGTGTAGCGATAAGTACAGGCTTCGGCAACTTCTCGTAGTAACGGGAGATTTCAATCTGCTCTCTGTTCTCGGAAACTTCTTCGAGGTTGTCGTTGAGAGTGGCAAATTCCTGAAGTTTCTTCTCCAGGTCCTTCTTCATCTCTACGGCAATCTGATTGGCACGTTTGGCGATGATGCAAACTGTTTCATACACGTTTCCTGTGTCCTGCGAAAGTTTGATTACATCGCGAGTTACCGTATTAAGCGGCGCATTCGATCTCTTGTAGTCCATTATCTATATAAAATTTGAAATTTTGATTTGTCGTTCTATTTGTTCAAAAAGCGGTCGGCAATCTTGAAGATGTTGTCCGCTTCATCGCGGTATTTGCTATCAGGATAGTCGTTGATAAACGAGTAGTACTCGTCGACAACCTCGCGGTAGCGGTCGGCTTTCTTCTCCACGACACTCTGGTATGCCTCCTGGAACTTCGCCTTCAGCACAATCATCTGCAACTGTTCGCGGTGCTTGGTGTAAGGGTAGTTCTTCAACGCGTTGTTTGCCACGATTATTGCACTCTCGTAGTTGTTGCCGAGGTAGTTGCCGAGGTTATAGTAGAGTTGCGCATTGTCAATCTCCTTCTGCACCAGTTTGTCCTGAAGTTCGAAGATTGCTGATTGTGCAATCGACTTCTTGTCGCTCTCAGGATAGTAGTCGAGGAACTTCTGCAACTCGTCAATAGCCTTGTAGGTGTTGGTCTGATCCAACTGTGGCTCCGGAGAGTCGAGGTAGTAGCCGTAGCCCGAGTAGAAGCGCGCCAGTTCGGCGTATTTGCCTTTCGGATAGTGGGCGCAGTAGGTCTGGAAATAGGTGCTGGCTGAAGAATAGTCCTTGTTCTCATAGTGGCTCAAGCCCAACAGGTAGAGCGATTCTTCTGCCTTGTCGGTGCCCTTCAAAACCTTCACCACATCTTCCAGCAGAGTCGATGCTTGAACATACCGGCGATCTTCAAAAGCCTTCTTGGCGTACTCGTATTTATAGTTTACATCGGAACTTTTAAGCACCTTGTTGTACTCGCCGCAGCTTGCCAATGTGATTGCCAAAAGCGCTGATAATATTATGGATTTTCGCATTACTCTGAACAATATGTTTTTACCAGAATGCAAAATTAGTCTTTTCTTCCCACCTAAACAAGCGTTTAACGGCTTAATTTGAGTTAATTGGTTTAGTTGTCTACGAATTGTTTGAAATCATTGATAAAAACCTTTGGTTGCGCACTTTCTGCCCCGAAAAAGTAACGAGTTTGCAGCCCATAGCAAAATGCTATAAAACATATAAAATAATCGCGGTTTTTATTGACTGGTTCGGAATTTATTCACTACATTTGCTATGTGTAAATGACATTTTACCAAATACCATATATTAATACCAAAAACTATGAATGTAGAGAAAATTCTATCCGATCTCGAGGCGAAACATCCTGGTGAGAAGGAATATTTGCAGGCCGTCAAGGAGGTGCTCCTGAGCGTTAAGGACGTTTACGAGCAGCATCCAGAGTTTGAAAGTGCCAAGATCATTGAAAGAATGGTCGAGCCTGACCGCATCTTCACTTTCCGTGTCCTTTGGACGGACGACAAGGGAGAGGTGCAGACCAACATCGGCTATCGGGTTCAATTCAATAATGCTATCGGCCCATACAAGGGCGGTATCCGTTTCCACGCTTCGGTGAACTTGTCGATCCTCAAATTCCTCGGATTTGAGCAGACGTTCAAAAACGCCTTGACTACGTTGCCTATGGGCGGCGGCAAGGGCGGTTCTGACTTCAGCCCGCGCGGCAAGTCTGACCGTGAAATCATGCGTTTCTGCCAGGCGTTCATCCTTGAGTTGTGGCGCAACCTCGGTCCTGACCGCGATGTGCCTGCCGGCGACATCGGCGTAGGCGGTCGCGAAGTGGGCTATATGTTCGGAATGTACAAGAAACTCGCACAAGAGCACACCGGCACATTTACTGGCAAGGGTCTCGATTTCGGCGGCTCTCGCATCCGTCCGGAGGCTACCGGCTTCGGCGCACTCTATTTCGTGCAGAAGATGCTTCACCGCATGGGCGACGACATCAAAGGAAAGGTGGTTGCCATCAGCGGCTTCGGCAATGTGGCATGGGGCGCAGCCTTGAAGGCTACTCAACTCGGCGCGAAGGTGGTTACAATCTCCGGTCCTGACGGCTATGTATACGATCCTGACGGAATCAGCGGCGAGAAGATTGACTATATGCTCGAACTCCGCGCAACGGGCAACGACATCGTTGAGCCTTATGTTGAGCGTTTCCCTGGCGCACAGTTCTTCGCAGACAAGAAGCCTTGGGAGCGTAAGGTAGACATTTGTTTGCCTTGCGCAACGCAGAACGAGGTTGATAAGGCGGATGCCGATATGATTGTTGCTAACGGAGTTGAAATCCTCGCAGAGGTTTCCAATATGGGTTGCACGCCTGAGGCTATCGACACATTCCTCGCAAGCAACACTGTTTATGCTCCTGGTAAGGCTGTCAATGCAGGTGGCGTGGCTACTTCGGGCTTGGAGATGAGCCAGAACGCAATGCACCTCACTTGGACAGAAGAAGAAGTGGACCAGAAGTTGCTCCAGATTATGAGCGACATCCACGAGCAGTGCGTCAAGTACGGCACTCAGCCTGACGGCAAGGTTAACTATATGAAGGGCGCGAATATCGCCGGCTTTATGAAGGTTGCCCATGCGATGATGGGACAAGGCTACGTTTAGAAATAAAATCCATTTATACAGAAAGGGCTGCATCGAAACCAGTGCAGCCCTTTCTATTTCATTGCCTTTGCAGTTGGCGGATTAGTCGACAAATTCAACTTTCGACGCGTCGCGTGGCTTGGCTGCCGGTGACTCGTCGGGATAGCCCACGCCAATGGCGTAGAGCAGTGTGTAGCCTTCAGGCAGGTTGAGACGTTTCAGATAGGGTGCAGCATCAGCGTTGTTCTTCATAAAGGCAATTGGGCCGCCGAGGCAGCAAGTGCCGAGACCCATTGATTGCGCAGCGAGAATCATGTTTTCGCCGAGCAGACCGCAGTCAATCTGTCCGCTACCGTCGGTTGGCGAGGCGATGAAGATTACTGCCGCCGCGTTGCGGAACATGTTCTTGAACGACTTGTCTGCCGCCATCTTCGGGTTGGCTTTGCTGAAAACGGCTGTCAGTCCGTCGATGTATTCCTTGCTGTCGACCACACGCACCTGCCACGGCTGTTGGTTTATCCCGCTCGGCGCATTGATGCCGCACTCCACGATTTTCTTGAGCAGGTCGCGGCTAACAGGGGTGTCCTTGTATTTGCGCACGCTACGGCGTGCCATAATGGTTTCAATCACTGCATTGCTTTCGCTGCTGTTGTTGCAGCAGTTGTCGCTGGCTGATGCCCCTGCAATGGTCAGGAGGCTCAGCGTGAGGGCTATTGTCTTTAGTTTCATCTTATTTTGAGGTTTAGTTTGCCGATAGGTTGGAACTGAACTTGTTGAGGCGTGCCTCAAGGTCGGTAGAATTCAGGCGTAGCGACAACTTGCCGCCGCATGCCACTGAGATGTTGCCTGTTTCCTCCGACACGATGATTGCCAGCGCGTCGGTGGCTTGCGAGATGCCGAGGGCGGAGCGGTGGCGCAGTCCGAGTTGGCGCGGCACGTCGTTGTCGTGCGACACCGGAAGGATGCAACCTGCTGCTTTGATGCGGCCGTCTGCCACAATCATTGCTCCGTCGTGGAGCGGACTATTCTTGAAGAAGATGTTTTCAATCAGCCGTCCGTTCACCTCCGCATCGATGATGTCGCCGCTGCGCTCGTAACTGTCGAGCGGCACGAGCCCTTTCACCACAATCAGTGCGCCGGTCTTGCTCTTCGACATGTTGAGGCAGGAATAGACAATTGGCAGAATCCACGACTCCTGCGGCTTGTCGGCTGACTGCTTGCGGCGGAAGATGTTGTGGATAAACCGCCAGCGGCGGTGAGAGCCGATTTCTACAAGGAAACGCTTGATTTGGTCCTGGAAGAGAATCACGAGAATCAGCAGGCCGATGTTCATAAACTTGTCGAGAATGCGGCCTGTGAGTTCCATCTTCAGCACGGCTGAAGCGATGAACCAGATGATGATGAACGCCAGGACACCGAGGAAGATGCTCAGCGTGCCCGACTCCTTCATTATCTTGTAGATATAGAACAGGATGGTGGCTACAATAAGAATGTCAATAATATCCTTGATGCCTATAAGTCCGAAAATCTCCATAGATGTCCGTTTATTTGTCGTTGAGGAATGTCTTGCTGAAAATTGCCACAGCCTCCTTGGCGACCTTCACGTCGTGTACGCGCAGGATGCTTGCCCCTTGAGCGAGTGCCAAGGTGTTGATTGCCGTGGTGCCGTTGAGCGACTCCGCTGGGGTTGTGCCGAACAGACGGTAAATCATCGACTTGCGCGACACGCCTACAAGTACCGGCAGATTCAGAGCCTGAAAAGCGTCCATCCGTTGCAGCAGTTCGTAGTTCTGGTCGAGTGTCTTGCTGAACCCGAAACCGGGGTCGAGGATAATGTCGGTGATTCCTACCGAAGCCGCCTCGTCAATCTTTTCGCTGAAATATTTGAGCATATCGGCAATGAGGTCACCGTAGTCGCACAGCGAACTCATCGTGTGGGGATTGCCGCGCATGTGCATCATAATGTAGGCAGCCTTCAGCCGTCCCACTGTTTTTATCATTTCGGGGTCAAGTCCACCGGAAGCAATGTCGTTGATGATTTCCGCACCCCATTCGCCTACACTGCGCTCTGCCACGGAGGCGCGGAAGGTGTCGACCGAAACGGGAATTTCCGGCGCAAGTTCGCGCACGATGCGCAGACCCATCGCCACGCGGCGGTATTCTTCTTCGGGAGTCACGTCGTCGGCATTTGGGCGCGACGAGTAACCACCGATGTCGATGATGTCAGCCCCCTCGGCTTTTATCTGTTCAACGCGCTGGCGCACGGAGTCCTCCACGCTGCAACGGCTGTCGGAGTAGAATGAGTCGGGTGTGGTGTTGAGGATAGCCATCACCAAAGGCTTCTCCACAGTCAGAAGTCGTCCGCGGAGATTGATTGTATATGGTTTAAAAATATGCATATCTGTCGTTAACCTTAGATTAATGCGAAGATACTGCAATAATTCTCCAATTCAAAACTGCCGTTGTTAAAAAATCAGATTGAACACAAACACGGCGAGGATTGCCGCGGGGGCAACGTAGCGCAGGCATACGGTGAGTGCGCGTAGCACTGGCAGCCGGAAACTGCCGCCGTTGGTGAGTTGGTTGCGCACAACGGTCTTGTCCATAATCCATCCGGCAAAGATGCTGAAGAAGATGCCGCAAATGGGCATCATCAGGTTGGCTGTGGTGTAGTCGAAGAGATCGAATATTGTCTTGCCGAAAATTTTGAAATCAGCCATCGGCCCGAACGAGAGGGCGCACAGTGTGCCGAAAACCATAGCAATGCCAATGGCGAGCATCGTGGCTTTTTCTCTTGACATGTGGATTTCTTCGGCGAAATAGGATATGGAGTTTTCCGCCATTGAAATCGTAGATGTGAGTGATGCAATGAAAAGCAGGAAGAAGAACAGTGCCGCCCAGATTGAGCCTCCTGCCATCTGCGAGAAGATTGACGGCAACACCTCAAACACGAGTTTCGGTCCGGCTTCCGGCTGCATCCCGAACGAGAAGAGGGCAGGGAAGATGATGAGTCCGGCAAGGATGGCGAAAGCGGTGTCGAGTGTGGCTACGATTGATGCCGACTTCACGAGTTTTACGTCTTTCTGGAAATAGGAGGAGTAGGTTATCAGAGTGCCCACGCCGAGGCTGAGCGAGAAGAATGCCTGTCCCATCGCTCCGAGCAGCACCGATGGGGTGAGTGCCGAGAATTCGGGTACAAACAGGAATTTTACGCCATCCAGAGCGTTAGGTAAGCACAAGGAATTGATGCAGAATGCAATAAGGAGGATGAATAGCATCGGCGTCATAATGTTCGACATCCGCTCGATGCCGTTTTTAAGTCCCTTGCGGAGTATTAGGTAGTTGGCAAAGAGAAAAACCAGAGTCCACACCACAGGACGTGCGGATTGAGTGGTAAATTCGCTGAAATATTCCGACAGACCTGTCTGCGAAGCCTTGGCGAAAGTGCCGCATACCGACTGAAAGCAGTATTCCATCGTCCATCCGGCAACCACCGAGTAGAAACTGAGAATCATCAGCGACGAAACGATGCCGAGATATGCCAGCCAGTGCCACTTTTTGCGCGCATCGCCGAGTTTCTTGAAGGCGTGGTGCACATTACTTTGCGATGCCCGTCCGATAAGGAATTCGGAGCATATCAGCGGCACACCGATTACTATCACAAAAACGATGTAGGCGAGCATAAACGCTGCGCCTCCGTGCTCTCCTGCCTCGTAGGGGAAACGCCAGATATTGCCCAGTCCGATGGCTGATCCAACGGTGGCGGCAATGACACCCAGTTTGCTTGAAAACTTATCTCTTTCCATCTTTTTCATATCTTTCCATCTCTTTTTGCTCCAAATGCGCAGAGGTTTGCTTGCGCTTGGACTTTGCTTTGTTTTTCTTGGTTTTACTTTTTGTCGGTTTGTCGTCGGCAGTCAGGGTATCGGCGTTGAATGCCTTGACCTGCTTCTCGAACGTCTCCAACTTCTGTTGTTCTGCCTTGTCCAACGGTTCTGCCTGGCGGTCGGCAACGAGGCGGATTGTCAGCAGCACGGCGGCAGTAACGGCTACAACCGCTATCAGCCCTATGCGTTCCACCTTGGTGAGCCTGTCCATTGCCGTCTAATCAAAGAACAACTTGTTGACAAACACTGCAAGCAGCAACAGTGGCGCAACCACACGGATAAACCAGTAGAACATCGGTGCCAGGCGGAAGCGAACCGTGCCGCCGTTGTTCGTCTCATTGAAGAAGAACGAGCGCGGAAGAACGTAGCCCACATAGATACATATACCGATGGCAACGATAGGCAACAGTATGTTTGACGTGAAATAGTCCAAAAGGTCGAAAATCGTCATGCCGAAGATTTTGAAGTCAGCCCACGGTCCGAGCGACAGCGAGCAGATGGAACAGAACGCAAACATCGGTATGATTGTCCACAGGCAAGCCTTGCGGCGCGACATCTTGAATGTGTCGGAGAGGAAGGCTATAGGCACTTCGGCTATCGACACTGTTGAGGTGAGGGCTGCCACAAAAAGCAGTGCAAAGAAGAGGGTGGACCACAACTGCGGCATTGGCAGTTGCCTGAAAATCTCAGGCAGAGTGACGAAAATCAAGGTAGTGCCCTGTGTGGAGTCTGAGATGCCAAACGATTTTACTGCCGGGAAAATCAGCAGTCCGGTGAGTATTGCCACTACAAACACCAGCGACGGCACGATTGTGGCAGTGCGCGGTAGGTCGGTCGACTTGGGAAAGTATGACGAATATGTCACGAGGATGCCCATACCGAGGCTCAGCGAGAAGAACGCCTGTCCTACGGCACTGATAAGCACTTCGCCGTTGAGTTTCGACCAGTCGGGCTTGAGGAAATACTCCACGCCCTCGCTTGCGTTTGGCAGGTTGAGCGACACTACGCAAAACGCTATAAGTATGACAAAAAGAAACGGCATCAGCACGTTCGACATCCGTTCGATGCCCTTCTGCACTCCGCGCATCAGCACGAAGAGATTGATTACAATCATTGCCGCGGTCCATAGCAGAGGTTGCCATCCGTCGGTGATGGAATTCTCCATAATGCTGCGGAACGCCTGCGACTGGTTAACGCCCGAAGCCATCCCGGCAAAGAGTCCGCCGCTCAGCGACATCCACAGGTATTGCAACGTCCATCCAGCCACGACCATATAGTACATCATAATGAGGTAGGGTGCAAGCACGCTGAGTGCGCCGACAATCCACCACGGCTTGCCGGGTGTGAGTTTGCGGAATGCGCCGACGGCATCGCTTCTGCTGCCGCGTCCCACCGAAAATTCGGCGAGCATAACGGGGATGCCCACCAGCACCACGCACAAAAGATATGCAATCAGAAAAACAGAGCCGCCGTTCGACTGCACCTCGCTCGGGAAACGCCAGATTGTACCCAGTCCCACGGCGGAGCCCACGGTGGCTGCCACTACTCCTAATTTAGATGAAAATGTCGCTTTTTTTGTCGCTTTTATACTCATCTTTGGTGAATTATAATGCAAAATTAGTGCAAATAGCCGAATAAATGAAATTTTTTACGCCCATTTCATTGCGATTTGATAGAATGCAACGACGGCGGCGGTGGTTACCGTCGCCGTCGTAAGGGTGGTTACGTTGTGTTATGCTTTTGCTTCCTTGTTGTCTGACTCTTTCAGTGCCGACAGGAAGTAGCCTTGCGACTTGATCAGGTTGCGTGCCTGGAGAACCATTGTCTTGGTCTCAGTCAGGATGTTGAGGTAGAGCGCGCTGGCCTTGGTGCTCATCTTCTCTGACTGCAGACGGCGAATCTGGTTCTTGATTGCTTCGGCAATCACAAGGAACAGGTTGTCGCGCATGCGAAGCACTTCACCGAGTTGTGAGAAGTCTTTCTCGCGGAGCATTTCGTTGATTTTACCGAAGATTGCATCTACGCCGTCGTTCACCTCCTTGAGGTCCATAATCTGCTCTTTGGTGAAACCTTTGTGGTGGTTCTCAATATGGTTGTAAGCCGGACGGGTGCAGTGGATGAGAGCCTTCGACACCTCGGTCAGATAGTCCACAATCTGGATGTAGAAGTGTCCTGTCTCTACTTTCTGTGCCTGAAGTTTCTTCAGCGTCTTCATTACATGGTGCTTGCGCTGGTTGGCAAACTCGTAAATCTGGTCGGACTCGTTCATTGTTTCCTTCAGCAAGTGGCGGTTTTCGGTGAACAGTGCCACAAGCATGTGGTTGTAGATGCTCGACACGCGTTCCATCATTCCACAAACTTCCTGAGTGCAGGCGTAGAGCACGTCCTCTTCCGGAGTCTCTTCTGAGATAAGTTCCTTTGTTGCCTCTTCATTCTTTTTGTCCTTTTTCTTGAAGATGAGGTTGTGGCAGAGGATGTATCCGCAGAGCAGTGACAGACCTGCCAATGCAATCCAGCCACCCCACATAAGGAGCAATCCGCAGAGGAAGGCGAGGGTGATGCCGGCGATGGCAGTTACAAACCATCCTGTCACAACGACCATCACGCCGGTGATGCGGTAGACAGCACTGTCGCGACCCCAAGCGCGGTCGGCGAGCGACGAACCCATCGACACCATGAAAATAACGTAGGTAGTTGACAGCGGCAGTTTCAGCGATGTACCGATACAGATAAGACTGGCAGCGGCGGAGAGGTTGACCACGGCGCGCACAAGGTCGTAACTGATGGTCTTGTCGGCATTCTCGTCGGGGATGAAGCGGCTGTTGAGTTTGTCTTGGATTTTGCGCGGCATGATTGCCTTGTAGCCATTGTTGATGTTGATGGCAAGGCTGACCAGTGCGCGTGAAATCATTGTCGATCCGAAACGCTCGTCCTCATCGTTCTGCGACGAGAGGTTGAGTTGCGTTTCTGCCACCTTCATTGCGTCTTTCGAGAGGAACAGGGTTACTACCATAATCACGCCGGAGGCAATGAGGAACCAGATGTTCACATGGGCAGGATCAGCGAGTTCGCCCATCAGCATTGTCGGGTCGCCAGTGTTGCTTGCGATGGCGAAACTGTCGAATCCGGCAATCGGCACACCGATGAAGTTCACGAGGTCGTTTCCGGCAAATGCCAGTGCCAGTGCAAATGTGCCGGCAAGGATGGTTATCTTCATTATGTTGACCTTCAGTTTCTGCAATCCGAAGAGAACGGCTGAAGCCACAACCCAGATGATTGCGAGTGAAGCCCAGATATGGTCGTTGATGAGGTGGTTGAAATCATCGCTGATAAGTCCTGAACTCTTCATTCCCTTGAAGATGGCGAAGTAGATGATGCCCACGATTGCGAGACCGCACCAGAGTGCGCCGTAGCGGCTCATCGACTTGGCGTAGCGGAAGGAGAAAATCACACGCGAGACATACATCAGTATTGCTCCCACCGTGAAGGCGATTACCACCGACGACAGGATGGCGGAAATCATCACCATCGCCTTTTCCGTGTTGATGTAACTGCCGAGGTCGGCAAACGTTTGTGTAGGGTCTTGCCAGATGTCGAACAGTGCCACTGCTATCGATGCTCCGAGGAGTTCGAAAATCAGGGAAACGGTGGTTGATGTTGGCAGTCCGAGGGCGTTGAACGTGTTGAGAAGCACAACGTCGGAGAGCATCATCGCCACGAAGAGAATCATGACGTTTTCAAATGTGAACATTTGAGGGTGGAACACGCCGTTGCGCGCCACTTCCATCATTCCGTTCGATGTGAGCACGCCCAGCAAGATACCAGCGGCTGCCACGGTTAGGATAATCCAGCGTTTAGCCACTTTTGAGCCGAGGGCTGAATTCAAGAAGTTGATGGCATCGTTCGACACACCCACAATCAGGTCAAGGACTGCAAGTATGGCGAGTATCGCCACAATCACTGTAAAAAAGGGACTCATAATATTACTGTTGTTTTGATTGTTTTTTCTTTAATGTGAAGATAAATTCCAGACCGGAATACTGGTGGTTGCGTGCGGTGATTTCTCCGCCGTGGAAAAGTACGGAGTTGCGCACGATCGACAGTCCGAGACCGGTGCCGCCCGACTTGCGTGAACGGCCGCTGTCGATGCGGTAGAAACGCTCGAAAATCTTGTCGAGGTGTCGCTCTTCCACGCCGGTGCCGTTGTCGTAGTAGTCAAACTTGTAGGCATCGCCGAGGTCTTCGGTCATCGAAATATAGATGTCGCGACCGCCGGAGTAGGCGAGTGAGTTGTTGATGAAGTTGCGGAAGATGGCATCGACGAGTTGCTTGTTGCCTTCGATTTCCACATCCGCTGCCACATCAACGTGCATGCGCATTTGGTTCTCGGGGCTGTACTGAGCCACTTCGTTGCAAATGGCGTCAATCACGCTGCGGATGTTCACGGTGCTAACCTCAAGCGTTGACTTGGCATCGGTGATGCGTGTGATCAGAGCCACATCGCTCAGCAAGTTGGACAGGCGCATCGAGTTCTGGTAGCCCGATTCGAGCAGAGTGCGCTGCGTTTCTGCCGGCAACTCGTTGTCGAGCAGCGTTTCGAAGCATCCACGGATGGCTTGCACCGGTGTCTTGAGTTCGTGGTTGATGTTGCTCGTGAGCTGATGCTTGATGCGCATCTTTTCTTGCTCCTCGTGGAGCGTTTCCTGCATACTGTTGTTGAGTTCGGCAGTGCGGTTCTGCAGTTCTTTGTAGATGCCGATGATTGAGAGAGCAGCCTCTCCGAGTTCATCGTCGGCAAGTTCGTCGGTGTTGAAATCCTCGATGTCGCCGTGGCGAGCCTGATTGGCAATCTTGTGCAGAGCCTTGACACCGAGGCTGATGCGGCTGATGGCAAAATAGAGGATAATATTGATGATTATTGTAACTCCAAGCAGAATCCAGATGTATGCCATATCACTGCTTAGGATGTTGACCAGTTCCACATTGTAGGGGAGGGCCGTGCGGGCGATAACACCGTCGGATGCCGTTGCCGAATAGAAAAATTCGTGACCTTTCACTTGTGAGAGGCGGCGGATGGTGTAGCCGTGGCCGTGCTTCATTGCACCCTTTATTTCCGTACGGTCACTGTGGTTGACTATCTTGTGGCTTTCGTGGCTCTCAAAAAACACGTTACCTTTGTTGTCGAGCATCGTGACGCGCACGTTCTTGTCGGGGATGATGCGCTGCACATCCTCGTTGGTGATTTCGTGATGTTGCTTGTACTCGTTGATTAAAAGAGTGTTGTAGACTTGCAGGCGAGTGTTGAGCAACTCCACCTTGTATTCGCGTTCTCTGGAGTATTGTATCGACACGAATACAAACACCAATAGCCAGAAAAACACATTGACCACCCAAAAGAGTTTGGCCTTGTAACTAAATGTCTTCTTTGAAGCCATAGCCGTAACCTTGTTTTGTTATTATATTAGATTCGTAGTTTCCTATTTTTTTACGCAGACGGTTGATGTTCACGTCGATGGTACGATCCACCACGTAGATGTTCTTGTCCCAGATACTGTCGAGGATTTCGTCGCGCGAGAAAATCTTGTTAGGGTTCGACATAAAGAGGTAGAGCAGGTCGAACTCCTTCTTGGTGAGGGCAATCTCCTCATCACCGATGCGGCAAGTCTTCGATGTTTGGTCGAGCGAGAGGGTTTTGTAGGACACCGTCTCCGTGTGGGCTTGACGGGTACGGCGCAATAGACTCTTCACGCGCAGCACAAACTCTTTCATTGAAAACGGCTTTCTGATGTAGTCGTCGGCGCCGCGAGTGAAGCCGTCGACCAATGGGGCTTCGTCGCCGAGGGCGGTGCACACGATGACAGGCACGTCTGCCACTTTGGGCATCGACCTCACCTTGCTCACAAGTTCGAGACCGCTCATTTCGCCCATCATGATGTCAAACACCATAAGCGAATATTCTTCGAGGGGTTTTCGTAGGGCTTCTTCTGCTGAATTGGCGATGTCAACGCTGAAGCCTGCCACCTCAAGATTGATTTTCATCAATTCGCAGATGGCCATTTCGTCGTCGACCACAAGAATTTTTACAGGCGTTTCCATATTGCTGAATGTAAGTCAATAATATTGGAAGCCACAAGTGAATTAAGTTCCATAATTGTTAATGTCTTTCCAATCATTTTCATGTTGCAAATTTAGTGTGGCGCAACAATCTGACAATAACAAAAGTGTAACAATTTAGAACGTAAAGTGCAGGGCGATGCGGAAGCCGCTTTTGTCCACGCCCGGAGTGTTGCGGTAAGTGAGCCGCCAAACGTAGTCCACACGGAGAATGGTGAGGATATTGTCCAGACCCACACTCATTTCCATATAAGGAGTCTTCTCCATAGGGCGGCACAGTGCGCCGGTGGGGAAACGGAATAGGTCGAGGTTTTTCTCGGGGTTGTTTTTGTCGCTGAGCGAGCCGTAGAGCCCCTTGAACGAAATCACCTCACGCATCTTCAGATACTTTATCAGCGGAACGCGGTTGAGCAGTGCGCCGTTCATAAAGTAGGTGATGTCCCACGACAGGTATTGGTCGTTCATAAACTCCATCGCGTTCATCAGTGCATACGATTCAGGCTGGATGGTGTACGACAGGTTGGCGTTGGGCAGCAGGAGGTCGGGGTACGACACCTTGCTCCAGATTTTGCCGCCCTTGAGGATTATGTCGGTGTAGCCGAATGCCGAGAACCAGAAACGCTTCTGTACGCTCAGCTCGGTCTTGTTTATCGTAAACCGGTTGTTGAACACGCCTTTCGGGCTATAGGTGTGCGACAGAATCAGGATAGGCATATCGAGGTTGATTGGGATGCGTGTGAACCGCGCATCGTAGAATTTCTCGCCGGGGGCGTAGCGCAGCGTGAGGTTGACCGACGACTGCTGGTAGTTGTCGCTCCAGTTGCCGTAGCCGTCGATAAACGGCATCCACCGTGTGGCCTCCTGAATCTGGTACTTCAGTCCAAGTGTCACAGCCAGTCCGTTCTCACCTTCGTGCTTGTATTCCAGTTCGCTTGTGCGCAGGTAGGTTATCTTATCGTTGGTCTGTCGCTTCCACGAGAGGAACATGTTGTCCATATTGGTGAACATATACTGCTGTCCCAGTTGGTTGAGGTCATACTTGTGGTGCAGGCGCAAGGAGTGGATAGGGAACTCCTTGGCGTGGTATTTCTTCTCATTGAACGAGTATTCCACTTCGGCATCGTATTTCCATTTCTTGTCCTTGAAGCCGTATGCCACATAGCCTTTCGTAAACCAATGCTTGCTGAGGTTGGCTGTGGTCATACCACCCACCTTCAGGCGCGCGCCTTCCACGTAGTTGCCGCTGATAGTGGTGTTCATCGGACCGAAGTCAAATTTGCTGGTTTCCTTCGAACCGGTGCCTATGTAGCCTGACACAAGTGCGGAAATCACCTTCTCCGACCAGTAGAATGCCGGCACGGTGCGCAGTTGGGCAAGCAACTTGCTGATGGCGTTTTCCTTATCCTTGATAGGCTCTATGCGGTTTTCTTTCCAGTATTCATCGGGCATCTGCATGGCATCGTCGGCAAACACCTGCTTCGTTTCCGCGTCAAACACGTTCATATCGGCCGGCGGATCGAAACTGAAATTGTTGTAGAGCGTGCGCCGGCGAGCGTAGAGCCCCTGGGCGGCGGAGATGATGGAAAATTCCACCACCATGTCGTCCTTGGTCTTCAGTCGGCTGCCGTCGGCTGCTTTTTCAAATGTCTGCTCGATGCGCAGACTTTCCACATAGTTGAGGTTGATGTCGCGCGGCACGTTCATTATCACCTTCTTCACAAACATAGTGCTGTCGCCCAGCGGCACATAAATGCGCCCGAAGAAGCCGAAGGTGCGGTTGTTGAATGGTGCAAAACTCAACTCGATGCACTGCACTCCGTCGACGGGAATGGTGTCGGAAAGGTAGTATTTGTAGAAGTTCGCACCAATCTTCGACAGAGGGCTGACGAAGCGATTCTGCATAATTGCGATGTTGTTGTCGAAGATGTCCACCTCCTTGAATACATCGTCGAGGAAACGCTGCACGCTCTCTTCGTCGACAATCTCGTCGAGTCCGGCACGCTTCACGCCTTTCACATATTCCTTTGCCGTGTTAGGCTGTCGGCGGAACAGTTCCGTAGACAGTTTTTCCTTCACCGAAACGTTGAGTATCGGCTTGCCCGACACCTCCGATGTGTCCATATATTCAAAGATGAACTTGAATTTCTTGAAGAGCCATTTGTCCTTTTTCTTTTCCGAGAAGTCGTTGAGCGCAAAGTTCATCTTCTCGTATTTGTCGTAACTGAAATAGTCGTGGTTCTTAGGATCGTATTTCTCTTTCATATCGCGCAGTTTCTCCATAAACTGCACGGCAGGGTTGTTTTTCTTCGAGTAGTGTTCCTTGCCAGGACGCACCACAAATTCCTTCAGCGTTACGCCGTCGGCACTCAGTTCTACGGTGAGGTCGTTGACATCGCCTTTCGTCACATACACGTCCTTCGCCGTGTAGCCCATCATCGAGAAATTGGCGCAGATGAAGTTCACCTTAGTCGTGATTTCAAAGCGACCGTCGGCATCGGCCTGAGTGCCGGCATCCGAGCCTTTGAGAAACATCAGTGCAAACGGAATCGGCTCGCGGGTCAGCGAATCGACTACGACACCCTTGATTGTTGTGTCCTTGACGGGTGCCTGCGCTGTGGCTCTCGGCACGCCCGTAAGGGCATACGCAACCATCATCAAGCACGCCAAAACCAATATTTTTGCACCTTTTGCCATTTTCTCAATATGCACGTTTTTATTACTTTTGCAAAAGTAGGTACTTTAGTTCGACTGAATGGCTGTTTTCGGAACTAAAAAGTATTCTTTTTGGCGCGAAATTGTTCTATTTCGTATTATTTGAATGTTATGGCTCTTGAAATTGAACGTAAATATCTTGTAAAAGATTCATCTTTTGTGGCGTTGGCCACTTCTACAACATCCATCCGTCAGGGTTACCTGTCGCGCGATGCCGACGCTACGGTGCGTGTCCGGACGAAGGGCGAAAAAGCGTTTCTAACGGTGAAGACGCGTAACCGCGGATGCGTGCGCAGCGAGTTTGAATATGAGGTGCCGGTTGTCGACGCCGAAGCGATGATGGCGGCGTGCAAGGGGCTGGTAATCGACAAGACTCGCTACGTTGTGCCGTCGGGCGGCTACAATTGGGAGGTTGATGTGTTCCACGGCGCGCTCGAGGGAGTTGTGGTGGCTGAAATCGAACTGCCGTCGGAGGATGCCGAGTTCTCCGTTCCGCCGTTTATTGGCGAGGAAGTGACTGGAAAGCCCGAATATTACAACTCAAACATCCATTTACTTGCAAAAAATCTGCCGTATTAGGAAATTTTAGAAAATGTATTCTTAACTTTGCAATTCTCGCTCTAAAACTATGGCAGAAGAAAAAAAGAAACTATTGGGAATGTCGGTGTCCGACCTCGAAGTTGTGGCTGCAGAGTTGTCAATGCCTCGCTTCACCGCCAAGCAAATGGCGCAATGGCTCTACGAAAAAAGGGCTATCGACATCGACGAAATGACAAACCTGTCGAAGGCAAACAGGGCACGGCTGAAGGAGTCGTACTGCGTCGGCCGTGAGGCTCCGGCTGAGGCTATGCGCAGTCAGGACGGCACCGTGAAATATCTGTTCCGCACCAGTGGCGGAAAGATGATTGAGAGTGTGTTTATCCCCGAAGATGACCGCGCCACGCTTTGCGTGTCGTCGCAGATTGGCTGCAAGATGAACTGCAGTTTCTGCATGACCGGCAATCAGGGCTATCACGGCGACTTGTCGGCAGCGGAGATTGTAAACCAGATATTCAGCATCCCCGAATCGGAAAGGCTCACCAACATTGTGTTTATGGGTATGGGCGAGCCGATGGACAACTACCAAGAGGTGGTGCGAGCCATTGCTGTGCTCACGGAGAAATGGGGACTGGCGTGGAGTCCGAAGAGGGTCACAGTGTCCTCAATCGGCAAACTCACTGATTTGCGCCGGCTCATAGAAAACACCGATGTGCATATTGCCATCAGTGTGCATTCTCCCTACCACGAGGAGCGTGAACGGCTGATGCCAGTGGAGCGTGCCTACCCGATAAAGAAGGTGATGGCAATGCTTCGCGAATA
Organism: bacterium; assembly: GCA_963601185.1. Lineage (GTDB taxonomy): Bacteria > Bacteroidota > Bacteroidia > Bacteroidales > Muribaculaceae > Limisoma. Next base: position 30,741 of record CAVCEE010000005.1, read on the forward strand.
TGACTTTGCCCACCAGCGGCGGCTCTCGGTGGAATACATAATGTGGACCGGGCTCAACGACGACGATGCCCATGCCGATGCACTTGCGAAACTCCTGTCGGGGCAGAAGGTGCGCGTAAATCTGATTCGCTTCCACGCAATCCCGGGCTCGGAACTGAAGACGAGCGATGAGCGACGGATGACGGCGTTCCGCGACCGGCTGAATTCGCTCGGTGTGGTCTGCACCATTCGCCGCTCACGAGGCGAAGATATTATGGCTGCCTGCGGAATGCTTGCCGGCAGAAAACTCAAAGACGAACAATAACGAAACAAAACTGATATGAACAAAAACTTTTTGAGACAATCTACTCTCACTCTTATGCTGTGCCTGTGTTTAGGTATGGCATTTGCGCAGGCGCCTTCGGGCTACTACAAGAGTGCTGAAGGCTTGAGCCAAAAGGCTTTGCTTCAGCAATTATGCACAATCGTAGGCCCTCACACTGCCGTTGGTTACGACGGCTTGTGGAATGTTTATGCCGACTCTGATGTGCGACCCGGAACAAGTTACATCTGGGATATGTATTCCACATCGCAGTTCCGTGTAAACCAGAAGAAATGTGGCAATTATTATTATGTGGGTGACTGCTATAACCGTGAGCACTCGTTCCCCAAGAGTTGGTTTAAAGACGCAAGTCCTATGGTTTCGGATGCTTTCCATATCTATCCGACCGACGGTAAGGTCAACGGACAGCGTAGCAACTATCCTTACGGAGAATGTTCCAACGGCACTACGTTGGCTTCACATGGCGGCGTAGACGCTCTTGGCAAACTCGGTAAATGTACCTTCCCTGGCTACACCGGCACGGTGTTTGAGCCAGATGACGAATACAAGGGTGACTTTGCACGCACATATTTCTATATGGCGGCTTGCTACAACAACAAAATCTCTTCGTGGAGCAGCCCGATGCTTGCCGGAAACAACTATCCTTGCTACACCACTTGGGCTATCAACCTGTTGATGAAGTGGAACGAACAGGATCCTGTAAGCCAAAAGGAAATTGACCGCAACAATGCTGTCTACAAGCATCAGAAAAACCGTAACCCATTTATCGACCATCCTGAACTGGCTGACTACATTTGGGGTGACAAACAGGACCAGAAGTGGTATGCTGACGGCACTGTCGCTACTCCTAAGTTCACCTCTCCATACAATGGCTCGACTTTAGACCTTGGCTTGACAAGCATCAACACTACATTGACCTATACCGTTACGGTAAAGGCTCAAGACCTCACGCAACCCGTAACCGTTGCTGTCAGCGGCACTGGCTTTAGTGTGTCGGCTTCGACAATCTCAGCAGCGGATGCCAACAAGGGCACTTCGTTGCAGTTGTCCTACGCATCGGCTACGGCTGCTACGGCAACTGGTACGCTGACTCTGACAAGCGGCACTGCCACGACATCGGTCACTCTCACTGCTGAGGCTATCGACGGCATTCCGGCTCTGCCGGCATCGGAGGTGTCGCAGTCCAGTTTTGTGGCTAACTGGGTTGACGTAAGCAAGGACGGAAGCAACTATAGCCTCAGTGTCTTTGCCGCCGACGGCACGACATTGTTGGAGGGCTATCCGAAAATGGTTGCTGCTGCATCGGGTATGTATGAGGTAGATGGCTTGGATGCGTTGACTACCTACAAATATCAGTTGACCAACGCTGCCGGCTTAGAGTCGAACGTGGTTACGGTGACTACCCTCGACCTTGACCGCGAAATCTTGTTGGAAATCCCAGCGGCTGGTCTGGTGTTTACTACTGCGCCAAACACGGCTTCAGAACCGATTGCAGTGACAGTTTGGGCATCGCAGGTGGAAGAGGATCAGATTCAGGTAGTAGTTACCAACGGCTTTGAAATTAGTACTGACAAGGCTACTTGGAGCAGCAGCCTTTCTGTCGACACTCAGACAGCCACAACAATCGGCGCTGACGTGTATGTGCGCCTGAAGGCTATGCCTGCCGGCACTTATACTGGTACTATCGCTGCAAGTACGGCTACTGTCGACGGCGTGGATCTCGATATGAAGGCAACGGTTACTGCGCCGATAACATTCTTTGAGGATTTTGAGCCAACGGGTGAGCAGCCTTACAACACGTTTGAGTACACTGGTTCGGCTTGTAAATGGAGCGTGGTCAATGCTGGTCTTGCAAACCGCACTTCCGACAAGTTCCACGACAAGCAGAGCATCTGCACCGCCAAAAATGGAGCACGCTCAATCACTATGCTTTCCGACAAGCAAGACGGTGCCGGTGAGGTTGTGTTCTATGCTGCTGTGTTCGGCACTGACAAGGAATCGACAGTAGAGTTGAGTTATTCTGTTGACCAAGGCAGCAACTGGATTGCAGTGAAATCGTTTGTGGTGAGCAACAAGGTGCAACTTGAGGAATGCAAGGCAACGGTCAACATCGGTCAGCCGGTGCGTTTCCGCATTGTAGAAACTGAAGGCGGCCGTGTAAACCTCGACGACGTTACAATCACGGCCTACACCTCTTCGGTTACCAATGTGGAAGGCGTTGCCAAGTGGGATGCCTATTGTCGTGGCGGACAACTCCACATCGAAACGGCTGAGGCTGCCGACATCAACGTCTACACGATTGACGCTCGTGAGGTCTACAATGCAACCGTCAGCGGAGAAACAGTAGTCAATCTCCCGGAAGGCTACTACATCGTGGTCAACGGCAACGATAGCCGCAAAGTGGCGATTAAGTAAACAGATAATACAACAGACAAAAAAGGCAGGTGCATCTTCGGACGCACCTGCCTTTTTATTGATATTCTCCGCAATCAGTGGTTGCACACTTTTGTGATGTCGACGGTGAAATCGGCGTTGCCTGTGGCTGGCATAAATTTGCCGCGGGCTTCGAGGAAATCCACCAGTTCGGCGGCTGTCATGCCTTCGGCAGAGCAGGTGTAGAACCGCTCTTCTGCGCCGAACCGCGCGATGATTGCATCAATGAGTTGCTGTTTTGTAGTGTAACTATTGCCCTCCATTATGTGGAGCACTTCGTGTCCGTGGGTCATAATCGTATTGTCTTTATTTATTGTAGTTGCATTACCTTGTCTTCTTCCACCGACAGTACGCCTGTGGTCTTTTCCAGTGCTGTGCGTTGACTGGCGTTTTTAAGCCTCAGTGCATATCCGTTGATGTTGGTGTAGCGATAGACCACCTCTGCATTGTTCTTCTTGATGAATGCTTCGATGGCATCGGTGCCGATATTGGCATCGTAGATAACAATGTAAACTTTGCTCTCTGCCGCGCTCTCTGTTTCTGTCCTCGCATTGACACCGGGCATTGCAGACCGGCAGGAGGGCAGCAGAAGAACGCAGCAGAGAATTGCTGTAAGTGTCGCTTTGGCCATATCAGTCTTCGAGCATATATTCGATTGTCGTCACGATGCGCACCTTCTTGATGTATGGGGTGTTGGGGTCGCGGTCCTCAATGGAGAACTGGCCTTGCGATGCGCTCTTGATTTTGCCGAGTTTGCTGTCGGAGTCGGCTGCAAACTGAGCGGCTGCCTTGCGTGCATTTTGTGTCGCTTCCTTGATCATCTCTGGCTTGATGGTGTTGAGGCCGGTAAACTCATACTGCGTGGTGGTTGAATAGTCAAAAGAGATAGCCACGCCTTGCTGAATCAGTGTGGACTGGTTCTCGATGAGTTTTCTTACGGTGTCAACCTTGGTGGAGTTTACCGTTACAACGGAGTTGATGCGGTAGCGGTAGGGCATGCGGTCTGCTCCGTAGGAATCTGCTTGGAGGTCGGTGGCAACCACATTCGTGCTGATTTCGTCGTCAGTGATGCCGTTGTCCTTCAGATATTTCTTCACGATGTTGTTCTTCTCGTTGATGCGTGTGTAGAGTTCGGGAAGGTTGTCGCCCAACTCCTTGTAGACGATGGGCCAAATCACCTTGTCGGCTTTCACCTCGCGCTCAGCGAGTCCTTTAACGCCTACTACTCTCTGGTTTTGTGCAAAACTGTCAAGACCTGCCTTGATGCAAAATCCCAATACAATGATGCCAATGGCAACTATTGCCGAGGCAATCAATACTTTCATTTTGTCCATATCGGTTATCAATTAAAGTGTTGTTCCATATTTCTCCGTTAGACAAATTCCGCGTGCTGTGGTTTAACCGTTCAGCGGAAATTTTTGCAGACGAAAGGTTGCTATTTTATTTGCAGATACATACGCGCAATGAAATCCCAGTTGTCGTGGAGCAATGTGCTTGCCGGAGCGGAAGGGTAGTGGGCGTTAGGCACCATTCCGTTGCTGAACAGATGGTGCAGAAGGTCGGCTGGACACAGTGCAGGCTCCATTAGCATGCGGTGGGCATCGGTGGCTGAAGGGTCGTAGGCGGCATTCTTCGGGTGACTTACATATTGGGCAATGTCCTTGGCTACGATGAGTCCTTTCTCGCGGTCTGCAAAGAGCACGAAATTCTTGTGCCCGCGGAGTTGTGGCAAGTGTCCGCCTTCGGCGTTGCCCCATTTCATTTTTTCGGAGAGGAATATCTCCAAATCGTCGTAGGTAGGGCAGAAAGCAATCACATCGCCGCCTGTGGCTTCGCGGAGAGCGGTGTAGTATTTGTGTTCGGGTTTCCCCTCTGGCTTGACGGCTTGCGGCAGACGGTCGTCGACGATGAGTCGCAGCCACTCGTCAATTTTGAGGGCCAGCGGACCTGTGGGTTGCTGGAAAGTGGTGTGGAGACGGTTCTCGTCGGTGAGCGTCTCGTCGATGGTCAGTTCGTCCTCTTCGGCAACATCAGGCTCGTAGTGGTGCTTGCTCACTGGACGGAAGAAATAACTGTTCCAGAAGAGCCATCCCGATGTCTTGAAGATTTCGCGCACCTGCTCGCGGTCGTTGAGGTCGAGTTCGCTGAGCGGCTTGAAATCGTCGGCGGCAGGGGCATCATCATAGAGAAACGCAAACAACTTGTAGATTTGCCGTGCCAGTCGCAGCAGGTCACTGTCGAAAGGCGAAACGAGTCCCATAAAGCCCAACCTCGACTCGAGCGAATACCAGGCGATGAACTGCACGTCAATCTGATTCAACTCCGCGTCCACATAGTCGTCGGGCTCGTCGTAGAACGGCACCGGACGGTCGTAGAGATGACGGCACATCTTGACAAACGACCGCCACAGCCCGGCATCGGCAACCACGTCCTGAAAATATGCCACAAGGTCGAGCACCACGCGCTTGCGAAGCCCTTCGCCCACCTCCGGCAGCACTTTCATGCTTGCCCACAGTTTGTCGGCATACTGGGCAAGGGTGAGATAATAGTCGTCAGTTGGATGCTCTGCCTCTGGATTGGGGAGCATACGTTTCAAATCGTCAATTCTTATTTCCATTGCAGTTGTGTTATAGTCTGTGGCGATGACGGGATTGTCACAGATTGTATCGTTTCTTGAGGTTCTTGTATTCCTCGGTCTGTTGGTCTTCCTTGAGCCATTGGTTAAGTTTCTTCAGCAGCGTGGCGTTGTCCTTGGCTATCGCCCACGACTGGAACTGGTTGAAACTTACGGCGGTGTTGATGTCTATGTCGGGATATTGTGCGGCAAGACTGCGTGCGGTCTTGTCGTTGACCACGGCAAACTGCTGTTCGCCTGATGCCACGAGCAGAAACAGTTGTTCCTGACTGTAGTCAAACTGGCCTACATAGATACTGTCGCCAATCTCGCGCGAAAGGCTCTCGATGCGGCTCACCACCGGCGACCCTTTTGCCACGCATACCATCTTCCCTGCCAGGTCGAGTTGCGTCTTGACAGGTGCGTTGCTGTCCTTGTCGCGGCGCTGTACCAGCACTTGGTTGTCGATTACTATGGCATCGGTGAAGAGGTATTGCTGCTTGAATTCTGCCGTCGACGGCACTTGTGCCGCAACCACGTCGACAATGCCTTCGCGCAGTTGGCGCAGACTCTCGTCGAGCGAGGTCATAGGCCGCATCTTGATGTGCAGATTGTGTCGGCGTGCAAGCATATTGAGCAGGTCGTGGTTGAATCCGCCGAGGGTGTCGGCGTAGGTGTAGAGCGACAGCGGTGCATATTCTATTGCCACGTCGATGGTGTCGCCTCCGCTTTTGCGGTCCTCAGCCGCGGCATATCGGCGGCTGCATCGTCCGAGCGTCACCATCAGCGCGATGGTGGCAACGAGCAGTGCCAGATACACTGCCATCCGGGGTTTCATCATCATTGGCATCTTCATTGCTGTAGGGGTTTTTAGTTGGCAAAGTCAACCGACAGTCCCAGTTGGAAGCGGCTCGGGTTCATCGGATAGTGGAGCGCGGAGAAATAGTTGCTTCCGCCGAACAGGCCGCGGTTCACGTGGCTATACATCACGAAGAAGCGAGTCTTCTTCAACTTGAAGTCGGCATATACATTCATAAAGGGGTAGTTGCCGATGAGTTTCTCGTGCTGGGTGTGGAATGCCATCGTGGCTGGCTGATATGCTGGGGCATAGTAGCGTGTGTAGTAACTACAATCAACTCCGAGATTCACAAATAGTACTTTGGCTATCATAAACTTGAAGTAGAGGTTGCTGTAGACCGATAGTTTCGGCAGCGACAGCACGTCTTCCTTGCTCGTTGTCTGATAGGTTATCGAGTTCTCCCAGTTGAAAGCCTTGAAATGCAACCCTTGCTTCAGACTGAGCGACAACACCTGCACACTTCCGCTTTCCTGTGTGGGGAGTGCATCGTTGTTGAAGTACACATAGTTTTGCAGGTTCTCCACGCCGGCGGAGAATGTGGTCCAGGTGTGGGGGATGTCGAGTGTGCCGCCTACACGCACGCGGCGGATCTTGCCGAAATCGTTCTGCCAGGCAAAGTGGTTGGAGATGAAGCGTTTCGTCAGGAACGGCGCTTCCGTATTCTTGAAAAAGCCCTCGCCGGTGATGCGCACGGTGTCGCCGAGTAGGCGGAAGCGTGTGCTTACCGTGCCGCTCACGTCGATGTCGCCTGCCACTGGACCTACGAGTCCGAACTGCGCCGTTGCGGCGTAGGTGAGTATTGAGCCGCGTTGCTTGGTCAACTGTCCGCCTACCCAAAGGAGGTTTTCAGTGGTCTTGTGGTCGATGCTTATGTCGGGAAACGTGGTCAGCCCTTCGGGCTTGTAACTGCTCGTAAGCATTGTGTCGACCACTTGGGTGTATTTGCGGATTTCGTGGGTGGCGTAGGCCGACAGTCCGAACTTGGCGTTCTTCTTGAAGCCTTCGATGAGGTCGAGACCTACGGTGTTGCGCAAACGCCAGTATTTTGTTTCTTCGTTGGTGCCTGTAGTACTTAGATAGTTGTTGGTGAAGTACGAAGCATCCTCCGTGGCACTCTCGTTGATGAATTTGTGGGTGTTGGTCTTGTAGTCAAATGTCCAGATGAAACTCGACACTGGCACATAGGTGCGCTTTGCCACGGTGTCGCCCTCGGCTTTTGGCAGTTCTTGATAGTAGCCCACCTTGTAGCGGTGGTTCATGTAAAATTCACCTCCCTTGATGCGAGAGAATGCCGACGACAGGTTGACCGGGATTGACTTGGCGTCGATTTTCGAGTCGCCACCTTGCAACTGTGCCGGGTCGGTGATGTAGAGGTCGTCGGTGATGCCGCCGTTTTCGTGGTTTACGGAGTTGAAACTATGCATCATTGCCTGCAACTCGTAGCGGTCGCCGGTGTACGACGACGAGAATCCCCAGCCGAAGTTGCTCAGTGCCTGGTTGTCGTAGCCGCCCTTGGAGTAGAGGTAGTCAACTCGTGCGCCAAACTGCAGCCGCTTGTTCACATTGCCCGAAAATTCGCCTTTCAGCCGGTCCTGACCAGAGTTGCGGCCGCCGCCCCAACTGTAGGACAGCAGGGTCATCGGTATGCGAGTGTTGTAGTAGCGTTGCTTCTCTGCGCTGTGCGTCCAGTGGTCAAGCACATCGGCAAAGATAAAATCCGACCAGTCTTTGCGTTCAAAGAAAATCTCGTTGATACCAGCCGTGCCGAAGTTGCCGGTTGAGGCATAGGCGTCGGTCGACATCGACGGCACAAACTGACGGTGGTAGCCGCTGTAGAGCGTGTCGATGGTAGATGCCACTCTTAGCCCAAGCGGACCGCTTGCGGTCCAGGAGTAGCCTGGCTCCAGATTCTGCTTCTTTTTGGCCGCTGCGGAGAGTGCAACTACGATGCAAATTATGTATGTCAATATCCGTTTCACGTTGATATTTCTTGTTTCGTTTAGGAGATTGCTTTATTCAATCGAGTCGTTTGGCAACCGCCGTTCAGGCACGATGATTGTGTCCATCGGGTTGGTTGTCGGGCGGTAGGGTTGGGTCTGCTTGTCCTTGTCCTTGTGGAAAGGAATGGTGTAAGCCACCGACACGCTGACATTCAGATGACTGTCGCGCACTCCGTAGCCAGGGATGTAGTATGGCCGCGAGTTTTGGGTGTCCTTCACGTGGAACGGGAAGTTGTAGCGCACAGCCCAACCGAGAGAAAAGTTCTTGAAGAGTTCCACCTGTATGCCAGCCACGGCTTCGCCCCATATCGCCGACGCGCTCTGCCCGGTGATGTCAAACGTCTTGTTGTCTTTGCCCCAGTAGCCGTTGCCCAGCGAGATGTTGGTGATGTCGTAGTTGAATCGCGACGCACCTACGCGCACACCGGCGTAAAGTTGGTATTTAGGGTCTTTGGCAAACATGAAATTGTAGTTCATTCCGATTTTGCCATAGATGGCCAACTTACTCTTGTAGGTGAAGTTGCCGTCCTCCGGCGAGGTGTTGGCTTGACCGAAACCCACTTCAGCCACAGGAATGTAGCGGTTCTTGAAGTTCACGGCTACCCATGCGTCGCAGTCGCCGTAGTCCCTGCCCAAAAGTCGCATCAGCGGTCCCCAGAAGTTCACGCCCACGGTTGCTCCCATCAGCGTCGGACGGTACACTTTCTTCGACGCCCTGTCGATGGAGTCGCGGCGCAGAGAGTCGAGTGTTAGAGAGTCGGTGCGCAGGAAGCGTAGTTTCTCCTGACGCTTTATCTCCTTCAACTCCTCTTTGGTCACAGGCTTCAGTTCGTCGCTCGAAGCCACGGGCGTTACCTTGCGCTGCGCCGTTGCCATAATTCCGGCAAGCGAAAGCAGCGCGATGCCTATCAGAATTGATGCATCTCTCAGTTTCATTGTCCGTCGGCCTCCGATGTCCGGAAAAATATCTTGATGTTTTCGGTGTTCGTGTTGTCAATGCGTCGGCGAGGCATCTGTATCGAGTCGATATAGTTGGTGGTCACCGTGATGTCGTTGACGTCAAAGATGTAGAATGCGCCGCAGTCCTTTGAGTAGAAGTACGGCACACAGTCGTAGTTCACCGTGATTGTGTCGGCAGCACCGATTGCAGCAAGGTTTTGCTGATTGTAGGTAATCACAAACCGGCAACAGGTGGTGTCCACGTCGAAAGGCAGATAGACTTGCTGTGTCAACGACTGGTTGCGGATAATGGCAGAGTCGCCCGGAGCGCCGATGCCGTAGACCGTAAGCGAATCGATTGTTATCGCCGATTTGCTCGACGACGAATAGAACCCGGCGAGTGGCAGACTGCTCGAATTCTCCTCGCAACCGTTGGAGTCGCAGGAGGCGAGCCACACGACAATGCCTATCGACAAAGCCAGCAATATGTTGCGTAGGCCGTTCATCCGCTTAAATTTCCTCCCTGATCTGGTAATTGTTGCGGCCGGCGGCATTGCGTGCTATGAGTTCGCCGATGAACCCGGCCAGGAAAAACTGTGAGCCGAGAAGCATCATTGTCAGCGCAATGAAGAAATACGGCGAGTCGGTTACAAGGCGGTAGGATTCGCCGGCATACATAGCGCAGAGTTTCATTGCGCCCACCACGATTGCCGCGATGAAGCCGATGAGAAACATTATCGAGCCGATGAAACCGAAGATGTGCATCGGCTTGCCGCCGAACTTCGATATGAACCAGAGGCTGAGCAGGTCAAGGTAGCCGTTGACAAAGCGGTTGAGTCCGAACTTCGTTGTGCCGTACTTGCGAGCCTGGTGGTGAACCACCTTCTCGCCGATGCGTGCAAATCCAGCGTTCTTGGCAAGGTAGGGGATGTAGCGGTGCATCTCACCATAGACCTCGATGTCCTTCACCACGTCCTTGCGGTAAGCCTTGAGACCGCAGTTGAAATCGTGCAGGTTGCCAATGCCGCTCACCTTGCGTGCCGTAGCGTTGAAAAGTTTTGTAGGAATGGTTTTCGACAGAGGGTCGTAGCGTTTCTGCTTCCAGCCCGACACAAGATCGTAGCCGTCCTCGGTAATCATACGGTAAAGTTCTGGAATTTCGTCGGGACTATCCTGAAGGTCGGCGTCCATAGTGATGACCACGTCGCCTTCGGCGCGCCCAAAGCCCACGTTGAGAGCCGGCGACTTGCCGTAGTTGCGGCGGAAGCAAACGCCCTTCACGCAAGGATTCTTTGCCTTGAGGTCGTTGATTACCGACCAAGAAGCGTCGGTCGAACCGTCGTTCACAAAAATTATCTCATAAGAGAACCCGTTGGCCTTCATCACGCGTTCAATCCACGCTTCCAATTCGGGCAGCGATTCCGCCTCGTTGAACAGCGGAACGATAACAGATATATCCATAAATTCTTTCTTGTACGTACAATGTGCAAAATTAGCACATCCGAGCCTAACAAAAAAATGTGATGCCACAAAATGTGTATCGGGCGTGCCGTTTGTGTTGAAATCAAAAAGGTTATTCCTTTGAATAATGGTTGCGAAACGTTAACTTTGCAAGTAGTTTGACCAATCAAATCAGCGATTCTTATGGCGACAGGAAAAAAACGGCTTGCTTCGTTCGACATTCTCAAGGGCATTGCCATCTATCTCGTGGTTATGGGGCACGTGCTCACTATGTGCATCCGTGGCATCGACAGTGCGGTGACTTTCAAGATTATCGGAGAAATCCACATGCCGGTGTTTTTCTTTATAAGTGGCTACTTTACCTATAAAATCTCGGAGCAGGGCGAGTTTGCGTTGCCAAACGTTAGGAAGCGGTTCTTCCAACTTATTGTGCCGTTTCTCGCCGTCAGTGCCTTGTGGATGTGGTATTTTCCGCACAGCAAACTGATGTCGCCGCTATCGCAGTCGTGGCCGCAGTTGCTTACAACCTATTGGAAGGATGGCTACTGGTTCACTTTGTGCCTCTTTGAGGTGGTGCTCGTCTATGCCGGACTTTCACGGTTGATGCGGTTGACTAAGAGTGCGTGTCTGCAAGTCGCGATGGCATTGATTGCCTATGTGGCTCTGGTTTTGGTGGGACCGCTTGTCTCGGATGCAGATGCAAACTACGACCCTATCGGCATTGGGTTGCTCACGCAGTTTTTCCCGGTGTTTATGATGGGTGTGTTTGCACGCAAATATGCCGACGGATTTCGCCGGATGGCGTTGCAGCCGGTCGTGTTTGTCGTGGCAGCGGTGGCGTTCTTCTGCACATGGTATGTGGCATCCTACGAATGGGAGTTCCCGATGCTTCCGTCGTGGCACGGCTTTATCGACAAGCCTGTGCTTCAAGCGTCACTGATGCTCTTGACCTTCGGGCTGGTCTATCGTGCCGATGTGGATAAATTCGCCGCAACGCGCGTGGGTCGGTTCTTCACGCTCCTCGGCAATGAGAGTCTTGGCATCTACCTGCTGCATTATTTCTTCCTGTTTCCGCTCACACCGTTGCAAGAGCCGATGCGTGCCATCGGTCTGACGTTTCTGCCTACGGCGGCGGTCGCTGCATTTTTCGCGTTTTTCATCGTCCTTGCAGCACTCGGTGCAAATTGGGCAGTGGGAAAAAACAGAATATTGGCGTTTTTGCTGATTGGGAAAACGGTAAAGGATAAATAAGAGTTTAAGAATATGGCAATGTCTATGACAGTTAGACGGATGAAAATAATTTGATTTGATATGAGAACCATTCTGAAAACGATAATAATAGGGATAGTCTGCTTTATGGCAGTTGCTATGTCGGCCTGCCACGATGAAATGGAAAAGGACGAAACGGTTGACCGCACATTGCTGATGTTTATGCCCTGGACAGGCAACCTAACGGAAACGCTGGCTGCTAATGTTAAGGATATGGAGGCGGTAATCGCAAGCAAGGGTCTTGGAAGCCAGAGGGTGGTGGTGTACTTCGCTACTTCGTCGACTGAGTCAACGCTTTTTGAGATTGTCCCGACCGGCGGCAAAACAGTTCGCAACACCCTCAAGACCTATACCAATCTCGACATCACTACCGCCGATGGTATAGCCTCGCTGCTTGGCGACGTGAAGTCGTTGTCGCCGTCGCGCTCCTATTCGATGGTCACCGGATGCCACGGCTATGGCTGGCTGCCGAAGGCTTTGTTCGGCACATCAACGTCAGCGCAGCGCAGCATCCGCCAAAAGAGCGACGATGCCGGCTACCCGACACGCTTTTTCGGCGGGTCAAACAGAACGTGGCAGATTGACATAACAGACTTCGTGGACGGCGTGAATGCTGCCGGACTGCATTTCGACTATATCGCTTTCGATGTGTGCTATATGGCTTCAATCGAGGCAATCTACGATATGCGCACCATCACCGACTATATTGTTGCTTCGCCGTGCGAAATCTTGGCGGAAGGGCTTCCGTATTCGACCGTCGGCGCATATCTTCTCGGCGCGCCCGACCTGAAGTCGGTCTGCTCGGGATTTTACTCGTTCTATTCCAACTACCGCTTGCCCTACGGCACATTGTCGCTCATAGACTGCTCGCAGGTCGACGCACTTGCCGCAGTGATGAAGCGCATCAATGCGCAATGCACCATCTCCGACGAAGCCCTTGTAAAGGTGCAGCAACTGGACTATTTCAACCCGGTGATTTTCTACGACCTCGGCGACTATGTTACGCGTATGGTGGGCGACAACACTGAACTGCTGGACGAATTTAACACCCAGTTGGCAAAGACTGTCGTCTATGAGGTGCATACGCCTTACTACTACACAAGTGCCGCTGGGCGTGCCTATCTGGCAAATTGCAGCGGCGTGTCGGTAAGCGATCCGAGTACTCACCGATACACTTCCACGAAGGAAACAACCGCCTGGTGGAAGGCAACTCATTGATAACTAAGAAAAACGAAATAATATGGAACGCGGAACACGTTACAAAATTCTCTTTGTGTGTCTTGGCAATATCTGCCGCTCGCCAGCCGGGCAGGGAGTGATGCAGCGCATCATTGATGAGCGCGGCTTGGCAGACAGGATAGAGGTGGACTCAGCCGGATTGTCGTCATATCACGAGGGCGACCTTCCCGACCAGCGGATGAGGGTGCATGCCCACCGCCGTGGCTTGGATCTGACTCACCTCAGCCGCCCTGTGAGAGAGGCTGACTTTGATCGTTTTGACCTCATTTTGGCGATGGACGACAGCAACTACGACAAGTTGCGCCGCCTTGCTCCGACGGTCGAAGATATGGAAAAGGTGAAGCGCATAGCGTCCTATTTCCGCCAGATGAAGACTTTCGACTGCATTCCCGACCCTTATTATGGGGGCTCGGAGGGCTTTGAAACGGTGCTCGACTTGCTTGATGACGCTTGTCAGAACATTGCTGACAAATTTGAAAACAACCAATTGTAGAAATCCATAAAATCCTGAACTATGAAGCATTTGTCGCTTGTCGCAATAGCACTCGCCGTGTCGGGCTCATTGACCGCTACCGTCCACGAAAGTCCGCTCACGCTTGCTTGGCGTCTTGACGGAACGAATACCCGAAACCGTGACTTTACCTATACATTTGTGGTGAAGAATGTCAGCAAAATGACCTTGGCTGACGATTGGGCAATCTACTACAACACCTTCACTCGCAACCCTATGCCGCTCGGCAAGGACGTGCGGTTGAAGTTGAGTAAGGTTGCGCAGGGATACTACAAACTGTCGCCGGTCGAAAATCTCGTGTTCAATCCTGGCGACTCTATTGTTGTCAGTTTCCGTGCGCGCGGAGAGGTGCGCACTGTCAGTTACGCTCCTTCAGGCGCACATTTTGCCTTTGATGGCGACAGCATTGCGCGGCCAGTGCATCTTGAGGTTACGCCTCTCGGTTGGTCGTCGTTCCGTCACATAGAGGGCTTCCCTACAGGACAGCGCCGGTTCAGGATAAATGCGGAGGTTAACCCTGAAAAGCAGGTTGAGTTGAGTCCGTTCAGCATCCTGCCGGCAGTGAAGTCGGTAAAGGAGGGCAGCGGAAAGGTTGACTTGTCGTCGACGATGTGTGTCTATGCTTCCGACGGACTTCAGCGCGAGGCGGAATATGCCAATGCGGCGCTCAGCGGCAGTGGCTCAAAGACCCTTGAAGTGCGACTGTCGCTGATGAGTGCATCTGAGGCTCTCGACGGCGAGGCGCGGTCTAACGGTGAGTACTATGAACTCTCGCTTTCCTCCGACAGCATCGAGGTGCGCGGCGTTTCCGCCGATGCAGTGATGAACGGCGTCAAAACGCTGGCACGCCTTGTGGAGCGCAATGCCGACAAGCCAGAGGTGCCGGAAGCAACGATTTGCGACTGGCCCGACTTTCACCATCGGGGTATGATGCTCGATGTGGCGCGCGACTATTCGCAGTTGGATAATGTGAAGCGACTTGTCGACCGCCTTGCTATATACAAGATTAACCGCTTGCAGTTTCACCTCACCGACGACGAGGGATGGCGCATCGAAATTCCGGGCTTGCCGGAACTTACGGCGGTGGGCGGCCGTCGGGGAATGACTGAAAAGGAAACGGATTTCCTGTTTCAGACGTATGCCGGCAACGGCAATCCGAATGACTATAGTACTACGTCAAACGGCTATATAACCAAGGCGGAGTTCGTTGATTTTCTGCGTTACGCTTATGCACGCGGCATCGAGGTCGTACCTGAAATCGAATCGCCGGGTCACGCCCGCGCCGCCATCGTTGCGATGAAGGCTCGCTACCGCAACCTCGTGGGAAGCGATCCAGAGGCTGCACGCTATTATCAGGTGTGGGACGATGACGACACGTCGGACTATACCTCTGCGCAGGGCTACAACGACAATGTGCTCAACCCGGCAATGGAGGGCACGTTCCGGCTGATGGACAAGGTTACCAACGAACTGATATTGATGTATCGCGAGGCTGGTGTACCATTGCCCTACATCCACGTGGGCGGCGATGAAGTGCCGCGCGATCCGTGGGCGAAATCACCTGCCGTGAAGAAACTGATGGCTGACAAAGGGCTGTCGTCGACTCATGATGTTGAGGAGTACTACATCACGCGTATTGCCGATATGGTTGCCGCCAAGGGCTACCGCATCGGTGGCTGGCAGGAGTCGGCAATGAACCATAGTGAGGCTACTGACAATGCGTTGCGCGACAAGTTTGGCGCAGTAAACTGCTGGAGCACGGTGGCGGAATGGAACAGTGACATTGTCCCTTATTTGGTGGCAAACAACGGCTATCCAGTGCTGCTGTGCAACGTGAGCAATTTCTATCTCGATATGTGCTACAACGCCCATCCCGACGAGCCGGGCTTGTCGTGGGGCGGATATGTCGACGAGTTCCGCTCTTGGGATGCGCGTCCGTTCGACGTGTACCACTCTTCAACGGAAACGATTTCCGGCAAGCCGCTCGATATGGCAATGCAGGATGCCAAACTTCCGCTCCGTGCCGATGCAAAGAGCAACATCATAGGCGTGCAGGGACAGTTGTTTTCTGAAACAATTCGCAATTTCGATATGGTGGAATACTATGTGTTCCCTAAGATTTTCGGCCTGTGCGAGCGAGGCTGGAACGCAACACTTCTGCCGGGGCAGACAAAGGCAGAATTTAATCGTCTTGTCGGCGACTTTGAGTTGCCGTCGTTGCAAAAGGCTGGATTCTGCTTCCACGTGGCGCAGCCGGGTATCGACAAGGTTGGCGGAAAGGTGGTGATGAACAGCCAGTATCCTGCCGCTGAAATTCGCTACACCCTTGATGGTAGCGAGCCTACAAAGGATTCCGCACTCTACACCAAACCCTTTGCAACAGATGCCAAAGAGGTTCGCGCCTGCGCATTCTATCTTGGCCGCAAGAGCCTTGATTCACGTCTTGACGATTAGTTGACCATATTAGCCGCTATCAGGCAATGTCGCTGATGGCGGCTTCGAGGTCGGCGAGTCGGCGAGCGCCGATGAGTCGGTTGCGCTCAATGCCGTCCTTGAAGAGTATCATTGTAGGCACCGACTGGATGCCGTATGCCATAGCCAACTGCTCATTGTTGTCCACGTCGATTTTGATTATTCTAACCTTGTCGCCGAGTTTCTGTTTTAACTCTTCAAGGATGGGGAGCATCATCTTGCACGGGCCGCACCAAGTGGCGAAAAAGTCGACTAAAGTAGGGGTTGATGAGGCAATTACCTCGCTGAATTTTTCTTGTCCGTTCATATTGCTATGCTTTTATTGTAGGCATAGCAAATACCGTGCAATTTTTTGTTTGGACAGGTAAAATAAGAAAACGTGGCGGACAACTCTTTGTCTCGCCACGTTCATTTGAAAAAAAATTGATTGTCTCACGACAACCAATCTTAATTAACCTTAAATCTAATACCATGAAAAACACATTACAAATGTATCGCTATTTGGAGAATTGACAAAACAAAAGCGCATAAAAAATGCGCTTTTAGTATGCATTTAACTTTGTTGGGCGTGATATTTGCCCAATCAACAGAATTATCGTCCAGAATAGATTATGCCGTAGCCTACGAGTCGGTCATAGCGTTCGCCCGGCACACGATAGTAGGCGCGCACTTGGTATTCGTTGACCGTCTGATAGTGGTCGCCTTCAACCTTGGCAGTCTGCGCCACGCTGTGTCCGTCGGGAAGCCAGAGGTATTGGTAGTTGTAGGCGCCTTGTTTCAGCGGAAGGTCGAGTTCGTAGCATCCGGTTTCCTCGTCGTAGTGCATACGATTAGCGTTGCGGAACAGATGTTGCGTAAATTCACCGTCGACATACATATCACCGCCTTGCAGCCTCGGCATCTTCAGTGAGAAGTGAACAATCATATAGTCCGCCTGAGTGTCGGAATTGTAGGCATCGCTCTCGCGGATGGTGAACCGTCCGTATTGGGTGCGGTCGTAGACGTACTGTTTGCCCCAGCGTGGCAAGTCGGTCTCAAGCACGGCGTGGTGGTAGGGCGCACTGTAGGTGTAGCCGGCAATGCCCATACCGGCATAGTGGGTGGTGGTCATCTCAAACCGACGGAACTCGTTGCCGCCGGGGAAGATGAGCGACCGGTCGTGCTCATAGACAATGCTGTTGCCGCTCACACTCAGAGGGTGGGTTACGGTCGCCTCGTTGTCGCTGCGTGAGTTTTGGGTGACCACAATCTTCAAGTCGTCATAGGGATTGTTGATGTCGTAGTCAGCCCTGTCGACGGTCACCGACAGTTGCTGATGGCAGTCGTTGTAGTCTACATCTGTGCGTGAGGATACTGCCACGCTGATGCCCACACGTTTCTCCACAACGCAGAACCGTTGTTGCACGAGTACCTTGTCGGGGTCGTCCTCGGGGTATACCTTCAGTAGGTAGTTACCCGACAGGAGTATCGGCATGTCATCGTTGGGCAGACTGATGCCGTAGTGCACGTATTGCTCAAAAGTGCCCGACGAAAACGCATAGTCCTCCACGTCGGCTTGGTTGAAGCCGTCAACATAGTCGCTCTCCACCAACTGTGACGGTTGCCACGAGGCATCGCAGTGGAGCAGAGAGTAGCGCAGGTATTGCCGTTCCGGGTTGATGTCGTCAAATTCGATACGGATGCGGCTGTCGCCGTTCAGTTCCACTACCGCCGGCGCATAGTAGTCGCCCTCCACGCAGGCTCTCAATGAGCGGATGGAAGAGGAAAAGATGCGCGTCTGGGTGTCGGCGGCAACGGCTTGCAGTGAAGCCAGTACAAGTATGCCGGTGATGATCAGTCTGTTCATAGGCTTACCATATTATCGGTGAATTGCCGTGCTGTTGCAGATAGGCATTTGCTTGTGAGAAATGGTGGTTGCCGAAAAATCCCCGGTGCGCCGACAGTGGCGACGGATGGGGCGAGGTGAGCACCAGATGGCGGCTACGGTCGATAAACTGGCCTTTCTTGATGGCGTATGACCCCCAAAGCAGAAACACGAGGTGCTCGCGCCGTGTGGCGAGATGCTCAATCACTGCGTCGGTGAAGGTTTCCCAGCCGTGTTCTTGATGTGATGCCGCCTGGTGGGCGCGCACCGTGAGGGTGGCGTTGAGCAGGAGTACTCCCTGCTTTGCCCAGCGCACCAGATTGCCCGACTGCGGCACGTCGGTGCCGATGTCGGCTTTTATTTCCTTGAAAATGTTGAGTAGCGACGGCGGAAACTGGATGCCGTCGTTCACCGAGAAGCACAATCCGTTGGCCTGATTCTCGCCGTGATAGGGGTCTTGCCCGAGGATCACCACCTTCACCTTGTCGAACGGAGTGGCATCGAAGGCTGCGAAAATTTCGTTGCCGGGAGGAAAAACCTGCGTTGTGGCATATTCGTTTTTTACAAAAGTCACAAGATTGCGGAAATAGTCTTTCTCAAACTCCCCGGCAAGTTCATTTTTCCAACCGTCTTCTATCTTAACATTCATTATTCTGTGCAAACCTTTTTGCAAAGCTAACATTTATTTTGTACTTTTGCCAACGCTAATCGAAAAAATGCGCCCGTAGTTCAATGGATAGAATATCGGATTCCGGTTCCGACGATTGGGGTTCGACTCCCCACGGGCGTACAAAGTTTCACGGTCCTGCGCTATCGGTGCGGGATTTTTTTATTGTTTTAGGAGAGATGGTAAAGAAAGTTTTTACGGTTGCCGTTGCCTTGGGAATGGCGGTATGCGCGGTGGCGCAGAAGAAGGATTTCAGTTACAAATTCTATGGGCAGATTCGTGCCGATTTGTTCTACAATAGCCGGTCGAACTCGGAGAGCGTGGACGGATTGTTTTACATGTACCCGAAGGACCACGACTACGATGCTGTGGGTAAGGACCTCAATGCACACGCCGACGGGTCGCTGTACACGATGTATACACGTCTGGGCGTGGATCTCACAGGACCGAAACTCGGCGGCAAGATTACCACATCGGCAAAGGTAGAACTCGACTTCCGTGGCGGCGGCACAAACTACTATATGGTGCGTCTGCGTCAGGCTTATTTCCAACTCGGTTTCAAGAACTCCTCGCTGCTTGTAGGTCAGACTTGGCATCCTTTCTATGGCGACGTTGCGCCGGAGGTGATGAACCTCAATATGGGTGCGCCGTATCAGCCTTTCAGCCGTGCGCCGCAGGTGGCATACCGTCTGACGAAAGGTCATTGGAATCTCAAGGCTACGGCGTTGTGGCAGTCGCAGTATCTGTCGGCAGGTCCGAAGAGCAATGCGGTGGGGGAGACCGGCTCGCAGAAGAGTCAGCAATTCCTCAAAAACGGCTGTGTGCCGGAGGTGGCAGTCAATGTTGACTACCGCAGCCGCCGTGTCGGCGGACTGACAGCCGGTGTGGGTGTTGACATGACAAGTCTTGTGCCACGCACGCAGTCTGTCAGCCAGCGTGGCGCAACCTATAAGGTGAGCGAGCGCATCACAACGGTGTCGGCAGAGGCGCATTTGAAATATGTGGGCGACAATTTCTCTCTTGCAGCAAAGACGGTGTTTGGGTCGAACTTCACCCAGGCGAGCGGCGTGGGCGGTTTCGGCGTGTCGCACCGCGATGATGTGACCGGCGAGCAGACCTACACCCCGATTCGTGTGTCGTCGACGTGGGTAAACTTTGTTTACGGTACCAAGAACCGTCTCCGTCCCGGCATCTTTGCCGGCTATCTGCGCAACCTCGGCACAAAGGACGATCTGCTTGACGCATCGGCAATCTACGGCACCGGTGTGAACAGCGGTCTCGGACAATTGGCGACGGTGGCGGCTGAATTGACCTACAATCTGCCGCACTGGAAATTCGGCGTGGAATATATGTATACCAACGCCCACTACGGCGAGTTTGACAAGTCGGCAACCATCGCCATAGGTGAGCACGCCGTGGGCAATCACCGAGTGGTTTTTGCAGCCCTTTTCCAATTTTAGACACTCTTGGCAGAGTCGCGGAAAATTTGTACCTTTGCACCTTGATTTTAAGGACACTAAAAAAGATATATTTTAGGTAAGATATGATAGCAGTAAGCAATTTAGGAATGCAGTTCGGCAAGCGTGTGCTGTTTCAGGAAGTAAACCTGAAGTTCACGCAGGGCAACTGCTACGGCATTATCGGTGCCAACGGTGCCGGCAAGAGTACGTTGATGAGAATCCTTTCCGGACAACTGACACCTACCCACGGTATGGTGCAGCAGGGACCGGGCGAACGTATGTCGGTGCTGAGTCAGGACCACTTTGAGTTTGACGAGTTCTCGGTTATGGACACTGTGCTCCAAGGACACTCTGTGCTTTGGGCTATCATGAAGGAGAAGGATGCCCTCTACGCCAAGGAGGATTTCAGCGATGCCGACGGCATCCGCGCTTCGGAACTGGAAGAGAAGTTTGCCGAACTCGACGGCTGGAATGCCGAGAGCGACGCGGCGGCTCTGCTCAGCGGTCTCGGCATTAAGGAAGACAAGCACTATATGCTGATGAAGGACCTCAGTGGTAAGGAAAAGGTGCGTGTGCTTTTGGCAAAGGCTCTCTTTGGCAACCCCGACAACCTACTCCTCGACGAGCCTACCAACGACCTTGACCTCGAAACGGTGGCTTGGCTGGAAAACTATCTGGCAAACTGCGAAAATACGGTGCTTGTGGTAAGCCACGACCGTCACTTCCTCGATGCCGTTTCAACCCACACCCTCGACATTGACTACAATAAGATATCACTCTTCGCCGGCAACTACAGTTTCTGGTACCAGTCGAGCCAGTTGGCTCTCCGCCAGCAACAGCAGGCCAACAAGAAGGCAGAGGAGAAGCGCAAGGAGTTGATGGAATTTATCCAGCGGTTCAGCGCGAATGTGGCAAAGTCAAAGCAGACAACGAGCCGCAAGAAGATGCTCGAAAAACTCAACGTCGAGGAGATTCAGCCGTCGTCGCGCCGCTATCCGGGCATTATTTTCACTCCGAACCGCGAGCCGGGCAACAAGATTCTTGAGGTAAAGGGTCTCAAGGCTACTCAGGACGGTGATTTGCTCTTCGACGACGTGAACTTCCAAATAGAGAAGAACGACAAGGTGGTGTTCCTCAGCCACGACCCACGCGCAATGACAGCCCTGTTTGAAATCATCAACGGCAACCGCAAGGCTGATGCCGGCACCTACGATTGGGGTCAGACAATCACCACTGCGTATCTGCCTCTCGATAATACATCGTTCTTCAACACTGACCTCAACCTCGTTGATTGGCTTTGCCAGTACAGCAACGACTCCAGCGAAATCTATCTTAAGGGCTTCCTCGGCAAGATGCTTTTCTCGGGCGAAGAGGTACTGAAGAAGGCTTCGGTGCTGTCGGGTGGTGAGAAGATGCGATGCATGATTGCGAAGATGATGATGACCGATGCCAACACGCTTGTGCTCGACTCGCCAACCAACCACCTCGACCTTGAGTCGATTCAGGCGTTCAACAACACGTTGCAGGCATTCAAGGGCAACATCTTGATGTCGAGCCATGACCACGAATTTATCCAAACCGTGTGCAACCGTGTGATTGAACTCACACCAAACGGCATCATTGACAAGATTATGGACTTCGACGACTACCTCACCGACGAAAAAGTGCAGGCAGCCCGCGAGCGTATGTATAACAAATAAAACAATAAATCGCTATGGTAAAGCATATTGTAATGTTTAAACTCAAAGGCACGGCAGAAGAGCGCCGCGCCGTGGCTTCGCAGTTCAAGGCCGCCCTCGAGGCGTTGCCTGAAAAGATTGACGTGTTGCGCTCGATTGAGGTGGGTCTTAACGACAACCCTGCCGAGTCGTGGGACGTTGTGTTGACGGCAATCGTCGACAAGATGGCTGATGTGGAGGTCTACGCTAAGCATCCTGCCCATGTGGCTGCGGCATCGTTGCTCGGTGAGCACAAGGAGATGCGCGGTTGCGTAGACTACGAATTGTAGTCAGCCAAGGATAAAGGATAAAAAGAACGAGGGTGTGCCGGTTTCGACACACCCTCGTTTTAGTATGGGTGGCGGTGAGGTTAGTCTTTGACCTGTCCGTCGAGATACGCCTTCACCATAATGGGATTTCGATGGCTTTTTCGTGCTAATCGTCGGTATCTGCCGGAAACTTGGGGATGAGGCGCATTTGGCGGAGTATCTGCGAGCGGCGTTTCTTCATATATGCCGACGGATTGGCGGAGTCGAAGCGGCGCGGATTGGGCAGGGTGGCGGCTATGAGTGCGCACTGACGTGCTGTCAACTGGTCAGCCGTGCGGTCGAAATTCTCTTCTGCCACGGCTTCTACGCCATAGAGCCCATCTCCGGTCTCGATGGAGTTGAGATACACTTCCATTATCCGCTCTTTGCTCCAGAACGTCTCGATAAGGACGGTGAAGTAGGCTTCAAATCCTTTCCTCACCCACGACGATGTAGGCCACAGAAACACGTTCTTTGCCGTCTGCTGGCTGATGGTGCTTGCGCCGCGGTGCCGTCCTCCGTTGTTTGCCTCGTTCATGGCTTTCCGGATTTCCACGAAATCGAAGCCGTGATGGCTTGCAAACCGGCTGTCCTCGGAGGCGATGACTGCCATCGGCATATCAGCCGACATTTCCCGTAGCGACATCCATTTGTGCAGGCATTTCGCTTCTTTGCCGTCATGTTTCCGCTCGATGTTGCGTATCGTCATCAGCGGTGTCCATTTCACTGGTATCCACCGGTAGGCAATCACGCTGGCAACCGACACAATGATGAAGACAAGGATGGCTTTACCGACCAGTTTTAATGCTATGCCAAGAGTTAATTTCTTGAGTATCATATCGAAAAACAACGGACTGCACCACGTCGGAGAGTGTCCGCCAATGATGCAGTCTGTAGTTATAGGAGGTTATGGTTATTTCTGTTGTTCAACGATAGCCTTAGTGTCGCAGGCAATCATATACTCCTCGTCGGTTGGGATTACCACCACGCGCACTTTCGAGCCTGGACGAGTGATTTCCACCTCTTCGCCGCGGCAGTTGTTGCGCTCTGCGTCGAAGTCGATGCCGAGGAATGCGAGTTGCTTGCAAACACGCTCGCGCAGTTGGATTTGGTTTTCGCCTACGCCAGCGGTAAACACAATCACGTCAACTCCGCCGAGAGCGGCAGTGTAGGCACCTATGTATTTCACGATGCGGTAGCCGTACATATCGAATGCCAGTTCGGCACGCTTGTTGCCAGCCTCGATGGCATCAGTGATGTCGCGCATATCCGACGAAATGCCAGAGATGCCGGTCAGTCCGCTCTGCTTGTTGATGAGTTTCTGCATGCCAGCATTGTCGAGGTGCTCTTTCTCCTGAAGATAGAGAAGCGCAGCCGGGTCAACGTCGCCGCAGCGAGTGCCCATCATCAAGCCTTCAACAGGAGTGAGTCCCATTGACGTGTCGATTGACTTGCCGTCCTTCACGGCAGTGATTGAACCGCCGTTGCCGATGTGGCAAGTGATGATGCGCTGCTGCTCGTAGGGCAGCCCGAGGAAGTCGCACGAGCGGCGAGCCACATAGCGGTGGCTTGTGCCGTGGAAGCCGTAGCGGCGCACACCGTATTTCTCGTAAGCCTCGTAGGGCAGGGCATACATATAGGCGCGTGCAGGCATTGTCTGGTGGAAGGCTGTGTCAAACACGCCAACCTGTGGCACATCGGGCATAATGTCGCTGATGGCTTCGATGCCCACAATGTTTGCAGGGTTGTGGAGTGGAGCCAGGTCGTAGCATTCCTTCACCTTAGCGATAACCTCGTCTGTGATGAGTACGCTTGAGTTGAATTTCTCGCCTCCGTGCACCACGCGGTGACCTACTGCGTCGATTTCGTCGAAATTCTTGATGCAGCCGTATTTCGCGCTTGTAAGGGTGTCGAGGATGATGCGGATAGCCACATTGTGGTTAGGCATCGAGGTGGTGACTGTCACCTTCTCACCGTTGTATTTGAACTTCAGAAAAGAGTCGGGCAAGCCCACCTTTTCCACGCCGCCTTCGGCGAGTACATTCTGCGAGGCATCGTCGAGTTCAATCAGTTTGTATTTCACCGACGAACTGCCACAGTTGAGGACGAGAATTTTCATTGTTGATTGGCGATTATGCTTTGGTTACAAGTGATGATTACAGTTTTGTAGATGTCTTCCCAACTACATCCGCGCGACAGGTCGTTGACCGGCTTTGCGAGACCTTGGAGCACCGGACCGATGGCTTGCGCTCCGCTCAGGCGCTGTACGAGTTTGTAGGCAATGTTGCCCACTTCGAGCGATGGGAACACGAGCACGTTGGCTGTGCCGGCAATGTCGCTTTGCGGCGCTTTGCTCTTGCCAACAGACGGCACGATGGCTGCATCGGCTTGAAGTTCGCCGTCGATGGCGAGTTCTGGTGCCATCTCTTTGGCGATTTTCGTTGCCTCGATAACCTTGTCTACCATCTCGTGCTTTGCGCTGCCCTTGGTCGAGAAACTGAGGATTGCCACGCGTGGGTCAAATCCGCCAAGCACTTTGGCTGTCTCTGCCGACGAAACTGCAATCTGTGCCAGTTCTGGCGCAGTAGGGTTAGGCACTACGGCGCAGTCGGCAAACACCATCATGCCGTCAGTTCCGTAAGGCGACCCTTCAGGAAGAAGCATAAGGAATGCGCCGGAAACAACGCTGATGCCTTTCTTTGGCTTGATAATCTGGAAAGCGGCGCGGAGCACGTCGCCTGTGGTGCTGAGTGCGCCCGACACCTGTCCGTCAGCATCGCCATTCTTAATGAGAAGGCAACCGAGGTAGAGAGGGTTGAGCACTTGCTTGCGGGCACCTTCAATGGTCATACCCTTGGCTTTGCGCAGTTCGTAGAACAACTGTGCATATTTCTCTGTGAATGCCTCATCGGCAGGGTTGACGATGTTGGCACGGTCGATATTTTTCAGCCCCAACTTAGCGGCAAGGTCCTTGATCTCGTCAGGGTTGCCAATCAGGGTGATGTCGCAAATGTCGTCGGCTATTAGATG
This sequence comes from bacterium, assembly GCA_963601185.1. Lineage (GTDB taxonomy): Bacteria > Bacteroidota > Bacteroidia > Bacteroidales > Muribaculaceae > Limisoma. Next base: position 55,907 of record CAVCEE010000005.1, read on the forward strand.
GTCGGCGGCTGTCAAAGTACGCTCTTCTGCACCTTCCGCAAGGACGATGCGCTGCTTGTGGGCTTTAGCCTCATTTGTCAGTCTTTCAAATAGAGTCATAATAAGTAGTGTTTCATAATTTCTGACCACAAAATTACGAATAATAATTGGTCAAAGGGGCATAAATTGCCAAGAGAAAACTGAATGAAAATGCAAAAAATCTTCACGAAGTTTAATCAGTGTAAAACTCCGTGAAGATGTGTCTCTGAAAAAACGGTGTGCGCTTATTTCAGTTTTTCTTTCAGAAATTGCCCGGTGTAACTATCGGGACAGGTGGCTATTTCTTCAGGCGTGCCAGCGCACACGATGTTGCCGCCGCCGTTGCCGCCTTCCGGACCCATATCGATTACGTGGTCGGCGCATTTCACCACGTCGAGGTTGTGCTCGATGATTACCACCGTGTGGCCTTTCTCGATTAGTCGGTTGAAAGAGTCCATAAGGGTGTTGATGTCGTGGAAGTGCAGACCGGTAGTAGGCTCGTCGAAGATAAACATCGACGGCTTTTGTTTCTCCTGACTGAGGAAATAAGCCAACTTGATGCGCTGGTTTTCGCCTCCCGACAGCGTGGACGACGATTGTCCCATCTTGATGTAGCCAAGTCCTACCTGCTGTAGTGGAAGCAACCGCTTGACGATGCGCGCCTCGATGCCTCCGCTTGCCTCACCGAAAAACTCGATGGCCTGGTTGATGGTCATATCGAGCACATCGTAGATGTTCTTGCCTCGGTATTCGATTTCAAGCACTTCTGGCTTGTAGCGCTTGCCGTGGCAGCATTCGCATTCGAGCGTGATGTCGGCCATAAACTGCATCTCTATGGTTATCGTGCCTTCGCCTTTGCATTCCTCGCAGCGACCGCCTTCTGCATTGTAGGAGAAGTGTCCGGCATCAAATCCCATCTGCTTCGCGCCTTGCTGGTCGGCGAAGAGTCGGCGGATTTCGTCGAACGCCTTGAGGTAGGTGGCGGCGTTGCTGCGCGATGACTTGCCGATAGGGTTCTGGTCGACAAACTCCACGCTGTTGAGCATCTGCAGGTCGCCACGCAGGTCGGTGTACGACCCTGTGTTGTCGCAGGCCTCGCCGAAATGGCGGAGCAGGGCATTGTAGAGGATGTCGCGCACGAGGGTTGACTTTCCCGATCCGCTCACGCCGGTCACCACGGTCATTACTTGCAATGGGAAGCGCACGTCGATGCCCTTGATGTTGTTTTGTGCTGCACCGGTAATCTCGATGTAGTTGTGGGTGCGGCGGCGCAGTTTCGGCAAACTCACAGCCATCTCGCCAGTGAGATATTTTGCCGTAAGACTGTCGGTGGCTTTGTCGAGGTCGGCGAGCGGTCCTTGGTAGACGAGTTTACCGCCATTGCGTCCGGCAAGCGGTCCGATGTCGATGATCCAGTCGGCAGCGCGCATAATCTCTTCATCGTGCTCTACCACAACGACGGTATTGCCCAAGCGTTGCAGATGGCGCAGCACGCCGATGAGCCGCTGGGTGTCGCGCGAGTGGAGTCCGATGCTCGGCTCGTCGAGAATGTAGAGCGAACCTACGAGGCTGCTGCCGAGCGATGTGGCAAGGTTGATGCGCTGGCTTTCGCCGCCCGACAGCGATGATGACAAGCGGTCGAGGGTGAGGTATTCCAAGCCCACGTCGCACAGATAGCCTATGCGTGTGCGTATCTCTGTGAGCAGACGTTTGGCAATCTTGGCATCCGTCTCGTTGAGTGGGATGGAGTCAAACCAGTCCTTCACTTCCGCTACGGGCATCTTTACGATGTCGGCAATCGTCTTGCCGTTAATCTGCACATACAACGCATCCTTGCGCAGACGGCTGCCGTGGCAGTCGGAACATACGGTCTTGCCCCGGTAGCGTGCCAGCATCACGCGGTATTGTATCTTGTACTGGTTTTCGCGGACCATATCGAAAAACTGGTCGATGCCGTAGATGCCAGGCGCGCCGTGCCATAGCAGGTTTTTCTCCTCGGCGGTCAGTTCGTAGTAGGGGCGGTGCACGTGAAATCCGCGTTTGGAGGCAGCGATGATAAATTCACGCTTGCACTGGCTCATCTTTTCTCCGCGCCAGCACACCACGGCATCGTCGTAGACCGACAGTGCCTTGTTGGGGATTACCAGATTTTCGTCGATGCCGAGCACCTGTCCGAAACCCTCGCAGGTGGGGCATGCGCCGTAAGGGTTGTTGAAGTTGAAAAGTTGGTCGGTAGGCTCGATAAACTCGATGCCATCTTCCTCGAAGCGTTTGGAGAAAGATGTGCGCTCGATGCCACCCTCGCACCAGGCGAGAAGTTGACACTGGCCGTCGCCTTCGTAGAATGCCGTCTCGGTGGAGTCGGTGAGCCGGCTTACGGTGTCGTTGTCGTCGGCAGCCGACAAGCGGTCGACGAGCAGATTGTAGTTGCTGCCGTCGGTAGCATCGTCGATCTGCACAAACTGTCCGTCGGATTCAAGGCGTGAGAAGCCCTCTTTCTTGTAGATGTCGAGTTGCTGGCTAAGAGTGCGGTTACTCACGAGAGTGATTGGCGAAACCACCGCAATGCGAGTGCCTTCGGGATAGGAAAGCATCTTTGCCACAACATCGTCAACGGTGTTTTTCTTCACCTGATTGCCCGACACCGGCGAATAGGTCTTGCCTATGCGCGCAAAGAGCAGACGCAGATAGTCGTAGATTTCCGATGCCGTGCCCACGGTGCTTCGCGGATTGCGTGTGCTCACTTTCTGCTCGATGGCTATTGCCGGCGGCAATCCCTTGATGAAGTCGCATTCCGGTTTTTGCATGCGTCCGAGAAACTGGCGGGCGTAGGACGACATACTCTCCACATAGCGTCGTTGCCCTTCGGCGTAGAGGGTGTCGAACGCCAGCGACGACTTGCCGGAGCCGGAGAGTCCGGTGATTACGATAAACTTGCCGCGCGGTATCTCCAAGTCTATGTTTTTAAGATTGTTGACCCGCGCGCCTTTTATGATGATATTGTTGTTTGCCATACGTTAATTTTTCAGTTTGTCGAGGTCTTTGCCCGATGGCGACTGGAATGCCCTCAGTCCGAACTTTGAGAGCGAGGCATAGGCGAGTTCCGCTATGTCGGCCTTGACGTGTTCAAAGTCAACCCACTGTGTGCAGGTGGTGAAGCAGTAGAGTTCCATCGGCAAGCCGTTGGGGGTGGCTGGCTGCTGGCGCACCATCAGATGGGGCTGTGGTGTGACAAGAGGGTGGGAGCGCATAAGGTGCTCCATGTAGTAGCGGAAGAAGAACAGGTTGGTCACGTCCTCTCCATAGGCAGGACAGCCTGGCACCATAGCCGCCAGACGTTGAGCCTCGTCGGTGTTGCATACGTGGATTGTCTGAATGTCGACAAACACGAGTTGGGTCATTCTGCGGCCGCCCTCGTCCCACATGCCACGGTAGTTCTGAAACGACTCCGAAATCAGGGCATAGGTGGGTATTGTGGTGATTGAGTTATCCCAGTTGCGCACCTTCACGAAGTTGAGACTCACCTCCATCACCAGACCATTTGCGCCGCGCTTGTCGAGAATCATCCAGTCGCCCGGGCGCAAAAGGTCGTAGTAGTTTATTTGTATGCCAGCCACAAGTCCCATTATCGAGTCTTTGAACACCAACATCAGGATTGCCGCCGATGCGCCGATGCCCGTCAGCACGACACTTGGCTCGCGGTTGAAGACGATGCTTATGCCGAGAATCACGGCAATGCACACGGCAATGATTTTGAGCGTTTGGTAGAGTCCGGCAAGTGGACGTTTTTTTAGCATTTCGTGCTCCGAACTAATCGTCTGGAACGACGAGATGAAGGCACACACCAGCTGCGTGGTGACAATCAGCGAGAGCAGAAGCAATACTTTGCTAACGATTGCCGTCACCAGTGGCATATCGTGGAATATAGTCGGAACAAAAAGATAGGCGATGAACGACGGCAGCAGGTAGGACGCAAGTTTGAGCACCCGGCTGTTGAAAAGGTGGTCGTCCCAGGTTGCTTCGGTCTTTTCTGTGATTTTCTGCACGATGGGGAAAATCACCTTCTTGAGAGCGAAATAGACCACAAGGCATATGGCCACTACGATGCCAATGCCGCAGAGACGATCGGCAGCGGTGACGCCTGTAGAGGGGGTCAGGTCAAACCAGTTGAAGAAGTCGTCGGCCATCGGTTGCTATTTTTTCTTCTCTTCAGGAGCAAATTCGTTCTTGTAGTCGATGGCCACGCGCGGACGCTTCATTGCGCGAGCAATCAGGATAATGCCGGCAACGATAAAAGGCACGCTGAGCCATTGTCCCATATTGAGCGTCATTCCTACCTCGAAACTCTCCTGTGGGTTTTTTACAAACTCGATGAGGAAACGGCAAGAGAACAGCACTGCGAAGAACACACCGGTAATCAAGCCCTGACGCTCTTCTGCATTGCGCTTCCAGTACATCCACATCAGTACCCCAAACAGGGCGAAGTAGCACAACGCCTCATAGATTTGCGTAGGGTGGCATGCAACCATCGCACCGTTGTCGACACAGATGCGTTGCCACTCCACGGAGTTGACGAAATAGAAGCCCCAAGGAAGGTCGGTAACGTGTCCGAAGATTTCGGAGTTGAAGAGGTTACCCAAGCGGATGAGTCCGCCCACCATAGCAACCGGCACGACCAGTCGGTCGAGTGTCCACAGCGGAGAACGCTTGGTTACATAGTAGGAATAGAGGCAAATGCCGATAAGAATGCCTATTGCGCCGCCGTGACTTGCGAGTCCGCCTTCCCAGATTTTCAGTATCTCCGACGGATGCTGCGAGTAGTAGTCCCAAGCATAGAAAAACACATGACCAAGTCGCGCGCCGACAATGGTGCAAATCACTACAATCACAAAGATTGAGTCCACCCAACTGCTACGCTCGCCTTCGTGCTTAAACATTCTCGACAGGACCATTGCGCCGAGGACAAAGCCGATGGCAAACATCAGTCCGTACCAGCGGATTGTGATTGGTGAAGAAATCAAGTCGGGATTGAACTCCCAGGTTATGAAGTCAAGAATTTGTGCGGTCATAATCTATATTTCGTTTTGTTGTTTTAAATCAGAGTGTAAAGTTACACATAATTATGTCTACTGCCAACATTATTTGCGTTTGCGCAGACTCGGGAACATTCTGCGGAACCGTGTGAGCGGCACACTGAGGCTTCCTCCGGCAATGACCATTGTCACGGCAACGATAATCAACACCAGTCCAACGCTTTGGCGTGGTGACATAACCTCGCCGAACACCAGCACGCCGAAGAAGATGGCAGTGACAGGCTCAAGTGCGCCGAGAATGGCTGTAGGCGTAGAGCCGATGCTCTGGATGGCAGCGGTGGTGCAGAGAAACGATATTGCTGTAGGAAACACCGCCAGGCCCAAGAGGTTGCCCCACAGATACCAATGGCTCGGGGTTGTTACATGCCCGAGCCACAGAAGGCGCGTCACGAATACGAACACACCGAAGACCAGAACGTAGAACGTGATTTTAAGCGTAGGCTCGTCCTTGATGGCCTTCACGCGGTTGATGCCCACGAGATAGATGGCATAGGTGAGCGATGAAACGAAGACGATGGCAGAGCCGATAAGGCTGATTGTCGAGCCGTCCTCGTTCTTGTATAGTAGCCCAATGCCTCCTACGGCAAGTAGCATGCAGATTATTGTAGCCAACTTGATGCGCTCGCGAAACAGTCCAGCCATTATCAGTGCCACAAGAATGGGGTAGATAAACAGCAGGGTGGAGGCGATGCTTGCGCCCATATAGCCGTAACTGAGAAACAGAGCCAGCGATGAGATTGCCACCATTGCGCCGTAGAAAGCCAGCGGAGCAACCTCCTTGCGGTTGATGGCAAGGCTGCGTCCGCGCATTTTCAGCATCAGTCCCAGTATCGGAATAGCGAGAAGGTATCTGAAGAACAGAACGGAATCGGTGTCCATTCCGTCGGAGTACAATGGAAGTGCAAACAGCGGGTTCATGCCGTAGGTGGCAGCCGCTATAGCCCCAAGGAAATATCCTTTTGCTTTATTGTTCATGAGTTCATTTTTTTCGGAGTACAAAGATAGTGCAAGGTGAGAGAAATGAAAAGGAACTTGTCCCAATTTTCAATTCCGAACCGCAGTCAATGCACCGACAGTGTTGGCGGCGCCGCTTACAGGGCGCAATCATCAACGGCATTCCTGCCACGGGCTGAAGCCCGTGGTTAGCAATACGACGCACCTACGGCGCGCACAGCCCTCACCGATACGTTTTTATTGCAGTGTTGTAGACCATCTCATTTGGATATTACAGGTGAGGGAAGCACAAAACAACTGCACTTGGATTTTGCGCTTTTTGCCGTAAGCATTATCTTTGTAGGTTGAAATAATTTTGTGAATGTACTACGTATCTAAGAGAATAGAAATAGCAGGCTGCCATAGCCTTAAACTCGACTACGAGAGCAAGTGCTCCCAACTGCACGGCCACAACTGGATTGTGACCATCTACTGCCGTGCTGCAACACTCGACAACAATGGGATGGTGTGTGATTTTACTTATATCAAGGAAAAAATCCACGGCTATCTCGACCATGGCAATTTCAACGAACTTTTGCCGTTTAACCCAACCGCCGAAAACATTGCAAAATGGATTTGCGACCAGATAGCGGAATGCTACAAGGTGAGTGTGCAGGAATCGGAAGGTAATACTGCCACCTATGTTGTTGACGATTGCGATGGAGAAACGGTTTAAAATCAACGAAATATTCTACAGCCTTCAGGGTGAGGGCTTTTTCACGGGAACGCCGTCGGTGTTTGTGCGCTTCTCGGGATGCAACCTCCGTTGTCCATTTTGCGACACCAAACACGAAGATGGTGTGATGATGACCGCTGCGGAGATCGTGGCGGAAATAGAAAAGTATCCTGGGCGGCATGTGGTTATGACCGGTGGCGAGCCATCGCTGTTTCTCACTGCCGACTTTGTCGCTATGGTCAAGTCTACAGGACGATTTGTGGCGGTGGAGACAAACGGAACGCATCCGTTACCTGCAAACGTTGACTGGATAACACTGTCGCCGAAAGACTCGTTTGTCGATGGCTCAGATGTGGTTTTGCGTGAATGCAACGAGTTGAAAGTGGTCTATGTGGGGCAAAATCTGTCCGTTTACGACAATATTTCCACATCCAACCGCTTCCTTCAGCCCTGCGACAGTGGCGATGCAGAGAGCAACCGTAAGGCTGTGCAGCAGTGTATTGACGCTTGCCTTGCCAATCCGCAATGGAGGCTGTCGCTCCAGACCCACAAACTGACCAACATCCGCTGACTGCGGTCGGAAGACTGCCGGCTGTGCTATTCGTGGCTGCTTGGTGGTGGTAAATTCACTGAAAATTCATAACTTTGCACGTATTAACTTTTTAGATAAAAGACAATGCCGTTAGAGGTAATATTTGTAATCATCTGTATGGTGGCGATGCTTGCCGCCCTGATTTTTGACGTGATGCGTCCGGGCTTGATTATGCTCAGCATCGCCGTCATCTTCCTCTGTGCCGGTGTTATCACTCCCAAGGAGATGCTTGAAGGCTTCAGCAACAAAGGAATGATTACCGTGGCATTGCTCTTCCTTGTGAGCGAAGGCGTAAGGCGGTCGGGCGCGCTCAATGTGATAGTCAAAAGACTTCTGCCTCAGCGGCGCACTTCTTTGGTGAAGGCGCAGATGCGTATGCTCCCTGCCGTGAGTTTTATATCCGCCTTTCTCAACAATACCCCGATTGTGGTAATCTTCGCGCCAATCGTGAAGCGTTGGGCGGAAAAGGTGAAGATGCCGCCCACAAAATTTCTCATACCGCTGTCCTATGCCACCATCCTTGGCGGTATGTGTACGCTTATCGGCACATCGACCAACCTTGTGGTCCACGGTATGGTGGTGGATGCTGGCTATCAGGGGTTCTCGATGTTTGAACTCGGAAAGGTCGGCGTGTTTATCTGCGCTGCGGGACTGATTTACCTATTTCTTTTCTCGAAACGGCTGCTGCCAAATTCACGCGAAGACAATCTTGACAAGGAGGAGGACGCACAGGCGCAGAACCTGCATCGCGTGGAGGTGATTCTTGGCGCACGCTTCCCTGGTATAAAGAAAAAACTTGGGGAATTCAACTTCCAGCGTCACTATGGTGCATACGTCAAGGAAGTGCGCCGTGGCGGTCAGCCCATAGCCGGCGACCTCGACAATATCACCTTGCTTGAAGGCGACACCCTTGTGCTTTGGGCAGACGAGCAGTTTATCCCAACTTGGGGCGACTCGCGCGTGTTCTTGATGGTGGCCAACGGCAAGGACGACGTGCCAAAGGAGTCGCCGTTCAAGCGTACCCTTGCAATAGCGTTGCTGCTGTTTATGATTGTGGGCGCAACGATAGGAGAGTTGCCATCCGTGAAATCACTTTTCCCGGGAGTGCATCTCGACATGTTCTTCTTTGCCTGCGTGACAACAATCATAATGGCGTGGACAAAGATATTCCCTCCGAAGCGTTACACCAAATACATTTCCTGGGACATCCTCGTGACCATTGCCTGTGCCTTTGCCATCAGCAAGGCCATCTACAATTCGGGCGCGGCTCCGATGATTGCCCGTTATATCATCTCAATGACCGACACACTCGGTCCTTACGGACTGCTTGCAGTGTTGTTTGTAATCACCAACGTCTTTACCGAGCTGATTACCAACAATGCCGCTGCAGCATTGAGTTTCCCGATAGCCCTTTCGGTGGCAAACGAGTTGGGGGTAGACCCGATGCCGTTCTTTGTAGTAATCTGCATTGCTGCATCGACAAGTTTCTGCACGCCGATTGGCTACCAAACCAACCTCATCGTGCAGGGTGTAGGCGGATATAAATTTACCGACTTCGTGAAGGTGGGCTTGCCGCTCAACATCATAGCCTTTGTGCTGTCGGTGGGATTGATACCGCTGTTTTGGAATTTTTAAACAAACGATTATGGAACAGAAAGCAACAAATATTTATCCGATATTCGACCGAATGCTTAGCCGTGCCGACAAGGAGTCGCTCCTTGGCCAGCGCGGCATGATGCTTTGGTTCACTGGACTTAGTGGCTCTGGTAAAAGTACGGTGGCAATAGCCTTGGAGCGCGAACTCCACAAGCGTGGGCTGCTCTGCCGCATCCTCGACGGCGACAACATCCGTAGTGGCATCAACAACAACCTCGGCTTCTCGGCTGAGGACCGTGTGGAAAACATTCGCCGTATTGCCGAAGTGGGCAGGCTGTTTGTCGATACTGGCATCATCACCATTGCTGCATTCATCAGCCCCAACAACCAACTGCGTGAAATGGCTTCCGAAATCATCGGTAAGGACGATTTCATCGAAGTGTTTGTGAGCACACCGCTTGAGGAATGCGAACGGCGCGACGTCAAAGGTTTGTATGCCAAGGCGCGCCGTGGAGAAATCAAAAACTTCACCGGCATTTCAGCACCGTTTGAAGCACCCGAAAACCCAGCCATTGCGCTCGACACCTCGAAACTGACGGTAGAGCAGTCGGTGGAAAAACTGTTGGAGCTGATTCTCCCGAAAGTAAAAAACGAAATAACAAAATAATCAATATAAAGATATGTCTGACTACAATTTAAGTCATCTCAAGGAACTCGAAGCCGAGTCTATCTACATTATCCGTGAGGTAGCCTCTGAATTTGAGAATCCTGTGATGCTCTATTCTATCGGAAAGGACTCGTCAGTGATGGTACGTCTTGCCGAAAAAGCGTTTGCGCCGGGCAAAGTACCTTTCCCGCTGATGCACATCGATTCGAAATGGAAGTTCAAGGAAATGATAGAGTTCCGTGACCGTTACGCCAAGGAATACGGCTGGAATCTCATCGTGGAATCAAATATGGAAGCGTTCAATGCCGGCGTCGGTCCGTTTACCCACGGTAGCAAGGTGCATACCGACCTGATGAAGACGCAGGCTTTGCTCCACGCCCTCGACAAATACAAGTTTGACGCAGCGTTTGGCGGTGCTCGCCGCGACGAGGAGAAGAGCCGTGCCAAGGAGCGCATCTTCTCGTTCCGCGACAAGTTTCACCAGTGGGACCCTAAGAACCAGCGTCCGGAGTTGTGGGACATCTACAACACCCGCATCAGCAAAGGCGAGAGCATCCGTGTGTTCCCGTTGTCAAACTGGACCGAACTCGACATTTGGCAATACATCCGTCTGGAGAACATTCCTATTGTGCCTCTCTACTTTGCCAAGGAACGTCCGATTGTGGAGATGGACGGGAATCTCATAATGCCTGACGACGACCGTTTGCCGGAACAGTACCGCGACAAGATCCAGATGAAAAAAGTGCGTTTCCGTACCCTCGGCTGCTGGCCTTTGACCGGTGCCATCGAGAGCGAAGCCGACACCATCGAGAAAATCGTGGAGGAGATGATGACCACCACCAAGAGTGAGCGCACCACCCGTGTGATTGACTTCGATCAGGAGGCAAGTATGGAGCAGAAGAAACGTGAAGGTTATTTCTAAGACAACGACAATGGACAACAATTCAAAACTGAATATAAAGGAGTTTCTCGACAAAGACGAGCAGAAGGATTTGTTGAGATTTCTCACCGCCGGCAGTGTGGACGACGGAAAGTCGACACTTATCGGCCGCTTGCTCTTTGACAGCAAGAAAATCTATGAAGACCAACTGGATGCCCTTGAGCGCGACAGCAAGCGACTGGGCAATGCCGGCGAGCATATAGACTATGCGTTGCTCCTCGACGGACTGAAGGCTGAGCGCGAGCAAGGCATCACCATCGATGTGGCATACCGCTATTTCAGCACCAACAACCGCAAGTTTATCATCGCCGACACTCCGGGACATGAGCAGTACACACGCAATATGATTACGGGCGGATCAACAGCCAACGCCGCCATCATCCTTGTGGATGCCCGTACCGGCGTGATTACGCAGACTCGCCGCCACACTTATCTCATCTCGCTTCTCGGCATCAAGCACCTGGTGCTCGCCGTTAACAAGATGGACCTCGTGGACTTCGACAAAAAGGTGTTTGATAAGATTGTGGCAGACTTCCACGACTTTGTTGCTCCTCTCGGCATCCCTGACGTTACTTGCATCCCTCTGTCGGCTCTCGACGGCGACAATGTGGTGGCGAAGAGCGACCGTACACCGTGGTACGATGGCAAGTGTCTTCTCGACTATCTCGAGACAGTGCCCATCGACCTCGACCGCAACTACAATGATTTTCGCTATCCGGTGCAGTATGTGCTCCGTCCGAACCTCGATTTCCGCGGCTTCTGCGGCAAGGTGGCATCGGGCACAGTGCGCAAGGGCGATACTGTGATGGCTCTGCCGTCGCGCAAGACGTCGAAAGTGAAGAGCATCGTTACCTACGACGGAGAGATTGAAGAGGCGTTCCCTCCAATGAGGGTTACAATCACGCTGGAGGACGAAATCGACATTTCGCGTGGCGAGATGATTGTGAAGCCAGACAATCTTCCTCTCGAGGATCGCAATTTCGAGGCAATGCTCGTGTGGATGGACGAAGCGCCGATGGATCCGAGCAAGCAGTTCTACCTGAAGCAGACCACCAACACTACGCGTGCGCGCATCGACTCTATCAAATACAAGGTCAATGTCAACACGATGGAGCAGTCGCAGGTGGACCATCTCGAACTCAACGAGATTGGCCGTGTGGTGTTCACCACCGGCAAGGAACTCCTGTTTGACCCTTACCACACCAACAAACAGACAGGCTCGTTTATCCTCATCGACCCGATTACCAACAACACTTCAGCCGTTGGTATGATTATCGACCGTGTAGATGCAAAGGATATGGCACACGACGATGCGCTCGCCACCATCAGCCTTAGCGCTCTCGGCATTGACGAGTCGCACTTCGAAGCGATAAAGACGGTTGCCGAAGAACTCGGCCGCCAGGGCATTAACATTAAAGTAACGAAATAGCACCTATAAAATATGGGACTAACATTTGACAAACTCCCTGTCAATACGCTTGTCGGCGCTGATTGGCAGACCTTTAAGGCTCTTACCGACGACCAGCATATTGGCGACAACTATAAAGGCAAATACCGCTTGACTAAGGCCGTTTGCCGCTTGCTCAGCACATTGGTGCCAATCGAAAACCGTGCATATCGCAAGATTGCCGACACTCCGTTGCAGGAAGACCCTTTGTTTATCCTCGGACACTGGCGTAGCGGCACAACTTTCGTGCACAATGTGTTTGCGTGCGACAAGCATTTCGGCTACACCACGACCTATCAGACAGTGTTTCCGCACCTCGTGCTCTGGGGTCAACCGTTCTTTAAAAAGAATATGGCAATGCTGATGCCCGACAAGCGTCCGACCGACAATATGGAACTGCGCCCTGACCTCCCACAGGAGGAGGAGTTTGCGTTGTCGAATATGATGCCGTACACCTATTACAACTTCTGGTTCTTCCCGGAGCGATGGATGGAGTATTGCGACCGATTCCTCACTTTCGAGAAAATTACGGAAGAGGAGCGGCAGGTGTTCAAGGACACGTTTATGCGTCTGGTGAAGGTGTCGCTCGCCAATACCGGCGGCACTCAGTATCTGTCGAAAAATCCGCCTCACACGGGTCGCGTGCGCACACTGGTGGAGATGTTCCCGAATGCCAAGTTTATCTACTTGAAGCGCAACCCATACACGGTTTTCGAGAGCACACGCAGTTTCTTCACCAACACCATCAAGCCGTTGCAGTTGCAGGACATCTCGCAGGAGCAGATTGTGAGCAACATCGTTGAGGCTTACAATCGCCTCTATAACCGTTATGAGGAAGACAAACACCTCATTCCGGAGGGCAATCTCGTGGAAATCAAGTTTGAGGACTTTGAGCACAATGCTTTCGACCTCACCAAGGAAATCTACCAAAAATTGCAACTGAAAGGCTTCGACGAGTCGGAAGCCGCCATCCGTGCTTACCTTGACAAGAAGAAGGGATACAAGAAAAACAAGTATCAGTATAAGGACGAGACGGTAAAGATTGTTGAAGAAAACTGGCGCCGCGCGCTCGACGAGTGGGGCTATACACTTGAATAATATGAAAGCGACTATCAAAATAGTAGCCGTTATGGCGGTTCTTCTGGCATTTGCAATGCCGATGCGTGCTCAGTCGGAAGCCGATGGGTGGCACAAGATAGAACCGACTGAAATCAAGAACGCCGTTGACCTGTTCAGCAACGACTGGATGGCTCTCGCCGCCGGAAAGGAGGGCGATTTGAATGCTATGACAATCGCATGGGGTGGACTCGGCGAACTGTGGGGCAAGCCCGTTGTCACGGTATATGTGAACCACAGCCGTTACACCCATACTCTGATGGAACTGTACGACTATTTCACGGTGACGGCATTTCCAGAAGAAATGCGCGGTGCGCTCAACTATATCGGGACTCATTCTGGAAAGACGGAGAAAAACAAACTCAAGAATGCCGGATTGACAACGACATTCACCGAACTTGGCAATCCTACGTTCAAGGAGGGAAACCTCATCATCGAATGCCGCATAATCTACAGTGCGCCGCTTGAGGTTGACAATATGCTTGACGATGATATCGTTAAGAGGTATAAAGACAACAAGCCGCTCCACACCATATTTATCGGTGAGATTGTCAACGTGTGGAAACGATGATTTGCGAAAGATGCTCCGTTTCCGTAATTTTGTAATCAAAGAATAAAAAGACACGACTATATGGAAGAAAAGAAATTTAAACGCACATTGGTGACCACGGCGTTGCCTTACGCCAACGGTCCGGTGCATATCGGACACTTGGCGGGTGTGTATGTCCCTGCCGATATCTACACTCGCTATCTGCGCCTCAAAGGCGAGGATGTGATAATGATTGGCGGCTCTGACGAGCACGGTGTGCCCATCACAATCAAGGCTAAAGCCGAGGGTGTGACACCGCAGGACATCGTGGACCGTTACCACAAGATTATCAAGGACTCGTTTGATGAACTTGGCATCTCGTTCGACATCTATTCGCGCACCACGAGCGACATCCATTCACATATGGCAAGCGACTTCTTCCGCAAACTCTACGACAAAGGGGAGTTTGTTGAGAAAACTTCACAGCAATACTACGACGAGGAGGCTCATCAGTTTCTGGCTGACCGCTACATCGTGGGCACATGCCCTCACTGCGGCAGCGACCACGCCTACGGCGACCAGTGTGAGGCTTGCGGCACATCGCTGAACGCTACAGACCTTATCGAGCCTCACTCAGCAATCACCGGCAACAAGCCTGTGCTGAAGGAAACCCACCACTGGTATCTGCCTCTCGACAAGTGGGAGCCTACATTGCGCCATTGGATTCTCGATGAGCACAAGGAATGGAAGCCCAACGTCTACGGTCAGTGCAAATCGTGGCTCGATATGGGATTGCAGCCGCGTGCCGTGAGCCGCGACCTCGATTGGGGTGTGCCTGTGCCTGTTGAGGGTGCTGAGGGCAAGGTGCTCTATGTGTGGTTTGATGCGCCAATCGGCTACATCTCTAACACCAAGGAACTTCTTCCCGACACATGGGAGACCTACTGGAAGAGCAAGGATACTCGCATCATCAACTTCATCGGCAAGGACAACATCGTGTTCCACTGCATCGTGTTCCCGGCAATGCTTATGGCTGACGGCTCTTATCAGTTGCCTGAAAACGTGCCTGCTAACGAGTTCCTTAACCTCGAGGGCGACAAGATTTCCACATCGCGCAACTGGGCCGTATGGTTGCACGAGTATCTCCGCGACCTTCCAGGCAAGCAGGACGTGCTTCGCTATGTGCTCACTGCTAACGCTCCGGAAACTAAGGACAATGATTTCACTTGGAAGGATTTCCAGGCACGCAACAACAACGAGTTGGTGGCTATCCTCGGCAACTTCGTGAACCGTACGTTCGTGCTTACCCACAAATACTACAACGGCGTTGTGCCAGCCCTCGGTGAACTCACCGATTACGACCGTCAGACTCTGCAGGAGTTTGCCGACGTGAAGGACAACGTTGAAAACTATATTGAGCATTTCCGCTTCCGTGACGCGTTGAAGGAGGCTATGAACCTTGCACGCATCGGCAACAAGTATCTTGCCGACACTGAGCCTTGGAAGGTGGCGAAGACCGATGAGAAGCGTGTGGAGACAATCATGAACATCGCTGTTGAGATTACTGCCAATCTGGCTATTGCCTTCGAGCCGTTCCTTCCGTTTATGTCGAAGAAACTCCGTGGTATGCTCGGTATGGATAAGTTCGACTGGAACGAACTCGGCTCTATCTCAATCATCCCTGCCGGGGCGACAATCAAGCCGGCGGAACTCTTGTTTGAGAAGATTGACGACAGCGTGATTGACGCGCAAATCAAGAAACTGAATGACACCAAGGAGGCTAACAAACTCAAGAACTTCAAGCCAGAGCCAGTGGCAGCCAATGTGCCGTTCGACGACTTTATGAAACTCGACATCCGTGTGGGCAAGGTGCTTGAATGCGAAAAAGTGCCCAAGGCCGACAAACTGTTGAAGTTCAAGATTGACGACGGTATGGGCGGACGCACCATTGTTTCCGGCATTGCCAAGTACTACAAGCCTGAAGATTTGGTGGGCAAGGAAGTTTGCTTCATTGCGAACTTTGAGCCTCGCAAACTCAAGGGCGTAGAGTCGCAGGGTATGATTCTGTCGGCTGAAAATGCTGATGGCTCGCTGGTGGTTATCGGTCCGCAAGGCGAAGTGACCCCAGGTTGCCAAGTGAAGTAACGGTAAACGAAAAACAAAAATAGCGCACTGCAAGCGCACACGACGATTTCGATGTGTTGCACTTGCAGTGCGCTTCTTTTATTGCGTCCTCGCTATTCGAGGCAAGGTTTGGCTGAGTGGTGAGGGTAGATGGACTTGATGCGGTTGGCAAATCGTTGGAAGAGTGATTCCTCCGGCTCGCGGATGTTTACGCTGATGTTGCCGGTGCTGATGTCGAAAAACAGGATTGAGCGGTCGGTCACCACGGCAACCTCGTTGCCGGCAATCCTGAAACCGTTGATGCTCGACAGTCGGATGTTGCGGAAAGGGTTGCACTCGTCAAGTGTCCCGATAGTCATAAATCCGTTGTCAAATTTGATGTTGAAGCGTTCGCGGCAACATTCTTCCACTTCGGCAAGTAAGTTGCCCGGCAAGCCGTTCTTTGGTCGCCGGATGTTTTTGTACAGATATTTTATAGTTTGTTTGTTTGCCATCGTGGGGATGTTCATTTTTCGATTTGTCTGTTATAATAATGCTTTTATCGGCAAAAAAGTTCATAGGATTGTTAACTTTTTTAATGAAATTTTTTCGAGGGGAGGGGTAATTATGCTGCGAAATACTTGTGTGGCAATTAAAAACTTACTACCTTTGCACCCGATAATCTTAATACATATTTTATTAAAACAAAACTTTAATGGCAACTAAAATTAGATTACAACGCCATGGCCGCAAGCGCTATGCGTTCTATCCGATTGTTATCGCTGATAGCAGGGCACCACGAGATGGTAAATTTATTGAAAGGATAGGTTCATATAATCCGAACACTAATCCTGCTACAATAAGTTTGGATTTCGATAGAGCTTTGTATTGGGTTAGCGTAGGTGCACAACCTACCGACACTGTTCGTCGTCTTCTCTCTAACGAGGGCGTGCTTTTGAAAAAGCATTTGCTTGGTGGTGTTAAGAAGGGCGCTTTTACTGCGGAAGAGGCTGATCGTCGTTTCGAGGCTTGGAAGCAGAACAAGGAAGCCAAGGCAAACACCAAGAAAGAGCAATTGGCAAATGACAAGAAGCAAGCTGACAGCAAGCGCTTGGAAGAAGAAAAAGCCAAGAACGCAGCAAAGGCTGAATTGGTAGCAAAGAAGAAAGCAGACATCGCTGCTGCTGAGGCTGCCAAGAAGGCTGAAGAAGCTGCTGCTGCAGCCGCAGAGGCAGAAAATGCTGATGCTCCTGTTGAAGCTCCTGAAGCACCTGCTGCAGAGTAAGAGCATACGAATTTACAGAAACAGGCAAGAGTCGCGCAATGCACTTTTGCCTGTTTTTTTTATTGTCGTTTTTCATCGGTTGCGTGGTGGTGTAGTGCACGCAGTTCTCGATTCAATTCATTGCCACGGGCTAACCCCTGTGGTTAGCAACACTGCGCTCCGACGGAGTGCACTTCTATGCAGATATGTCTATCCAGATGCTTTTTTTATTGAATCAAAATTAAGGCCCTGCGTGCTGGCATTGCGGATGGATACAAAAAAAGATGTGCCAAAACTGACACATCTTTTTTTTGTTTGATTCAACCGTGGACGATTATTCGTCGATGTTTTGGTTGAGTTTGTGCCATTCAGAAACTGCTGGAAGCACGCCCATAGAGATAACCTCGTCGCGGAGAGCGCAAAGGTGCTTGTAGCTTTCGCGGAGGGCAGCCATTTCTTCTGGAGTGCCGACAGTCTCTTCGTAAGAGCAGCCCTTAGCAGTGATAGTTGCTTCAACGGCCATCATGATGTGGTCGAAGCCCTTGAACGATACGTAGCGACCTGCAGGCCAACGGAATTCTTCGCCACCCATTGCTGCGCGAATCATTTCTACAGAAACGTAAGCAGGGCTCTGGAATGAAGAACGGCCACGGAGGTTGATGATGTTTGCACCACCCTTGGTTACTTTCTCTTGGATTTCTGCCCACTTGTCAGCAGGGAGTTTCTCTGTGCCGATGAGGTCGAGAAGTGGAGTGCCGCTAACCTTTGCAGTTGAAGCGAATACTGCCATTTGCTCGCCGTGACCACCGTAAGTGCGGCAACCAGTTACTTCGTATTGAGGTACGTTGAAGTATTTTGCCAATTCGCTTTGCAGACGAGTGCTGTCGAGAGCGGCAAGAGTAGTTACCTGAGATGGCTTCAAGCCAGAGTAGAGGAGAGTAATCAAACCAGTGATGTCGGCTGGGTTGAAGATTACAACGACGTGCTTAACGTCTGGGCAATATGCTTTGAGGTTCTTACCGAACTCTTCAGCGATGGCAGCGTTGCCTTTGAGGAGGTCTTCGCGAGTCATGCCTGCCTTGCGGGCTGCACCACCTGAAGAAATCACATACTTAGCGCCTGTCAAAGCCTCTTTGATGTCGGTTGTGAAAGTGATGTTGCCTCCGTCGAAACCGCAGTGGCGCATTTCTTCAGCCACACCTTCCAATCCAGGTCCGTAAGGATCGTAAAGGCAAAGGTTTGGAGTTAAACCCATCATCATGGCTGTTTGAGCCATGTTTGAACCAATCATACCGGCAGCGCCGACGATGGTCAACTTTTCATCTGTAAGAAACTTCATAGTTTTAATTTTTAAAAAGTCTGAAAAATAGTATTTTAACAAATGTTTTTGTTCCGTTTTGTCTTGTCAATAAGTCACCGTTGCAGTCGCGAAGCGAAACCTGCGGCTTTCGGTTGCCTTTCGTTTTGCAAAGATAAAAAAGTTTGCCCAAAGGTTGTTCATAAATAAAGATGAAACAACGGTGAGTTTTTGTTAATTTATTAAAACGCAAACGCATCCCTTTGCTACAGCACGGGACTCATCAGTCGGGCGCACGATTCTTTGAGTTTCTGCATAAACGGACGGCGACGCCATGTGGAGGAGGTGATGCGTGTGGTCTGCGCAAGGTCGTCGAAAAACACCTGCTTCATCCTCTTGTTAATCTCCGTGTTGTAGATAAATGCGTTGCATTCAAAATTGTATTCCATACTGCGGAAATCGAAATTTGTCGACCCCGTAGTGAAGAGTTCGTCGTCGATAACTATGGTCTTCGAGTGGAGCATCCCCGGCTCGTAGTAGTACACCTTTATGCCGGCACGCAAGCAGTCGCTGATGTAGGAGCCTGATGCCCATTTGAGCATCCGTGAATCGGGCTTGCGCGGAATCATCACGCGCACGTCGATTTTCGAGAGAGCCGCCGCCTGGAGTGCCTTCAGCAGACCTTCGGTGGGAAGAAAATACGGCGTTTCAAGGTAGATGCACTTCTTGGCGTTGGAGATGGCTTTGTTGAACATCAGCGCAATGTTGTGCCACTGTCCCACAGGTCCACTCGACAGAATCTGTATGCCCACATCGCCGTTGCGACGGCTTTGAAACTCGCTGATGTCTTCGCCATCGTCAAACTGCGGCAACTCCATAAACGCCCAGTCGGAGTGGAATGAGTGGAGCAGACCGAGCACCGACGGGCCGGTGATGCGCAAGTGGGTGTCGCGCCAAATGCCGTCGTTGTCGCCGTAGACATAGCGGTTGGCGATGTTCATACCGCCGATATAGCCGATGGTGTTGTCTATAACCGTGATTTTGCGGTGGTTGCGCCAGTTCACCCTCGTGGCAAATTCAGGGAACGTCACCTTGAAGAACGGATGCACGTCGATTCCAGCATCCGCCATACGCTGGAAGAACTGCTTCTTTACGCCGAAGCACCCCACATGGTCGTAGATAATCCTCACCTTTACGCCACGCAGAGCCTTGTCGATGAGTATGTCGCTGATTTCTTTGCCCAACTGGTCGTCGTTGAAGATGTAGAACTGGATGTTGATCGATGTCTTTGCCGCTTTGATGTCATACTTGAAGGCTGTAAACAACGATGCTCCGTCGATGAAGCATTCCACATCGTTGCCCGGGAAATAGGTTGCGCCCGAAAGCGAATGCCCGAGGCGGATTTGCTGTTTGCTCTCTTCCGTTATAGGCAGTTTGGCGATGTCCGCCTGCTTGATCGGTTGCGAGTGGGCGAAGCGCTTCTTCAATCGCTTCGAAATCAAAGCCTTGTTTTTGATGCTTCTGCCGAAAAAGAGGTAGAGCACAAGTCCCGCCACAGGGAGGAAGAAAAGCACCGTGATCCAAGCCAGCGAGCGCACAGGGTTTCTGTTCTCCTTCAGTATCACATAGATGATGGAGATAATTGTGGCTGAATACACTGCCATAAACAGCCAATAGAACCAGTCTGTGAGCATTAGTGCCGGCATAGATGAAGATTTGATACGCTAAGTTACGACTTGTTTTTGTGAAAAGGAAATTTTAATGCATAAATTGTTTTATTGAAAGCATTTTCATAATTTTGCATAAGGCGAGTTGCGCGCGGATGCTTGTGCGGACGCAACTTGCTGAAATAAAAGAGAGGAATACCCTATGAAGAAAGTTTTTGCTATATTGCTTTTGGCGTTGGCGTTGCCGGTGGTGCCGGTTTTCGCCGAGCAGCGTGCGGCGGTCGAGTATGTGGTTACATCAGTGGCCGGCGGTAGGGGAGTGTTGACCATTGAGAACAACACCGACACGCAGTGCCGGTTCACGGTCTATTCGATAACCGGGCAGGTGGTGCGCACTCTCGTTGTTAAGCCGGGAAGCGAAAAAGTGGAACTTGCAAAGGGCTTCTACATCGTGAAGAGCGACTACGGCAGCCATAAAGTCGTGGTTCGGTAATTATATGACTTTGAAAAACTTAAAATCCATTTATTTGTTGTTATGACACCTCTTATCAGAAAAATCGTTACAGCCACGACTGTGGCTTCAGCGGCACTTTTGTGCCAAGGCATCGCAGCCCATACTCTGCCGTCGATACCCGACAGCCAACTGGATGCCTATCCAACATATTCAGGCGACGACCTTGAACTGAAGGTTGATGCCACAGGCACACACTTTACCTTGTGGTCTCCCGGTGCCGACGCAGTGCGCTTGCATCTCTACACCGACGGTCACAATGGTGCAGCCTACAAGACTGTCGATATGGTGAAAGAACCTGCCACTGGCGTGTGGCGTTATACTGCGTCTGAGAAATTGTATGGCAAGTACTACACCTTCCAGATAAGTATGAACGGCCAATGGCTCAAGGAAACGCCTGGCGTATGGGCAAAAGCGGTTGGCGTCAATGGACACCGCGCGGCAATCATTGATATGGCAAAGACCAACCCCGAAGGCTGGAACGCCGACACCTATGTGCTTACCCCTCATCAGACGGATGCAATCGTCTACGAGATGCACCACCGCGACTTCTCCGCACACCGCAACTCCGGCATTGTAAACAAGGGTAAGTTTGTGGCAATGCTTGAACCCGATACACACTCCGCCAACGGTGAACTCACTGGCATTGCCCACCTCAAGGAACTCGGTGTGACGCACGTGCACATCCTTCCGTCCTACGACTACAATACCGTTGACGAGACCCAACTCGCCGACCGTCAGTATAACTGGGGCTACGACCCGTTGAACTACAACGTGCCTGAAGGCTCGTACTCAACCAATCCGTCCGACCCCTATTGCCGCATTCGCGAGATGAAAGAGATGGTACAAGCACTGCACAAGGCCGGCATCGGCGTGGTGATGGATGTGGTCTACAACCATACAGCAACAACCGACGATTCCAACTTCTCGCTCACTGCACCCGGCTATTACTATCGCCACCGTCCGGACGGCTCGTATAGCGATGCTTCCGGTTGCGGCAACGAGACGGCATCCGACCGCAAGCAGATGGGTGACTACATCGTAAATTCAGTGAAATATTGGACACAAGAGTATCATATCGACGGATTTCGCTTCGACCTTATGGCAATCCACGACACAGAGACGATGAACCGCGTGGCATCTACCGTGCGCGCCATCAATCCAAGTGCGGTAATCTATGGAGAAGGATGGTCGGCGGGCGACAGCCCACTGCCAGTGGAGCGCCGCGCATTGAAGGAAAATGTGTCGAAGATGCAAGGCATTGCAGTGTTCAGCGACGATATCCGTGATGCAGTGAAAGGCCACTACAGCCGTGCTGAGGACCGTGGATTTGCATCAGGTAAAGCCGGTCAGGAAGAAACGGTGAAAATCGGCATAGTCGCTTCGACTGCACATCCGCAGGTCGACTACTCAAAGGGCAGCAACTCGAAGTTTGCCTATGCGCAGTCGCCTGAGATGATTATGAACTATGTGTCGTGCCACGATGATATGTGTCTCACCGACAAACTCCGCACATCAATGCCGGAAGAGGGCGACTCTGTGCGTCAGCGCGTTGCACGGTTGGCGCAGACAATTGTGTTTACCTCGCAAGGCACGCCATTTATGTTTGCCGGCGAAGAGGTGTTCCGCGACAAGAAAGGCGTGCACAACTCGTTCTGCTCGCCCGATTCGATTAATGCAATCGACTGGAACATCAAGCAGCAGAACCGCGAACAGTTTGACTACTACCGCAACCTCATAGCCCTGCGCAAGGCTCACCCAGCGTTCCGCATGACGAATGCAGCCGACATTGCTCGCAACATCGTTTTTGACAACCTCAAGGGCGACTGCCTCGTGGGATACACAATCAAGAACAATGCCAACGGCGATGAGTGGAAGGAAATCAAGGTGGTGTTTAATGGCAACGACAAGGACGTGACCGTCAATGTGGCAAAAGGCAACTGGATGGTAGTGGCTGCCGACGGCAAACTCAACAAGGACGGTCTCGGCAAGGTCAAGGGTGGAAAGATGACAGTAGCATCGCGCTCAGCCTTGATTTTGGCAAGATAAAAAACAGAAATTTCAATATGGGCAACGACGACAAACTCCCGGTTACACTCAACATAGCAGGCGAGCAACTCAAAACGGTGATTAACCGTGCCGATGAAGAAAGCATCCGGCGCATAGAGAAGGAAGTCACTGGACTTTTCGACCGCTGGCGCATAGCCTCGCCGATGCGGTCGAAGCAGCAAGTGCTTGCGATGGTGGCGTTTCAGTATGCCAAACTCTACCATGACCAGTTGGAGGCAGGACAGGGCAGGGAAGCGTCGTTGCGCAGTTTTATAGAGCAGTTTGAAAAGCGGCTCGACAAAATTGTTCTAGATGTCTGAACAATTTTCGCTGACGGCGTGAAATAATGCCTATGAAATTTCGTCAAATCAAAATTAATTTCTTACTTTTGTAAAAATTTGGTTCAGAATGGCTGAAAGTTTATCGGAAATTTTTGGACGATTGCTTGCCAAACAGCAAATTCTTCTTGAACGCTATCATGTGTTGGAGGACAAATTGAAGGCGGCCGACGACAAAATCAAGGAATTGGAGTCGGAAACAATGAAGCAGAAGGTGCGCATCGAAAAACTGGAGATGGACAACGAATATCTGCTGATGGTACGCCAGATTGCTCCTGACAGGGAGACGCTGAAGAAAGGCCAGGACTTGATAACCAGATTGGTGCGGGATGTCGATAAATGTATCGAGCAACTCAAGGAATAATCTATGACAGCCGTAAGGCTATTGATATAAGGACATAAGGAAAAGCGAACCGTTTCTGCATAAAGAGCCAATGGGCTTGTTGTATGTGGCGGGGGAGTGGCTAGAGACGTTGATAGACACCTACCCAAAAGGGATAAGAAATACCGCACCAATAGTGTGTGCCTTAGGCACGCGTTGTTGGTGCTTTTTTATATAACTTAACTAACAAAAGACAAAATGATATTGAATGTGATAATAGCAGTTGTTGCCCTTGTTGTTGGAGGTGCTGCAGTGCTTGTCGTTACCCGG
This sequence comes from bacterium, assembly GCA_963601185.1. Lineage (GTDB taxonomy): Bacteria > Bacteroidota > Bacteroidia > Bacteroidales > Muribaculaceae > Limisoma. Next base: position 79,455 of record CAVCEE010000005.1, read on the forward strand.
AAGATGGCCCACACGAGAGCCAAGAATATAATCGAAGAGGCGAAACTTGAAGCCGACGTTCTGAAGAAGAACAAACTGCTTGAGGTGAAGGAAACCGAACTCAAGATGAAGGCTGAAGTCGACAAGCAGGCTAACTCGCGTATGCAAAAAATCCAGGCTGCCGAGGCAAAGGCTAAGCAGCGCGAACTGCAACTCAATCAGATGCAGTCGGAAGTGCAGCGCAAACGCAACGAGAACGATGCAATGAAGGCTACCATCGACTCGCAGATTGCCGCCATTGAGGTGCGCGAGCAGGAGGTGGACAAGATGCAGAAGAGCGTGCAGGAAACCCTTGAGCACATCTCTGGTCTTTCGGCAGAAGAGGCTAAGGAAAAACTGGTGGAGTCGCTGAAAGATGAGGCCAAGACAGCCGCCGCTTCCTACATCAACGACATTATGGACGATGCTAAACTTACAGCCAACAAAGAGGCGAAGCGCATCGTTGTGCAGTCAATCCAGAGAGTGGCAACCGAAACCGCCATCGAAAACTCGGTGACAGTGTTCCATATCGATAGCGACGAAATCAAAGGCCGCATCATCGGCCGCGAGGGTCGCAACATCCGTGCCCTTGAGGCAGCGACTGGCGTGGAAATTATCGTTGATGACACCCCTGAGGCAATCGTGCTTTCGGGCTTCGATCCAGTTCGTCGCGAAATCGCACGTCTCGCACTTCACCAGTTGGTGGCTGACGGTCGTATTCACCCGGCACGTATCGAGGAAGTTGTGGCAAAGGTGCGCAAGCAAGTTGAGGACGAAATTATCGAAACAGGTAAGCGCACAATCATCGACCTCGGTATCCATGGACTTAACCCAGAACTTATCCGCCTTGTCGGTAAGATGAAATATCGCTCGAGTTATGGTCAGAACCTGCTCCAGCACTCACGCGAAACTGCCAATCTCTGTGCCATTATGGCATCTGAACTTGGCTTGAACCCGAAGAAAGCACGCCGTGCTGGCTTGCTCCACGACATAGGCAAGGTGCCTGACGAGGAGCCGGAGTTGCCACACGCAATTCTCGGTATGAAACTCGCTGAGAAATACAAGGAAAAACCGGACATCTGCAACGCCATCGGTGCTCACCACGACGAAGTGGAGCAAACATCGCTCCTCGCTCCGATTGTGCAAGTGTGCGACGCTATCTCTGGTGCTCGTCCGGGTGCTCGCCGCGAGGTTGTTGAGGCATATATCAAGCGTCTTAACGACCTTGAGCAGTTGGCTCTCTCTTATCCGGGCGTAATCAAAACCTACGCTATCCAGGCAGGTCGTGAACTCCGAGTGATTGTCGGTGCAGATAAACTCGACGATGCAGAGACAGAGAAACTTTCAGCCGTTTTGGCACAACGCATACAAGAAGAGTTGACCTATCCGGGACAGGTGAAGATTACCGTAATCCGTGAAACCCGTTCGGTAAGTTACGCTAAATAGAAGGAGTGCCGGAAATGGATGATTCACAGGATAAAGACCTGGAGAAAAAACGCATTTTCAAGCCTTTGGCAAGTGAGCCGCGTGGCAAACTGAACTGCTACGACTGGCTCGGTGACGTGCCCGGCGAGAAGAATGTGTTTGATATGGTCGAGGTACAGTTTAAAAACACCCGCAAGGGCTACTATCGCAACAGTATGAACCTGCCGTTGAAGATTGGCGATATGGTGGCTGTTGAGGCGAGTCCGGGTCACGACATCGGTCGCGTGTCGCTTGTCGGCAAGTTGGTGGCTTTGCAGATCAAGAAAGCCAACCTTCGCCCAGATGTAGAGATTAAGCGAGTGTTCCGTAAGGCGAAAGCCTCCGATTTGGAGAAGTTTGAGGCAGCCAAGGCGCGCGAATATGAGACGATGATTCGCTCGCGCCAGATTGCCAAGGACCTGAACTTGAACATGAAGATTGGCGACGTCGAATACCAAGGCGACGGAAATAAGGCCATCTTTTACTATATTGCCGATGAGCGCGTGGACTTCCGCCAACTCATCAAGGTGCTTGCCGACGCATTCCGCGTGAGAATCGAGATGAAGCAGATTGGCGCGCGTCAGGAAGCCGGCCGCATTGGCGGTATCGGCCCTTGCGGACGACCATTGTGCTGCTCCAGTTGGATGACCAATTTCGTGTCGGTGGCAACAAGTGCCGCACGCTATCAGGATATCTCGCTCAACCCCCAGAAACTGGCAGGTCAGTGTGCTAAACTGAAATGCTGTCTCAATTATGAGGTTGATGCCTATGTGGAGAGTGTCAAACAATTGCCGTCGAAGGAAATACGTCTTGAAACGAAGGACAACACATACTTCTACTTCAAGGCGGACATTTTCAGCCGGATGCTGACCTATTCCACCGATAAGAATGTGCCAGCCAACCTTGTCACCATCCCTGCCAAACGGGCGTTTGAGGTTATTGCACTCAATAAGAACGGCGTGAAGCCCGATAACCTTGACGGCAAAGGCAACGAGGAGAAGGAGCGCAGCGCATTTGGCGACATCCTCGGTCAGGACAGCCTGACACGTTTCGACAAGGCAAAGAAGAAAAAACGCAGAAAAGGCAACCCTAACCAAGGCGAAGGAAAGGACGGTGCGGAAGGCCGTCAGGAAAACCGTCAGCGAGGCAACGGACGCCGTGGCAATGATGCTCCGCGTCAGCAGCAAGGCGGCGAAGGCAAGGACGGCGCAGAAAACCGTGCGGAAAACCGCCTGGACAGCCGTCAGCGTCAAGGAGGCAACAATCGTCAGCGCCGTGGCGGCGATAATGGCAACCGTGGTGGCGACAATGGTAGCCGCCGAGGAGGCAATGGCGGTGAGTCGCGTGGCAATCGACCGCCGCGCCGCGACAACCGCAATGACGGACAACGAGCAAAAGACAATGGGAACAAACCAAAATCATCGGAACCGAAGCCAGGTGGCGAATAAGTTTGCCACAATCCTTCTGGTGGCTTCTTTCGGCCTGCTGACCACAATGTGTTCGCCGGGCGGAGCGTTCGACAGTGATTTTAAAACAATAGACACCAATGGCTGGTCGAAATCCAGCCCATTGGTGTTTTTACAACCGGACAGCGTGCGTGGTGTCAAGGTTTACGACATTGCCGTGGACGTTCGCCACGACAACGACTATCCCTACCGCAACCTGTCGCTGGTGATTGACTATCTGTCGGGCCGCAAGGTGGTGGCTCACGACACTGTCAGCATCGAACTCTGCGACAAATATGGAGACTGGGGCGGCTCGGGCTTGGGCAAGTATTTCCAGAAGCAACAGATTGTGAAGCGAGGCGTTAGGTTGGGCGACTACGACCGCATTGTGGTGTGGCACAATATGCGGTGCGATAAGGTTACCAATGTGTCCGACATTGGATTGACCTATTTCAAGGCTGACTGACGAATCCACGCTATTGTTATAACTAAGAAAGAAGATATAAAAGCATATATGTCAAGCGCAAAAACAGTCAACTGGGCGGAAACCGACGCTTTGGCGTTCGATATGGACGGCACTCTTTGGGATGCCGTCGACTCCTATTGTGAAATTTGGAATCGGTGTTTCGTCAGAATCGGATTTCCGCGAGTTGTGACGCGTCAGGAACTGATTGACTGTATGGGATTGAGTCTGCGCGAGATTCTCCGCCGGCTTGTGGGCGATGACATTCCGTTTTCGCCCGACGATTTCCTTGCCGATGTGGAGGTGGTGGAGGTAAGGCTGATGCCCCAGATGGGTGGACGCCCTTATCCTGGAGTTGTCGACGGACTGCGGCGCTTGTCGCAAAAATACCGCATCTTCCTGCTGAGCAACTGCGGCGCAATGGGTCTCGAGAATTTTATGGACTTTCTCGGCATCCGCGAACTGGTGGAAGAGGCTGTGACCTATGGCGCAACGCAGCGTGAAAAGGCGGAAAACCTGCGGATGCTTGCGGAAAAGCATAGGTTGCATCAGTTGGTCTATGTGGGCGACACCGATGGCGATTGTCTCCAAACTCATCTTGCTGGCATGCCTTTTGTATATGCTTCCTATGGATTCGGCAAATGCACGGATGCCGAAATGACAGTCGGCTCGTTCGGCGAACTTGTAGAAAAATTTGACAACATAAAATAACGGACTATGAATAGAAATATATCTGTTTCGGAATTGAATATGCGCATCCGCAAACTTCAGGAAATGATGGCTAAGGCGGGATTCGACGCTATCCTTGTCAGCACTAATGCCAACCTCTACTATCTGTCGGGTGGAGTTTTCAGCGGCTATGTCTATATCCCAGCAAGCGGCAACTCGATCCAGTTTGTGCGTCGTCCGGTTAACAAGACAGGCGAGGGTATTGTGCATATCCGCAAACCAGAACAGATTCTTGAATATTTGCAGGCTGAGGGGCTGCCGTTGCCGCAACGCCTTGCTCTGGAACTCGATACAATGTCGTTTTCCGATGCCAAACGGTGTCAGAAGGCTTTCGGTGTAGATACTGTCGACAATGCTTCTCCGCTGTTGGCTCAGGCACGTTCGGTGAAGTCAGACTTTGAGATTGGCTTGCTCCGCGAGTCGGGCGTGCGCCACTGCAGTTCTTACCGACGCATCTCAGGACTTTACCACGAGGGGATGACCGACGTGGAGTTGCAGATTGAGATTGAGCGCATCCTGCGCCTTGACGGATGTATCGGTCTGTTCCGCATCAACGGTCCTTCAATGGAGATTTTTATGGGCAATATCCTTGCTGGCGACAATGCTGACAATCCGAGTCCTTATGACTTTGCTATGGGCGGCGAGGGACTCGATCCGTCGTTGCCTGTGGGCTGCAATGCTTCGATAATCCGTCCTGGCAACACGGTGATGATTGACATGAACGGCAATTTCACCGGCTATATGACAGATATGACCCGGTCGTTTTTTGTAGGCACTCTTGACGAGCACGCCGCCAAAGCCCATCAACTCTCAATCGACATCCACAACGCTCTCCGCTCGTCCATCAAGCCGGGCGTGGAGGCAAAGGCTGCCTACAACCTTGCCATGGAGATGGTGGAGAAGGAAGGTGAGCAGGACTATTTTATGGGGCATGCGCAGAAGGCAGGTTTTATCGGTCATGGCGTGGGCATCGAGGTGAACGAGTGGCCAGTGCTGGCTCCGCGCAGCAAGCACGTTTTTGAGAAAGGCAATGTGATTGCCATCGAACCTAAGTTTGTTATTCCCGGCGTTGGTGCTGTGGGCATCGAAAACACCTATGTTGTTACCGACAACGGTTTGGATTGCCTTACCCCGATGCCAGAGGAGATTTCGGAACTTTTGTAATCCTTATGAATCTGAAAGAAAAGATAGACAGAAAGATATTCCACACCGTTGGCGAGGTGGCAGACTCCATAGGGCAGCCTTGCTACATTGTCGGCGGCTATGTGCGTGACATATTCCTTAACCGTCCGTCGTCCGACATTGATTTTGTTACCGTGGGTGGCGGCATCAAACTTGCAGAGGCTTTGGCAAAACGCCTTGGCCCGAAAACATCATTGGCGGTGTACCGCAACTACGGTACTGCGCAACTGCGTTACCACGGTCTGGAACTGGAGTTTGTGGGCGCACGCAAGGAGTCGTACCACCGCGAGAGCCGTAATCCCATCGTGGAGGACGGCACTCTCGACGACGACCAGAAGCGCCGCGACTTCACTGTGAACGCCTTGGCAATTGCCATCAATGCCGACAATTTCGGAGAACTCGTTGACCCGTTCGGCGGACTCGACGATATGGAGAAGCGGATCATCCGCACTCCGCTCGACCCAGACGTGACGTTCTCCGACGACCCGTTGCGTATGATGCGTGCCGTGAGGTTTGCAACGCAGTTGGACTTCGAAATTCTGCCGGAAACGTTTGAGGCCATAACTCGCAACCGCGGGCGCATCTCCATCATCTCGCGCGAGCGTATCGCTGTGGAACTGGAGAAAATCGTGCGCTCGCCGCGTCCGTCGAAGGGCTTTATGCTCCTCGAACAGTGCGGGCTGCTCGAACTCATCTTCCCGGAGTTGCACGCTTTGAAAGGTGTGGAAACAAAGGACGGCCGCGGACACAAGGACAATTTCCTCCACACTATGCAGGTGCTCGACAACGTGGCTGAGAAGTCGGACAAGGAGTGGCTGCGCTGGGCAGCCGTGCTCCACGACATCGCCAAGCCCGTCACAAAGCAGTATGACCCGCATCTCGGTTGGACATTCTACAACCATAACTTCATCGGCAAGAAGATGATTCCAGGTATATTCAAACGGATGAAACTGCCGATGAACGAGAAGATGAAGTATGTGCAGAAACTTGTGGAACTTCACATGCGTCCTATCGCCCTTGTGGAAGATGAGGTGACCGACTCGGCAGTGCGCCGTCTGCTCTTCGATGCCGGCGACGACATCGAGGATTTGATGATTCTCTGCGAGGCCGATATCACCTCCAAGAATCCCGAGAAGGTGAAACGCTTCCTCCACAACTATCAGGAAGTGCGCCGCAAACTCGTGGAGATAGAGGAGAAGGACCGCATCCGCAATTTCCAGCCGCCAATCGACGGCGACGAGATTATGCGGCTTTTCGGTATGCAGCCTTGTCGAGAGGTGGGCGAAATCAAGGAACAGTTGAAAAATGCCATCCTCGACGGCAAGATTCCCAACGAGCGCGAAGCGGCTTTCAAGTTGATGCTTGAGGTAGCGGAGGGTATGGGTTTGCACCTTAAAGATGGCGAAAAAGAGGTTTAAATCCTTATTTTCTACAATTTTAGATAAAAAACGAGATAAAGGTTACGGTTATTTGAAAAAAAAATGCGATATTTGCATTCGCGTTTGAGAAAACACGGTGCCGTAAGGTGGTTTTCTATTCGTAGAAGAAAGAATATCAATCAAATAACTAATTAAATATATATAAAAATGACTAAAGCAGATATCGTAAATGAAATTTCGAAATCTACAGGTGTAGAAAAGGCTGCCGTTCTTGAGACAGTTGAGAAATTCATGGAGGTGGTGAAGGACTCGTTGGCTAACGGCGAAAACGTTTATCTCCGTGGTTTCGGTAGTTTCATCGTAAAGGTACGCTCTGAAAAGACTGCAAGAAACATTTCCAAAAATACGACAATCATCATTCCGGAGCACAAAATCCCGGCTTTCAAACCGGCAAAAGTGTTTATGGAAGAGGTTAAATAATAACTAATAGTTTAATCCTTTAATTTATACAACTATGCCAAGCGGAAAGAAAAGAAAAGGCCACAAGATGGCTACTCACAAGCGTAAAAAAAGACTGAGAAAGAATCGTCATAAGAAGAAATAATCTGGAATTTAACCGAATTTCATGGATTTTTACCACAAGAACAAACCTGATTCTCCTTTAGCGGACTCTTCAGTTTGTTCTTGTGTCTTTTTAAGACTATTCTAAGTATTGACTTTAAAATCGAACAATGAGAAGTGAACTGGTAGTTGATGTTCAGCCACAAGAGATATCCATCGCCCTTTTGGAGGATGGACGCTTGATGTCGCTCCAAAAGGAAGCGCGTAACATCAAGTTTGCCGTTGGCGACATCTATTACGGTCGGATAAAGAAGTTGATGCCCGGACTCAATGCAGCCTTTGTCGACATTGGCTCGGAGAAGGAGGCATTCCTGCACTATCTCGACCTCGGTTCTCAGTTTTCGAGTTTTAATACTTTCATTCAAAGCGCTATTGCCGAGCCGCAGAAGGCTCCGCAACTTTCAAAATTCAAACTGTTGCCCGACATCGACAAGCAGGGCAGCATTGCCAACACCCTGACAGTGGGGCAGCACATCATTTTCCAAGTGTCGAAAGAGCCGATTTCCACCAAAGGCCCACGACTCACCACCGAGTTGTCGTTCACAGGCCGCTTTATGGTGCTGATACCTTTCTCCAACAAGGTTTCTATCTCGCAGAAAATCAAATCGACCGAGGAAAAACTGCGTCTGCGTCAACTCATCGAGAGCATCAAGCCGAAGAATTTCGGCGTGATTGTGCGCACCTCGGCAGAGAACAAAAGGGTGGCGGAACTCAACAACGAAATGAACACCCTGATGCGGTGCTGGGAAGAGACGATGGAGAAATTGCAGAAGTCGGAATCCCCGGCGCTCCTCCACGAGGAGGACAGCCGTGCCGTAGGCATCATCCGCGACGTGTTCAGTCCGTCGTTTGAAAACATATTTGTGAACGATGCGGAAATCTACTCTCAGATTTACAACTATGTGAGCCTTATCGCTCCGGAGAGAAAGGAAGCCGTCAAACTCTATGCCAAGGACGAGCCGATTTTTGATTTCTACAACATCACAAAGCAGATAAAGTCGTCGTTCGGCAAGGCAGTGTCGTTCAAGTCGGGTGCCTACATCATCATCGAGCACACCGAGGCGCTGCACGTTATCGACGTGAACTCAGGCAACCGCAACCGCAATGTCGAGAATCAGGAAGAAAACGCCCTCGATGTCAATCTCCGTGCTGCCGACGAGATTGCTCGCCAGTTGCGACTGCGCGATATGGGCGGAATCATCGTGATTGACTTTATCGACATGGCAACTGCCGAGCACCGGCAGAAACTCTACGACCACATGCGAGAGGTGATGAACAACGACCGCGCTCGCCACAACATCTTGCCGTTGAGCAAGTTCGGACTGATGCAAATTACGCGTCAGCGTGTGCGTGCCGCCCTCGACATTGAGACTCTGGAGAGTTGCCCGTCGTGCTACGGCAAGGGATTGGTGCAACCGTCAATCCTCTTCACCGACCGTCTGCATGAAAAGATTGACTATGTGGTCAACACACTCAATAAACAGGATTTCATACTTTATGTGCATCCTTATGTTTATGCCTACATCAAGCAAGGCTTCTTTAAGTCGATTTACCGCAGTTGGAGAAGTGAATACGGCAAAAAATTTAAGGTCGTGGCAAACCAGGCGCTGGCTTTCCTTGAATACAAGTTCATCGACAGCGATCGCAAGGAGATTGACGTGACCGACAACAAGGACTCAGGCAAAAGTTCCGACGAAAAGAAAGCAAGCAAGAGCAAGCGCGCTTCAAAAGAAGGTTAAGAAAACTCTTGAAAAAGAACCGGAGGGTCGCCGTTGCGCGACCCTTTTTTGTTGTCAGCCGTCGCTGCCGTTTCGTGGAATTTTTTTTAAATTTGTGAGTTGTAACAGTAATAAACCGGACACATTGGCAAACGATTTAGACAGACAGTATCGCCGCGTTGTGAAATACGTGAGTTGCTTTGGCGGCGTGCAGGGGCTCAACATTTTGGCAGCCCTTGTGCGCAACAAGATTGCCGCTGTGTTGCTTGGCCCGGCGGGACTTGGACTGATGTCGCTCTACAACACTGCTGTCAAGTTTGTCACCGACGCACTGAACCTCGGTCTTCCGGTGAGTGCCGTGCGCTATCTTGCAGAATGCTCCAATCAGCAGGAGGCGCAAGCGATGGTGAGGACGGTGCGTTTCTGGAGTCTGCTCACCGCCGTGGTGGGTATGGCTGCGTGCGCCGTGTTGTCGCCGGTGTTCAGTTATTTCTATTTTGGCGATATCTCGCGTTGGCTTGAATTTCTGTGGCTGGCACCGGTGTGTGCGTTCTCGTTGCTTGCCTCTGGCGAGTTGGCGTTGCTCAAAGGCATGCGGCGGCTGAAAGAGGTGGCGGTACAGTCCGTTGTCAATGCATTGCTCTGCATTGTTGTCACTCTGCCGTTCTTCTGGCTGTGGGGCATCGGAGGCATACTGCCGGCCGTAGTCTCGGCAGCAGTTGCGGCGTTGGCAACCGTCGGCTGGTACTCTCTTCGCCTGTTTCCTTACCGCTTGCCATCGGCGATGGCATCGGCAATAAAGGATGGGGCAGGGATGGTGAAACTCGGACTGGCGTTTGTCTTGGCTGGCGTCTTCGGTGCTGGTGTGGAACTCGCTGTGCGTGCGTTCATCTCCAACTACGGCTCGGTTGCTGATGTAGGACTCTACAATTCCGCCTATATGATTACCATAACCTATGCATCGCTCGTGTTTGCCTCGATGGAGTCGGATTTCTTTCCGCGCCTGTCGGCAGTGAACTATGATGTGGCGGAAAGCAACAGTGTGGTAAACCGGCAAATTGAGGTGTCGGTGATGCTGTTAGCCCCGATGCTTGTTGCGTTTATGGCGGCGTTGCCGGTAGTCATTCCGTTGCTCTATTCGGGCAAGTTTCTTCCCTCTATCGGGATGGTGCGGTTTGGGGTGATAGCCATGTTGTTGAGGGCGGTGGTGCTACCGTTGGAATATATGTCGCTCGCCAAAGGCCGCTCGTGGATTTATCTGTTCACGGAGGTTGTCTACGATGCGGTTGTGGTCGGTGCAATTATTGTGGGCTATGTTTTATGGGGACTCTCCGGGGCAGGACTCGGATTGCTCGCTGCTGCGGTTGTCAATCTGCTATTTGTGTGGGGCGTGTGTCGCCATTATTATAGTCTGCGTGTGGAACGGAGCGTATCGATGCTGTTTGCAGTGCAGTCTGTTGTGCTCATTGCTTCCTATTTCGTTTCGGCATTTGCCAGTGGAGTCTGGTGGTGGATTACGATGGCTGCTTGTCTTGCATTTTCGGCGGCAGTGTCGTGGCGACATCTGGAACGCAATGCCGGTATATCCGCCTCGTTGAAATCAAAATTTAAAAGAAAGAGAGATGAAAATATCGATTCTGACAGCGGTCTATAACACAACCGGCTATCTGCCACAGTGCATCGAGTCGGTGCTGGCGCAAACCCATGCCGACTGGCAGATGGTGTGCGTAGACGACGGCTCTACCGACAACTCTCTTGAGGTGCTGAACCGGTATGCCGCCCGTGACAGCCGCATCGTTGTGATTCACACCGAAAACCAAGGGCAGGCGAAAGCGCGCAATGAAGCCTATCGCCACACCGACGGCGACATCGTGATGATGCTCGATAGTGACGACTGGCTCGCATCCGACGCTTTGGAGAAGATTGCCGGTGCATTTGCCGCCGATGAGGAGGTGGACAGTGTGTTGCTCGATGTGATGCTCTATCACTCTGATACAGATGTGCGCAGGTTCAAAAATGAGGTCAGCCACGCTGTAAGCGGCCACGAGGCGTTTCATTTGAGTCTGTCGTGGCGCATCCACGGAGTCTATGCCTCTCGCCGAGCCATCTACGAGTGCCGTCCCTACGACGATTCGCTCCGCTCGTTCAGCGACGACAATACCACACGTTTCCACTATCTCGACAGCCGGAAAGTAGCGTTTTCCGATGCCGTCTACTACTATCGCCAGCGGCACGACTCTGTGACGCACAAGTCTGATTTGTCGCGATTTGTGTTGTTGCAGTCGCTGCTGAATCTGAAAAATGACCTTGACGGCGACAGCCGCGTGACAGATGCCGACATCCGCGAACTCAACCTGTTCATCTGGCACAGCATACAGGGCTTCTCAATGCACTACTACGCTTGCCGTCGTTATTTCTCAAAAGCCGATAGACGTGCGGCGTGGAGCATACTTCGACAATGCCACAAAAAGGCTTCGACAGTGGGTGTGCCGTTGAAAGAACACCTCAGGTTTGGCTATTCTCCAATCAAGTGGTGTCCGGCTCTCTATAGGTTACAGATGCGCATGTTTACCCACATTCGCCGTCTTGTGGGACTCGACAAGCATCGCTACGATTAGCGACTGTTGCGCAGGGCGTTGTGCAGAAGATTGGTGAACTGGTAGTTTTTCAGACCCCATCGCGGAGAAAGCAGCAGGCTGTCGGGCGACTGCGAGACGAAACGCTCGATGGCGATGTCTTGCCGTAGGCGGTCCACAACCTTTACGCACAGACTGATATACTCCTCTGCCGACCAACTGGCAACTGAAACTTCGCCCTCTGCCACTTGGTGTGCAAGTCGTGTGCCTCTGATAATCTGTAACTGGTGCAACTTGATAGTGTCAATCGGCAAGCGTGAACAGCAGTCGATGGTGTGGAGCATATCGGCTTCCGTCTCGCCGGGAAGACCGAGGATGAGGTGCAGACCGCAGGGTATGCCGGCCGCGTGGGTGCGTGCTACGGCATCTTCGGTGTCTACCCAAGTGTGCCCGCGGTTAATCGTGCGGAGAGTGCCGTCGTTGGCTGATTCCGCTCCGTATTCGACCATTACGAAAGTTCTGTCCGACAAGTCTTTGAGGTAGGCGAGCAAGTCGTCGGGCATACAGTCCGGTCGTGTGCCTATAATCAGACCGACCACATCGGTGCATCCCACGGCTTCCTCATAGAGCGATTTCAGATGCTCCAGTTCTCCGTAGGTGTTGGTATATGCTTGAAAATAAGCCAAAAACTTCATCTCCGGGTATTTCTTCCCGAAGAAATCACGCCCCTTGTCAATCTGTTGTTTAACCGTCAGCGATGGGCGACAATATTCCGGGTTGAACGTTTGGTTGTTGCAGTATGTGCAGCCACCGACGCCCTTGCTGCCGTCACGGTTCGGGCAGGTAAAGCCTGCATTGATGGCTATTTTCTGCACTTTGAAGTCAGGAAACCGTTCGTGCAGGAAGTCGGCGAAGTCGCGGTAGGGCTTCTCCATCATTACAGTCGTGTGGATTTGTTGAGCAGATACATATCGAGCAAGGTTATGGCTGTCATCGCCTCCACGATTGGCACGGCTCTTGGCAGTACACACGGATCGTGGCGGCCCTTGGCCTTGAGAACGGTAGGGTTGCCGTCGGCATCGACCGTCTCCACATCGCGCAGCAATGTTGCCACTGGCTTGAACGCCACGCGGAAATAGATGTCCTCGCCGTTGGATATGCCGCCTTGGATGCCACCGGAGTTATTGGTCGTGGTGTGGATTTTGCCGTTGACAGAAATGAAGTTGTCGTTCATCTCGCTTCCGCGGTTGCCCACGCCGTCAAATCCCATACCGTATTCAAATCCCTTGGCGGCATTGATGCCCATCATAGCGTATGCCAACCGAGCGTGAAGTTTGTCGAATGCCGGTTCGCCGAGACCCACAGGCACACCCTTAACCACGCAGGTCACCGTGCCGCCGATAGTGTCGCCCTCGCGGCGCACCTTGTCGATGAGGGCATACATACGTTCTGCCATCTCTGCATCAGGGCATCGCACGGCGTTGCTCTCAATCAGCGCAGGGTCGTATTTGCGGTAGTCGCGGTCGAGCGTAAGCGAGCCCACCTGCGAGGTGTAGGCATAGAGGTTGATGCCGAGTTGTTCAAGAGCCTGTCGGGCAAATGCGCCACCAACCACCCGAGCGATGGTTTCGCGAGCCGAAGAGCGGCCGCCACCGCGATGGTCGCGCAGACCGTATTTCATCGTGTATGTGTAGTCGGCGTGCGACGGACGGAAAGTCTGCCGTATGTTTCCGTAGTCAGCCGAATGCTGGTTCTCGTTTTCGACAATGAAGCCAATTGGTGTGCCGGTGGTCTTGCCCTCAAACAGTCCCGACAGCACTTTCACGCGGTCAGACTCTTTGCGAGGGGTAACTATTGCCGACTGTCCAGGGCGGCGGCGGTCGAGTTCGTGTTGCACCTTGTCGAGGTCGATGTCAATGCCGGCAGGCATACCGTCGATAACTCCGCCGATGGCTGCTCCGTGCGATTCGCCGAACGAAGTGAGCCTGAAGATTTCACCAAAGCTGTTCATTGTCGTCATGTTTGTCGGTTGATATTGTGAGGTCGGCAGTTGTTGCACCGACATATCCGATGAGGTCCTGCGGATTGATTTTAAGTTGCAGTCCGCGCACCCCCGCGCTCACATAGATATAGTCGAAGTCGAGGCTCGAGGAGTGGAAGAATGTGGGGAACGGCTTCTTCATACCGATAGGGGAGCATCCGCCACGGATATAGCCGGTGGTAGGCAGCAGTTCCTTCATGTGGAGCATCTCCGCTTTCTTGTTGCCCGACACCTTTGCCGCCTTCTTTAGGTCCACTTCAGCGCATCCCGGCACTACGCATACAAAATGCTTGGTCTTGTCGCCGGTCAGCACAAGAGTCTTGAACACCTGGTTGATGTCCTCATCAAGTTGGTCGGCAATGTGTTGCGCGCCGAGGTCGCTTTCGTCGACCACATACGGCACCAGTTCGTATTTGATTTTGGCGCGGTCAAGCAATCTTGCCACGTTGGTTTTTCCAATTCCCGCCATATCTAAAAAATCTTTTTCATTCACACAAAAGTACATAAAAAGCCTGTGATTTTTGCTTAATTTTGTCGCAGATTTTGCAATTTGCTATGAACATCAAGTCGGGAACGGAAGAATTGTTGGCGATGATTCGCGACGGACGGACAATGACAGCCGCGCAGAAGGTACGCCTTGCGGTGATGCTCAGTGTGCCGTCGGTGGTGGCGCAATTGTCGTCAATCGTGATGCAGTACATCGACGCATCGATGGTGGGCAGCCTTGGCGCAGACGCGTCGGCTTCCATCGGACTTGTGTCGACCACCACATGGCTCTTCGGTGGCCTTGTCAGTGCTGCGGCATCGGGATTTTCCGTGCAGGTGGCTCACCGCATCGGCGCAAACGATATGGACGGCGCAAACCGGGTGATGCGCCAGGGAGTGGTTGCCGTGCTGGTGTTCAGTCTTGTGATTGCGGCAATAGGCGCAGCCATCAGTTTTTCATTGCCACAATGGCTTGGCGGAGCGGAGGAGATAAGGCACGACGCTTCGCTCTATTTCCTCATCGTGTCGTGTTTTTTGCCGGCGTTGCAGATGGAATTTCTGGCGTGCGGTATGCTCCGCTGCTCCGGCAATATGCATGTGCCGAGTATGGCTGGCGTGGTGATGTGCATCCTCGATGTGATACTCAATTTCTTCTTCATCTTTCCCACTCGCACGGTGTCGGCATTCGGCATCGGTGTTACTGTCCCCGGCGCAGGACTGGGAGTGGAGGGCGCAGCCCTTGGCACGGTTGTTGCTGAAGTAATTGTGGTGGCGTGGCTGATGTGGTATCTGCGGTTTCGCTCCACTCAGTTGCGATTGTCGTCGTTGCGCGGTTGGCGCTCCGGCTTGAGAAATACTCTCCAGAAGGCCGTGAAGATTGGTTTCCCGATGGGACTTGAACACGGTGTGATTTGCAGCGCACAGATTGCCATAACCACGATTGTTGCGCCGCTTGGCGTGTTTGCCATCGCTGCCAACTCGTTTGCCATCACAGCGGAAAGTCTTTGCTATATGCCTGGCTACGGCATTGCCGAGGCGGCGACAACCCTTGTGGGGCAAAGTGTGGGGGCGCATCGGCGCGACCTGACTTGGAGTTTCGCCAAAATTACCGTTGGTATGGGTATGGCGGTAATGGCGGTGATGGGTGTGCTGATGTATGTGGCGGCACCGGAGATTATCGGAATGATGACCCCTGTGGATGAAATCCGCCAGTTGGGCACGATGGCTCTGCGCATTGAGGCTTTCGCCGAACCGATGTTTGCCGCATCGATAGTGGCGTATGGCGTGTGTGTCGGTGCTGCCGACACGCTGAAGCCGTGTGCTATGAATCTGCTGAGCATTTGGGCAGTGCGACTCACGCTTGCCGCGTGGCTTGCTCCTACGCTCGGACTGAAGGGCGTGTGGATTGCAATGTGTGTGGAACTCACGTTCCGTGGACTCATTTTCCTCGTTCACCTGTCGCTCCGCCGCTGGCTGAAAATTGCCGACAAGTGATTTTGGTAGAAGGTCGGTTGATTCGGGTATCTCCTCGACCGTCGTGTTGATATAATTTTGCAAATATGAATACATTAAACAATGAAAATATGGCAATGAAACTCATCAAGGATGCCGAGTTTGGCGGCGAGCGTCCGCTGTTTGAATCGCACAATCTGCACATCGACAATGTTGTGATCCGCGAAGGCGAGTCGGCACTGAAGGAGTGCAGCAATATTGTGGCGACAAACTGCCGCTTCGAGGGAAATTATCCGTTCTGGCACGTGCACGATTTCACTATAACCAACTGCTACTTTGCCGTTGGCGGACGCAGTGCGCTATGGTACTGCGACCACCTGAAGATGACCGACACTCGCATCGATGCTCCTAAGATGTTTCGGGAAATGACCGAAATAGACCTTGAGAATGTGGAAATGACGGATGCCGACGAGGTGTTTTGGCGCTGTGCATCAATCCGCGCAAAAAATCTCAAACTGCATGGCGGCACGTATCCGTTTATGTTCAGCCACGACATCGTTGTCGACGGACTGGAGTCGGACAGCAAGTATGTTTTCCAGTATGTGAAGGATGTTGTGGTGCGTAATGCCAAAATCACGACCAAGGATGCCTTTTGGGAAGTGGAGAATGTTACGGTCTACGATTCAGAACTCGATGGCGAATATCTTGGCTGGCATTCGAGAAACCTACGTTTGGTGAACTGTCATATCTCGGGCGAGCAGCCGTTGTGCTATGCCGACAATCTTGTGCTGGAGAACTGCACCTTCGACCCTGCTTGCGACCGCGCGTTTGAATATAGCACAGTCGATGCCACCATCGTGGGCGGCATCGGCGGCGTGAAAAATCCTCGTTCGGGCAGGATTGTGGCTGACAGTTTCGGCGAGGTAGTGATTGACGAGAACATCAAAGGTCCTGCCGACTGCCAGTTGGTTGTAAGAAAGAAATAACGACAGTCTATGAAATACGATTTTGACGAGATTGTGCCACGTCGCGGCACAAATTCCTATAAATGGGACAGTACGGCTGATGCCGGTGTGTTGCCTATGTGGGTGGCGGATATGGATTTTCGCACGGCACCTGCCGTTGTCGAAGCCTTGCAGAAACGTGTGGCTCACGGCATTTTTGGCTATACGCGTGTGCCCGATGAATACTACGATGCAGTAATCTCTTGGTTTGCCCGTCGCCACGGCTGGACAATCGACAGAGATTGGATGATTTACACTTCGGGTGTAGTGCCTGCCGTTTCGGCTGTAATCAAGGCTCTTACCGAACCTGGGGACAATGTGTTGGTGCAGTCGCCGGTCTATAACTGCTTCTATTCGTCAATCCACAACAACGGTTGCTACATTGTCACCAATCCGTTACTGCGCAAGGGTGACACCTATGAGATAGATTTCGATGACCTTGAGCGTAAGGCCGCCGATCCACGCACCAAGGTGTTGCTACTCTGCAATCCCCACAACCCGGTGGGACGAGTGTGGACGCGCGACGAACTCTCGCGCCTGGGAAACATCTGTCTGAAAAACGGCGTTACGGTGGTGGCGGACGAGATCCATTGCGAACTGGTTTATCCGGGATATGAATACACTCCGTTTGCTTCGCTGTCGGAGGCGTTTCTCCACCGTTCGGTCACCTGCTATTCGCCGAGCAAGGCGTTCAACATTGCCGGTCTGCAGATTGCCAACATTGTGGCTTACGATGCCGACGTGCGCCAGCGCATTGACAAGGCTATCAACATCAACGAGGTGTGCGATGTCAATCCGTTTGGTGTGGCGGCTACCATTGCTGCCTACAACGAGGGCGAGGAATGGCTATCACAACTGATTGATTATCTCAGTGAGAACTATAGGGTTATGAAAGAGTTTTGCGATGAGCATCTGTCGGAATTTCCGTTGGCGAAACTCGAAGGCACATATCTTGTATGGATGGATTGCCGTGCCCTCAAAAAGAGTTCATCGTTCTTTCTGGAGGAAGAACTGAAAGACAATGCCGGGCTGTGGCTCAATTCAGGATTGATGTATGGCATTGAAGGCGACGGATTTATGCGCTGGAACATTGCGTGTCCGCGCTCGCAGATGCTTGAAGGTCTTCGCCGTTTCAAAGACTACGCTACTGAAACCTTACGCACACTGGGCGTGGCAGATTGATGTCCTGCCCGGTGTCGGTCAGCATACCTGTTTCTTGGTCGATGGCAAAGACTTGGATGCAGTCACTGTCGCGGCATGCGCAGAGCAGGAAGCGGCCGTTGGGCGTGATTGCGAAATTGCGTGGATGGCGACCTGTAGGCTGGTTGCCGGCATATTTCAGCAGTCCGCTCTTAGGGTCGACACTGAAAATCGTCAGTCCGTCGCAGCGCAGACGGTTGGATGCGTAGAGGTATCTGCCATCGGGCGACAGGTGGATGTCGGCACTTCCGCGGCCTTGGAGGTTGTCGCAACGCACGGTATGCTGTTCGGTCAGATGACCATCACGGTAGTTGAACACAATCACATCGCCCGACAGTTCGGTGATGAGATAGGCGTGGTTGCCGTCGGCATCAAATGTGATGTGCCGCGGACCAGAGCCTGCCTTGACGTGTGTGGTTTCAACAACCGAGAGTTGTTCGGTGATACTGTTGACTGTTAGCGTATAGATGCAGTCGTTGCCGAGGTCGCAGGCAAGCAGGTATCTGCCGTCGGGTGCTGGCATTACGCAGTGGAGGTGTGCAGACTGCTGCCGTTCTTTGTCGGGTGCAGGACCAATCAGAGGAAAGTCGATGCGGTTGGTCATATTACTAAATCCACCTCCATCTTCAATGAAAAATTCGGTTATGCTACCTCCGGTATAGTTTGCTGAAAACACATGCCGTCCGTCGGTCGACAGGTTGCACGGCGCTTTGCCTTCTGTGGGTATGGCACCGAGGCGCTCAAGAGGCTTGTCGATGCCGTTGTAGCGGAACGCCACCACTGCGTCTTTGTCGCTCCCCGATTCGTCCACGGCATAGACGTTGGCATTGTCTTTAGAGAAGATTACAAAAGAAGGGTTTGTTGCCTCGGTTGTTGCCGTGAGTTCGGCAACGCCGGTTTCCTGATTGAAGCGGTAACTGTAAATGCCGGCACTTGTAGTGTCGGTATATGTGCCCACGAGCATCGGCAGCCAAGGCTGAGTAGAGATGGCGGCAAGATCCATCAGGGCCATTGTTGATAGTCCACAGAGGGTTATTGACATTGTTTCTGTTTTTTAGTCAGGGGTAAAATTGCGGCTTATCTGCCCAAGTTACACATTAGTTCTTCGGATTTTATTCGCACTTTTGCTAAGTCTGGTCTGGATTTTACACCTGATTGTTTAGCGGTACTAAGGTAAGTGAAATTTTCGATATAACAAAGTAGCGCATCAACTTGTGAAATTAAGGTCAATTAGAGTATGAAGAAAAAATTTTAACCCCGAGGGTAGTATTGTTTTAAAACCACCATTTCGAGTGTTGAGTACAGTGACATACATATACTTACTTTGCAACTAGATTTCCACCTCTTTGCGGACAAAAAAGCGGCGGTGGCATCAAATTGCTTGATGCCACCGCCGTGTTGTGTATAGCCGTTGTTGCGATTAGTCGTTCATCGTAAGCAGGAGTTCTTCGTTGCTGCGGGTTTTCTCCATACGATCCTTGATAAATTCCATCGCTTCGATCGGCGTGCGGTCGGAGAGGAATCGGCGGAGAATCCACATGCGGTTGATGGTGTCCTGGTTAAGCAACAGGTCGTCGCGGCGTGTGCTCGACGAGATGATGTCGACGGCAGGGAATATGCGCTTGTTCGACAATTTGCGGTCGAGTTGCAGTTCCATATTGCCTGTACCCTTGAATTCCTCGAAAATCACTTCGTCCATCTTCGAACCGGTCTCTATCAATGCCGTAGCGATGATTGTGAGCGAGCCACCGTTTTCGATGTTGCGGGCTGCACCGAAGAAGCGTTTAGGCTTCTGGAGCGCGTTGGCATCGACACCACCGGTGAGGATTTTTCCTGATGCCGGAGATACTGTGTTGTAGGCGCGAGCCAGACGGGTGATGGAGTCGAGCAAGATAACCACATCGTGTCCGCACTCGACCATGCGTTTTGCCTTCTCGAGCACGAGGCCGGCAATCTTCACGTGGCGCTCTGCCGGCTCGTCGAAAGTTGAGGCGATTACTTCGGCATTAACGCTGCGTGCCATATCCGTAACTTCCTCAGGACGCTCGTCGATGAGGAGGATAATCATATAGGTTTCCGGGTGGTTCTCTGAGATGGCGTTGGCGATATCCTTGAGCAGGATGGTCTTACCAGTCTTAGGCGGCGCGACAATCAGACCGCGCTGGCCTTTGCCGATAGGCGAGAACATATCGACGATGCGTGTCGAGATGTTGCAGGTTTTCGGGCTTGAGGTGAGGTCGAACTTCTCGTCGGGGAACAGCGGCACAAGGTGCTCAAACGGCACGCGGTCGCGCACAAACTCGGTGGTGCGACCATTGATGGAGTCTACGCTGCACAGAGGGAAGAACTTCTCGCCCTCTTTCGGTGGACGGATTGAGCCTTCCACCACATCGCCGGTCTTCAAACCGTTTTGCTTAATCTGCGACTGTGATACATAGATATCGTCGGGCGACGACAGGTAGTTGTAGTCCGACGAACGGAGAAATCCGTAGCCGTCGGGCATCACTTCAAGCACACCCACGCCCTTGACGATGCCGTCGAAATCGTAAAGCGGCTGTTGTGGCTGTTGCTGACGTTGCTGCTTATTGTTGCGCTGTTGTTGTTGCTGTTGTTGGCGGCGGTTGCCTTTTTGATTCTTTGGTTGTTGCTGTTGAGGTTGTTGCTGGCGAGGTTCGTTCTGCGGCATTGGCTCGCCGTTGTCGGCCTGTGCTTGTTGCTGGCGTTGTGAGCGCGGCACAAACTTTTGTGCGCCGTTGCTGAACGGGAAGAACGAACTGAAACCGTTGTCGGGCTTCTTCGCTGGTTCGGTTGACTTTGCCTCAGGAGCAGTCTGTTCGTCTGTCTCTGCCGCTGCCGGTTCTTCTTTTTGCTCGGATGCTTCAGCCTTTGCCGGCGCTTCCTCAGCCGGTTGTGCGTCGAAGATTGTCAGTTCGGTTGGCTTTGTCGCTTCTGCTACAGGCGCTTCTGCGACAGCCGGAATAGCCTCGGCGGAAACAGGTGTGGTCTCTTCTGCAACTTTGACTTCAGCCTCTTTCTTCTTTGCGACACGCTTCTGTGCCGGCTTTTTTGTCTCGGCTTTCTTCTTGTCATCAGTGTTGGAAGTAGGTGCGGTTTCTGTAGCGGCTACTGTGTCGGCAACCTTCTTGTCTGCTTTTTCAGCCTTTTTGCCAGCGGCAGCCTTTGTGGCTGGTTTTTCTTCCTTTTCAGGCTTTTCGGCAGGCTGTTTCTTTGTCCTGCCTTTGCCCTTTTTCGCCTCTACCTTCGATGCCGACTCTTTGGCGCGGTTGATGGCCTGCTCGTCGAGAATCGTGAATATCAAGTCTTGTGTAGCCATCTTGTCGGCTTTCTTGATGTCGAATGTTTTGGCAATTTCTTGCAGCTGTTCAGGAGTTGCTGCATTTAATTCCTGTAAATTGTACATATCGTGTATGTTGAATGTTGCGATAATGAATTAGCGTCTGGATTGCAGATGCTACGTCTTAGAATTGTTTTTGAAAAAATATAGGATGTTTGTGACTATTGGCGGCTGATAGATTGCAAATAAGGAAACCGCCCTTAATCCGTCGCAAAGATAAAGCGAAATTTTCAAAACACAAAAAAACAATGCCTTAAAAAAAGGCATTGTTCAATATTTCTTCACCCAAAAGGTCTATTCGCCGTATTCTTCAAGGTAGGCTTCGCAAGCCGCACGTAGTTCGTCGTACCAATCCTTGCCGAAGCGGCGCGTGAGCGGCCCTTCAAGAAACTGGTAAAGACGTATGTGGTTCTTGCGACCCATCACTTCCGCAGCCTTGCAGATCTTCCAACGGTGATAGTTCACCGCCGTGAAGTCGGGAAACTCTTGCAGCCGGGCAGGGTAGAGATGGCAGGAAATGGGCTTGTAGAAATCGGTCTTGCCGGCGCGGTAGGCTTTCTCGATGGCACAGAGGCACATACCGTTGCTGCCGTAGCAGGTAAACACGCAGTTGCGGCCGTCGACAATCGATGTGACAAGGTCGCCCTCTTCGTCGATGTAGCCCACGCCCTGTTCCTCAATCACCTGTTTGGCTTGTGGAAGAAGGTCGTCCCACACGACGGGCAGGATTTCCTTGATTTTGTTGTATTCCTCCTTAGTCAAAGGGGCTCCGGCATCGCCTTCGATGCAGCACTCCCCAAGACATTTGTCAAGGTCGCAGCAGAAAAACTGCTCAATGAGGTCAAGACTGACCAATGCGTTCCCGATTTCCAGCATAGTTACTTCTTCTGTTTCCATTTTGTCTGCGAAATTACGTCATTTAGGCTTTAAATGCAAATTGGCTGTTGAATTGTGTTGTAGAACATGCAAAAAAACTGACGCAAAAACCGTGGGAATTGCTATTTTTACAACGCAAAATCTAAACTATTAAAGCCCTTTTGATACTATGTTATTAACTGTAATTATTGTAGCCGTTTTTCTCATTGGATATGCTTGTATAGCGCTTGAGAGCGGCTTGAAAATCAACAAGACTGCTACTGCCTTGTTGATGTGTGTAGTCTGTTGGTCGCTTTATATGGTCGGTTGCTTCGACTATGTGACGGAGTTCCACGCAGAGGAGTTTTCAAGGTTTTTTGAGGCATTTAATCTTGGCGACTCTGTCGATGCTGCCCGTCAGTATGTCACTCAGAGCATTCTGTTGAGCCATCTTGGCGATGCCTGCGAAATTCTGTTCTTCTTGATGGGTGCGATGACAATTGTCGAGGTAGTCGACTCCAACGGTGGTTTCGTCTTTGTGCGTGACCGTCTGCGCACCTCCGGCAAGCGTTCATTGCTTTGGCGCATCGTGCTTATCACGTTCATCCTGTCGGCTGTGCTCGACAACCTCACCACGAGTATCGTGATGATTATGGTGCTCCGCAAACTTGTGCAGGACCGCAACGACCGTATGATTTACGCTTCTCTCATCATTCTTGCTGCCAACAGTGGCGGCGCGTTCTCGCCAATTGGCGACGTGACAACTATTATGTTGTGGATTAAAGGCAACATCACTTCAGTCGGTGTAATCAAGGAAGTTTTCCTCCCGTCATTGGTTTCGATAGCATTGCCTACGTTCCTGTTGCAGTACAAACTCAAAGGCAAACTGGAGCAAAGCAACGTCCGCGATGATTTTTCCACTTCGGCTCTTAGCCACGGACAGCGTGTGGCGGTGTTTGTTGTCGGTGTAGGCGGCTTGATGTTTGTGCCGTTCTTCCGCACAATCACAGGTCTGCCTCCGTTTATGGGCATCCTCTTCGTACTCGGTGTGCTTTGGGTGATGACGGAAATCTTCCTGCGTGAAGCCCATGAAATCGAGGGAACGTTGACGGAGCGCGTGTCGAAGATTCTCCACAAGATTGACCTTTCCACAATCCTTTTCTTCCTTGGCATCCTGATGGCCGTGTCGGCGTTGAGCGAAATCGGCGTGCTGTCGAGTTTTGGAAAATGGCTTGAGGATGCCACTGGCGGCAACGCTTATCTGGTTACCGGCGTTATTGGTGTGGTTTCTTCGATTGTCGACAATGTGCCGTTAGTTGCAGGTTGTATGGGCATGTACGACATCGCCCCGGCTGCGGCTGCCGATCCAGAGTTGCTGATGTTTGTGCAGGACGGCCCGTTCTGGCAGTTGCTTGCCTACTGTGCCGGTGTCGGTGGAAGTATGCTCATCATCGGCAGTGCTGCCGGCGTGGTGGTTATGGGACTCGAGAAAATCTCCTTTGGCTGGTATATGCGCCACATCTCACTGATGTGTTTCCTCGGTTATCTTGCCGGTATTTTGACATATTGGTTGGAGCGCACATTTATATTTGCTTGATTATTGGTTATTTGATAAAAGCAGCCGACGCGAATCCGCACCGGCTGTTTTTTTATGGATATTGCTTTGTACAATTATTTGTGGAGGAGGTGCATTTCGCAGTTGGTGCAGTCAAATTCCACAGCCATTGCGATGTTGCCAGAAGTGAGGGTGAGGTTTTTGTCCCATTTCTTGCCCTCTGGCGTGCGCAGACAGCGGCCGTACTCGCGGCGGAGACAGAAACGAGTGGTCATAAGGATGTCGCCGGCTTTTGACTTGCCGCTTGTTTCCATTGCTGGGGCAATCTCAGTTACTTTGTGCTCCTCATAAAATTTCTGAGCGAGGCGGTTTGCCACGTTGTCGGCAAAGAAGAGCCTGTCGGAAACGTATGCGACTTGCTGCTCTTGACGGCGATGGTCGTAGCGGTGGCGCAGACGGATTGCACGGTCGAGAGCCTCCACTGCGTCGCGGCGGATTGCGGTAAGGGTGGATGCCGGAATAAACATCATCCGGGTGTCTCCGTTGTCGAGAGAGCGCAGACGGTAGACCGTGTTGCCGAGTTTGGAGAAAACCTTGTGGCGTGCATTCTCCTGGTCGGTTTGAGCCGGCACAGGGTCGATGTTGTGGCACACTACGACACGGTTGCCTCTGTCATCGGAAATTTCTGTGGCGATGCCGTCTGCCACCTGCCAGCACTTGATGTCCACGTCGATGAAACGTACGGCAGATTTCTCGTTGTCGAGAGCGTCGTTAAACTGCTTGTCGAAGTTCCTCCGCACAAGAGTGCCCTTGGCTATGCGGATGCGTTCAAACGGAGTTACGGAATGTCCCGACACCGAGTTGGCGCGGAAACCGACAAGCGTGTCGTTGTCGAAAAATATCAGTCCGTCGCCGTTGGCAATCGGTTTTTGCGTGTCGATGACAATCGTATTGCCGTGGATGGCCTTGACCTTGCCGAGCGGCTCGCCGATGGATTTCGGAGTGTCGGGCGACGACAGTTTCCCTGGCGCTTTTCTCGTGTCGAAGAAATAATGCGTGAAGCCCCGGTTGAAACTCTTGGTGGCGTCTGCCTCGAAACTGTAGACGCAGTTGCCGCTGGCGCGCCGGCGGTAGAGGTCGGGATGTGCAGCGCATATCTCGTTGAGCCGCTGACTGTAGACGGCGGTGACATTCTTTACATAGGCAACATCCTTCAGGCGGCCTTCAATTTTGAACGACGACACCCCGGCACCGAGTAACGCCTCCAGATGGTCAGCCTGGTTGAAGTCACGGAGCGAAAGCAGATGCTTCTGGTGGAAAAGTGTGTTGCCGTTGCCGTCA
Organism: bacterium; assembly: GCA_963601185.1. Lineage (GTDB taxonomy): Bacteria > Bacteroidota > Bacteroidia > Bacteroidales > Muribaculaceae > Limisoma. Next base: position 104,339 of record CAVCEE010000005.1, read on the forward strand.
ATGAGGTCGTATGGCAGACGGCACAGTTGGGCACACTCGCCTCGGTTGGCACTGCGTTCGCGCAGGGCGCAACTGGCGTGGCAACGACCGCTGTAACTAACGCACAACGCTCCGTGAACGAAGCATTCCAATGGCATTGTAGTCGCCTTGCGGATGTCGCTGATTTCGTCCATTGTGAGTTCGCGGGCGAGGACAATCTGCGAGAATCCCACAGCCTCAAGAAACCGTGCCTTCTCTACGGTGCGCGTGTCGCACTGCGTGCTGGCGTGGAGCGCGATAGGGGGGATGTCAAGTCGGAGAATGCCCATATCCTGAACAATCAGGGCATCAACGTCGATGGCATACAGATCGCGGATGAGCCGCTCTGCATCCCGCAGTTCGTTGTCGAACAGAATCGTGTTGACGGTGGCATACACGCGAGCATTGAAGCGGTGGGCATAGTCCACTGCACGGGCGATGTCAGCGACAGAGTTGCCTGCCGACGAGCGTGCGCCAAACCGGTCAGGACCGATGTATACGGCATCTGCACCATGCTGGATGGCAGCAATGGCGATGTCGGCATTCTTTGCCGGCGACAACAGTTCGATGGTGCGCGGTTGCTTCATATCATGCTATTTGATGTCATGGATATCGAACGGCGTTTCCTGGTAGACGAAATAGTTCAGCCAGTTGGAAAACAACAGGTTGGCGTGGCTGCGCCATCTTACCAGTGGTCCTTTCTTCGGGTCGTCGTTGATGTAGTAGTGGTTGGGCACATGAGGATTCATTCCGCGCGCCAAGTCGCGATGGTATTCGTAGTCAAGCGTCATTGGCGAATACTCCGAGTGACCGGTAATATAGATTTCGCGACCGTTGCGCGCCATTATGATGTAGACGCCGCTCTCGTCGCTTTCCGACACTATCGAGAGTTCCTTGACTTTCTGAATGTCCTCCTTGCGCACTTCCGAATGCCGGCTATGCGGCACATAAAACACGTCGTCGAAGCCTCTAAACAGAGGATTGTTCTTCTCCAGTACGCGATGCTCAAACACACCCGACAGTTTTTGGTCCAGCACGTGCTTCTTGATGCCGTAGTGGTGGTAGAGCCCGGCGAGGGCAGCCCAGCAGATATGGATTGTCGAGGTGACGTGCTTGCGCGACCAGTCGAAGATTTCCTTCAGTTGTGGCCAGTAGTCGACGGTCTCGAAATTCTGCATCTCCACCGGCGCACCGGTGACGATAAATCCGTCGTAGTTGTTGTCCTTGATTTCGTCAAACGATTTGTAGAATTCCTCAAGGTGTTCTTTCGGCGTGTTGGTCCACTCGTGCCCGTCGGGAAGCACGAGGTCGAGTTCAATCTGCAACGGTGTGTTGGAAATTAGCCGTAGCAGGTCGGTCTCTGTCCTGAGTTTTAGGGGCATGAGGTTGAGCACGGCGATGCGAAGCGGACGGATGTCCTGCGACGAAGCCCGTTGCTCCTCAATGACAAATATGTTTTCTTTTTTGAGTTCTTCCACTGCGGGAAGGGTACTCGGTATGCGTACTGGCATAAGTCTTGTTATAGATTATTGTAGATTCCCATTGCTTCTCTGCGCCCGGCATTTATCAGGTCGGGATAGTGCGCATCGGAATTGAATACCACTGGTATTCCCATTTTCTTAATTTGCTGGAAATAACGCTCGTGGGGGAACAGCCGATGGTGCTGAAACAATGATTTTGTATTTATTTCCGCTGTTGCGCCGCACTCCTTGATGGCTTCCATCACTTCGGCAACGCGTTTGCCGTACCACGGCTCATCCTCGATGCCCGGCGCAAAATACGATGCGTTGAGCCCGATTTTGTCGAAATGTCCGATGATGTCGAAGCCGCCGGCGGTAATCATCTTTAATGTCTGGTCGTAGAACGTGTTGACCACTCCCACGATGTCGTTGTCGAAGTATGTTGCCATCTTTACCTTGAACGACTCAAACCGTCCGTCGGTGTCGACCATCGTGTCGCCGCACGGCACAAAGTGAACCGAGCCGATGCGGTAGTCGAGCGGCAGCGTGCCGAAATACTCGTTCGACGGTCCCCAGAAATCACCGAGATAGTCAATCTCCATTGATGCGAGGAGTGAAACCTTGCCGGAATATTGCTCCTTTAGACGGTTGAATTCCGCGAAATAGCAAGCCACATCTTCCTTGGCAATGTTGCAAGGCGAGTCGATTGGCACAGGCGAGTGGGGCGAGAATCCGTAGTGGGTAAATCCCGCCTCGGCAGCCTTCTGTGCAAACTCAGCCATTGGTGCATGGCCGTCGCAAAACTGCGTGTGGCTGTGGAAGTTGTAGAGTTCCGATGTATTTGCTATTTCTTGAAAGTCAATCATAAAAACGAGATCAATTATTTGTCGATGGCGCATTGCTCCGTCGAGCGGATGCGGTTGTCGATGCGCGCCAGTTCGGCAGCACCCTTGTTGACGGTGTTTTCCAACTGAAGGATGGACGATGCCATCTTCTGCTTGCCGACACTGTTAGCCTTGGCGTATGATGTGCGCAACTCTTTCAGTTTCGACTTGTTGTTGCAGAGCGTTTCCGCCATCTGCTCGCGCTTCTGCATAAGGCTCTTTGCTTCGTTGCTGCAGAATTGCTCGTAGCGTGTGTAGCGCACGCCGTTGGCAATGTAGAACGAGAATTCCTCGTCGGGCTTCTCTGTTTCGTTTGTCAATTCCTCGAGCGATGCCTTGAGTGCCGAGAAGTCGGCATCGTCGCCCCAAGTGTCCTTGATGCTGTGTACGGCAGCGAGGTTGTAGATGTTGTCGTCATCGCTGTCGTAGTTCTCGCGTACGTCGTTGCGCTTGAACATATAGATGGTCACCTTGCCGTCAATGCGGTTGCGGTCGGATGCCCACCAGCCAATGCCTGTCATCTCGTCGATTACATACATATAGTCATCGTAGGGCGAATTGTAAGGCAAACCGATGTTCTGTGGGTTCAGATATTCGTTGGTCGAGAAATCCTTGCGCGACATAAAGATGTCGTAGCCGCCGATGCTCCCTTCGCCGTCAGCGGCAAAGTAGACGGTTGTGCCGTCGGTCATTACAAACGGATATGCGGCATCGCCGCCGTCGTTCAGTTCTTCAGGTAAGAGGGATGCGTGGTCCCACTTGCCGTCGCTCAGCCGATAGGTCTCCGCCAAGCGGTTAACGCCGAGGGAATCCTCCATCGACCACAGCATTCTGTTGCCCGACTGTGGAATATACACTTCGGGAGTGTTGCATTTCAGGTTTTGCGGCAATACGTCGGCAGTGTTGAGCGTGCCGGTTTCCTTCGACAACTTGTAGTACTTCAGAAACTCGCTCTTGTCGACGTTTACGCTGTCGAAAATCTGTATCTTCTCCACGCTATTGAGCATCTCGTTCACTCGCTTGAGTTTCTGGTAGCCATTGGCGGCCGTTTCCGACAGTGTAGACTCCTTGCCGCCCAGTCGCTCAACGAAAGTGTCGGTGTAGTCCGCCATCTTTTCGTAGTCCATCTCCTCAAGGGCATACTGCGCAAGATAGCGCGCCGCGTCGGTTACGCTCTTGGCATACGCGGTCTGAAGATATTTCTTAGCCTCTTCCTTGTGCCCGGTCTCGTAGAGGCAGGCACCGTACCATTGGCAATAGTTTGCATTGCCGGGATTTTTCTTTGCCAATTCGGCAAATGTGGGCAACGCTCTTTCAAACAAGCCGTCGTTGTAGTATTTCTTGGCCTGTTGAAGAGTTACTGCGGCATTCATTGCCGAGCACCCGAGGAGGGCGATGCCGAGAATTAAGGCTTTCTGTTTCATAGTCGATGTGTCCTTTTTTATGAAAACATTTTGTTTATTTCGTCGAACGTCAGAGTCGTGATGATTTTCTTGCCGTCGGGTGTAAAACTCGCTTCTTTGCTCTTGAAAAGCGATGCCAGCAGTGAGTCGGTCTCGCTGCCTGTGAGTTTGCGGCCGTAGCCTATGGCTGCGGCGCGTGCCGACGACAGTGCAATGCGTTCGGTCACTCGCTTTGCTACCGACAAACCGCCGTTGACCGCCGAGTCGACAACATCAAGAATCAGTTCCTTGACATCTACATTGTCGAGGCATGCCGGAATGGCATTGACAGCCCATGAGCAGTCGCCGAGAAACGAGAGTTCGAAGCCCATTTTCTCCATCTCCGGTTTCAGTTCGTCGAGAATGAGGTTTTGCGCCGTTGACAGTTTGATTACCTCCTGAAACATTACTTTCTGCGACTCTACGGCACTTGTTTCCGCAGTGACAATCAGTTTGTCGAAAAGCACACGGATGTGCGCGCGGTGCTGGTCGATGAGCATCAGCCCGTTTGTGCTCGGCACAAGGATATATTTGTTCTTCAGTTGAGTGTACGACCCGCTGCTGAAGTCGGTAGCATCGTGGAATGTCCCGATGCTTGTTGGCTGTTCTTGCGCCGGCGTGTTGTCGTTGCCGATGGAAGAGGTGGCAATCACGTGTTGCAGACTCTCGTTGCGCTTCTGCTCGAAATTCTGATAGAGCGCGTCCCAGTTGTTGAGTTGAGAGTCGACGATGCGGTGGTGAGGCGCTGTGCTCTGTCCGCCGCCGATAGCCGACTGTCGTAGTGTTGATGTCGATGCTGATGCGCTGCTCTTGGACGGCGTGAACGGATTGTAGGTAGGGTCAATCTCTATCTGTGGCATCGACAGGTCGTCCGACTTGCCGACAGGTATCTCGATGTCGCCTTCGGTGTCGAATTCGATGGTAGGCACTGCGCTGAATTTGCCGAGAGTCTCCTTGACGGCAGCAAACAGAATTTGCCAAATCACCTGTTCGTTCTCGAATTTAATCTCGCTCTTCGTCGGATGGATGTTGACGTCAATCGTTTCTGGGTCGACAACGAAATGCAGAAAATAGTTAGGCTGCTCATCGGCAGGGATTAACTGGTCGAAGCACTGCATTATTGCCTTGTGGAAATAGGGGTGGCGCATATGTCGTCCGTTGACGAAGAAATATTGCAGATAGTTGCGTTTGCGGGCGTTCTCAGGGCGAGTAACGAAGCCGAAGATGCGCACCACCGAGGTTTCCGCCTCAATGGGTATCATCTGCTGGCTCAGCGACTTGGCAAACAGCGACACGATGCGTTGCTTGAAGGAGTCGCCCCTCATCAACTGGTACATAAGGCTGCCGTTGTTGGAGAGTTTGAACTCTGTCTCGTAGTTGACCAATGCCAGCTTTTCAAACTCGCGCACAATATTGCTGAGTTCCACGGAATTGCTTTTCAGAAATTTCCGTCGGGCTGGCACATTGAAGAAGATGTTCTTGATCATGAAGTTGCTGCCCACCGGACAGAAGTCGGGCTCTTGCGACTCGCATTGAGATGCGCTGATGCAGATGTGCGTACCCATTGGCGCATCGGCTTTGCGTGTGCGCAGTTCCACTTGAGCAATGGCGGCAATCGACGCCAGAGCCTCTCCGCGGAAACCCATGGTGTGGAGAGCAAAGAGGTCGTCGGCTTTCTGTATCTTCGATGTGGCGTGCCGCTCAAACGATAGGCGCGCATCGGTTTCCGACATACCCGAGCCGTTGTCGATTACTTGAATAAGTGTGCGGCCTGCATCCTTGAGCACAATCTCAATGGATGTCGCGCCTGCGTCAATTGCATTTTCCACGAGTTCCTTGATCACCGATGCGGGGCGCTGTATCACCTCGCCGGCGGCAATCTGGTTGGCCACGGAGTCGGGAAGAAGTCTTATAATGTCTGACATATACTTATTCTTGCTTTTCTAATCTTGTTCTTCTCTAATTCTCGCCACTGGGGCTACGGTCTCCGGCGAACTCAGAAGGTAGCGTTGCTCGTCAGGGATGTCGAGCAGGTCGTAGCGGTCCTTTGGGCGGATGTTGCCGTACCACTGAAACCCTTTCAGATAGTACTGCGATTTCTTTGCAATAAACAACGGCGTTACCTTGCCCGTAACATCAGGCCACAAGTTGAGTTTCTCCATCTGCTGGCCTTTGAGCATCACCTTCAGAAAACTGCCCTCCGCCTCGACAAGTTTGTTGTAGGTGGAGTCCTTTTCCTGAGGCAGCATTATCGCCATTACGTTGCCGTCCACGTCGAGTTGGTGGAGTTGTCCGTCAATAAAGTAGGCGGTCATCTTCTTTCCCGACAGTTGGTTGTAGAACTCCTCATCGATGTGCTCTGCCATCATTCCGTATTCGGGCAGGTAGGCTTTGTCGACGGTGCTGTCGTTGAGGTGTACCTGTATGACGTTGCCCATCACTTGTCGCTCGAGATTCCACACGATAGGGTGGCGGTGCATGAATATCATTGAGTCTGCCGACTGGAAGGTGAGCGAGTCGCACACGCCCTGCACGTCGGTGCGGTAGAAGCGCACGTTGGGGTAGGCGCACATCACTCTCGATGAGTCGGGCATCTGCAGATAGGTGCGAATGGTGTCGCCGTGCACGAAGAGCGTGTCGCCCTGCGAATATTCCATTGCGAGAGCGCGTCGGGTGGCAAACGAACTGTTGGTCTTCTCGTTGTGGTAGCCGTAGCCGCCGGTGAGGATGGCGGACTTTGCTGTGTCGGTGAGTACCATATTGCCGAAGGCTTCGCCGTAGCCCTTGATGCGGTCGTAAATCAGTGTATCGCCGGTGAGGGTCTGCCCGTCTTTGCCCACAACGAGCGAACGGTTGAAGAGTTTAGCCATATCCTCATCGGTGTTGTACCAGCCTCGGTCGGTGTAGACCACGCTACTGTCCGACTCAATGGTGGTCTGCCCGACAATGTCGGCTATGTGGCTCTGTGTGTTGTAGAGCAGGGTGTCGGTCTTCAGCACAAAGCCTTTTTCTTCGTTGTTGAGAGTCACGTTGAAGAGAAATTCGGTGTCCTTGGTGTCTGGCGCATACTGACCGTAGACCGATGTGATGGTGTTCTTGTCGTCGACAATCTTACCGCCGTTGAAGTAGTAGCCCACGTTGGCGATGAGGTCGTAGTCGAGACTGTCGGTAAACAGGGTGGTGTTGCGGTGCTCCATGCGCACACCGTTGGTCACCTTCCTTAGCCGTGCAATCTCTTGCTGACCGTTGTAGTACATCACGTCGGAGTAGACAAACAATGTGTCGCCTTGCTCCATCTTCACGTTGCCGAAAGCGTCCATACGGTTGTCCTGGTCGTAGAAGTGGGCACTGTCGCAGTACATATACATATCGCCTTTGCGGAACTTGACGTGTCCGTTGAGTACCTGATATTCAGGATGCAACTCGTTGAGCGACAAACTGTCGGCGTATTCGAGAAAGATTTTGCCTTTTTGGTGACGGTTGGCTGTCGGCACCACTGGCTTGACGGCGTGAATCAGGCTGTCGCCGAAGATTATGGATACTAACCAAATTGCCAAAAGGCATAAGACGCTGGTTAGAATCTTATGCCTCTCGTGCAAGCCTTTATTTTGTGAGTTTTTGTTCTTATAGTCGGTCATAAAACTATGTTAACGTTTTAGCCAGCCTTCGTGCTGGAACTTGCAGTCGCGCCAGCCGTCCTCAATGTAGACGTAGGTGGATTTGATCTTGTTTTCAACCCAGTCGGTTATTATCTTGCTTTTTGCGCTGGCTTCATACATATCTTTCAGTTCCTCAAAATCGTCGCTCAGTGTGGCTTTGTGGCCTTCGATGCGCGATTTCAGTTTCACGATTGCCACAACCTCGCGGCCAGTCTTCTCGTCGACCATAATAAACGGCTCAGAGATTTCGCCCACTTGCAGTTTGTCGACGCGCTTTGCCACTTCCTGTGGAAGTTGGCTCATCTGGAACTTGGTTGAGCGTGTCTGCTCATTGTACATAATGCCTTGGTTGTTGCGTGTGTCCTTGTCTTGCGACACGTATTGCGCTGCCTGTTCGAAAGTGAACTTCTCGCGCTCTATCTCCTTGCGCAGAGAGTCGAGGCGGTTGATGCCGTCGGTCAACTCCTTGTCCGACACTTTCGGCTTGAGGAGGATGTGGCGGGTGTTTACCTTGTCACCGCGTTTCTCAATCAATTGGATGATGTGGAAACCGGCATCGGTCTCAACGATGCGCGATGCTTTCTTGGTGTCGGTGAGGTTGAACGCCACATTGGCATACTCCGACATCAGTTCCGTGCGGCCACGGAAGCCAATTTCACCGCCGCGTACTGATGAGCCGTCCTGCGAGTAGAGAATGGCAAGAGTGGAAAACTCAGCCTCGCCGTTGTTCACGCGTTGTGCGTAGTCGCGCAGACGAGATTTGACCTCTTCGATTTCTTCCTTCGGTATGACTGGCTTGATGGAGATAATCTGCGCTTCTACCTGCATTGGCACAAACGGGATGCTGTCTTTGTCAAGCGAGTTGTAGTATTTTCTTACGTCGGCAGGAGTCACTTTGATGTCCTTGGTAAGACTTTCCTTTACCTGTTGCACGATGTACTGGTTCTTCATAATTTCCATATACTGCTCGCGCATCTCGGGAATGGACTTGCGGAAATATTCTTCCACCTTTTCTTTCGATCCGAGCGACTCGATGAAGTAGTTGATTCGGGCGTTGACTTCGCGTGCCACGGTGTTGTCTTCCACTGTGATGGTGTCGATAACGGCTTGGTGGAGGAAGAGTTTGTCGATGGCCAACTGCTCAGGGATGACGCAGTAGGGGTCGCCATTGATAGGCGTCTTTTCATACTGGAGTTGGCTGTACTGCTCTTCAACCTGCGATTTGTAGATTGGCTCGTCGCCTACAACCCATACCAACTCTTCCGCTATGTTGTTTTGCGCCACTGCATAATAGGCTGCAATGACGGCAAATGCTATTATTGACAGATACTTAATCTTCACAATCTTTCGTTCTTAAATTAGGATATTTTGTTTATACAAAGCGCAAAATTGATGATTTTTTGCGGCATTTCAAAACCTCTATCGACAGATTAAAACATTCTTTAGATTGTTTTTAGTTTATTTGCCGATAAGGCTTTTGCAAAGATAACTAAAATTGTTGGATTTTGCATTATCCGTACTATTGGCGGCAATAAAAATGAGGCTGGCGGCGGAAACAAAAAATCTCCGCTCTCGGGTGGGAGCGGAGATTGTGGATATGCAGAGTAAATCTGCTATTTGTTCACTTGGAATTTGTTCCAGCCGTCCTTAAGGAACGCCACTGTCTGGCGCGCTGCGGCGATGCCGGCGTTGATGTTGGCCTCGGCGGTCTGCGCTCCCATCTTCTTCGGGGTGAAGAACACGCGTGCGCCAAATTCTTCTGCCATAGCGGCTGCAGCATCTGGCTTCACGTCGGCGATGTAGCGCACATCGGTTCTTTGGCGGAGTGCCTCGGCAAGGCTTTCTTCGTTGATGATTTCCTTGCGTGCGGTGTTGATGAGTACACCGTTCTTAGGCAACAACTTGATCTGCTCAATGCCTACAGAGCCTTTGGTCTCTGCCGTTGCCGGAATGTGGAGCGATACGTATTGGTTGTTGGCATACAACTCCTCTACGGAATGCACTGGCTTGATGCCGTCGGCTTCCATTGCCTCGTCCTTAACGAATGGGTCGAGTGCGGACACTTCCATACCAAAGCCTTTGGCGATGCGTGCTACGTTGCGGCCAACCTGTCCGTAGGCGTGGATGCCGAGTGTCTTGCCTTTGAGTTCTGTGCCTGATGTGCCGTTAAACTGGTTGCGTACCATCATCACGAGCATACCGAATACGAGTTCTGCCACTGCGTTGGAGTTCTGTCCGGGGGTGTTCATCACGCAGATGCCGGCTGCTTTTGCTGCCTGAAGGTCGATGCTATCCACTCCTGCTCCGGCACGCACAATCACCTTGAGTTTCTTCGCTGCGTCGAGCACTGCTGTGTCTACGATGTCGCTGCGCACGATGAGTCCTTCAGCGTCGGCAACGGCCTTGATGAGGTCGTCCTTAGTGCCTTTTTCAAGCAGCACGAGTTCGTGACCCGCGCCTTCCACTTCCTTGCGGATGCCTTCCACTGCTACGGCGGCAAAAGGCTTTTCTGTTGCTACTAATATTTTCATCCTGTCGGAAAATTAGAGTTGTTTTTCGAAATCTTTCATTGCGTCGATGAGCACCTGTACACTCTCGAGAGGCATCGCGTTGTAGATTGACGCGCGGAAGCCGCCAACCGAGCGGTGTCCCTTGATGCCTACAATGCCGCGCTCGCCGGCAAAGTCGATGAATTTCTTGTCGAGGTCGGCATATTCCTCACGGAGTACGAAGCATACGTTCATAATCGAGCGGTCCTCAGCCTTGGCTGTGCCCACGAAGATTTTGCTGTTGTCGATAGCATCATAGAGGCGTGTAGCCTTCTCCTTGTCGATTTTCTCCATTGCGTCAATGCCGCCCATTGCCTTGTACCATTTCAGGGTCTGCAGGGCAGAGTAGATTGGCAAGCATGGAGGGGTGTTGAACATAGAGCCCTTGCTCACGTGGGTGCGATAGTCGAGCATCGTCGGGATGGCGCGGTCAACTTTGCCGAGGGCGTCTTCCTTCACGATGATGATAGTCACGCCCGAAGGTGCGAGGTTTTTCTGTGCGCCAGCATAGATAGCGTCGTATTTTGAAACGTCGATGCGACGTGAGAAGATATCACTTGACATATCGGCAATCAACGGCACGTTTACGTCGAGATCCTTGCGGAGTTCCGTTCCGTAGATGGTGTTGTTGGTGGTGATGTGCAGATAGTCTGCATCAGCCGGCACGGTAAAGTCCTTAGGTACATAGGTGTAGTTTGCGTCCTTCGACGATGCCACTACTTCTACATCGCCAAAGAGTTTTGCTTCCTTGATGGCTTTCGATGCCCATACACCTGTATCGAGGTAGGCTGCTTTCTTTTTGAGGAAGTTATATGGAATCATGCAGAACTGCATGCTGGCGCCGCCGCCGAGAAACAACACTTCGTAGCCGGCAGGGATGTCGAGCAATTCTTTCACCAAGGCGTTGGCTTCGTCAATGACTGCCTGAAATTCCTTGCTTCGGTGTGAAATCTCGAGAATCGACAATCCTGTTTCGTTGAAATTCATTACGGCATCAGCCGTGTTCTTGATTGTGAACTCGCTTAAAATCGATGGTCCAGCGTAAAAATTATGCTTTTTCATATGTAATGGTTTGTGTTGATTTCGTTATACAAAAATATGGAAAGATTTCCGTATTTCCTAATATTTAGTAACTAAAATAAGGACGCCACTTCATTTTCGTAAAGTGGCGTCCCTGTTTCGTTAGTCTTTGATGTTTGGCTTTTCCAGTCCGTAGCCTTTCTTCTTGTCTTCAATTAGCAGCAACACCGAGATTGCGACTGCTATCACTCCGAAGGCGGCGAAGATTTCCATTGTCTGGGTGTAGTCGATTGTTCCGTTGGCTGCTGTGTTGGCTTGGTTGACCTTGCCGATGAACACGGGCACGAGTGCGAGTCCGATATTCTGGATGTAGAATATCAAAGCATAGGCTGTGCCGAGCAGTTTCATCGGGATGATTTTTGGCACTGAAGGCCACATGGCTGACGGCACAAGTCCGAAGGCGATGCCGAGCACAACCATCACGATGATGGCAACAACCCACGAGTTCAGCGGAAGGGCAAACACGATGTGTACGAGTGTGAGCAGTGCGCTACCGATGAGCATCAGTGTCGCGCCTTTGCCAAATTTGTCATAGACAAAGCCGAACAGTGGGGTGAGGAAGATTGTGCCGAAAGGAAGCATCGCTGGGATAAGTCCGGCAACATCTTGGTCTACTCCATATTTGAATACCATCAGTTTGGTGGCAAACTTAAGGAACGGGAACACTCCGGCGTAGAACATCAGGCAGAGTACAGCCACGAGCCAGAAGCCTTTGTTGCCGAGCAGGATGCCGAGGTCGGAGAACTTGAATCCTTCCTCTGGGTCGGTCTGTGCTGCGGCTGCCGTCTTGTCTTCTTTAATGTCGAGCACGCAGTAAACGAGGAATGCGATAACGCTGATGCATAGCAACACAGCACCGAGACCCACCGATGCACCTACGCCGCCACATTTCTGCGCAAACGGCAATGCCAGTGCGAGTGCACCTGCTGTGCCGATACGTGCCAGTGCCACTTGTAGACCCATTGCGAGGGCGAGTTCGTGGCCGGTGAACCATTTTACGATTACCTTGCTCACGGTGATACCGGCAATCTCACAGCCTACGCCGTAGATGGCAAATCCGAGTACTGCCCACATCACTTGTGTGTGGTAAGTGCCGATGCCGAACGGAAGTGTTACTGCGCCGTCGAAATCGTTGCTCACCGCCCACCATTTGATTACCGCTCCGCCAAACATCAGCACGGTCGACATTACGCCGGTAAAGCGGATGCCGAACTTGTCGAGGATGATGCCTCCGAAGAAGAGCAACAAGAGGAACACGTTGAAATATCCGTATGATCCAGAGAAAAATCCATATTCGTCCGACGACCATCCAAGTCCGAGACCGCCTTGCTCTTTCGCTGCCGTAAGTAGTGGTTCGAGCGGCGACATCACGTCGGTGAAGAAATAGCCGCACATCATTGTGAATGAAACGACAAGCAACGCAGTCCATCGTGCTGCCGCCGAATCACTCAGTTTCTTTTGTAGTAGTTCTTTCATTATTTCTGTATTTTTATGGCAAAGTTACGCAAAAAATGCTGATATGCTATGCTTTTTTTGCAAATTGTTCTTTTTGTCTGTCAAATAGAAAGTTTTTGCGTTGAGGGACAGACGTAAAACAAATTCGGCGACGCCCTCTTTCTGGACATCGCCGAATCGGTTTCGGAGATAGACCTATTTATCAGTTCGTACTATGCGGAAGCCCACGTTGGTATATCCGTTGGCTCCGTTGCGTGCATCGTCGGAGTATTCGCTTCGGCAAGCATCGCGACTTGAGTCCCAACTTCCACCTTTCACAATGTATTCGCCGGCAGCATTTGTGGTTGTCGTCCACTCCCAGCAGTTGCCCCAGAAATCAATGCCACCACAAGCACCGGTGGTCTGCGCATAGGCGTCGACTGCGGTAAGTCCTTTTTCCACACGGTCGCTGTTCATACTCACGTCTTTAGGCATGTGTCCGGCTGCGAGTATCCATTCTTCCTCCGACGGCAGACGGTATTCGTGCTTGTTGTCACGGCTGCTCAACCACTGGCAATAGGCGGTGGCATCGGTGAGGGAGATGTTTACGGCAGGGTAGTTGTCTTGTCCTGCTGTGTAGGTGTAACTGCTGTCAAATGCCGCATATTCGGAGTTTCTTACGGGGGCATAGCCGATGTAAGGATTGTTGGCATCCGCGCCTCTGAGCACCATCCATTCGTCGTTAGTGTCATCGTCTACGCGTGGGTCAATCAGGCGGTAGAACTGCTGCTCCAGGCGGATTTCACGGTTCTCCACCATCTCGTCCACGATGGCTTGCATCTCGTCCACGAGGTCCTGGTGCAGAGCCTCACGTTCCAACTCGCGCAGTTTGGCTTTCTTCCGTGCCACAACCTTGTCGTAGCGGATGCCCATCTGCTCCATCAACGCTGCTTTGTTTTCCTCGGTAGGGTTGTGCTGGTAAGCCACGAGTGCGTCCTTGGTGGCTTGGTTCAGACTCGGCCTTTCGTCTTCCACAAACGGCGCATCGGGGTCGTCAAACTCCAGTTCGCTTTCCACGAGGTCGGTGGGAGAGATGAACGAGCCAGCTTCTACCGTCTGGTGCACGCCAAAGTAACTTGCAACCTGTCCGTCCTTGTAGATGGAGAGACGATAGCCTCCGCTGAGGTCGCAGGGAAAGGTGATAATGTAGTAGTCGGTGTTTGGTGTGAGTCCGCCGTCGGGCGCGTTGAACGTGATTATCGACTGCTTGTCGCCGTTGAGATCACCTGCAATCTGATATCCATCGACGCTTTCCAATACAATTTCGGTGATGCCCGACATCTGGAAATTGAGGCGTATGCCGCCGAGTCCCTTCTTCACTGCATCGTCCGGCGAAACCGCTGTGCTTGCCGACTGCACTGCCGGTACGGTCACCGTTTCTTCTGCCGTTTCCTCAGTGGGCTCTTGAGGAGTCTCGTTGAAGTCGGGCGTGTCGGTCGAGCAAGCCGTAAGAAGCATTGCCAGCATAATGGCAAAGGTTAATGAAATCTTTCTCATAATCTATTACCTCCGTTTTTTTATATTACATAGTGTTTCTTTTTGCCATCAATCACCATCTTGATAGGATTGCTCTTGTTGGCGACAAAAGCGTTGAGTTCAGCCTCTGCTGTCGCTTTTGTCAAGCCGGTCATCTTGCTGTATTTGGAGATGGATAGCGACTTGTGGCTCTTTAGGTAGGCCAGTGCCATCTCGAGGCGGTCCTTTTTGTCCAGATGGTTGCTTATGTGGGGGGCGGCAGGGGTTTTTACCACCGTCACTACTGCCGGGCGATGGCTGATGTGCGTATAGAGTCTGTGGTGGGCGTATGCTGTCATGCCAACTGTTGCCATAATGCCTAAGAGCATTGCTTTCTTGATGTTCAACATTGTCTTCATAGTCATTGTCTCCTTTGTTTAATCGTTACGACTATATGACCCGACAAAAAACGGAAAGTAAAGTCTCCATCAGAAAAAATGCCGCAACTGCCAGTTGAATGTTGGCGGTTGCGGCATAAAAAAGTCGCCACTCAATGAGCGGCGACTTTTTATTGTCGGTTAGTAATGATTGATTACTTGTTTGAAACGATTACCACGCGGTTCCAGTTGTTGTTGTCAGCGTATGGCTGCTCTTCAACACCTACTGCTTCAACTTCCATCTGGCTTTCGTCTACACCGTAGTTAGCCAAGATAGTCTTAACGGCGTTAGCACGGCGCTCAGAAAGTTTCTTGTTGTAGTCAGCAGTACCAGTTCTCTTGTCTGCGTAACCCTTGATGACAATCTTAGAATCCTTGTTAGCCTTCAAGTTTTGTGCTACGTCGTAGAGAGTAGCCTTGTCGTTGTCAGAAACTGTTGCTGAGTTGAATTTGAAGCGAACTGCTGGGTTAGCAAGTGAATTGCTTACAGTTACAGGCTCTGCTTCCTTAACCTCTGGGCATGGGAGTTGTGCCTGAGCAGCGCGGAGTTGTGCCTCAGTGTCAGCAAGGTTGCTGCGGAGGTCGTTGATGCGGTTGTTGAGTTCGCGGATTTGTCCTGAGCAATCGTAAGGCACGTATTTTGTTACGTGACGACCTTCCTTGCCGAGGTTGATCTGCAAGCCACCAGTCAATGAGAAGATTGGGTCAACGCCAGTCTTCCATGCAATGTTGTTGATGTTGTCTGCTGTACCAGTCATACGAGCGTCAACATAGAGGTCGATGCGCTTGCTGCAACGGAAACGGAACTGGAGACCGAAGTTTGCGTTGAGCACGCCTTGGTGATCCATAACCTTGCCGTCGTTGTCACGAATGTTACCTGCTACGCTATAGTCCCAAGCATAAGAACCGCCGACACCCAAGTAAGGGATGATGCTGAACACGCGCTTGTCGTTTACACCACCGAGGCTGTTGAACATATCCCAAGTGATTTCCAAGTTCAAGTTAGCGTATTTGCCCTTGTGCCATTGGTTGCCGTTTTCCCAGTGCATTGCACCGCCCTGACCACGGAAACGGAAACCGAAGTATGGAGAGAACCAGTGACCTACACCTACTTCATATACTGCAGTGGTCTTGTCGAGGTCGAAGTTGCTTTCGTTTGCATTCTTCTCGAAAATTGGCATTTGTGCACCGGCACCGAGTTGGATGTACCAGTTGTCGCGCCAAGAGTGAGTGTAGATGTCTTTTGTAGGAGGAACGTTAGTGTAGTCAGCCTCCTGTGCGTTAACAGCCGGCACCATCATAAGGGCAGCAGCTGCCAAGATTGAAAAAGAGAAAAATTTCTTCATAATCGTTGTTTATTTTGTAAATATTGTATTGTTCAAGCGTTCTAGTCTACAAAATTACAGTTTAATTTTTATACCTACAACAAACTTATTTAAGTTTTTGTTCACTATTTTTTGGAAAAAGAAATTTTCTTGTCAATTTTTGTTGAATCCGTTTGCCGGACTCTCGCAGATTTCTACACGGTCAATATTATGTTGCGTTCGTCGGCGATGCGGCGCAGATTGAGTATCGCATAGCGCATACGCCCGAGAGCAGTGTTAATGCTCACTCCTGTAGCCTCTGCTATTTCTTTGAAACTGAGGTTCATATAGTAGCGCATCTCAAGCACTTCCCTCTGCAAGTCGGGAAGCGCGTTGACAAGGTTTCTCACGTCCTTGAGTATCTGATGCCGCACGAGTGTGTCCTCGATAGTGTCTTCGCTGAGTTCCTTGCGGTTGAGAATGTCAACCTCTTCGTTGTCGCTCGACACCTGCGACAATTGCTTCTCCTGACGGTAGTGGTCGATAATCAAGTTGTGGGCTATTCGCATAATCCACGCCAAGAACTTTCCGTTTTCGGTGTACCGCCCTTGGTTTATGGTTATGATGGCTTTTACAAACGTTTCTTGAAATAAGTCGTCTGCAAGATCCTTGTCTCTTACAATGTTGACAATGTAGGTGAAAATCCGATTCTGATGGCGTTGCAACAACTCATCGAATGCGGCATTCTCGCCAGTTGCATACAGGGAGACCAATCTCTCGTCTGACAGCATTTTAATATCTTCCATTAATCAATATTTTGGTAATAACGAGTAATGTAGATTCGATAGGCAATTCCTTTTTTTAGTGGTTATTTAGAATGTTTTATATTTTGCAAATATAGGTTCTTTTGGAATAATAGGAAAATTTTGAACATTTTTTTTGTTTTTTCGCACAAGAAAATCCAAAATCTTGCGTTCCTGCGTCACTTTTTAAGATTACACACCTTCGCTGAGCAGGTATTTCTCGGCATCGAGTGCCGCTTTGCAGCCCATGCCGGCAGAGGTGATGGCCTGACGGTAGGTGGGGTCGGCAACGTCGCCGGCGGCAAACACGCCCGGCACGCTTGTCGCGGCTGATTTGCCTTCCGTTACGATATATCCCTGCGCATCGAGATCGAGTTGTCCTTGGAAGATTTCGGTGTTCGGCTTGTGGCCGATGCCGAGGAAAAATCCGTCGATAGCGATGTCAAACAGTTCCTCGCGGTCAGTGCCTTTGAAGCGCACAAGATGCGCTCCCTCAATCTTTGTCTCGCCGAAGAGTCCTGCGGTGTTGGTGTTGAAGAGTATCTCGATTTTCGGATTCTCCAGCACTCGTTGCTGCATAAAGTGGGATGCGCGCAAATGGTCTTTGCGCACAATCATATACACCTTCTCAGCCAAGTTGCTCAGGTAGGAAGCCTCTTCACAGGCAGTGTCGCCGCCTCCGACCACGGCAACCACCTTTTTGCGGTAGAAAAATCCGTCGCAAGTGGCGCACGCCGATACTCCGCGGCCAGCGTATTTCTTTTCGTCGTCGATGCCGAGATATTTTGCCGATGCCCCAGTGGCGATAATCACGGTGTCGGCGGAGATGGTCTGTCCGCTGTCGTCGACCGCCACAAACGGGCGTTTCGACAGGTCGATTTTCTCGATCTCGCCACTTCTCACATCCGTGCCAAACCGCTCTGCCTGTTGTTTCAAATCTTCCATCATGTCGAAACCGCCGATGCCGTCGGGATAGCCCGGGAAATTCTCGATTTCGGAGGTCGTAGTCAGTTGTCCGCCCGGCTGCATTCCCTCAAAGAGGATAGGGGAGAGGTTGGCGCGCGAAGCGTAGATGGCGGCTGTGTAGCCCGCAGGGCCGGAGCCTATGATTAAGCATTTTGTTGTAGCCATAGTCTGTTGTCGTTTTATCTCAGGTCAACCACTTGGGTGCCTGCCGGTACATATTTCTTGTCGTAGACAAATGTCGATGCCGGGAAGTTGCGCCCGGTCTGGTAGCCGCTCAGTGTAATCGTGATTTTCGATTTGTCCTTCATCGTTGCCACGATTTTCGACGGCAGATTCGTTTTCTTGTCAACGGTTACCACCACGGTGCTGTACTGCGCCGAGCGCGCATTCTTCGGAGTCAGTTGGATTGCGGTTGATGCCGCCGACTGCGATTTCACAAGGGTGGCGTTGTATGATGACTGGAAGTTGCTTATCACTGACATTGGGTTGACCACCTGCAACTCGTTGGCGGTTGGCTCCATAATGCTCACCTCGTTGCTGTAGGTGGAGTAACTCCATTGCGTCTTGCCGTTGTACCAGCATATCATATTTGATGCAGTGATGCAGAACTTGTTGCCCTGCATTGCAATTTCGCCCGACTGCTTGCCGGCACTGCCGGTCATCGAGTATCTCACGGCAAAGCCTTTTGCTGCCTTGTAGGCCGCCACGACCTTGCTGAATGCGGCATCGCCTGTGCCGGCAATCGCCGGAAGCATCGCTAGCGCCGCTATGATTGTTGTTATAAACCGTTTCATCTTAATAATGTATTAATTGTCAATGACGCTTTGTAGTGTTACGGGGTCCATCAACACCTGACGTGGCTTGCCACCCTGGCTCGCACTTACGATGCCTGCCGCTTCAAGTTGGTCCATCAACCGACCAGCGCGGTTGTAGCCAATGGAGTAACGGCGCTGGATGCCCGACGTGGACGGATTGAGTTCGTTGCACACAATCTGCTTTGCCACTTCCTCAAACAGCGAGTCGCGCTCCGACAGCGATGCCATACCGCCGCCCGACGACTGTCCGCCGCCGTCTTCCATATCGGCAGTGTATTCCGGAAGCAGATAAGCCTCGTCGAAGCCGATTTGCTCGTCGATGTAGTTTGCGATGGCCTCGACCTCAGGGGTGTCGACAAAGGCACACTGCACACGCGTGATTTCGTTGTTGTAACTGATGAGCATATCGCCGCGTCCGATGAGTTGTTGCGCTCCCGACCGGTCGAGGATGGTGCGCGAATCGACCATCTGCGTGACGCGGAATGCGATGCGTCCCGGGCAGTTTGCTTTGATTACGCCGGTGATGATGTCGGTGGACGGGCGCTGTGTGGCAAGAATCATGTGGATGCCCACGGCACGTGCTTTCTGCGTGATGCGCGAAATTGGTATCTCAACCTCCTTGCGACCGATGTTCATAATGAGGTCTGCAAGTTCATCGATGATCACGACGATGTAAGGCATGTAGCGGTGACCCTTCTCTGGGTTCAGTCTGCGCTCGATGAATTTGGTGTTGTATTCCTTAATGTTGCGCACATTGGCATCGCGGAGCAGCAGCAGGCGGCTTTCCATCTCGGCAACCAGCGACTTCAGTGTGGCGACAGCCTTGTTCATGTCGGTGACGATGCATTCGTCTTCGCCTTCCATCTTTGCGATGTAGTGGTGCTCAAGTTTGGAGTACATACTGAACTCCACCATCTTCGGGTCAATCATCACAAACTTAAGTTCTGACGGGTGTTTCTTGTAGAGCAGTGAGGTCACGATGGCGTTCAGACCAACTGACTTACCCATACCGGTTGCACCAGCCACGAGGATGTGCGGCATCTTGGCAAGGTCGGCGATAAACACCTCGTTGCTGATGGTGCAGCCCATAGCGATTGGGAGTTCGTATTTGCAGTCCTGGAATTTTTTCGACTCAATCACGTCCTTCATTGACACCGTGCGTTTGTCCTTGTTCGGTACTTCGATACCGATTGTACCCTTGCCAGGGATTGGAGCGATGATGCGGATGCCGAGTGCCGACAAACTGAGGGCGATGTCGTCTTCAAGGTTCTTGATTTTTGATATGCGCACACCTTCTGCCGGGATAATCTCGTAGAGCGTGACCGTAGGGCCTACGCACACCTCGATGCTGCGAATGGCAATACCATAGTCACTGAGTGTCTTGGTGATGGTTGCCTTGTTCTCTTCCTGCTCTTCCACGTCGACACTTTTGCCGGTGTTCTTTATCTCGCGGAGCAGGGTTGTGGGAGGGAACTTGTAGCGCGACAGTTCGGCGGTCGGGTCGAATGGCTTTTCAGCAATCTTGTCGGCCTTGTCAATCTCTTTCATCTCCACGGCAACCGGTTGGCTCGGCTCTTCGCTCTGTGCCTCTGTTGGCTGTTGTGGCTGTGTCTCCTCGACGGTCTCAATGGGAGATGGTTCGACTGGTTTCGGGCTGCTGGGCTCTTCGGCGGCAGGCTCTGGTGCGGCAACCTCTATAATTGGTTCGGGTACTGCTTCAAACACTTCTTCAATTGGCGCTTCATGCGTTTCTTCTATGTCGGTAGGCTTGAAACTGATGTCCTGCTTCGATGGCTTTGCCTTGTCGTTATCGGTGTCAGTAGTTTCGTCGGTCTCGTCAAACGTGTTGCGACGCTCTGCCTCTTCTTCGTGCTTCTTTTGCAGACGTTTCAGTTTGTAGGTCGTGACAACCTGACGGTAGCGTTGGTACACATGACGAAGTGAGTTGATGGTCAGTACGAACAGGATTACCACAAGCATCACGTTGAGTGCGATTGCACCAAACGGGCCAGCCACGTCGAGACACAATTGGTTAAGGTAGTGTCCGTGCGCTCCGCCGATGGCGAAGAATGTCTGTGTCTCGGTCATTATATCGAGAAATCCGAGTACGCTTGAGATGGTCAGCGTAGCGACGAGAGAGATGAGCACCGTCGACGCTACACGGTATTTGTAGCGACCGAATACCTTCAAACTCAATGCTATGAGCATATAGATTATGCAGAATGTACCGATGCCGAAACCTTGGTTGAAGAAAAATTCCGACAGGAATGCGCCCAATGGACCGCCGGCATTCTGGATGTGGTGGCCCTTGGCATTGTCGAGTATAGTTTTGGTGTTTACGAGGCTTTGGTCGGTCGCGCCCCATGCAAAATAAGAGATGCCGCTGATGAGCAGGAATAATGCCATCAGCATCAAGACCGTGCCGAGCACTATTTTGAACCGTCTGTCCTTGAAGAATGCCACAAAAGCGTTGTCGCCGTCCTTTGTGCGCATTTTCTTTTCCTTCTTTTTCGGTTTGTTCTCCTGCCGGGATTCGGCTGGCGTCGCTTCCACTTCAACCAATTCCTCCTCTTCCGGCTGATATTTAGGTCCTTTATATTCTTCGAAATGCAATCCCATTTGTCTTACTTCAAGTAATAAATATTAACTACAAAGATAGTGCAAGCCGAGCGAAGTGCAAAACAAACTTGTTTGATTTTGCATTTCCGAGGCGCAGCCTATCTTATCAAAAGATAGTGCAAGCCGAGAAAAAATCGGTGCAAAACAAAAAGACATCCAATCTGCCGAGTTGGCGGATTGGATGTCAATTGCATTGTGGATTGGCTAATGTAAAAATGCGCTTTTGTGGTGGCGCAACCCACGGAATGTTTTTTTAGATTGTAATCTCAATTTCCAGATCTTCCGGACCGATGATGCAACTCTCGTAATAGCCGTCGCCGGTGACGCGCGGACCGCTCAGTCTCTGGTAGCCGTCGGCTTCCAGTCGTTGTGTCAGTTTGTTGACTGCATCTTGGCTTCCGACGCTCATACAGAGGTGGGTCAGTCCCTGCCCGTGTTTGGGTCGCTCTGTCGGAGCGGTGTCGGGCCACGTCATTAGTTCGAGTTTAGTGCTGCCAACTGGAAAAAGCAGCATCCAACTGTGGAGTCCAGTCTTTGGGTTGCGGTATTCCGCACCCTCTTGGGCATTGAAATAATTTATGAAGAAGTCTTTGGTTTGTTCAATGTCCAAGCAATTGATTGCGATGTGGTTTACTCTCATTTCAGTGTTGTTGAAGTTATTACTTTTTGAAGAGTTTCTTTCTCAGCCATTCGCGCACTGGCAGGTCGTAGAGTTTGAATGCTGCGTATGCTACGGCGATGGAGAGAAGGAAGATGCACACCGACACGAAGATGTGGGTGGAGACGGGGGCATCGGGGTGCTTGTCAGCCCACGACATTTGCATATAGATGAGTGGGAAGTGGGTGATGTAAATTGGGTAACTTATGTCGCCGAGGAACTTGTTGATGGTCTCCGACTTGCCGCCTTTCACCGAACTTCCGGCACCAATCATCACGATGAGAGGGAACAGCACGAGGATGCAGATGGCTTCGTAGAGTCCGTTGGTCCATCGGCCGTCGCCTGTCTCGCTGAGCCCCATCCAAGGCATGCACATCAGCACTGCCACCATAAGTGAGCACCACCAGAATCCGCCTTTCACCTTGATGAGTTTGCCTACACGCGAGATGAGCAGTCCGCAGAAGAACGGATAGAGCAGTCGGGTGAAGCCCACCTGCAACTGGTCGGGAGCAAGGCTCCAGCCGCCGATTACGGTGTAGGTTTGATGGCGCAAGCAGAGCAACCCCGTTACGTCAATATTGAAGCAGAGGATGACGGTCATCACGGCAAACAGACCGACACAAATAGCGAGAACGGTCTTGGAGAAACGGCGCACGAACAGTGCATAGAGTATGTTGGCTATGTATTCCCATTGCAGCGACCATGTAGGGCCGTTGAGCGGATTGGTTTCAGCCCAGCCTCTGATGTCCAAATCAGTAGACAAAGGAATCATCGTGAATGCCCAGAACATAACCAGCAGTACTGCGTACCAGGGGGTGTCGTTGATGAGAGGGAACGATTGGCAGTCGCCGAAGTAGAACAGGAGTACTCCGATCAGAGTGCCGAATATCACCATTGGGTGCAGTCGGATGAGACGGCGCTTGAAGAAATTCCACGTTGACATACGGTTCCAGCGGTCGTCGTAGGCATAGCCGATGACGAAGCCCGACAGCACGAAGAAGAAATCGACGGCAAGATAGCCGTGGTTGATGGGTTGGTCGGGCGCACCGAAGAAGTAGGTTTCAAACAGGTGGTAGGCCACGACAAGCATTGCGGCAACGCCACGGAGTCCGTCGAGAATCTCGTAGCGAGGCTTGGAGGCAAAATAAACGTTGTTGCTCATATTATTTTGAAAATGATGGTTGATTTAATTCGTCTGCAAAGGTGGGCAAATGTTTTCTTGTCGGATTGTCGCTTTTTCTGAAATATTTGTCGCATCTTTGCACTCGTTGTGATAAAGTCAAATTCCATAAGTTATGACCACGTTCTGCTGAAGCCCAGCGAGCAGATTGGTTTGCACCACTGGAACTCGTGGGAGATGTCGTATGTAATCTCCGGCGAGGGTAGACGTATTCTCGGTGACACCGAGGAGGCTTTCTGCGAAGGGGAGGTGATACTGGTTGCGCCAGAGATGCCGCATCAGTGGATATTCTCACCCGACAAAACCGATTCGGACGGAAATATCGAGAATATCACTATTTCGTTCCCGACTGACTTGCTGCAGCGTCTGGCTGCCGTGATGCCGGAGTTTAGTCCGTTGGCGGAGTGGTATGAGCAACTCGGAGCATCCATCAAGTTCAGCCCCTCGGAATGCGCCAAGATTGCCGCCGTGCTGCGGCGAATGGAGGGGGAGTCGGAAACGGAGCGCATAGTCTCGTTGCTGCAGATGCTTGTAGGCATTCGGCGCGACCGCAATTTCACTGTGGCAGGCCGCTTTGCCGCACCGACTACAGTGGACGATAAGATAAAAAAGATTGAAATCTACATCAGTTGCAACTACAATCAGAACATCAGCATCGACCAATTGGCGAGGCATGTGGGGATGAACCGCAGTTCGCTTTGCACTATGTTCAAGCGCCGCACCGGCACCACAGTCATTGAGTATCTGCTCAACCACCGCATCGAGGTTGCCAAGTACTTGCTCGCATCGACCGATGAAAGTATCTCTTCCTGCTGTTATAATTGTGGTTTCAACGATGTGCCGCATTTCAACCGCACCTTCAAGCAGATGGTCGGTATGACCCCGGGTGAATACCGCTCCCACATCTCTAAGTAGCCACCAACGAAGTTGTCCAAGCCATTAAGGCAGGATGTTGATATAAGGTTGCTGGGTTGTGAAATTCTTAAAAAGGGTGGAAGATTGTTGTCGTTGAGGCTATTTTGGTGTAACTTTGCACGCGGATATAAGTAGACGATGTTAAAACGGCTGATTTTTGGCATATTACTGATGGTTTCAATTGGCATTCAGCCAATTGATGCGCAAACACGCTATGCGTGGCGCGAATCGGTCGTGACCAACACAGCCACTCCAGTCAACACTCCTCGTGCAGACGAAGGAATTGAGGTCTATACTCGTTCGGGTGCGCTGGTTGTGCGCAATCAGGAGCGTACCATGGTGACTGTGCTGACAATCCTCGGTCAGACAATCTCTACAACCACTCTGAATGCCGGCACTCACGAGTTGCGCATAGGCACTCACGGCATCTACCTTGTTAAGATTGGAGCAAACACAATCCGTGTTGCTCTATAGCGGACTGCAACAAATAGCAATATCGGTTACAAAACCAGTCAATACCCCAGCCCTATAAAAAACTATTCCGGCGTGGTCAGTTTCTTGACTACTCGGCAGGGATTGCCTACAGCCACAACTCCGTCGGGGATGTCGCGCACAACAACGCTACCAGCACCGATTACGGTGTTGTTGCCGATTGACACTCCTGGCAGTACGGTCACGTTGCCACCCAGCCATACGTTATCGCCAATCGTGATTGGAGAGGCTTTCTCAAGACCTTTGTTGCGGCGTTCGGCATCGAGTGGATGCTCTGCGGTGTAAAATCCGCAGTTAGGTCCGATAAACACATTGTCGCCAAATTTCACTTTTGCTTCGTCGAGGATTACGCAGTTGGTGTTTGCAAAGAAGTTTTCGCCCACTTCAACGTTGTATCCGTAGTCGCAGAAGAATGGTGATATTATCGACAGGTTTCCTTTTGTTTTGCCCAAAATCTTGCGAAGCAATTCCTTGCGTTCAGCCTCTTGTGACGGACGCAGGGCGTTGAAGTCATACAATGCTTCGCAGCAAGCCTGACGCTCGGCAAGCAACTCAGGGTCGTAGTTCGCATCGTAGAACAGTCCCTGCTGGCATTTCTCTTTCTCTGTCATAGGTTATGTAGTATTTGGTCGATTATCTGTTGTCGCGGCTTGCGTCGATTTTTAAAAGCGTGAATATGAGGAAGGTAAATCCCCAAAGCGACGAGCCACCGTAACTGAAGAACGGCAGCGGTATGCCTATGACGGGGCATAGACCGATTACCATGCCGATGTTGATGCCGATATGGAAGATGAAATACGACGCGACGCAGTAGGCATAGACTCTGCCGAAGGCATTGTGCTGTCGCTCGGCGATGCGGATTGTGCGGAGTACAAGAAACAAAAATGCTGCAATCACTGCCGCTGAGCCGATGAAGCCTTCTTCCTCGCCGATGGTGCAGAAGATGAAGTCGGTGTGCTGCTCTGGCACATATTTCAGTTTTGTCTGGGTTCCGTTGAGAAATCCTTTGCCGGTGATGCCGCCGGACCCGATGGCAATCTTCGACTGGTTTACGTTGTAGCCATAGCCGCGGAGGTCGTCAACGATGCCCAATGCCACCTTGATGCGCATCTGCTGGTGTGCGGCAAGGATGTCGGTAAACACGTAGTTGACGGAAAAGAGGAATACCACGGATGCCAACGCAAAGGAGATTACGAGCAGTATTTTTCGAGCCTCTCTCTTGAGCATTTCCCACAGCAGATAGCCCACAGTGATGGAAAGTGCGCCAATCATCAGCCAACGGCCGCTGAGGTCAAGTCCGCAGAAATAGAGTGTCGTGTAGACGAGACCGCATCCGAGGTAGATGAAGAAGATGTTGCGCGTCACCACTGCCGATTTGCAGTAGAACACAACCATCCCGAGAATCATCAGCAGAATCAGTGCCATCACGATAAACTCGCCACCAGGAATACCCAAAATGGCGATGCTCGAATACTTCAGTGCGACAACGAAAATCACGATTGCGCACAAGCCGGCAAAAAGAATCAGTCCGCTCATCCCTTCGCGGTAAAGCACGAAAATCAGCGAGGTGAACACCAATGCCGACCCTGTTTCTTTCTGACAGATAATCAGCAGTATCGGAGCGATTATGATGGCTGCCGCCTTTAGGTAGTTGCTGAATTTTGCATTGAGTGAGAAATTATAGGAACTGAAGAGTTTGGCAAGAGCCAGCGCTGTGGCAAATTTGGCAAACTCGGCAGGTTGCAGACTCACAGGTCCGAGCACAAGCCACGAGTGCGACCCCTTGATGTCGGGCGCAATGAAGATGGTGACGAACAGCAACAGCAGTATGCAAGCATAGATGGGGTAGGCATAAGTGTCGAAAAACCAGTTGTCTACCAACAGTATAACCACACCGAGTAGCGACGACAGCCCAATCCAGCAGAATTGCTTGCCTGAAAACTCCGAAAAATCGAGCATACTCGCATTATCGAAGTCGTAACTTGCAGCATAGATGCTTATCGCGCCGGCAATTACAAGCAAAAAATATATGACGAGAACAGGGATGTCTATTCTTCGAAAGATTGATTTATTTGTATCTCCGTAATTCACGTTGCAAATATATGAAATCTTGTGTAAATAAGAGTTGCGCTTGCCGCTTTGCTAATCCTATATCTTTTGGATTGCTTTAAACGGAAAGTTGGCAACGTATATTGTGCTGCCTGCCGTAGTGACCTCGACGGCAATCGCTTCGCTGATTTCTAGCAAGGAAGCGCCGTCGGCTTGCTTCTGCCTGATAATGCAATTCAGCAAATCTGTGTCCAAAGCATCCCTGGCGATGATTGCTATGCCTTGCACATAGAGTGTATAGGCTGTTTCCTCTTCTACCGGCTTGTGGCTCACGATGCCGTTCTCCGTCTCAAACAGGTGGAGTTTGTAGGCTTTGCCGTTGTAGACCGTAAAAGGGGCAAGCACTCGCATATCAGTTCTTTTGAGTGCGTTGGAACGAATGCTGGCTGTATGTTTCAGATCGTAGGCGAGAGCGCGACAATGAAATTTTGTCCACAATCACCGAACTTTCGGTAGCCATACGGTAGTCGAGATAGCCATAGACACGTTTCGGCGTGCGTGTAGAGTCGGTTTGCAGCACGATAGGAGAGGTGCTCTCAGGCATCAGGCTGAGAGTCTGGTATTCGGTCGTGCCGTCGGCATAATCTACGCCAAGAAGCAGATGCGCTGCGTTCTTTGAGTTGACGATGAACATACGCCACTCGTAGCGGTCTCCTTTACGCATCTCGGAGTCGGAATTGAACGAGAAATCCAACTGCACAGTCTCGCCGTTCTGTCGGCGGTCGAACATTAGCGAATGCGACAACTGCCAAATGTCTACGCTGTCGCCAGCGGCAATGAGTTTCTCTCCAGCGGCTTTCGCTTCTTTCTTGGCATCGCGCTGGCGTTGCTCGAGGATTGTAATGGCATCCTCATATACCTCATCGTAGATGTCGAGATTGTGCCCGTACCACATCAGTGATTTTTCGAAATCCTCCTGGGTGTAGCCGTGCTTCATCAGAATCGACTGCTTGAGTGCTTTGCGAGCATCCTCATTGGCGTATGCGTCGCGGTTGAGTTCCACGACGGCATCACCCTCGCTCATATCGGCCAACAGTTCTGCCATATTGCCTTCCGAGATAATCCCTTTCGGGGTTTTCGAACAGGCGACAAGCAGCAGCGCCGCGAGTATGCAAACAAGATGCTGGCAGTTTTTCATCACTCTTTATTCTTTGTCAGTGGTTTTGTCGTCGGTTGGCTCTTCCTTTTGTCCGTTGGCAAACGACAGATATTTTGAATAAAAGAATATCAGCACGATAATGCCGACTGAAATTGCCGCATCTGCCACATTGAACACTGGGCGGAAGAACTCGAAATCAGTTCCGCCGACACCTGGTACCCAGTCAGGCCAAGTGCCTTCAATCAGCGGAAAATGGAACATATCCACGACAAGTCCGTGGAGGAATGTGCCATAGCCGCCTCCGTCGGGAAACATCGTTGCAACCGTAAACGGCGTAGACTCGCTGAAAATCAGTCCGTAGAACATTCCGTCAATAACGTTGCCTATTGCTCCTGCCGTAATCATTGATAGGCATACGATAAACCCTTTGGGATAGTCTTCCCGATGGCGGATCTTGATCAGAAAATATACCAACGCCACCGAGGCGATTATGCGGAAGATTGAAAGGAATAGTTTGCCTCCTAACTCGATGCCGAATGCCATTCCCGGATTCTCTATGAAATAGAGTTCTGCCCAGTCGGTGAATACCAGCGACTCTCCCAAGCGGAACGACGTCTTTATCCAGATTTTAAGAAGTTGGTCGGCAACTATAATCGCAAGGACTATAATTGCCGCCAACGTACCATTAGAAATTTTCTTGTTTTGCATCAATAGAAATTACTTCTTTTTTGAGTTTTCCTGTTGCTTGCCCTCAATGCTCAGAGTGGCATGGGGCACTGCTTTGAGTCGCTCTTTCGGAATGAGTTTCCCCGTTTCGCGGCAGATGCCGTAGGTCTTGTTCTCAATCCTCACGAGAGCGGCCTTGAGGTGCTGAATAAACTTCATCTGGCGTTGCGCCAAGCGTCCCGATTCTTCTTTGTTGAGAGTGTTGGCTCCTTCTTCGAGCACTTTGAATGTTGGCGAAGTGTCAGCGCAGTCGTTGCCGTCGGAGTTGGTCACCTCGTTTTTCAACTGTTCATAGTCTCTGTATGCCTTCTCAAGTTTTGCAAGAATAATCTCTTTGAATTCCTGCAATTCAGCATCGGAATATCGAGTTTTCTCAGCCATAGTCAATTAAATGATGGTTATTACATTTCTTATTTGTGGATTCTTACAGAAGCAAACAGGTCTGGATACTCGTCCATATCGAGTTCCGAACGGTCGGCCTCTGCAATCTCTGCAATGGTTATGCTCTCGGCGAGTACCTGACGGGCGATGTAGTCGGAGTATTCCTTCACAGCCTCGTCGGTTGCCTCATTTGGAGTGATAACCACGTCAATCTTGTCAGTTATCTCAAATCCGCTGCTCTTGCGGATGTTCTGGATGCGGTTTACAAGTTCGCGGGCGATGCCTTCGCGGCGCAATTCGTCGCTTACGGTGATGTCAAGGGCAACGGTGAGCGAACCTTCGTTGGCAACGAGCCATCCTGGGATGTCCTCCGAGATTACCTCAACATCGGTGAGTTCTACTGTTGCATCCTCCCCGTTGATGTTGAATGTGAAACTGCCTTGTTTCTCAAATTCAATGATGTCCTTTTGCGACATTGATGTGATTTGTGCGGCAAGGAGTTTCATAATTTTGCCGTATTTCGGACCAAGTTTCTTGAAGTCTGGCTTAACTTTCTTCACAAGTACGCCTTCTTCGTTGCTTACAAACTTGATTTCCTTCACGTTGACCTCGTTCTTGACAAGTGCGCTCATTGCCTCGATGCTTGCCTTTTGCGCTTCGTTCATCACTGGTACCATAATCATTGCCAACGGTTGGCGAACTTTCAAGTTAGCCTTGCGGCGGAGTGCAAGCACCATCGAAGTGATGTCCTGAGCCATCTTCATCTCTGTCTCGAGAGCCTTGTCGATTACAGTCTCGTCGACTTTAGGGAAGTCAGCCAAGTGCACGGATGTGGTCTCGCCAGTTGTTGCTGCCGTCAGGTCAGTGTAGAGACGGTCGGCGAAGAACGGTGCAATCGGTGCAACGAGCAGTGCCACAGTCTTGAGGCAGGTAAACAATGTCTGGTATGCCGACAACTTGTCGTCGTTCATCTCGCCGCCCCAGAAGCGTTTGCGATTCAGGCGCACATACCAGTTGCTGAGGTTGTCGCCGACAAAGTCGGAGATGGCGCGTGCCGCTTTCGTCGGCTCATAGTCGTCGAGGTCGGCCTCTACTTCCTTAACCAGAGTGTTGAGGAGAGATATAATCCAACGATCGATTTCCGGACGCTTCTCCACTGGGATTTGTGCTGCGGAATTGTCGAATCCGTCAACGTTTGCATAAAGAGCAAAGAACGAATATGTGTTGTAGAGGGTGCCGAAGAACTTGCGGCTCACTTCTTCAACGCCTGCTGTGTCGAATTTCAGGTTGTCCCAAGGCGAAGAGTTGGAAATCATATACCAACGCAATGGGTCTGTACCATATTTCTCGATTGCTCCGAACGGGTCAACGGCATTGCCGAGACGCTTGCTCATCTTGTTGCCGTTCTTGTCGAGCACAAGTCCGTTGGAGATTACCGATTTGTATGCCTTTGTGTTGAACACCATACCGGCGATTGCATGGAGTGTGAAGAACCAGCCACGAGTCTGGTCTACGCCCTCTGCGATGAAGTCGGCAGGGTAGAGTTCGCGGTTGTCGAACGCCTCCTTGTTCTCAAACGGATAGTGGATTTGAGCGTAAGGCATTGAGCCTGAGTCAAACCAAACGTCGATAAGGTCGAGTTCGCGGTGCATAGGCTTGCCGCCATCAGAAACAAGCACTATGTCGTCGACGTACGGACGGTGGAGGTCGATTTTATCGTAGTTTTCAGCGGTGTAGTCGCCCGGAACGAAGCCTTTTTCCTTATATGGATTAGCCTTCATCACTCCGGCTGCTACAGCCTTTTCGATTTCATTGTAGAGTTCCTCAACGCTGCCGATGCATTTCTCTTCGTCGCCGTCCTCTGTGCGCCAGATTGGGAGCGGTGTGCCCCAGTAGCGGCTGCGTGAGAGATTCCAGTCGTTGAGGTTTTCAAGCCATTTGCCGAAACGGCCCGAGCCAGTAGACTGCGGCTTCCAGTTGATTGTGTTGTTGAGTTCAATTAGTCGGTCGCGCGATGCTGTAGTGCGGATAAACCAACTGTCGAGAGGGTAGTAGAGCACAGGCTTGTCTGTGCGCCAGCAGTGCGGATAGTTGTGCACGTGCTTCTCGATTTTGAACACCTTGCCAGCCATCTTCAACTCCATGCTCAGACGGATGTCTAGGTTCTCGGCTGCTGCAGCGGCTTTCTCGTCGTATTTTCCGTCAACATTGAACTGCGGGTCGTAGGCGTTCTTCACCCAAGCACCTTGATAGTTCTTGTATACCTCAACGTCGACGCATTCTTCTACGAATCGAGGGTCGAGTTCGTCGAGCAGGTAGAACTTGCCGGTCAGGTCGACCATCGGGCGAGTTTCGCCTTTCTTGTTTATCATAAACAATGAAGGGATGCCGGCGGCGCGAGCCACAAAAGCATCGTCAGCACCGAATGTAGGTGCGATGTGTACGATACCGGTACCGTCTTCTGTTGTTACATAATCACCTGAGATTACACGGAAAGCCTTCTCTGAAGCGTCCTTGAAGTTGCCGTCGTTGTCCATCTCGACAGGCTTCACCCAAGGGAAGAGTTGTTCGTACACCATTCCTACCAAATCCGGACCTTTGTACTCGGCAACCACCTTGAATGGCACGAGTTTGTCGCCGGCTTTGTAGTCTTCAAGGGCGATGCCCTCCGCTTTCTGGTTGAAGTGGTGGTAGAGCAGAGGCTTTGCCACGATGGCTGTGATTTTTTCGCCGCTGTAGGCATTGTAACTCTGTACGGCTACATATTCGATTTTCGGGCCAACGCAGAGTGCAGTGTTGGAAGGCAAAGTCCAAGGGGTTGTTGTCCAAGCCAAGAACACAGGCGTGCCCCATTGCTCCATCTCCGGACGCGGATTCTTGATGCGGAACTGCGCCACGCAAGTGGTGTCCTTCACGTCGCGGTAGCAACCCGGCTGGTTAAGTTCGTGCGAACTGAGACCGGTACCTGCCGCAGGGGAGTAAGGCTGAATTGTGTAGCCCTTATAAAGGTAGCCCTTTTTGTAGAGTTGCTGCAACAGCCACCACACAGATTCCATATAGCGGTTGTCGTAGGTGATATAAGGATCTTTGGTGTCCACCCAATAGCCCATCTTGTGGGTAAGGTCTTCCCATTCCTTGGTGTATTTCATCACTTCACGGCGGCATGCAGTGTTGTAGTCATCGACAGAAATCTTCTTGCCGATGTCCTCCTTTGTGATGTGGAGCGATTTCTCTACGCCGAGTTCCACAGGAAGTCCGTGGGTGTCCCAACCGGCTTTGCGCTTCACGTGGAAACCCTTCATCGTTTTGTAGCGGCAGAACAAATCCTTGATGGTGCGAGCCATCACGTGGTGGATGCCAGGCATACCGTTAGCCGAAGGCGGACCTTCATAAAACACAAACGAAGGATGACCTTCGCGGATTTTCATACTTTCTGCGAAAACGCTTTCAGCGTCCCATTTCTCAAGCACCTCTTTATTGATATCGGAGAGGTTAAAGCCGTTGTATTCCTTAAATTTATTCTTCATTAGAATAACTTTTTTCCGTTTATTTTGCAAAGATAGTGCAAGCCGAGCGAAGTGCAAAACAAACTTGTTTGATTTTGCACTTCCGAGGCGCCGCCTATCTTATCAAAAGATAGTGCAAGCCGATTTATGAAAAGGCAAAACAAACTTGTTTGATTTTGCAGTTTGTATCAGTATCATTCCCTAACACTCAACCGACGATATAAGTGCTCGTAACCTTTAGCAAATGAGCGTAAATTAGAAGTAACATATGCCATCTTCGGCGCTTGGGAATGTTGCGGAACATTTCTTGCCTGTGCTTGTATTGTAAAAGAAGGTTCATTCCAT
>CAVCEE010000006.1:0-127358 GCA_963601185.1 bacterium
TCTCGAAGATACTTTCGGGGGCGGTTTGCTGTTTTGAGGAAGTCTTGCTATCTTTGCTAGCAGAATTGTCAGTTGACAATCTTTCCCCCTGCGTTATGTTTGGGGAAGTTGTCACAGAAGCGTCAGCAGGGAGACGTTCGGTCTGTGCGCCACCGTCAAATCGGTATAACAACTTCCCTTTTTTCAAAGCCTCCTTTATTCGTTTTGGTCTATCATAATGACTACTTACACTAACCTCTAGCCCTTCTTTCCTTACAGTTACCGACTTGAAATAATAGATTTTATTTCCGTCACCTCTGTCAAACGTCTTTATATATAGCCAAGAACTTGCCCTTTCCGCATTCCCTTCTTTTGGTTCAGACGGCACTTCAACAATGACTTGTGGATGCTCGAGGGTGGGTTTTATCATGCCAAATTGTTCACTACGTCCATTCTCAAACAACTTGGCTATTTGATTCTCGCCCATCTTTACTCTACCCATTGGAGTTTCGACCACACCTTCTTTTCCGAATTGTGCCACCCAGTTTTCAGGATTGAGTTCCAAATGCGACATCTCTGAGGATGCGGACTCCATATGAGACAAAAGTTTATCGGCCTCTTTGTCGCTTAATCCTTTGTATATTTCTGGAACTCCGTCTTCACTCTTTCCATATACGTCGGCTGTACTTTCTGCACTGCGTTCAACAGCATTCTCAACTTGTTTAGTCGCTTCTGCTCTGCGCTTTCGTCCCGCGACTGCGGCATCAATTGCCGCTTGTTGTTCTTTTGGTGTTGCATTTCTAAAATGTTCTATTACTTGTTTTAATATTTCTTCCTTTGCTCTGACCTCGCCGCTGAACATATCCATCTGTCCGCTGGCAGGTGCTTCCGCCTCGCTGTTGTACAGGGCAATCACCCTGCGCAGGTCGGTCGGCTTCTTGCTGTTCATCGTGTCGGCAAGGAGTAGAGTCGTTGCATCCGTGATACTGCTCTCGCCGTATTCATCGTCAAACAATCCTGATTGCATTCCATAAGGAGATACCGGCATACCATCTCCGTAGTTTTTCGGGTCTTCTGCCTTGGCTCTCGCTACAATGTCTATGGCTCTTGCCAACTCATTACTCAAGTCGTAACCGTTAGCAAGTGTTCGGTTATAGGCAATCTCATTCAAACTCATAACGATGCTCTGGCGTAATGTAGGCGTGCTTATGATTTGGCGCACTGCATCGGGATTGGCTTGGAATATTTTACCTATAAGTATATTCTCGATAAGTTCACGACCGGCAGCGCTCAGCGTATTTTCTGTACGCATTTCGGGCAACTGCATATCGTTGATTACACCTGTATCAAGTAACTGTTTCAAAGCGGATGCCACCGCTTTCTCATCGGCATAATAATCTGACAGACGGTCGTAACGACTAATGTCGCCCACGATGCTTGTGAATACATTGTCGGGGACGACCTTACCTAACTTGACTGCCGCTTCCGGTTTGCTCTGTTTCTTTTTCTCCTCGGCATTGAAACGGGCGAATGTCTTGGCATCGTAGGGCATCGTCTCGTCAGGGACAAACACCACACGCGGATGTGTCATACCGTCTATCTGTTCGGGAGTGAAACCGTAAATTTGGCTGAACTCACGGAGATAATCAACGTATGCCTTGTCAGTTCCCTGACGTGCTGCAATGTCGCTACTCATTGTGC
The DNA here is from genome assembly GCA_963601185.1 of bacterium. Taxonomy (GTDB): domain Bacteria; phylum Bacteroidota; class Bacteroidia; order Bacteroidales; family Muribaculaceae; genus Limisoma. The sequence continues at coordinate 1,681 of CAVCEE010000006.1, forward strand.
GGTTATTGCCTGAAAGGACTACACCGTCATTGCTGACAATGATTGGTGTCTGCAAGGCTCTGCTGTCATAGTTGTTGGCAATGTCCACCACAATGCGTTGTGCATCCTTGTCACGTCTATAGTCTCGGTCATTAACGCTTTCTCCGTTTTCATCCACAGGAAAACCTTCGGTCGGCTCAAAGGCATTGTTGGGGTCGTGGCTGGCAGATGCCGCTCCTGCCTCGGTAAGGACATAGTGTCCACGGATAGTTGAGCCATCTGCAAGAGTAATGGCATTGGCATTGCCCTCGACTTTAGGTGCACTATCCCACTTCTCTTTTATCTTCGGAGATACTGTATGACTGCCCAATTTTGCTTGCTCTGCCGCTTTTTTCTCCTTTCTGCGCTTGTCCTCTTCAAGGCGAGCCACAGCCTGCTCGTATTCCTCTGCTTGCTGTGCCTCGATTTCCAGACGGCGTTGTTCTTCCGCTTGGCGTTGTTGCTCGGCACGAGCCATCTCCTCGGCTTGCGCTCTGCGCTGCTGCGTGGCGGCGATGTTCTGCCAGTGCTCCAGTTCGGCCTTGGCGTTGTCGATGGCTTGCTGGCGTTGCTTCTCCGCCTCAATCTTTTCACGGACAGAGCCGCCTTGCTTGGGCTTTGCCTTTTCCGCTTTCTTCACGGCTGCTTCCTTGTCGGCGACCATTGAGTCGGCAACGGTCTTTGCCATCTGCTCATCGCCGCCGGTCTGCTCCACGATGGCATCCCAAGCGGTGTCGGCAGATATAGGCACACAAAGAAAGTAGGAGAAAAACGAAATCGTTTCTCCCCTACTTTCTTATGTTATGTCCGCTAAATTAGTGGCTCAAAGCATCGAGCTCTGTATCCATATCCAATTGATAATAGATATTGCTCAACAAACTTTTTGCTTGGCTGTCTGTCGGATCCAATTCGTATGCCTTCTTCATATAAGGCAGGGCTTGCTGATAAAGAGGGATCAACTTCTCTGCTTTAAATTTCTTGTATGCGGCACCAGACAATTTATCAGCCTCTGGTTGGAGATTAAATGCTTGCTTTACATACATACGGCCTGTATTGAATTGTGCCTGAACATTCGAAGCATCTTCGGCTGCTGCCTTTTTGTAGAAATCAAGAGCACCGTCTTCATCTTTCTTCTGTTCCAAAACATAGCCCTTCAAGTTGTAGAGAGCGGCTGACGGTTTGCTGTCAATGGCGGTATTGACCATTTCCAAAGCCTCGTCCAATTTGCCGTTGTTCACATTGTCATTGATGATAATGTTCATATATTGAGGGTCTTTGTCTCCATACAATGGCAATGCTTCCTTTGCAACAGCAACAATGCCGGCATTGTCCTGCATATTGGCATAGCAACTCATAGCATAGTCGTAAGCCTCTTTTTCACGATAGCCCAATTGACGAGCCTGAGCGAAAGAAGCGACAGCCGCTTTTTGGTCTTCACCCTGCCATGCTGCGATTCCGCGATAGAAAGCGACCTGCCCCATTGTTGTATCGGCTACAGCGACAGGATTGAATTTGTCCTTTGTTGCGATTCCCGATGATGGCAATTCGATATAAGCGCCCCATGCCTGATAGGCTTCCTTGTATTTTTTCAAGTTGTACAAGTCAGAACCGATACGGTTGAAATCCAAGTGGTGCTGAACGAGGATGCTGACGATATCTTTAGAGTATTCAGTCTTAACCTTTACATTGCCTTTTTTGTCGACTTTTGGAGAACCGTCCTTTTCACGTTGGATTACAGTGTCCAAAGGAAGTGCAGTCTTAAAGTCGGAATATGCAGTCAACAAAGATGTTGCCATCAAATCTTTGTCTGCATCTTTACCAAGTTGCAACAATCCGAAGCACTGGTCATAAATGCCAACGTTGGCCTTTCCTGCTACGAACCATGTTTTTGCCTGACCTTTTGTTTCGGCATTCTCCAATGCAGGCTTAATCTTGGTTGCTGCATCTTTGTATGTATCAAGTGACACATTGAAACCTCCTATCTGATGTTCGACATCGTCAACAAGGCTTTTTTGAGCAAATGCGCCGAACGTTGTCAATGCGCAAAGCAATAAAATAGAATTTCTTTTCATTTTTGTTAGATTAGTGTCTATTGTTGTTCATTATTTTCTAAAACGTCTGAAGCACTCTCATTGTTCTGCAACTCGTCATTTTCTATCGTTTCATCCTCTTCATAGGTATCGACCACGCAGACTGAGGCAATTTCGTCGTTGCGCTTTTCCAAGTTGATCAAGCGCACGCCTTGAGTAGCACGCCCCATAACCCTTACATCTGCCACCTTCAAGCGGATTGTGATACCGGACTTGTTGATGATTACCAAATCCTTGGCATCGTCAACATCCTTTATGTCGACAAGACGGCCAGTCTTGTCCGTCACGTTGATTGTCTTGACACCCTTACCACCACGGTTGGTTATGCGATAGTCGTCGATTACAGAACGCTTGCCATATCCTTGTTCAGAAACCACCATAACGGTCTTTTCCGTGCCGATAGGCATTGTTATCATACCGACAACGGCATCATCGCCTCCGTCAAGTGTCATACCCTTTACACCTGCCGACATTCTGCCCATCTCGCGGACAGTGCCTTCATTAAAGCGGATTGCGCGACCGTTTCTATTTGCCAACAACACTTCTTCATTACCCTTGGTCATTCTCACTTGCAACAGTTCATCGCCTTCGCGGATGACGATTGCATTTACACCATTCTGGCGCGGACGAGAATACGCCTCAAGACATGTTTTCTTAATTACACCGTTCTTGGTGCAGAACATCAAGTAGTGAGAATTGACAAAATCAGCATCTCCAAGGCGACGAACATTAATGAATGCCTTCACCTTGTCTTCCGAACCTATATTGAGCAAATTCTGGATAGCGCGCCCCTTGCCGGTCTTTGAACCTTCAGGAATATCATAGACTTTGAGCCAGTAGCAACGTCCTTGCTGCGTGAAGAACAGCATATAGTTGTGCATTGTGGCAGTGTAGATATATTCGATGAAATCTTCATCGCGTGTAGCACCACCCTTAGCACCGACACCACCACGGTTTTGTGCACGGAATTCTGAAAGCGGTGTCCGCTTGATATATCCCAAGTGTGATATTGTAATGATTACATCATCATCCGAATAGAAATCCTCAGCATTAAACTCTTCTGAAGAGTAAACGATATCCGTACGCCGGTCATCGCCAAACTTGTCGCGTGTTTCGATAAGTTCATCCTCAATAACCTTACGGCATACGTTCGGATCATTGATGATTGTATTCAAATATTCAATCTGGCGTTGCAAGTCTTCGTACTCAAGATGGAGTTTCTCCTGGTTCATGTTGACCAACGATCTCAATGGCATGTCCACAATAGCCTTGGTCTGCAATTCGTCCAAATTAAACCGTTCGCCCAATCTCTGTTGAGCCTCGTCTGTAGTCTGGGATGCGCGGATAATCCGAACAACCTCATCGATATTGTCGCAGGCGATAATCAAACCGCTGACAATATGCGAGCGAGCCTCCGCCTTGTTCAACAAGAATTTTGAACGGCGAATAACAACCTCATTTCTGTGTTCCAAGAAAGCCTGAAGGATTTCCTTCAAATTAAGCAAGCGTGGGCGGCCGTCTACCAATGCCACATTGTTGACGCTGAATGAAGACTGGAGAGGTGTCAGTTTATACAACTTGTTAAGCAACACATTGGCATTAGCGTCTTTCTTCACTTCGACAATGACGCGGATGCCTTCGCGAGAAGACAAGTCTTTGACATCGCTGATGCCTTCCACTTTTTTCTCGATTGCCAAATCTGCAATCGATTTCACCAATTCAGACTTATTTACATTGTAAGGAATTTCGGAAATTACGATTATTTCGTGTTCTCGTTCAGTTTCAATCTCGGCTTTTGCTCTGACCACGATTCTGCCACGACCGGTTTCGTATGCCTCTTTGACCCCGGCATAGCCATATATAGTGCCACCTGTTGGGAAATCAGGTGCTTTAATATGCTCCATCAATCCTGAAATTGTGATATCAGGGTCATTCAGCAATGCGATTGACGCATTTATTGCTTCTGTCAGGTTGTGAGGCGGCATGTTTGTGGCCATACCAACAGCGATACCCGACGATCCGTTGACAAGCAAATTCGGGAAACGAGTCGGCAACACTACTGGTTCTTTCAGAGAGTTGTCGAAGTTTGGCATAAAGTCAATGGTATCCTCGTCGATATCGCTAAGCATCTCCTCACCCATTTTTGCCAAACGCGCCTCTGTGTAACGCATTGCCGCAGGAGAGTCGCCATCGATTGAGCCAAAGTTTCCTTGGCCAAAAACGAGAGGATAACGCAACGACCACGGCTGAGCCAAGCGGACCATAGTGTTGTAAATCGAAGAGTCTCCATGAGGGTGATACTTACCCATTACCTCACCAACAATACGTGCTGATTTTTTGGTTGGCTGATTTGACGTGTTGCCCAATCGTTGCATTCCAAAGAGCACGCGGCGATGTACGGGTTTGAAACCATCTCGGACATCCGGCAATGCACGAGACACAATCACCGACATTGAATAGTCGATGTAGGAATCTTGCATTTCCTTCTCAATATTAATCCTTTTGATACGATCTTCTATCATATAACTAAATTAAATTCATATCCCACAAAGTGTATGCACACTTTGTTTAATATGCAAAGATAATAAAAAATTAGCCAACAACGGCAATCGAAAAGCAATGATTTTTAGATGTTTCGCCGCAAAGTACAGTCCGGAAATCTATGGACGCTCTCACCATCTAAGCGCTTGTTGTCTAATGGAATAGCATTCTACAACCTCACTCTTTAGGTTGTTGTCGCAAAGTTATCAAAAATGCGCTTCTATTATTTTAACAATCGAGGTTTTAGCAGAAGCCACCTCCCAAACGAAAAAAAACGTGTGCTTCCCGATATGAAATCCACGAAAAGCACACGTTTTTCTTATTCTAAAAGGCTTAAAACTCAGACGTAAAATGGAACTTTATTTTAGGAAAGTCCGACTGAGCCATTTGAAGGACGTAACCAGAGTCAGCCAAAAATACGTCCCGCCCATCACGGTCGAGTGCCATAAACTGATGCTTGCGTTTCTTGAACGCGGCCAATGCCTCTGCATCATCGCTTTCAATCCAACAAGCCTTGTACAGGCTAATCGGCTCCCATCTGCATTGTGCACCGTACTCGTGCAACAAGCGATACTGAATTACCTCGAATTGCAACTGACCGACCGTACCAATCAACTTGCGACCGTTAAACTGGTTGACAAACAACTGCGCAACACCTTCGTCCATAAGTTGTTCAATTCCCTTATTGAGTTGCTTGGTCTTCATCGGATCAGTGTTTTCGATGTATTTAAACATCTCCGGAGAGAAACTTGGTAAGCCTTTAAAATGCAGTTCTTCGCCAGCAGTGATGGTATCTCCTATCTTAAAGTTTCCTGTATCCGGAATACCCACAATATCCCCTGGGTACGCTTCGTCCACAACGGCCTTCTTTTGAGCCATAAAGGCGGTCGGTGCTGCAAACCGCATCATCTTTCCAGTGCGGATATGTTTGTAGTTTACATTACGTTCAAATTTGCCAGAACAAATCTTCACGAAAGCAATACAACTACGGTGGTTCGGATCCATATTCGCATGGATTTTAAACACAAATCCCGTAAAATTTGATTCCGTAGGCACAACCTCTCGCTCTTCTGCATTGATTGGTCTTGGTGATGGAGCAATCTTGACGAAGCAGTCCAACAACTCTTTCACGCCAAAGGTGTTCAACGCCGAGCCAAAGAACACAGGTGCAACATCGCCTCTGAGATATTCAGATTCGTCAAATTCGGGATAAACACCACTGATGAGTTCGAGGTCATCCCGTAATTTCTGCGCATCAGTTTCGCCAACACTTGCGTCAATCTGAGGGTCGTTAACGTCACTGATTTCAACTCGCTCAGTCACTTGTTGTTTGTTCGGCGTGAACAAATCCAAGGATTGCTCGTAAATATTGTAAACGCCCTTGAAATGTGCGCCGATATTTATCGGCCAGCTCAAAGGTCTTACGTTTATCTTCAACTCACTCTCCAATTCATCCAGAATATCGAAAGGGTCTCTACCCTCTCGGTCGAGTTTGTTCACAAAGATTATCACAGGCGTTTTCCGCATTCGACAAACCTCCATAAGTTTCCTCGTCTGTTGCTCTACACCCTTAGCCACATCGACCACGATGATAACGCTATCTACAGCCGTCAGCGTGCGATAGGTATCTTCCGCAAAATCCTGGTGACCTGGCGTATCCAAGATGTTAATCTTGTAGTCGCCATAATTGAAACCCATTACAGAGGTAGCCACTGAAATGCCGCGTTGTTTCTCTATTTCCATCCAGTCGGATGTCGCTGTTTTCTTAATCTTGTTCGACTTAACAGCACCTGCCACATGGATTGCGCCACCAAACAAAAGCAACTTCTCCGTCAATGTTGTTTTACCAGCATCCGGGTGACTGATAATCGCAAATGTTCTCCGTCGGTTTATTTCGTCTTCTAATGTTGCCACAAGAATATATATTATTTGTTATTTATAATCTTCCTTGTCAAATAGGGGTTTGATTTTGTCTTTATGATAGAATGTTGCCAGCAATGAAACGAACTTGGAAATCTGTGATATTGCCGACTGTGTGGATTCCGACAAGTTCTGCCCGCGTAAACGCATCAGCATCGTACCATACAATGCATTGAAACAGGTCTCTATTTCGCCAACCTTTTCTTCGCCGGATTTTGCCCGAAGTTCCACAATAATGGGTAGTGTCCTGTAGAATTCCGCACCATATTCAGGATATTTCACACTCTTCAAGAGCATATTATGCAAATCCGTGAGTTGGATTATTACATTCTTATTGATTTGTATGTGCCCCTTCTCCTTAACGCCCTCGATGCGCATCATATCAACCATGTCACTATACCATTGCGTCATTGCATCCTTGGTAGATTCATCCGTGGGGTAATTGTCGACAATTTGGCGGCGGATTGTCTCGATGTCAAGGTTTGCCGCACGGAGGATATCCTCCAATTGCCACATATAGAGAACGTATTCAGCTATATTTTCGCTGCGTAATTGTTTTGCAGTAAGCATAGATTAGCCGAATTTGCTGATTTTTCTCAAGACCGACTCGTTGAGCACTTTGATGCGGCGACCGTCAACAACGATGACGTGCTCGTTTACAAATGCCGACAATGTGCGTATTGCGTTAGATGTCGTCATATTCGACAAATTCGCCAAATCCTCGCGTGACATATATATATTCAATGTCTCGCCATCCTCTTCAAATCCATAATTGTCAATCAGTAACACCAACGCCTCTGCCAAGCGACCGCGAATGTGCTTCTGTGTCAGATTTACAATCTTAGTATCCGAGCGACCCAAGTTGTGTGACAGTTCGTGGATGAAGAACCATGCTATTTGACGGTTGCTGTCGATTAACTGATCAACAATCTTCATTGGAATTGTACCGATGACAGATGGCTCCATAGCAATAGCGCCCGACACGTATGGCTCGTTGGCAAAATATGCACGGTGTCCAAAATATTGAATTGGTCGAATTAAACGGATTATTTGCTGGCGTCCACCAATGCCTTCCTTGTATTTCTTGACCTTACCTTTGAGCAAGCACCACAGGTATTCCGGAGCTTCCTTCTCCGCATATATTATTTGGTTGCGCTTGTAATTGTGGATGGTGAAGTTGTCAATTACAATGCGCTTCTCTTCCGAGGTCAGGACATTCCATATCCCAGCCAAATCTTCTTTAACGACTTTTTCTAACGCGTCTCTTGATACCATCATTCGGTTTGTAGCTACATAATTATGTTATAGAGCACAAATGTACAACATAGTTATCGATTAGCCAAATTTGTCCGTTTAATTTTCACGACAGTCGATAATTATTGCCCGGAAGGACAACAATCGCACCTTTAAATTCGAGTTCAAAAAGGGTGCTATGCAATTTGTGGACAGGCGTTTTGAGTAATGCGCTAAGTTGATTTATTTGAATGGTTTTATCCCCTGACAGGCAATTTAAGACAGCTTGTTCATCGCTTGTGTACTCCACAAACAATGACTTTTCAATCGGCTTTGCAACTCGTTTCCAACCCATAAAATCAATCACATCCTCTGCGTTCGCAACCAATGCCGCCACATTATTTTTTATAAGATTGTTGCAACCTACTGAGAATTCATCGCCAACTCGGCCAGGGAAAGCAAACACGTCTCTTCCATAACTTTGGGCAATCTTTGCAGTGACAAGTGCTCCGCCCTTAACGGCAGATTCTACCACTATTGTACAGTCTGCCAATGCCGCAATTAGTCTGTTACGAGCAAGAAAATTAGAACGGTGGATTCTTGTTTTTGACGCATATTCAGTCGCAAGTGCCCCATCCTTTCTGATTATTTCTATCGCCACGGATCGATGTTGCGCTGGGTATATCATGTCCAGTCCGTGCGCCACAACCGCAATGGTTGTAAGGCCGGCATCCAATGCAGCCAAATGAGCCGTCACGTCTACCCCATAAGCCAATCCGCTGGTCACAATTACGTCTTGCCCAGCAATTTCACCCAGGTCACGCACCAAGTCTTGTGTTAATTTTCTGCCGCCCACCGTTTCACGCCTTGTACCAACTACGCTTATAATTTTCTTTGAATTAAAATCTACATCGCCCTTGACATACAGCAGCAAAGGAGCATCGGGCACTGGCATAAACCGGGCTGGATAGTCCGAATTGCGGAAATATAAACATCTGATGTTGTTTTTCAACACGAACTCAAGTTCCCTTTCCGCGTCATTCAGCAATGATTCACGATAGCTCGCACTAAACACTTTATTCTTTGCTTCAGCCAAGGCAGACAATTCCGTTTCTGACATTCGGAAGAAATTCTCCTCCGAGCCGACAACACCCAGGATGGCGTTGGCTAAATCAATGGTAATTCCCTTTATTCGGGAGAATGCCAGTTGTGCGACACTTATATTGGGCATACTTATCTCAAATATTTCTCAAAAACACGCGCAAGCAGTTCTCCTCTGTCCAATTTTCCGTCAGACAAGCACACGCAGCTAACCACAGCGGAAACAACAGCGGCATTGTCTGGGAGACGGAAAAGGTCTTGATGGAAGACAAATCTGACACCCTTGCGCTCAACCCACAACTTGCTGATGAATTTATCGCCGCTTTTAAGAGGGGTTTTGTAATCAATTTCCACCCTATTGAGCACTGGGATTATCCCTTGCGCCTGCATGTCGGCAAAGGAAATGCCGTTTTCGATGCAGAAACCATGCCGCGTGTGTTCTAAGTAGTGCAGGTAGTTTGCATTGTTCACAATCCCTTCGGAATCGAGTTCGTAGTCACGAACCTCCATCTCTTTCTGATATATATAATCACTCATTCAATCCAATTTTACCGCAAAGATAGTTGTTTCGCCCAACAATTATATCTATCTTTGCAACATAATTGAGAAATGGACATTCGCAGTGTTATTAACGCGATTGAAGATTTTGCCCCTCGCGCTTTGCAGGAAGACTACGATAATTCGGGCTTGCAGGCAGGCGATGCGACAAACATCTGTACAGGAGTTCTTCTTACGCTTGACGTGACCAAAGAGATCGTCGAAGAGGCTAAGGAGAACAATTTCAACTTTATAGTTTCCCATCATCCGATTCTTTTCAAAGGAATAAAAAGTATCACGCCAACATCCGATATTGGAGGCATCTTGATTGATGCAATAAAACACAACATTTCTATATACTCGGCTCACACGAGCCTTGACAATGCCCGATTTGGCGTTTCTTACAGAATGGCTTGCAAATTGGGTTTGTCTAACATTCGCACATTGCAAGCACAGACAGACAAATTATGTAAATTAGTTGTCTTTGTGCCTACCGCCTATGCGAAATCAGTCAAACAGGCATTGGCGAAATCCGGTGCTGGCGAAATCGGAAATTATCGTGGTTGCTCATACTCTATGGATGGCATTGGGGCATACGAAGCCACTGCAGATGCACATCCTTTTGTCGGTGAAATTGGGGCTTTGCACGAAGAGAGGGAAACTCGCATTGAGGTGATACTTCCGAAACAACTGCTGTCGCAAACTTTAAAAGCGATGATGGATGCCCACCCATACGAAGAACCGGCCTATGACATAATTCCATTGCTCAACGATGATGCCTACTCTGGCAGTGGTGCAATCGGAACACTGCCCGAGCCAATGACATTGACCGACTTTTTGAAGTCGCTTAAATGTGTGTTCAAATGTCCTTGCATAAGACATAACGGGCACGATGGAAATCAATTGGTACGAAAAGTGGCATTATGTGGAGGCAGCGGTAGTTTCTTGACAAACGATGCTATCAGGCAAGGTGCTGATATATTCATTACAGGCGATGTGAAATATCACGATTTTACATCCGTTGACAAGCAAATTACGGTGGCTGATATTGGGCACTACGAAAGTGAACAGTGCGCAAAGGAGATTCTACAGGATGTTATTTCAAAGAAATTTCCACAACTCAAAATTCAACAATCAAAAACAGAAAATAATACAATAAAATATTTTTAATATGACAACAGAAAAGAAAGCAGCTGCAAAAGAAGGATTGTCTGTTGAAGAACGCCTGTCGGCGCTCTATCAATTACAGACTCTCCTTTCAGAGATTGACCGCATCAAGACATTGCGCGGAGAACTTCCGCTCGAGGTAGACGACCTCAAAGATGAGATCGAGGGCCTGAACACCCGCATCCAGAATTTCAAGAATGAGGCAGAGGAGCTTCGCAAAGGTGTCGCTACAAAGAATGTTGAAATTCAGAATGCACAAGATGCTATTGCAAAATACACGGAACAGCAGAACAATGTTCGCAACAACAAGGAGTACGACTACTTGGCTAAGGAAATCGGCTTCAAACAGTTGGAAATTGAACTTTGTGAAAAGCGAATCAGAGAGTACACTGAAATGGCTGCGCGCAAAACTGAGGACATAAAAAATGCCAAAGAAACATTAGAAGACCGCACCCACATCCTCAGCGAAAAGGAGTCTGAATTAAGTGAAATCATCTCGGAAACAAAGCAGGACGAGGAGAAATTGAGAGAGCAGGCAAAGGAACTCGAGGAAAGAATCGAGCCACGTTTGCTCACTGCATTTAAACGCATCCGCAAAAATGCGCGCAACGGTCTGGGTGTAGTTTATGTTCAACGCAATGCTTGTGGTGGTTGCTTCAACCGCATCCCGGCACAGCGCCAAGTTGAAATCAAATTGCGCAAAAAGATTATCGTTTGCGAGTACTGCGGTCGAATTTTGATTGACCCAGAATTGGCAGGCGTTAGCGAAGAGGCTTAACCTCCAATTCCATAATAACGACAAGAGGAGCCGCGAGTAAATTTCGCGGCTCCTCTTGTCGTTCTATCAATGCTGCTAATTCAGTAAATCTTTCGCTTCATCAGTAAGATATGGCATCAAATCTTTTACTGCAATGCTGAAACAGATAGTACCTACAGCATACGAGGCGATTTCATAAGGTTGATACACGAATTTCAAGCAACCGTGTTCAAACCAAGGCTCGTGAATTGGCAAAGGAATCAGTCCATCGTCGGATAAAATCAGATAATTCTCTAGCGAAGAGTTAGTTACAGATTCCACGCCGCTGGCTTTCAGACATCGCAACACATTTTCTCTCAACAATGGTTGCAAATCACGCAGCCTCGCTGAGTCAAGTGTGTTGACAACCGGCTTCGTTGTTTTTCTGCTAATGTTCCTACAATAAGAGGATCGTGAGTGGTGAGCACCACCCAAATAATTGTCTTCATCAACATTATATGTGATATACGCAGGTGTAACTTCGCTCAAGTCTATTGTTATAACCTGTGACAATACCGGCATTTCATTCTTTTGAATGCGCTCCGCTTCCAAATCCTTTCGCTCTCTCGACAGATAGCGCACAATGCCATCTCCATAGTGGTTGATCATCAGCGAGCCATTGCCAAGATCGCCCTTGTAAAAGGGATACTCACGTAGAAGAGTCCCGTTTTCTTCCTCATTATTGTACGGTAGGCATAGAGAAGTTAGTTCCTGGGCGATAAAGTTCTTGACATTTTCCGCTATACTGTCACACCCATCCGGGAAAGCAATCCAAATATCACATTTAACGCCATCCACGATGGAATCGTAGGCAACAACGGTTGTTGGAAGTACATTGGCAGCAATTTGCGAAATGCGCTCGACATCAACAATCGATGCCGGATTTCCTTTTTGTGCGGGCTGCATTGTCTTGCATCCTGTGGTACATACTGAAACGAAAAATCCCACGGCCATAGCTGCAGCTGTAAATTGTTTCATATCAATTGCTTTTAGGTTCTATTTTTGTCTTTCCCAGTCTGCCGGCAAGAGTCTTTCTCCTGTCGATTTTATTGTCCTAAATAAAGTGCCGCTTGCTTGACTTTTTTGAACAAGTCTGTCGCAAAGACAAAATCATTCAGTGTTTTGCTGTCTGAATGGAATATGGTTTGCTTGTCGCCTACCCAATCCACATTGCCATTGCATATATACACAATATTTTCACCAATACCAAGCACTGAGTTCATATCGTGGGTATTGATGATTGTTGTAATATCGTATTCATGGGTAATATCCCAAAGCAACTCGTCAATCAAAATTGAAGTCTTTGGGTCAAGACCGGAGTTCGGCTCATCGCAAAACAGATATTTGGGGTTCAACGCAATTGCCCGAGCGATTGCCACGCGTTTCTGCATACCGCCGCTGATTTCCGACGGAAATTTGTTTTCAGCGCCAATCAGATTTACGCGGTTCAAGCAGAACTTTGCCCTATCGAGCATCTGTGCGTATGTCATATCCGAAAACATCTTCAATGGGAACATCACATTACCCAACACCGTTTCATTGTCAAACAATGCAGAGCCTTGAAACAACATACCGATTTCCGTGCGCAAAGCCTTTTTCTGCGATGCGGACATACTAACTATATCTCGTCCGTCATAAAGGATTTCGCCAGAATCTGGCACAAGTAGTCCAATAATACTTTTCATAAGCACTGTCTTACCAGAACCGCTTTGTCCGATAATCAAGTTGGTCTTGCCATTGAAAAACTGGGCATCAATCCCTTTCAGCACAGTCTTGTCGGGGAATGATTTCTTTATATTCTTTACTTCAATCATTACTGCAACAATAATTTGGTCAACAACACATCCAAAAGCAAGATGATAATACTGCTTGCCACTACGGAGTTAGTACTAGCCTTTCCCACTTCCAATGCTCCACCTTTCACGTAATACCCATAGAACGAAGCGACTGTGGTTATCACAACGCTGAAAAACAGGGATTTGATAATTGCATACCAAACATACCATTCTACAAACATTGTCTGGATGCCGTAGATGTATTGCGAAACGGAAATCATATCCGTAAACTGGGCGATGCAATAGCCACCAACAAGACCGGATGCCATACTGAATATCGCAAGGACAGGCATAAACGTGAGAAGTGCAAATATTTTAGGCAGCACGATGAAATTGCAAGAGTTGATACCCATTATTTCCAGCGCATCAATTTGTTCTGTTACGCGCATAGTACCTATTTCAGAAGCGATGTTCGACCCAACCTTTCCTGCCAAAATAAGGCAAAGAATTGACGACGAGAACTCAAGGAGCAACACGTCACGAGTAGCCAAGCCAATGGTATAGGTCGGCAACAAAGGGTTGGAAAAGTTTATTTGCATCTGAATCGCAATTACCGCTCCAATAAAGAGAGAGATAACTATGACCAACGGAATAGAGTCAACTCCTAATTTCGAAATCTCGACAACGTAACGTTTCAGCGATTCGCGCCAACGGTCCGGCTTCGTGAGCACCTTTTGCATAAACAAAGCATACCTGCCAAAGGTGTGCAAACATGATGTTATAAATAACATAAATTTTATCTGTATTTTCTGCAAAATTAGCAATTTTCCACCACGACACAATCACAATCCAACCATTTTGTCACATTTGTGGAATTTTAGGACTCTTTCAACCACAACCTCAATCCCAATAATTTTGTCTTTTTGTCGGATTGGTTGCGGATATTTGGACGGAAATTAGTATCTTCGCATAAAATAACACCGAAATTTTATGATTTACAAATTCCACTTAATATCAGATGAGGCTCCAGATTTCAAAATGGAGATTTTAATCGATTCCGATGATACATTTTTGAATCTTCGCAATGCAATCCTTGACGCAGTTGGGTACGACAACTCTCAGATGGACTCATTTGTCATCTGTGATGAAGACTGGAATAAAGAAAAGGAAGTCACGCTGGCTGATATGGGTAGCGACAGCGATGAAGACGTTTGGCTGATGGACAAGACTCGTATTTCCGACTTGATTGAAGACGAAGGACAAAGAATGATGTTCGTGTTCGATTATCTCACAAACCGTGCATTCTTTATGGAAATGAGGGAAGAAATCTTCTCAAAAGAGATTGATAAGCCTAAATGCTCTTTCGTAGGACTTCCGCCAGCTGAGGGCGTTAATATGAACGACTTTGAAGACCAGTTGGCAAAAGCCGCAGCCTCGACCAGTTCGACGGATGATTTGGACGCTGATTTCTACGGCTCGGACGAATACAATGAGGACGAATTCGATGCCGACGGCTACGGATACGAATAGATAACATCATTTTGTAATACACCTAACGCAAAGCCGACCCAGATGAAGGGTTGGCTTTGTACTTTATTGCTCCTGTTTTTGCATTATCTAGGCTCTCTTATTCACTAATTACTAAAATGATTGCTATTGATATTGATTTTTAAACTATATTTGTAACAACATTTAGAAAAGTCGACATCTTATGATTATAATTGGCATCGCCGGAGGTACTGGCTCGGGCAAAACTACTGTAGTGAAAAAAATCGTGGAATCGCTTCCCATTGGCGAGGTTGCTGTCCTTCCCCAGGACTCTTATTACAAAGATTCCAGCCATATTCCAATGGAAGAACGTCAGAAAATCAATTTTGACGAGCCTGCCGCTTTTGACTGGGAGTTGTTGATCAACCAACTTTCAGAATTGAAAAGAGGCAAGGGTATCGAAGTCCCGACGTATTCATACTTAACGTGTACTCGTCAGCCTGAAACCGTGCCGATGAAGCCGAGAGATGTAGTTATCGTTGAAGGCATCCTTGTGTTCAGTGACAAGCGTCTCCGTGATATGATGGATATTAAGGTCTTTGTCGATGCTGATGCCGACGATAGACTCATCCGGGTAATCAACCGCGACTGCATCGAACGCGGACGCACACCGGAACTTGTCGTAGAACGCTATGAGCGCGTACTCAAGCCGATGCACAACAAGTATATCGAGCCGGCAAAGAAATATGCAGATTTAATTATTCCGCAAGGAGGAAACAATATGGTGGCCATCACCCTTTTGAAGGAATATATTGAAGGTCGCATAAATGCCCACAAAGGTAAGTAGAGTATGTCTATAATCAAATTACCTCACGTCATAACTGACAAACTAACTGAAATCAAAAGCCATTCCATAAAGAAAGCAAAGGCGGAAATGGAATTGCAATTGACCCACTGCGAAGGACCGATGGTTTTGCGCACAGACAATCTTGTGAAAAAATATCGGCAGCGAACAGTTGTCAATCACGTTTCAATCAATGTAAAGCAAGGGGAAATCGTCGGACTTCTTGGACCGAATGGAGCAGGAAAGACAACGACTTTCTATATGACAACCGGACTTATCACTCCGTATGAAGGGCATATCTACTTGAATGATGTAGACATTACAAAGTTCCCGGTGTATAAGCGAGCCAAATATGGAGTTGGCTATCTTGCCCAGGAGGCTTCTGTATTCCGGAAATTAAGTGTAGAAAACAATATCCGGGCCGTGCTTGAAATGACCAACACGTCCAAGGAGTATCAAGCGGAGAAACTAGAAAGTCTGATTTCCGAATTCAGGCTTCAAAAAGTCCGCAAGAACTTGGGCAACCAATTGTCTGGCGGTGAGCGTCGAAGGACCGAAATTGCAAGATGTCTTGCCATCAACCCTAAGTTCATTATGCTTGACGAGCCATTTGCCGGTGTCGACCCTATTGCGGTGGAGGACATCCAATACATTGTCTACAAACTCAAAGAAAAAAATATCGGCATTCTGATAACTGACCATAACGCGCCTGAAACGCTGAGCATTACCGACCGCGCTTATCTGCTTTTTGAGGGAAAGATTCTTTTTCAGGGCACTTCAGAAGAGTTGGCCAACAACCAGATTGTCAAGGAGAAATATTTGGGTCGCAACTTTATTTTCCGCAGGAAAAAATTTGATTAATATAACACTATATGAATAAGTTTGTTTCATCATTATTAGGCGCCTTTACAGGAACTTGGCTTGCCTTTTTTGTATTTGGCATATTTATATTTTTTGCCGGCATTGCAATGGTGTCGTCACTTGCATCAGTTGCCATCTCATCAGAACCTTCTGTTGAAGACAAATCAATCCTCCAGATTGATTTGACGGGAGAAATCTCCGAGACTTCATCTAACAAAAGTTTAAAAGAACTCATAAATTCGAAAGGTGAGAAGGAAGAAAGTCTCCGACAAATTCTCAACGCAATTGAAACAGCCTCTACGAATGACAAAATCAAGGGAATCTACATCAAGTGCGATGGCGCTGGTGTTGGAGTTGCCTCTGCCTCTGCTATACGCAATGCATTGATTGACTTCAAGAAGAAATCAGGCAAATGGGTGTATGCCTATGGTGACGAAATTTCTCAAAACGACTACTACATCGCATCTGTTGCCGACAAAATCTATCTTAACCCAGTTGGCTGTCTAGACATTCACGGGTTGACAAGCCAAACTATGTTCTACAAAGGGTTGCTTGACAAATTGGGCGTAGAGATGCAGATTGTCCGCGTAGGAACTTACAAGAGCGCAGTCGAGCCGTATTTCCTTACGGAAATGAGCGAAGCAAGCAGATACCAAACACAAGAATTCTTGAACAATGTTTGGAAGAACATCTGTGATGACATCTCTGCATCAAGAAAAGTCAAGGCTTCTGTTATTCAAAACTACGCAGATAGCATTGGTGCTTACTTAGAGGCAGAAAAAGCCGTAAATGCCAAATTGCTTGACGAATTGTGCTACGAACGCCAATTCGAATCCAAGTTGCGCAAATTAGTCGGAATTTCAGAATCTGACGAATTGAACTTTGTAAGCCCATCGCAGGTTGCCGGACTTGAGACACTTGGCACACCAGACTCAAACGGACATATTGCAGTGATATATGCCGAAGGTGAAATCAACGATAGCGGCAGTGGAATCAATTCCAGCGAACTTGTGCCTCAAATCGTGAAATTGGCAAACGACAAAGACGTCAAAGGACTCGTTCTCCGCGTCAATTCGCCTGGTGGTAGTGCCTTTGCATCTGAGCAAATCTGGGAAGCCTTGAATTTCTTCAAAAGCCAAAAGAAACCATTTGCCGTTTCCATGGGCGACTATGCAGCATCCGGCGGCTACTATATCTCATCGGGTGCAGACAAAATCTTTGCCGACAAGTCGACCATTACCGGCTCAATCGGCATATTCGGAGTTGTGCCTAATCTGAAAAAGCTGGCAAACGACAAGTTTGGAGTAACCACCGATTTCGTTTCCACTGCTGCAAATTCAAATATGACCATATTCGAACCGCTTACGCCAGCACAACGTGAGGTTGTTCAACGCAGTGTGAACCGTGGCTACGAATTGTTCGTATCCCGATGCGCAACAGGCCGAAAGAAAACTACAGACCAAATTAAGGCAATCGCAGAAGGCCGCGTTTGGGACGGCGTTTCAGCAAAGAAAATCGGTCTCATCGATGAGTTCGGAGGCATAAACGATGCCATCAAATGGGTTGCCGCCAAGGCCAACCTGAAGCCTGATTGCGAAGCACGTGTGTACCCGGAATTCAAACCAGATTTTATAAATTTACTTTACAACACTCTGCAAAATTCAGCGTCTGTTTCTTTGCAAAATTCAAGCAACTACGAACTCGTAAAATATGTGAATTCTGTTCAACAGATTCTGCAAAGAGACCGCATACAATGCAGAATGCCTGAAATTTATATTTACTAATGAATTTATCAGCCAACATACATACTATCTCTAATGCGATACTGACACCTCTCTCCTATTTGTATGGAGCAGGAGTCTATGTGCGCAATAAATTTTTCGATTGGAAGATTCTCAAATCGGAAGAATTTACTGTGCCTGTAATTTCTGTTGGCAACATCGCCGTAGGTGGCACAGGAAAGACCCCTCACACCGAATACATCATCAGTATTCTTAGGCAATCTTACAATATCGGCATTGTGAGTCGTGGTTACAAACGCCACACGTCAGGGTATGTTCTTGCGACGCCTCATTCATCGCCAAGCGACATTGGCGACGAGCCGTTCCAGATATACCACAAATTCCAAGGTTCGATACACGTGGCAGTCTGCGAGAAACGCGTTGCCGGAGTAAGGCAACTTCTCAGCGACCATCCGGAAATAAATCTCATAATCCTGGACGATGCCTTTCAGCATCGCTACATCAAGCCGGCTTTGTCAATCGTTTTGACAGAGTACAACCGTCCATTCTTTACCGACCGACTGTTGCCACTTGGCAGACTCCGTGAGAGCCATCAGTCAGTCCGTAACCGGGCGGATTTTGTGGTAGTAACCAAATGTCCTGATGAAATCAAACCATTGGACTTAAATCTACTGAAGAAAAATTTGGATTTGTATCCATTCCAGAAGATATTCTTCAGTAAATTCAACTATGGGGCTTTGACTCCTGTTTTCCCCGACGAGTCAAGGTATATTCCTATGCTTGATGTTCTGTCAGGCAAAGACACAATCTTGATGATAACAGGAATTGCAAATCCGTTGCCATTGGTCAAATATCTGAAATCATTTGATGCAGTTGTAAAAGTGATGCAATATCCAGATCATCATTCTTTTTCAAGGTCAGACCTTGACGACATCTCCCGAACATTCGCAAGTTTGCATGGCAGATACAAATTTATTATGACCACAGAAAAGGATGCTGTGAGAATGGCAAGCAACCCATATTTCCCCAACGAACTGAAGCAGCACGTTTTCTATCAGCCTGTTGCCGTGGAATTTATGCCATTAGGCAAAGATGATTTTGAGATTGAATTGCGCAACGAAATAAAAGAGAAGCAACAAAAAGTCAATATTAATCAAAAATAATCATACAACTATGTTAGAGAAAATAAAAGAAACCGCAGCCTTCATCAAGGCTAAAGTCAACGACATCCCAACCACAGCCATTATCTTGGGTACAGGCTTGGGTGAATTGGTAAATCACATTGACATCACCGACGAGTTGAATTATAAAGACATACCAAATTTCCCGGTGTCGACTGTGGAAGGCCACAGCGGCAAACTCATCTTTGGAAATCTTGGCAACAAGCGAGTTATGGCTATGCAAGGTCGTTTCCATTTCTACGAAGGCTACAATATGCAACAAGTTACATTCCCTGTGCGTGTAATGAAAGCATTGGGCATAAAGACGCTGTTTGTGTCAAACGCTGCAGGCGGTATGAACCCAGATTTCAAGATTGGTGACATTATGATTATTACCGATCACATCAACCTGTTCCCTGAGCATCCACTGCGTGGTAAAAACTACGAAGAACTCGGCCCACGCTTCCCTGATATGGGCGAAGCCTACTCGAAGCGTTTGATCGGAGATGCGCTGAAAGTTGCAGCAGAGAATGGCATCAAGGTTCAGAAAGGCGTTTATGTTGGAACGCAGGGACCTACATTCGAGACTCCGGCGGAATATAGATATTTCAAATTCATTGGTGGAGATGCAGTGGGTATGAGCACTGTGCCAGAAGTCATTGTCGCTCGTCATGGCGGTATGGAAGTATTCGCCATCTCTGTAATTACCGACCTTGGCGGCATGGATGACCCTGTTGAAGTATCGCACGAGGAAGTCCAGAAAGCAGCCGCAGAAGCGCAGCCAAAGATGACCGCAATTATGAAAGGTCTTATCAATGAATTTAAAGCATAATATGGCAGAAACAGAAATTGCCTCACTTGGAGAGTTCGGTCTCATCAAGGACTTGACAAAATCCATCGTACTCAAGAATCCGTCTTCCATCAAGGGAGTCGGCGATGACGCTGCCGTCCTTGACTATGGCGACAAAGAGACGTTGGTCACGACCGACCTTCTCCTTGAGGGAATCCATTTCGATTTGACATACGTACCTCTGAAGCATCTGGGCTACAAGTCAGCTGTCGTGAATTTCTCCGACATATATGCAATGAATGGACAACCTAAACAGATAACCGTTTCGATAGGTGTTTCCAAACGGTTTACGGTTGAGCATATCCAGCAATTATATGAGGGAATCAAGTTGGCTTGCGATGTCTATGGCGTTGATTTGGTCGGCGGCGATACATCAGCCTCTGTAACAGGGCTGATTATAAGCATAACCTGCATTGGCGAGGGCGTTAAGGACAAGATTGTATATCGTAATGGCGCGAAAGAGACCGACTTGATTTGTGTGTCAGGAGATCTTGGGGCGGCTTATATGGGTTTGCAACTGTTGGAGCGCGAGCGTGTAGCATCTGCTGGAATCTCTGATTTCCAACCGAAATTCGCCGGAAAAGAATATCTCCTTGAACGCCAGCTGAAGCCGGAAGCCAGGAAGGATATCATCGCGGAACTAGACAAAGCAGGAATCAAACCAACGGCAATGATGGATGTTTCCGACGGGCTATCTTCTGAGTTGATGCACATTTGCAGTCAAAGCAATGTCGGTTGCCGGATATACGAAGAGCGCATTCCGATTGACTACCAAACAGCGACAATGGCCTCTGAATTGAATATGAACCTCGTTACGGCGGCGCTGAATGGTGGAGAGGATTATGAGTTGCTCTTTACAGTACCCCTTACCGACCATGAGAGAATCTCACAATTGAGCGGCATCCGGATTATCGGTCACATTACAAAACAGGAACTTGGATGTATGCTTGTCACCCGTGACGGCGACAGCGAAATTGAGCTTAAAGCACAAGGATGGAATGCCTTTAAACATTAGATTTCTATACGAATTCCACTGAGGTGTAATTCTGATAACATCTCAGTGGAATTTTAATTCTACAAAATCCGATTTGTCAATGTTTTGAAGAAAACAAGCGACAAGTTGACTCCGTTTTGCAAAACAAGGTTTCCATTTCAAAAAAAGATATTATATTTGTAACAAAATAGGAATTATGGGACTAATTATACCAAGGAATTACAAGTTGAAGTTATTGCCCGAAACTACTGAGATTGCCATCAAATTCATAAAGGAGGCTTTTCAGGATCGGCTCTCAAAAAAATTGAATTTGAGACGCGTCACAGCACCTCTGTTCGTTCTTTCCGGCACTGGTCTTAATGACGACTTAAACGGCGTTGAACATGCAGTTGGATTTGACATTGCCTCAATGGATAATCAGCATGCAGAAGTTGTACACTCTCTTGCCAAGTGGAAACGAGTGAAACTTGCAGACTACGGCATTGCCCCAGGATTTGGTATTTATACTGATATGAATGCCATACGTACATCTGAAGACCTTGACAATATACACTCCTTGTATGTAGACCAGTGGGATTGGGAAAAGACAATAACCGAAAGCGACAGAACTCTGACCTATTTAAAAGCGACTGTCCAAAAAATATATGAGGCAGTCAGAGAAACGGAATGGCTTATTTATGAGCAATTTCCTCACATAACGCCAGTATTGCCTGAGGAAATAAAATTCATCCATTCACAACAACTGCTTGATATGTATCCTGACTTGACAACCAAAGAAAGAGAACGAGAAATAGCAAAGAAATACAAGGCCGTGTTCATCATTGGTATTGGCTCCGATTTGACAAACGGAGAGCCACACGACGGAAGAGCTCCTGACTATGATGACTGGATTACTAGAAACAGTGATGGCTACAGGGGTTTGAACGGGGACATTGTGCTCTGGGACGAAGTGCTCGGTATCCCTTTTGAATTGTCATCGATGGGCATCAGGGTAAGTCCTGCGTCTTTGCGTAGGCAACTCAAAGTTAGGACTTGTCCCGAAAGAGAAAATCTCAAATTCCACACTGCCCTGATAAACGGAGAACTCCCCTATTCAATTGGCGGCGGCATTGGACAAAGCCGTTTGTGTATGTTCCTTTTGCAGAAAGCACATATCGGAGAAGTTCAATCAAGCATTTGGCCGGAGACACACATTGAAGAGTGTCGGAAGCACGACATTTTCCTGATGTAGATTGGTTTTACCGAAAAATACCATATAAAACGAGGAAAGGAAAACACTCTTGTTGAACAGATATCCCTTCCCTCGTTTTTTTGTGTAGATAAGAGCTCCAGATTGCCGACTTAGCCGAACAATGAGCGGAATACCTCTTCAACTCTTGACACTTGCTTGACTTCTATCTTGTATTTCGATGTGTCAATTCCCTTCATATTGTTAAGAGGAACATATATTGTCTGGAATCCCAATTTTGCCGCTTCTGCAATGCGCTGTTCTATACGGGTCACCGACCTGATTTCTCCCGACAGGCCGACCTCCCCGGCAAGACAAATTGTCTTGGCTATTGGCATATCCACATTTGAAGAAAGGATGGAACTTATTATCGCCAGATCCAACGCAGGGTCATTGACTTTAAATCCCCCGGCAATATTGAGAAACACATCCTTCATCGCCAGTTTGAATCCGACGCGCTTCTCAAGCACAGCCAACAACATATTCATCCGTTTTGAATCAAATCCAGTAACGGAGCGTTGAGCCGTACCATAGGCCGCTGTGCTGACCAATGCCTGTGATTCTACAAGCAGAGGGCGTGCGCCTTCTATAGTTACGCCGATTGCCGTTCCCGACAATTCGCCGTCGGTTTCCGAAAGGAGTAACTCCGAAGGATTAATCACCTCGCGAAGTCCGACTTGGGTCATCTCATAGATTCCCATTTCGGAAGTACTTCCAAACCGATTCTTAATTGAGCGCAACAGTCGGTACATATAGTGCCGGTCGCCTTCAAACTGTAGCACTGCATCAACAATGTGTTCCAGTACCTTCGGGCCTGCAATACTACCCTCTTTGTTGATATGCCCAATCAATATTACAGGCGTACCACTCTCTTTTGCGTATTTCAATAAAGATGCCGCGCATTCCCTTACTTGGCTGACACTGCCAGCAGCCGATTCTAGATTTTCTGAGGCAATGGTCTGAATGGAGTCTATTACGACAATCCCTGGGGAACTGTTTTCTATATGCTGGAAAATCTTTTCCAACGATGTTTCGCAAACAATATAGCATTCACCACCGTCAGCACCAAGTCTGTCTGCCCGCATTTTGAGTTGCTGCGCACTTTCCTCTCCAGACACATAAAGCACCTTCCGGCTTCTTATTCTAATCACATTCTGTAATACCAAGGTAGATTTGCCGATGCCGGGCTCTCCTCCTATCAATATTATTGAGCCCTGCACAAGTCCGCCGCCAAGCACCCTATTTAATTCCCCACTTGGCATAAGGATGCGTTCTTCCTCTCCTGCTTTAATCTCTGATAAGCGAAGAGGCTTCGACTCCAATTTCGACTGAGGGAGCAATGCTTTTCCACCTCCTTTTGTCTGTCGGATTTTCTCTTCCACGAATGTGTTCCATGCACCACAGTTCGGGCACTTGCCAACCCATTTAGGAGATTCGTAGCCGCAATCACTACAAAAAAATGCAATCTTATCTTTAGCCATGTCAGATACTCAATTTACATCTTCTAAATTCACTCAACACAATAGCCGTCGCCGTTCCAACGTTAAGAGATTCCGATGTCGGGACACCGACAGGATATGACGGTATCAGCAATTTCCGGGTAACGCATTTCTCTATATCTTGAGAGATGCCTTTCCCTTCATTTCCCATTACGACAAATCCGGATTGAGGAAGTACCTGTGAGTATATGTTTTCTCCATCTAGGAATGTTCCAAGCACTGGCATCCCTGGATGCTTTGCGAACAATTCCGTCAAATCACAATATTCGACAGAGACTCTTGAAATTGCCCCCATCGTCGCCTGAACAGTCTTTGGGTTATATACATCTACCGTGTCATTGCTGCAAAAAATATGTCTGACACCAAACCAGTCTGCCACGCGCATAATCGTGCCCAGATTTCCCGGGTCCTGAACGCCATCAAGCACAAGCACCAATTGTTTCTCCAAATCTACAGGCTCTTGAACTTTCGGCATCTCGTAGACGGCAAGCACATTGGATGCCGTTTTAAGCATTGACATCCGGTCCATCTGCATTCTGCTGACTTCTATGATTTCGGCATCTATTTGATTGCCATAATCCTCTATCCATTTTTTCGTAGAAAACAGGTATTTGCAGTTAAAATGATTCAATGTATCAACCACGCACTTTGTTCCTTCTGCAACAAAGCACCCCTCTTTCTCCCGGTTCTTCTTTTGGGATAAAGAAAACACCCATTTTATTAATCCGTTAGTCACTTCCATAATCACAAAGGTAACAAATACCTCTCTTAATTAAAAATATGCTTGCGGTTATTGGATTTGCACCCTATCTTTGTCCTAAAAAATATGGAATCAACATTCAACTCCGCATCCAATGCGATTATAATAGATGCCTCTTTCCTGAATTTCATAACATCTGATTTCAAATCAAATTTTGAAAAGATGCTGCACCGGGAATTGCCAGCAATTGACCTGTCTGCGCTTTTTACATATATTGCACTCGATTGGGGCATCCAGCCTGGCGATAATGATATCGACGTTTATCTCACGTATGGAAATAGTGCAGACACATTGTTGGTGTGTGCACCCTCTTCTCTCAAAGAGTTGGATGGACTGGCATTCAAAAGCGAATTGGGAGAGTTTCGGTTTCGTGCATTTTCCACAGAAGGGTTGATTAGCCCGGATGTGCTTTTCCTCGACTCCTTGGCAAACATCATTGAAGAGAAGCGCATTAACCGGCTCGCAGTGATTGGCTTCAATGAGCATTATGGAGATGAGATTAAAGAAATTCTAGAGAAAAGCGAAGGAAAACTCATCACCAATTTCGCAATGCAAAATTCCGACAATGCAAAATTCATCACTCAAATAATCGCATACCCGATAATGATGGCATTAGGCATCAAAAGCGATGAATTGCAGTAGTCTACCTGCAAGCAGGACGCCAAACAACGGTATTTTTGCATCAAATCTCAAATATTTTTCGGCAAAAAACACGCCGGCAGTTGTTTGTTCAAAAAAATATGTGTAATTTTGCACCGCAAATTTTAAAAACAATTTATTAATTTATTATGAACAAGTACGAAACCGTTTTCATTTTAACTCCCGTTTTGTCTGATGATCAGATGAAGGAAGCGGTAAACAAATTCACTTCTGTTCTTACACAAAACGGAGCAGAAATTGTGAACGAAGAGAACTGGGGCCTCCGCAAGTTGGCTTACCCTATCCAAAAGAAGAGCACTGGCTTCTATTGCCTCGTTGAATTCAACGCAGAGCCTGAAGCGCTCAAGAAATTGGAAACCGCTTACCGCCGCGATGAGAAAGTTCTTCGCTTCTTGACTTTCCGTCTTGACAAGTATGCTGCTGAATATGCAGAAAAACGCAGAAGTCTTCGCGCAGCAAAGTCTAACAACAAAGAAACAAAGGAGGATTAATCATGGCACAATCACAATCAGAAATCAGATATTTGACTCCACTTTCAGTTGATGTCAAAAAGAAAAAATATTGCCGTTTCAAAAAGAGTGGCATCAAATACATTGACTACAAGGATCCTGAATTCCTCAAGAAATTCTTGAACGAACAAGGCAAAATCCTTCCTCGTCGTATCACGGGAACTTCCCTCAAATTCCAAAGAAGAGTAGCACAGGCTGTTAAGCGTGCTCGCCATTTGGCACTTCTTCCTTACGTGACTGACCTGATGAAATAATTTTTAAAGAAGGATTACAATTATGAAAATCATATTAAAAGAAGATATCGCAACTCTTGGCTACAAGGACGATGTTGTAGAAGTAAAGAGTGGTTATGGCCGTAACTACCTCATTCCAACAGGCAAGGCAGTTATCGCTACTGAGTCTGCGCTTAAGGTATTGGCTGAAAATCAGAAGCAAAGAGCTCACAAGTTGGCTCAGATTAAGGCTGAGGCTGAGGCATTGGCAGAATCATTGAAGGAAGTTTCATTGACTATCGGCGCAAAGACAAGCTCTACAGGCACAATCTTTGGCTCTGTCAACAGCATCCAAATCGCAGAGGCTCTTGAGAAATTGGGCTTCAACGTAGACCGCAAACTCGTTGTCATCAAAGAGACAATCAAGGAAGTTGGCAGCTACAAAGCTCTCTTGAAACTCCACAAAGAAGTTTCTGTTGAAATTCCATTTGAAGTAGTATCTGAATAATACTCCTTTCATAATAACAAAAATAAGCACACGCCTCAAAGCGCGTGCTTATTTTTGTTATTACCACTTGAACATTCGTTAGAATATCTGTATATTTGACAACGATGAATCAATCTACCAGTATGACAAATAAAAATCTTCGATTTCCGGCCGAATGGGAGCAACAAGATGCCATTATGATTGTGTGGCCTCATGCAAATACGGACTGGGCACCGATATACGATGACGTTCTAGACTGCTATCGCCGCATTGTTGATGCAATCACACAGCAAGGAGAACAGGTCATTATCGTTGCTGACCCAGCGTGCAAAGACCTGCCAACACAAAGTGACCTATTGCATATCGTCACCTGCCCGACAAACGACACATGGGCTCGCGACACCTGCGCCCTGACGGCTGTCGATGGCGACCAATCCTATGTCAACGACTTCAAGTTCAACGGTTGGGGACTAAAATTTCCGGCATTCCACGACAACTTGATAACGGGCGAACTGTTCCGACAAGGAGTTTTCAAAGGGGAATATGTCAATCATCTGAATTTTGCATTTGAGGGCGGTTCTATCGAAAGCGACGGCAATGGTTTAGTTCTGACCACAAGTGAGTGTCTATTGTCAAAGAATAGGAACGGAGGTTTTTCCAAGTCCGAGATTGAAGATTATCTCAAGACGGCATTCAACCTAAAAAAGATTTTGTGGCTCGACCACGGCTACCTCCGTGGAGATGACACCGACAGCCACATCGACACATTGGCAAGATTGGCACCATCAAACACCATTCTATTTGTCGGCACAGACGACAAATCGGACGAACACTATCAGGTTCTCGCTGACATGCGCGAACAACTCGAGCAATTCACAGATCTGAACGGCGAGAAATTCCGACTGCTGGAGTTGCCTCTTCCTGCCCCAATTTTCGATGAGGACGACAACCGCTTGCCTGCCACTTATGCAAATTTCCTCATTGGCAACAACTGCGTATTCGTGCCGACATACGCGCAAGAGGAAAACGACAAAAAAGCCTTGGAAATAATTGCCTCAGCCTTCCCGGACAGAAATGTCGTAGGGATAGATTGTCGATGTCTGATCAAGCAACACGGTTCACTGCACTGCGTCACGATGCAATTCCCTAAAAATTCGCTCAATATATGAAAAGGACAATTAAAGTTGGACTAATCCAACAATCAAATACTGCAAACATAAAAGCCAACAGGGACAATCTTGTGCAAAAAATAAAGAGACTTGCTTCCGAAGGCGCACAACTGGTCGTTTTGCAAGAACTTCACGACTCTCTCTATTTCTGCCAAGTAGAGTCTGTTGACAATTTTGATTTGGCGGTTTCCATTCCTGGCGAGACAACACAGTTGTATTCAGATGTCGCTGCCCAATGCGGAATTGTTTTGGTAACGTCTCTTTTCGAGAAAAGAGCGCCAGGACTTTACCACAACACCGCAATCGTTTTTGAAAAAGATGGATCTGTTGCCGGAAAGTATCGAAAAATGCACATTCCCGATGATCCTGCATACTACGAGAAGTTTTATTTCACTCCCGGCGATTTGGGATTTGAACCTATCGAAACGTCGGTGGGCAAACTAGGAGTTCTTGTCTGCTGGGATCAATGGTATCCGGAAGCAGCCCGGTTGATGGCGCTGAAAGGTGCAGAAATGCTCATCTACCCCACGGCTATTGGTTGGGAAAGTGCCGACAGTGACGATGAAAAGTTCAGGCAAAGACAAGCGTGGATGCTCTCAATGAGAGGACACGCCGTAGCAAATGGCTTGCCGGTTGTCGCAGTCAACAGAGTCGGACACGAAACCGATCCATCCGGTGTCACTAACGGCATTATGTTTTGGGGAACAAGTTTTGTAGCCGGACCTCAGGGTGAAATTATTAAAGAAGTACCATCTGATGCTGAGTTGGAAACAATCGTTGAAATTGACATGACAAGAAGTGAGCAAGTGCGTCGCTGGTGGCCATTCCTTAGGGATCGAAGAATCGACGCGTATGCCAACTTGACCAGACGATATATCGATTAATACCAAAGCCGTGGATTTCAATGAGAACCACGGCTTATCTTTTCAAAGGCATCGGCCAAGATTTGCAGATCAGACTTGATTGTCTGCAAGCGTTCAATAACCTCATGCCGTTTGGAAACATTTCTGCGGTTTTGGCGGATTTCCTGCTCTGCCGCCTGCAGCTTCATACCGCGCTCCTTCACCAAATACCACACCATCCTGATTTTTTCCATATCGTCGTTGGTGTACAGGCGACTGCCGCCCCTCGTGCGTTTTGGCTTGATTACGGTAAATTCCTGCTCCCAATATCTCAATGTCGTTATCGGAAGATTGAGAATTTCAGAAACCTCTCCTATTTTGTAATATTTCTTTTCAGTATTTAGCATTCAGTCAATTTCTTCTTTTACAAAATTAATAAAATGATTAATTTTGCACGATAAAAACCTGCGGAATTCAGTAGCAGTTCCCGATAAATTGATTTTAACAATAGGTTACAATATGTATTCAGCTAACGAAATTAGAGAATCATTCAAAGAATTCTTCAAGAGCAAAGGCCACCAGATAGTGCCTTCTGCTCCAATGGTCATTAAGGATGACCCCACATTGATGTTCACCAATGCTGGTATGAACCAATTTAAAGACATCATTTTGGGCAACGTACCGCCTAAATACAGACGAGCGACCGACTCCCAGAAATGTCTCCGTGTTAGCGGAAAACACAACGACCTTGAAGAAGTGGGTTTGGACACTTATCACCATACAATGTTTGAGATGTTGGGCAACTGGTCGTTTGGTGACTACTTTAAGGAAGGCGCCATCGACTATGCTTGGGAATATCTTGTAGACGTTCTCCACCTGAATCCGGACGACCTCTACGTTACCGTTTTTGAAGGTGCACCCGACGAAAACCTGTCGCGCGACAACGAAGCCGCTGGCTATTGGGCAAAACATGTGCCTGCCGACCACATTATCAACGGCAACAAGCACGACAATTTCTGGGAAATGGGCGATACAGGTCCATGCGGACCTTGTTCCGAAATCCACCTCGATTCAAGAACACCTGAAGAAAAAGCGAAAGTACCGGGAAGCCAACTCGTAAACAAGGACGACCCACAGGTAATCGAGATCTGGAACATCGTGTTTATGCAGTTCAACCGCAAGGCTGACGGAAGTTTGGAATCACTGCCAATGCACGTAATCGATACCGGCATGGGATTCGAGCGTTTGGTTAGAGCATTGCAGGGTAAACACTCAAACTACGATACCGACGTTTTCCAACCACTCATTCAGAAAATTTCGCAACTGTCAGGCAAGGTCTACGGCAAAGACGAGAAAACTGATGTGGCTATGCGAGTTATCGCCGACCACGTCCGCACAATCTCTTTCTCAATCGCTGAGTCGCAACTACCGTCGAATGCAAAGGCTGGATATGTGATTCGCCGCATTTTGCGCCGTGCAGTCAGATACGCCTACACATTCCTTGACCAGAAGCAAGCATTTATCTATCGTTTGGTCGACACTCTCATCGAGTCAATGGGACACGCTTATCCAGAATTGAGCCAGCAGCCAGACTTAATCAAGAAGGTTACCAAAGAGGAAGAGGAAACATTCCTCCGCACATTGGAAACAGGTATAAAACTGCTCGACAAGGTCATCGCCGACTCTCAGGCAAAAGGCAAGGCAGAAATCTCAGGCAAGGAAGCGTTCGTTTTGTACGACACCTACGGATTCCCTCTCGACCTCACCGAACTTATCTTGAAAGAGCGCAGTTTGTCGGTCAATCATAAGGAGTTTGATGAGGAGATGGCAATGCAGAAGCAACGCGCACGCAACGCCGCTGCCGTTGAAGCATCCGACTGGATGGAACTGCTTCCAGGCGAAACCACATTCGTGGGCTACGACGAAGTGGAATGCGAAACTCAGATTCTCCGTTACCGCAAGGTAAAACAGAAAAACAACGAATACTACCAGATTGTATTGGGCAAGACTCCGTTCTATGCTGAGATGGGCGGACAGGTCGGTGATACCGGCGTTTTGATTTCCGGCGACGAGAAAATCGAGGTTTTCGACACCAAGCGCGAAAACAACTTGCCTATCCACTTGACAAAGAAGTTGCCGACAAATCCACAAGCGTCAGTAGTTGCACAAATTAACAAGGCTAACCGTTTGTCTACAGCCTGCAACCACACCGCGACCCACTTGCTTCACGAGGCGCTCCGCGAGGTCTTGGGCACACACGTTGAACAAAAAGGCTCTTACGTCTCCCCTACCGAACTGCGTTTTGACTTCTCGCACTTCCAGAAAATGACAGACGAGGAAATCGAAGCCGTTGAGCGTCTTGCAAACCGCAAAGTGAGAGAAGCCATCCAGTTGGAGGAGCATCGCAATGTGCCTATTGCCGAGGCGAAAGCTATGGGTGCTATGGCACTGTTCGGTGAGAAATACGGTGAGGAAGTGCGCGTAATCAAATATGGTAATTCCGTTGAACTCTGTGGCGGTACGCACGTACAAAACACTGGTAACATTGGAGTGATTAAGATTGTTTCCGAAGGAAGTATCGCAGCGGGCATCCGCCGTATAGAAGCCATTACTGGTGAAAATGTGGAAAATGCAATCCGCGACTTCCAGGACACAATCAAATATATAAGCACAGCTCTCAACTCAACCAACATCCGTCAGGCTCTGCAAAAAACTATCGCAGAAAACTCCGAATTGAGAAAGGAGGCTGAAAATATGGCGAAAGAGCGCATCAAGACATTGTCAAAGCAGCTCGTCGACAAGAAAGAGACGCTTGCTAACGGCATCCAACTTGTGTCATTGACAGGCATCCGCATTCCTGAAATCGTCAAGGGCGTTGCCTTTGCAATCCGCGAGATTTCAGCGACAAACACTGCATTTGTTGCAGCGACTGTAAACGCAGAACAGAAGCCTATGCTCACCGTAATGCTCACCGATGACTTGGTTAAGGACGGTCTTAACGCATCACAGATTGTCCGAGATGCAGCAAAAATGATCAAGGGCGGCGGCGGCGGCCAACCCGGATTTGCACAAGCCGGAGGTAAAGAGGCTGAAGGAATAGCTGAAGCATTCAAGAAAATGATTGAAACGATCAAAGGTTAATCCTTAAAACCCTTCTTTTACGAGACGACTCTTCTAAACGAAGTTTCGTCTCGTAAATATTTTTTCACTATCATCACATAGTTTATCCCGAAATCCAGAAAAGCGCATTTGCTCACATTGATTTCGGTAATATAAAATAATTCATTATCTTTGCACCTATTAAAGGATATTACTATATTTTATGTCTAATAAAAATGTAGGCCCAACCATCTTATTTGAAACGAGTTGGGAGGTTTGTAATAAAGTTGGCGGTATATATACAGTTTTATCTTCTAAAGCCAAAGTTCAGAGCGAACAACTTGGCGATAAAATGATTTTCATCGGGCCCGACGTGTGGTCAGATAGCACTCCCTCGCCTTTTTTTGAGGAATCCAAAACATCATTGGACAAGTGGGCGAAATCCGTGGATTTGCCCTACGGGATCAAAATCCGAGTGGGCAGATGGAACATTCCAAGCAAACCGACAGCAATCCTTGTAAAATTCGACGGTCTATATCCGCATCTGAATTCTTTCTTCTCTTTTATCTGGGAAAAGTTCGGAGTCGATTCACTCCACGCCTATGGCGACTACAACGAAGGTTGCGCTTTTGCGATAGCAACAGCAATTGTAATGAAGAGTTGTGCAGCCCATTTAGCGAAAGCCTACGACCGCGTGGTTGCCCATTTCAACGAATGGACAACTGGTATGGGACTTCTCTATCTGAAGGCTCACGCACCGGAAATAGCGACCGTATTCACTACCCACGCAACAAGCATCGGCAGAAGCATTTGCGGCAACGGCAAACCTCTGTACGATTATTTCAATTACTACAACGGCGACCAGATGGCTGCGGAACTGAATATGCAGTCGAAACATTCTCTGGAGAAGACCGCAGCCCACAATGCAGACTGTTTCACCACAGTAAGCGAAATTACCGCCCGCGAATGCGAACAGTTGCTTGACATCAAACCCTTGGTTACTCCCAACGGCTTCGAACTTGCATTGGTGCCGGATGCTAAAAAGTATTCTGCACAGCGCAAATCGGCGCGTGCAAAATTGCTGAAAGTGGCAGAAACTCTTACCGGCAAAAAAATTTCCGACGATGCATTCCTCTACGCCACTGCCGGACGCAACGAATATCGCAACAAGGGTCTTGATATGTTTATCGACTCCCTGAACGCTTTACGCCATCAGGAATTTGCTGGCAAGCGCGACATCATTGCGTTTATCCTCGTCCCTGCCTGGGAAAATGGTTGCAGAGAGGATTTGAAGGAGAAACTGACGACAAACGACGCTTCCGCACAGTTGGAGAATCCGATTATAACCCACAAGTTGCACAATTATTCTTCCGACAATATTTACAACAGATTATGCTATCTCGGATTCAACAATGCACCGTCGGAAAGCGTTAATGTCATATATGTGCCGTGCTATTTGAATGGGACAGATGGCATTTTCGACAAAAGTTACTACGAACTTCTGCCGGGATTTGACGCAACGGTTTTCGCCTCCTACTATGAGCCGTGGGGCTATACTCCGCATGAAGGTATCGCCTTTGGTGTTCCTACAATCACCACCGATTTGGCTGGTTTCGGGCAATGGATATTGTCTACCTTTGGCGGAGGTTTCTCGAAATGCGGCACAGAGGTGATTCACCGCAACGATTCCAACTACGATATGGCGGTTGGCAACATCGTTGAGAAACTGAAAGTTCTGATTGAATCCGGTTCTACGGAATCGGCAAAGATACGGAAAGCGGCAAAAGCGGCTTCCAAGATGGCAACATGGGAAAGTTTTATCAAGTACTATGACATTGCCTATAGCAATGCGATAATTAACAACAGTAAGAAACAATTGGCACAGCCAAACTAATTTAATATTTTAACTATGAAATTGAAAGTAAGTAACACTAATGCACCTGTATGGCGCGACATTACAGTCCATGCAGAGTTACCTGCTAAACTCAAGAGTCTTGATGAATTAGCGCACAATGTATGGTGGTCGTGGAACAGCGAAGCACGAAATCTCTTTCAAGAAATCGACCCTAACCTATGGTTGACGACGGATGAAAACCCCGTCTTGTTGTTGCAGAAATTAAGCCTTGAACGTTGTCAGGAATTGGAAAAGGATGAAGCATTTATCGCTCGCCTGAATGAAGTACACAAGAAATTTAAAGACTACATGAAGAAACCGTTCCGCAAGGATGTTCCTTCTATCTCTTACTTTAGTATGGAGTATGGTCTTTGCAGCGCTCTTAAGATTTACTCTGGCGGACTCGGTGTCCTCGCCGGTGACTACATCAAAGAGGCTTCCGACTCTTGTGTAAACCTCACTGCTGTCGGTTTTATGTACCGTTATGGCTACTTCGATCAGTCGTTGTCGATAGACGGCCAGCAAATTGCTCAATATCCGGCTCAAAACTTCAACCAGATTCCTGTTGAGCAGGTTCTCAACGAGGACGGTTCACCAATGATTGTTGCTGTGCCTTACCCTGGTCGCGACATCTATTGCAACGTCTGGAGAGTAAATGTAGGTCGTGTAAAACTTTATTTGCTCGACACTGACAATAACCAGAACTCTGAATTTGACCGCCCAATCACCCACAAACTTTACGGTGGCGATTGGGAAAACCGTATCAAACAAGAATATTTGCTCGGCATCGGTGGCGTGATTATGCTCCGTGCCCTTGGCATCAACACCGAACTCTACCACTGCAACGAAGGCCACGCAGCATTGCTCAACTTGCAACGCCTCGTTGAATATGTACAGAACGAGCACCTTTCATTCGAGGTTGCTCTTGAGTTGGTTAAGGCTACCGGCCTCTACACAGTCCACACTCCGGTTCCTGCCGGTCACGACTATTTCGAGGAAAGCCTTTTCGGAAAATACTTCGGTGACTATCCTTCGAAATTGGGCATCTCTTGGTCAGACCTTATGAATATGGGTCGCGAGAACCCAGATACAAATGAACGCTTCTCAATGAGCGTATTTGCTTTGAACACTTGCCAGGAGTCTAACGGCGTAAGCTGGTTGCACGGCGAAGTGTCTAAGCGTATGTTCCAAGGCGTTTGGAAGGGGTACGCTCCTGAAGAGTCGCACGTTTCTTATGTAACCAACGGCGTACACATGCCTACTTGGGCTGCTTCCGAGTGGAAAGAGTTCTACAAGAAGTCGTTCGGCGAAAACTATATCGAAAACCAGTCAGATGAGAATACTTGGTCGCCTATCCTCAAGGCAAAAGAGGAGGACATCTGGAACATCCGCGTCGCTTTGAAGCAGAAGTTCATCAAGTATGTGAAGCGTGAATTCAAAGAGACTTGGCTCAAAAACCAAGGCGATCCTTCACGCATCGTGTCAATCATCGACAAGATTAATCCTAATGCGTTGATTATCGGTTTTGCACGTCGTTTTGCAACCTACAAGCGTGCGCACCTTCTCTTCACTGACCTCGACCGTCTTTCTAAGATTGTCAACAATGAGAAGTTCCCTGTACAATTTGTATTTGCCGGCAAGGCTCACCCTGCCGACGGTGCTGGTCAGGGCTTGATCAAGCGCATCATTGAGATTTCAAGAATGCCTCAGTTCTTGGGCAAGATTATCTTCCTCGAGAACTACAACATGGCTCTGGCTAAACGTCTTATCTCTGGTGTCGATATTTGGTTGAATACTCCTACCCGTCCTCTTGAGGCATCAGGTACATCTGGCGAAAAGGCCGAGATGAATGGTGTGCTTAACTTCTCAGTGCTCGATGGCTGGTGGTATGAAGGCTATCGCGAGGGTGCAGGTTGGGCTCTTACTGACAAGCGCACATTCACCGACCAAAACCAGCAGGACCAATTGGATGCTGCCACAATCTATTCTATGCTTGAAAACGAGATTATCC
Organism: bacterium; assembly: GCA_963601185.1. Classification (GTDB taxonomy): domain Bacteria; phylum Bacteroidota; class Bacteroidia; order Bacteroidales; family Muribaculaceae; genus Limisoma. Next base: position 37,168 of record CAVCEE010000006.1, read on the forward strand.
CATTGTATTTTGCAAAGAATTCGAAGGGCTACTCTCCAGAATGGATTCAGTACATCAAGAACTCTATGGCTCATATCGCTCCTAACTACACTATGAAGCGTATGATCGACGACTATATCGAACGCTTCTATTCAAAAGAGGGCAAGTACGCCAAAGAGTTGAAGAAGAACGACTACGCCAAGGCTAAAGAATTGGCTGCATGGAAGGAAGATGTTGTTTCACGTTGGGATGGCATCAAGGTTCTTGAGGCTACTCCAATCGACCAGGCTGCCAACGCATTCGGCAACAAGGTTAAGGTTGATGTAAAACTCGACACTAACGGTCTTGCTGACAGCATCGGTGTTGAGATGGTTGTTTATTCTATCGAAGAAGGTCAAGAGAAATACTTCACTCGCTACGAGTTCAATGAAGTTAAGCGCGAAGGCGATGTCGTTTCTTACGAATTGAAGCACGACATCACTAACCCTGGTGTGTTCCACTATGGCTACCGCATCTTCCCTAAGAATGCCGACCTTGCACACCGCCAGAGTTTCGCATATCTGAAATGGTTCTAATATAGATACCATCCTATTATAAAGCGAGCAGAGGGCAATCCTCCGCTCGCTTTTTTATTGCCTGAGAGTATGTCAAAATAGGCTACGATGCGGACCTGTAGATTAGCACCCTGTAGTGGATGCCGCCATCACGGTCAGGAGTTCTGAAGTCGGGAGAAAAACAAAGCGAGGCAGCCCACTGGGACTGCCTCGCTTTGTTTGCGTGAAAGGTGTTGTTATTTCACAACGACCTTTGTTGTTGTGTTGCCGGTGCGGACGATGTAGAGTCCGTTAGCCACATTGATGTCGGCGAAGCCTTGGCAAGCGGCGTTCGCTACCATACGGCCATCGATAGTAAATACTTCAACATTGCCGGTGTAGCCTGCTACGGAGATTTTTCCGGATGCTGCGCTGACGTATGTTTTGGTGTCCTTGACTGTTTTCACAGCCGATGTTCTTGCATCAGGAGTGAACACTACCGCTACATTTTCGCCGGATGCGTTCTGATAAGAGAACTTGATTTCGAATGTGCCGTCGTCTTCAATCTTGCCGGAAACCACTACCGACAGAGTTTCACCGCCAACCGTTGCATCAGCTATGCCTGTAAACGTGCGTACGCCGTTCTCTTCTGTGATTACAGCGTCAGGGAACACGATATTTACAGCCGATGCGCCGTCAGCCACAACCACATTGCTAAGAGTCACAGTATAGTTCACGTTGGCTTTGTTTTGCTCAATCGTCATTGTCGTTGCCTCTCCGCTCTTCACATCCGTCGAAGCACCATCGATGTTGGTGAAATAGTAGCCTGCGAGTGTTTCCGAAGCCTTGCGGAAATAGAACGAATAAGTGTGCTCGCCCAAGCCGTCAACGTCAGTTGCATCGGTATTGCCTGCTGCGTAGGCATTGTTTGCCACCTTCACGGAAATCAATTTGTTGTCGTCATCGGATGTTACAGTAACTATCTTTTCAGCCGTAAGAGCATCGTTGCTCATCACTGCATAGTCTACAGCCGGGAGCGTTAGTTGCGAAGGATCGGCAACCGTAATCACATAGTCGTAGGTGTTTGAGTTGAAATCAATGCTATAACCGTCAAGCGATGCCGATTTCAGGCGAGAATAGTAGACGTAGCGCACACTGTCTACGTTCAAACTCTTCTCCGCAGTTATTTTTCGGCTGTCCCAAGGATAGCCGGCAGAAAGGATAACGTTGGTCATCGTTGGCGTTGAAGCCGAAAGATAGGTCAAAGGAATCTCGACAGTAGCCCAACTAAACGTTGATGTGTATTTTTGGTCGCAGTAAGCAATAATCTCAGCATCGTCGCTCTTTGTTACATTTTGTACGGTCTCAGAAGTCACGATTGACGGGTCAATTTGACTCCAGATAGCGCGATCGAGATTTTCAAGCGCAAGCCATGATTTGATATAAGGGGTATATTTGATTATATTTCCTTTATAACTCAACGCGGCTGGCACTTCACCGCTGAATGTACCCTTCCATAGATATGCAATGATATGGGCTTCATCGACGTCATCCACTTGGAGAACCGCTTCCACAGCATCTGGACGACCGACGAAAGAGATGCCGCCATACACGCCATTTTGGGCATATTTTTCATTTATTGATGTTACAACTGGTAAATATGTTCCCTCACCATAACTGCAATACCAAGACGGAGCTACCGAAAGCACGCCAAGAGTTGGTATATAAGAACTTGATTTGCCTAATTTTTTGTTGATTATATTGGCATAATGTCGACCGTCACTGCTCTTCTCTTGAATATTTTCTGGATTTGTAACACTTGCTGGATATTTTATATTTGACGAATACCAAGAAACCGGTTCTTTGCCAGGCTGGTCTTGCCCAGTGTTATATTCAGTCCAGTTAATCGCTTTTTTTGAACTCTCCCAATTTTCAAAGCCGATGTTCGGCAATTGGTAAGTTTGCGCTACAGCAGTCACTGCCGTAAGAGCAGACGCAACACACGCGCCCATCATTGTAGATTTTTTCATAAAAACAATCTCAATTTAATTTCAAATTTATTACCTATTGGCCACAATCTTTTTACTTCAAGATTTTTGAATAAACAATTATCAATTAGCCATTTTTCCGACCGCAAAGGTAACAACAATTCATCAAAAGCCAATAATTTCGAGGGATAATTCATTATTTCTTTCTAACTTTACACCAGAAAAATTCAGCAGAAAAGACAACTATATATGGCCGACGACGCTCAAAATACTAAAGAATACCGCGACTTCCGCGAGTTTCAGGAATTCCGACAATACAAGGCAAACCAACGAAAAGCCCAATTCAAGTCGAAATTTTCCGACGACGGAAAGTTGCAACCCCAAGACAAAGAAATCGAAGATGCTGTGCTCGGAGCACTTATGCTCGAGCGCGATGCCTATGCAATGGTGTGCGACCTAATAAAGGCAGAATCATTCTACGACCCTGCCAACCAAAAAATCTACGCCGCCATCAACACCCTCGGTATCAATCAGCAACCAATCGACATGCTCACCGTTACGCAGCAACTGCGCGCTGATGGCACACTCGATGAGGTTGGCGGCCCGATGCACATCTCAGAACTCACTGCCAATGTGGCATCGGCAGCCCATATTGAATACCACGCACGCATCGTGGCGCAAAAATATCTCGCACGACGGCTCATCACCTTCTGCTCACAGATTGAGCAAAAGGCGTTCGACGAGTCGTACGACGTAGACGATCTGCTCCAGGAAGCCGAAGGCAAACTCTTCGAAATATCGCAAGGCAACCTCAAGAAAGAATACACGCAGATTGACCCGGTGCTCAATACCGCCCTCTCGCAGATTGAACAGGCATCGAAGCGCGAAGACGGATTGAGCGGTATCCGCACCGGCTTCGACGACCTCGACAAACTCACGTCAGGTTGGCAGAACTCCGACCTTATCATCATCGCCGCACGCCCGGCGATGGGTAAGACTGCGTTCGTGCTATCGATGGCGAAAAATATGGCACTCGACCACAAGACCCCAGTTGCCATCTTCTCGCTTGAGATGTCGAACCTCCAGCTCGTGAACCGTCTCATCTCCAACGTGTGCGAAATCGAGAGTGAGAAAATCAAGAGCGGTCGACTCAACGCCCTTGAATGGGAACAACTCAACTTCCGCATACGCAGCCTCTATGAGATACCTCTTTATATCGATGATTCGCCGTCATTGTCGGTGTTTGAACTGCGCACCAAGGCGCGCCGGCTCGTCAAGGAACACGGAGTGAAGATAATCATCATCGACTACCTCCAACTTATGAATGCCACCGGCATGAAGTTCGGCAGCCGCGAGCAGGAAGTCAGTACCATCTCCCGAAACCTCAAGCAGTTGGCAAAAGAGTTGAACATCCCGATTATCGCACTTTCGCAGCTTAGCCGTAAGGTAGAGGAGCGCAACGACGGCAACAAGCGGCCGCAGTTGTCCGACCTCCGCGAGTCGGGAGCCATCGAACAGGATGCCGACATTGTTTGCTTCATTCACCGCCCGGAATACTACACCAAGTCGGGCACCGATGCCGAAGGTCGCAACATCAAAGGTATGGCAGAGTTTATAGTGGCCAAGCACCGTAGCGGTTCGGTCGACGACGTGGAAATGACCTTCGTAGCACGCTTCGCACGCTTCCAAAACCGCAGCGAAGGCGACTACCGCACCATCGACTCGCAAATCAACGGTAGCGAAGTGCCACCGATCTCCGACAACGGTCTCGACCAAATTGACACATCGGCATTCCCGATGGGCGACAATGCCATTACCGACCCTAACCCCGACTTTCTGAGCGAAGACTGATAAAGAGACAACCGTCTGACAATCCCTCGGCGAGTGCTATTGCCAAATCGGATTGTTTTTGCTTAATTTGTATCCTTAATTATTGAAACGATGAAGAAATATGCAATAATAGTGGCAGGCGGAACCGGCACAAGATTCGGGTCTACCCTTCCAAAACAGTTTGTACACCTTTGTGGAATGCCAATCTTGATGCGCACCATTAAGGCTTTCTACGACAACGACCCGGCGACAAACATTGTCGTGGCGTTGCCGACCGAATTTATGTCGCTGTGGGGTGACCTTTGCTCGTCAAGCAATTTCTCCATCAAGCACAAAATCGTTGAAGGCGGAGCAAACCGCTTCGAGTCGGTGCGCAATGCGCTGTTCTCCATCAACGAGACCGAATGCCTCGTGGCAGTGCACGATGGCGCACGCCCACTGGTCAGCAACGAAGTGATTGCCACTAGTTTCGACACCGCCGAGCGATGCGGCACAGCAGTGCCGGTCATCCCGGTGACCGACAGCATCCGGGTGCTCGACCGCAACGGCAGCCACAACGTGAGCCGCGACTCCCTCGTGGCAGTGCAAACGCCGCAGACGTTCCGCATCGAGATACTCAAAGATGCCTATTCGGCAGCCTACAGCCCCCTCTTCACCGACGATGCATCGGTGGTGGAGTTCAGAGGCACAAATATAAACCTCTATCCCGGCGACGAACGCAACATCAAGATAACCCATCCGATGGACATCAAGACAGCCGAATGGATTCTCTCTGTGGGCAAAAATGAGGCTTGACCAGTTAGACATAAAATATCTTACTGGAGTCGGGTCGAAACGTGCAGAGTTGCTGGCTGAGCAGTTAAAAATCCACACATTCTATGACTTGCTCTACTATTTCCCGTTCCGCTATGTAGACCGTAGTCGCATCTACAAAATCAGCGAATTGGAATCTGATATGCCGTATGTGCAACTCAAAGGACGCTTCGTCTCAATGAACGTCATCGGGGAGGGCGCAAAACGGCGAATCAACGGTCTTTTCAGCGACGGCACGGGAACCATCGACATCGTGTGGTTCAACCGAGTGAAATACATATCCGAGCATTATCACACTGGGGTCGAGTATATCGTATTCGGAAAGCCGTCGATGTTCAACGGCCGCCACAACATCGTCCACCCGGAAATCGAGGCAGCAACGGCAGAAAATGAGCCGCACGGACTGCGTGGCGTATACACCCTGACTGAAAAACTCCGCAATAGGACTTTTTCGTCAAAAACATTCCAAACCCTCATCGGCAACCTTCTGGCAAAAACGCCAAGCATCCCAGAGACACTGCCACCAGCAGTCGTAGCCAAATACCACCTGTTGCCGTTGCGCGATGCGTTGGAGAACATCCATTTCCCGAAATCCATCGACTTGATGCAAAAAGCCAAACTGAGGCTTAAATTTGAGGAACTGTTCTATATACAACTCAACATACTCCGCTACGCAAAGAACCGCAACGAGAAGCAAAAAGGAGTGATGTTCGCCCATATAGGCGATTTTTTCAATCGCTTCTACAAAGAGGTACTTCCCTTTCCACTCACCGGAGCGCAAAAGAGAGTGCTACGCGAAATCCGCGCCGACGTGGGCAGCGGCAGGCAAATGAACCGCTTGCTGCAAGGCGACGTGGGCAGTGGCAAGACCATCGTGGCTCTGATGTCGGCACTTATGGCAGTTGACAACGGATTTCAAACGTGTCTGATGGCACCTACCGAGATTCTCGCGACGCAGCACTACGAGTCGCTGAGCACGATGGCTGGCAAGATAGGCGTTGGCATAGCCCTCCTTACCGGATCTACCAAAAAGAAACAGCGTGACGAGATTCACGCTGGACTGACAGATGGTTCAATCCACATCCTGATAGGCACACACGCCGTGATTGAAGACAACGTGGAATTCCGACGGCTCGGACTTGTAATCATCGACGAGCAGCACCGATTTGGAGTTGCCCAACGAGCCCGGTTATGGAAAAAGAGCGTCATTCCGCCGCACGTCCTCGTGATGACCGCAACCCCCATTCCTCGCACACTCGCGATGACGGTGTACGGCGACCTCGACGTGTCGGTTATCGACGAGTTGCCGCCGGGGCGCAAGCCCATACAAACCTTACTCCGCTACGAGAACAACCGCGAGTGGACCAACAGACTTATCGGCAGAGAACTCAACATTGGTCGACAGGCGTATATCGTATACCCTCTCATCCAAGAAAACGACAAGCTCGAATTGAAAGCGCTCGAGGAAGGATTTGAATACATCAAGGAAACATTTCCCCACTACAAGGTCAGTTTCGTGCACGGCAAGATGCGCCCGGCGGAGAAGGACTACCAGATGCAGATGTTTGTCAGCGGCGAAACGCGCATACTCGTAGCAACGACAGTGATTGAGGTGGGCGTGAACGTGCCGAATGCATCGGTTATGGTTATAGAAAACGCAGAGCGGTTTGGTTTGTCGCAACTGCATCAGTTGCGCGGACGCGTGGGCCGTGGAGCAGAACAGTCATACTGCATACTGATGTCGAAGCCCAACATCGCCAAGGATACACGTAAACGCCTTGAGATAATGACAGAAACTACCGACGGATTCCGCATAGCCGAAGCCGATATGCAGTTGCGCGGACCCGGCGACATTGAAGGCACGATGCAGAGCGGCATCGCCTTCAACCTGCGCATTGCCAACCTCGGCAGTGACGGACAGATACTCAACATCGCCCGAGAAGCGGCAGAGTCGGTTCTCGCCGCAGATCCACATCTTGAACTGCCGTCAAGTCGCATTCTTGCTGAGCAACTACGCATTCATTTCGACAAAAAAATCGACTGGAGCAATATCAGTTAGCCAGCAAAATTCGCTCATTTCCCAATCGTCAGCGACAGTTGGCGCTGGAATAAATTGTCAGTTTAAATCAACATTTTTAAGAAAAAATAGTGCTAAATCGGCAGAGTTTATCACAAATAATGTGAAAATCAACGGATTTACCGCCGATTCTATTTTGAAGTTTAAATCCAAATTCTTAACTTTGGGGAGTTGAATTAATTAAACAGTGTCGCATATATGGAAAAAACGTTAGTTTTATTGAAGCCGAGCGCCGTGCTCAGAGGTCTTGCTGGAGAGGTTATCTCCCGTTTTGAAAAGAAAGGTCTCGTTATCATCGGTATGAAAATGATGAAACTTTCAGACGAGATTTTAGCAGAACACTATTCGCATTTGGCTGACAAACCGTTTTTCCCATTAATTGTAAACTCTATGCAGGCATCGCCTGTCGTGGCAATTTGCCTCAAAGGCTTGGATGCAGTAAATGTGGTTCGCAAGATGACAGGCGCGACGAAAGGACGCAACGCTGAGTTGGGTACCATCCGTGGAGACCTTTGTATGAGCGGACAGCAAAATATTGTACACGCATCCGACTCCATTGAGAATGCAGAAATCGAAATCCGCCGTTTCTTCAAGCCCGAAGAACTTTGCGACTACGACACTCCGATAATTAAGATGCTCTACGCAGACGACGAAATTTAAAAATCACCAACAGCAAACCGAAAAACAGACATCGAGACGATGACGATAAACAAAATAACAAAACTTATAGGCATAGGCGCATTTCTCTGCTGCACGCTACCAATAGCCGCACAGAAGTTGCGTTCCGTTTCTGCCCACAGCAATATGCACCAAAACTTGATTGCGTCACAACACGACGTTGGCGACCGCATCAAGTTGAAGGAGACTCAAGAGTTTATGGACGAGCTTATGAAGGATGAGCAAGAGCCGGAAATCGACATCTATACCGAAGGTTGGAATAGCAGCCTCGTCAATCCGTATGCACACCAAACCGTGCCTAACAATGTGCGTATTGACGTTTCCGACTATGCGATGCCTGTCCCGGGCTTCATCACCTCGCCTTACGGCTATCGTCCACGATTCAAACGCCAGCACAAGGGCGTTGACCTAAAACTCAACGTCGGTGACACCGTGCGTGCAGCATTTGCCGGTAAGGTGCGCTTGACTCGCTTCGAGCGTGGCGGATACGGATACTATGTAATTCTTCGTCACGCCAACGGTTTGGAAACTGTCTATGGTCATCTCTCTCGCTTCCTCGTGAAGCCGAACCAAGAGGTTAAGGTTGGCGACCCTATCGCCCTCGGCGGAAGCACTGGACGTAGCACCGGTCCTCATTTGCATTTCGAAACTCGCTTTATGGGCTACGCTATCAATCCGTGCGCAATTTTTGACTTTGCCAACCAGACAACTCACACCGACACATACACCTTTAATAAAGGGACATATACCCAAGCGCGCAACTATGCGCCGAGCAGCAGCGTGGCTTACGCCGAAAAGGCAAGCAAGCAGGAGAACGCCTACACTGACGGTTCTCGCGAGACCTACCGTGTGAAGAAAGGCGACACTCTCTCCTCAATTGCAAGCGCACACGGCACGACTATTGACAATCTGTGCAAACTCAACGGATTGAGCAGACGCAGCAGAATCAATGCTGGCAAGGTGCTCAGAGTGAAATAATGATTAGACATCAAAATACGCGAGACCAAAAAGGCAGGAAGTTGCCTAATTGGCCTCGTTTTTATAAATACCAACTTGACAACAACCTAACAAGACAGGACAAATGAAGAAAAATCTAACACTGACACTGCTTGCATCATTAGCATTTCTGTCACAACCGCTGAAAGCGGAAGAAACAGTATCGCTCACCCAAAAAGACCCGAACAACAAATACAAATTGTCGTTTGTGACATCCGGGCAGACAGCAAGGTTGACAAAAATCGAATTGCTTTACTTTGATGCAGACATCGTAATTCCAGAAACTGTTGAAGACGAATACGGAGACACTTACACCGTAACAATCATCGGCGCGAAGCAGGATGACAAGAGTGCAGACCCTGATATGTGGGATAACTTTGGCACTGCCGACAAAGACTGCCGATTGTTTCGCGATGTTGACCCCGACTATGCACAATCTATCGTAGGGCTGACCCTGCCTTCTACTATCACGGCAATCTGGCCAAACGCATTCTACCAATCGACTCTTAAAACAATCAAGATACCGGATAGCGTGACCGAAATAGGTGCAGGAGCATTCAACTTGAGCGAGCTCACAGAAATAACACTCCCAGATTTGATTACGGAAATTCAAGGCTACACATTCAATCGATGCTCAAAACTGAACAAAGTGACAATAGGCAGCAATATAACTAGCATTTGGGAATCTGCATTCTACGGCATATCGACTACTGCCGCCATCAGCATCGACACTGCAACTCCACCAAACATCTACCAATACTCATTCTCGTCCGACTGTGCCGCCACTGTGACTGTGCCATACGGAACATCCGACGCGTATGCCGAGAAATGGGCAATGTTCAGCAATATGAATTTCGTCGAGATGGAAGACGGACAAACTTCTGCGGCAAGTGCGCCAACTGCAAGGCATTTCGAGATAGACTGCAACAACGGTCTCGTGTCATCGGATGACGACTCACCTATCGAAATATTCGACTTCTCTGGTGCCAAAATATATTCAGGCCATGCCAAGAACCTGAAGTTAGCGAACGGATTTTACATTATAAAATGTAAAGAAGAGGCTGTCAAGGTTTATGTGAAATAAGCACAACAATGGACACTATCAGGCAAATCTACAGAATCGGCTACGGCCCGTCAAGCAGCCACACGATGGGGCCAAAGCGTGCCGCCGAAATGTTTCTGGCACGCACAGCAGACAAAGACGTGTCGTCTTTCCGCGTCACGCTGTACGGCAGTCTTGCCGCGACAGGCAAAGGTCACCTTACAGACAAGGCTATCATCGATACGCTGTCGGCCATCGCAAATGTCGAGATTGTCTGGAAACCAGAAGAATTTCTCAAGTTTCACCCCAACGGAATGAAATTTGAGGCAATCAGCCCGCAGCATTTTGTTCTAGATTCCTGGACTGTGTTCAGTATCGGCGGCGGCACACTCGCCAACGAAGAATTTAACGAACAGACCGAAAACAAAATTTATGAGATGTCGCGGATAAGCGACATCCTCGACTGGTGCGACTCCACAGGCTGCTCTTACTGGGAATATGTGGAGCAATGCGAAGGCAAGGAAATTGTCGACTACCTTAACGAAGTATGGAGAACAATGCAACAATCAGTTGAAGCCGGACTCAATGCCGAAGGCGTTATGCCCGGAGGATTGGGACTCCGCCGCAAGGCGCTGACCTACTATGTGCGTTCGGGCGGAATGTCGGTAAGCATGAAAAGCCGCGGTCTTATCTATGCCTATTCACTTGCCGTAGCGGAAGAGAATGCCTGCGGCGGAAAAATCGTTACTGCCCCAACGTGCGGATCGTGCGGAGTGATGCCAGCCGTGCTTTACCATATAAAGAAGGCCCACAACGTGAGTGATGAGCGCATCGTGCGTGCTCTTGCCACTGCCGGACTCTTCGGCAATGCGGCAAAAACCAATGCTTCAATTTCGGGTGCAGAAGTGGGATGCCAAGGCGAAGTCGGTGTGGCTTGCGCTATGGCGGCGGCAGCGGCATGCCAACTTTTCGGCGGTACGGTCTCGCAAATCGAATATGCAGCAGAAATGGGTCTCGAACATCACCTCGGACTCACTTGCGACCCTGTTTGTGGACTTGTCCAGATACCATGCATCGAGCGCAACGCCTTTGCAGCAGCACGGGCATTCGATGCCAACTCCTATGCCAATTTCACCGACGGTCGCCATCGCGTAAGTTTCGACCAGGTGGTCGAAGTGATGAAGCGCACAGGTCACGACTTGCCAAGTCTGTACAAAGAAACATCGCAAGGAGGATTGGCTGCAAACTTTGAGGACTAAGCAGTTTCAAGCACACTTCTGCCGTTCCCTTGGCTTAAGAAATTTTGCAGAAAAACTAAATTTAAGTTAATGTCCAAATACCGATATAGATTTATCGGTCAAATTCTTTGCGTTGGATAGATGCTAAACTCATTAATCTATTGGGCTTGCCTTTACTTTTAGGCATTTATAAATTTGCAATGGATTAATACATAGTTTTATATGCTACACGTGAAAAAAATTGCTTTTGGACTAATGGCCTGCGTACCTGTCTTGGGACAGGCCGCAGACACCATTGCTGCCAATGCAGAGAAATGGACATACAGCCAATGTCTGGAGTATGCCTACAGTAAAAACATCAGCCTCCAACAGAAAATCCTTGCCAACCAGCAGGATGCAGCGACACTCGAGCAATCGAAAGCCCAATGGACTCCAACCCTTAATTTCTCGACTACGCAGGGATTTATCAACTATGCAAGTCCTGCAGAGGGTCAGACCAACAACATCTACTCCGGCACTTATGGCTTGAACGCATCGTGGCTCGTGTACAACGGCAACATCCGCAAGAACCAGATAAAATATGATGAGATGCAACAGCAAATCTCGGCTCTCGGCATCGATGACTATCGCTATACCCTGCAAACCGAAATCTTGACTCGCTATCTCAATATCCTTTATGCGCGCGAAGCAATTACTATCGCCGAAAAGAATCTGGCAGTAAGCAAATACCAGATGGAGCGTGCCGAGCAGTTGATGAACTCCGGCAAACTTTCGCGTGTGGACTATTCCCAAATTGAGTCGCAATATCACACCGACCAATATTCGCTCACTGAGGCTCAGACCAATCTTTCTTCTGCAAAGGTTTCCTTGAAATCATTGCTGGAACTCAATATCGCAACTGAATTTGACGTTGCTGATATAACATTCAGTGATGCCGAGCTCAATGCAGAATTACCTCGCAAAACCGATGTGTTTGACACCGCTTGTTCGTGGATGCCAGCGCTGAAACGCTACAAACTAGCAAGTGATGCCGAGCAATATGCCATCGACATTGCCCGCGGAGGATACTACCCTACCGTCTCGCTCAACGCAGGTGTGGGCACATCCAACCAGACTGGCAACGGAAATCTCGGGACTCAACTCAAGGACCGCCTAAACGAGCAGGTTTCGCTTACAGTAAGTGTGCCTATCCTTGACCAAAAGAAGAACAAGACCGCTGTAACAAAAGCGAAGATTGCCCAACTCAATGCCGACCTTGACTACGAGAGCGCCGTAACATCGCTGTCCCAGACAATCGAAGGTATATACATTGATGCAGAAAATGCGCAATCCAAGTATGAAAGTTGCTCGGAGAAACTCAAAAGTGCGACATTGACCGACGAATTGGTAAATGAGCAATTCAATCTCGGTTTGGTCAACACTCTCGACCTCCTCAATGCCCATCAGTCATTGCTCACGGCACAGCAAGAACTGTTACAGGCCAAGTACCTTACTATACTCAACAAGCGACTGCTTGAATTCTATCAAACTCAACAGATTTCATTATAAGAAATTAGACAATCAAACAATATGAAACTAAAGAAACTATTCTCAACCGCACTACCGGCCTTGATGGCCGCAGCAGTGGTCACCTCGTGTGCAAAGACTGAGAAAATCGAACTTGAGACAACGACAGTCGGCACAAGTTCAATCAGCGAGACCGTCACCGCCACTGGCACTCTCGAAAGTGTAACACAAGTGGATGTCGGTACGCAGGTAACTGGTAAAATTACCAAACTTCTCGCCGACTACAATTCAATAGTAAAAAAAGGCGACCTTATCGCTGAAATAGACAAGACCTTGCTCGAAAGTGAGGTAGAGGCTGCCAATGCGAATATGGAAAGCGCCCGCTCTACTTATGAGTACCGCAAAACCAACTACGAACGCGACAAGCAACTCCACGCAAAGAAACTGATAAGCGACTACGACTTCGACACTTCAAAGAATGAATATGAAGTGGCTCGCCTTGCTTACGACAAGAGTAAAGCCGACCGCGTAAAGGCTACCGAGAATCTCGGTTATGCAGAGATCTACGCACCGATTGACGGTATCGTGATTTCAAGAGAAGTGGAAGTCGGTCAGACAGTCGTTTCCAACATGAACGTTGCCAACATCTTCACCATTGCCAACCTTGACAATATGCAGGTGATTGCCGATGTAGACGAAGCCGATATAGGTCAGGTAAAGGTCGGTCAACGGGTTACATTCGGTGTTGATGCCTACCCTGATGAGGTGTTCAACGGCCACGTCACACAAGTGCGACTCAATCCAACGGAAACATCAAATGTCATCACATACGAGGTTGTCATCTCGGCGAGCAACGAAGACCACAAACTTATTCCCGGTCTTACTGCCAACGTGACAATCTACACGGCAGAAGCCGACAACGCTCTAACTGTTCCTGCCTCCGCATTGAAATTCTCGCCAAAGGACCTCGAAAGCGAGAACCTGCCTAAGAAAGCGCAGGAAGCACCGAAGGACGCCAAAAATGTGGTTTGGGTTGTCCGCAACAACAAACTCTACCCTGTATCCATCGAAACTGGTGCAAACAACGGTGTTAATGTCGAAGTTCTGTCTGGTCTTAAGAAAGGCGATGTAGTGGCTATCGACTATTCAGCCGAACAAGTTGCCGCACAAGGTTCAGATGATTCTGAGAGCAGCCCGTTTGCGCCTAAGCACCCAGGACAAAACAAAAAAGAGGAAAAGAAATGAAAGAAATAATCCGACTCGATAACATTCACCGCAAATTTGTCGTTGGAGGCGAAACTGTCCACGCACTGCGAGGCGTTTCTTTCACCATCAACGAGGGTGAATTTGTCACAATCATGGGTACTTCGGGTTCGGGTAAATCCACATTGCTCAATATCCTCGGATGTCTCGACACCCCGACTTCGGGTGCATACTTCATCGACGGCGCCGAGGTGCAGAAAATGAGCAAAAACGAGCGTGCATTCATCCGCAACCGCAAGATTGGATTCGTGTTTCAGAACTACAATCTTCTGCCGAAGACCACATCTATTGAAAATGTTGAGTTGCCGCTATTCTACAACCCCAATATTAGTGCAAAAGAACGCCATCGCCGTGCCGATGAAGCGCTCGATGCCGTGGGATTGCAGAACCGCAAGACTCACAAGTCCAATCAGATGTCGGGTGGTCAGCAACAACGTGTGGCTATCGCCAGGGCACTTGTCAATGACCCGGTGCTGATTCTTGCCGATGAAGCGACAGGTAACCTCGACACTCGCACCTCGTTCAGCATCCTGACCCTATTTCAACAACTGCACAGTATGGGAAGAACCATAATCTTCGTAACCCACAACCCCGACTTGTCGAAATACAGCAGCCGCAACATCGTGTTGCGCGACGGACGGATAATCTCTGACGAGGTTAACCCTTCGCCTGAGTCGGCAGAAGAAGTTTATAAATCCCTACCTGTTAACGACGATTAGAGTATGAAAATAGGCAACTTACTAAAAATAGCGTTGAAAGCACTCAACAACAACAAAATGAGGTGCTTTCTCACAATGCTTGGCATCATCATAGGTGTTGCTTCCGTAATCACAATGCTTGCCATTGGTCAAGGCTCAAAGGACAGCATCAAGAAGCAGATTTCAGAGATGGGAAGCAACATGATCATGATTTTCCCGGGCAATATGGAGCGCGGTGGCGTGCAGCAGAGTTCCGACGATATGCAGTCGATGAAGCCTGTCGACTATGAAAATCTTCGCGACGAGACAAAATATATCTCTGCCATATCTCCAAATGTGAGCAGTTCAGGACAATTCATCTGCGGTGCGAACAACTATCCGTCGCAGTTGCAAGGTGTCAACTCCGACTATCTCGAAATCCGTAAACTCTCCATCAAGGACGGAACGACATTCTCCGATCTCGATGTAAAACACGCATCAAAGGTCTGCATTGTCGGAAAAACAGTAGTTGATAAATTGTTCCCCAATGGTGAAAATCCTATGGGTCGCGTAATCCGTTTCAATTCAATTCCGCTCACGATTATCGGCGTGCTTGAATCGAAAGGTTACAACACTATGGGTCAAGACCAGGACGACATTGTGCTCGCACCCTACACTACTGTAATGAAGCGCGTACTTGCCATCGACTATATTCAGGGCATATTCGCTTCTGCAATAACCGAGAGTGCAACAGAGCAGGCTACGGAAGAAATCAAGACAATCCTTTACCGCAATCATAAAATAAAGAGTGATGATGATGCCGACTTCGATGTGCGCTCACAGCAGGAACTTAGCGAAATGCTTAACTCGACAAGCGATATGATGACAATTCTGTTGGCTTGCGTGGCTGGTATCTCGCTGTTGGTCGGCGGTATCGGCATTATGAACATTATGCTTGTGTCGGTAACCGAGCGCACACGAGAGATTGGTCTGCGTATGAGTATCGGTGCCCGGGGCAGAGACATTATGATTCAGTTTCTCATCGAATCAATCATCATCAGTGTCGCTGGTGGTATAATCGGAGTGATCCTCGGTGGATTGGCATCCTTGTCGGTAAAACTTTTCTTGAATTGGCCTGTGACAATTCAAATTTATTCAGTAGTTTTGTCATTTATGGTGTGCACCATAACTGGCGTATTCTTTGGATGGTATCCGGCACGCAAGGCTGCAAACCTCGATCCGATTGAAGCATTGAGATATGAATAAGGTTTCAAAACGCAACACGATTCTGGGCATAATGACTCATGTCATTGTGCTCTCAATCGTGTTTATCCTTCCAGAGGTAATCTTCACTGCAGCAATGGGGCAAAAAGCCAAATTCGGACCCCGCCATTTCGATATTTATATCCACACAATAGCATACATCATCACGTTCTATGTGAATTATTTTATCCTCATAGACAAGTTGCTGTTCAAAAAGAAAACCTGGACATATTTTATCGTTGCCGCCTTATTTGCCGCTGTAATGGTTACAATGAGCAGTTGCTCGCATCAGGTTATAGACCATTTTGTAGAGCATGTGCGCCCACCTCGCCGACACGGAGAGGAGCATCAGGGCTTCTTTATGCTCAGTCTTATGACGCGCGACTATGTAATGCTCCTTCTGACAATTGGCTTGAGTATTGCATTGAAGATGGGATTGCGATGGTCGAAAATTGAGAAAATGAACGAGCGTATCATCTCGGAACGCAAGGATATGGAACTGCGCAATCTGAAAAATCAACTCAATCCTCATTTTCTCTTCAACACGCTCAACAACATCTATGCTCTAACGGCAATCGATGCCGACAAGGCCCAAAATGCCATCCATCAGTTGAGCAAACTGCTTCGCTATGCGCTCTACGAGAACGACAGCCACGAAGTGACACTTGAGAAAGAGCTGCTATTCATCCGCAGTTACATAAACCTTATGGCATTGCGGCTTAGCGAAAACACTAGTTTGGATGTCAATATTCAAGACGGTTCCGCCGAGGGCATAACAATCGCGCCGATGATGTTTATATCGCTTATCGAGAATGCCTTCAAACACGGCGTTAGTTCAACGGCAAAATCATTTATCGATATCCGCATAAATGTTGACGGCGGTAAGGTTTGCTGCCACGTAGAAAATAGTCTGTTTCCCAAAAAAGATTCCGACAAAAGTGGTTCTGGCATCGGACTGACCAATCTTCGCCGACAACTCGACCTGCTATATCCTAAGCGATATGCATATTCGGCAGATATCGTGGGTGACCATTATGTTGCCGAACTGACTATCGACACGAAAGAACAATAAAAACGAAATTTTAAAAACTATACACTATGGACATTACTCTCAAATGTTGCGTAATCGATGATGAACCGCTCGCTCGTGGACTCATTTGCTCGTTTGTTGAAAAAACTCCGTTCTTGAAACTTGAACAGGCATTTTCATCGGCATCCGAGGCTATAAAATGCATTATGGAGAACAAAATCGACCTATTGTTTCTTGACATCCAGATGCCGGAACTAAACGGTATTGAGTTTGCCAAAATCATTCCTCCAGAATGTCGCATAATCTTCGTTACTGCATTTGAGAAATATGCCATTGACGGATTCCGCAATAATGCCATAGACTATCTGCTCAAACCTGTCAGTTACTCCGAGTTCCTCACTGCAGCAAATCGTGCATTGCAGTGGGCTGAACTGAAAGCGAAAGCCGAAGCAGCGACAGTGCCAGACAGTCAACGTTCAAACGACAACCAGTACATCATAGTAAAGAGCGAATACAAACTGATTCAAATTGCAGTCTCAAAGATTCTTTACATTGAAGGGCTGAAGGACTATGTAAAAATCTACACCGAGGACTCCCCTACTTGTATTCTCTCGCTGATGAATATGAAGACAATCGAGCAACATCTGCCTGCCGACCAGTTCATCCGTGTGCACAGGTCATTCATTGTCCAAATGGCGAAAATCAATGTCATAGAGCGCAATCGCATCGTGTTCGGGAAAAAATACATTCCAATTTCCGACACCTACAAGAAAGCATTCTCCGACTACCTTGCACGCCACACAGTCTGCACTGAAAGAAATTCCCAGTCGCAAAACGCAGAAACCGAACAATAGGACGATACTTCAATAGTTAATGGATGATTATACTAAAAAAGGTCAGGCTTAATGCCTGACCTTTTTTATCACGCTTTTATTGTCGTTAGATAACCACGATATTGCAAAATGGATGCTACCGCAACCTCTATGCCTTTTTTCAAGGAAACTTCACGGACAATCATAGACAAAATCACAAAGATTTAATCGTCAAGTTTGTGTATCACAAGTCCCGATCGGAGTTTAGGCTCAAACCAGGTTGTTTTTGGCGGCATAATGTTACCGGTATCGGCAATGTCTATGATTTGCTGCATTGTCACCGGATAAAGAGCCAATGCCATTTTCATCTCACCACTGTCAACGCGTTTCTTCAACTCGCCAAGACCTCTAATACCTCCCACGAAATCTATTCTTTTATCACTGCGCAAATCTGTTATCCCTAGGATGTCGCGAAGTATCAAATCAGAAGAAATAGTTACATCAAGTACTCCTATCGGGTCGGAGTCATTATACGTTCCCTCTCGTGCAGTAAGAGAATACCATCTGCCACTCATATAAAGAGAGAAATTGTGAAGCCGCTGAGGCTTGTAAATTTCTGTTCCCTTGTCTTCAACTTCAAAGTTCTTTTCGAGCAGCGCAAGAAACTCTTGCTCACTGTGTCCGTTCAAGTCACGAACCAACCTATTATAGTCAATCACATTCAAGTGAGATGCCGGGAAACACACTGCCAAGAAGAAATTATATTCTTCCTCACCGGTATGGTTTGGATTGGCTTCTGCCATTTCTTTTCCTACCAACGCTGCGGCAGCACTGCGGTGATGTCCGTCGGCAATATACATATTCGGTATGGACGCAAACTGTTTTGACACATCTCTGATAGTCTTATCATCGTCAATGACCCAGAAACGATGTCCGAATCCATCTTCACTCGTGAAGTCGTATTCAGGCTTGCCAGCAGTTACTTTGCGCAAGATCGACTCAAGTGCGTCATTGTCGGGGAATGTGAAAAACACAGGCTCAACATTTGCCTTGTTTATGCGCACATGCTTCATTCGATCCTCTTCTTTGTCACGACGCGTCAGTTCATGTTTTTTGATGTTGCCCGAGAGATAGTCGTCAACACTTGCAGCAACCACAAAGCCGTATTGTGTTCTGCCATCCATCGTTTGCGCATAAATGTAGTAGCATAGCTTCCGGTCCTGTACCAACCAGCCGTTTTCTTGAAATTTGTGGAAATTTTCTACCGCCTTGGCATATACCTTGGGGTCGTGTTCATCAGTACCAGGTGCAAAATCGATTTCTGGTCGAATAATGTGATACAACGATTTTTCATTTCCTGCCGCTTCTTTGCGGGCTTCATCAGAATTCAATACATCATAAGGGCGAGATGCCACCTCTGTCACCAAGTTGACCAGTGGGCGCAAGCCTCTGAAAGGTCTTACTTTTGCCATAGTATTATATTTTTAGGGTTTTTATGGATAAAGGCTACGCTTGACCCTAAGCCAACGTAGCCTTTGGGATTTTTTCGATTAGTGTTTGAAATTGTCACGGATAATTGTCTGTTCTCGGTCAGGGCCGACAGAGAGGATGGTAATCGGCACATTCAATTCTTTTTCAAGAAATGCCACGTATGCCTTAAATTCTGCAGGGAATTCGTCCTCGCTCTTGATTTTAGTCATATCGGTTTGCCATCCTTGGATTTCCTCATAGACTGGTTCGATGCCCTCTTCTATGCTATATGGAAAATCACAGGTTTCTTCACCATTAACCTTGTAGGCTACGCAAGCCTTCACCGTCGGGAATGTGTCGAGCACATCGCTCTTCATCATAATCAGCTGAGTTACGCCGCTCAGCATAATGGCATAGCGAAGAGCTACAAGGTCAACCCATCCGCAACGACGTTCACGTCCTGTAACGGCACCATACTCATGTCCGATATCTCGAATTTTTTTGCCTGTTTCGTCAAAAAGTTCTGTAGGAAAAGGTCCGCTTCCCACTCGTGTACAATATGCCTTGAATATGCCATACACCTCACCTATTTTGCCCGGAGCGACACCGAGACCGCTACAAGCTCCCGTACATATTGTATTGCTTGATGTGACAAACGGATAAGAGCCGAAGTCCACGTCAAGCATAGTGCCTTGCGCACCTTCGCAAAGTACGCGTTTGCCATCTGCAAGGAGTTTGTTGATGTAGTGCTCACTGTCAATCAAGTCATACTCTTTGAGGTAGTTGATTGCACTAAGCCATTTCCCTTCAAGTTCAGAAAAGTCTGTTACGGCATCAAGCATCTCCAGCATTTTCAGATGGCGAGATTTGGCAGCCGCATATTTTTCCTCAAAGTTATGGAAAATGTCACCCACGCGCAGTCCGTTTCTGCTCACTTTGTCGGTGTATGTCGGGCCAATACCCTTTCCTGTCGTACCAATCTTCGACGAGCCTTTGAGTTTCTCGTTGGCGGCATCAAGAAGTCGGTGGGTCGGCATAATCAAATGCGCCTTCTTTGAAATTTTCAGGATTTTCTTGATGTCAACACCGCTTTGCTCCAATGATTCTGCCTCTTCACGGAAAAGGACCGGATCAAGGACAACGCCATTGCCAATTATGTTAACTTGCCCATGTTGGAAAATGCCGGAAGGGATGGAACGCAGCACGTATTTCTTTCCCTCAAATTCCAACGTGTGACCTGCATTAGGACCGCCTTGGAAACGTGCCACTGCATCATAATGCGGTGTGAGCACATCTACCACTTTGCCTTTACCTTCGTCTCCCCATTGCAAGCCCAAGAGCACATCTACTTTCATAATTATTCCGTTTTTATAATTTGTTAAGTTGTTTTCTTCGTTTGCCGGTTGCGGCGTTTTTTGCGTTGGCATGTTGAACAAACGCCATAGACATAGAGCGAAATGTAGGACACGGAAAACGAGCCGTAGCGACGACCGCTGATGTATGTCATCAAATCCACGTCTTTCACTTCCTTAATCTTGCCGCATTCTGTACAAATCAAATGGTGGTGGTTACCCGAACTGATTACCTTTTCGTACACAGCCTGGTTTGTGCCGAACTGGTGTTTTCTTACCAATCCGCATTCAATAAACAGTTCAATCGTATTATAGATTGTTGACCTGCTGACATGATACGAACGCTCCTCCATCTCATCATAGAGAGCCTCGATGCCAAAATGGTCATTGTGTGAAAAAACGACCTCCAAAATTGCGAATCGTTCTGGAGTTCTGCGCAAACGCTTGCTGTCAAGATATTCAGCCAGTTTCGTGCGAGCGATGTAATATGATTTGTCTTCCGTCGCAGTCATACCATCACAAAGGTAGTTATTTTAGTCTGAATAATATTCAAAATCCACAACGTTTTTAACGTCTTTTGTCGGCTCATTTATTCCAGACACCATTCAATCTCATCAACCACCTGACGGCTGACACGCGACAGCGCATCTGTGCCGCCGCTCAACTTCTCTGCCATCTGTTTTGCCACATCGACATCTTTCAATTTGCGAAGCACGAGCAAGTTCATAATCAAGCGCATACCGGCATAGGCAGTCTTTTCATCAGCAAGTAGGGAAAATGCAAGCGATTCCGCTTCGGCAATGTCCCGAATCAACCGGAAACAAAGTTGGTCCGTCAACTCGACGGTATCAGCCTCCGACAGCCATTGCTGCGCTTTTTCAATAGTAAATTCCTCTTGCGGATAGACCATCGTTGCCAGCAACTGGCTCTCGCGCGTTGTGACATTCTGCCATAATGTTTCTGCCAGTTCCGCCGATTTTATTTGTTTTGCCGCAATCTGTTCCATTTGCGGAATTTCCAATCCGAAAATAATCTTATATGGATATCCGGCATCCCTCAGTCTGTCGGCAATAACACCATTGCGCAACGCAAAAAAGTCGCTCTTTATTTGTCGAACAGTTTCCTTGTCCATCTTTCTCATTCTGTTTTGTGATATGGTAAAGATAGCCATATTTATTCAGACCGGCAAATTAAACAAGAAGAGTGCGCAACGGATTTCCCGATGTGCACTCTTCTTGTTTGTGGTATTTCTATTGACTATTTGGTCAATGGCGAATAGTCTTTTGAATAACGGAGCATCTGGTCGATGTAATTCTCCGTATAGTCAATCTTCACATCTGTAATATTGCCTTTCTTGTCGAACACGGGCTTATAAACCGGATTTACAAAACCTTTGTACGGAGCAATGTCGAGTTTGGCATAACGATTAAGCACTTCCTTATGAATTTCTGGGTCAACCTTAACGGCATAAGTCTCTACAAGGTTTTTGCCTGCCTCATAATCGCCTTCCGATTTTACACGCTGTATCTCTGCCAAGAGTTCTCCAAAGAGATTGCGCAGTTTCTGATAGTCGTTGATCTTAATGAACGTTTTTCCGTCGCGTTTCACAAATTCGATAACGTTATCGGTCTTGCCGTGCTCATAGCACCATTTAGAGACGAGTTGACGGTTACGCATATGTGCCTCCTCGATATCTTTTCCATATTCAATACGCATCAACTGAGTCATCAGACCATTCAAGATATATTTATAGTATTCAGCCTTATAGGCATCTTTGTTGTCCAGAAGGCCAAGTTCGAGCAACTTAGGGTCTGCCAGATAATAAAGGGCAAACAAGTCGGCGCGGGCTTCTTCGAGTGTCGAGCCGTGCTCTTTCAACGCATCGTCGCTCACACCAGGGAGCAGTTTTCCTGACGCGTGGCCCAGACATTCATGAAGGTCGGTATGCATATTATCGACAATAAACAAATATTTGTCCATCAGGTCGCTCGTCTCTTTGTCAATCACAAATTCTTCGTTGAATCCATTGCCGTGCGATGCCTGGTCGTAAGCCTCGGTGATGTTTTCCAACGTTACCGACTTCGAGCCGTGGGCTGCACGAATCCAGTTCGCATTAGGGAGGTTAATGCCAATTGGAGTCGATGGATAAGAGTCACCTGCGAGGATTGCCACGGTTATAACTTTTGCAGTTACGCCTTTCACCTTTTCTTTCTTGAAGCGTGGGTCAACCGGAGAGTTGCTTTCAAACCATTGGGCATTGTCACTAACCACTTCAGTGCGGTGAGATGCTTTCTGGTTCTTGAAGTTTACAACCGATTCCCATGCGCCCTTATAACCCAGTGGATCACCGTAGTTCTCAATGAAACTATTGATAAAGTCAACGCTGCTTACAACATCCTCTACCCAAAGTATAGAGTACTCATCAAACGTCTTGAGATTGCCATCTGTATAGTATTGGATGAGTTTGTCGATATGAGCCTTTTGCTTGTCGTTCTCGGCGAATGCTTCTGCTTTACGGAGGTTTTCAACAATCCTCTCGATAGCGGCTGAATAGCGTCCTCCAATTTTATACACCTCTTCAACAAGTTTACCGTCTTTCTTGACCAAACGCGAGTTCAATCCGTAAGAAATAGGTTCGTTGGGATTGTCTGTTTTCTTCATTTCGGTATAAAACTGCTCTACTTCGGCTTGTGTAACGCCATCATAATAGTTACCTGCCGATGTTTGAATCAAATCTTGTCCGTTGGCTTGGTTCACTTTCTTCGCCATCACTGTCGAATCAAAGATAACCGGCGATATTTCTTTCAAAAAAGCATCTACCGACTGACCCTTTTTCAACGGCAACAATTTCTTCGGCAACTTCTTCACCTGCGATTCGAAGAATGCTTGGCTGAAACGCGGTGTAAACTTGTCGGTTGAATAGTGGTGATGGATGCCGTTGGCAAACCATACTTGCTTCAGATAAAGCAAAAAGCCCTGATAGTCGGCTGAGTTTTTGTCGCCACTGTAGTTCTTGTAGATTTCTTCAAGGGTTGTGCGAATGGCGAGGTTGTATTTACCATTCTGGTCAGTGAGGATGTCACGACCGTAAAGAGCGGCTTCTGTCAAGTAGTAAACCAACTCTTTCTGCTTTGTTGTCAGTTGGTCGAAGTCGGTCACCTGGTAACGCAGTACTTCGATATCTGCGAATCTGTCCACTTTGTAGTTAAAGTCTGAGTTTTCCGCCAATGCTGCCGCTGGTGTGCCAAGCGCCAACGCCGCCAATGCGGAAACGATTAGTTTATTCTTCATATTTCTGTTTTTAAATTATTCTACATATAGTACCAAGCCTTTGAGATATTCGCCCTCAGGATGGTAGATATTTATCGGATGGTCGCACGGTTGTGTCAACTGGTGCAGGATGCGCACCTTGCGACCAGACATTGCTGCCGCACTGAACACAGCCAAGCGAAACTGTTCCTTCGACACTGCTTGTGAGCAGGAGAAGGTGAAAAGTATTCCTCCTGGACGAATTTTCTCAAATGCTTTTGCATTGAGTTTGCGATAGCCTATCAACGCATTTTTCAATGCGCTTTTGTGCTTGGCAAATGCTGGCGGGTCGAGGATTATGAGGTCATACTTGTTGTCTATTCCGCCAAGAAACTTGAACGCGTCTTCAGCGAAAGCCTGATGGCGGCTGTCGCCGGGGAAATTCAGTTCTACATTATCGTTGGTCAAGCGGATTGCTTTCTCCGAACTGTCAACGGAATGCACCGCTTTTGCGCCGCCTCTCATTGCATAGAAAGAGAAGCCACCTGTGTAGCAAAACATATTCAGCACCATGCGCCCTTTCGCATAGTGTTCCAACAGGCTTCGGTTGTCACGTTGGTCAACGAAAAATCCGGTTTTCTGACCTTTCAGCCAGTCCACATAAAATTTCAAGCCATTTTCCATCGCCACGTTTCCGTCAAACTTTCCGATGATGTAATCGTTCTGCGGATCGAGTTGAGCCTTGTATGGCAAAGTGGTTTCCGACTTATAGTACACGTTGCGAATCAATCCGCCGGCAATCTTGACAAGTGACTGTGCTATGATGTTACGGGCAAAGTGCATACCTGGAGAATGGGCCTGTACAACGGCTGTCCTGTCGTAGACATCGACCACAAGTCCGGGGAGGAAGTCTCCTTCACCATGTACCAAGCGAAATGCATTGTTGTCATCGCGAATCAGTCCGAGTGCCTGACGCAAATCATAAGCACGCTGCAGACGTTCGATGAAGAATTCTTCATCGATTTTCCGGTCGCTAAAATCAAGCACGCGCACTGCGATACTTCCAATCTGAAAATGACCAACACCAATAAATGTCCCCGAATTGCTATAGATGGCGACAAGATCGCCTTCTTCAATAGTTTCGTCCATACGGTCAATCGCACCGGAGAACACCCATGGATGGAATCGCTTCAACGACTCTTCCTTGCCTCTTTTCAGTATTATTTTTTTGTAGTTTCCCATTTTATCCGTCTATTTGAAGAAGAATCTGTAAATATCGTTGCCGTTAGCATAAAGCAACAAGGCGAACAAAAGTCCAAGGCCAATCATTGTTGAATATTCCAGCACTTTCTCACTCGCTTTCTTGCCTGTTATCATCTCAAACAGCACAAACACCACATGTCCGCCATCGAGCGCCGGGATTGGCAGGATGTTCATAAATGCCAATGCCACGGAAATGAACGCCGTAATAAACCAGAAGTGATACCAACTCCATTCCGACGGAAACATATCGCCAATTGCGCCAAATCCGCCAAGACTTTGCGCGCCTTCTTTGGTGAATACATATTTCATCTGGCTTACGTACGACGTAAGTTTATCCACTCCGATTTCAATGCCGCGTGGGATTGACTGGAAGATATTGTAGTCAATTGTCTGCGTCTTGAAGATTTCGTCTATCGGGGTAAGTTGTATACCAATTTTGCCTGACTCCGAGGTGTGCAGACTTGTTGTCATTTCCTTTCCGTTGCGCACATACGTCACATTTATGTCTCTATCTGCACTCTGCGCAAGTTGCTTGGCGAATACATCCCATGTCTCTGTGCGAACAGTATCGATTGCCACAATGCGGTCACCTGCTTGCAAGCCTGCACCAACCGCCGCTTGTCCTGCCACAACATCCTTCACTACGACCGGGAAGCGGTAGGTCATAA
The DNA here is from genome assembly GCA_963601185.1 of bacterium. Taxonomy (GTDB): domain Bacteria; phylum Bacteroidota; class Bacteroidia; order Bacteroidales; family Muribaculaceae; genus Limisoma. The sequence goes on from CAVCEE010000006.1 coordinate 62,895, forward strand.
ACACTCGGTCATTGTGCTCGCGCAACTCGTTGCTCACTGTGAGCAACGCATTCTTCGGCATATTGATTTCAACGTTCTTCCCGTTGCGAACCACTGTTACTTCCTTCGCCTCAAGCACTTGCTGGGTTGCCACGCCAAAGTCGGCGGCATCAAGCGTCTTGCCGTCTGCGCTGATGAGGATGTCTCCATCTTGAAAACCGAAATTCTTTGCCGACTGGCAGTCGAATTTCATGCCGTATTCGGCATCGGTAAACTGTATATATTTGTCGCCCCAAGTGAATGCAATTCCGGCATAGATGATTATTGCCAAAATGAAGTTAAACAGCACACCGGCAATCATAACAAGCAACCGCTGCCACGCTGGTTTGGCACGAAACTCCCACGGTTTTACAGGTTGAGCCATCTGCTCTTTGTCCATCGACTCGTCAATCATACCGGCAATCTTGCAGTAGCCTCCAAGAGGAAGCCAACCGATGCCGTACTCGGTGTCGCGCCAAGAGGCTTTGCTCTCGTCGGTGTTTTTCTTCTTTGGTTTCCACTTGAACAACGAAAACCAAGGGTCGAAGAACAGATAGAACTTCTCAACCTTGATGCCAAACATCCGGGCAAAGATGTAATGTCCGAATTCATGGACGATTATAAGTATTCCGAACGCAGCCAAAAGTTGTGCCGCTTTTATCCAAAATGAAGATTCCATTAGTCGTTACTGTGTAGATTTTATTTGATCAATGATTTTGCAATGTTTCTTATCTCTTCGTTCGTTGCCACAAGGTCGTTGTAGGTCGGACTTGCCACATATTTGTTGCGTGCCACTGCCTCTCCTACCAACTCTGCCATACGCATAAAGCCTATTTTGTCGTCAAGGAATGCTGCCACGGCAATCTCGTTTGCGGCATTAAGCGCACACGGCACATTGCCGCCCTTATGGATTGCATCGAAGGCCATACCAAGCAATGGAAATTTCTCGAAGTCGGGTGCCTCGAATGTCAGGTTGGCATAGTCTTGGATTTTCATCTTCCGGCACTTTGACGGCAGTCGCTCAGGATAGTTGAGCGCATAGCGAATGGGTAGACGCATATCAGGCAATCCCAATTGAGCCTTGACCGAGCCGTCGGCATAAGCCACCATCGAATGCACAATTGACTGCGGATGCACGGCAATCTCAATCCGCTCTGAAGGTATTCCAAAAAGCCAACGCGCCTCTATCATTTCAAAACCCTTGTTCATCATCGAAGCCGAGTCGATAGTTACCTTTGCGCCCATCGACCAGTTCGGATGGTTGAGGGCATCGGCGCGTGTCACACTATGCAACTCCTCCTTTTTACGGGTACGGAACGGACCTCCAGAGGCTGTGAGTATTAGTTTGTCCACAGCGTTTATATCCTCACCCTCGAGACACTGGAACAAAGCCGAGTGCTCGGAATCGACAGGTATCAGCCGCGAATTGTATTCCGCCACAAGCCCTGTTATCAACTCGCCTGCCACCACAAGGGTCTCCTTGTTGGCAAGCGCAATCGTTTTGCCAACCTTGATGGCACTTATGGTCGGAGCCAGTCCGCTATATCCCACCATCGCCGTAACAACAATGTCGATATCATCGGCTGTCACCGCTTCAGCAATCGCCTGTGCACCGCACATCACTTCGATGGGCTCATTTTTCAGTGCTTCCGCAAGTTTGCTGTAGTATTGTGACTGCGCTATCACCACACGCCGCGGCTTCCAGCGGAGTGCCTGCTCAATGAGCAAGTCCACATTCCTGTTGGCAGTCAGCAACGAAGGATAAAGCCTGTCGGGATATTCAGAAATCACATCAAGAGTCTGCGTACCGATAGAACCGGTACTGCCCAATATTGCTATATGCTTTTTATTCTCCACGAGATTCGTTTTTCGTCTATCTGTCCGCGGCATAGCCTCATAGCATCAAAGCCACACAACCACACCTCTGACAATTTACAAAGATAACAAAAACTTTCCGACCACAACTCAAAACCAATCCTTAACAAATACTAATCGGAGCAAGCCAATCACCGTCGCCTCAATTTTCTTTGGCCGACAAATAGCACGAAAGGGGCTGCACCGAATGACGCAACCCCCTTCTGTATAAGACTGGGCTCTACCCTATTTTACTTGTTTTAGAACTTTCTTGTCTATTTCAACTGTATATTTCTTGTGAAGCTCTGCGTCCCATTGCTTCTCAAGATAATTCTGATAGTCTGCCACTACCTGTCCGCGAACATCGCCTACCTCCTCAGGCTTGGCAACCAATTTGCCGCCAAACACAAAGTAGTCTTTATATTTGTCCTTCTCTTTAGCAACGACCTTTTCAGCACCAAACATCTCTGAGTCGACTTTCGCATTTTCACCCTTAGCAGCAAGCACACGTACAACCTTGAGGTTCTTGCCAAGTTCCTTGCGCAAAGCCGAAACAATGGTGTCTGAGCCAAGTTCTGCGATGCGCTGCTTTGCCATGCGAGTAATCGAATCGCCAGTGGTCTCGACAAGATATCCCTTGTACTTTGGAGCATCCCATTTATATTCCGAACGATGAGCTTCGAAATATGCTTTCAAGCCTTCAGTGTCGGTCTGCGCTTTCTGCCAAACGTTGCGGTTGCTTACCTCGAAGAGTAACATTCCGTCACGGTATTCACGCACGAGATTTCCGAAATCCTTGTTGTTTTTCTCCAACTGCTGCTTCTCATATTCAAGTACCACTTCACGCTCTGTGTCCTTGAGACGAGAGTCAATAAATTTATATGCCTGTTCGCCTGTCATGCGTCCCGGGCGCCCCATTCTCGAGATGAGTTCCGACAACGGATATTTCGTACCGGCAAGCGTGAACAGTTGTTCATCAGAATTCAGATATTTGTCGATAAACTTGTTGTCAAGGCTATCGGGAAGCGTAACTTCTGATTTCAATCGCTTGATGAGTTTCTCATTTTCCGAAAGTTTGTACTGCTTAAGCAGTTGCTCCACCTTTGAATCGACAGCGACATTTCCACGTGCAGCAATAATACCTGTCAATTGGTCGCGTACAGACGCATAGTCACCAACCGAACGTGAGTCTAGTTTCTTAACGATATGGATGCCGTATTGAGTTTCAAACGGTTCCGAGATTTCGCCCTTGGCAAGTTTAAAAGAAACCTCATCAAACTGAGGCACCATACGACTGTGACCGAAATATGGCAACTTGCCACCCTGCTTTGCAGAACCTGGATCTTCCGATTCCTTAATTGCCACCTTTTCAAACTCAGCGCCACCCTTGACCACATTGTAGATGCTGTCCATCACGTGCTTCACTGAGGCTTTCTGCTCGTCTGTAGCATTTCTCGGATAGAGTTTCAGAATATGTTCAACAAGCACCTCTCCCTCATCTGGACGCACATCAAAGGTCTTGACGATGTGCCAACCGAAATCGGTAGTAAACGGCTCGCTTACGCTGCCAACTGGCGTATTGTAGCAAACATCCTCAAACTGGTAAGGGAAACGACCCACTGTGACATATCCCATTGAGCCGCCATTTTGCACGGCACTGCGATCAATTGAATATTTTACAGCCAACGAGTCGAATGGCTGCCCGGCGAGGATGCACGAGCGTAGGCTATCCAAACGAGCCTTGTTGCTTGCGTTTTCCTCCGCATTCTTCCCCAACGGCAACATTATGTGGCTTGCCAGCACATTCGTCTTCATACGCTCATAAAGCATCTTTCGCAGATTTTCCTCAGCCACAGTATCGCGCAGATACGGCATTGCCAACTCATTGCGATAGCCTTCATATTCCTTTATGAACGATTTTGTGGTGTCAATCCCAGCAGCCTCCGCATCAGCGACCTTCAATTTATAGGTCGTAAACATATCTACATATTTCTCCAATGGCTGTTGGGCGACCTGTTGCTGGTTGTTTTTGTGGTACATATATTCAAACTCCGACAAAGTAACAGGTTTGCCGTTTACCTTCATCAGAACAGGATCTTTCTTGGAAGCGGCAAAAGCGACAAAGCACCCCGCCACCAAAGCAACTCCTACAAATAATTTTGTCTTCTTCATTTTTTCTCTTTCATTTAAAATGACACAGAGATATAACGTTATCTTTGGGATAAAATTATATCTCTGCGTTGTTTTTATTGAAATGTTAACATTTCATAGGCTACTGACGCGAATAGTTCGGCGCCTCGCTGGTGATTGTAACATCGTGCGGATGGCTCTCCTGAACACCGGCATTTGTGATGCGTGTGAATTTCGCCTCGTGAAGTTTTTCGATATTTGCCGCCCCACAATATCCCATACCTGAGCGCAAACCACCTACAAGTTGGTAGATTACCTCATAGAGCGTTCCCTTATAAGGCACGCGTGCAGCGATACCCTCTGGCACAAGTTTCTTGACATCGGTTGTTCCGGCTTGGAAATAGCGGTCTTTTGAGCCGTTCTCCATTGCCTCCAACGATCCCATACCACGATATGACTTAAATTTACGTCCATTGAAGATGATGGTATCACCCGGCGCTTCTTCCGTACCAGCAACAAGCGAGCCAATCATCACACTATAGCCACCGGCTGCAAGTGCTTTTACCACATCACCTGAGTAGCGGAGACCACCATCGGCAATCAATGGTACGCCAGTGCCTTCCAATGCCTTTGCCACATCGTAGACAGCCGACAACTGAGGCACTCCTACGCCAGCCACCACACGGGTTGTGCAAATAGAGCCCGGACCGATGCCTACCTTGATAGCATCAGCACCTGCCTCGACAAGCATTTTGGCAGCAGCACCTGTTGCGACATTACCCACCACGATATCCACATCTGGGAATTTTGCTTTTGCCTCTTTCAGTTTCTCAATTACATATTTGGAATGACCATGTGCTGTGTCAATCACAATGGCATCTGCACCAGCATTGACCAACGCCTCCATACGCTGGAGCGTATCTACAGTCACACCCACGCCGGCAGCCACGCGCAAACGACCCTTGGAATCCTTGCAGGCCATTGGCTTGTCCTTTGCCTTGGTAATATCCTTATAAGTAATCAAACCTACAAGTTTATTGTCCTTGTCCACCACAGGCAATTTCTCAATTTTATGTTCTTGAAGAATCTGCGCCGCAGTCTCGAGGTCGCTTGTCTGATTGGTGGTTACAAGGTTTTCCTTAGTCATCACCTCGTCAATGCGTTTCTGCATATCTCTTTCAAAACGCAAATCCCGGTTAGTCACGATACCTACTAAATGGCCTTCATCGTCGACTACCGGGATTCCACCTATTTTGTATTCCGCCATTATATCAAGGGCGTCGCTAACCGTTGACCCACGCTTAATTGTCACAGGGTCGTAAATCATACCATTTTCCGCACGCTTCACGATGGCAACTTGTCGCGCTTGCTCCTCGATGCTCATATTTTTGTGGATTACGCCAATACCGCCCTCACGAGCAATTGCAATCGCCATCTGCGACTCTGTCACAGTATCCATTGCTGCCGTAACAAACGGGATTTTCAATTCAATGTTGCGTGAGAACTTAGTCGAGAGTTCGACTGTTTTGGGGAGAACTTCTGAATAGGCGGGGATTAGAAGCACGTCGTCAAACGTGAGCCCATCCATCACTACTTTATCTGCAATAAATGACATAACGGTTGAAAATTTATTGCACGCAAAGATAGTGCAAATCCGCCGAACAACAAAGAGACAGCGCGTGATTTTACTGTTTTTTAAACAAAGATTTTTATTGTGATTAAATTCCTCGAAACTGGTGCATTTTGCAGTTATTATCTCTTTTAGTATATTTGCACGCAGAAATCAATACTAAATAACCAGATATGAAAAAAATTGCAACCCTATTTGCAGTAGCCATCTTGGCCATTGCTTCAGTTGCGCCAGCATCGGCTCAACTGAAATTCGGCTTCAAGGCCGGTGTCGCAGTCAACAGCCTCAAGTTCCAATCAGACAACTGGACGGAGACATTCTCGTCAAGCAATCGTGCTGGCTTCACTGGCGGTGCGATGGTTGAGTTCACAGCCCCAGTACTCGGCGTTGGCTTTGATGCTTCAGTAATGTATATGCACCGTTCAAACTCCGTTCCTTCAGAAGTAACCGAGAAAACCGACGGCAAATTCAGCACATCACGTGACTACATCGACATTCCTATTAATGTAAAATGGAAATTTACAATCCCTGTGATTTCAAGTTTTCTTAAGCCATACATCGCAACCGGTCCAAGTTTTGCATTCCGCGTAAGCAAAAACGACTTCAAGGATTTTGTAAACCAGCAGAAGTGCGACATCTCTTGGAATTTCGGAGTCGGCGTGGAGGTCCTTTCACACGTTCAGGTAGGTGCAAGTTATGGCCTCGGACTCAACAACACACTTGACAAACTCAAGATTCGTGATTCGAGCACAACGGCAGGCATCGAAGGCAAGAACCGCTATTGGACCATCACTGCTGCATATCTTTTCTAACAGATAACCCATCAACCTTTTAATCGGCATTTCACGGCTTTTAACCCTGTTCGGGTTCCGTAAATGCCGATTTTTTTTGCCCAAACTGAATTATTTGAGTAGTTTTGTAACCTCAAACGATAAAAAATAATTATGAAAAAACTATCATTCATCATAGTTGTCCTCTTGGCCGCCGTTGGCTCATTCCAAGCGTCAGCACAAATGCGCTGGGGCGCGACTGTCGGAGTCGATGTAACAGGCATGAAATGGAGTCAGACAACATTCCGCGACCAGAAGTTCAAGACCACTTCATCAGTTGGCTATACTGCCGGCATTATCGGCGAATACGAGATCCCAGGTATTGGCTTCGGTATCGACCTCGGCTTGCAATACGCTCAACGTGGTGCGACGATGAATCTTGGCGATTTCAAAATTTGGAACAGCGACGGCTACGGAAATGAACGTTCATATCTCCATTATCTCGACATTCCAATCCACTTGCGTTTCAAATATTCCAACCTAAATGGTTTTGAGCGCAAATTGTGTCCGTTTGTATTTGCCGGACCGGATCTCAGTATCTTACTGGCGCACAACAAGGTTGAGAAGGACGGCGAATCTGCATTCACTTACCGCCCAGTTCAGCTCGGACTTGAGGTTGGTGTCGGCGCTGAGATTTTTCGCAAATGGCAAGTCACAGCAAGTTATAACTGGGATATGACCGGTGCAATGGAAGCCGTGAAACTTGATAATTTCAAATCGCACAACCGCACTTGGAAAGTAGCCCTGACCTACTTCTTTTAAGAAAATTGAAAAATAACCATAGCGGTGGTTGTGTCGACATAATTTGGCATAACCACCTTTTTTATCTACCATCATGACCTACGCAGAAGTCATATTGCCCTTGCCTCTCTATAGTACATTTACCTACTCCATCCCCGACAGTTTTAAGGATTCAGTAGGCATCGGATTCCGTGTGCTCGTTCCTTTTGGTCGCAAGAAATTCTATACCGGTATAGTAACCCAAATACACAATCAACAACCGGGCGACTATGAGGTGAAAGATATTGTTGCAGTGCTCGACAACAATTCCATACTCCGTCATCCGCAACTGAAATTCTGGCAATGGATTTCCGACTACTATCTCTGCGCTATCGGAGATGTCTACAAAGCCGCCGTGCCGGCTGGAATGAAGGTTGAGAGCGAGACCCGCGTTTCTGCAAATCCTGACTACATAGATACTGACGGAACACTAACGGAACGTGAGACAGTTATCTACGATATGCTTCTCACCAAGGACTACCTTACCCCAGCGGATATTGCCAAAGCCACTGGATACAAAAACGTAGAAACAACTGTTGCCGACTTAATCAACCGGGAAGCTCTCTTCATCACCGAAAAGATTGTAGACAACTACCGTCCAAAGACGGAAGTATATGTACGACTAAAAGCCGAGCAAGGCGATAACAACACCGTTCAGGAATTTTTCCAGAAAGTCGAACAAGCCAGAAAGCAAGAAGCAGCGCTCCTTGCCTACCTCGATATGTCTGGATGGATGAAGCACGAACCTCTTGCTGAAGTGACAAAAGACGCTCTCATAAAACGTGCCGACGCATCGCTCCCTATACTCAATGCAATGGTAGGCAAAGGCATATTTTTACTCTACAAGAAAGAAATCAACCGCTTCCAACTGAACGCGAATGAATTGATCGCTCTCAATCCGCTGTCAGATTCGCAGCAGGAAGCATACGAGAAAATCAACGAGTGCTTCAACTCTAAGGATGTTACACTTTTGCACGGTGTCACGTCAAGTGGAAAGACAGAAGTCTACACCCACATCATCAACGATGTACTTCAACAGGGCAAGCAAGCACTTTATCTTGTCCCCGAGATTGCGTTGACGACACAACTGACACAACGGCTACAAAAGAATTTCGGCAACCGGTTACTGATCTACCACTCAAAATTTTCCGACAACGAACGTGTTGACATTTGGAAACGGCTTCTCACAACCGACGAACCGTGCGTCGTAATCGGAGTCCGCTCCTCCGTGTTTCTCCCATTCAACAACCTCGGAGTGATTATAGTCGACGAGGAACACGAAACGAGTTACAAGCAACAGGATCCTGCGCCGCGCTACAATGCCAGGGATGCAGCAATAGTGCTCGCCAAGATGCACAATGCAAAGATACTTCTCGGCTCTGCTACACCGTCAATCACGACATACTACAAAGCCGAGACCGGGAAATTCGGACTTGTCAAACTCTCGACACGATTCGAGGGCGTTGAGTTGCCTGAGGTTCGGGTCATCGATACTAAATTGTCGAGAAAACACAAAGAAATGGAGGGGGCATTCTCACGAGAATTGATTGACGAATGCAATGAGGCAATCAGCCGAAACGAACAGGCAATTATCTTCCAAAACCGGCGCGGATTTGCCCCGATGGTAAGATGCAAGGAATGTGCATGGATGCCCAAATGCGAGAACTGCGATGTCACTCTCACCTACCACAAGCACATAAATCTCCTTACATGCCACTATTGCGGCTACACCATTCCCTTGCCCAACATTTGTCCGGCTTGCAAGCAACCGACAATAGAGGTGCTTGGTTATGGCACTGAGCGTATTGAGGACGACATTGAAAAACATTTCCCTAATGCGAAAGTTGCGCGTATGGATCTTGACACCACACGCAGCAAATATGGCTACGACAAGATTATCGAGAGTTTTTCCAACCACAAGACCCAGATTCTGATTGGCACGCAAATGGTTACAAAAGGTCTGGACTTTGGAGGAGTCAGCATTGTTGGCATCGTCAATGCCGACACAATGATCAACTTTCCGGATTTTCGCAGCCATGAGCGTGCGTTCAACATGATGGAGCAGGTGGCAGGTAGAGCAGGCCGACGGCAAAAGCAGGGCACTGTGTGCATCCAAACATCATCGCCCGAAAATCCCGTGATAAAATTTGTGGTCAACCATGATTATGAGGGGTTCTACAAATCTGAGTTGGAGGAACGACGGAAATATAACTACCCTCCGTTCACGAGAATTGTAAACATCTACATCAAGCACCGCGATGATGACTCCCTGACCGAGATGTCTGTGCGTTTCAGCAATATGCTGCGGCAGGTGTTCGGCAAACGAGTGCTCGGACCTGAGCCTCCGACGATTGCCCGAATCCAGCAACTCTACATCCGTCAGATTGTGCTCAAAGTCGAAGAGACGGCATCAATGCCAAAGGTAAAACAAATATTGAGGATGATTTACGAGCAGTCGTTGTCCGACCCTCGGATGAAAAGAGCGATAGTCTACTACGATGTTGACCCGTCATAAAAAACAGAAAACCGCAGACATTCACGCCTGCGGTTTTCTTGTTTATGTAAGGATTGGTCTACTTAACCAATACCTTGTATGAATAATGAGTAGACTGACCTGTGATACCAATCACATAAACACCTTTCTGCTGGCCGTTGAGGTCTACAACCACTGTATTGTTATCACCTACGGATGTTGTCACCTTACGACCCGACAAGTCATATACATCTGCTTTAAGACCCGTTTCATTCGCCACAAAAATTTCAAATGAATTGTCGCCAATATTGTTTACAAGTATATTCTTGTCTGAATTGAGGCTGTTCACCGCGCCATCAGGATTCAACTGGATAGCCTTCTTCAAACCCTCATAGGCATTAATTTTGCCGGCGCCCCATTGCACCTTATTGCCTTTTGACACATAAGAGTCGGTGTTGGATGTTTCATTGATGATATTGATTACATCATCGTAAGAAAGTTGCGGATAAGCCTCTACCCAAAGAGCAACCACACCTGCCACATAAGGACAAGCCATCGAGGTGCCGCCCATATCCTTCCAGAAATAGTATTTCCCACCGTCTTCGACCTTTGACACTGCAGCTTTATAGTTCGCAATTGAAGTACCGTCATATTGTGCTTCGGTTTTCATATACGGCGTGCTGTAACTTGACGACAATGCCTGACCTGGCGCACAAACGTGAGGCAACTTACGGCCATCGACAAGTGTACCATAACTTGAATAGTAGGCAATATCGCCAACCACCGCTGCGTCGTAAGTCTCGCTATGGCCATTCAAGTATTTAAACGTCTTGCGAGTCGCAAATGCTCCTACTGCGATTGTGTTTTGTGCAGTGGCAATATTATTGATTGAGCCATCGGCATCAAGGTCTTCGCACCATCCGTCAATATCATCCACAAATTGGGTGTAATAAGCATCAGCATAGCAGTAGACGGTTTGTCCAGCCTTACCTTCAACTACATATCCGAGATAAATATTATCGCGTTTGTATGTAAATTTCTCACAGTCAAAAATTACACCATAACGATCACTATATTCATCCACGCCATAGGCAATGGTAAATGATCCAGTGAAATATTTAGAGAGCGAACCATTGCTAGTATATGTCTTTTCTCCGGCTTTTGTTCCATCAATAGTATCAAACTCATACAAGATTTCGCCCGTCGTTCCGCTAACAAATACTGGCTTCAACGAGAATGCTGTCTCATCTTCACTATATACCTCAAAATATCCATAAAGGCTGCTGCCATAATAATAATTGTCGGTGTTGTCAAACAAGCCCTTTGTTGTATTGTCGCTTGCAGTGAATGTTTTCTTGGCTGCAATAGGCAAATCAGCCTCATTGCCGGCAGCAACGCAAATCAATGCCTCCTTGCCGAGACGTGCATAATATTGTTCCGACTCTGATTTTCCGTCGTGGCAACCAGAATTGCCGCCCATCGACAAATTCACCACCAACGGTTTTCCTTCTTGTTTGGCATAGTCAATAATGTTTTCGATGCCGAGGCAGATGTCGGCATCGCTGGCTGTTTTCAGTGCCACCATTGCGATGTCGGCTTCTGGTGCCACGCCTATTGATTTGACAGTCTCATCAGTATAACTTCCTGTCATAATACCAGCAACATGCGTTCCATGTGTTGCACTTTTGTCATCTGTACTATAACCTGATATCTGGGAAGCAGTGCTGTAGGTCGTGGCTTTTCCATTTGAAATGGACCACAGTCTCTTTACGCGCGATTCTGTAGTGCCGGCCTTACGGAAATTAATATGGTTCGGATCAAGACCTTGGTCGCACAAAGAAACGATTACGCCTTCGCCCTTGTATGCCTTTTCAAGACCAGTGCCAGCCTGGATTTTATCCACTCCTGTCACAGGATGTGCTGTTTCCAATTTTGCGCGAACAGGACGGCTGAATTGCATACGGAGCAACTCGGGTTGCGCCACGATTGTTTCAACGCTGTCCATTGGCAAACGCACGATGGCCAACTCGTCACGCTGACGAAGCACTTCCATACCCTTTGCCTCCAGAGAAGACAAGTCGCTATTCTCCTTCAAACTAACGATTGCTGTCACCATCTTTGTTTCTGCATTTGCAGAACGTAGACGAGAAGATGCCTCTGCATGGTAGGCGTGCAACTGCCCAAGGCTTCGCAAATCGAGTTTGCCGTTTGCAGCAACCGACAAAGCGGATGCTACGGTCAATACAAGTAAGAATTGTTTTTTCATATAAACATAGGTTGTTTTCGAGTTAATCGTCAAAGTTACTATTTTTTTACTACAATGGACAAACATTCGCCTTTTTAGACATTATTTGTCCTCTTTCATATCTATATCAACGATATATTGCCGCCAGAAATCGATATGTTTATCTGTCTGCCAGGCGTGGCAACCGAAAGGCAGATGCTTGAGTTGTTTTTGGCACCAGTCAAGTTTATCTTCCCAAGAGAATGCAATTGCCTCCTTGCGTTTAGGTGTTTTCAGTTTTGCATAGCGACCTGCCACAATAGCAAAAAACACATCCTCCTGCGCACCACGGACACCAAATTTTAACTCGGTGATTTGCGGAGCGTACTTTTCTGTCATTTCAAGCATCTTGGATATTCTCCGCAGACAGAATCCGCCATTGCCCACCTTGTCCGAGAAATGGCAATGGTGAACGTGTTCGCCCCATTTTATAGGATTGATAGTCCGGCGCACCCATCTGATTGCCATACCGAATGTTTGCTGAAGAAAGTTGGTCGACATTACCCATGGTGCACCAACATAGTCGTAGCCCAAACTTGCCCAATAGTCAAGTTGATCGCTAAACACATACGCATCTAGTTGATAAATCAGCATATAGTCATACTCGGCAAACAGTTTGTAGAACTCGGCGCTAAGCATCATACTGTTGTATCCGGCAACGCCGTCAAACCAATCATCGCGCAATGCCTTACTCTGTATTGATGGATATTGTTGCAAGTCTTCGCTAATGTCGAGACGCTCAGGATGGACAACAACGATTTCGTGGTTGCCAAGCACTCGCATACACTGGTCAAGCGAAATCCTCTCCGAGCCTTTAACGTGACGATATATGGGGATTACTATTATAGTCTTCATTTTTTACTTCTTCTCAAACTTGTAAAGGAGCAGGTTGCCCTTGAATGAGGTATATTTATTGTCAGTAATCAATACTTGTCGCAGTTTGAAATCCGACATTTTCTGTTCAAAAATTTCCTTATTGCTTTCACGAAGCATTATATATCCATTTTCTGGAAATTGCGTCAATGACTCATACGGAATTACCTTGTCGTCCAGATAATAGTCGACCACATAGGCTGGCTCTTCACGGTCTGTATGGAAAAACAGCACTTTCCCGTCAGGTTGATAGACCTTCACCGACTGCGCAAACGCATAATCTGGGACACTATTTTTTATAGCAGGATTCAATACGCCGTCAAGGGTCATGCAACAAGCAATCCACACCCCTACCGAAAGAAATAACGGTACATTTATGCGTTTGCGGAAAAAGCGGATTGCAATGATGGTTATTACCGGGAACAATGATGCCAAAATATAAGCCAAGCCCATAGGCATCTTCTGCAACTCCGTCAGTTGATAGACAATGCGGTGACCTAAGAATCCCACACTTTCAAGACTCGCTTCATGCAGTGCAATCAACAGGACACTGAACAAAACACCAATGCTCGATATAACCCAAGCATAAATCTTTACCACTCGACGGTGATTTGACAGCAGCCACACTATATAGTCAGCAATCAGAATGCTCAAGAATGGATACATCGGCAACAAATAAACGCTCCGCTTGCTTTTAGGAATTTCATAAAACACAAAAACGACTACCGATACCACAACCGACCATTGTCGGATTGAATCCATTTGGCGAAATCCTTGCCACCAGCCTCGCGGTTTGTTTTGCCACAGTTTTTTCCATTTAATCAAAACCAACCCGAATACAAGGAGCAATGTCCAAGGCAAAAGCCCTGACATAAGAATTGGAATATAGTACAAAGGTCCGTTTTCGTGGCTTTCATAGGACATCTTGCCAAGGAAGCGACCAAAATTCTCTTCCATCATCAATTGCAAGAACTGGTCGCCACCAACATTGTATGCAGCAACATACCAGCACAACGGCAGAATTGACGACAATACTGCGACTTTCGCTACCGCTATAGCCATACTGCCTATGCTTTGCTTGCGAAGAGCCATCTGCACGACCATCACCGCACAGGGAAGAATCGCACCAATCGGACCTTTCGTGAGAATTGCTCCAGAAATCAGCAATAACGCAAGCCTCGGGATTCCTTTCCATTCACGTTCGCCCCAACTGTACAAAGCCATAAATCCACCTACCATAAAGGCAGTCAACACCATATCCACACGGCAAGTCATTGCTGCCCGGTGAACCTCAAACGAGGTCATCAAGACGAATGTTGCAATCAGCACCTTTCCCACATTATATCTTCTGGCAAAGAACAGGAAAAATGAATAACACATTGCTATGCTCGCAATGGCTGACGGCAGTCTCGATGTGGTTTCCGACACATGCCCTTGTGGCAACGAAAACAAAGCCACAAGCCAATGGAGCATAGGTGGTTTAAAGGCAAATTCTCCTTGGAAATACGGCAATATGAAATTGCCTTGGTCGAGCATTGCCACTGCCACCAAAGCCTCGCGAGGCTCTCCTCGGGTATAAAAGTGACCCATCCCGATAAATGGCAAAGTCATCAGTGCAGCCATTACCAACACCAGTAGGCTCAATCGCCGCACATCGTTGTTTTTTTCTCGCATATCATTCATTATGAATGCAAAGATAGTGTAATTCAAGTCCGCTTGAAAATATTTTACTGAAGCCTACTCATTTACTCGCCATTTTTCCAGCAAATCACTTGAATGAGTCTGATTTTTTCACGAATTTTACACCAAATTCTCATATCGTTTACAATGAAACGTCTCTTCATATTTACCATTGCGCTTCTCGCAATTTGCGCCACCGCAAGTGCCAGAAATGGCAAGAATAACAAGTGGCAAGAATGTGTAATTGCCGCCATCGACAGTTTTCCCGGACACGGTGGATATTACACTGGCGGAAAGCCAAACGCAGACTTTAGCAAGACCACTATGCAAGCGCTCAATGAGGCTTTTTATATGACGGAATCCGACAAACGACCGTCGTTCAACCCGATGCTTGCCCAACCGTCGTTTTGCTCGAGTGCGACATACGCAGTGCTCATTAAGGCGCTCCTGCTATGGGACGACAAAAACTCCATCTCGAAAGAAGCGTGGATTAATATGAAACCTTATGTCGGCATAGTTGACTCAATCAATACTTCCGGGATTGGACAGGATGACGGTTTCGGATTCTGGGGTCGTGCCAATGCCAACGGACCTGGGATTGGAGTACTTGTACACGAACTCAATGCCGGCTACAGCATTACTGCTTTCCGCGGCGCAAAAAGCGAAAAGAACAAGGAAACTGCATCTGAGCATTATATGACAGATAAAGAGTGGTGCAATCTTAAAGAGTGGGACGAGCTGCAACCAGGTGACTTCCTGAAAATTTTCTGGGACCGCAACGACTCTGGCAGCGATTGTGGTGCCATTATCGGCTGCAACGACGTGAAAGGCGACGACCAAGAGCGTGGACACAGCGTCGTGTTTCTCGGATTTGAACAAAACGGCGATGTACGTTACTGGAGCAGCAATGGTCCGGGCAAAAACAACAAAGAATTGGGTTACAGCATGGCTTCATGCCCACGGACACGCATACAAAGATTTGTGGCGACACGCATCACCAACCCAGAGAATTTTGACAACGCTCGCACATTGTCGCCAACAAATGAGAACAAATTTCTCAGTGGTCTCAATGGTCACAAGCATGCCACAACAGAAGAGATGCTACAGGCAATAGGCGCAAAATAGCAGCTTATTCAGCAATGAGCGACTTGATTGAGTCTGCCTGATGCTGGAGCAAGTCCTTGCTGAAAATTCGCAACGCCATCTTGCCCATCAACGGATAACGTGGCGCACTGAACGAAAGGGTTCTGACCAATTTCTTACGGTAGTCTACCCCCACTTGACGATAAGCGGCAGTCAACGAATCTTCAATTGTCCGCGTAAGTGTGCTGTCTGCAATGAATCCTCTATATTCTTTTTGCAAGGCATCCCGGTGTTTGTTAAATTCATCTCTGTAACCCAACAATTTCGATAATTGGCGGTTACTTGGAGATCCCTGCACTGAATAACTTTCTGGCGACACTTTCATCTCCAGACGGTTGTTTGTCAATATAAAATCGTAGAGCAATGAATCACCTGTGAATTTAACGAATGCCTCCATCGGACCTTCTGTTGTCCCTTCAAACAAGAACTTTCCCGATTGCATCTTAACACTGTCAACAGGCATTATTTTCTGATACTCCGGGAGTAATACATAAAGATATGCGTAGCCGTCCGTCTGGCGGTCGTTGCTTCCATTGATAGAGAAACCCTGACTGGCGGTCTCCTTCGTACACGACGCAATAGACAAGCCAACGGCTGCTGCAAGAATGCTATTTTTCAGTGTCCGATGAATCTGCATTTTTAACATTGAATAGATAGATATTGTTGTTCCATATAGATTTCCCGACAAACACGAATTTGTCGCTGTCGATTTTACCCATTTTTGACACCACAAGTTTCTCCGCTGAACTGTCATTTCCAATTTCGAGCGTTCCTTCATTGATTACCTTGTATGTTATCCCGTCGCCAAGATTCGGAACCAGTTGGATAAGTTCATTCGGATTCAACTTATAGAATGTCACCGGGCGTGACAGTTCTTTCTGCACAGCCGTCCATCCATACTTGGCCTTGAAATGGATTTGCGGCGTTAGCACAGGGAAGAATAAGATGATTAGGATTCCGAAATATCTACGCCAAAGCGCAGGCATTGCAGCCAACGACTGTGGCACTAAAAGCATCAATATCGGAATAAGGCTATAATAGTAACGCGGATGCTTGAGTATCGATGCGTACTGAATCAACGGCATACAAACCACAACAATCAGCGGAAGCCATACGAAATATCCACCATCAAAAAGTTTCTTGAATCCGCCTTTTGAAAATATTGCGACCAGCAAAGCGGCAACCACAATCCAGAATCCGTAGGAAATGAACAACAGGTGACGGATGTCGCGTGTAAATGTCACAGACATTGCCAATGGAAACTTGCGGAATGCCATTGACTGATGTACGGTCTTATGCAGTATAAAATTGAAAAATCCAGGATAAATAGCGTATGCAAACACCAATGCAGCAAGTCCAGCATAAACAATCAGAAGAATCTCCCCTTTCCGTTTGTGTCGCAAACATGCTGCGGCCAAAGCCAAACAAAGTCCGATTACATAGAACGAATTAAAATAGCCCAACGACACGGTGCATCCTACAAGCAATCCGAAGGCTATGACAAATCTGCATTTCTTCACCTTTTCGCCATGCCTGAGGCGTTGCACAAAACCGACTGCCGCATACGTCAGCATCACAATTGCAGCCTCTGCCATTTGGTATTCGCGTATAAGCATCGTATTGCGTATTGATAATAGATTGAAATAAGCCAATGCCAGCCCTACGAACACCAACATATGTCGTTCGCCGAAAATCCGCCGTAGCAATTTATACATGAACACAAACGACAACGCAAAGAACAACAGGTTCAGCACACCTCCACGCCAAATGTAGTCTGAAAGGTCATAACTGTCATAGCCTGTCAATGCCATTCTCAGAGCCATATAATAAAGACTGGCATGTGGTGCATCACCATTGTTCAGCCACAACTGTCCTACATCGGAAAGCATACCCTTTACCCCACCGTCTCCACTCTGCACAAGCATTTCTTTAAGTTGCGCTCCAGTATAGTCGCCATCGTGAATCGGCACGTTGTAGTTCGGGTTGCATGTGCACAATGCCATCGAAAACACTTCGTCAGAATGCAATTCGGTCTTGCCTGCTATCGCATTGATGCGGACATACAACGCCAAGACAAACAGCAGTCCTACAACTGTCCAGTTATACACTGCTGCATGTTTGCCATATAACCGTATGATGCCATCGACAACTGTAGCCTTCGATTTATCATCTTTAAGTTTATCTTTCCTGTTGCTCATAATCATTCTGTTTTACTGCGCCAACGACAAGTTGATGGATATGCCATAATTGCTATTGGTTGTTGGGTATGCACTCGACGAAATCAGCGGCTTGTTGATTTGATGGTCGAAATATGCCTGAAGCGTGATTCTCTTGCTAAGCACATAACTTGCCGTGAAATTGATGGCAATGGACTGAGTGCCGGCAGTAGCCTGACTCGTTCCTTCCTGCATCTTGCGAATCAGTGATTGATTGTTCTGGAACGAGAAATCCGCATTAAGGGTCAAGTCATTGCTTACACCCTTCTGGCTGCCCTTCATCTTCAAGACAGTATTGAAATTGGCAATCTTATATCCACCGCCTACCGTGATGGCCTTCTGTGAAGCCTCCACTAATTGTCCGGCACTCGTGTTGAGTGTCAACGTTCGACTATCCCGATATTCCATATTGAGTGTCAAATTGTTTTTCAATGTTGCTGAGATGCCTATGAGCGGAGCAAACTTCTCGGTAATCGTCACAGACGAGATGTTGTAAGGCGACGAAGGAATTGGATTTTGAGTTTGTTCGTCGCGTGTGAAGCCCATATCGCCAGAGCCTACGCCTACCCAATTAAGGTAGGACGTAAACGAGCCTACGCTGTAGGTGCACTGGTAGGCGTGCGACAACGTCAAACTGCGGAAGATATTGCTGAGTCCGCCAATCTTGATTAGTCCATCGTATGTAATGCGCCAGTTTGGCAAAATTTGCGACAACGCTGGAAAGAAAGATGTCGTCACCTTGTTCGGGTCTTTACCTGTGTATGCTGCCAAGAAAGCCGGTATCAGCACGTCGCCGCTTGCTTCATTGACTCCGCCGTTATCACTACTGTACGGCTGACCTGCATACTCTGTTCCGCTGATAAAGCCGACATCCGGATACTGCATTCCTCTATATTTCTGCTCAAGTCGGGCAGCCACTTTGGGGATGTTCTCAAGAAAGGTGTTGTAGGCTTTGCTATTGTAGCCATCGCTCGACGATGATTTACGCAAAGCCGTCGCTATGGCACATGTGGTCATCGTGAAACTGCCGCTTCTGGTTGTAGGCATCGAACTGTACATAAACTGTATCTGGTTCGTGCGGTTGTCCGTGCGGTTAGCCGTGAGTTGTATCTTCAAGCCACGAACAGGCTCCAGTTGAACCTCAAAATTAAATTCCTCTGTCTTGGAGAATATAGCAGGACTGGTCTGGTTTTCATCGCCAAGCAGCCAACCGCGCTCCATAGCCTTGTTCAGATACGACTCGCCTGTAAAGCCAAAGGCAAAATCCAATCCCGGTGACATCGGACCGTAACTTTTGCTCTGTCCCAAAAGATCTCCCACCTCAGGGACAAACTGAGGAATGTTTGATGTCCGAGTGTTTCTCCAACGGAAACTTGCACTGCGTGTCATCATTGCAAAGCGGGCTGTGTGGTCTGCTATTTCTTTCCAGATATTCACATCCTTTGTCAAGTCTTCCGTCACGATAAGTTTAACCGTTTGCGTACCGGTCGTGAGAATCTGAAGGTTGTTTTCGTCAACGACCTTAGTCTTCAACGCTATCGGTTTACCGTCGATTGTCGTTGCCGAAATCTTTACTTTCTTGCTGCGTAAGTTGTGCTTCACCGCAACTATCGAGTCTGTCAACTGATATGTTCGCTGGAATTTGCGCGGCTTGCGCTCCTTTTCCTTGTTCGAACGTGAGTTGTTGGAGAATCGCTTGTTGACCTCTTTCAGATATTTCGATTTGTTGTAGAGCGTCTCGAAATTGATTTTAGAGTCAAGATTCCACACAACATTGTTTGTAATCGAGTTTCCAACCACAGCATCTTCCACGTCCGCACCTCGATCCCATTTATACGTTGCATTGTAACTCACATTCGCATTGAGAAAATCGAGTACCGGGATTTTACTGAACGGTGCTTTATACGATGCCGTAAACGATTGGCTATAATTCCAAGGCGTACCGAAATCTCGTATACTTCTCATCACTGTGTCACGCCACTCTTTGTATTTGTCAGGGAACAATTTTTTATTCACCTGTCCTACCGCCTCTTCTATGCGCGCCATCGTGTTTGAATTGAACGACAGCGTCAAAGACTTGGTGAGATTCCAAGTGATTGCGAACTGACGATCCCAGTAGAAATTCTTGCTGACCGACGCCGGCACATCGACCTCTACATCCGCCTCATTGCGCGACTGGAGTTCGTAGTAGTAACGCGTCATATTGGTAAGGAAACTCAACGACGACGGCGCATAGCCAAACTCCCAGTCCTTGATGAATTTCAAGTTCTTGGACTTGCTCTTTATAAAGTTGAACGGCTTGAATGGCTTGTAGACCGGCGAGTAACTGTATTGGAAACTGCCGCGGTAGTCATTGATGTGTTCATACTCAACAGTCGGAGAGATGTTCTCCTGCTTGTTGAACGAGAAATTGACCGTAAAGTTGGCAGGATCCCAAGGCATCGGCACCTTACTCTTGACACCGAAATTAAAGCCAGAGATACTGAAACTCTTCACCGTTGACTGCTCTACCGCATAGTTACTGATAGAGTCTCGCTCCTCCTTTGTAGATGCCTCATCAAGGGCATCTTTGAGAAGGATATCCTGATCAAGAGGGTTGTATTTTGGTGATGTCTTTTCTTTCGATACAGAATAATAGACAGGTGCTTTGAGTTTAGCCTTCGAGGGCAAGAACCGACCTACATCGACTTGCGTAGCAACGTTATATTGCTTGTAGTCGTCCATTCGTCGCGATGACAGGCTTTGGTCGACATTGCCAAAGCCCACAGTCTCAATGTGTCCGCCAAAGTTGACTGTAGCCACATCCGAAAGTGCCAAATTTACATTGCCTTTGGCAGCCCAACCTCCATCTTGGTCGAAGTCGGTAACCTTCAATTCATTAACCCAGACTTCTCCACTCTTTTCCTTACTCGAATTGTTGCGCACGCCAATCATCACCACGCGCACATCACTCAACGACGGATTACCCAAAATCGAGACTTTGTTCGACTGATGGTCAGGGTCATAGCCTGTATAAAGAGTTGTGTTTCCTACATTCTGCGATTCATCGTGCTTTGCCCTGTTGCGCTCCTTCTTCAAGTTGGTGAACACAGACAGGGTGATATCCATAAAGTTTGCCTCTGGCCATACGGCATACTGGTCGTTGGTGTTGTAAGTATTATACTTTCCCGGAGCGGTAAGTTTCAACGGCACCTCATATTCATAGTAGTTACTCTTCACGTCTGTTCCGAGACGCATAAACACAGAGAAATCTCCATCCTGAAGTTCCCCGGAAACGTCATCAATGAGGCGCTCAGCGTGGGTAAACATCTGCATTCTCTTATACAGACGCAAGTCCATCGTCGTGTTCTTGTAGACCGCACGAGCATCACCAGACTGAAGGTTTGACAACTTCATCGACATTGCCTGCTCATTGAGTTGCGTGATTTGTGACTGACCTGGATCAACGATACGGTTCACGCCTGGAGGCAGCACATAGTTCACTGGCTCACGACCTGAATTCTCCTCAATATTGACAACCGACAAATCTAGTCGACCTTCTGGTGGAGCATCGGCACGCGAGTTGAGATTGTAGTCATAGGTACGCCAATCGCCGCGTACAAGTTCAAGAGTGGCAAAACGCAAATGTGTTGCCTGCTTGAAACCTGTCATGAACATACGGATGAAACGGATTGTAGAGAAGTCGGAAATCGAGCCCACGATTTTCTCATAATCCTTCAACGGAATTTTGAACTGATACCATGTTGCCTCTCCTTTCGTTCCATTGGCAAGCGACACAGTGGACACCTGCTTGTCGGTGATGTAGTTCTGCCCTACTACCAAATCCTGACGACGGAGCGAGATGTGATACTGATAGTAGCGTTCATATTCATTGAGTGTGTTGTCTTGGTTTATGTCTTCGACATCAGGCACACTGCGCGATGACTGATAAAGCGCATCCTTTGAATCATCATCGCCGAGAGAGTTTCCTTCCGTGCCGTTATAGTGTTTATAGCGTTCCAAGATAGACAGTCTTTGCTCATCGAAGTCGTAACCTCGATAATAGTGATAATTGTCACCGGCAGGGTCGTTAAACGGCGAGAATTGGTCTGCCTCCATTTCTGCAATCTTCTCTGGCGACAACACCGTGCGCAGATGGTCAAGGTAGTCCTTGTAGGTGGAGAACTCATATTCCTGTTCCGTTGAAAGTCCGTTCAGACCAACGTCCTGGTTCTTCCGTGCACCCTGAGTGTTGTCGAATGCATAAGTGAGTGACGTTTCGGTAGGCACTCGTCCCCATACTGTTTCGCGTGTACCAGTTGTGCTGCCATCGGCAGGCAAGCCGTTTTCATACGACTTGTAGCCGTCCTTCAAAATGTCCTCACTGATTTCACCGAGGTTAAAATACAGGTCACCGCCTTCATTCGTGTCGCCTTCCACCGAGAACGGATCAAGCATCCAGAACTGGATGTATTCGATATTGGAGGTCTCGAAGTTGGTGTTGTCAAGTTTTCGCATAATACCGCCCCACCGCTTCTCTGGGTTAAGGAGATTGAATCCAGAGTCGATATTGGAGTAGTCGAGGTTGTACGGACCGCGTTCTGTAGGATAGAACGACAGGTTCAGTGTCTGGATTGCTGATGCCTCACCATAGTTGAGTTCTCGGTTTGGCCAAATCTCGCGAGTGGTGACCTCCCGCACATACGGGCTCGACAATTGTTCCTTGTCATTTTTTATGTATGCAGGACAAAGCGACGAGTTCTTTTGGGTGAACATACGGTCAATGTAGTACCACGCCAAGAGCGCACGGTTCTTGCCGTAGTCTACGTTGTTGCTCAACGACGCTTCCGGGAAAAGTCCGCCATTAGGATCATTTGGAGTCGAAGCCAAGAACCACGAATACGGAGAGCGGATGTCGATAGTGTTTTGCGATGTTTCAAAATCGTCGAGATACGAACTGCCGGCATTTGTTCCTGATTTTTTCTTATGTGGAATCAGTTGGGCAAACTCACCTTGCATACTGATAGTCGACGGTGCCGTAGCATTGACTGTCGGTATGGCATTCAACCAGTTGGTGAGCCACATAAAACTTTTGTTGTACGAGAAATTGACACCCCAAATGGTATTATTAATCAATTCGTCACCGAGACTCACTTTCTCCGTCAACGGCTTTTCTGAGAAATGCATCAACGTAGCACCCACATTGAAGTCCTTGTTGAACTGATAGTTCATATCAAGTCCAAGTAGTGTCTTGCGCTGGGTGCTGTACATCGACTGATTCTCAAGCGACACACTAATATTGGTTCCCGAGTCGATGATGCTCTGGTTGGTGATGGTCACCGTACCCATATTGTAATCGACCGTATAATCGCTATTCTCTGTCAATGTTACGCCACCTGCGGTAACGACAACCGATCCGCGAGGCACATTCATTGCATTCAGACGGATTGTAGAGCCTGATGATGCCTGATATTCACCGGTCAATATGAATTTATTCTTGTCCTGGAATTGCTTTGCTACAGTTTGCGTAGAGTCGTAAAGTTCATGATAACAATAACGTTCGGCATCTGCGGCATTGGTCAACTGCTTTGCAAGATAATCGCCGAAAGGCTCTACTACAGGGAATATGACCTTACCTTGAGCCGCATTAATGGTATAGCCGTCAATAAAGTCATAGAAGCCATCCGGATTACTTTCGTTGTTGGAGTCAAGACGGTCAACATTGAGCACTTGAATCAACGGTTTGTTGCGGATTGGGTCTGCCGGGAGATATTGAACTGCCACACCAGTCGAATCGCTCATGTACTTGACATTGAGTTTGAACTTGTTTTTCTGAACTTGGTATGCGCCCAGGGAATAGACGTTTTTCATCATCAAGTCCCAGTTTGTAAATTTCGGTGACACGGTAGAGCCCTTGAGCATCTTCACGAAAAGTGCCTTGCTGGAGTCTGTTACATCACTTGAAAACTCACCCACTTGGTAAACTTGCCCTTGATAAGTGTACTCATAAGCCACCGCCAACACTTCATCGGCATTGAGCGCTGAATTAAGAGAGATGTAACCGAGAGTAGCATTCAGTTTGTATTCCGAGGAAGACAACAATCTTGCGCTCTCCACCTTTTCATAGTCACGTCCGCCCTCTATCCCATAGGCTTGCAGCGGTTCCAATGCCGTAGACACTTGACTGATTTCACGCGCACCGGAATAGTTTGTCTTGATTTCGGAAACGAGGTTGTTGGAATTGTTGCTTGGGTTGTCGGGGGTTGCTTGTGGAATCCAGTGGCTGTTCTGCAAATGCTTGTTCTCACCCATATCCATAAAACCGACAAGATGGCGAGCCTCGTTGTATGTGCCTCTCTGGTTGGTCACCCACACCTCAATGCGTGTGATATTCACCCCAGAAAGAACATACGGCAATTTCGACGCATTATAGTCATAATTGTCGCGGAAGAAATGAGCTAAGAAGAAGTAGCGGTTCTTGTCGTAGTCATCAGCATTGATTGAAAACTGTGTTGTCTGCGACCCGCCTTTGGTGCTGACCGTCTGCGACTCGGAGTTCTGCTGTGATGCCAATGCCGTGATTGTAAATTTACCAAACTGCAATTTGGTTTTCAAACCGAACAAGGCCGTGCTACCCTTGATAAGCGAAGATCCAGTTGTCATCGACACATTGCCGGCTTCTATTGATTTGATGATTTCATCTTCCTTACCGTCATACTTAAGTTTCAGGTTTTTAGAGTCGAAATCAAACGTTGCATCGGTATTGTAAGTCATATTGAATTTCAACTTATCGCCTACCGACGCATCAATTGTGGCCTGTATTTTCTGGTCAAAGTCGAAATATGTTTTGCGCCGTGCACTCGCTGGGAGAGCCGGGTTATCGGTCTTGTTCGACTTTATTCCCATCTTGACCTGCACCGAACCTTGTGTCTTCAGTTGGACGCCACCGGGGCCAAACACTTTTTCCAGAGGTCCGAGTCCGAACTTCATATCGAAGATGTTGAATTTCTTCTTGTCCTTTTGCTCGAAATTCTCAGCGTTGCGCTTACGGTAATAGTCCATCATCGAGTTGCGCACCTCCATATTGTTGTAAGCCTCTGAAGAAAGGATGAACGGAGTGGCTATTTCCTGATCACCGACCTTGGTGCGAACCACATAAGTATCTGTCTTATAGTCATATTCTACTTCAGTCTTGATGTTGGACGGATCTTTAAGGTCTATTGCTTGACGGTCTTGCCCAAGCAGTTCATCATAACCCGGTGTAACCGTCTGTTTTACCGGATAATGCAGATTCGAAGAATCGGTTGCAGCACTCCTACCAGTAAAGATTGTAGGCGGAGCGGCAACTGTCGATTTGTTGTATTGTGCGAAGCCAATGCTATAGACGGAATAGAGCACTACCCCGGCTATAAGCATCAGTATATATTTTTTCTGTCCTCGGTTGTTCATTTAATAAAACAGGATTGTTCTTAAATGCCGGAGCGAGGAGAAATCGGCTACAACATTTTCAAGGCCTTCTTTATCAAACTCTCGACCTTGTCGTCCGGGCTCTCCTTCAAGAGATTTCCGACAGCCTTTTGCACCGCTGCCTGTGGAAATCCGAGCATTACAAGTGCCGCAACGGCTTCCTCGTAAGCCTCCGACTTGCTTTCCAACTGTAATATAAACGTATCTTCACCCTGTTTTATTTTATCCTTAAGGTCAACAATTATGCGTTGCGCTGTTTTTGCGCCGATTCCCTTCACCCCTTTCAGCAAATTAACATTGCCGGAAGCGATTACGCCCTTCAAATCGGATGGGGCGAATGACGACAGAATCATGCGGGCTGTGTTCGGTCCGACTCCCGACACCGAGATAAGCAGAACAAACAGTTCGCGCTCTTCTTTGCTCGCAAATCCGAACAGCACGTGAGCATCTTCACGGATTGATTCATACGCATAGATTTTTGCCTGCTTCTGATTCTGCAACTGCGTGTAGGTATTGAGTGAGATGTTGAGCATATATCCCACTCCACTGCATTCCACTACAGTATACGCCGGTGTAATCTCTGCGATTTCCCCTTTTACATATTCTATCATATTTCTAACTTTTTATTCTATTCCAAAATTCCATCATCTTTCAGGATATGGTCTATTCTCTTAACTAATGTCCAGCGGTCAAAGTCATTACGGTTGGCGAGGACTATAATTTTCACTCCGCACGACGGATATGATGCCGCATAGTTCTGAAAGCCGCCGTTGTCGCCTGTGTGATAGATTTTCTCAGGCATACCCGGAGTTCTGTCGAGAAAGAAGCCATATCCATACCACGTATTGGGACGATTCTGATAGTCACAATATTGACTGCCCGACACCTTCGTATGAGGGGCATAGGCCTGCTCCAACGCTTTTGTCGATATCACTTTCCCTTGCTCCAATGCAGTCATCCATTTCAGCATCTCGTGAGTGGATGAATAGATTCCGCCATCGGCCTTTGTCGCAAAGAATGTTTCTTCACCATAGTCGCACTCCTTCCATTTCGAACCTTCGACAACAGTCTTCCCTATCGCCGAAACTTTCCCAGCAAAATCCTGCTCGCCAGCATTGTCTCCGCACTGATAAGCATGCGCCATATTAGCGATTGCCTTGTTCGGCTCAAAATATGTTGTGCAACTGAGTCCTGCCGGATTAAACACATTTTCCTGCTGATAGTCATCAAACGTCATCCCCGACAGTTTCATAACGATGCATTCGAGTACTTGAAACGTCGGGTTGATATACTCGTATGCCGTTCCAGGCTCAAAACGGAACTGCGAGAGCGTGTCCAGATATGCGACACTCTCCATATCTGTGGCGTGGATCATCCATTGACGGTCGGTGCGCGGACGGAGGTCAATCACGCCGGAAGAATGGCTCATCAAGTGGCAAAGTTTTATCTTCTTCCATTGCGGACTTTCATAGTCAAGATATTTCGACACTGGGTCGTCAACGCTCAACTTGCCCTTATCGGCAAGAACCATTACACCGGCTACCGTAAACTGTTTAGAAATCGACGCCAAGTTAAACATTGTATTGCCATCAATCTTCTCACTGCTCACAATGTCTGCAACTCCATAGCCTTTGTCAATGACTATTTCATCACCTTTCGCTATGACAATAGCAGCACCGGGCTCGCCGTCGGCAAACATAGACTGCATCAACGAGTCAATCCTCGCCGTTGCCTTATAATATGCTGGACTGGCAGCAGAGGCTACAGTAGCCAACGCAACCAGTCCAGTGGTCATTAATTGTTTTCTGCACATATTTATTTCACAGTTGATGGCTTTATGCCAAGGATATTGAAGGCAAAAGCATAGACATCAGCATATTCAGCAATCACCTTATCAAACGGCATACCGCCTCCGTGGCCGGCATTGCTCTCAATGCGGATGATTTTAGGCTGGTCACCGGTGTTGCTTGCCTGCAATGTAGCCGCATATTTGAACGAATGCGCTGGCACCACTCGATCATCGTGGTCGGCAGTTGTTACCATTATTGCAGGATAGACCGTACCGTCGTTCTTTATATTGTGAAGCGGCGAATATGCCTTCAGATATTCAAACATTTCTTTGCTGTCTGCACTTGTGCCATAGTCCGGAGCCCAGTTCCAGCCAATGGTGAACTTATGGAATCTCAGCATATCCATCACGCCGACCATCGGGAATGCCACGGCATACAAGTCCGGGCGTTGGTTGACACACGCACCGACAAGCAGACCGCCATTAGAGCCGCCCTCTGCTACAATTTTGCCTTTGCTCGTATATCCGTTTGCGATGCACCACTCTGCTGCCGTGGTGAAATCGTCAAACACGTTTTGCTTTTGCATCTTTGTGCCAGCCTTGTGCCACTCTTCGCCATACTCGTTGCCGCCGCGGAGATTAACTTGGGCATAAACGAATCCGTTCTCAAGGATAAACATACGGCGTGACTTGAAACTCGGATACATTGTGATATTGAATCCGCCATATCCGTAAATCCACAACGGGTTGCTACCGTCGCGCTTGAGTCCCTTCTTATAGGTAAGTGTCATAGGAATCTTTGTGCCGTCCTTGCTTGGGAAGAACACTTGTTCCGTTACATAGTCCTCCGGAGAGAAGTCGACTTTCGGTTGACTATAAACGACCGACGTATTTTTGTTTATGTCGTATTTATAAACAGTAGGAGGATAGACAAACGAAGAGAACGTGTAGTAAACGTCCTTGCTTTTAGCCGAGCCTGAGAATGCTACAGTGCCGACGCTTGGCAACGCCACTTCGTGGAGCAATTCGCCCTTGAGGCTATACACATAAGCATGGTTTGAAGCATCTTTATCATAGACTGCCACAAGTTTGCCGTCAATAACGCCGACATTCGAGAGCACATTACCTGTTTCAGGAAGCACATCTGTCCAGTTTTGCGGAGTCTTGACGTCTGCCACCACAAGCCGACCTTTTGGCGCGCCTTGGTTAGTCAACAAGTACATCTTGTTTTTCACTACACCCACAAGCGAACATTGACAATCTAAATCATCATTGATGCAGGCAAATTCCGAGTTCTTGTCCTTCAGATTTTTCACATACAATCCTTGACCGTTTCCTACTCCTTCCACATACAGAAACAGAAGGTCTGCATCCTCCTCGGCATAGGCAAGAAAGAATCGCAACGGATAACGTTCATCTTGAAATATCAGTTTGTCCTCCTTTTGCGAAGTGCCGATTTTGTGATAATAAATCTTATGGTTTTCGTTTGAGTTAGAATACTCCTTGCCATCTGCCGGCGCATCGTATGCGCTGTAGAAGAAGCCGTCCTTATACCACGAGAAATACGACACCTTGACCCATTTCAAATGGTCTTCAATGTCTTTGCCTGTTGCAACATCCTTCACATAGACCTCTTCCCAATCAGAGCCGTTGCGTGAAACGACATAGAGCATATATTTGCCGTCCTTTGAAAATTCCACGTCTTGAAGCGCCACTGTTCCCTCTTTTGAGAGTTCGTTCGGATCGAGAAGCACACGACCTCGCTCACCTGGCTTGTCCGCCACATAGAGCACCGATTGGTTTTGAGTGCCGCTATTGTAGAAATAGTAATACTTGCCCTTCTTCTTTGTCGGTGCAGAAATCTGCTCGATGCCCATCATTCCGCGCAGTTGCTGCGCAATTTCGCTACGATAAGGCAACGACTGAAGATACTTGCCGGTCACCGCACGCTGAGCAGCAACCCATTCCACAGTCTGTCGCGACGTGTCATTTTCAAGCCAACGGTAAGGGTCAGCAACTTTTGTCCCGAAATAATCATCCACAACATCCTGCTTCTCTGCCACAGGATAATTGAGCACAGGCGTTGCCGCCGACATACTTGCCGCTGCTGCCATTCCACTTAATATTATACTGATTTTCTTCATATTCATTTTAAGCCAAAGTCATTAGAGGATATTGCCCCTAATGACTTTAACGATATTTCTGTTATTTTATTATACTAACGTCTCTCCGTATTGCCCTCATAGAAATTGACAAACGCCTGATCAACAAGTCTATTGCCTCCAGGTGTAGGATAGTTACCGGAGAAATACCAGTCGCCCGGACACGTCGGTATTGCCTTGTGCATACCGTCAATTGTCTGGTAAACAATCTCCACCTTGGCTTTCGTCCCTTTCGGCGTGAGCATCTCTGCCATTTTCTTCGATATTTCCTTATCGGTAAATGGTGCATAAATGCGCTTCACTGCATTTTCCATTTCCGCCATAGGTCGTTTCAACTGGCGAAGGCATTCGTTGTAAGTCTCGTCAATGACATTCTGCATACCACGATCCTTAAGCAACTCAATCGCCGCCTTGAAAGCAATAAATTCGCCCATTCGCGACATATCGATTCCGTAACAATCTGGGAAGCGCACTTGCGGAGAAGATGACACAACGACTATCTTCTTCGGATTCAGTCTGTCGAGCATCCGGATGATTGACTGCTTCAATGTCGTGCCGCGCACAATGCTGTCATCGATAACGACTAGATTGTCGGTCGGACGCACCACTCCGTAAGTAACATCGTAGACATGCGCAGCAAGATCGTTGCGCGATGTGCCTTCAGCGATGAAGGTGCGAAGTTTGATATCCTTAATTGCCACTTTCTCTTGACGAAGTCTGCGATTGAGGATTGCCGAGAGTTGGACATCGTAGTCGGAAGCCTTCGGGTCAAGGGCTTTTATCTCCTCTGCCTTTTGTTGCGACAACCTGTGCTCAAGACCTTCCATCATGCCATAGAACGCCACTTCTGCTGTATTCGGGATAAACGAGAACACTGTATTGTCGAGGTCATTGTCTATAGCATTCAACAGGTCGGGCACAACATTCTCTCCGAGGGCTTTCCGTTCTGCATAAATGTCCTTATCGCTGCCTCTTGAGAAATATATTCTCTCAAACGAGCAACGTTGATTGTCTGACTGTCCGAGAATATCATCAATGGCAAGGTCACCTTTCTTGTTTACAATCAAAGCCGAGCCAGGTGCCAATTCCTTAACGTCGTCGACACTAACATTAAGTACCGTCTGAATGACAGGACGCTCCGATGCCACAACAACGATTTCATCGTCATGATAGTAGAACGCCGGACGGATGCCCTTGCTGTCGCGCAACGCAAACATATCTCCCGATCCCGTCATACCGCAAATCACAAAACCGCCATCCCAAAGGTTTGCCTGATTGCGAAGGATATTGTCAATGCATAGATTGTCTTCAATCTTTCGCGCCAAGTCATTGCCGTTGTCCACTGTTTTGCTGTATTCGCGATACAACCTGTCGTGCTCACAATCGAGAGCATGTCCGAGTTGCTCAAGAATCATAAACGTATCGGAATAGATGCGAGGATGCTGACCTTGATTCACTACGGCATCGAAAATCTGGTCGACATTGGTCATATTGAAATTGCCACAAAGCAACAAATTGCGTGAGCGCCAGTTGTTTCGACGGAGGAACGGGTGCACATAACTCATTCCCGACTTACCAGTGGTACTATAGCGCAAATGCCCCATATATAGTTCACCTATATATGGGACATCCTCAATTGTGTTGCTTGTGTGCATTGCAGCATCAATTTCGTGATTTACCTTGTCGAATATTTCCTGAATAGCACCAGCGCCAAGGGCTCTCTCTCGATTGATGTATTCACTTCCGGGCTCCACGTTAAGTTTGACGCAACCGACACCCGCGGCCTCTTGACCTCGGTTGTGCTGCTTCTCCATCAACAAATAGAGTTTGTTGAGCCCGTAAGTGTATGCACCATATTTTTCGTAGTAGTGGCGAAGCGGCTTCAAAAGCCGAATCATCGCCACACCACATTCATGTTTTATTTGCTCCATTAAAGCGTATTATCGTATAAACAAAAGTTCTCTATACTTAGGCAACGGCCACATTTCGTTGTCAACCATCAATTCGAGTTTGTCGATGTGATAGCGGATAACGTCCATCAGAGGCTTAACCGTGTCGTGGTATTGGATTGCTTTCTCACGTTCGTTCTCAATCTTGTTGGCTGCTTTGCGGGCATTTACCATCTTAGCAACCTCATCTTTGATAACAAACATATGTTTTGCAATCTTCTTGATTGTTTCTTTCTCCTGTTCTGCCAAGCCGTCATCGTTTCCTTCGAAGATTGTCTTGATCTTCATCACGTTGTCGAGGAGCAATGACTGATAGCGTGTTGCAACTGGGATGATATGGTTGATTGCCAAGTCACCGAGCACACGTGCTTCGATTTGCAATTTCTTGGTGTACATCTCCCACTTCACTTCGTTGCGAGCCTCAAGTTCAACCTCTGAGAACACGCCAGTGCTCTTGAACAGTTCGATGCTCTCAGGTTTGAGATAAGCGTCGAAGATGCGTGGCACACTCGATTCGCAGTCAAGACCGCGGCGTGCTGCCTCCTCTTTCCATTCGTCGCTATATCCGTTGCCATCGAAATGGATAGCCTGGTTTTCGCGAAAGAGTTTCTTGGATTCCTCAAGAATTGCGTGCTCTTTGATTTCACCAGCGGCGATTCGTGCGTCAACGGCAACCTTAAACTTGGTAAGTTGCTCCGCTACGGCAGCATTGATTGCAGTCATTGCTGATGCGCAGTTGGCTGAAGAACCGATTGCACGGAACTCAAAGCGGTTACCAGTGAATGCGAATGGTGATGTACGGTTACGGTCTGTATTGTCGACGAGCAATTCAGGAATCTGTGAAACATTCTTCAGAGTAAGACCTTCTTTGCCTGAGAATGCGAAATCATCATCCTCTGTATCGCTAATCAAACGGTTGATAACGTCGGTAATCTGAGCGCCGAGGAACATTGAGATGATTGCTGGCGGTGCCTCGTTGGCTCCAAGACGGTGTTCGTTGGTTGCTGACGAGATTGAAGCCTTCAGCAATGCGTTGTGACGCTGAACGGCTGCCATAACGTTGGCAAGAAATGCAATAAACTGAAGGTTATCCTTTGGTGTTTTGCCAGGGCTGAACAACATCGCACCGGTATCTGTACCAAGGCTCCAGTTGTTGTGCTTACCCGAGCCATTGACTCCTGCAAATGGCTTTTCGTGAAGAAGCACCTCAAAGTTGTGACGGTGAGCAACCTCGGTCATCAACGACATCAAAAGCAAGTTGTGGTCGTTGGCAAGGTTTGTCTCCTCAAATACCGGAGCCAACTCGAACTGATTTGGAGCAACCTCGTTGTGGCGAGTTTTTGCCGGGATGCCAAGTCGGTGGCATTCAATCTCAAGGTCAAGCATAAATGCCTCAACACGAGAAGGGATTGAGCCGAAATAGTGATCCTCAAGTTGTTGGTTCTTGGCACTCTCATGACCCATCAATGTGCGACCAGTCATCACCAAGTCTGGACGGGCTGCATAGAGAGCCTTGTCAACGAGGAAATACTCTTGCTCCCATCCGAGGTATGAAATAACGTGCTTAACGTTCTCGTCAAAATAGCGAGCCACTGCCGTTCCGGCTTTATCAACGCTGTTGAGTGCGCGAAGAAGCGGAGTCTTGTAGTCGAGCGACTCACCTGTGTATGCGATAAAGATTGTCGGGATACACAATGTATGGTCAATGATAAAAGCTGGAGAAGAGATGTCCCACGCAGAATATCCACGAGCCTCGAATGTATTGCGGATACCACCGTTAGGGAAACTTGAAGCATCCGGCTCCTGTTGTACAAGCAACTTACCGGTGAATTCCTCAACCACACCGCCTTTACCGTCGTGTTCGATAAATCCGTCATGCTTCTCTGCCGTACCGTCGGTCAACGGAGCAAACCAGTGTGAATAGTGACGGGCTCCGTGATCCATTGCCCATTGCTTCATACCGGCAGCCACCTGGTCAGCAAGCTTGCGGCTCAATGATTCCTTGTTGTCAATAGCATACACAAGAGCATCATAAGTGCTCTTGTCAAGATATTTGTACATCTGCGCACGATTGAACACATATTCACCATAGTATTCACTCGGACGCTCGCTTGGGATAGCCACTGGCACCGCTTTGCGGCCATAGGCTTCTTCTACCACTTTAAATCTTAATGTTGACATAACAATTTTGTTGTATAGTTATCTTTTTTACCTGTTTTCAAAAATGTTTTGCCTTTGTGAGGCAAAGTTACCGATTTTCTGTCAAATTCGCACTTTCCCTTCAAAGGAAAATTCTGCCGGACCGCTCAAATATACATGTCCGTCGCTCTCGCGCCACTCCACCTCAAGCTGTCCGCCGAGCAAATCGAGTACTGCATACCGACCGCAACGACCAGTCAATGCACCTGCCACCACCGATGCGCAAGCACCAGTTCCGCAAGCCATCGTCTCGCCACTTCCTCTCTCCCACACACGCATCCTCAGATGGTCTGCGACCAAGACTTCCACAAACTCAATGTTGGCTCTGTCCGGAAAAATTGGATTCACTTCCAATTCCCCGCCAAGGCCATGCACATCGACTTCTGCCAGATTACAAAAAACAACGCCGTGAGGATTACCCATCGACACGGCTGTTAGAGAGACTTCGCCTCTGCTCGTTGCTATCTTTATATCTTTTATATAATCTGACTTGACTGGAATAAGCGAGGCTTCGAGCATTGGACATCCCATATCAACGGTCACTCCTTCAACGATTCCATCTTTTACACTCAAATCCAAGCGCTTGATACCCGACAATGTTTCCAACAATACGGAATGTTTCGTTGTCAGCCCTTTTTCAAAGACGTATTTTCCGACGCAACGTGCGGCATTTCCACACATCTTCCCTTCTGATCCGTCGGCATTGAACATCCGCATCCTAAAATCAGCCTCTTTCGACGGCATTATGAGCACTAGACCATCAGCGCCAACCCCCTTGTGTCGGTCGCTCAAACGCGCCGAAAGTTTCTGAGGCTCAGACGGGCACGACTTCATACAATCAACATAAATATAGTCATTGCCTGCACCATGCATCTTCGTAAAGATCAATTCACTCATTTTGCCATTCTTTTTTTATTTTGACAGCACAAAGGTAAGCAGAATATCATTATTGCCAAAATTTTTTCATCGTTTTTTGATTTTTTATTTCGTTTTGCTACATTTTTCACACAAAACTTAAAATTTGTCACAAAATGCATTCTTTTTTATTCCAATCAAAATAAATCCATACCGATATGATTATATTATGCCATTTACATTATCTTTGTATCACTATGAAACTTTAATATTATGAAGTACTATTTTATTTCACTTATTTTAATTGTTGCGATGCTTGCTGCAAGCGGCAACATTATGGCTTCATCAAAGGCCAAAGGCGAGGCTTCTTGCCGAACTACAGAAACAGAAACAATTCTTCACGCCTGGTGCTGGTCATTCAACACCATCCGGGAGAATATGAAGGACATTGCCGATGCCGGATACACAATCGTCCAAACATCCCCTGCCAACCGCTGCATCCCCGGAGACAATGGCGGTATGCAACTTTTGGGAAACGGCAAATGGTATTACCTCTATCAACCAATCGAATGGTCGATTGGCAACTATGTGATGGGGACTCGCGATGAATTGAAGGCTCTTTGCGATGAAGCCAAGAAATATGGCGTACGCATAATTGTCGATGTTCTTCCGAACCATACCACTTTCACCCTCGATGCCGTTACCGACGAATTTGTAAATGCTGTCGGTGGTCGCGACAAACTCTACCACGCCAACGGCTTGGTGGAAATCAAGGACTACAACGACCGGCTACAATGCACTACAAGCGGCGTTGGCGGACTCCCTGACGTAAACACAGAAAATCCGGATTTCCAATACTACTATATGCAGTATGTGCAAGACCTTATCGACTGCGGCGTAGGTGGCTTCCGTTATGACACAGCCAAGCACATTGGGCTGCCGTCCGATCCATTAGATCCAAAATCGAAAGAAAACGACTTCTGGCTGGTTGCGCTTGGCAAAAAGGCTATCAAAGGCTACCAGTTGAAGGACCGTGACAAATTGTTTATCTACGGCGAAGTTCTTCAAGACCGCAACGTAAAGGAAAAGGAATATTCAGAATATATGAACGTGACTGCAAGCAGTTACGGATGGGTGCTCCGCGACATTCTTGAGAAGCGCACCGCAACTAAGGAAAAAGTGTGCGACTGGTGTCATCCGGCAGATGCATCAAAACTCACCACTTGGGTAGAGTCTCACGACACCTATTGCAACAATAACGAATCAGCATCACTGTCCGACACTCAAATCCGCCTCGGATGGACAATCCTTGCCGCACGACAGAATGGTAACCCATTATTCTTCTCCCGTCCTGACGGCAGAACAAGCGAAAACATCTGGGGCAACAACCTTATGGGATCGAAGGGCAATGATGAATTCCGACACCCAGAGGTCGTTGCTGTCAACAAATTCCGCAAGGAAATGAAAGGTCAGAAGGAAAACATCTCTACTGCCAACGACGGACAAGTAGTCATTGTTGCCCGCGGAAAGAAAGGCGCAGCCATTGTAAACCTCTCGCAAAGCGCTACTAAACTTAGCGTTGCCACAAAGCTCCCGAACGGCAAATACACCGATCAAGTTCACGGCACGACATTTACTGTCGACCACGGCACGCTCACTGCCACACTTGCCGCAGAAACGTCTTATATCATAGAAAAATTGTAGTCGTTTTTCTGATACCCATAAAAAGGGCTGGTATCTCCTATGAGATGCCGGCTCTTTCTTTTTCACGCAATCGCATTGCTTCATTTGCTGAAAATGGATTTTTATAGTAATTTTACGGCTAAATAAAGACAACATACAACAAGATGAAAGGAATAGTTCTTGCAGGAGGCTCCGGCACACGGCTCTACCCTATCACCAAAGGCGTGAGCAAACAGTTGCTGCCAGTCTATGACAAGCCGATGATTTATTATCCGATATCGGCATTAATGCTTGCCGACATCCGTGACATTCTAATCATCTCCACCCCTGCCGATCTGCCCTCATTCAAGCGCCTTCTCGGCGATGGCAGCGATTTCGGCGTAAGGTTTGAATATGCAGAGCAACCGTCACCCGACGGGTTGGCACAGGCATTCATCATAGGCGATAAGTTTATCGGCGACGACTCTGTGTGCCTCGTGCTTGGCGACAACATCTTCCAAGGTTCGGGTTTCACATCTGTATTGGCAGAAGCGGTTAAAAATGTAGATGTAGATGGCAATGCCACCGTGTTTGGCTATTGGGTCGACGATCCGGAACGTTACGGCGTAGCCGAATTTGACGGCAACGGCAACTGCCTGTCAATTGAGGAAAAGCCGAAGAATCCGAAATCGAATTATGCTATAGTCGGACTCTATTTCTACCCAAACAAAGTGGTCGAGATTGCAAAAAGCATAAAGCCGTCAGCCCGAGGCGAACTTGAGATAACATCGGTCAATCAAGCGTTCCTCGACAGTGGACAACTGAAAGTCAAAACCCTTGAGCGCGGATTTGCATGGCTCGACACTGGCACGCACGACTCTCTTGCAGATGCCTCTATTTTTGTGGAGGTTATCGAGAAACGACAAGGTCTGAAAATTGCCTGTCTGGAAGGAATCGCATTGCGCAAGGGTTGGATAACCGCCGAGAAGATGCGGCAACTGGCACAACCAATGATCAAGAATCAGTATGGACAGTATTTACTTAAAGTAATCAAAGAATTAGGATTAGAATAAATGAATGTAATCGCTACCGATATCGAGGGCGTGGTAATCATTGAGCCTCGCATCTTCACCGACGACCGAGGATATTTCTTCGAATCATTTTCCGAGCGCGACTTCAACAAACAGGTGCGCACCGCAAGGTTTGTGCAGGACAATGAAAGCCGGTCGTCGTTTGGAGTGCTTCGCGGGCTACATTTCCAGAAGCCGCCGTTTGCGCAGTCGAAACTCGTCAGAGTAGTGAAAGGTGCAGTACTTGACGTTGCGGTCGACATCCGCAAAGGCTCTCCAACGTTCGGACAACACGTTGCAGTGGAACTGACCGCCGAAAACCATCGCCAGTTCTTCATCCCTCGCGGCTTTGCCCACGGCTTCAGCGTACTTACCGAAGATGTCGTATTCCAATATAAGTGCGACAATTTCTATGCACCGCAAAGTGAAGGGGCTATTGCCTGGGACGACCCGACGTTAGGGATAGACTGGCAAATCCCTGCCGACAAAATAATTCTCTCCAACAAAGACAAATGCCATCCACTGCTCAAGGATGCCGAATGGCTGTTTGACTACAACGATAATCTCTACGAAGAATGAACATACTCGTAACCGGTGCCAACGGACAACTTGGCAATGAAATGCGTCGTGTGGCAAAATCGAGCAAACACAATTTCATCTTTACCGATCTTGCGGAACTCGACATTACCGATCTTGAAGCCGTCTGCAACAAGGTAGCGCAAACGAAGGCCGATATAATCATCAACTGTGCCGCCTATACCAATGTAGACAAAGCAGAAGACGATTCGGCGCGCGCTGACCTCATCAACAACCAGGCATCAAACAACCTTGCCATAGCGGCAAAGCAAGTCTGCGCCACCCTTATTCACGTGTCGACTGACTATGTGTTTGACGGCACATCGTCCATCCCATACGTCGAGACCGACGACACCTGCCCTACTGGCGTTTACGGCAAGACCAAACTTGCCGGAGAGAAGGCCATTGTAGCAACAGGGTGCAAGTCGATAATCATACGCACAGCGTGGCTATACTCACGCTGGGGCAACAATTTTGTCAAGACTATGCGCAGACTCACCGCCGAGCGAGACGATTTAAATGTAGTGTTTGACCAAATAGGCTCACCTACGTTTGCCGGCGACCTTGCAGATGCTATCGGGCTTATCGTGGAAAGCGGACAAACGGACAAGACTGGCTTATACCATTTCTCTAACGAAGGAGTCTGCTCCTGGTATGACTTCACCGTTGCAATAGCAGAAGCCTGCTGCAACAAGTGCAACATCCACCCCATCCACTCCTACGAGTATCCGAGTAAGGTAGAGCGTCCGCACTATTCCGTGCTCGACAAAACCAAATTCTACAAGACTTTCGGCTTTGCCATACCGCATTGGCACGAATCTCTTCTAAAATGCATCAAACAACTTGACACAGACAATGAGTAATTTCAAACGCAACATAATCGTCACTGGCGGAGCCGGGTTTATCGGTTCGCACGTGGTGCGTCTTTTTGTGAACAAATATCCGAACTATCGCATCATCAACCTCGACAAACTCACATACGCAGGCAACTTGGCAAACCTGAAAGACATTGAGGGCAAGCCAAACTACACATTTGTAAAGGCAGACATCTGCGACTTCCCCTCAATACAAAAGGTGCTCGCCGACTACAACGTTGACGGAATTATCCACCTTGCCGCAGAGAGCCACGTAGACCGGTCAATCAAAGACCCATTCTCATTTGCGCAAACCAATGTAATGGGCACTCTGTCGCTGCTTCAGGCGGCAAAACTCTATTGGGAAAGTCTCGAGGATGGCTACAAGGGTAAACTATTCTACCATATTTCCACCGATGAAGTATACGGTGCGCTCGAAATTACCGACGCCCAAGGCATCGAATCTCCTTTCACCACAAAAGCGTCATCGGAGCATCATCACGCCTACGGCAAGGATTTCTTCCTTGAGACCACGAAATACAATCCGCATTCGCCTTACAGTGCGTCAAAAGCGTCGAGTGACCATTTCGTGAGGGCTTTTCACGACACCTATGGTATGCCGACCATCGTGACCAACTGTTCCAACAACTATGGTCCTTACCAATTCCCCGAGAAGTTGATTCCACTGTTCATCAACAACATCCGTCACCGCAAGCCATTGCCTGTATATGGCAAAGGTGAGAATGTGCGTGACTGGCTTTTCGTTGAGGACCATGCTCGCGCCATCGATTTGATTTTCCACAAAGGCAAAGTCGCTGACACATACAACA
Organism: bacterium; assembly: GCA_963601185.1. GTDB lineage: Bacteria > Bacteroidota > Bacteroidia > Bacteroidales > Muribaculaceae > Limisoma. The sequence continues at coordinate 102,198 of CAVCEE010000006.1, forward strand.
TCGGCGGCTTCAACGAGTGGAAAAACATCGACATCGTAAAAGTTCTCATCAAAACCGTAGACAAACTACTTGGCAACCCAGAAGGCACTTCGCTCGACCTGATTACTTACGTCACTGACCGCAAAGGGCACGATATGCGCTACGCCATCGACAGCCGCAAACTCCAGCAAGAACTCGGATGGGAGCCGAGTCTTCAGTTTGAGGAAGGCATTGAGAAAACCGCGCAATGGTATCTCGACAACCAGGAATGGATGGACAACGTGACCACTGGCGCATACCAGCACTACTACGACGATATGTACAGCAACCGATAACTGATGTCGAGCCACCGCATCGACCATTGAGATGACAAAACAATAAGCGACCGCCACTTTGGATTCCATTCCTTGGTGGCGGTCGCTATTTTTGTGTCTGACTTATACATTATTCATCGGCAAGCGGATTTTTCGTGCTCACGGCGGCATCAACAGTTGCAATGATTGCAAGGTTCACAATGTCACGCACGTTGGCATCAACCGATATAAAGTGGATTGGCTTGTTCAATCCAATCTGAATCGGCCCTATCACCTCACACAATCCCATTTCAAGCATCATACGGTACGCCGCAGACGAGGCGTTGAGGTTAGGGAAAATCAGAGTATTCACATCCTTGCCATACAGACGGCTGAACGGATAGTTCTTGTCGCGGATTTCTCGGTTCAAGGCATAGTTCACCTGCATCTCTCCATCGATACACAAATCCGGGTATTTCTCATGCAACACTCTTACGGCCTCATGGACAGACTTTGGCGACGGAGCATCGTTTGAGCCGAAATTGCTGTATGAAATCATAGCCATAACTGGAGTTTGTGCAAAATATTCCACTGCATGACGCGCCAAGCGGGCAATGTCCACCAATGTGTCGCAATCCTCTGTCTCGTTAATCATCGTGTCTGCAAGATAGAACACACCTCGCTTGGTGTTCATGATATGCATCGTTGCAAAATGATTGTAGTCAGGTCGGATACCCACTATATTCTTGGCAATTGACGTAACCTCCGAATTGTTGGAATACGTACCTGCAATGAAGGCATCAGCATCCCCCATTTCAACCATCATCATACCGAAATAGTTGCGGTCATACATCTTGTCCATCGTCTCCTTGCGTGTAAAGCCTTCGCGTCCGCGCTTTTCAGCCAACGCCGTTGCATAGCATTTGCGGCGTTCAGCCTCACGGTCGTGACGGAGATTGACAATCTCGATGCCATCAAGACTTACGCCAAGTTTCTTGGCTCGTTTCTCAATCATCTCCTCATTGCCGAGCAGAATTGGCTCACAAACACCCTCACGGCTCGCTTCTACAGCAGCAAGAAGCATATTGGTTGTGTTGCCCTCACCAAACACGACTCTGCGTTTGTTGCTCTTTGCCAAGTCGGAGAACCGTCGCATAAGTTTGCTGTCAGAACCCATCAAACGGTTAAGTTTCTCGTTGTACTGCCCCCAATCGGTAATTTCCTTGCGAGCCACACCTGAAGCAATAGCAGCCTTTGCCACTGCCGGTGCAACCGTCGTGAGCAATCGTGGATCAAGAGGCTTCGGCAAGATGTACTGACGACCAAAACCCACACCATCCATATCGTATGCAGCATTGACAACCGACGGCACCGGCAATTTTGCCAAGTCGGCGATTGCATGCACAGCCGCAAGTTTCATTTCTTCATTGATTGCACGCGCGCCGCAGTCGAGTGCGCCGCGGAAGATGTATGGAAAGCCAAGCACATTGTTAATCTGGTTAGGATAGTCGCTGCGACCTGTTGCAAAGATAATGTCGGGGCGCGAAGCAATGGCTTTCGAGTATTCAATCTCAGGGTCTGGGTTTGCCAAAGCAAAAACTATAGGCTTCTCTGCCATTGACTGAAGCATCTCCGGAGTCACAACATCCTTAACCGACAGACCAAGGAACACATCTGCACCGACCATCGCTTCTGCAAGTGTGTCAATGTCACGGTCCGTGATGAATTGCTGTTTCTGAGCGTTGAGGTTAGTGCGTTTGCGGTTTATCACGCCACGGCTGTCGCACATAACGATGTTTTCGCGACGCACGCCAAGCGATATGTACAAATTAGTACACGACACAGCAGCCGCACCGGCACCATTTACGACAAGTTTGATGTTCTCGATCTTCTTGCCCTGTACTTCCAACGCATTAAGCAAGCCAGCGCCTGAAATGATAGCCGTTCCGTGTTGGTCATCGTGCATCACCGGAATATCGCATTCAGCCTTCAAGGTCTGCTCAATCTCAAAACATTCAGGAGCCTTGATGTCCTCCAGATTGATGCCTCCAAAAGTCGGGGCGAGTGATTTGACAATCTCAATGAATTTCTTCGGGTCTTTTTCATCGACCTCAATATCGAAGCAGTCAAGTCCTGCGAATATTTTGAAAAGTAGAGCCTTACCCTCCATTACAGGTTTCCCTGCCTGTGCACCGATGTCACCAAGGCCGAGCACTGCCGTACCGTTGGAGATTACAGCCACAAGGTTACCCTTGTTTGTATATTCATATGCGTCCTGTGGATTTTTTTCAATCTCAAGGCAAGGATAAGCCACTCCTGGCGAATAAGCCAAGGATAAATCTTTTTGCGACGAATACGGTTTCGTCGGGATAGTTTCAATTTTGCCTGGACGATCACCTTTGTGATAGTCCAAAGCCATTTCTTTTGTTACATTTGACATAATCAGTTAACTTACAATCTTTTTTACATCCCATTACGGGCTTAAAGCAACAATCATTTGCCTATTTCAAGCAAATAATTTACAAATATAAGAATTTAATCGGATATTGTTATAACTTTTCACTGACGATGTATTCGCAGAAAATGTTACAATTTTCGGATTATTTAAAAATCGCATCCGTCGGGCAGATACAAACAAAAAGCAGAACCACTTGTGATGATTCTGCTTTTGTGACTCCGACAGGATTCAAACCTGTAACCTTCTGATCCGTAGTCAGATGCTCTATTCAATTGAGCTACGGAGCCAAAATGACTCTCTAATTTTAAAAGTGACTCCGACAGGATTCAAACCTGTAACCTTCTGATCCGTAGTCAGATGCTCTATTCAATTGAGCTACGGAGCCAAAATGACTCTCTAATTTTAAAAGTGACTCCGACAGGATTCAAACCTGTAACCTTCTGATCCGTAGTCAGATGCTCTATTCAATTGAGCTACGGAGCCTTTATCTCTCATTTGCGAGTGCAAAGGTAATCACATTACCCCGAATTCGCAAATTTTTAGACAACTTTTTTCAAGAAAAATTACTTTTTCAAACGCACAAAATTGCACATCATTGATTATCAACGCAATTCTTCAACACTAACGATTTCAAGTTTTGGCGTCCATCCTTTGTAGTAGAACAGATTTTCGCCGTCATACTCAATCTCGCCCAACTGAGAGTCGACCGTTTCACTCCTTATAAACTTCTTTTCCGGAGAGAATTTACCGCAAACACCCTTGTTGGCTGCAAGGCGGTGATAGTCCATTCCTGTCTTATAGAAGTCTACGACATCCCCATTTTTGGAAGCGAGGTTACGTCCGAACGACATATCCGTTGGTACCCAGCCTATGCCTTCAAAATATGTTTCAGCCCAATCGTGAATACCCAACTCTTCCGGTTCTAGATACCATCCGCTCTCCCATCGCGCCGGGATGCCGATATTGCGCAGCAGATTAATATAGAGCAACGTCACCTGTCCACAATCGCCGTATCCACGGTTCAGCACATACTCCGCCAAGTTCGGTATTGTGCTGTACTCTCTTGCGCCAGCCCATGGGAAGTAGGCATCAATCCAATTATATATCAATGAAGCCTGCTTGACTGGATTTGTCTCATTGCCGACAATATGCAATGCCAATGATTTCATCTCGTCATTAAGCAAAATTTGGGGGGCATCCTGCGCAGTGTATTTCAGATACGTTTCCGAAGACTTGTCGTAGGGCAACAGATTTCTCAGCAAGTAATCCTGATTGTAGTATTTCGAATACACATCATATGAATAGACTATTTCGAAATGAGCCGACTGACCTTTTTTCGCCTTGCGCTCCATATAGACAGTGTTGTGCTTGTCGCTGTCGGAAAACTTAACCTTGTCACTCGACGACAACAGCGTCACATTCTTCTGCCTGTCAGAAACTATCGGATAAGGCATCCATACCCTTATTTTCTTTCCAGCAGGAATTGAATCAGCATCAACATCAATCGTGTATTTTATCGTGAAGCGGTGACCTCCATCGAGTCCCGTTTCGCTTGAGATGCCGCCAATCAGTTCAGTCAAGAATTTTGCTCGTTTCAAGGCATTCATATTCGCCTCTATCTTGCGGTTTGCCGACAACTCCGGCACCAATCTGTCAAGGTTTGAAATTGCCTTGCGGTACATCATTTTCTGTCCGTCGATGATCTTCGTTTCAATGAAATTACGGGCCTCCCAATCCTTGATGTTATCAGCAGTCGCGTGAGGGAAGCGTTCTTGTATCTTTCCAATTCCCTCATCGTATGTGTAACGGAAATCCGCCTTAATCCGGTTCATAATTGCACGTACAGAATCAGCCTCGACAGCAGTCAGGCCACTATCTTTTGCAGATATTTTTTCTTCCACTTTGCGGAACTCACCGTCGTTGAACAACGACGTTATCTCTTGCGGCACCGCACTGAATCCGAGACCGAAAGTCAGACAAGCAGCACCAAGTACAAGTACTCTCTTTTTCATAGAACAATATTTTACAATCATTTTGCCCAAAGGTACAAAAACTTTGCGCAAATCCATTTATCTTTCTTTTTATTTGGAAAAAATTCCGTATTTCCCCTTTCTTTAGTAATTTTGCGATACGACTAAACCAATAATAATATACAAATACGTAATTATGGCAAATCCAGAATTTAAGTATCGTCCAATGTTCCAGTTAGGAAAAGACGACACCGAGTACTATTTGCTTACAAAAGACTATGTGTCGGTAGGCGAATTCGAAGGTCATCAGATATTAAAAGTTGAGAAGGAAGGTCTTACCGCAATGGCCAACGCTGCTTTCCACGACGTTTCATTTATGTTGCGCAGAACACACAACCAACAGGTTGCAAAAATTCTCAACGACCCAGAAGCAAGCGAGAATGACAAATATGTAGCCCTCACATTCCTCCGCAACGCCGACGTTGCAACAAAGGGCGTGTTGCCTCTCTGTCAAGACACTGGTACGGCAATCATCCACGGCGAGAAAGGTCAGCAAGTGTGGACAGGCTTCTGCGACGAAGAGGCTCTTTCACTTGGTGTCTACAAGACATACACCGAAAACAATCTCCGCTATTCACAGAACGCACCGTTGTCGATGTATGAAGAGGTCAACACAAAGTGCAACCTCCCTGCCCAAATCGACATTGAAGCGACTGAAGGAATGGAGTACAAGTTCCTTTGCGTAACCAAAGGCGGTGGCTCTGCAAATAAGACATACCTTTACCAGGAGACTAAAGCCATCCTGAACCCTGAAACGCTCGTTCCATTCTTGGTGGCAAAGATGAAGACTCTGGGTACTGCAGCCTGCCCTCCTTACCACATCGCATTTGTAATCGGTGGCACATCTGCAGAAAAGAACCTTCTTACTGTAAAGTTGGCATCAACCCACTACTACGACGAGTTGCCAACCACCGGTGACGAAACCGGACGTGCATTCCGCGACGTTGAGTTGGAGAAAAAAGTGCTCGAAGAGGCTCACAACATCGGTCTCGGCGCGCAATTCGGAGGTAAATACTACGCTCACGATGTAAGAATCGTGCGTTTGCCTCGCCACGGCGCATCCTGCCCTGTTGGCTTAGGCGTTTCTTGCTCTGCCGACCGCAATGTGAAATGTAAAATCAACAAAGACGGTATTTGGATTGAAAAACTCGATAGCAACCCAGGCGAATTGATTCCGGAAGAACTCCGTCAGGCTGGTGAAGGCGATGTCGTAAAAATCGATCTCGACCGCCCAATGCCAGAAATCCTCAAGGAACTGACCAAATATCCGGTATCTACACGCTTGTCGCTCAACGGCACAATCATCGTTGCTCGCGACATTGCTCACGCAAAACTCAAAGAGCGTCTTGACAAGGGCGAAGAATTGCCAGACTACATCAAGAATCACCCTGTTTACTATGCAGGTCCGGCAAAGACTCCGGAAGGCATGGGTTGCGGCTCTATGGGACCGACAACAGCAGGTCGTATGGATCCTTATGTAGACCTCTTCCAAAGCCACGGCGGCAGCATGGTTATGCTTGCAAAGGGTAACCGCTCGCAACAAGTGACCGACGCATGCCAGGCTCACGGCGGTTTCTATTTGGGCAGCATCGGTGGCGCAGCAGCCATCTTGGCTCAAAACAACATCAAGAGCATCGAGTGCGTAGAGTATCCTGAGCTCGGCATGGAGGCTGTATGGAAAATCCGCGTTGAAGACTTCCCTGCATTTATCCTCGTCGACGACAAGGGCAACGATTTCTTCAAGCAAATCAAGCCTCGCTGCACCAACTGCAAACTCTAACGACATCGCTTAGACAAGCATCATACTGCAATATCCGCAATGCCCCACAAGGTGTTGCGGATATTTTTTACCATCTGTTTAGAAATTATTATTTTTGCAACAATACAATGTTACGTTCAGTTATGAGACAGATAATAAAACATTTCACAGACGACGACTTATACAAGTTCTCGATGTGTTGCGCCGTTATAGATAATTTCCCGAGAGCACAGGTGAAATATTCTTTCGTCGATCGTGACAACACGGTTTATCCCGACGGTTTTGCCAAGTTGCTTCAAGAGCAGATTGAGATGCTTGAGTCGGTAACAATTACCGACAAGGAAATCCGTTTTATGCAAAAGCAATGTAGATTTCTCCCCAACTGGTTTTTTACTTACCTAAAGGGCTTCCGCTTCAGCCGCAAATGGGCTCAAATAGAGCAAGATGCCGCTGGACATCTCCACATTGAATTTGAAGGCAACTGGGCTAACACAATCTTCCTTGAAGTGAAAGTTCTAGCGATAATCTCAGAGCTCTACTACATAGTGACTGGACAAGAAAAGAAATTTGACTACGACCTGTGCTACCGCAAATCCGTCGACAAAGCCACCCGTCTGCTCGAAGCCGGATGCGTATTCAGCGACTTCGGCACACGCCGGCGTGCTTCACTGGAAGCCGAAGATACCGTCGTCCGGGCAATGAAGGACTGCTATAACAGCAAGCAATGGGAAGGACGGTTTGTGGGAACGAGCAACGTGTACCTTGCAATGAAACACAACCTGACGCCTGTGGGCACTATGGCGCATGAATTTATCTGTGCCATCGGAGGAATGTACGGTCCACAGATGGCCAACCACATAGCAATGAACCTTTGGCGTTCCACATTCCGTGGGGCTTTGGGCACATATCTGTACGACAGTTACGGATGGGACATCTTCAGCCTTAACTTTTCTGAGGATTTCGCCAACCAGTTCAAAGGTCTGCGAGTGGACAGCGGCGACAACAGAGAGCAGTTGATGAAGATTGTTGACAAATACAAATCCCTTGGCATCGACCCACGCACCAAGCAAGTGATCTTCAGCAATAGTCTCGACACAGATAAAGCCATTGAAATACAAAAATTCGCCAAAGACTATTGCCAACCGTCGTTTGGCATCGGCACGCATTTCACCAACGATTTTCCCGATTTGCGTCCGCTCAACATCGTAATAAAGCTTGTAGCGGCGAAAATCACCGAGCAATGGAGTTTCTACAACGAGACTTGCAAACTCAGCGAGGACGCAGGCAAGCACACTGGTAAGCCGGAAGTAATCAAGCGATTCCTTGATGCAATAAATTTCAAGGCTTAACGACTTTTCACAACATATTGTCTACTTTATATCGCCAATCAAATAATAATTAGTAACTTCAACGCCGAAAAAGATATAAATTTTATAGAAATGAGAAATTTTATTAATGTAAACGATATTGGCGACTTGAAAGCCGCCGTAAAAGAGGCATTGGAAGTAAAAGCGAACCGTTTTGGATACAAGCATTTAGGCGAGAACAAAACACTTCTGATGATTTTCTTCAATTCCTCACTCCGCACACGTCTAAGTACCCAAAAGGCCGCACTAAATCTGGGTATGAATGTGATTGTGCTTGACGTAAACCAAGGAGCATGGAAACTTGAAACCGAGCGCGGAGTAATTATGGACGGCGACAAGCCGGAGCACTTGCTGGAAGCCATTCCCGTGATGGGCTGCTATTGCGACGTTATCGGTGTCCGGTCATTTGCCCAATTCAAGAGCAAGGAAGACGACTACTCTGAAAAGATTCTCAACCAATTCATCAAATATTCAGGTAAACCGGTGTTCAGCATGGAAGCGGCAACACGCCACCCGTTGCAAAGTTTTGCCGACTTGATTACCATCGAGGAATACAAAAAGAAAGAGCGTCCTAAGGTAGTCCTCACATGGGCGCCCCACCCCAAAGCACTTCCCCAGGCCGTGCCAAACTCCTTTGCCGAGTGGATGCGCGCCGCTGACTATGATTTTGTCATAACCCACCCTCACGGATATGAACTGGCAGAAGAGTTTACCGCCGGCGTACCAATCGTCTATGACCAAGACGAAGCCTTGCGCGATGCCGATTTCGTCTATGCCAAAAACTGGTCAGCATTTGCTGACCCTAACTACGGCAAGGTTATCAGCACCGACCGTTCGTGGACTGTCACGACCGAAAAGATGGCGCTGACAAACAACGCATACTTTATGCACTGTCTGCCAGTGAGACGCAATATGATTGTAAGCGACGACGTTATCGAAAGCCCACAATCAATCGTAATCCCGGAGGCTGCCAACCGTGAAATTTCGGCGACGGTAGTACTGAAACGAATTTTGGAATCATTATAATTTCTGCAATGAAACGATTCATATCAGTTTTTGCCTTGGCATTGGTTATTGGGACATTTGCATCGGCAGGCAACAGAGCCTGGAACGAAGGTCCGCTGCAATGGTCCGATTTCCAAGGCAACCCTGCGATAAAGGCGACGACATCATATTTTAAAGGTTTTCTCAAAATCGAAACAGACATAGATTTTCAGTCCAAGTCGAAGACAAAACTGAACAGTGAAGCCACTTTTGCCACCCACGCGTTGGCCCTGATGGACTGCAATGCCTCTTACACCGATACGGTAAACCAGTCTAACCAACGGCTACGCTACCACCAGTTGCAATTCGATATGCTTGAAATTGTGCGCCGCCGACTCCAAGCCGACTTGAATTCAGGGATGGTAGGCATCGAAGCCGACTCACGCGTGGTTTACTATCAGAGAGTCTATGAAGAACAGATTGCCGATTTGGCAAAAGCCACAATAAACGGCAGCAACGACCAGAAGTTGCAGCAATTTGAGTACGCCTCCAGAAAGCAACTCGACGAATTTATGTTGCCGGCAGCACCGGAAGTCAAGCCAGGTAACTGGATTGCCGGATGGTTTGTGGGCACAGGCTGTTTGATTCCCACTGGCGACATTGCCGAACAGTTGAATTACGCCTGGCTTTTCAACATCGGTCTCTATGGCGGATACAAGCATTTCATCCTGAAGGCCGACATCTCCTACGGACAGCCCGACATCAAGAATTTCGGCGACTATAAGTTCAACCCTCTCGGTCTGCCGCTTGATGACGGCTACTACCACAACTCGACCAATAAGTACACAAAGCAACTTAGCGGAAGTGTTTCCATCGGATACCAGTTTATCGACACAAAACGGTTTGCGCTGACACCGCACATCGGCGGCGGCTGGACAAATTATGCTTGGTACGGTGCAACATTCCAGAAAGTCAAAGACGAAACCACCCAAAAGGATGCGTGGAAAACGATTTCTGACGCAAAGAAAGAATCTTTCCACAATTTCAACTTTATGGCAGGCATCGACTTCGACTGGCGTTTTCACTCCACGGTCAGCGACAAATCGTCATTTCTCAATGGTCGCCGCGAGCAATATACGTCATCAATAAGGCTGACACCTTACGTGATTTGCTACAAGTACAAAACCATATCGCCGCAATGTAAAGGCGTACAAGTCGGCATAACACTTACATATAGCGGATTTATCCGCGCACTACGCCTTGAATAACTGCTGGTTGTTCTTCACCTTTTCACGGCGGAGAACAACAAAATAGCAGGTTACCACCATTGAGCCTGTAAGAATCCAAGAGATTGGATAGACCAACATCAAATTCTCAAACCCTTGCCAATTCGGGCTAACGGCATATACCCAAACTATACGGAGCAGACAAGTTCCGACTATCGTAAACAGAGTCGGAGTAAGTGATCGTCCCATTCCTCGCAGACATGAGCCTGCTATTTCATAACTGCACGCAATCGACTGGAAAGCAAGCACCGTATGCAATCTTATTGCACCGAATTTGTGCACAACCGCATCCGTCGAGAAGAAGTCAAGGAAGAACTTGTCCTGCATCGAGAACAACATATTTGCGCCAAGACAGAGCACAACACTCATACTCATACAAATCCAGAATATCCGGCTCACACGGTCCAACTTCCCAGCGCCATAGTTCTGCCCTATAAAACTGATTGCCGCTCCATTGAAGGCAACAACGATAAAGTAGCAATAGTATTCAAAATTCAATGCAGCAGCCGACCCTGCTATAGCACTTGCGCCATAGGTGTTGATTGTAGACTGCACAATCACATTTGAAACCGAGAATACCATACCCTGCAATCCTGCCGGTACTCCGATTTTCAGAATACGCTTCAACTCCGAACCGTATATCCGCATCCGCTTAGTGTCCAGTTTCAACGGGTCATCCTCCTTAAACAACAGCACCACAATACATACTGCGCTGAACATATTGGCTATGCCGGTTGCTATCGCCACGCCTTCCACGCCCATACCCAGGCTCAGCACGAAAAACAGATTCAGACCTGTATTGATAATACCAGCCACAACAAGTATGTAGAGAGGCCGGCGAGTGTCGCCCTTGCTTCGCAGTATGGCTGAACCGAAGTTGAAAATCAGGAAAAATGGAATGCCAAGAAAATAGATGCGCAGATACAATACCGCCATATCAAGCACCTCTACAGGCGTATCAATCAGTTCTAGTATTGGGCGTGCAATAAACCAGCCCAATATCATCAGAAACAAACCGCTGGCAATGGCCAGAATACTCACCGTTCCCACAGCGCGGCGTATGCCTTCCTCATTCTCACTGCCAATATGGTTGGAAATTATGGCATTTGCTCCCAAGGAGATGCCGACAAACAAGTTTATAAGCAGACTGATAACCGATGAGTTGCTCCCCACTGCAGCCAACGCCTCACTTCCGACAAAGCGACCGACAACAGCCACATCGATTGAGTTGAACAATTGCTGAAGCACACTGCTTGCAGCCAAAGGCAAACTGAATAGCAATATCTTCATCAGCAACGGACCGTGGAGCATATCAACTTGATTTGCCTTACTTGATGTTTTACAGATTGTCATTACACAAGAATTTATGATGCAAAGTTAATGCAAAATCAGGAAATCTGTAATTTTTATGTAACTTTGCGGTATGGGCGAAACACGGAAATATCTGGCACTAATCAACCCCATTTCGGGCACAAGCAAGAAAGAATTCTTGCCTGAGATTCTCAACAGGCGTTTCTCAGGGCTCGACCTTACAATCCGCTTTACGCAAAGGGCAAACCACGCTTTCGACCTGACCACACAAGCAGCCAAGGACGGCTACTATGCCGTAATTGCTATCGGCGGCGACGGAACGGTAAACGAAGTTGCGTCGGCACTTTGCAACACCTCCACCATTTTGGGCATTATCCCGAACGGTTCGGGCAACGGACTCGCCAGGCATCTTCAGATTCCGCTCAACATAGAGAAAGCGATAGACGTCATTCTTGAAAACAATGTCGACACCCTCGACCACTGCACAGCCAACGGGCATCCGTTCTTCTGCACCTGCGGCATCGGCTTTGACGCACAAGTGAGTGAGAAATTCGCAAAGAGTTCGAAGCGCGGACCTATAAGTTATGTAAAAAGTGCCATCAGCGAGTACCTCAAGTACCGCTCCCAAAGCTACCGCATCGTCACCCCCACAGGCGTAATCACCGAGAGGGCTTTTCTGATTGCCTGTGGCAACGCCTCGCAATATGGCAACAACGCCTACATTGCGCCGAACGCCGATATGCACGACGGGCTGATTGACACCACCGTCGTACTCCCAATCACGCCACTCGACACCGCTGTACTTGGGCTTCTCCTTTTTTCAAAGCATATTGACCAGGACACCAACATCATTTCGTTCCGCAGCCCTTCGCTTTCAATCGAACGCGAACGCGACGGAATTGTCCACCTCGATGGAGAGCCTGTGATGATGAAAAGCACAGTCGATATCGTGTGTCACCCCCATTCACTGAACGTGTTTACCACCGCATCGACGACGGAAAAACCTAACATTCTCAACACTATTGAAACATCATTTTGGAACTTTATCAGTTCTATCAGAGCAGAATTAAATGTCTAATTCTGCAAATTTATATGTTTTGCAACATTTCTCTTTTTTCCTCGATTTTTTTTACTTAAATTCGTGCATAATTTAAAACCATTATAATAACCAAAACTCCTATATTTAACGATATGAGTTACCTTAAGTTCGATAAAAACCTGCTTATCAATCTCGACCAATCTTTACCAAAAGAGATTCTTCGGACCAATATGGCAGGATCTTACCATTGCACCACCGTAATCGGGTGCAATACGAGAAAGCAGCACGGACTATTGGTCATTCCTATAAAGGAATTGAGCAACGACAATTATGTGCTGTTGTCGTCGCTTGATGAAACTGTAATCCAGCATGGAGCGCCTTTCAATTTGGGAATTCACCGCTATCGCAACGGGGCTTACAGTCCAAACGGCCACAAATATCTCCGTGAGTTCAATTGTGACACAGTTCCGAAACTCACCTACCGCGTGGGAGGCGTTGTTCTCACCAAGGAGAAAATATTTGTTGCTCACGAGAACCGCATTATGATTCGCTACACGCTGTTGGAGGCTCACTCTCCCACAACGTTGCAGTTTCAGCCTTTCCTCGCTTTCCGCAATTCGATGTCGCTTTGCACAGAGAATAGCAATCTGAACACGTCATTCGAGGAAACTGAAAACGGTGTTTCATTCTGCCTCTATGAGGGCTATCCTCGCCTGTATCTCCAATTCAGCCACGTCCCGAAATTCGTCTATGACCCACACTGGTACAACGGACTCGAATATGTCAAGGATATGGCACGCGAAGAGCCTTACACCGAGGATTTGTGGGTACCAGGCTATTTCCAAATACCTATCAAGAAAGGCGAAAGCATAATCTTCTCTGCCAGCACCGAGCCAGTCAAGCCACGCGGATTCAAACAGGCGTTTGAAAGAGAAGCCTTGACACGCACCACTCGCACAAGTTTCTACAACTGTCTGAAGAACTCTGCCAAGCAATGCTATTTCCGCGACAACGGCAAAGACTACTTGATTGCCGGCTATCCGTGGTTCAAGGTGATTGCTCGCGACGAATTTATCGCATTGCCGGGCACGACCCTTGGCATCAACCACAAGGAAGACTTTGAAAAAATAATGGACACTGCCGCAGCGGCACTGACCCGATATATGGACACCGGCGAACTTGATGACACGATTGAGAACATCGACTTGCCGGACATTCCATTGTGGGCGGCATGGGACATTGCCCAGTATTTCAAGTACACCAACGCTGACGAAACTATCAAGAAATATGGCGCACTGTTGGAGCGCATAATCAACCATATCCTTGACGGAAAGCAAAAGAACCTGTACATCAACGAGGACGGGCTACTCTCGTCTGACGGTTCAAAGAGTCCTGTGACTTGGATGGACGCAGTCAAGCCAAACGGACTGCCGGAAGTGCCGCGAACTGGATTTATCGTTGAGTTCAATGCACTTTGGTACAATGCCCTGATGTTTGGCATAACACTGTTCCAAGACAGCGAGACCAAACCCGAACGGATTGCAGAATGGGAAGCCGTTGCCAACAAACTGAAACCGGCATTCATCAACACGTTCCTCAATGACTATGGTTATCTCTACGACTATGTGGACGGCAACTATATGGATTTGAGTGTTCGTCCAAGTATGCTTATCGCTGCTGGATGCGATTTTTCTCCACTCGACAGAGGTCAGAGAAAAAGAGTAATCGACTTTGTGACCAGAGAATTGCTCACGCCAAACGGCATCCGCACGCTTAGTCCTAAGAGCCTCGGCTACAATCCGTTCTTCGTAGGCAACAAATTCAAGCGTCAAGAGGCACTTTTCAACGGCCCGACCCGACCATGGCTCACGGGCTTCTATGCCGATGCCTACCTGAAAGTGTTCGGGCATAGCGGCGTGGCATTCCTCCGCCGCATGCTCATCGGATATGAAGACGATATGACTCGTGAATGCATCGGCTCGATTTCCGAACTCTACGATGGCAATCCGCCTTATACAGGGCACGGAGCAATCAGTTTTGCTCCGAGTATCGGAGGAGTGCTTCGGGCACTTGCGACCTTAAACAGTTTTGATGTATAACACAATTAAGATTTTCTTTCAAAGATGAAAGCTCTTATGTTTGGGTGGGAATTTCCACCGCATATCCTTGGCGGCCTTGGAACAGCCAGCTACGGACTCACGAAAGGCATGGCGGAAAATGGCAATATGGACATTTCGTTTGTCATTCCCAAGCCGTTCGGAGATGAAGACAAAAGTTTTGCAAGAATAATCGGTGCATCGCAAACGCCTATAGCATGGCGCGAAACGGATTGGGACTATGTGCAGTCACGCATCGGTAACGTTATGGATCCCCAACTCTATTTCGACTTGCGCGACCATATCTATGCAGACTTCAACTATATGAATGTAAACGACCTCGGATGCATCGAATTTTCAGGTCGTTATCCCGATAACCTCCTTGAGGAAATCAACAATTACTCGATTGTTGCCGGCGTAATTGCCCGCACTCTTGACTTTGACATCATCCACTCGCACGACTGGCTGACCTACCCTGCCGGCATCCACGCCAAGCAAGTCACCGGCAAGCCTTTGGTAATCCATGTGCATGCCACCGACTTCGACCGCTCGCGAGGCAATGTCAACCCGACGGTGTTCAGAATCGAGAAGGACGGTATGCTCAATGCCGACCATATCATCACTGTGAGCAATCTCACGCGCGACACCGTAATCAACAAGTACGGCATCGACCCGGCTAAGGTGACTACGGTTCACAATGCTGTTGAGCCGCTGAGTGATGAACTAAAGAACGTGGAGGAACACAAGTCGAAAGAAAAGGTAGTCACGTTCCTGGGACGGATCACGATGCAGAAAGGTCCGGAATATTTTGTCGAGGCAGCCGCAAAGGTGTTGCAAAAAGTACACAACGTGCGGTTTGTAATGGCCGGCAGTGGCGATATGATGGAAAAGATGATACGTCTTGCAGCGGAAAAGGACATCTCCGACCGTTTCCATTTCCCTGGATTCCAGAAAGGCAAGCAGGTGTATGAGATGCTGAAGGCATCCGATGTCTACATTATGCCTTCCGTCTCTGAGCCGTTCGGAATATCGCCGTTGGAGGCTATGCAGATGGGTGTGCCTTCTATTATCTCAAAGCAGTCAGGTTGCGCCGAAATTCTCAACCACGTAATCAAGACAGACTTCTGGGACATTGACGCAATGGCGGATGCCATCTATTCAATCATCTCCTATCCTGCGATGTACAACCAACTCCACGATGAAGGATTGGCCGAAGTTAACGAAATCAAATGGGTTAAAGCCGGCAAAAAGGTCATCGATATTTACAACAAATTGTTAAACCATTAAACCACATAAAATTATGAGTGCCGTTTGTTTGTATTTCAAAATACACCAACCATTTAGACTCAAACGTTATCGCTTCTTCGACATTGGTAACGACCATTATTACTACGACGATTTCTCAAACGACGAAATCATAACACGGATTGCCCAACGCTCCTACCTCCCTGCCAACGAGTTGTTGCTTCAGATGATCAACGACTCTGGCAAGAAATTCAAATGTGCCTTCTCCATATCAGGCACAGCACTTGAACAATTGCAGCAATTCGTGCCAGAGTTTCTCGACTCGATGAAAAAACTTGTCGACACCGGTTGCGTTGAATTCTTGTCGGAGACCTACGACCATTCATTGGCATCGCTCGCTGACGAAGACGAGTTTAAAAGACAAGTCGAGCAGCACGACAAACTCATCTATGAGTTGTTCGGACAGAAGCCGAAAGTTTTCTGCAACACCGAGTTTATCTACAACGACGAGATTGCATCGGTTATCAATTCGATGGGATTCAAAGCCACGTTCACCGAAGGTGCGCGCCACATTCTTGGTTGGAAATCTCCGAACTATGTCTACTCGTCTGCCGGTGCGCCTAAGATGAAATTGCTTCTGCGTAACGCCAAGTTGTCGGACGACATTGCCAAACGCTTTGCCGACTCTTCGTGGTTTGAATATCCGCTCACCGCCGACAAATATATGTCGTGGATTGCAGACAGTCCGAAGGAGGAACAGATAACCAACATATTCCTCAACTATGAAACACTCGGCGACAATCTGCCAAGAGAGACAGGCATCTTTGATTTCGTCAAGGCGTTGCCTCGATTTGCGAACGAGAAAGGTGTTGAATTTTGGACTCCTTCAGAAGCAGTGTCAAAACTGAAACCTGTCGACACAATTTCCGTAACCCACCCGATTTCAGGTGCAGACGAAGCCCGCGACACCAGCGCATGGCTCGGCAACCAATTGCAGGATGAGGCTTTCAGAAAATTGTATTCAGTGGCAGAACGTGTCAACCTCTGTTCAGACCGACGCTTGAAACAGGACTGGAACTACCTACAGTCGTCCGACCATTTCTTCTATATGAGCACGAAGCACTTCAGCGACGGAGTTGTTCACGCAATGTTCAGTCCATACGAATCTCCTTATCAGGCATTCACAAACTATATGAACGTTCTGTCGGATTTCATTGTCCGTGTAGAAGAGCAATATCCATTGACCATCGAAAACGAGGAACTCAATGCTCTTCTCACCACCATCAAAAATCAGGAGAGCGAGATTGTGCAACTCAACAAAGAGTTGCGTGCCCTCAAAGATGCGCAGACGGACGCTCAAGTAGGTGCTGGAGAAAAGGCTGCAAAGCCTACCAAGAAAGCCACGGTCAAAAAGGCGACAACCAAAAAAACAAAAAAGGCGGAAGTTAAAGAGTAATGTTTCCGCTGATAAACAACAGCAATGGTTAACCCATTGCACTAAAAAAGCCGCTTCCAAATTGGGAGCGGCTTTTTATGTAATTTTGAGTCCGATTACTCAGGGAGCATCAGAAGTTCAAATCTGTTTCCAGATTTAACCAATGCGTTCACGAAGTTTTCAACCTCATTGGTAGTCAAGTTTTCAACTGTTGACTTATAGTCAGTGTACATATCGATACCGTCAACTACATAAGTCTGGAGAGTACCCAACCAATATCCATTTTCGTGGATATTCTCGTCGAAAGTCTTCAGCATATATTCCTGCATCTTCTTCAATTCCGCAGCAGGGATGTCCTTGGTCAATGTCTCAAGGCTCTTGATTGTCATACTTTCGCTTGTCTTGTATTTGTCAGGATTCAAGCCGAATATAGTATTAATCATTGCAACGTCTTTATATGTGCGGTCGAGCGAACCAGTCGAATATGGGCTGTAGGCAGCACCCTCATCTTCACGGACACTGTTCAACAGTTCGTTAGCCATCAACTGGCCAGCGACACTACAAAGCACCTTATTCTTCAATGTCTTCGGCATATCCATATTCCAAATCATTGCAATCATAGCCAATTTACTTTCATTGTTGCAAACGAACTGGTTGCGGACTGTACCCTTCACATATTCACGACCATCATTTACAGCAGTCTCAAATTTCTTGTTTGTTGGCAGTGACGCAATGTATTTGCATACGTTCTGGCGCACTTCCTTCTCATCGAAATTACCAACGATAAAGAATGTGAAGTCGGCAGCATTTGCCAAACGCTCCTTGTAAATTTGCAGCGCACGCTGATAATCAACCTTCTCAAAGGTGGCCTTGCTCTGAATCATTGCCTTAGGATGGTGTCCGTAAAGGCAACTTACCAATGAGTCCTGGAATACATATTGAGGATTTTTAGAGGCATTTTCAATCTGAGAGATATACATCTTCTTGACGTTTTCAAATGCTTCTTTGTCTTCACGAGGCTGAGTGAAGTTGAGATACATCAACTGCATCATAGTTTCAAAGTCCTTAACATTCGATTGTCCAGAGACCTCTTCACCATAAGAGTTTACATCCACCGAGCAACTTGCCTGCTTACCAGAGAGCACCTTCTGCAAATCAGTGTAGTTAAAGTTGGCAAGACCAGTATTGCCGATGAAATCAGCGCTGTAGACAGCACTCGCATAGTCCTTGGCATCGTAGAGCGATGCACCACCCTTGCTGACTGCGCGCAAACGGATTTCGTCTTCCTTATAGTCGGTTTTCTTAAGCACAACCTTTACGCCGTTTGACAAAGTCAATTCAGTAAAGCCAAGAGCCTCATTCTTAGTCTCCTTTTTGATTTTACCAGCCTTTGGTGCTTTCTTCATCAATGGCTCGGTCACCTCTGAGTCTGCATTTGCTTCAACCTTAGAGGCTTCAACCTCCTTGACAATCGAAAGCAAGTGGTCAGTTGTCGGGACTTCCACCCCTTCCTGGTCGAGATTCAACGACATCACAACAAGATTCTTTCCTGGAACGAACTGCTCCTTGATGCCCTGATTGATAATGTCAACTGGAAGCATAGCAACCTGATCTTTCATCAACTTATATTCATAGTCGACTGCCGTAACCGGATGCGACTCAATGAAGTTTTCGATGTAGATTTGAGCGAAATAGTCATTCTTCAATGTGCCAAAATTGTTTTTCTGCTTCTCAAGTTCGCTCAAGTACTGTGTGCGTGCACGTTCATACTCACCTGCGGTGATGCCGTACTCCTGGAATTTCTTGAGTTCGGTGAGTACTGCTCGCAAAGCGGCATCTGTGCCCTTTTCGCCAATCATAGCCTGGAACATAAGAGCACCCTTTGTGTGGGCGTACAGGTAACTGCCAAGATATGCGCCACAGTCGCTGAACGGAGCGTCAGGAGAGTGGGTTATTGCCGACAGTCTCTCATCGAGCACTGTGCTCATAATAAAGTCTATATAGTCCGAAATGATGCCCAAATTGGTGTTGCGGTATTCTCTAGGGAGGAAGTCATACTTCTGCGCAACTAAGAGAATATTAGCAGGCATCTCCTTGTCCTTATCAGAGACAATAATCGGAGCATCGTTATCGGCAACCTGCTGATAGTCAAACTTCGCAGGATTTTCAGGCATTTTGATTTTAGAGAAAATCTCCTTAATCTTTGCTTCGACAGCATCAACGTCAATATCGCCGACAACAATTATGCCTTGCAAATCTGGGCGATACCACTTCTCATAGTAGTCGCGCAGCACCTGCGGAGCGAAATTGTCGACAATGTCCATACTGCCAATCACATCGTGTGTAGCATACTTGGTGTCTGGGTAGAGGACCTTTGCATTACGGTTAAGGATACGGGCGATAGCACCGTTACCCATACGCCACTCCTCATGGATTACACCACGCTCTTTCTCAATCTCGTCGTCGGCAAGAGTCAACGCATCTGCCCAGTCGTGAAGGATGAGGAGACATGAATCTACAACTGCTTTTTCTTTAACGGGAACATTAGTGATGTCGTAGACTGTTTCATCCGTGCCTGTGTGTGCATTCAAGTTGATGCCAAACTTCACGCCTTTCGACTCAAGCCAAGTGAGCAACGCCTTGTCAGGAAAATTCTTTGTGCCATTGAAACACATGTGCTCCAGGAAGTGAGCCAAACCATTCTGGTCCTCATTTTCCTGTACAGCACCAACCTTTTGCGCAATATGGAAATCCGCCTGCCCCTTAGGATACTCATTGTGCCTAATGTAGTAGGTCAATCCATTCGGCAATTTGCCGATACGCACCGCAGAATCCGTCAATTCTGGCATCATCTGCGCTTTAATGCTGACAGAGAACATTACTACCGTCAGCACTAAAATTGTCTTAAAAATAGATTTCATTGCTATTGATTAATAAAATGTGTTTATTTACTAAAAGATAGGAATTTGACGACTTTGCAGCCTCAAATTCCTATCAGATTCTTATCTGTTTATCATTTATTTGCTGCCCAAATAGTCCTTGATGTCAGCCACGACGGCATCGACAGTAAAGCCGAATTTCTCTTCGAGCGTCTTGTAGGGAGCGGAATAGCCGAAATGATCCAATCCCGAGATGCGACCGTTAGTACCCACGACACGCAACAACGTTGAAGAAATGCCCGAAGTCTTGCCGTAAGTAGGCACACCGTCTGGGATAAGCGATTTGCGGTATTCTTCGCTCTGGCTCATAAACAATCCGGTAGAAGGCACCGACACTACGCATGCTGCAACGCCGTCCGCCTTAAGGACTTCAGCAGCCTTTACGAGAAGCATCACGTCAGAACCATTACCCACGAGGACCACATCCGGGTTTTCACAATCAACAACTGCATAACCGCCCTTCACCATCTGCAACGCATCTGCATAGCGGTCGCCTGAAGTCGAAGGAAGGTCTTCAACATCCTGACGGGTAAGTATCAAGCCTGTTGGAGTATCGGTATTCTCCATAGCCATCTTCCATGCCACTGTAGTTTCAGCGCTGTCGGCTGGACGAAGCACAAGCATACTGTTTTTGCCAGAGTGATTTTTAATTTCCTCCATCAAGCGGATTTGAGCCTCCTGTTCTATCGGCTGATGAGTAGGTCCGTCCTCGCCCACACGGAACGAGTCGTGAGTCCAAACAAACTTGACCGGGAGTTCCATCAACGCAGACATACGGATAGCCGGTTTCATATAGTCTGAGAACACGAAGAATGTGCCACAAGCGCAGTAGAGTCCACCGTGCAATGCTATTCCATTCATCACGGAAGCCATAGTCAACTCTGCGACACCTGACTGGAGGAACTTGCCTCCATAATTATCTGGAGCAATGACTGACCCTGCCTTTTTGAGGAACGCCTCTGTCTTGTCACTGTTCGACAAGTCAGCAGAGGAAACAATCATATTCTCAATCTTTTCGCCGAACACCGTAAGTACGTCTGCCGACGATGCGCGAGTTGCAATATTTGGCTTGTGAGCAATAGACTTATAATCAATCTCCGGCAATTTGCCGTCAATCCACGACTGGAGTTCAGCCGCCTTTTCTGGATTAGCCTCAGCCCAAGCATTGAATTTTGCCTTACGCTCAGCAACTATGACCTTTAGTTCGGCCTTGCGATTCGCATACAACTGCTTCGACTCGTCAAATATAGCCCACGGATTTTCTGGATTGCCGCCCAAGTTCTCGATTGTCTTCTCATAACTTGCGCCAGACTTGCTCAATGGATTGCCGTGCGTGCTACACTTGAATTCAAAATTGTTTCCTTCCGCATCAACACAACCCTTGCCCATAATCGTGTTGCCGATAATCAGTGTCGGACGTTTTTCCTCTTTCAAGGCAGAGTCAAGAGCCGCACTAATCTGGTCGGCGTCATGGCCGTCGACGGTGATAACGTTCCAGTTCCAAGCGCGGTATTTAGCGGCAGTGTCCTCCGCCGAAACGGCATCAACCATTGTTGCCAACTGCACTTTGTTGCTATCATAGAACATTATCAAGTTGTTCAATCCGAGGTAACCGGCAAGGCGTCCTGCGCCCTGAGAGATTTCCTCCTGTATGCCACCATCGGAAATAAATGCATAAGTCTTGTGGGAAACAACCTCGCCAAACTTAGCAGCGATAAAACGTTCGGCAATGGCTGCGCCCACAGCCATCACATGACCCTGTCCGAGAGGTCCAGAGCCATTCTCAATGCCGTGCTCAACATCCACTTCAGGGTGTCCAGGCGTAATACTACCCCACTGGCGAAGTTGCTGAAGGTCGCTTATTGTATACTTTCCACACATTGCCAACACGCCATAAAGCATCGGCGACATGTGTCCGGGATCCAAGAAGAAACGATCCCGTGCAAACCAATGCGCATCGTCTGGGTCATATACGATATATTTAGAATACAATGTATTCACATAGTCAGTACCACTCATCGAGCCACCGGGGTGACCTGATTTTGCTTTTTCCACCATAGCGGCTTCCAGAATACGGATATTGTCCGCTACTTTCTTCATCGTTTCTGCATTCATTGTCACTGAATATTATCAGATTTTTATTCTGTGATTTTTTGCGAAATTACGAATTTTCGGGCATATATTCAACCCGTTATAAAGAAATTGTCCACAAATAGCAGATTATGCCATTTGCGGACAATTATTATTTAAGGATTTTAACCCGTTATACTTCCTTATATGCACTCTTCACGCGGCTACCAGCCACTGCATAGAAGAGGATGTAAGCCATAGCGGCAATGAGTACCCAGTAACTTGGCAGATAGCCAGCAACATCGGCGATTGAACTTTGGATCAACGGAAGGATACCGCCACCGCAAACCATCACCATAAAGATACCAGAAGCAACGGCTGTGTACTTGCCAAGACCTTCTGCTGCGAGGTTGTAGATACCACCCCACATAACCGATGTGCAAAGGCCACAAAGAACAAAGAACAATACGTTTATCGGCGCCGATATCAATGTAAACGACATATTGTTATATCCAGGAACTTTGACAATAATGTCTGTTGGCAGGAAGATTGCAACCAACATAAAGATTATGGCAACTGTTGCCACGAATGCCAACTGCGTGCGGCTTGAGAATTTTGCTCCAAGCGATCCGCCAATCAAACGACCGAAAAGCATCAGCAACCAATACATTCCCACCAAAGAGCCTGCCGCTGCAGGAGTCATGTGAATCTGGTTAGTCATAAACAGGTTACCGATACTTGGAATACCAACTTCGATACCTACATAGAAGAAGATTGCGACAATACCCAATGCAAAATGACGGAATTTCAATGCGCCGGCGATTGTTGCACCATCCTGAATGTTTACTCTCTTGTTTGTTCTCACATCCTCAAGGAATGGTTCAGGAAGTTTTGAGAACAACAACACGATTATACCGAATGCGAAGATACCCATTGCAATCCACAATGCAGGACGAGCATCGACAAGGTTCAAAGTCTTAAGGTTGTCGCCCATCAGGTAGCCTACAAGTATCGGGCAGATAGTTGCGCCCAATGAATTGGATGCGCCACCGAACTGAAGCAACTGGTTCCCCTTTTTGCCGCCACCACCGAGGGTGTTGAGCATCGGGTTAACGAGGGTGTTGAGCATACACATAGAGAAACCAGCAACAAACGCACCACACAAATAGATACTGAAAATTCCAGTCTGGCTCTCCATTGTGCTTGACAAGAACATCAAAGCCACACCAACAAGGCCGACAAGCATTGCTGCAATCGACGAGAACTTGAATCCTTTCTTTTGAAGAATCATACCAGCCGGAACGCCCATAAAGGCATAGGCGATAAAGTTTGCGGCGTTACCCAGCTGCGACTCCAAGTTCGACAGTTCGAACTGAGCCTTGAGGATTACTCCAAACGGATTTTGGAAACCTGTCACGAAGGAAATCATTGCAAACAGGAAGAACATCACCACTATAGGCAATGTGTAATTTTTCTTCTCTTGCGTCATAATCTTTTAGATTTTAAGTGATTGATATTAAGTTTGTAAATTTGTTATTTAATATTGACGAGGACCAAATATGTGGCTTCCGACTCTCACCATCGTCGAACCCTCTTCGACTGCGATTTGGTAATCGTCGCTCATTCCCATACTTACTTCCCGAAAATAAGGCTTATCTGAAAAATAATCTGATTTTAATGTCTCGAATATTGAATGAATCAACTTAAATTCACGACGAATTTCATCGTTGTCATCCGTATTGGTTGCCATTCCCATCACTCCGCAAATTCTGACATTCGGGAGTTTCGACGGCAGGTCGTCGTCCAGCAGCCTGCGGCAGTCGTCGAAAGTAAATCCAAATTTAGTTTCCTCCTTTGCCACATGCAGTTCAAGCAACACATTTGCCACCTTGCCTATTTTCTCCGCCTCGGCATTGATTGCACGCAGCAGATTTTCGCTATCCACGCTATGGATGAGCGAAGCAATTGGCAAAACCGACTTAATTTTGTTGGTTTGCAGATGTCCAATGAAGTGCCATTCCACATCGTCAGGCATCTGAGGTTGCTTTGCCACAAGTTCTTGCGCTCGGCTTTCGCCGAATATGCGCTGACCGGCTGAATATGCTTCTTTAAGCGACTCTATAGGATGAAATTTCGAAACTGCCACAAGGTTTACACCCTCCGGCAGTTTCGATAAAACTTCCTTAATATTATCTGCTATTTGCGACATAATCTATCCTAAGACTCCGATGAGCCGCCAAGATCTTCTTTATACACGTCCATAATCATAGTTTCTGTTATCGACGCGATTTCAAAATCGGACATCGTGCCCTTCATACCATCCATGAAGTTATCGAACGCCTTTTTGAAATCTACTGCCTGAACCATCATAAAATTGGCAGTTTTTTTCTCGACAGCTGTTTTTTCGTCAATTGTCACGAAGTTAACCTTGACCTTATACCATTTGTCGCCCTCTTCATCCCAGAAGATTTCAGCGATATTGGTACGTTTCACAGCCGTAACCTTCAGTTCGCCGTTCGTAACAAACGGAGTCATCTCCTCAATAATGCGAGCCTCTGCCTCCGTAAACGAAAGGGCGTCGACCAGATAAGGTTCTGTCACTGCCTTTTGCTGACCGTTCTCGGTCAACTTCTCATATTTTACTTTACATTCAAACCAAGTTGCCATTTTTATATCTTTAAAATTCACACAAAGTTAAGAATTTCTTGGTTACTACAGATACAAATAAAACCTTTTCTTTCTTAATAAATCTCGATTGGGCTGGTAATCAGTGTAAGTTGTTGCCACATTTCCGCAATAGTAGTATTTTTGCATTACCTTAGATTTGCAGCGGCAAACCGAAACTGAAATAGGAATGATAAATTTGCAGT
>CAVCEE010000007.1:0-123797 GCA_963601185.1 bacterium
AACAGAAGCGGACACGTTATGGAGAATACTGTCGCCAGCATTTTCAAAAACGCTGACGTACCATTTAGACAAGAAGTCTATTCAAGAGAATGGTCTGCTATTACAGACGTATTGGGAGATGACGAAAAGCGTTTTGACTTTGTTGTCGAAACGCCATCAAAAGTATATCTGATAGAAGTGAATTTCTATAGTGGAGGTGGTTCGAAACTCAATGAGGTGGCACGATCTTATTCTGATATTGCGCCGAAGATTAACTCCGTGGAAGGCTTCGAGTTCGTTTGGATTACTGACGGTATCGGTTGGAAGTCGGCAAAGAACAAGTTGCAGGAAGCGTATGGGCTCATACCAAGTGTGTACAACTTGACATCAATACAAGATTTTATAAAACGCCTCTAAGTGTATGAATTAAATGAGTGTCAAATCTTTCTATACCTCGCCAAAACAAGATTTTCTTCTTGCTCACGGTGATTGTTTCAAGCTTATGTCAGACTTCGATTTCAAATTCGATATGATATTTGCTGACCCTCCGTATTTTCTTTCGGGTGGCGGTATATCTATGCAGAGCGGCAAAGTGGTGTGCGTGGATAAAGGAGAATGGGATAAGCCAAAATCGCAGGAAGAAATGATGGAATGGAATAGAACGTGGCTTAGCCTCTGCCGTGAGAAACTCAAGGACAACGGCACAATATGGATAAGCGGCACATACCACAACATATTTTCTGTGGCTAACTGTTTGACAGAGTTGGGCTACAAGATATTGAATGTCATTACTTGGCAGAAAAACAATCCGCCAGCCAACATCTCTTGCCGTTTCTTCACGTACTCCACCGAGTTTGTCATTTGGGCAAGAAAATGTAAGAAAGTGCCGCACAAATTCAACTATGAACTGATGAAGCAAATCAATGGCGACAAGCAGATGACAGACGTGTGGCGACTTCCTGCTATCGGGAAATGGGAGAAATCGTGCGGAAAACACCCAACGCAAAAACCTCTGCATCTCTTGACTCGTCTCATATTGGCTTCAACCGATAAAGGTGATTGGGTGTTCGACCCATTCTGCGGGAGTGGTACGACTGGTGTTGCGGCAAACCTATGCGAACGACGTTTTGCTGGTATCGAGCAGGAGCTTGATTTTTGCGAAATGGCAAAGGCAAGACGTATTGAAATAGAAGACGCAGGGGAGCGCAACAGTTTGGCTAAGCATATAGACGATTTGCGCTTTATGCAAGAATGTGGCTTTGCGTCAGAAAGTACTCCGTTATATGGGAGTTTGCCGTTTGAAACATAAACTTGACCGGCATAGCATTGGCGATGCTTTGACGGTGTGGGTAGCGTCGCTTACAGGGCATACAAAAAATGCGGAGTCGCACTGCGACCCCGCATTGTCTATGGGTTGGTTGATGATTATTTTCCTGCGCGGAACTTCTCCTGCTCGAGAAGTTTCTTGATGTTCAATCCGCCCTGACGGCCTTGGTCGAACATCGGGTACTTGTTGTCGATTTCCTCAAGCACCTTGGCAGCCTCTGCGTGCTTGTTCTGCGCTGCGAGTACAACGGATTTCTTGTACATTGCGTAAGGCACGAGTTGCTGGTTGCCGTCTGCCACGCTCACAGCCTTGTCGTAGCAAGAGATGGCGTCGTCGTATTTCTTGAGGTTTACGTTGCAGTCGCCCTTGAGCACCTGTGCGAGCGAACCGATCATCGACTCTTCAGAATCGTAGGCAGCGAGGTGCTTCAAAGCATCTTCGTTCTTGCCCTGGTTGTAGAGGATGAGGGCAGCCTCGAGGTTTGCGCGGTTGGCATACTTGCCAGAGCCTTCGGCAGCCTGCTTGTAGAGTTTCACCGCCAAAGAGTCATTGCCTTCCATCTTTGCGCTGTCGGCCTGACCGATTACTTCCTTGGTGTCGCTCACCTTGCCCTGATACCATTTGTAGCCGAAAAATCCGATTGCTACAATCACTACGAGAGCGATTACTACATAGATTATCTTTTTCTTGTTTTGCTCCACACTCTGCTCTGCCGACGAGAGTTTCTCGTTGAGCTCGTCGATTGTGGTGCGAGTGGCTTGTTTTTTGTCTGTTGTTGCCATTTTTATTTTATTTTTCTAATTTTCGGTTTATCTCACGAACTGCAAAATTAATAGTTTATCTCTTTTGTTGAAAATTTTATTGCACAATTTTGCATATTCGCTTGTAAAATACCGACCTTGCAGAGGCGCAGTGCCTTTACCACCTCACTTCCACGCCGGCGGCGCCAGTGATGCCCGGGATGGGCGGACGGCACTTCTCGATGCGGATGAAGCCGCCGGAAATCAGGGGAAACTCGCGCAGCAGAGCAGAGCGGATGCGTCCAGTCACATGCTCAAGCAACTGCGACGGTACAGCCATCTCGCGCTTAACCACCTCGTAGACATCGGCATAGTTGAGCGTTGAGGCAAGGTCGTCGGTCTCCATCGCATCGGCAAACGGATAGTCGAGGCGCAGACTAACCTCAAAGGTGTTGCCCACGCGGCGTTCCTGCTCCAGTACGCCGTGGCAGGCGCGGAACTTCATGCGGTCGAGCGTAATGGTGGTGTGCATCATTTCTCCTCCTCCTTGCTTTCAATCCATACATAGGCGCCAAGGTCGAGCGCACTGCCCGAAAGGCGGTCGTTGCCATAGCGGTCGATGCGTGCCGACTGCGGACACAGCGTCATATCGCCTTTGCCGATGGCGTCGCTTTCGTTGCGCAGACGGTAGTCGAAGATGTAGTCGTTGCGCACGGTGTAGAACTTAGGGTCGCCGCCCCACACGCAGTTGAGGAAATTGTCGTCGTCAGAACCCTCCGAGCGCAGCAGGCAGTTGCGCAGATAAACGCTGCTGCCCTTGAGGTCGCCCACTGAGATGTCGGAAGCGTTGCCGTAGACGATGCAGTTGTTGAATGCCGCCTCCATCAGCGGATTGTCGTAGACCTTGTCGGCAGGGAGCACATAGTTGAGCGTGAGGATAGGGTTGGCTACGGCAGCAAACAGATAGTAGTTGGCAAACGTGCAGTTGGCAAACGCAAACTTGCCGCCAGTGAGGTTAGCCACCGCATCGCCAGCATCCGAAAACTCGCAGCCCTCGGCATCCACCCACGCATGGCTGGCGGTGAGCACACTGTTAGTGGCGTTGTGGAGCATAGTGTTGAACAGGTGGAGCGTCCGGCGATCGGTCACTCCGCACGAATCAACGACCACGCCGTTGGTCGAGCCCTGCATCTCCACGTAGGCCATCTCGTTGCCGTAACTTTCCTTGTCGAAGTGCACGCCGTCCCATTGTCCCGACATCAGTTGGAATGGGATGCTGCCCGCCACCTTGTCAAGTCGGTCGGCACGCAGACGCACCGGGTTGCCCTGCTCGCCCTCCACGATGAGAGTGCCCTTGACGCGCATCTTCGCCTTGTCGTGGAAATAGAGCGTTGTGCCGGCAGGAATGCGCAGGGTGGCGTTCTCTTCCACCACGATGCTGTCCATCACACGGTAAGGACGGTCGGGCGACAGCGTGGTGCTCTCCGTAATCTCCCAGTCGCTCACCTTCACGGCATTCTGCCCAGCGGCACGGAGCACCACGGTCTGCTTAACGCCGTTGGTGAGGAAATTCAGGTTGCCGTAGACATCAAAGGGAAGGTCGGCATCCGTCTCCTTTACCCTCGCCTCGACAAACACATACATACTGTCGCGTCCGCGCACTTCCACGTCGCTGAAACTGTCGCCGCTGCGACCGTCGACGTTGATGAAGAAATCCACGCCATCGGGCGCGCCGTCGACTGAGATGTTGCTCACACGGAGTTGCTTCTTGTGGCGGTTGTAGATGAGAAACCGCCGGGTCACGGTCGTTTCGCCCGTAAACACCGTGTCGAAACTCAGCGTGTCGGTCGAGAAAGCCAGCGTGTCGGAACTGCTCGTGGTGAAGCCGTCTTCGATGCACGAAGGTAGCGCGGCTATGAGCACGAACGAGAATATGGCAAATATCAAACTTTTCATTGCATTCGGGTATATATCAAATAAAACGATAAAGCATTGCCGATTATTGCATACGGCGGATTTTTAGCAACTATGCATTAAATTTAGTAACTTTGCATCCGCTATTATTATCAACGATATAATGAACAACAACATAGACGACAAGAGTACCGCAAAAGAGCGACTCGACGAGGAACTGCTGAAGGACGTGACTGCCGGCGAATACAAGTACGGATTTGTCACCGACATCGACACGCACGTCATCCCCGTGGGGCTCAACGAAGACGTGGTGCGCTACATCTCGCAGGTGAAAGGCGAGCCCGAATGGCTGCTCGACTTCCGCCTCAAGGCGTTTCGCCACTGGCAGACGCTGACTATGCCACGGTGGGCGCATCTTGACATCCCCGAGATTGATTTCCAGGCCATCAGTTACTATGCTGCCCCCAAGGCCAAGCCCAAGGCAGAGTCGATGGAGGAGGTCGACCCCGAACTGCGCCGCACCTTCGACAAACTCGGCATCTCGCTTGAGGAGCAGATGCGCCTTTCGGGCATCGCCGTGGATGCCGTGATGGACAGCGTGTCGGTGAAGACTACCTACCGCGACAAACTTGCCGAACTGGGTGTGATTTTCTGCTCCATCTCGGAGGCGGTGAAGGACTATCCCGACCTTGTGAAGAAATATCTCGGCTCGGTGGTGGGCTACCGCGACAACTTCTTTGCCGCGCTCAACTCGGCAGTGTTTTCCGACGGGTCGTTTGTCTACATCCCCAAGGGGGTGCGTTGCCCGATGGAACTGTCGACCTATTTCCGCATCAATGCAGCCGGCACAGGTCAGTTTGAGCGCACGCTCATCGTGGCCGACGACGATGCCTATGTGTCGTATCTCGAAGGCTGTACCGCACCGATGCGCGACGAGAACCAGTTGCACGCCGCAATCGTAGAAATCGTGGTCGAAGACCGCGCCGAGGTGAAATACTCGACCGTGCAGAACTGGTATCCAGGCGACAAGGACGGACGTGGCGGTATCTATAACTTCGTGACTAAGCGCGGACTCTGCCGCGGCGACTTCTCCAAACTGTCGTGGACACAGGTGGAGACCGGTTCGGCAATCACTTGGAAATACCCGAGTTGCGTGCTCAAGGGCAACAACTCCGTGGGCGAGTTCTACTCCGTGGCAGTGACCAACAACCGCCAGCAGGCCGACACCGGCACCAAGATGATCCACATAGGTAAAAACTCGCGCAGCACGATAGTGTCGAAAGGCATTTCGGCAGGGTTCAGCCAGAACAGTTACCGCGGTGCGGTGAAGATAGCCAAAAACGCCACAGGATGCCGCAACTACACGCAGTGCGACAGTCTGTTGCTGAGCGACACTTGCGGCGCGCACACGTTCCCCTACATCGACGTGCAAAACGACTCGTCGGTGGTGGAACACGAGGCTACCACGTCGAAAATCAACGAAGACCAACTCTTCTACTGCAACCAGCGCGGCATCCCAACAGAAGACGCCGTAGGGCTCATCGTCAACGGCTACGCCAAGGAGGTGATGAACAAACTTCCGATGGAATTTGCCGTCGAGGCACAGAAGTTGCTCCAGGTGTCACTCGAAAATTCGGTAGGTTAACCACATAAACACTTCGTCACAATGAAAAATCAATCATCAATGCTCGAAATAAAGAATTTACATGCCGAAATCGACGGCAAAGAAATATTGAAAGGCATCAATCTCACGGTTAACCCCGGTGAAGTACACGCCATTATGGGACCCAACGGCTCGGGCAAGAGTACGCTGTCGGCAGTGCTGACAGGCCATCCAGCCTACACGGTGACCGGCGGAGAGGTGACGTTCAACGGCAAGAACCTCCTTGACCTGTCGGCGGAAAACCGCTCGCACGAGGGTCTTTTCCTCAGTTTCCAATATCCAGTGGAAATCCCAGGCGTGTCGATGGTCAACTTTATGCGCGCGGCACTCAACGCCAAGCGCAAATACTACAACCTCGAGCCACTTTCGGCTACCGAGTTTCTCAAACTTATGCGTGAGAAGCGCGCCATCGTGCAACTCGACAATAAACTCGCTTCGCGCTCCGTCAACGAAGGATTTTCGGGCGGCGAAAAGAAGCGCAACGAGATTTTCCAGATGGCTGTGCTTGAGCCGCGCCTCAGCATCCTCGATGAGACCGACAGCGGCCTCGACATCGACGCGCTCCGCATCGTGGCAGAGGGTGTGAACAAACTCAAGACCGCCAACAACGCAACCATCGTGATTACCCACTATCAGCGTCTGCTCGACTACATCAAGCCGGACATCGTGCATGTGCTCTACAAGGGTCGCATCGTGAAGACCGCCGGGCCTGAACTGGCTCTCGAACTTGAGGAGCGCGGCTACGACTGGATTAAGGAAGAGGTTGACAACGCAACTAAAGAATAACGCACCATGTCGGCAATAAACCAATATATCGAACTTTTCAACGCCCAGCGGACAGCCATCGACAGCCACAGTGCCGGTGCACTCAACCGTGCCCGTAGCAGTGCCCTTGCTGCACTGGAGGGACGGCGCATGCCAGTGAAAGGCGACGAGGACTATGAGGTGACCGACCTCGAAACGGTCTTTGCCCCTGACTATGGCGTAAACATCAACCGCATCGAGATGGGAGCAAACCCGGCAGATGCGTTTCACTGCGATGTGCCCAATCTGAGCACATGCCTGTATTTTCTGTTCAACGACTCGTTCAAGTACGGCAAGAACGCAGCCAACGCTCTTCCCGAAGGCATGGTGGTGAAGTCGCTCCGCGACGCAGCCGTGGAGAATGCCGACATCGTGGACCGCTACTACGGCAAGGCGGCTTCGCTCGACCATAGCCAGACGGCACTCAACACGCTCTTGGCGCAAGACGGACTGTTTGTCTACGTGCCGCACGGAGTGGTTGTCGACAAACCCTTGCAGGTGGTTAACATTCTCAACAGTGGCGCGCCGATGATGGCTTGCCGCCGTCTGCTCATCGTGGCAGAGGACGACGCACAGGTGCGCATACTGCTTTGCGACCACACTCAGGCGTGCGACGTGGACTATCTCAACTCACAGGTGGTTGAGGTGTTTGCCGGGCGCAATGCCGTGGTCGACCTCTACGACATCGAGGACTCCTCGCCGCGCACCCGCCGCGTGGCAACATTCTACGTGCGCCAGCAGGAAGGGTCGAACCTTATGCTTGACGGCATCACGTTGAAGAATGGCTACACGCGCAACGATTTCTTCGTTGACCTTGCCGGCGACAACACTGAACTCCATCTTCTCGGCATGGCAATGGCAGCCGGTGAGAGCCACATCGATAACCACACCATGGTGCGCCACTCGGCAAAGGGCGGACACACCGACGAGTTGTTCAAGTATGTGCTCGACGACAAAGCCGTAGGTTCGTTCTCCGGACTGGTTAAGGTAGAGCCGGGAGCGGACAAAACTGAAGCCTACCAGAGCAACCGCAACGTGCTGGCATCGGCAGATGCGCGGATGTACTCCAAGCCGCAGTTGCTCATCGATTGCGATGACGTGCGTTGCAACCACGGTTCATCGATAGGTCAGATTGACCAGAACGCCCTGTTCTATATGCGCTCGCGCGGCATCCCCGAGCACGAAGCGCGGCTGATGCTCATGCAGGCATTTATGAACGACGTGATTGACGGCGTGCGCCTCGAGTCGCTCAAGGAACGTTTGCGCCACCTTGTGGGCAACCACATCCTCGGCAACTCATCGTCGTGCCACGAATGTGCCGGCAGTTGCAACACTAAAAAGTAAGGAAAATGCTTGACATCAATAAAATACGCACGGAATATCCGATACTCGACCGCGAGGTGTGCGGCAAGCCGCTGATTTACCTCGACACCTCCGCCACCTCGCAGACACCGAGGTGCGTGGTGGAGCGCATCGACGACATGTACTACACGATGAAGGCCAATGTGCATCGTGGTGTGCACGAACTGTCGCAGGAGGCAACCGAGCGGCAGGAGCGCACGCGCGAACGTGTGCGCCAGTTCATCAATGCGCAGTCGACCGAAGAGATAATCTTCACGCGCGGCACCACGGAGTCCATCAACCTCGTGGCGTCTTCGTTTGGCGACCGCCTTTGCAACGGCGACGAAATCATCGTCACGGTGATGGAGCACCACTCCAACATCGTGCCTTGGCAACTATTGCAGAACCGCAAGCGCATCCGCCTGCGTGTGGTGCCCATCAACGAAAGAGGCGAACTGCGGCAGGACATCTACCGCGATATGTTTACCGAAAACACCCGGTTGGTGGCACTGTGCCACGTGTCGAACGTGCTCGGCACAGTCAACCCCGTGAAGGAGATGATAGCCGAAGCCCACAAGCACGGTGTGCCTGTGCTCATCGACGGAGCGCAGTCCACTCCCCACATAAAGATTGACGTGCAGGACCTCGACGCCGATTTCTTTGCCTTCTCAGCCCACAAGATGTACGGACCTACGGGCGTGGGTGTGCTCTACGGCAAGAAAAAACTGCTGGAGTCGATGACACCCTATCAGGGCGGCGGCGAGATGATTGGCCATGTGTCGTTTGAGAAAACCACTTTCGCCGACCTTCCGTTCAAGTTTGAGGCCGGCACGCCCGATTTCGTGGGCATAGCAGCCTTTGCCGAAGCACTCGACTACATTGACCGTCTCGGCATCGAAAACATAGAAGCGTGGGAGCGACACCTCACGAAACGCGCCACCGAAGGACTGATGAAAATACCGGGGATGCGCATCTTTGGCACTGCGGCCAACAAGAGCGGTGTGATTTCATTCCTCGTTGGCAACATTCACCATTACGACATGGGAATGCTCCTCGACAAACTCGGAGTGGCGGTGCGCACTGGGCATCACTGCGCCCAGCCGCTGATGACGGCGCTCGGTGTGGAAGGCACTGTCAGAGCCTCCTTCGGTGTCTATAACACCGAAGACGAGGTTGACCGTTTTGTCGCCGCCGTAGACCGCGTGGCGAAAATGTTCTGACAAAGTAAAAAACGAGATACTCTGACAAAATGGGTTGTGGTTATTTCACAACCCATTTTTTGTCGTTGACGAGGTACACGCCGTGGGGCAGACCCTCGAGAGTGTTGCCGATGTACTGACCGCGCAGGTTGTAGACACGTATCGGGCGGTTCTCGTCGACGGTGATGTCGCCGATGCCTGAAATCTCGTCGCTGAACTGCAGTTCGAACCAAGGCGAAGAGCCAGAGCGTACCGGCAGTCGGAAATATGCCCGGAAGCCGCCGATATTAAGAACGCTTGAGCCGTCAATCGACGAGCCGGTGGTGTAGACCGTGCCGTCGCCGTCAAACAGGAACTCCGTGCCGCCGGTGCTCAGTGTGTAAGGATTGAACGTGCCGTTGTAGTAGTAATATTTCAGCGATTCGTCGTCGAGAGCCGAGCGCTCCATAGGAGTGGCTGACGAATTGATGTCAACGTGGTCAAACAGCAGGAATTCCTTGTCGGCACCCGGCTTCACGATGTAAGGCTTGCCAGCCTCTATCGAGTTGACAAGGTTGAATATAAGTTTCTGACCGCTGGCACGGGTGAATTCCCACATCTTGGTGCCGTCGCCGAAGCCATCTTCAATCTGTTCGTCGGTGAGCGCGAACGGTAGGCATATCGACTCGTACTTGTCGGCCTTGAACGAGCGAGTGACGAGTACGGTGCGGTCGGTCACGTCCATAGGAGTGTAGTCCACATCGTCGTGGAGCACGATTATGTAGGTAGGCGTGTAGTCGTAGATCTCGCCGGTGCTCTCAATGCCGCAGACCGGGCTATTGCCGAGTTCCGACACGATGCCGATGCGGAACTGGTATTTGAAAGAAGTCCCCGGCACCGACACCTGCACCTCGCCGCTCTGAGTAGGCGAAGTCACTGTGCCGACCACGGTCCATGTTGCGCCGTCGTCGTTGGTGCAGTAGATGTTGAGCGAGCCGTGGCGGGTCTGGTAGAGGTCATCGTTCATCGCATAGGTAAACGTCGGGTGGAGCGTGTAGGTCGACTCGTCATATCCATCATCGAGGTTGCCTTTGAGAGCAAACGAACTGAATGCAGGAGAGTATTCAGCCGTGGCGGTGACAACGTCGGTAGGGTCTTTGGAGATTATGCTCGTCGAGTATGGTGTGCGGACCGTCATACGGAATGCCATCTTGTCGATGCCCACTGGGATTGTCACCTTCTGGGTGCCTGAAAGTTCGGTAAATTCAGCCAACTTTGTCCAGTCGGTCTGGCTGTCGTATTTGCTGTACTCCAATGTCGCCCCCATTATCTCCGATGTGTCGGTGTTGAGGATTTCCCATGACACCTCGGGAGAGTATGTGCGTTTGTAGAAATATTCGCTGTCGGAGAAGTTCGACTTCAGGTCGCCGATGCTGAACGAGCACGGGATTGTGATTGTTTCCTGCTCAAAGTCGGCTGACTCGTCCGACCTCCAGTAGCCGTTTTCAACAAGGATGCGGTAGTCGTCCTTGGCATAGACCAGTACGCGGTAGCGCGCCTTGCTTGCGGAGAGAGGAATGGGCACCACCTCGCTGCCCGACCACGAAGCATTGGCGGGCTCAGCAGCCGTTGTCCACGTTTCGCCGCCGTCGTAACTTGCCTCGATTACCACCTTGCCGGTGGCGTTGGCGTTGACATCGCTACAGGTCCATTTCACGGTCTGCACGTTGCAGTTCTGTTGGGCACTGTAGACCGGATTGTCGACCGATATTGCCACAGAACCATTGAGGTAGTAGGACGATGCAAAAGAGAGGTCGCTTGACCTGTCCCAGCAGAAATATTGTCCCCAGTTTGCATCGCTCGATTGACCGAAGAAGAGTCGGTCGACTATGAGGAAATGCGTGTAGTATGAGTTGTCGCTTATGTAGCGGGTGCGTGTGCTGGTATCCTTGTACCAGTAGACGCCGTAGTCAGTGTTGAGTTCGTAGGTGTCAGTCTGGTAGAGGATATTGTTGTATGAGTCGATTTTCCACAGGGCATACGCTGTTTTGCCGGATGTGTTGTGGCATGCCCACACCTGGCAGCCGTCGTTTCTCGTTATGCCAATCAGTACCATGCCGATGTCGGCGCTGGAGCCACTCATTCCCACATTCATTGTCACTGACGACGCGCCGTAGTATTTGTATGAACCCGTTCGGAAATCGAAGATTTTGCTGTAATCGTAGTCGATGGTTTCTTCCGAACGCCAGCAGCCGTCCTTGGCAAGAAATTTGAAACTGTCCTTGGGGTTGACCGTGACGCGGAAGCGCGCCGATGCCTGAGGCCACGGCAGAGAGCAGGTGTAAGAGCCGTTGACCGACGTTGAGGTGGCTACGGTTTCCCAGGTGTCGCCAAGGTCGAAACTTGCTTCAATCACAGCCTCTTTGAAAATCAGGGAGTTGATGTCGCAGGTCCACACGATGGTCTGGAAATATGTGGAATTGTCGCGATTGTAGCCTTGGTCCTTGACGGCAATCGACACATTGCCCTGCAACTGGAATTCACTGGCAACGCTCGGGACATCGCCGCTGTCGAGGATAAGCAGGTCGGCATTGTCCTTTGTCTGCATCTTGACAAAATATTCGTAGCCCAGTCCTATCGGAGCGCGGCGGCTTTTCGACTCGTCGTAGCCCGTAGATAGTTTGTACTTCTGGTTTGCGGCAAATTTATCGGTAGAGCGCGAAATGTCGGTGCTTCCGTCCACTGTCCACTGGGTGTGGATGCCGTCGTCGGAGATGTTGTAGCCGAACCAAACCTGATAGCCTTTTGTTGTCTTGCCGAGCAACGTCATGCTGACGGTTTGCTGTCCGGAGTCCTGCCCTGAGGTCATCGTCAGCGAAGTGGCTTCGAAAGCCGCGGCATTGGAGGTGGCGATACCAAAGGTCAAGGCAGCCACGAGGAGTATATGTTTAAGAGTCGTTTGTGTCATAACTTTTTCGGTGTTCAATGTTCTACTTCCGTTGATGATACACTATTTCTCCGAGGGGAAGATGATTGTATTAGAGGTGCATTGCTTGTGCCTCTTTTCGCCGTCGATGGTGTAGACCACATCGATGCCGACGGTGCATAAGCCCTTGGCTCCCGACATCGACTCCAGCAGGATATTGTTTGGCACAACCACCTCGACAGTGCCCGATTCCTCGGTATCAAAAGCCTGGAGCGGAAGCCCCTCTGTCTTGTAGTGGTCGAAAGAGTAGGAGACGTATGACTTGTCGCTCAGTTGCCACAACAGTTTTGAAATCTTGTAGGTTATCTCAACTGTCGACATATCTTTATAGTTGTCGACCGCACCTTTGACGGCGTTGCTGAAATGGGTGAAGGCCATACTGCCCTCGTCGTAGGTCACCGGGACGATGTCGGACACTGCAGAGATGTTGAACTTCTGCAAGTCGGCGACTGCCGCTTCCGGTTTGACGTTGATGCGGAACAGGTATTTGGTGTAGCCCACCGGCACCTTCACATCCTCAGACCCTTCCGGCGAGTCGATGTCGGTGATGTCGGTCCACGTCTTGCCCTGGTCGACGCTGTATTGGAGGTTGCCGCTACCGAACACGTCCTTCATGTTGTCGGAGCAGTTCCACGTCAGTGTCGTCTGGTATGTTTTTGCGCCGGTAGCCTCGTCGTATGTGAAACTGTCGGTCGGGTCGATGGCAGACGCGCTGACGCTGCACGACAGGTCGGTTGGTGCAAGTTCTTGGTTGGCAGATGTCGACGACCAATATCCGTGGTCTACGACCACGCGGTATTGGTCCTTCGGGTAGACATTGAGGCGGTAGCGCGCCTCCTTTTTGCTGTAGGGCAGGTCGACCGTGACAGCACCGATTGAATATGCGGTTGTGTAGACCGTTTCCCATGTCTTGCCGCCGTCGGTGCTCTGCTGCACATCAACATTCTTGAGCATATCGAGGTTGACGGCAGTCACGTTCCACGCCACCTGTTGCTGGTAAGTCTTGTCGGTTGCGTTGTAGACGGCAGGCTTGACTGCCAATGTGAGGTTGGCTCTCATATAGTATTTGCTGATGAAACTGGGGGTGCTGCTCATATCCCAGCAGAACACCGTTCCGCCAGCATCCGTTATATTGAATTTCCTGAAGAAGAAATATTTAGACGCATCGGTGGGGATGTAGCGGGTGAACCAACTAAAGTAGCCCTCTCGAAGGGTGACTTCATCGTTGTAGCCGAGATTTGAAAACTCGTAACTCATATCGTATTCTACGCCCGCGTATGTGATAAGCCATTTGGTGTATGCCGTTTTGCCAGTGGTGTTGTTGCAACTCCAAATCTGATAGCCGTTGTTTGTAGAGCCGAGCAGCACCATGTTGATGTCGGTTCCGCTGCCTTGCCCAGTGTTCATAATAACTTTGGATGCCCCTCCGTAACCGATGTATTCGGCCTTGCCAGGCTGTCCGTTGTCGTCGATAGCCCCCGTCTCGCGGATGAAGCAGCCGCCGTCGGCAAGGTCTTTGTATTCGTCCTTGAGGTGGATGACGATGCGGTAGTAGTAGGGCGCACTGTCGGCATCCTTGGTGTAAGTGCCCGACAGGTCGGTGAAGTCGGCAAGGTGCGTCCATTCGGTTGCATCCTTGTCGTGATATTCGAGGGCGATATGGTCAACCGCATCGGCACTTAT
This sequence comes from bacterium, assembly GCA_963601185.1. Taxonomy (GTDB): domain Bacteria; phylum Bacteroidota; class Bacteroidia; order Bacteroidales; family Muribaculaceae; genus Limisoma. The sequence continues at coordinate 13,616 of CAVCEE010000007.1, forward strand.
GTCGGTCACGGTGAACTGGACAGAGTTGGTCCATTTGGAGTCAGCCCAAAGATACGGATTTACATAGATTGTGGCCTTCGGTGCCAACTTGGCTGCGCTGGCAGAGGAAATATCGGTTTCAGTTGCCCTTGCCGGGAACAGGCAACCAACGATAGCGACAGCGACAAATAAATTTCGTAGAATTTTCATATCGTAGTCAGAAAAAAGTAAAAAAGTGGTTTCTAAATAATTATGCTATCTCTGTAGCAAATTTACAATAATGTTGTAAATATCACAACTGTCGGCGGATAAATGTGGCCTGGAATGATGAATTTTAATGAAATCGATACGGCGTCACCTACGGGGCGCATAGTCTCCTTAAGTGGGTAGGAAAAACGAAGCCGGGGCGGCGCGGTGCGCTACCTCGGCTGTTTTGGGGATGTCGGCGGCCGTTGGGCGCTGACTGGTGTTAGTAGCCGATTGTGATGCCGGCGGAGAGGCTCTTGAAGGACGGGCAGAATTCGGTGTTGAGCACGTTCATCGGGCAGTATTTCACATAGACGCCGATTGCCTTGAAACCGAGTTGTCCCATCACATCGACGGTGACCTTGCGCTGGTGGATGTTGTCGTTGGTGAGAATCACGTCGCCGTCTTCACGGGCGTATTTGGTTTTCAAACTTGCGTGGGTGTTGAAGTTCACCACTGCTCCGGCGGAGAAGGAGAAGCCTTTGCCGAACTCTTGGGTGAAGGTTACCGGCATTGTGACGGCAAACACTTTGAGTCGCGAGAACTTGGGGTCGGCATCGTCAGGATAGTTGCCGAGCGCGATTTTGGAGTCTTGCTTGATGAAGCGAGTAGTGCCCGTCATACGGTAGTTTTTCCAGTCCACGCCGACACCGATGCGGATTGACGCGCCTTGGCATGTAGGACGCCAAGCCACGGCGAGGATGTGGTCGATGAAGAATTCAAACGAGTTTGACATTTTCTCGTTCATCTCGGCAGGCTTGTCCATAGCGTTGACAAAGCCGAAGCCGAAGCCGCCGAAAAGTGCAGAGAAGCGAGAGCGTGAGTGTCGGCCCACCTTGGTGTAGCGGTTGCAGCCGAAGGGGAGGTCGATTGACCAGTCGTCCATTTGCGTAACAATCGAGTCGGGTGCTTCAACGGTCTCAACTGCGAGGACTGGGAGTGTGTCGCACACTTCAGCCTCTACTTCCTTGGCATTGCCAGCAAATACGCATGCCATCAATGCCAACATAATGATAGTGAATTTTCTCATACTGATAAAATTTTAACAGATGCAAAGATATAAAAAATGGGGGGGGTAAAGCAAGAAATACGGAAAATCTCCTTTTCGCGACGGCAGAGACGTACAGGGAAATAACTTTGCACCGTTGAATCCCTAAAAAACAACAATTATGGAAAACACCGAAAACAAGAAACAAAAGGATGCCGAAGACAACGGCATCGGCGAGAACGTGCTCAAGTATCTCGCAGACAATCATCCCGACGACGAGGACGCGCTCGAGGAAATCACTCGGCTGCTTGCCGGCGGCACCGACAGCGAGTCAGTGATTGCCGCCCTCTACAAAGGCATCCGCCACGACCGCGACATCAAGACGGCAGATGAAAGCGGCTATCTGCGCGGCCGCAATGAGGCAGTGGCGCAGGAACGCCAGAAATCATTTGGCAACCGCCCCAAGGACGACGGCGGTGCACCCGAAGCCTACGACCTGCCGCTGTTGCGCACCATCCGTCGCAGCGTGTGGGACTGATGGCAAAACCCCGACAACCAACCAAATTCTTTAACCTTAACAACAAAAAAATCATGAAAAGCAAGATGAAAAAACTCACAAAAGCATTTATCGGAATGGCAGCCATTGCGGCAGCAGTGGCAATGAGCGGCAACCACGGAGCCACGGCATTGGCAATGAGTGTGGTGGCAGGAGTGGCAGGAGGCAAACACGTGGCAGGCGAACCGCTGACCACAGCCATCACCAACGCCGAGTCGCCCGACCTGCTAGTCAACGAGATTGACCGCCGCCTGGTGAAAATCCGCCCGATGGCCACGCCAATCGACCAACTCTCGCGCTGGGCTGGCGCGAAGCGTTCGGGAAGCATGGTGGTGGACTACTACAGCGTGGACACCCGACCCACCACGGCAACGGTGACCAAAGGCTGGACCGGCTGCACCGACACCACCGGGGCGGCACGCTTCCAGAAATGCTCGCTTGTGGTCAACGACCCCGACCTGTTTGAAGCCTCGGAAACAATCCTCGTGAAAGGCGTGAGCGGCTACAAAGCCAACGGCAAGGAGCAGAGTAACCAAGACCTTGTGCTCTATGTGCAGAAGAAGGACGATACCTCCGGCTCGCTCAATGTGGTGGCAGTCAACGGACAGACCATCGGCGAATTTGCCAACTGCGTGCCGACCATCCCCGAAGGCACGACGCTGATACGCATGGGTCGCGCCGCTTCCGAACTCGACGTGCAGACACCGCAATTTGAGGCACTTCCGCAGAAGTCGCAGAACTATTGCCAGATTTTCAAGATGCAGATAGAGCAGAGCACCCTCCAGAAGATTGCAAACAAAGAAGTGGGGTGGACGTTCAGCGACCAGGAAGAGGCAGCCATCTACGACATGCGCCTCGGTATGGAGAAGAACTTCCTCTTCGGTGTGAAGAGCCGTGTGGAGGACGTGAACAAGCACGAAACCATTATGCTCACCGGCGGCATCTGGGATCAGGCAGGAGGCGAGTTCCGCTACAAGAAGTCGTCGCTCACGCAGAAAGTGATGGTGTCGATGATGCGTCAGGCATTTACCGGCAATGCCGGCAACAAGCGCAAGATTCTCATTGGCGGCAGCGGACTCATCGAACTCCTCAACCAAATGGAGCAGACTAAGGTGGTGCTTGCCGGCGAAAACATCGTGAAATGGGGCATCGATTTTTCGGAAATGCACTCCAAGTTTGGCAAACTCTACATCCTCTTGTCGGAGGTGTTTGACGAATGCGGCATGGAGTACAACGGTATGATTATCGACCCGGAATACTTGCAGAAGTACAGCCACATACCGTTCACCACCGAGCAACTCAACCTCAAGCAAGCCGGAGTGCGCAACACCGATGCCCTGGTGCTCACCGAAGCCTCGTGCATGACGCTCCGTTACCCTAAAGCCCACCTGCGCATCATCGGCGAGTAGGAATTTTCGGGATTTGCGGATAATGCCTACCTTTGCACCAACAAAAAAACAATCTTTGAAACATGTGGTTAAGTTTAGCGTTTCTGTCGGCGGCACTGCTCGGACTCTATGACGTGTCGAAAAAATATTCGCTCCGCGACAATGCAGTCATTCCAGTGCTTTTTTGCAACACCCTTATCTGTTCACTCATCTTCCTGCCCCTCGTGATAGCGTCGGCTACCGGCTCGGTAGCCACCGAATCGCCAGCCTATGTCACGCCGTGGGCGTGGAGCGAACAGCGGTTTATAGTGCTGAAAGCCTTCATCGTGCTCTCGTCGTGGATTTTGGGCTATTATGCCATCAAGCATCTGCCCATCACCATCGTAGGTCCGGTCAACGCCACGCGCCCGGTGATGACCCTTGTGGGCGCACTCCTCGTGTTTGGCGAGAGGCTTAACCTTTGGCAATGGGCAGGCGTAATCCTTGCCGTCACATCGTTCTACATGCTCAGCCGCAGCGGCAAGAAAGAAGGCATACGCTTCAGCCATAACCGTTGGATTTATTTCCTTGTGGCGGCGGCGCTGCTCGGCGCGGTGAGCGGACTCTACGACAAGTTTCTTATGTCGCCGTCGGGCGCAGGGCTCAGGTCGATGACCGTGCAGTGCTGGTACAACTTCTACCAGTGTGCCATTATGTGCGTGATTCTCTTCGTGGTGTGGTGGCCGATGCGCGCCGCTTCGCCCTTCCGCTGGCGATGGTCGATAGTAGGCATTTCCGCATTCATTGTCCTTGCCGATGCCGTCTATTTCTACGCACTCACCTATCCCGACGCCATGATTTCGGTGGTGTCGATGGTGCGCCGCGGCAGTGTCATAGTGTCGTTTGTGTTTGGCGCAATGATATTCAGGGAAAAGAACCTGAAGGCGAAGGCACTCGACCTGCTGCTCGTGGTGATGAGTATGGCGTGCCTCTGGATAGGCGGACATTAATACAAAACAAGTCAAAACAAAAGCCGCGGCTCGGTGAGTCGCGGCTTTCTTTGTGGTTTTATGTCAAGTCATTATTTCTTCACAACCATCTTGGTGTCGTTCACGAGGTAGACACCCTGTGGCAGACCCTCGAGAGTGTTGCCGATGTACTGTCCGCGCAGGTTGTAGACACGTACTGGCTGGTTGTCGTCGACAGTGATGTTGTCGATGCCCGAAAGTTGGTCTCTGTACAGGATTTCCCACCACGAATATCCAGCGTCGGTAGGCAACTTGAAGTGAGCGCGGAAGCCGTTCATCTCAAGTGCGTCGCCGCTTGGCTGATATGCCGTGCCGTCGGTGTTCACGCAAGGCTCAGAGCCGTCGCTTGCCAGAGTGACAGGGCTGAACGAGCCGTTGAAGTAGAACACAAAGATTGAAGCATCGTCGTCGATTGCACGCGACATTGCAGTAGTGCCTGAATTGATGTCGATGTGGTCAAACAGCAGGTACTCCTTGTTTTCGCCCGGCTTCACGATGTAAGGCTTGCCGGCCTCCATCGAGTTGACGAGGTTGAAGAAGAGGAAGTTTCCGCTGCCGTAAGTAAATTCCCAAACCTTTGTGCCGGCACCGAAGCCGTCCTCAATCTGGTCGTCGGTGAGTTCGAACGGCAGACAAATGGTTTCGTATTTGTTAGCCTCAAATGAACGGGTTACTTTCACCACGCGGTCTGTTACATCCATCGGAGTGTAGACTTCAGTGTCGTTGAGCACGAGAACCGACTGCGGCGTATAGTCGTAGACCGGTGTGCTGCTCTCGATGCCGCAGGTGGCTTCGTTGTTCACTTCCGAGGCAATGCCGATGCGGAACATATATTTCAGTGAGTTTGCCGGAACAGACACCTGGATGCCGTTGGATTTTGCAGGTGAAGAGTCGGTGCTGATAACCGTCCATGTGTCGCCCTCGTCAGATGAGTAGGAGAGCACGAGAGAACCCTGGCGAGTCTGGTAGAGGTCGTCGTTCATTTGGTAGATGAACTTGAGGTTGAGTTTGTCGGTAGCGGCATCGTAGTCTCCGTCGATTGTGCCGTCGAGGGCGAACGACGTGAATGCTGGCTCAAATCCAGCGGTCTTGAGCACTACTTCCGACGGGTCGCTTGAAACAGCCACTGCTGAGCTGTCGACGGTAGGCTTGATGCGGAATGCCAGGCAGTCGATACCCATAGGCACAGCCACTTTTTGTGTGCCGCTGAGGGTGGTGAGGTCGGCAGCCTTGACCCATTCGTTGAAACCGTCGTGGACGCAGTATTCCAGAGTCGCGCCTTTCACGATGTCGGAAATGCTGTTAGGAATGTTCCACGAAACCTCAGGCGAATAAGAACGGTCGTAGACGTTTGTGCCGTCGGTAAAGTTTGTCTTGATGTCGCCTACGCTGAAACTGCAAGGAACACCGATTACGTCCTGCTCGAAGTCAGTCGATTCGGCGGAAAGCCAGCGGCCGTTCTCCACAAGTACGCGGTAGTCGTCCTTCGGATAGACGGCAACGCGGTAGCGCACCTTGGAAGCAGTCAGAGGCACAGCAACCTCGGTACAGCCTATGTAGGCGGCATCTGAAGTGGCGGCAGTGACCCAAGTGGCGCCACCGTCGTAACTTGCCTCAATCACCACATTGCCGGTGGCGTTGGCGTTGACATCGTAGCACGCCCATTTCACCGACTGCACGTTGCAAGACTTCACTTCGCTGTAGGTAGGATTGCCTACGGTCATTTTCACCGTGCCGTTGAGGTAGTAGTCGGACGCAAAACTCAGTTCGGCAGAGCGGTCCCAGCAGAAATAGTCTGCCCAATACCTGCCAGTGCCTGAACGCTTGACGACGACAAAATGAGTGTGGCTTGAATTGTCGCTCACGTGACGGTTGGCATCGCTGCTGCTTCCTTCGTAACTAAGTTGGTAGACTTTATTGTTGTCAAATGTGGAGACGTATTCCGTTGGTCTGATTGTCTCGTATGCGTCGATTTTCCATAGCGCAGCCCAGTATTTGCCAGTAGTGTTGTGGCATACCCACACCTGGTAGTTTTTGTCCTTTGTCTTGCCGATAAGCGACAGTCCTATGTCTGTGCTGGAGCCTGACATGCCGACATTCATTATCACCGAGTAGGCGTTGTAGATGCCGAAAGTGCCGTCGCGGAAGTCGTGGATGTCGCTATATTCAATGTCAGCCGACTCCTCCGACCGCCATTCGCCGCCGTTGACGAGCATCTTGTAGGCATCCTTCGGGTGGGCAACGACACGGAAGCGTGCCGCGGCCTGCGGATACGACAGGTCGTAGGTGAAGGATCCGGTCATCGACGTTGATGTGGTGACGGTCTCCCACGTTTCGCCGCAGTCGAAACTAACCTCGACCACAGCCTCCTTGAACACTTTCGAGTCGATACCAGATACAGTCCATTTGATGTTCTGGAAATATTTTGAGGTGTCGTGGTTGTAGCCCACGTCGTTGATTGCCATCGTCACATTGCCCACGATGCAGAAATCGGCAGGGAATGTTGATGAGTCGGCAGGGTCGAGGATATACAATTCAGCCTCGCTGTCGGACTTCACCTTGGTGAAAAACTCGTAGGTGGAGTTGACCGGCGTTTCGCGCGAATCGGTTACTTCGTAGTCCGTGACGAGTTTGTATTTCGTGCCGGCGGAGAACGACGACACTGAGCGCGACAACCTGGTTGTGCCGTCAATCTCCCAGTAGGTGTATTTTCCGTCGCCCTCGGTGTTGTTGCACGACCAAATCTGATAGCCGTCGGCGGTCTTGCCCAGCATCGACATAGTGATGGTGCGTTGACCGGTGCCGCTGCCCGGGTACATAAGAACCTTTGATGCCTCGAACGTGGCGGCATGCGTTGTGGCAGCGCTGCAAGCCATTGCTGCCACAAGGAATATGTTGTTGAAAGTATTTCGTGTCATAACTTTTTTTGTAATCATTGTTCCACTTCCGTTAGTCTTGCTCATCATTTGTCGTCAGGAAAGAAAATCGGAGACGTGTGGCGTTTGTAGGTCTTGCTCTCGCCGTCGATGGTGTAGTAGATCTCGAGACCAATGGTGCAACCACCCTTCTTACCCGGAAGATCCTCAAGGGCGATGTTGTTAGGCACAATCACCTCAGCCGTACCCGACTCGTTGGGAATGAAACCCTGCAATGCGTGACCAGTGGTCTGATAGTAGTCGAAAGAGTAGGTGAAATAAGCCTTGTCGCACAGTTGCCACAGGGTCTTCGAAATCTTGTAGGTCAATGGTACAGACGACAAGTCGTTGTAGCCTTCAACTGGTACGGGAGTGCCTTCTGCCAAATATACATTTGTGAGTTCCGACTCGTCGTAAGTAACATTCACTGGGTCGGAAACGGCGGAAACTCGGTAGCGGTCATCGTCGCTGACGTTGCTGGATGGCTCGATGTTGACGCGGAACAGATAGGCGGTGCAGCCCACAGGCACTGTCACTTCGGCAGAGCCGCTCGCGGAGTCGAGGTCGAGGAGGTTGCCCCAGTTCTTGCCCTTGTCGATGCTGTACTGTAGTGTGCCGCTGCCGAAGAGCGCGGTCATATTGTCGGAGCACGACCATTCAACCGTGGTCTTGAACGATTTTGAGCCAGTCTCGGAGTCGTAGACAAAGTCGTCGGCCGGGTTGATAGCCGAAGCCTTCACGCTGCAAGAAAGGTTGGTAGGCACCATTTCTTTGTTGGCACTTGTGCTTGTCCAGCATCCGTGCTCCACAACCACGCGGTATTTGCTCTTCGGATAGGCGATGGCGCGGAAGCGGACGTTTTTCTGAGTTGTCGGCACTTCGACGTAGGCGTTGCCGTAGTAAGCCGCATCGGAGTAGAGCGTTGTCCACGATTTTCCGCCGTCAACGCTCTTCTGTATCTCTGCCTTGTCAAACAGTTCTTCGGTTACGCCCTTCAGACTCCAGCACAGGTGCTGGATATACGACTTTTCGTCGGCGAGGAGGACGGGATCGGAGAGGGTGAGATCGAAGTAGCCGTTGATGTAGTATTTGCGGATGAAACTTGGTGTGGAACTCATATCCCAGCAGAACACTGACGCTCCGTTAGTGGCATACGGATTGTATTTTCTGAAGAAGAACTGCTTTGAAGCGTCGTGGGGAATTTGCCGGAGGGTAGCGCCTGTATAATCGGCTGAAATGTAAATTTCACTATTTTCTCCGAGACTGGTAAAGTCGGAGGAGTATTTTGTACCGTCGCCATAGTGCCAGTAGGTGTATCCGTAAGCACCGGTGGAGTTGTTGCACGACCAGATTTGGTAGCCCTCGTTGGTAGAGCCCAACAGCGTCATTTCAATGTCGTAGAAGGTTCCCACGCCAGTATTCATAGTGACCCATGCTGCTGCGTCGAAACTGGAGACACTTGGATAGGTGTGCGTGCCAGACAGCCAGCCGGTTTCTCTCGGGGTGCATACGCCGTCCTTGGCAAAGACCTTGTATTTGTCCTTGAGATGGACCACGATGCGGTAGTAGCGCGGATTCGTGTCAGTACCTCTCACCACGGTGTAGGAGCCCGACAGGTCTGTCAGGTTGTCGAGGTGTTGCCAGTCGGTCGGGGTACTCGAGGTGCAGTACTCGAGGGCGACATGGTCGATGGCATCCGACGCTACGCCGGCGATGGTGTAGGTTATCTTTTCAATCCAACGGGAGTAGTCATAACTTACGTTGTCGACAGCAATCATGACTCTCGGCACGATGTAGAACTCCTTGATGAAGTCGGGATTGCTCTTGCCGTCCCAGATGAAGAGGTCGGCAGTTTCGCTGCTCGTGGGTTTCACCACATAGAGGTCGGTGGTGTCGGAGTCGACTTCGCGCTCATAACTGACATCATTGAAACTGGTGGAGATGCTGTACTTCTTGTTCTTCTCAAACTTTTTCTCGTTGGCGGACATGTCTTTGGCGCCGCTCTCCGACCATCGAGCATACAGGTTGTTTTTGCTCGGATTTGGCTTGTTGCACGCCCAGATTTGCTGTCCGTCGGCATTCTCGCCAAGCAGGGTCATCTCCTGCGACACGCTACTCGAGGTAGAGTAGTGGCCAAGCCACATCCTCATGTTTGCGGGCTTGTAGTTGTCGGCACTGGCGGAAAGCATACTGCACGCCGTCACTGCAACAACAAATAATCTCTGAAGAATCTTCATGTTTGGAAAATATAGATTAAATTTAAATTATTGACAATTACCAATTTACGCCCACGTCTGGGAGCAATCAAACCAGATGGAGGCATCAGCACTTCATAGTAGCGAAGAGATGTCGCAAATTTACAACTTTCTTGTAATATGCGCAATGATTGGCAATTAAATAAAGTTCTTTTTAATTTTGCATTCGGCTGACGCTGGCGGCACCCGCTATGGGGTGCTTTTCTTCTTGAGACTTTGCCCCAGGCTGAAGCCTGGGGTTATCGATACGGCGCACCTACGGCGCGCTCTGCCACAACGGTTGGCGTCGGCTGGCACTATCTTTGGATAAGATAGGCGGCATCTTAGCAAAACATTTTCAAGCGGGCTTGAATGTTTTGCATTCGATTTGCACTATCTTTAGATAAGATAGGCTGCGCTTCGGAAATGAAAATTGGAACGAGTTCCTTTTCATTTCACTCGGCTTGCACTATCTTTGGATAAGATAGGCTGCGCTTCGGAAATGAAAATTGGAACGAGTTCCTTTTCATTTCACTCGGCTTGCACTATCTTTGCACTACTAACCAGAAATTTATGGCAAAAAACGATAACGAATTGTTCATACCTTGGACTCCGGCGCCGGAAAAGGCGACTGCCGAGAATCCATACCGCGAAGGTCCGGCTCTGACCAAACACGGCCGCCTGCTTGGGCGCGCTCCCGAAATCGACACCGACGACGAGTCGCTGAAACGCACCGTGCTCGACTACTATGACTTGCAGAAGATGGTTCCGTTCTTCAAGGGCAAACCGAAACTGGTGCACTGGCTGATGCGACTTATGAAACTGGACAACGTGAACTATCTCCACCACCGCAATCTCAACACTCCTGGCGCGCCTTTTGTGCGCGGTCTGCTCGACGATTTCCGCATCTCGTTGCGTGTCGACGGCGCCGATGTGCTCAACAACTTGCCCGATGGGCCGTTTATCACGGTGTCAAACCATCCGTTCGGTGCGCTTGACGGCATTATGCTCATCGACCTGCTGGCTTCGCGCCGCAGCGACTATAAGGTGATGGTGAACCTCATACTCAATCACATACGCGGTATGCGCCCGAACTTCATCGCCGTCGACCCTCTGTCGAGCAACGACCCTGAGAAGCGTGCCGTCACGATGAAGGGTATCAAGGAGGCGATGATGCACGTGCGCCGCGGCCATCCGCTCGGATTCTTCCCTGCCGGCGCAATGTCGAAACTCAATGGCCGTCTACGCATTGAGGACAGGGAGTGGCAACCGTCGATAATCCGCCTCATCCAGCAACTGAACGTGCCGATTGTTCCGGTTTATTTTCATGGTCGCAACAGTTTGATTTTCAATCTTCTCGGCGTAATCAGTTGGCAACTGCGCACGCTGCGCCTTCCTGCAGAGGTGTTTGCCCACTGCGGCACTACCTACCACATCTCCGTGGGCGATGTAATCTCGCCCGACGAGCAGAAGCAGTATGCCGACACGCAGGCATTCGGCGCAATGCTCCGCCAGCACACCTACGCCCTCCGCGACCGGAAATAAATCCACTGCGGAGCGTACATAAAAACGGCAAGGAAACGCCCGAAAGGTGTCTCCTTGCCGTTTCAGCACTTGTATAGGGTGCTTATTTCAGATTTTTGATCATTTCAGCGAGTTTCGCCACGCCAACTGTGGCAGGCTCGGCGATGACAGTGACGTTTTCCACGCCTTGGGGTATCGGCGCTGGGCGAGGGTCGATGTAGTAGACCGGCACACCGTGGCGCACATAGAAGAGCAGTCCGGCGGCTGGATAAACATTGAGCGACGTGCCGATGACCACAAAGATGTCTGCCTCGCGCACGAGGTCGACCGCAGCGTCAAAGTTGGGCACAGCCTCCTGGAAAAACACGATGTGCGGACGCACCGGGTCGCCGTATTCGTCGCGGGTGTCGACCGTGGTGTCAAGATTGTCGGGCGAGAGGGTGTAGACGCGCTCTTCGTGGGTGACCGAGCGCACCTTCATCAACTCGCCGTGCAGATGGAGCACCCTACTGCTGCCGGCGCGCTCGTGGAGGTTGTCGACATTTTGCGTGATAATCTGCACGTCAAAATCCTTTTCAAGGTCTTTCAGCCCAGTGTGGGCGGCGTTTGGCTCAACCTTCATCAGGCTGTGGCGCATATCGTTGTAGAACTTGTGGATGAGTGCCGGGTTGCGGATGAAGCCGTCGTGGCTTGCCACGTCCATAACCGGGTAATTGTTCCACAGTCCGTCGGCGTCGCGGAATGTAGGCACACCGCTTTCGGCACTTACGCCTGCCCCTGTAGATACAACCAGTTTCTTCATATTGCTACTTTATGTTGAGGAGTTCGCGGAATGTCTGCGGAATCTCGATGTTGTTGTTTACCGACTTGAACTTGTCGCTGCCTGCGCCGATGGCAAACACTGGTACAGGGTTGCCGGTGTGGCTGAAGGTGGTGAATCCGATGCCGTTTTTGTGGTTCAGGATGTTGAACACCACCGACGAGAATTGGTTGAAGTCCTTGTAGAGAGTCTTCTCGGATGCGCCGCTATTAATCTTCTCGAATGATTCCTTGATGGCTCCTTCTTCGTCCTCAGTAACAGCGATGTGGCTCCAGAGTCCGAGTTTCGTTTCCATCAACTGCTTCACCTGCTCCCACGAGAGTTTGTTGCGCATGCAGTAGTCGTTGAAGTTCTCCTTCGACATGCTGCGCCAGTCGATGTCCTCGAGCGTAGGCACTTTTCTGCCCTTGTCCACGCCGAGGGTCATGCCGCCGGTGTCGTGGTCGGCAGTGACAACGATAAGGGTTTCGTCGGGGTGTTGCAGATAGAATTCGTATGCCACGCGGATAGACTCCTGGAAGTTGAGCACCTCCTTCACCACCGTCGCGCCGTCGTTGGAGTGGGCAGCGTGGTCGATGTTGCCGCCTTCCACCAGCATGTAGAAGTGGTCGGGGCTCACGCGGAGCATGTGGCTGAGGCAAGCCTCAGTGAGTTCGCGCAGTTTGGGTGCGCCCTCGATGCTGTCGATGGTGTAGGGGAAGTCGTTGTATTTCTCCGCAGTACCTACTGCAGCGAGTATCTTCTTGCTCTTCGAAGTCTGTTTCAGTTTGTCGAGGCTGTAGACCACGTCGTAGCCGTGCTTGCTATAGTTGTTGAAGATAGGCTTACACTTGTCAACCCCATACTTCGCCATAAGGGTGTATGCACCGCCGATAAAGTCGAAGTTGCTCACCGCGCCGTCATTGTTGATGCCTTCATACATCTTGCGGTTGAGTTGGTGGGCAAACTGAGTTGCCGGTGTGGCATCGTCGAAAGCCACCGAGGTGATTACGCCCACGCCCCATCCGCGCTGCTTGAGTTGCGTGGCAACGCTGGTAACGTTCACCGAGTCGGCGTTCATGCCGATCATACCGTTGTTGGCCTTTGCTCCTGTAGCGAGAGCCGTGCCAGCTGCTGCCGAGTCGGTGACCGGGCTACTGGCGGAGTAGGTCAGTGCCATCGATGCTACCGGGAACTGCATCATCAGGATGTGCTCCTTGTTTTTGAGCACAGTGCGGTTGTAGGTCTCGGCTGAAAGCACGTGTCCCATACCCATGCCGTCGCCGACAAACAGGAACACATATTTCAGTTCGGCTGAAGCGGCAAGCGCCAGCAGGAGGAGCGAGAAAGTAAGGAAGAATTTTTTCATTGTCTGTATCGTTTTTATTCGTTCATTTTCAACATGTCGTCCATAATGTCGCGCGAGTTGTAGAGGCGCGGAATCTTGCGCTGTCCGCCCAACTTGCCGCTGCGCTGCAGCAGCCAGTCGTCAAACAGTCCGTGGCGTGCCTCCACCACCGACAACCGGTCGATGAAGATGCCCCGGAAACGCTTCGCCTCGTAGTCGGAATTTTCGCGCTGAAGCAGGCTGTCGAGCGCATCGGCAAACTGCTCCATATCGGCAGGACGCTTGGCAAACTCTATCAGCCATTCGTGGCGACCTTTGGTGGTGGCGGTGGCATAGACCGGCGCCACGGTGTAGTTTGCCACGGCTGCGCTAGTCAGCCGGCAAGCCTTCTCGATGGCTGCGTCGGCATTGTGCACCATCAATTCTTCGCCGAAGGCATTGATGAAATGCTTGGTGCGTCCGGCGATGGTGATTTTCAGCGGGGCGGTCTGCTCCACGCGCACGGTGTCGCCGATGCGGTATCGCCACAGTCCGTTGCAGGCAGTGATCACGAGTTCGTAGGTGCGACCTGCCTCCACCTCGCCCACGGTCAGTGTGTGGGGGTTGTCGGAGTCGGTCTCCGCAAGTGGGATGAACTCGAAAAACACGCCGATGTCGAGCAGCAGAAGCATAGCCTTAGTGTCGGCTGACGACTGCACGGCGAAAAAGCCCTCGGAGGCGTTGTAGGTCTCAACAAAGTGCATCTTCGCCGGGTCGGTGATTGCCTCATATTGCTGACGGTAGGGCTTGAAACTGATGCCTCCGTGGAAAAACACTTCAAGGTTGGGCCACACGTCGTGGATTGACTCTGTGCCTTCGCGGCGCATCACCTCCTTGATTACCGACAGAAACCACGACGGCACGCCGGAGATGTTGGTCACGTTCTGGCGGCGGCTCGCCTCGACGAGGGCAGGGAGTTTCTTGCTCCAGTCCTCCATCAGGGCGGTGCGCTTGTCGGGGATGCGCACAAGGTTGGCGAGGGGGTTGATATTGCTTATGAGGTTGGCTGAGAGGTCGCCCACAACGACCCCTTTGCGCAGCGTCAGTTCGTTGGCATAACTACCGCCAAGGATAAACGCCTTGCCGTCGAAAAGTCGGCTACTGGGGTTCATTGCCAAGTACACTGCCACGCAGTCGGCGCTGCCACGGTAGTGGCAACGGCGGAACGAGTCGGGGGTGATGGGCACATACTTGCTCTTGCCGTCGGACGTGCCCGACGATTGCGCAAAATTGCGGCATGCGCCGCGCCACAGCACGTTGCCTTCGCCCTCCACCATCCGCATCACATAGGGGCGCACATCCTCGTAGCGCACCAACGGCACGGCGGAGCGGAAATCGTCGACGGTCTTTATCTTTGAGAAGTCGTATTTCCGTCCGTAGACAGTATCTTCGGCCTCGTGGAGAAGCCGTTGCAACTGGCGTTGCTGTATTTGAGAGCCTTCGGCGGCAAACCGCTGCAGTTGCCCCACGCGGTGCATAAAAATCGGCCGAAGGATATTGGTTATGCTCATTGTCTGGTACTTTAGGACCAATCCCGGAATCCTGTGCAAAGACAGCGCACCGGAGTCACATACAAAGATAGTGCAAATAAGCCAGAAATTATTACAAACGAATTAAATTCGTCGCACTGACAATGTTGCCCGAATTTGGCTCTCAGGTCTTTTCGTTGTTGAGCCTTGAGCGAAACGAATCCATTATCGTTGTCTCGATATTCGGATTCTTTGATTTCAGCGATTTCTTATTGCATATATAAGGATTGATGGTTTTGTCCCCTCGTTTGTGAGGCTTGACGTATACAACGTTTGAGTTTTTGGGATTTACTTGAGTCACTATAAATTCAGGCAGTTCCCTTAAACTGTCAAGTGTCAATTCCTTGCCGTATTTTTCAAGAACCGACAATCCTTTTGCTGTGATTTTGTAAGCCCCCATAGAGAACGCCTCAACCAACCCCATCTTTTTCAAGTATGAAGCACAATAGTTGACTCTGCTGTTGTGTTTCGTCAGGCGTCCTCCTTTGGTACATTCGCAGAGGTCTTCATCGGATAAATCCAAATCAGTGCCAATATACTGGCTGAGGTCGTACAATCTGCAATTTCCTCTTCTTGACAAATTGTCGAGAAACGGGAAAAAATAGAACTTGAATTTGGGAATCATAATTATATTTGCAACTATTGTTGATTTTCTTGCAAATCATTGTTTGAAATGCGCACTGCGAGTCCTATAGCCTTGCCCAACAATGGAGGTACAGCATTGCCTATTTGTATCAGTTGCTTGTTCTTTTTCCCTTCAAAAATAAAATTATCAGGGAATGACTGCAAGCGGGCCATTTCCCGGGCAGTGAGCACGCGCGGAAGTTTCGGATGAAGGTTTACTCCGCCATGGTTTTCTTTGATTGTGCATGAGGGCGCATCCCAAGGACATTTTTTCCAAGCATCACTATATCCTTTGTAAAGACTCTGCCCCTCGGGTGTTTCCATAATGCGTTTAGCCATATCCTCGCGGTGAACAGTAGGCACATGATTGAAATCTGGGTCGATAGGATGATTGACGAGGTCGCCGATTGCCTGACCTGTCGTGATATAATCTTTTGGGGAGAGGATAGGTCGAGGATGGCAATTTTTCAAGCCAATTCTGTTTCCTATAAAAATGACACGTTCTCGCTTTTGGGGCGTATAATAATCTGCTGCGCAGAGAGTTGTTGCATTCATTTCATATCCTATTTTCTTGAAATCCTCAATAATCTTCTTTTCGACAAGACCATTGAGCATCGTGCGAAGCCCCTTTACGTTTTCGCATATAACGAAATCTGGCTGCAATTCTACAACTATTTCAATCAATTCTTTATAGAGCGAATTTCTTGGGTCATCAACGATTCTGTTACCAGCCATAGAAAAACCTTGACAAGGGAAACCGCCTGCGACAATGTTCAAATGACGATTACCCAATTGTTTGCGAACAGTGTCGTAAAATAATTTCTTATTCTTCGGATCTTTAATGTCCCCATTTACAAAGGGATGATTAAAATTTCGCTCATAGGTCATACATGCTTCGTTGAACCAATCTAGTCCGCATATACCCTCGAGCCCAGACATTTCCAGACCCTTGCTAAGTCCGCCTGCACCGCAAAACAGATCTACAAATGTCATTCTGGATTTCCCTGGATTATTCCAAAAATGGGTTATGTCAACCCAATTGACTTTATCTGTATTTTTTATATTGGAGTACTCCTTAGACTTGTTATCGGTAGTGCCGACATTTGTTTGTATAGTCTTGAATGTATCGGCTATTTCCTGTGCGCGTTTTGTATCTCCTCCTTCGTCTATGTATTTCTTGAATTTTGCAAAATCTTCCCCACTGATGCTATATGTATTATTAATTTTGGTCGTTCTCAATTCACCAGACGCAACATATCGACGAACTACCTTTAAGGTCATATTCATCAACTTTGCAATCTCGTTAATCGAATAGTCTTTATTTTGTCGCATATTTTACTTGTTAGATTTTCTTGAAGACATATATGTATTCATGCTTAAAAAGGAAATTGTCACTTTTAAGAGCGCGGCTTTTCCAAACACCCTCTAAGCCCAATTTGCCTCTATTGCCAACCATATCTTTTACTACGATTCCTTTGAGTTTGCAATTAAACGTTTGTTTTATGGCATTCATTATATAAAACCCAAGGGGTATAACTTCTCCATTACGCCATATATCACCAATCACCAAAACAAAGTATTGATTCTTTTTTAAGAAAGTCCATACATTATTGACTCCCTTGATGTAGAATTCAATAAATTTATTTACCTCCGTGATGTTGGATAAATCTTCTTTTTTATCAGTAAACTTGACAATGTCAAGGTAAGGAGGGTGAGATATAAT
Organism: bacterium; assembly: GCA_963601185.1. Classification (GTDB taxonomy): domain Bacteria; phylum Bacteroidota; class Bacteroidia; order Bacteroidales; family Muribaculaceae; genus Limisoma. Next base: position 30,515 of record CAVCEE010000007.1, read on the forward strand.
AAGTTCAACACCAGTTTCTTGTAGTCTAATCAAATCATCAGAGATTGCTAAACTGACTTTTGCCGAATCGGTTATGTCACAATTATGTATTAAGAACTTTGCATCGCTTGATTCCATTTTCTTATATACATAAGAAATAATGTCATCATTAATGTCAAAACCTATATATGGGCGTCCAAGACTTTCTGCTTCAAAAAGTGTTGTTCCACTACCCATAAACATATCGAGTACAATACCTTCGCTTTTTGTATAGCGACGAATCATTTGTTCTGGTATTTGTGGAGCAAAGTTACCATGATAGTTATTCTCACGTTTACCGCCCTTTGCGCGTGGACCAATCAACCATAAACTTTCAACATTTATGTCATTCTCGTTCGTTTCTTTGTCATTATTGTCCATAGTACATAATTGCTATATAAATAAGCCAAGAGCAAAGGTACTCAAAAAATCTAAAGATAGAGGAAATCATGCAAATATAATATGTTTTGCCCCGATAAAATAACAAACGCCTCTTTAGAGGCGCTTGTTATTGATTAAAAGTATAATAGATAAGAGCCTATTTGCGTATCAAAGTAAGCAAGTTCGCAAGATTAAATCTGAATTTAAAACATGATCTGTGAGTATGCACTTGAAATTCACCGATAGTAAGACCATCGTATTTTACAGTATTACTTTCATTCCATACGTCTATAGATGATCTTGTAAAAGTAAACTTTGATTTTTCCCACTTAATTTGTTTGATGTGTAGTCGGTTTATTGCCTTGAAAGTATATGATGATTTTTCAGTGTAAATCCATAGCAACCAATCGGAATCAAACAAGTGCTCAACATAAATTGGCATAATGTCTGCAATATGGTCGAAAACCATACTTTTGAAATCATCACTTGTCACTTCATTTATGCTATCGGGGAAAAACTTTCGAAAATATTGCAAGCAAGTTTTGCTGCCAGGTTGCCCTACCTCTGGGGGACAAACCATTTTTCCTTTGTTTGTTTTAAGTGACAATGTTTTGTCTCCCTCTAATACAAAATCATAGGAACACTTACTTTGCTCACCTCGTTCGCCAGATTCTGACCCTGTATGCTTTATTGCTTTCGGTAGTATTTTGAATGCATCCTTGATTACAGGCATAAGTTGCCTCTCAATAGATGGAGAACAACGTTTGGTAAAACTTTCAGGTTTTTGCAAGTTGAAATAGTCGCAAATTGCAGATTCCGCAGTCATACCAAGGGTCTCGTTATTCTCAACAACCTTTTTGAACCATTCTGGTATTGCAGATATAATAAACCGAAATTTAAAAGTTCTCTCTGAATGAGTTTGTATTTCTGCAATTGATTTACTATGATACTTCAGAGTTGTACTTTCTGACCAGGTGTCAAGCCCTCTTGTAAATGAAAAATCTTCTTTAGAGAATGAAAATTGCCCAACCTCAGACATTCTTATGACTTGTAACTTTGATAAATCGTTACGATCTATAAGAACGGTATAATCAGATTGAAATAAGTTGTCAATAAATATCGGTAGTATTTCATCTATATGATTTACAACCAGTTTCCTAACGTCTGCCTGAGAAGTTATTTCTTCTTCAAAAATATCTGAAAAATAATCGTTTAATGTTTTGAAGCCAGCCTGACCAACCGATCGGGGCGCAACCTTATCGCTTCCCTTAGTTGTTCTTACAGAAAGTGTTTTGCCGTCTTCTAATAGGAAATTGTGGGGAGAAGTTGTCTGTTTGCTGTTAATGAGTTCCTTTGTGTATGTAAGAAGTTGTACGGGTTTAGAACCGACCTCCTTGAAAATTTTCGAACACAATGGTTTTAACTCCTTGTCATAAGCACAATTGTAGTTCGCTTTGAATTGTTCATAAGCGTGGCTATTGACATCCAAATCATAAAAGTCGCAAATCAATTTTTGTAGCGACATCCCATAATCAGCATTGTTCTTTAAAGGCATAGCAGTCCGTATTGGTGCGTGAGCATCCGGTGATTTGACCACGATGGAGGTTCGGTGAAATGCTAATTCTGATACTCGGTCGAGTCAAGGATGTTTACGTTGCATTTCTTTTATTTCATTTCATTGGCAATCGCATTGTTGTCAATAATATATAATTCAGGTAGTGAATGATATACATACCATTACAAAGATAATGAATAAATTCAAATAATGCTCTGCCGATGGGCGTAAAAAAGGGAGGTGCATCCTTGCGGACGCGCCTCCCGGAAACGATTAATATATCGTCTAATTATCAGTCAAATTAGAGGATTACTTTCTTCACTACTGGAGTGCCGGCAACGACAGCCTTAACGATGTAAGCGCCAGTTGCAGGAGCGGCTACCTGAGAAGCGTTGTGGGCTTCAGCAACCTTTTGTCCAGCGATGTTGTAAACTTCGATTGATTGTGCCTGCTCGCTAACTGCGATAACGTCGCCGTTTACAGTGATCTTGGCAGCAGCAACAACGTTGCTTTCTACGCCACCAGCCTTAGAGATTTTGTAAAGACCCATACCGTTGAAGCACTTGAATGAGAGCAATGCCACTGAGCCGTCTTCCTGTGGCAAGCAGAAGAGTGCGTGTACGCGAGTACCGCTATCAGATGTCTGACCAAAACCGTCTGCAGGAACTGTCCACAAATATTTCATTGACTCGAACGACATGTCTTCGTCAACGACAGTAACGATAGCCTGGCAAGAGTGAGGTGCATCATATTGGCCTTCTGAGTAAACCATCAAGTTTGAGTCACCAACAGTACCTTCTGCGATACCGTTTGTGCCCAGTGCCGGTTCAGGGATTGTGCCGGAAGTCGCTCCAGTCTCTTTGTCTTTAACAATGAGGTCTGCATTGCCGAGGTTGTCGAGCATAGCGCCGTCAGAGCCATAAAGGGCTGGCTCTGATGTGAAGCCATCGATGTAGAACATTGTCATTTCACCAGATTTAGAGCCGTCGCGGACCATCTTGAGGACAGAGCCATTGGAGAAGCCTACAACGCTGCTAGGATAAGTGTCGCCTGCCTTGATTTGCTGAGCAACGGCTTGGTCGGTCCAACCGCCCATCCATTCGTCAGAACCTTGTTCGCGTACCCATTGGAACACGTTCATATTGTCGGCAGCAGAAGCAACAGCCATAATGGTAGCCTTTGCTTCTACACCTGTAATGTCACCGATAACATCGCAGTAATCGACACGGCCGATGTTGCCGTCAAAATAGATGTCGCCTACTGATGTGATGGCACCTGTTGTTAAATCTACAGTGTAGACATTGTATTGTCCAGCACCGTCAGAGTTTGCTGAGTATGTTGCAGCATAGAAGTGTCCGTACTCGTCAAAACCAACCTGGTTTACTGCCAATGTCCCAGCAAAAGCCTCGCCGTCCTTTGTTACAGCCAAAGAGCCGAGATAAGCACCTGTCTTGAAATCGAATTTCTCGATTGTTGCAGTTTCGCCGCTAAGACCTACATAGATTATATTGCCGTCGGTTGTTGCTGTACGAGCCGCCTTGTTGGCAATCGGAGAAGCGTTATAGTCAGCCTCTGTGTGGAAACGGTCAAATACCCAAAGGTTTTCGCATTTGAAGCCGTCAATCTCTTCATAAGTTGCGCCGTCGGTTGTTGCAAAAGCAGCACCGGCCATCATCAACAATGATGCAGAAAGTAAAAATTTCTTCATAATTAATAGTTTTAGTTAGTATTAAGTGTTTTGTTGTGTCTATGGTCATTGAGTGCCACGGCACTTCGATTATTTTTCCGTAAAGATAAACCTAACTTTTGAGCGGAGCAAATTTTTCCCAACAAAATATTTGTATAAATACTTTAAATAATGTTTGCAAAATCGCCGCATTGGCTGATGCTGGCGGCACCCCGACGGGGTGCAAGTCGCAGAGTGTCGGTCCCCAGGCTGAAGCCTGGGGTTAGCAATACGGCGCACCTACGGGGCGCTCCCTTGCGCTGGCGTGATTTTCCGCACATTGCTATTTTCTCGCACATCGTGATTTATGCTCGGGATTATTTAGAAAAACCCTGGAATTTTGTGAAAAATTGCCCCAAAAACCCCGGAATTTTGTGAAAAACCACCCTGAAAACCCCGGAATTTTGTGAAAATTGCATATCTTTGCGCAGTAAATGAGATTGGTTATGAGCCTTTTGCGTAGAAAAATAGATTCTTTCCTCAAAAAATGGAAGAAAGAAGCCGACAGAATGCCGCTTATCGTGAAAGGGGCAAGGCAAGTGGGGAAGACAGCATCTATCCTCCAGTTCGCCAGCGACAACTACAAAAATGTAGTTGCCATCAACTTTGTATTGCAGCAACGGTACAAGTCAATTTTTGAGGAGGGATATGAGGTGGACAGCATTATCCGCAACATCTCTATCATCGATCCTTCAATAACGATTGAACCTGGCAATACACTGATTTTCTTCGATGAGATGCAGGACTGTCCAAACTGCGCAACCAGTCTGAAGGCATTCAAGATTGATGGCAGGTACGACATTATCTGCTCTGGCTCGTTAATGGGCATCAACTACAACGAGATTGAATCCAACAGTGTAGGATACAAGGAAGACTTCACGATGCATTCTATGGATTTCGAGGAATTTTTATGGGCAAAAGGCTACAATGACGATTTCATAGAATCCATATACAAGAGTATGGCATCGCTCACTCCGCTTACGGCGGTTGAGATGGATGTGTTGGGAGGCTTGTTCCGTGAATACATGACTATTGGAGGCATGCCTGCCGTGGTAAGCAGATTTGTGACCAGCGGAAACTATAGCGGTACGCTCAAGATGCAGCGGCAACTGCTCCTCGACTACGAAGAAGACATCACGAAGTATGCACAGGGTCTTGACAAAGGAAAGATAAAGAACGTATACAGCCATATCTCCGTATTTTTGGGGCAGGACAACAAGAAATTCCAGATTAGCAAGATTGCCCACAACGCGCGAAACCGCGAGTATGTCGGCACGATTGAATGGCTTCGTGATGCCGGCATCGTCAACGTCTGCTATTGTCTTGCCCAAGTGTCGCTTCCGCTGAAAGGCAACTACGACCCCAAGTCATACAAAATCTACTATAAGGACACTGGGCTTCTCGTGGCATCACTCGACGAAGAATCGCAGGACGATATGAGGGTGAATAAGAACTACGACACATACAAAGGCGCAATCTATGAGAATGTTGTCGGCGATATGCTAGTGAAGCAAGGCTATGACCTTTATTTTTACCGCAACGAGAAGTCAACGCTGGAAATGGATTTCTTTATCCGTGACAGCCGTTCGCTGATACCTGTAGAGGTGAAAGCCACCGACAATGTCACGAAATCGTTGTCGAAGCTCACATCCCTCAGCGACACATATCCCGACATACAGTACGGCATCAAATTGTGCAACAAAAACATCGGCTTCAACGGACAGTTCTACACGTTTCCCTATTTTCTGACTTTTTTGCTGAAAAGGTTTGTGAGGGAGCGGTTGATGCGCTGATGCGGATACAGAAAACGCCCGGCGGTGATGCCGGGCGTTTTTCTTAGATGGGGTTGATTCTTATTTCTTCACGAACTTGACTGTCTTTGAGCCGACGGCAACGAGATAGGTCGCTTTGGCAAGATGCGACAGGTCGAGCGTGCCGGCTGCGTCGGTCTGTGCAGACAGCACCAGTTTGCCGTCGAGGGCAAACACGCTGACGGTCTGCGATGCCACTCCCGTGTGGAGCACGTTGCCTACAATCTTCAGGGCATCGGCATTGACATCGGTGATGCCTGCCTCTGCGCTATAGACGAAGGTCAGAACATCCGACCAGTCGGAGGTGGTGTAACTGCCCTCAGCGTTGTAGTAGTTGAACTGCGCGCGTAGGTAGTAGGTCTTGCCGTCCTCCAGTGCCTTTGACACCATCTTCACTTCGCTGAGCGCAGGGGTGCTGAACTCGCCGAGGTCGAACGTGCCGTTGTAGGACGAGCGCACCGGGAACGAGTCCTTCTCGCTGATGGAGAAATGGGTGGATGCCACGCCAACTTGCGGCTGTACGGCTATCGACTCGTCGGAATGGACGGTTGCGCCGTCGACTGCCGGAACGACAAACACCGGTGCTGCTATCTCGGCAGCCTTTGTGGTGAAGGTGTAGACATCGGTTTCTTCAGTAGTGCTGCCCAGAGTACCAGCCACTTTCACATAGTATGTGCGCGAAGCGGAGAGCGTATAGTCGGGAACGGCAAACGACGTTGTTGTGACGGTCTCGTCGATTACCGGATTTTGGAACGAGTCCGACTGGCTGACAACGAGGTTGTAGGATGCCCCTTCGCCAAGATTCGACCACTCGATTACCGGCGACAGGTCTACGTCCGTGCTGCCGTTGGCAGGGGAGAGGATGCGGAAGATGTCGACCTTGAACGACTCCACCTTTTCGGCATTGGTGTCGGTAGCGTTGTTGCCACGGGCTGTGACTGTCCAGTAGTATGTAGTCTCAGGCTCGAAATTGTATACGCCAGCCGACGAAGCAGCATTGCCGCTTGCCTCGAAACGTGCCACGATGTTGCTCATTGCCTCATCTGTGGCGATGGCTATCTCGCTCACCTCGGCAGAGCCGTTCCAAGTGAACTGGAAGCCAAGTGGTGCAAGTTCGCCGTCAAGTGGATAGGTCATTACCGGCTTCTCCGAAGCACTGACCGTTGCGCCCTCAAACACTGCGCTGTATTCGTTGCCGTAGCGGTCGAGCACGGCAACGGCATAGTTATAGTTGCCGAGATTGGCATCGGCGATGCCGTAGCCTGGATAATTATCGAGTGCTTCTGGAATCTCGAACGACTTCGTGTAACTGTTGCCGAGCATATACTGTGCATCCTTGTAGAAATGCTTTGCGTTGACGGTTGTCGGCACTGCATAGACAGTGAAGCGCACATTGTCAGGTCCATCCCAAGTGAGGGTGCGTCCGCTGCGCGACACGTTGGTTGCCGTGCCGGGATATCCCACCGTTTCCCACGTTGTAGCAGGAGTGAGCGCCGGAGTGTCGAACACGGTGTTGCGCAGATAGCGGAACAGCGACAGATTCTTTCCGTCGACGCGCTGGCGGCGTGCCAACAGCGACTTCCAAGGGAAATAGACTGTGCCAGGACCTTCGCCTACCACGTTGGTGTGGGTCATAGTAATCTGGTCGTAGAATTCGCTCAAGTCGCACGAACTGCCCTGCGAGTTGCTAAGGTCTTGGCTGATGAAGCACTGGCGGTTGTATTTCGCAGCCACCTGATACCACCACGGAGTGATTTTTGCATAGTCGGCGGCAGCATTGCCGATTTTCCAGTAGACCTGCGGCGAGATGAAGTCGATTGAGCCGTCAGCCAGCCACGCCAAAGGATCGGAGCAGATGCCGTCGTATTGCCAGTCGCTGCCAGGACACGGCTCAAGGTCGTAGGCGGCGGCGTTCTTGCCAGCCACGCCGGCAGGACCGATGCCGAAGCGCACCCAAGGCTTCGTCGCCTTGATGGCTTGATACACCTTGCGCACCATGTCGTTGACGTTCTCGCGGCGCCAGTCCATTTGCTTGAGTGTGCCTCCGGCAGCAGTGTAGGTGGCGTAGTCAGAAGCGTCGTATGATGCAGGGAGTCCGTTTTGGTAGAAATAGTCGTCGAAGACGATGCCGTCAACGTCGTATTTGTCAAGAATGTCGAGCACCACATCGACGATGCGTTGCTTCACCTCTGGAAGGGCAGGGTTGAGGATGGTCCACGTTTGGTTGCCGTTCACCCATTTCAGAAGCCAGTCGGGATGACTGTTTTCATAGTTCTTGTCGCCGCCGTTATCGCCCCAGCCACTGTAGTAGGAGGAGTTGATGTAGCGGTAAGGGTTGAGCCACGCATACACCTCGATGCCGTGGTTGTGGGCGTTCTCTACGAGGAAAGCCAACGGGTCGAAAGCAGGCGCAACGCCGCGCGTGCCCGACACGTAACTCGACCACGGCTCATACTTGGAGTCGTACATAGCATCGCTCATGGCGCGTGCGTGGTAGTAAATTGTGGTGAAGTTGTTGCGCTGCAGCGAGTCGAGGGCGTTGAGGCAGATGGTCTTGTGAGCCTCAGCGCTCGATGAGGTAATGGCACTCGATGGCCAGTCGGCGATGAATGCCGACATCCACGTGGCCCGTTGCTCGCGTTTCAGCGCATGCGTCGGAAAGGCTGTGGAAATCAGCATCAGTGTTGCCGCCGAGGCAGTTAAAAGTTTCTTTATCATAGCAATCTGTTTTTCTGTTAAAAAAGCAATGGTTGCTCCCGAATCGACTTTCGAAAAAGGAACAACCATTGGTCTTTATTTCAAAGCCGACAAACTGATTAGAACAGTTTCGACTTGTTAGGGTTGATTACAACACCGAGGATTTTGTCGGTAACGACCTTCACGTCGGAAATCTTGCCGGCTGCCTGGTCGTAGTACTTCAAGCCTGTTGCATAGGACGAAGCGTCGGCTGCAGCTTTGTTGAAGCCGAAGTAAACGTTGCCAGTTTCCTTGTCGAGAGCCATCTGCGTGCAGTAGACACCCTCGTCGGAGGTAGAGTTGATTGCGTCGGCAGTCATAAGGAACTGCTTGGTGAAGTCGCCCTTAGCCACAGTGGCATTGTCGGCTGGCAGCGGATATACATAGAATCCGTCAGCATCTTGCCAGCGCCATACGTAGAGCGCGTTGCGAGCCTCGTCGATGGTGAAGGCTTTCAACTTGACAGAGTTGAGGATTACAGGGTAAGGCTCAGTGGCAGTCTTGTAGTCACTCACGATGTCGCTCGACTTGAAGCGGAGGATGCCGTTGCCGTTGTAGCACTTACCCCACCAGTACATACCCTTGGAATCCTTGAGGATTGTAGTGCTGATTGCACCGTAGGAGATGCTGCGAGAGTAGTAGCCAAGTTGGTCATTCTTAACCAAGTATGTGCTGCTTTCCTTGCCGCCGCGGGTAGAGAGAGCCGTCTTGCGCAGACCGGTGTTACGGTCAGAGTAGATCAGGTCTGTGCCGTCGACACATCCGAAGAACGGGTCGTTGAATGCAGTCTGACCCACGTTGGTGACAAACACGTTGGCAGACTTGCCGTCGGCTGTCATTACAGTGATTTTGCCGTCGCCAAGCACGCCGTCGGTGTCATTGACATAGGTGTACTGTTTGCCGGCATCGAGGATGTAGATCCAGTCCTGGTTGTCGGCATCACGGTAGTGCACGAGGTTGAACGGCATGTTGCCTGTGCTCACGCCGAGGTCAAACGGAAGGTTCTTAGTACCCTCTGGAAGTTCGCTGTCGGGGATGAGTTTGATGGCGTGTACGGTGCCGCCGAGTGATGCGTAGTAGAGAGTCTGATACTCCTTGTCTGCGCCCACTTGCACGTTCACATAACTTTCCTCGAGTTGGCGGTTCTCACCGTCGGTGTCGAAGGTAGTCTTAAGAGTGATGCGCTGCGAACCGATGTTCTTGAAGTGCACCTTGCCCGGATATTCCACCTTGCCAGTCTCGTCGGCATAGCCCACGAAAGAGGTAAGGGCGTTGCCCTCGGCATCGAGAGTGCCGTCGGGGAATGTCCATTCGTATTTCACCTTCTTGTTTTCAGGGTTAGGCAGGAAGATGCTGAAATCCACTTCCACGTCGTTGATGGTCAGCACGTCGGCAGTCTGGCTGTTGATTGACAGCACCGGCGCGATGTCGTAGATCATAATAGGGTATGTGCGCGAGCCAACGCCATCGATGGTGAGTTTCACCTGATAGGTGCCGGCCTTGTCAAATTTGTGCACAGGGTTGGTCTCCGTAGAGGTAGTGCCGTCGCCAAAGTCCCAAGCGTAGTTGCCCTGCTTGGCTGAAGTGTTGGTGAACTGGATGTGGGATACCACATAATAGTCCGAGCCATATTCCACCTGGCCATCGGCTCCTGCGGCAACAGCATAGGTGAAATCAACATCCTTCGACGGGAAATCCTTGTAGTTGGGTTCCGGGTCGACACATGAAGACACCATCATCACCAATGCCGCGATAAAGCTGATATTCAATAATATTCTTTTCATTTGTCGTTTTCTGTTTTAATTAGTTAAGCTCTATTTGCTTGATGCCCGACTCACCGGTGGTGTAGCCCACGTTGCCCTTGGTGTCGTAAACCTTGTAGACGAGGTTCAGACGGTAGCTGCGTGTGAAGTCCACGTTGTAAGCCTTGTCAGACGAGTTGTAGATCCAGTCGGTGAAAGGAATCAGCGAAATCAAGTCCTTGAACACAGGCATGTAGGCATCGCGTACCTCGGTGACAACGCCGCCGATGTTGTCGTCGTAGCGGCAGAACACCCAAGGCGATGAACTGTAGACATCGTAGTAGGTCTTCGATGCGTCGGTAGCCTCCGATTCAGGCACTTCGTGGTAGACGGTCTTGCCGTCGACAATCTCGGTGTAGTATTTGCCGGCAACTGTTGTTGCATCGACAAACCACACGTCGCTCTTGTCGGCAGTTTCTGTGAGCACGAGCGAGTTGAGGGCTGTCTGGTCGAGTGACGGATATTTTGCAATCACCTGTTGGATCTGGGCCTCGGTAAACGAGTAGTTCACGTAGACGAGACGAAGGTCGGAATAGTAGGTGTTGTCTTTGGTTAGGTAGTCAATCACCTTGTCCATAAACGTCTGCTGGAAGTCGGCAGGATAGTAAGAGTCAAACTTGCTTTGGTCCCAAGTCTCCGGAGTGGTCCATTTCACTGACTTCAATGTCTGCGATGTAGGGATTTTTGCCTCCAGTTGCCATTCGTGGCCGTTCCAAGTGGCCAAGGTATGAGGGAACGACGCAGTCATTGACGTGCGGACAGTGTCGCTCACGGTGTTGGTCTGCGTGTACTTGAGGCTCGATGTGAGGCCCACGGTAGCGGCAGCCGACTCGTTGAGCACCACTGTTTCCCAAACCTCAGAGTGGTCGGGAGTGTGGTTCTTGTCGGTGTAATATTTTCCGGTGATTTCAATGCTGTCGCCGGCATTTGCCACCGTGCTGCCAACCGACCATGTCACCGTAGGCACAGCCTGACCCACATCCATGATGTCGCTGAACGGGTCGTTGGTTTCGCAGGAGGTCAAGGCTATCACGGCGAGAGCAGTGGCTCCTAATTTATATTTCAGATTCATATCTTAAATGTCTGTTTTGGGTTAAACAATCAATTGCCAGTAAGCGATGTGCGTACGCCGGCTGCCTGCGACCAAATCATAGGCTGACGCAGCCATTCGTAGTTCTTGTAGGCACCGAGGCGCTCAAGTTCGCTCTTGTTGTACTTCTCTTCTGTTTCCGGGTCGTAGTTGATACGCTGGATCCAGGTGTTCTCCTTCTGGGTGTCGGTCAAACCGTCGATCCAGTATGGAGAGTAGAGGTTGTACGGACGGCGGAGTTTCGGATAAACGATTTCCTGGCTTGAGCCGATACCGTAGTTGTTGCGGTTGTTGCTGTAGTGGTAGCGGCGCATATCGGTCCACTGTTCCGGTTGCATGTACATTGCCACATACTTCATCTCCATCAGGTCGCTGAGCGAGAATTCCGACGGGTTGAAGAACCAGTGGTGGTTGCCCTTTGTGCTTGAGTCGGTAACGCCTTTTACGCGCTGTGGGTTGGTCTTGCCCTCGTCGTTCTTCTCAGGCATTGTCGCGTCGTCAAGGAATGCGTCAACGATAGCGTCCCAGTAGTATTTCGAGTATGTGAACTCGCCTTCCTTGTCGCGTGCGTCGAGTTTGGAGTAGCCAGTCGACAACATATTGCCCGGATACATCACGTCAGGATACTTCTTCTGGAATGCCTCCAAGTGGCGGATGATGTTGTAGCGAGTAGCCTCTTTTGCCAAATTGCAGGCAGTGGTCTTGTCGCCTTTCCAGTAGTAAGCCTCAGCCTTGATGAAATAGAGTTCCTCCATTGTGAACAAAGGCACATAGGCATCGGTAGAACCAGCGTAGGCACCTGTGTAGAGGTCAGGGTAGGCTGTCGAAGTGAATTTCGAGTTAGGCACGCCGATGTTGTTCTCCAACCAGCGCAACTTGATGGCAGTTGTCTCGGTGTTGGTCGACGAGATAGGACCTGTGCGTGGAGTGAAGAGCAGAGCGGCGCGTGGATCGTCGGCATAGCCGCGGCGTATCACGAATTTACCCTCATCTGAGGCGTTGCCCTGGTTGAACACGCCCATAATGTCGGCAAGCATAAACTTGGAAGGAACGGCAGCCGTGAGCAGGTTGGCGCGCGACTCCCAAGAGTTGATCACTGGTTGAGCCTCGCTCCAAGGGCAGTTCTGCTGCTGCGTGCCGCCGTCGAAGTTGTAGCGTGGCTCGCATCCGAAGAATGTGCCGTAGGTAGCGTCTGACTGCCAGATGGCGATTGCGTCGTTGGCAGCGGCGATGATTTGGTCGCACACAGCCGACGAGGTGTTGACGTTAGGGATGTTGCGGAGCAACAGGCGAGCCTTGATGGCGTAGACCAGACCTTTCCACTTGTTGAGGTCGCCGGCATACACGCGGTCGATCTTCTTGGTGATGTTCTGGTTGCCTGCAGCCTGGGTGTAGTCAGGATTTTCGAAATCCTTGATCAACTGGTCGCACTCGTTAAACATCCATTGGTAGATGCTCTCCTGTGTGTCGTAGGTAGGCGAGTTCGACTTGTAGGCGTTGCTCAAAGGCATGTCACCGAAAGCGTCGGTGGTGAGTTGGGTGGACATAAGCCGGATGGTGCGCGCAATCAGCGTGTAGTTCGGCGAGCCGATCTTTTCCGCGTTCGAGATAAGTTCGTTCACGTTGCGACCGATGTCGTAGAAGTGGCGACGCCACTGTGGGTGGCGGTTCATTGTCAGGAATTCCCATCCGCTCTTGTAGCCGTAGCTGCCAGTGGATGATTTGCCTGTTGTGGTCAAGCACTGCGACAGGTAGATGTAGTATTCGGCATGGTCATAGTTGGTCTGCGCTGCGTAGTAGACTATCGTTGGCAGGCCAGTCTCTGCGGTGATGCCGCGCGACTTGTCGGTGCTGACGTTATCGTCGAGAATGTCGGCGCAGCTGGTGCCGAGAGCACCGATGAGCAGCGACATTGCCATTATTTTAAGTTTATTCATACTCTTTTCCCGATTTTAGAATGTAGCAGTAAGTGAGAAGTTAAAACTGCGTGCTGTAGGCACACTGTAGTTGTCGATGCCTGCGGCTCCCGTACCGCCACCTGTGCCGGCAAGAATCTGAGGATCAGTACCGGTGTACTTGGTGAGAAGGAAGAGGTTGCGGCCAGTTGCCGACACCTTCAAGCCTTTAAGCGGACATTTCTGCGAGAGGAAGCGAGAGAGGTCGTAGCCTACGGTCACGTAACTCAAGCGGATGTATGAACCGTCTTCGATGAAGTTGGAAGAAACGGCATTGTAGTAGTTGTTGACGAAGTTGCTGTCGAAGATCACCGGAGTGGTGTTTGGCGCGTAAGTGCCGTCGGCTTGTTTGACAACGCCCTTCACGAGCACTTCGTGGCTGCGGTACTTGGTCATAAGTGCCTCCATACCGTTGCTGTTCAAGCCACGGCGTGTAACGTTGACCACGTCGCCGCCGCAACGTCCGTCGATGAGGAAGCCTACAGTGAGGTCTTTCCAGCGGAAGTTAGAGCCGAGACCGAGGAGGAACTTAGGCTCGCGGTTACCGATGAGGTTACCCTTGGCTGGGTTGATGAGCGGATAGCCTGATTCGTCGCAGATGATCTGACCGTCGTCGGTGCGCTGGTAGTCCTTACCCGAGATTGCGGTGGTTGAACCGTTGAGGTAGGCAGAAGCGAAGATGTCGCCGTACTGACCGCCCTGGATTTCCGACACGCCTTCCGGCAGCGAAACCACCTTACCGCGGTTGAACGAGAAGTTGGCGTTCACGCTCCAAGTGATGTCCTTCGAGCGGATGATGTCCTGACCCAAAGTGATTTCAAGACCCTTGTTCTCGATAGAACCCTCGTTGCGTGTTTGGAGGATTGTACCCGATGTCGGGGATACGCGCACTTGCACAATCTGGTTGTCGACGGTTGTAGAGTACCATGCTACGTCCAAACGTGTGCGAGAGTCGAAGAAGCGCAAGTCAGCACCGATTTCCCAAGAACTTGTCATCTCAGGCTCGAGCACGTTGGCAACGGCTGTTGTTGCGTCTACGCCCCATCCGCCGTCAGGGAACACTTCCCAGTTCTTGTAGGATGTGGTGAAGCGGTAGGCAGGAGCATCCTTGCCGACCTTTGCCCAGTTGCCACGGATCTTACCATAGGAGAACCACTTGTTGCTGATCTTGAACAATTCAGAGAAAATCACACCGGCTGTTACCGACGGATAGAAATATGTGCAGTCAACTTGCTTCAGTGTCGAAGAACCGTCGTAGCGGCCTGTAACCGACACCTGTGCCATGCCCTTGTAGTCGAAACGGAGTTCGCCGAAGTAGCCGAACTTGTTTTTGCTTGTGTGTGACAACGACATGTTGTAGTCAGTACCTGTACTTGTTGTGAACAGACTTGCGTCAGTGTTCATAAAACTGTAGAAGTCGCCTTCCAAAAGGAAGTGCTGACCTGCCATCTGAGCCGAGAGGCTCTTGTTTTCCTTGTATTCAGCACCTACGAGAACGTTGAGGTTGTAGTCCTCGGCGAATGTTTTCTTGTAAGTACCCATAATCTGAGCCGTGAGCTGCGAACTGTTGGACGGCTGGAACGAGTATGCACCGAACTTGTACTGGTATTTCGAGAATGCCTCGCTTTCAGGGTCCTGGAAGTCGGAGTTGACGAAACGTGGCACGGTGTAGGACTCATAGTTGGAGAAGCCCTTGTCGTAGCCAATCTTGCCGGTAAACACGAGGTCCTTGATAGGTTCGTAACTTACCTGTCCGTTGATAATCATACGGGTTGCTTCGGTCTCGCTCTTGTCGTAGTAGCGACCGTAGTAAGGAGAAACGGTTGCAGTGATGCGGCCTGCGTCGTTGAGCAGGTCGGTGTCGTCCCAGTTGTCGTAGAGAGCCCACCAGTTCGGACGACCTTCCTTAGTGGCGTAGTCCGACATGTTTTTGTTGATAGGCCATGCGTAGATTGACGACATACTATTGCCAAAGCCGCGGCTCTTGGAGTTGACGAAGTTGGCAGAGAGTTGCACGTTGACTTGTTCAGACGGCTTGAAGTCGGTCTTTACAAACACGCTCAAGCGGTTCTTGTAGTCCTTCGGCACCATACCCTGGTTGTTCATGTAACTTGCCGATGCATAGGCGTTGAATTTCTTGCTGCCGCCCGACAAAGAGAGGTCGTACTTCTGGAGGAAACCTGTGCCGAGGAAGTCGCCTACGTTGTCGTAGACGCGGTCCTCGCTTGTGAGGTAAGAACCCCAGCCGCCGCTCGATGAGTTGCGCGAATAGAATCCGCCGCCGCCAGCCTGGTACTGGTCTTGAATTTTAGGAGTGTGGATGGCGTTGGAAATTTCCCAGCCGCCGCTTGCAGTTACCTGCATTGTGCCTTCCTGGCCGCGCTTGGTGGTGATCATAATCACACCGTTGGCAGCCTCCTGGCCGTAGAGGGCAGATGCCGCAGCACCCTTGAGCACGCTCATGTTCTCGATGTCGTTAGGGTTCAAGTCGCCAAGGCTCGAGCCGCTACCGCGGATAGGCATACCGTCGACAATCACCAGAGGCTCGTTGCTTTGCGAGGTGTTGATTGACGAGATGGCACGGATAATCACCTGAGTAGAGCCGTTAGGCGAACTACCGCCGGTGGATACCTGCAGACCGGCAACCTTACCTTGCAGACTGTTTGCAAAGTTGGCGCTCTGGCCTGCCGACACGTCGTCGGAGTTGAGCGACTGAACGGCGAAGTTCAGTTTCTTCTTTTCTTGCGTCTGTCCCATGGCAGTCACTACGACTTCATTGAGGACCTGTGAGTTTTCCTGGAGCACAACGTTGACCACGTCGCGGCCGCCCACCTTTACTTTCTGAGGTGTCATGCCAACGTAGGTGATAACCAGGACATCGTTGTCCTGAGCCTCCAGCGTGTATTTTCCGTCAAAATCGGTCGACGCGCCGCGCGTGGTGCCTTGCACCTGTACGGATGCGCCGATGATAGGCTCTTTGTCGCTCGCCGACGTGATTACGCCGGTGACTGTGCGAGCATAGCCTAAAACCGCAAAGACGGAAAACAACATTAGCAGTAGCTGTTTCTTCATAATTACAGTTTGTTAGTTTTATAATAGGTTTATTCTCTCTCGATTTAAGCGTGAGTGTTAAATTTTAAGTTTATTAAAGTTAGATTCATCCTATGTCAAGCCTCTTTTTAACAATTTTAGGTAAGTTGTGCCCGAAAATGCTGATTTTCGGGGTCTAAAGGCACTAACCATAATGCATCTTGTGCTACAAACTTAACCCAATTTTTCGGATTTGCAGCGTTTTTCAGTATGTGATTTCCCTAAATGTAACGTTATTTATGATTTCCATACACATTTTCACAATGGTGAGATTAATCTGCTTTCAGAGGGCTTTGATTAGGGGATTGGAGGCAAGGAGGGCATCGACAAACTCCTTTTTCCGCTTCGGCGAAACGAGCAGCGAGGATTTGCCGTGGATTTTCAGTTCCAGCCAGTCGAGCGATGCTGCCGGAGCGTAGAGGGATGAGTGCGCCGTATTGATAACCCCAGGCTTCAGCCTGGGGCGGACTGACAATCAGTAATTTGCACCCCGTAGTGGGTGCCGCCAGCATCAGCCAATGTTCTGACGGTGTGGGCAGCGCCGCTTACAGGGCGCAATCATTAGATATGTGCTGCCACGGGCTGGAGCCCGTGGTTAGCAATACGGCGTCCCGACGGGACGCACTCCTTCTCTACTAGTTTGATGCACCTTCTTAGCAATATGGCGCACTCAGTTCTAAATGAATCCGCCATTTTTTCAAATGCGGAACAATGTTATTCAAATCCTCTACTTGTTCCGTTTTTGAAAAACATAGTTCTCGAAATAATCTAATAATGATATAGAAATCGCCTTACTTTTGCACCGATTTTGAAAAGTGCAATGAATATGAAGACAATTACAAAAATGATTTTCAGTTTGGGACTTGCCACTGGCTTTTCCCTATTGGCAACATCTTGCCAACAAAAGAAGCAGGAAACGGCAGTCAAGGCCGACTACAAGACTATGACTGTGGCGCGCAAGAATCTGCACACGGAAACGTCCTACTCAGCCCGCATCAAGGGTCGTCAGGACATCGACATCTATCCGCAGGTGTCGGGAAAGATTGAGCGTCTGTGTGTGAAGGAGGGCGAGAAGGTTCACAAGGGCCAACTGCTCTTCGTCATCGACCAAGTGCCATACAAGGCTGCGCTCAACACGGCTCTCGCCAACGAGCGTCAGGCAGAAGCGGCTCTTGCAACAGCCGAACTGACCTACACGAGCAACAAGGAGTTGCTTGCGCAGAAGGTGATTTCCAACTATACTTACAAAACTTCTGAAAATGCCTACCTCACGGCTCAGGCGCAGGTGGCACAGGCCAAGGCTCAGGTGGTCGACGCACGCAACAATCTGTCGTACACCGAGGTGAGCAGTCCGTCGGACGGCGTGGTCGGCGTGCTTCCCTACCGTGTAGGCGCGCTCGTAGGCCCGACAATCGCCAAGCCACTCACATCCGTTTCCGACAACTCGGAGATGTATGTGTATTTCTCTATGACAGAGAAGCAGTTGCTCGAATATGTCCGCAAGTACGGTTCGAAGGACAACGCCATCAAGAACATGCCGGAAATATCGCTGCAACTCGGCGACCAGTCGCTCTATAGCCACAAGGGTCGAGTGGAAAGCATCAGCGGCGTGATCGACACGCAGACAGGCACGGTGAGCATCCGCGCCGTGTTCCCTAACAGCGAGCGTCTGCTCAACAGCGGCGGCTCGGGCAACGTGCTTATCCCGGTTACCCTCAACGACGTGTTTGTGATTCCTCAGGCGGCTACCGTACAGCAGCAGGACAAGCACATTGTATATAAGGTGGTAAATGGCAAGGCTGTGTCGCAGATTATCGAGATTTCGCCGACGCAAACCGGCAACGAATATGTGGTTACCGGCGGACTGAAACAAGGAGATGTTATCGTGTCGGACGGCGCTGGACTTGTGCATGAGGGCGACATCGTGAAATCACAAAAATAGGAGAACGACAATGAAAGGCAACATATTTATCAAGCGACCGGTAATGGCCATCTGCACCGCGGTGCTTATCGTGATGGTCGGATTGATTTCGCTCTTCGAACTGCCGGTGGAGCAGTACCCGGACATTGCACCGCCTACGGTGATGGTGTCGGCAACATATACCGGTGCCGACGCGGACGCGGTGATGAAGAGTGTGATTATGCCGTTGGAGGAAAGTATCAACGGTGTGGAGGACATGATGTACATCACCTCAACAGCAACCAACTCTGGTTCGGCTGAAATCAAGGTTTACTTCAAGCAGGGTACAGACCCTGACATGGCAACGGTCAACGTGCAGAACCGTGTGTCGAAGGCGCAGGGACTTCTGCCGTCGGAGGTGACTAAGATTGGTGTCACCACCCAGAAGCAGCAGAGTTCGTTCCTCCAGATCGGTACTCTTGTGAGCACCGACGGCAAGTATGACGAGACATTCCTTGCCAACTACCTCGACATCAGTGTGATTCCTGAAATTAAGCGTATCAGCGGTGTCGGCGAGGTGGTCGAGTTGGGCGATACCTACAGTATGCGTATCTGGCTCAAGCCCGATATGATGGCGCAGTACCAGTTGCAGCCGTCGGACGTGACTGCGGTGCTCGGCGAGCAAAACATCGAGGCGCCGACTGGATCGCTCGGCGAAGCGTCGAAAAATACATTCCAATATACAATGAAATACCATGGCCGTCTGAAGAGCGTACAGGAGTTTGAAAACATGGTTATCCGCTCCAATGCCGACGGTTCGGTACTCCGTCTGAAGGACATCGCCACAGTGGAACTGGGACGACTGTCGTACAGTTACAAGGGCAACGTGGACAAGAAGCCGGGTGTGACATTCCTTACGTTCCAGGTGGCAGGTGCCAACGCAACGGAAGTGAACGCCAACATCTCCGCAAAACTTGAAGAGATGTCGAAATCTCTGCCAAAGGGTTGTGAGTTTGTTCAGATGCAGAGTTCAAACGACTTTCTCTTCGCTTCTATCCACAATGTGGTTGAAACCCTCGTGATTGCAATCATCCTCGTGATTTTGGTGGTTTACTTCTTCCTTCAGGACTTCAAGAGTACGCTTATCCCTTCAATCTCGATTATAGTGAGTCTGGTGGGTACGTTTGCCTGCCTTGAGATTGCAGGATTTAGTATCAACATCCTTACGCTCTTCGCCCTGGTGCTTGCCATCGGTACGGTGGTCGACGATGCCATTGTGGTGGTTGAGGCCGTGCAGGCAAAGTTCGATGTGGGCTACAAGTCGCCTTACATCGCCACACGCGACGCGATGCACGACATCAGTATGGCTGTGGTTTCTTGTACATTGGTCTTTATGGCCGTGTTCGTGCCGGTATGTTTCATGGGAGGCACGACAGGTATCTTCTACACCCAGTTTGGCGTGACAATGGCCACGTCAGTGGGACTTTCCATGGTTTCCGCCCTTACCCTCTGCCCGGCATTGTGCGCCATGATGATGCGCCCGACCGATGAGGAAAAATTAAAGAAGGGCTTCTCCGGCAGAATCCGCGCTGCCTACAACGCTTCCTATAGCGCAATCTTCGGCAGATACCGTCGTGGCGTGATGTTCTTCATCCACCACCGCTGGCTGGCTTGGACCGGCTTGGCAGTGTCGGTGGCTGCCCTCATCTATCTTATGTCAACCACCAAGACCGGCTTTGTGCCGCAGGAGGACCAAGGCACAATCATGGTGCAGGTGAGCACCTCGCCGGGTAGCACCCTTGCGGAGACCAACAAAGTGATGGACCGCGCTGCCGACATCCTCAAAGGTGTCGAGGAGGTGGACCACTTCAGCCAGATTGCCGGCTATGGTATGCTTTCCGGTCAGGGTACATCCTACGGCTCTATCATCGTGAAACTTAAGCCTTGGGACGACCGTAAGGGCGACGAGCACCACATCGACAACGTGATGGCACGACTCAACGCCGAGTTCGCCAAAATCAAGGAGGCACAGGTGTTCAGTTTCCAGACAGCGATGATCCCTGGTTATGGTATGGGTAACTCCATCGAGCTTCATATGCAGGACAAGACCGGCGGCGACTCCATGGTGTTCTACCAGAACGTGATGAAGTTTCTCGCCGAACTCAACAAGCGGCCTGAGATTGCATCGGCCTACACGTCCTACAATATGAGTTTCCCTCAGGTGTCGGTCGACATCGATGCAGCAAAATGCAAGCGTGCGGGAATCTCTCCTTCTACAGTGCTTGATGCGCTGGGTAGTTACTGCGGTGGTTCGTACGTTTCCAACTACAACGAGTTCGGTAAGGTTTACCGTGTGATGATCGAAGCATCACCACAGTTCCGCCTCGACAAGCACTCACTTGAAAACATGTTTGTGCGCAACGGCGACGAGATGGCATCGCTCAGCGAGTTTGTCACTCTGAAGGACATCCTCGGACCTGAGCAGGCAACACGCTTCAACCTCTACAGCAGCATTCAGGTGAACGTCAACGCAGCCGACGGCTACTCTTCGGGTGAGGCACAGCAAGCCATCAAGGAGGTGTCGGAACAGGTAATGCCAACCGGCTACAGTTACGAGTACGGCGGTATGGCGCGTGAGGAGTCGAAAAACAGCGGATCCGGATCAATCTTCATCTATGCGGTCTGCGTGGTGCTCATCTACATCATCATGGCTTGCCTCTACGAGAGTTTCCTTATCCCTCTGGCAGTCATCCTCTCCGTTCCGTTCGGCTTGATGGGTAGTTTCCTCTTCGCCCGGATGTTCGGACTTGAAAACAACATCTACTTGCAGACAGGTCTCATCATGCTTATCGGACTTTTGGCGAAGACAGCCATCCTTATCACAGAGTACGCCGTTGAACGCCGCCGCGCCGGCATGGGCATCATCGCCTCGGCAATCTCGGCAGCACAATCCCGTCTGCGCCCAATCTTGATGACGGTGCTCTGTATGGTGTTCGGTATGCTTCCGTTGATGTTCTCCACCGGAGCCGGTGCAAACGGCAACAGTTCGCTCGGTACGGGCGTGGTTGGCGGTCTGTTGATCGGTTCGTTGGCCCTGATATTCGTGGTGCCGGTGTTCTACATAGTGTTTGAATACTTGCAGGAGAAGGTGCGCAAGCCTTACCACGAAGACCCTGACTACGAGATGCAGCAGGCTATCGAGCAATCCAACGAAGAGAAGCGTCTCGCCGGTAAACTTGAAAACAATATGCAATGATTACGACAATGAAAAAGACAATCATAACAGCCGTCATTGCTGCCACATTGAGCAGTTGCGGCCTATACTCAAAATATCAGCCCATCACTGAAGTGCCCGACCAGTTGTACGGCGACAAGGACAGCGTGTTGTCGCTCACCTCGGCAACCGACACGCTTCCGCGCATCGCCGATGCCGACACACTGAGCCTCGGGGCGATGGACTGGCACGAGATTTTCACCGACAATCTTCTCCAGGACCTCATCAACCGTGGCCTGGAGCAGAACACCGACTACCAGTCGGCAGCCTATAGAGTGGAAGAGGCAAGTGCCACTCTACAGGCAGCCAAACTGGCATTCCTGCCGTCGTTTGCCTTGGCTCCGCAGGCAGGGGTGACGAGTTTCGGCAACTCGAAGGCGTCGCAGACCTATTCTGTGCCCCTTAATATGAGTTGGGAGATTGACATCTTCGGCAAGATGCGCAACGCCAAACTTCAGGCACAGGCGCTCTATGCCAAGAGCATCGACTACCGTCAGGCAGTGCGCACCCAACTCATTGCCAACATAGCCAACACCTACTACACGCTCGGCATTCTCCGCGAACAGAGACAACTGTCGGTGGAAACCGAGGAGGCGTGGAAGGAAACGCTGACATCGGCACAGGCATTGATGAATGTGGGTCGCTACAACGAGGCTGCCGTCGACCAGATGGAGGCGGCGATGCACCAGGTGCACACCTCGGTGCTCGACCTCGAGCAGCAGATTTCGCAGACTGAGACAGCCATGTCGATACTCCTCGGCGAGACACCGCGCCACTACACCACAAGCAGCGACTTGTCGCTATCGATGCCGGACAATGTATCGGTGGGTGTGCCGTTGCAGATGCTCTCTGCCCGTCCCGACGTGCGTATGGCGCAACGGTCGGTGGAGTCGGCGTTCTACGGTGTGAACCAAGCGCGTGCCAACTTCTATCCGTCG
Organism: bacterium; assembly: GCA_963601185.1. Lineage (GTDB taxonomy): Bacteria > Bacteroidota > Bacteroidia > Bacteroidales > Muribaculaceae > Limisoma. Next base: position 52,791 of record CAVCEE010000007.1, read on the forward strand.
CTCACCCTGAGCGGCAGTGTGGGCTGGACAAACTCCGCCGGTGCAATCATCGCCAACCCGGGCAAGTTGCTCGCTTCGGCGGTGGGCGCACTCGCTGCTCCGCTGTTTACCCGCGGACAGAATATGGCTCAACTGAAAATTGCCAAGGCTCAACAGGAAGAGGCGAAACTGGCGTTCACACAAACGCTGCTCAACGCAGGCAAGGAGGTGAACGACGCCTTGACCGGATGCCAGACGGCAATGGACAAAGAAGCATCGATAACGGCGCAGGTGAAATCCTTGGAAAGCGCACTCCGCAACACTACTTTGCTGATGGACTACGGCAACAACACATATCTCGAAATCCTTACTGCGCGTCAGTCGCTTCTGAGCGCGCAACTCACTCAATCAGCAAATAAACTGGCCCTCGTCCAAAACCTTATCAATCTCTACCAAGCCTTGGGAGGAGGCGAAGAAAAACCGGCTTTATAATCATTAACCTTTTCAAAAGCGTCGGTTACATTTCTCTCATACTAATTTTCATACCTATAGAGTAATCGATGAGTTTCGGGGGGCGTATCGCGTGGTGCGATGCGTCCTTTTTTTTGTCCGCCTTGCGCCATTGTTTCTACGGCAGAGCGCGGAATTCCTTAGGTGTCATACCGGTGTTTTTCTTGAAATAGCGTGAGAAAAACGACTGGTCGGGGAAGTTGAGCGCATCGGCAATGCTCTGGAACGGGTCGGCGGTGGTGCGCAGAAGAATCTTGATTTCCTGGATGCAGCGGTTATCGATGAAGTCTTTCACCGTTTTGCCGGCTTGGTTGCGCACGATGGCAGAGAGATAGCGGTTGCTGATGCATAGTTTGTCGGCATAGAACGCCACGTCGCGCTGGCGTGCGGCGTGTTCGTGTACCAAAGTGAGAAAACGCATAAAAAGGTGTTCCTGATTGCTCATGCTGGCGGTGGACCGCTGGGCAATCTGCGCCTTGCAGGAGTCGTACTGGTCGAGATAGAAGCATTGTATCAGCAGTTTAGCCTTGGCAAGACTGTGCTCCTGACCGCTCTTCTCAAGCATGTGGAACACGCCCTCTATAAGTTTGCCCACATGGTCGATGTCGTCCTTCGGGGCGTTGCCTACAGGGTATTCGGTGAGAAAACTGAAATACGCCGGCTCAAAGCGGCTGGTGAGTTCCTCGGTGATGGACTGCGACAGCGAGATGCACGCCACCGTGAAATCGTCGCTCTGCTCCACGCACCGGAAAAGACTTGCCGGCGGAAGCATAAGCATCTGCTCCGCCGACAAGGAATATGGTTTGAAGTCAATCTCGATTTTTGCCGTGCCGGCCTTGACAAGCATCATTACCATATCCTCGCGCTTGACAAAACCGTCCACGGTAAAGGGCTGCCGATAGTCGAGACTCACGGCAATGCCCCCGTAACTCACCCTCTTGCAATCAATGTCTTCTCTCATCAGTTTAAATTTTCAACGCAAAGTAACCGATAATTTCTGACATTTCCGCAAATCGGCGGTTATTACAGCATAATCTTTCTTGCAGTCTTTCCGTTGGCAGTCGTTGCAACCACCACATACGCGCCTCGCGGCAGCGAAAGCCTCTTGTGCCAAGTGCCGTCGGCGTGCTCGCTTACCATCACCGCCCCGGAGAGAGAGTAGACCGTCACATGGGTCAGCCCGTTGGCTCTGACGGAGAGTGTGCCGTCGATGCACGAAATCTCAGCGGTGGCAACTACGTCGGCTATCGAGGAAGTCTTGTAGACCACCGACACCGGGGCAGAAGCCTTGGCAAGTTCTGCCGTCGCGGTTACGGCAAACGAGCCGGTGAGGTCGCTGCGGTAGTCGTTGCCGCTGACCGTGCCGCCAGTTGCCGACCACGATACCGGCCAGTCGATTACCTCACCGTTGCTGTTCTTCACAACTGCCTCCAGTGTGACGCTATCGCCCACGTTCACCTCGTCGGGCAGATTGGCGATTTCCACTGAGCAAGGCTCATCGTCGCCGAGCATCCGTCCGAAGAGTTGCCACTCGTAGATGGAATATGCCCAAGCAGTGGCGCGGCGTGTCATCGACAGGCGCACATAGCGAGCAATGGCATCAAGGGTTGACGCATCAGTGCGGTCAGCCCCAGTGTCAGAATAGCCGGCTTCGGAATGCAGCGTCTGCCACGTCTCGCCGTCGAGCGACCCTTCAACCGTGTAGTCGGCTGCGGCGGCACGCTCCCACAGCACATTGCTGCGTAGGAGGTGGTACGTGTCGGCGAGGTCGATGGTGAGCGTTACTGCATCCGTTTCAGCGGCATTGTCGGCAATCCAGCGCGTCCCGGTGTTGCCGTCGTTGACCGAGGCGATGCTTGATGTTCCTGCCGAGGCGGTGGCAGTCTTGCCAAGAGCAAGGTTGTTGGTAAGGCTGTCGAGCACACGCACCTTAGCCGTAGCGGTCAGTCCGCCGAACTGCGCCGTAATGGTGTAGGAGCCGGCTGTTGTCGCCGTAACCTCGCCGTCGGCAACGGTGATGCCGTCGGCATAAGTGACGGCAGCATCGGAGCAGTCAACGGCGTTGCCGTACTGGTCGCGTGTCACAATGGAGAGCGCATGGCTACTGCCGACCTCCATTTCAACGAGTGCCGGCTCAATGGCGAGCAACGACAACGTGCTGCCGTCGAGCACGCGGAGCATACGGCTGTCGGAAACACCTTCGCAACTTGCCGTCACGGTGCATTCGCCCACCGAAGTCGGGGTGAGGAGTCCGTCACTGTCGATGGCGGCACAGTCACCGTCCACGCTCCAGTCCACGTCAAACTCCGTCGTGCAGTCGATGCCGTACTGATCCGTGACTGTTGCCGACATCTGCACTGGTGTGCCCACAAACACTGCCTTGCCGTTGCTGGCGGAGAGGACTACTGATGCCGGCTTCGGGTCGATGCGCTTGGCAGTGCCGTAGACCTTCAGTTCGTTGATACACGATCCGTAGGCGTTGTAGCGCGAAAGGCAGAACACTCTCACATATCGGCCGGCGGCAGTAAACGAATGGCAGCGAGTGCCACCAGTGGAGGCTGTTTCCGTAGCCACCGTTGTCCACTCGTCATCATCCTTCGACACCTCCACGCGGTAGGCAGTGGCATAGGCATCTGCGTTCCATTCGATTTCAGCGCGCGCGAGCACATACTCTGCGCCGAGGTCGACTACGATATACTGGTTGTCGGTAAACTCGCTGCCCCAGCGCGTTGATGAGTCGCCGTCGACGGCATTGGCTGGCACAGTGCCGGAATTCTCATAACTTGAGGCATATACGCTCTTGCCGAGCGCAAGGTTGGTGTTGTCGTAAGTGCCTACGGTCACCTTTGCCGAGGCACTCACCGTGCCGTTGCTTGCCGTGACAGTGTAAGTGCCGGCTTTTGTGGCGGTAAACGTTGTGCCGCTTACGGCATCGGGCATCTCGGCACACGATAGGCTGAAGCCGTCGGTCGGGAAATCGGTGGAGAACTGGTCAGTAGCACTGATGCTGAAATCAAGTTGCTCGCCTATGACAATTTGTGCTACGCTCGGTGAGATGGTCGCTGACGTGGCAACAATCTGCTCCTCCACGACAAACTTCTTGGTGGCAGAGAAGCCGCCGCTTGTGGCTGTGACCGTAGCCGTGCCGTAGCCGGCAGGGGTAAACACTCCGTCGGCGGTCACCGTGCCGCTGTCGGCGCTCCACGCCACCTCGCCGGCATCAACCTTGTTGCCCTGGAGGTCGAAGCCTGTGGCGGAAAGAGTTATTTGTTCGCCCGCCTTGACGATGGTGGTAGGGGCATTGATGCTTATGCCCATCAGCGACGACGGGTCGGCATCGGGGTCGATGCCAAGCACTTGCAGTTCCCACATTGAGATGCCGTAGGCAGTGGCACGCTGGCGGCCGGTGATGCGCACATAGCGTGCGGTTGCGCCGACGGCAGTCGACTCCTCGCCACCGCTGCCGGTGACAGTTTTGACCTTGGTCCAAGCCGTGCCGTCGAGACTCGTCTCCACGTCGTAGAGCGATGCGTAGGCGTTCTCCCAGAGGATATTCACCGAATTGATGTAGGCAACCTTTTCGAGGTCAACCATAATCCATTCATCATCGTTGACGGCACTGCTCCAGCGCGTCGAGGCATCGCCGTCGACGGCATTCGCCTTCACCGTGCCGGTGTTCTCCTCCGAACTGGCAGTGACGGGCTTGTTGAGGGCGAGGTTGGGCATTGCTGGGGTCATATAGATGCGGTGGCTGTAGGAATGGCCGTCGGCAGTGGTAGCAGTAACGGTGTAGACTCCTATTTCGTTGAGGTTTAGGATTGAATCGGTCTTTACCGTTACGCCGTCGCGCTCAATCGTCCACGTTGTTGCCGTGGCATAGGCTTCGCCGTACTGGTCAATGGCGTTGAGCGAGAACTCTACGCTTTGGCCAGCCATTGCATAGTCCATCGCTGGGGTGATTTCAGCCGATGCGAGTACTGGCAACTCATTTACGCGCACGGTTTTGGTTGCCGTCAGCGACCCGCAGACTGCCGTCAGCGTGGTAGAGCCTTTCTCCGCAGAGGCGGTAAGGTTGCCGTTGGCATCAATGGTGCTGCCGTCGGTGGCAGTCCACGTCACGGTGGCATTGTCGACGGTTGCGCCGTACTGGTCAAGTACGGCGGCGGTGACGGCGGTTGTCGAACCCGGTGCGACCGTTGATGGGCAATCGATGGTGATGCCCGTAGCCACAGGGTCATCGGAATAGACGGTCATCTGCCGTGCCGGTGCCTTGAACTGTTTCACTGCCGCGCCATCGCGGTAGAAGGTGACGGTGCGCTCCACGGCATCGGCGTTGTATGCCACATAGGTATAGACTCCGTCGGCGGAGCAGAATGCAGATGCCGTAGGGATGTCGGCAGTGCAGGCGAAATCGCGGTCGCCGTAACTGCGGTGGCTGTGGGTGATGAAGTAGGAAATGCCGTTGGTGTCGGTTTCGCGTGCCACCGCCATATTGGCATCCCACATCTCGTCCATTATCTTAGCCGCCTGGTCAGGATCGTAGCGTTGCAGATAGGACAGGACTACGTTGCCGAGTCCTGTCTCCTGACTCAGCGTTGACTCGCTGCTTGTTGTCGTTGTCCAGCCGCCGATTTCCTTTGCCGACCACATCTGTTCGTAGTCCCACTTGGCAAAGTCGAGGTCCTCGCTCAGATAGTCGAGACACGGCGATATGGGCATCCACTGGATAGAGTGCATCCACACAGGGTCGCCGGAGAACCACGTCCACCATCCCACGCCAGCGGCGGTGAGGTTGCTGCAATAGGGATGGGTGTAGAGCGTGCGGTCGATGTTTTCCTTGTCGCGATCAAACCAGTATTCAGCCACGCCTTTCGACTCCGTGACCCAGCCGAAGATGCCGGCATCGCGCATCTCCTTGTCGCCGAGGGCAACGCCGAGCAGATAGACACCGCCCCAGCCTTGCATTGCCTCCGAGGTTGACTCCTGGCCGTTGCCGTTGCCAGTGTTGCCAAGTCCTCCGGCATAAGAGTGGCCCGACCACGGGCTGAAGGTGCGTAGCCACGGGAAACGCTTGTCGCTGCGATCCCAGTTGGCGTAGTCCTTGGCGATGAGTTTCAGCATGCCGCCGTATTTCTGGCGGAAATCGTCGTCGACGAGGGCGAGCAACGCACCGGCGTAGGTGTAGTAGCCGTAATGGAAATGGTGATCGTTGAATGTGTCGCTGTCGTAACTTGTGTCGTAACCCACAAGTGCGCCCCAGCGGTCGTAGCGTGCAAAGAATCGCTGCGTCTCGTCGGGAGTGTAGGTGAGCCAGTCCTCCAGACTCTCGCGCAGACGCGAGCGGCACTGCTCAAAGAGTTCTTCTTCGCCCATTTCTTTGGCGAATGTCATATAGAGAGCCATCTGCGTCAGTCCTTTGCCGCCCCAATAGGTGTCAGCGCCGAAACTGCCCTTGGTGGCGTAGTCGGAAATCATCTGGCGCATGCGCTCGCGGTTGTAGGGGTTGGCGAGGTCTGCCATCTCTTTCGGTGCGGCGTACCACGGCAGGAAGCCGTCAAACTTGTATGCCGTTGTAAATTCCCGTCCGGCTGCCATTTTCATCTTGCCGCGCGGAGTGGCATAGGCGTAGTCGAGGAATGGGATGTTGTTGGCGGAATTTTTGTAGTGGTGGGGCAAAAAGCCTTGGAGCGCGTCGAGGTTTGAAGCGCCGTCGAGGTTTTCGGTGGTGAGAGTCCAAGTGGAAGTCATCATCGCCGTGCGCTCGTTGTAGTTCCACGACGTAGTGGTGGACCGCACAATCACCGGTGCATACCGTGCAAACTCGTCGGCATAGTCAGCCGACGGGAGCACCGCCACGGCAATGTAGTGCGGTTTTGACGGCGCAAACGTGACGGCGATGCCATCGGTAGTCTCCTCAAAGACAGTGCCTGTTGCTCCGTAGAGGGCATAGATGTCGGAACCGTTTGTTATCACCACGCGTCCGTCGGTGGAGCAGTCTGCCACGCCGCCACCAAGGTCGACTACGAGGTCGAGCCCAGTAGCCTCCACCCATGTGAATGGCGAGCCCTGCGCCATGGTTACGTTCATAGCCTTGTCGCTGTCGGCGAGTTGCATGCGCAAACCCCAGTCGCTCCAGTCGTCGGCGATGGCGTTGGCAGGGTGGAACTTGCGTCCCTTTACGGTGATGCGCGTGTCGTACTTCATCTCGCATCCGTCGCTGCTCCAATGGCTCGGGTGTGCCACATAGATGCCATCGCCCTCGGCGCACACCACTTGCGGATAGGTCCACAGAATGCCGCTGTAGGTGTCAACCAGCAGGTTTGTCCACCAGTCGTTGGTGGGTATGGGTTCGCCGGCTTTGCTGTCTGCCATATAGATGCGGCGGTTTTCCATATATCGGCTCTTGTCGCCGTTGTGTGCATCGGTCTTCGACTTGCACAAAGGCGTGTATTCGGCATAACTGCCACTCCCCACGGCAACTGGCTGTTGTGCCGCTGCCGAGAGCGATAATGTGGCGAGCAATAACAGATGATTCTTCATTCCTTTTTCTGATTTGAAAAAAGTCACTGCCATTAACCACAGCAGTGACTTTCCCTAACTAAAAAACACACTCTAAAATTATATCATTTTACAATCTTGGTCACTGTTGCAGTGCCGTCGGCCATCACTGCCTTCACCAGATATACACCCGGCTGGAAGTTGGTAATGTCGATGGTTGAGCCTTGTGCCGTGGCAACCATTGCGCCGTTGACGCTATAGACTGCGGCATTTGCGGCATCCTCCGGAAGAACTACACTGTTGCCTACAACAGTAACCTTGCTGGCTGCTGCGATGGTATTTACGCCAGATGTGCCATCAACGTCGTAGACCCATACCTCCTGGAGTTTTGTGCCGTACCCTGTTGAGGCTTTTGTGGAATGAATCTTGATGAACTTGGCCTCGATGCCGTTGCCGGCAAAATAGTCGGTGCGCGCTTCAAGTTTGGCTGCTTTGTCGTAAGAGCCGAGGGTGGTGTATGTCACGCCGTCGGTCGATGCCTCGACGGTGTATTGGCAGGAGTTTGCTCCCTCCCACGATGTCTTCACATAGTCAATCTTGAATGTTCTAGCCAACTCGATGGCAACCCAGCAGTCGTAGGTGTGGTCGACTGTGCCGTCGGGCTCTGCAAAGCCGATGAGAGATGCGGCGGCATCAATGCCGTCGTTGACCTTCGATGGGTCGGAGTCGCCTGTCTGAGGACCCTCAGAATAGGTGACCGGGCGGTTGAAGGCGAGGTTGTAGTCGCTGCCCTTTTCGCTGACGGCGGTGACGGTTACGGTGTTCGACTGAACGCCGTTTCCGGCAGTGTAGTAGACTTCAACTTGTTCGGCATCGGTGAGGGTGAGCACGTTACCGTTCATTGTGCCGTTGGTTGTTGTGTAGTGGCCTTCGTCGGAAGAAAGGTCGTAGTCGCCGCCAAACTGATCATACCCAGCAAGGGAGAAGGTGAAGTCGCCGATTGCGTAGCACTCCTTGTCGACTGAAAGCACGATAGAGGAGAGTGTAGTGGCAGAGTTGGTGAACACTTGGAGTTCGCGGAGTTTTGTGCCGTACTGAGTAGACGCTCTTGTGGAGTGGAACTTCACATAGCGGGCTTGGATGGCATCGTTGCTCACGAGCCAGTCGTGGCGGTTGATCATGCCTGCGCCGTTGGTCACCGTGAAGGCTTCAAGCGGCTCGGAGAATGTGTCGCCGTCGGTGGAGAAGGTGACGGTATAGTCGGCGGAAGTCGCTCCCTCAAACCAGGTGTGGACCACGTTGATGGCGCAGACAGTGCCGAGGTCGACAACGATTTCGGCGTCATACTCGTGGTTGGTGGCATCCGACGGTTCTGGGGTTTCCCAGATGGTGTCCTTGCCGTCAACGGCGTTGGTTGGGTTGTTTGAACCTTCGGTGTAGGAAACGATGGTCTTGTTGAGTGCGAGGTTATTGCCTTCGGCAACCACCTGAATTTGAACGGTGTTCGACACCACATCACCGATTTTTACAGTTACATTATATGTGCCGCGCTTCGTGACGGTCATTGTCACGTCGTTGAATGTAGCGGCGGCGTTGTCGCATTCAAATGTTTTCGAGGCGTTTTCCTCGGCGGTAAGGGCATAGTTGAGGCCGTACTGGTCGAGGGTGGTCAGTGCGAATGTGTAGGTGTCGCCTGTCGCGCCCTTGGTCGTAGTTGCCGAAAGGTTGATTGTGGTGAGCACTGCGGCATCCTCCGGCGCGTCGTAAACACCAAATTCCCAGAAACTGAAGCCGTAGTTTGTGCCGCGCTCGATGAGTTCGACTGCCACATAGCGAGCAGAGCCGCTCAGGGATATGTCCTTTATAGAAGGGAACGATGAGAGGGATTCTTCAACCTCGGCTTTCTCCGTCCATCCCGAAGCGAAATGCTTGGAAGAGTCCTCGTCGTTGAGATTGGTTGTCATCTCCTCTGTTACCTCGTTGGCAACATGGATTTTGTAGTGCTTTGCGTAAGCACCTTCCCAGATGATTTTAACATGGTCAAGCGTTGTTTCTTCGCCCAAGTCAACGTAGAACCAAAGTCCGTCGGAACCTTGTGCCGACTCCCAACGTGTGCCAGTGTCTCCGTCCAGTGCCGCCGCCGCATTTCCTGAAGGCGCATAGCCAGTCTTGCCTTCAGCCACGTTTGTAGCCGAAGCCGATACTGCAAGCATAAAGACAGTGGCAATTAAAAGTGTGATTTTTCTGAAATTCATAAGTCTTTCTAAATTTTCTGGTTTGAAAAATGATTAAACTTCGATTGAATAGTGGTTTGTCACCGATGCAAAGTTAGTATGAATATGCAGCCCCCTCCCTACGAATTCTTTCAAAACAACTCAACAATGGTGTATATGATGTGTTTTTCCGCTGTAGTGTATAATGTTGTGCGCTAGCCTGTTACGTATAAATAATGTTGTAAAACATATTCACAATGTTGTATTTTCACCTCAACATTGCAAATTTCAAGGGCTAACAGACCTCTTTGAAGATGGTATGCTTTCAGGGACGATGTTTGAAAGTATACTTTGTGTTTTTCTGTGGGCGACGCCGGACTCACACCATATTGCATCACTCACACAGTGCGCACACCTCTCACAGTACATCTCTCGCAACGTCGCTTGTGCTTCTCGGCGTCGCTCGGTAATCGGTCAGTTTGCGGGGTGGTATCGATTGAGGTTGAGCGGCACGGAGGCATCTGCCGGTTGTGGGAGGAGCGCGCCGTAGGTGCGCCGTGTTGATAACCCCAGACTTCAGTCTGGGGCAACGGCTCGAGAAGAAGATGCACCCCGTAGTGGGTGACGCCAGCGCCCTACCCAGTGGGGTGCTGCCAGTATCTGGCTATGCCTTGGCTGTGGGTATGCAAAAAAAGGGTCGCCCCTGTCGGGGTGACCCTTATGTTGCTTGAGTTCTTATGCTTAAGATTAAGCCTGAGCTGCAGAAGACTCAGCAGCAGGAGCAGCAGGAGCTGCAGTATCAGCAGCAGGAGCTGCTTCTTCAACTGGAGCTGATTCAGCAGCAGTAGAGTCATTAGCGGCTTTGTTGCCAGAGCAAGAGAACAATGTAGCAGAAGCTACAACAGCAAGTAATAAAACTAACTTTTTCATTTTTTCTAAATTTTAATAATAAAACAATTTTTTGCTTCAAAAACACCACAAAGGTACAAACGATTTTGGTTGTGCAAACGATAAGTCAACTTTTTTTTCTTTGATGTAACATTTTTTAAACATTCACCTTTTACTTTTAGCAATAGGAAATATTATCAAAGTATTTATCTCTTTCATTTACTGCAACTTGCGTCGAATTGCATCTTTGCGAGTGTTTTATGATTTTATAATATAATTTTTTGTCCGTTTACAATGTATATGCCTTTTCCGAAGCCAGTGATGTGGTTTTCGCCTTGGTTGACAGGGCAAGTGTATGCTCTGCCGTCGATTGACACTACGGAAACGGTTGTTGCTTCAGGAGCGAGGACGTAGATTACGCCGTCGGCGGCAAACACGCGCATCTGGCTAGCCACTGCGCCGTTGACTGAAGCCTCAGAAGGAGTGATTACGTGGTCAATGCCCGAAACAGTGTAGTAGCCGCCGTTCTGGAATGCGAGGTCGGATGTTTGAGGGCTGCCTGTATTGCTAAAGATGATGTGGGTAGGCATATCGGCAGAGTCAGGAGTGCCGCTGTAGACCCATTTCCAGATTTTATTGCCGTTGGCTGCTGTGCCCATCAGTGTGGCGCGTTCGCCCGGCCATTTGCCGCCGGTGTAGTTAGTGCCGGTGTTGTTGCTCCAGCACCATACGCTCACCTTCTTGTAACTGCCGTCGGCAGGAGCCTCGAAGAAGGCTGCCATCTCACCAATGTTGAATTGCGGAGTGTAAGGGTTCAAATCCTCGCTGTCGCCGCCTGAACCGCCGCCGTCTTCAGTGGTTTCTTCCTGAGTGCCGTCGTAGGATGGCTGTGGCTTGCTTGCAGGGGCAGAGCCGTAGAGGAACTGACCGTCTTCGCCGACCTTGCCGGGGGCAGAGGTGAGGGCGGTGTTGAGTACGTAGACACGCATATTGCCACGGCCTGAGCAGGAAGCGGTGAGAGTGCCGTTGGTAACAGTTTTGGTGTCGCCAGTGATGGCGTCAACGTATGTGCCGTTCTCGATGCCGGTGAATGTCGCGCCGCCGGAGATTGTAACGAGTACGTAACTGTCGGTAGTGGCATCGGTGAAGCGGCGCTTGAAGGCGTAACTGCCGGAGCAGCCTTCAGTGCTGTACTGGCCCTTGCGGAGAGCAGGGATTGCCATACGGATGCGGTTAAGACGCTGGATATGGAGCGCAAGCGGATATTGGAGCGTTGCGTTCATATTGCCTGTGGCGCTGCTCCAGTCGGCGAAGTCGTTCACTTGCACGTCGCCCTTGATGTAGCCGCCGAAATATGCACGTCCGGAGTCCTTGAGAGGGATGTTCGGGCCTTTGTCGATTGTGCACCCCTTCTTGAACTCGATCTCACTACCATAATAAAGGCAAGGGATGCCGCGGAAGGTGAACATCAAGTCAAGGTTCTCTGCCCAAGCCTCTGTGCCCTGCGCGAAACGCTGGTCCTCAGGCGCACCGTTAGGCGCGTAGTCGTGGGAGTCGACATAGACCACGTTGTAGGAAGCATCGTTGTAATATTTGTCGCCGCTCTTTGCGATGCCCCATGCGCCACCGATGTTGCAGAAGTTGTGGTGCATCGGGAAGTCGATTACGCTAAGTCCGGAATATTTCGAATAGTCGGGCTTGTGGTAGGTGTTGCCGTTGAGGAACACGTTGTCCGACGTAGGCTGGCTGCTTTGCGAAGAAGAGCCGTTGTCGGCATACTGCTGCTGGCAGGAGAGTTGGTTGGTGTGGGTAAACGGCGTCGACTCGTAGATTACGAGGTCGTTCCAGGAGTCCGGGTTGGTGTCCCAAGCATAGTCCTTCGATTCTTTCCAGGTGTAGAAAGGAACGGAGAGGGCAGGGATTTCGCGGTACCAGATCTGGGTGTAGCGTGCGCATACCTCTGTAAACATAAAGAACGGACCGCCGTTGCGCTTGTCCTTGTAGGTCTCGGCTGCTGCTGTGAAGGCAGGAGTGAAAGCCTTGTTGAAGGTGAGGCGTGCGATGTGGCCGCCTGTGTCGATGCGGAAACCGTCAACACCCATCTTGATGAAGTTGGTGTAGCAGTCCACGAGGTAGTTGTAGGTCTGAGGGTTTTCGGTGTTGAGGTCCACGCAGTCGCCGGCAATCTGAGCCCACCAACGGGTGTTGTCGTCCCAGTTGAACTGGCCGAAGTGGTGCCAGAGGTTGTGGGTGTCGTGGTTCTGGTTGTCGGTGTTCTTCATCTCGCGCAGACGGGAACTGTACTGTTCGCCTGCTGGCAAGTCGAGATAGTTGTCGGGGAGTCGGCCGCCGTCCTTTTGGGTGTAAGGAATCATACAGGCGTCGATGTCGCTCTGGTCTGCACTCCAGTCGCGGTTGAAGAGTTTGCAGAGGTTAGCCTCGCCGAAGTTGCCTGTGTGGTTGAGCACGATGTCGAGGATCACCTTCATGCCGCGCTGGTGGGCAGCGTCGATGAGCGACTGGAAGGTAACGTCGTCCGACTCATAGCGGTGGTCCACCTTGCTCATATCGGCAGCGTGGTAGCCGTGGTAGTCGTAGCCTGATGCGTTTTCAACGATAGGAGTAATCCAAATGGCAGTGAAGCCAAGTGCCTTGATGTAATCGAGTTTCTCGATAAGTCCCTTGAAGTCGCCACGCCACGCCGGGTCGCCTGTGTTGTACTGCTGTCCGTCCCAGCACTGGGTGTTGTTCGACTTGTCGCCGTCATAGAAACGGGTTGTCATCACGAAATAGATGGTCTCGTCGCGGAAATCGTCACGATTGCCTACAAAAGATGCTGCAGACACCTGCGACAGACCAGAAGCAATCAATAGCGCCGCCATTGTTGCTTTGGCTTTAGAAATAAGTTTCATAGGTAATTAAATTTTAATCCCCCAAATGTAAGGTTAAAATATGTGATTTGCAAATATCTACCGAAAAAAATTGCAAAAGGGTTGCATAGATGGAAAATTGTGTTTACATTTGCAGTGTGCTAATAAACTAATATACTAAGACAAGGAAGGAATAACTATGAAACTTGAAATTAAGGAATTGAAATTCAACTATGGAGCGAAGAAGGCCGACATCTTCGACGGCTTCTCGCTTGCGCTGAAGCCGGGACACGTGTACGGACTGCTCGGTAAGAACGGTACGGGCAAGTCGACGCTGCTCTATCTGATGTGCGGCCTTCTGCGACCGAAAGCCGGCAGCGTGACGATGGACGGAACGGAGATGTCGCTCCGCAAGCCGTCGGCGCTCCAGAGCGTGTTTATCGTGCCGGAGGAGTTCGACCTGCCGGCGGTCAGCCTCAAGCAGTATGTGAAACTCAACGCCGGCTTCTATCCACGGTTTTCCGACGAGACTCTCCGCTTCTGCCTCGATAACTTCGAGATGGATGCCGACCAGCGGCTCAGCGAGTTGTCGATGGGTCAGAAGAAAAAAGCGTTTATGAGTTTCGCCCTCGCCGCCAACACCAGTCTGTTGCTGATGGACGAGCCCACCAACGGCTTCGACATCCCGTCGAAAAGCCAGATGCGCAAGGTGATAGCCTCCACGATGACCGACGATAAGAGTATCGTGGTGTCGACCCACCAGGTGCGCGATGTGGAAAATCTGCTTGACCACGTGCTGATGATCGACGGCGGACGGCTGATTCTCGACAGCAGTTATGCGCGCATTGCCGAGCGTCTGCTCTTTGCCGACCAGCCAGTTACAGAGCCCACCGGCGGAGCACTCTATGTGCAGCCGTCGCTCCACGGCAACTGTGCCGTCTATGCCAACCGCTACGGCGAGGAAAGCACCGTCAATCTCGAAGTGCTTTTCAACGCCATGCTCGCCAACGGCACACAAGTGAACGATATTTTAAGTGAAACCCCGGAAAAACAGTAAATGAAAAATGAAAACAACAGATAAATTCAGTTGCAACCGGTTGTGGGCGGTGATGAAACGCAACTTAGTTATGGACTGGAAAGCCAACCTCGCTTTCTTTTTGGAAGTCACTGGAGTGCTTCTCGTGGGACTGGTAATCATAATGTTGTCAGGCTGGGTTTCAACCCTTCATCACGGATCTCGCTTTATCCCGGTTGCCGACACGTTCTACTCGTGGTTCTCGTTTGTCACGGTCGTAGGATTTCTCATACAGGCATCTCAACTGCTTCACCCCATTGCACGCAAGTCGGGCAGCATCGATATGCTGATGCTTCCGGCGAGCAATGCTGAAAAATTCGTTTCGCGTGTGCTTTTCGCCACAGTGGGCTATACTGTTATGACGCTGGCGGCACTCGAGGTCGTTTCGCTGCTCTACTATCCGCTGGCGTGGATTTTCAGCGGCGATTACGGGTCGCTGTCGCTCTATGCCCTCAAAACTACGTTCGTCAACGACAATATCCATACTGAGGTGGTCTACAACGGACAGATGCTTGTCAACTCCAGTTTCTTCGCTGTCGGATGGTGGCTGTGGATTCATTCCTCGTTCGTCTTGGGCAGCGCGCTGTGGCGACGCTTCCCCTTTGTGAAGATGCTTTTCGCAGTACTGCTCTTCTCGTTTGTTATGGGTCTCGTCATCGCTTGGATGTGGCGGCCGGGAACGGTAACCTACATAGAGGAAACAATATCAACAGTGTACCTTATTCTGAGCGGCGTAATGTGTGTGTTTGCCGTTGCAAACTGGGCGGTATCCTACTGGCTGTTTACACGCAAACAGGTCGTTGAAATCAAAAGACATTAACTATGGACTTCAAGGAAAGCAGACCGATATATCTTCAGATTGCCGACCGGCTGACGGACGAAATCGCCCACGGAGTCTACGGCGAGGGGGAGCGCGTACCGTCGGTGCGCGAATATGCCGCGATGGTGGAGGTGAACGCCAACACCGTGGCACGCTCCTTCGACTGGCTTCAGCAGCAAGACATAATCTTCAACCGCCGGGGCATCGGCTATTTCGTGGCGGAGGGCGCTTGTGCGGCAGTGAGAAATCTGCACCGGCAGGAGTTTGAAACCAACGAACTCCCGGTGCTGTTCCGCCGTATGGAGTCACTCAACCTCACGCCAGCCGACATCAGTCGGTTGTATGATGAATACAGAAAGAAAAATGAATAAAATGACAGAAATAAATAATAGAACAATGAACAAAATCTTATTTACTTTGATGCTCTCCGTGTCGGTGTGCGGCATAGCCCTCGCCGATACCCTGAGCGGTTGCGTAACGGAAGCCGACGGAAAACCTGTGGAGTTTGCCACGGTGGCAGTCATGCAAGGCGAAGCCGACAAAGGAGGCGCAGTGACCGACAGCCTCGGATACTACAAAATTGAATTGCCGAAAGGCTCTTACACGGTGCGCTTCTCGCTTATAGGCTACGATGCCAAGGATATGGCGGTAAGCGTCAGCGGCGCAACCACACTCGATGCCACACTCACTGCCAATGCCGTGGCTCTGAAAGGCGTTGAGGTGAAGGCTTCAGCCATCCGCCGTCTGCCCGACCGCTATGTAGTGAGGGTAGAGGATATGCCGAGTGCTATCGGTAAGGATGGCAAGGACCTGCTTAAAACCGCCCCGGGCGTGTGGATTGACGACAACAAAATCTCCATCAACGGCAAGTCGGGAACGAAAGTCTACGTCAACGACCGCGAACTGCGGCTCAGTCACGACCAGTTGCTCTCCTACCTGCAGTCGCTGAAGGCAGAGGACGTCAGCCGTGTGGAAGTGATACCGCAGTCGGGCGCAGAGTACAGCGCCGACAATTCTGCCGGCATCATCAAGATTGTGCTCAAACGCAACCGTGCCGACGGCGTGATGGGCAGCGTGGGTGTTTCTTCCGACAATAGCAGCACTCAGCACGACATAAACCCTACGGCATCGCTCAACATCAAGAACGGCAAGTGGTCGTACAACCTTTCGGGCAAATTCTGCTATACTTTCCTCAACGATGCCAATTCCGAAAACCGCACCGATTATGCCTCAGGCATCAGTTACCAGTCCAAGACCCATACCGCCCAAGGCAAGGATGTGGACGGCAGTGGAGAGGTAGGCATCTTCTTCGACCCCGACTACAGAAACTCCTTTGCGTTGGAGTTGAGCCACTGGCAGGACCGGAATCCAGTAACAACATCGACTAACTCCACATTCGGTGACCGCACGATAACCGGCGAGTATGTGTCACGGTCACGGTCGCTGTATTTCGACGGCACTTTCAACTATGTGCACCGTCTCGACTCCATCGGCTCGCTGATGAAGGTGATAGCCAACTTCAACCGCTCGCGCAATCGCAGCCTTCACGACAACAGTCGCCACGACGTGCTTGGTGCGCTGGCAACCGACTCGTTGTCACACAGCCGTGAGAGTTCGATCTACGACGTGGTGAATATCAGTTATGACTTCGACAAGATGTTTAACCAGAAATGGAATATGTCGGTAGGTGCGAAATATACGCTCAACCGTATGGACAACGACGCAAACTACCACTATCTGAAGGACGGCAGTTGGGTGACTCCCGAAGGACGTGACTATGATGTGTTGTATAAGGAAAACATCTACGGCGTGTATGCCAAAGCGTCGGGCAAGTTCGGCAAGTTTATGACCACCGTCGGCTTGCGCGGCGAGTACACCGCCACCCACAGCCGGGGCGGACTCGTGTCGCAGCACTATTTCGACCTGTTCCCGAACGCCAACCTCACGTGGATGATGAACGCCAACGGTTCCAACACCCTCACGCTTCAGTATTCGCGCAACATCGCGCGTCCGTCGTTCTGGTCGCTGAACCCGATGCGCCACCAGACGTCCGACATTTTCTACCAGACCGGTAACCCCAACCTTAAGCCTTCGTACAGCAACAACATCAGCCTCACGGCAACGATGAAGTACCAGTATTCGCTTACGTTGTTTGCCAACATCAACAAAGACGGCATCATGCAAGGCACGATGGCGGATGAGACCAATCCCGACAACGTGTTGTTTACCTCGGTCAATGCCGACAATACATATATGTATGGAGCATCGCTCTATCTCCCAGTTCAGATAAAGGATTGGTGGACGGTGACAGGTAGCCTGACGTATCTGATTAACGGCGAGCGGCTGACAGCCGATGGCGACCTTGACTACCACAGTTTCCTCAACTGCTATCTCCAGAGCGGATTTCAGTTGCCGAAGGATTTCTACTTTGAGGTGTCGTATTTCGGAATGTCGCGGCTCTCGATGGGCGAGATGCGCCTCAAGCCACAGCACTACCTCAATGTGAGCCTCAAGAAGTCGTTCTGCAAGAAACGCTGGACAGTGTCAGTGGACGCCAACAACATTCTCAGCCAGAAACTCAACTTCCAACTCGTGTCGGCTGCCGGATATGTCTCCTCCGACACCTACAAGAACCCCATATCGTTCCGTTGCTCGGTGCGCTACAACTTCAACATAGGCAGGGTGTTCCAGGCACGCAGCATCGACAAGAACTCCGACGGCTCGCGCCTCTCCAAAAAATCGGTTGGAAGTATGTAGAAATCGGCTGATTACATTATATTTGCAAAAATATGAAAACGACGAAAAGACTGATACTTACGATAGCCCTTGCCGCAGCCTCCGTGGCGGCGCAGGCGCAACTGCTGTGGCGCATCAGCGGCAATGGCCTTGAGCAGCCGAGTTACGTGTTCGGCACTCACCATATAGCGCCGAAGTCGATACTCGACAGCGTGCCACAGGTGAGGCAAGTGCAGAAAGACGTCCGGCAAGTGTGCGGCGAGGTAAATATGCTCAACATGCAGCAAGCCATGCGCGCCACCGCCGAGGCTATGCTCCTCCCTTCGGACAAGTCGCTCAACGATTATTTGCCCGACGACAAGCGCAATGCGGTTGACGAGGTGCTGAAGAAATATGTAGGCGTGGGCGTGGACAACGGCGCAGTGCAGCGTATGTGTCCTGCCGCCGTAACCAACCAGATTGTGACAGCGATGGCTACCACGAAGATGACCGGCGAAGATGCCGACTTCCGCATTGACGTGTATTTCCAGACCAAGGCCGACAAGACCGGCAAGAAAGTGGTTGCGCTGGAGACAGTTCAGCAACAACTGAAACTGCTCTTTTCGCAGACACCCTACCGACAGGCAACGATGCTGGCGTGCGTGGCTGAAAACATCGACTGGGAGGCAACGCAGATGGAGATGCTCACCGATGCCTATATGCGCCGCGACCTCGCAGCCATCGAGGAGATAAGCAACCAGGAGCAGGGCGACGACTGCGACTATAACCCCGAGGAAAAGGCAGCGCTGACCACCGACCGCAACCGCGCGTGGGTGGAGCAGATGCCGGCGATGATGGCAAGCAACCCGACACTCTTTGTGGTAGGCGTGGCGCACCTTGTGGGAGAGGAAGGACTGATAAAATTATTGACAACGGCAGGCTACAAGGTTGAGGCTGTCGACAAAAAATAGTACGCTATGGGAAATCTATTGGAGGCGCACGGCATAATCAAGCGTTTTGCTGGGCATACAGCCCTCGACGGAGTGGACATCTCAGTGAAGCCCGGACGCATTTTCGGACTTCTTGGTCCGAATGGTGCCGGCAAGACCACTCTCATCCGCATCGTGAACCGCATCACGATGCCCGACGAGGGAGAGGTTACGTTGGGCGGCAGAAGCATGACCGATGCCGACCTTGTGCGCATAGGCTATCTGCCTGAAGAGCGCGGACTTTACAAGAAGATGAAGGTGGGCGAACAGGCTCTCTATCTTGCACGGCTCAAGGGGCTCGATAAGGTCACTGCCGCCAAGCGTCTGCGCCAATGGTTTGACAAGTTTGACATCAATCCGTGGTGGAACAAGAAACTCGAAGAACTCTCCAAGGGCATGCAGCAAAAGGTACAGTTTGTAATCACCGTGCTCCACGAACCCGAATATCTGATTTTCGATGAACCCTTTTCTGGCTTCGACCCCGTGAATGCCGAACTCCTCAAAAAGGAGATACTCGAACTCCGCGACAAAGGGCATACCATCATCTTTTCGACCCATAATATGAGTTCGGTGGAGGAGATTTGCGACGATATCGCCCTCATCAACCACTCTCGGGTGGAGCTCAGCGGAGCGGTGGGCGACGTGCGCTCGCAGTGGCGCAGCGGAGTGTACAGCCTCGAGACTGAAGCAGACAGGATGCTTGTAGACCATCCTGGCGTTTACCGCATTGTTGAGATGCGCCAGACGGGCGACAGTGTGAACTATACGCTTGCGAAAGCCGACGGCGTGACCAACTCCGACCTTGTGGCAACGCTGTCGCAGCAAGTGGAGATACGCTCGTTTGCCGAGCAATTGCCGTCGATGAACGACATCTTCCTCCGTGTGGTGGGAAGCAGTGATAACCCCGAAAACAAGGAAAACGATGAAAAGTAAGTTGTGGCTGATAGTGCAGCGGGAATATGCCACCCGCGTGAAGAAAAAATCGTTTATCATCCTTACCCTCCTGATGCCGGTGCTGATGGCGGCGCTGGTGTTTGTGCCGCTCGCCCTGTCGATGATTTCCGATAGCGGACGCAAGACCGTAGCGGTGATTGACAACACTGGGCTCTATGTCAGTGCATTGAAGAGCAACGACAAATATTGCTTTGTGCCGACGGAGAAGATGACCCCGGCATTGCGCTCCGACTCTACCGACGTGTCGGCAGTGGTGATGATTACCGGCAACCTCGTCGACGACCCCAATGCGGCGGCAATCTATTCGCGCGAGGAAGTGCCTGAAGAACTCACATCGTATGTCAACGGTGCGCTCACCGAGGTGGTGCAGAGGCAGAAAGCCGAACGCTATAACATCCCCGGTCTCAGCGACATTGTTGACGATATGCAGAAATCCGTTGAGGTGGCAACCGTGCGCTGGACAGCCGACGGCGAGCGCGAGTCGATGAGCGATGCGCTCAGTGCCGTGGGTATGGTGCTCACGATGCTCATATATATGTTTGTCATAGGCTATGGCGCGATGGTGATGCAGAGCGTGTCGGAAGAGAAGTCCAACCGCATTGTCGAACTCATGGTGTCGTCGGTCAAGCCCTTCCAGTTGTTGCTTGGCAAAATTATCGGCGTAGGACTGGTAGGCATAACGCAGATGCTTATCTGGGGCGTGCTGGTTGCTGTGATAGTGTCGGTTGGCGGAGCGGTCACCGGAGTGGCTATGTTTGCGTCCGACCCGGCTGCGATGTCGGCTGCTGTGGCAGCGCCGGCGGCTGATGCCGACGTGGCGACACAGTTGCTCACGTTGTTCTCCAATCTGCCGCTGATGGAAATCGGTGTGCTGTTTATCCTATACTTTGTGGGCGGCTATCTGCTCTATGCCTCGCTGCTCGCAGCATGCGGCGCAGCCGTCAACGACTCGCAGGACACTCAGCAGTTTATGTTGCCGGTGATGCTTCTGATGATGTTTGCCTTCTATGCCGGCTTCTACAGTTCGACCAACCCTAACGGACCGATGGCGATGTGGTGCTCGTTCATACCGTTCACCTCGTCGAACGTGATGATGATGCGAATACCGTTCGGAGTGCCGCTATGGCAGGAACTCCTGTCGGTGGCGTTGCTCTACGGCACGGCACTGGCGTTTGTCTACCTCTCGGGGCGCATCTATCGAGTGGGCATCTTGATGTATGGTAAGAAGCCTTCGTTCAAGGATATGCTGCGCTGGCTGCGGTACTGATCAGAAGAACAGTAAGCAGACCACGTGGAACGGAAAAAGCGTGATGGCCAACACGATGTTGACGACAATCAACTCAATCGTGCGGTCGTTGCGCTTTTTCGCTTCATCCTCCATCTGGTTGAGCCACATCCGTCGGGCAATCAGGGCAGAACGGATGCTGAGCAGGGAGGAGAGCAGCAGAATGTAGAACGACGGACTGGTCAGGATGTCGAACGGACTCAAGAAGAAGAAAAACAGTAGGAAAATCACTGCGGCGATGACGATGGCTGCGGTGAGGTGAGTTTTTGGCGCAACATACGGCACTCGCACTATCGTCGGCTCCGTTGCTTGCTCGGAAATCGGGGCAGTAATAGGTTCGGTTGCCGGGGCTTCGGGCATTGGCGGTTGAGGCAGAGCCGGCGGCTGTTGCCGGCGAGCGATGAGGTCGGCAAGTTCGGGCAGTTGCACTGCCGGAATCCACTGCGGCAATCCCTGCCGCCACACTTTCGTCTCGGCTGCCAGTCCGTTGAGAGCCTCGCGAGGCATCGGTCCGCAAGCCTTGCCGTCCTTGATAATCCAGTATTTTCTGTAGTCAGTCATATCGCACTTGTTTTGTCCGCTAAGTTAATAAAGTTGCTACAAATTATCAAAAGTGCGGCAGGGTTATGTCATAATGTTGTCCTAAATAATCCTGAACCAGATTCTATATATATTGGAAATCGGCTCAGCGAGCGGTGAGTGGTGTGTGGTGAGCGCGCCGTAGGTGCGCCGTATTGATAACCCCAGGCTTCAGCCTGGGGCAGGGTGAACCGAATGATTGCGCCCTGTAAGCGGCGCTGCCCACACTGTCAGAGCATCGGCTGATGCTGGCGGCACCCACTACGGGGCGCAAGTCACTGGTGGTCAACTTCCACGGGCTGAAGCCCGTGGTTAGCAACACTGCGGCCCCTCCGGGGCGCTCGTCACTTGCCGGGGATGGGTGGCGGAAAATTTGAAAAATGGTTGATGTGAGCAAAATATTGGTAAATATTGGGGTTGGGGCAAAAAATATGATATATATCATTTGTAGGCTATCCCGATTGCCATAATTTTGCCACATACTTGTCGATTGAGGCACTGAATAGGTATGAAATTTTAGAGAGACGTAATTTTTTTTGAAAAAAATCCGCGAAAAATTTGTGGGTTCAAAAAAAAGCCGTACCTTTGCAACGCTTTCGGAAACGAATGGGTGTTTAGCTCAGCTGGTTCAGAGCATCTGCCTTACAAGCAGAGGGTCGGGGGTTCGAATCCCTCAACACCCACCAAGAGGAAATCGACAGAAGTCGGTTTCCTCTTTTTTTATACTCTAACTATTTTACATTGATGAGAAAATCATTCAGGTCCATTGCGCTTGCAGGCTTGATGTCGATGGTTGCGACCTCGGCACAAGCGACAGTAACGCTGACCCTCGACGACGCCGTGCGCGTTGCTTTGTCGGAAAACCCCACAGTGCGTGTTGCCGACAGCGAAATCACAAAACAGGAGTATGCCAAGAAAGGCACTCTGTCTAACCTTATGCCACAGGTGAATTTCTCGGCTGGCTACGACCGCACGCTGAAGAAGCAGGTGATGTATATGGGCGATATGGGTGGCGCTGGCGGAAGTGACGCCGGTGCAGCCTCGGCATTTAGCGACGGCATCGAGGTGGGTCTCAACAACACATGGTCGGCAGGCTTCTCTCTGGCACTGCCGCTAATCAACGCCCAGTTGTGGAAACAGTTGAGCATCTCCTCCGACGAGGTGGAACTGGCAGTGGAAAAATCGCGCCAGTCGCGCCAGTCGATGGTGTCGCAGGTGCGTCAGGCCTACTACGCCGTGCTGCTTGCCCAGGCGAGCCACAACGCCCTTCAGGAAAACTACGACAACGCAAAGAAGAAATACACCGACATTGAGCAGAAATACCGTCAGGGACTGTCGTCGGAATATGACCTTATCCGTGCCGACGTGGCAGTGAAAAACGTTGAGCCGAGTCTGCTCGATGCCGACAATTCCATCGTGCTTGCCAAGTGGCGGCTCAAAGCCCTCACCGGCATGGACCTCGACACCGAAATCGACTGCGTAGGGTCGCTCGACGACTATGCCGGCAAACTTTGCGAAAACTATATGCGCATCGACACCACGATGCTCGCCGGCAACTCCGACCTGCGCCAACTCGACCTGCAGCAGACTCAGTTGCAGAAGACTCGCGACGTGGCAAAGGCGGCGTACTATCCCTCGCTCAACCTGTCGTTTGCCTATCAGTGGAGCGCAATGTCGGACGACTATAAGTTCAAGGACTACAAATGGAATCCGTATTCCACTGTCGGACTGACACTCACCATCCCAATTTTCTCGGGCGGCTCGCGCTACAGCACCCTGAAGCAAACCAACGTGCAGATCAACCAGTTGCAACTCACCCGACTCAACACCGAGCGCAACCTTATGGTAGGCATACGCCAGTATGTGGACCAGATGCGCACGAGCATCCAGCAGTACCAGTCGTCGGAGAAGAGTGTGGCGCAGGCGCGCAAGGGCTACGACATCGCCGTGAAGCGTTACGACACCGGCGCGGGCACGCTGCTTGAGGTCAACGACTCCCAGTTGGCTCTCACACAGTCGCAACTTAACAGCAGTCAAGCCATCTACACCTTCCTTGTGGCTCAGGCACAACTCGATGAGACACTCGGAACGGAATACACTACCGAAAAATAAAACAATACCCCAATGAATATCAAGTCAATAAGCACTATCGCAATGGCGGCAGCCCTGGCGCTTGCCGTGACCGCATGCTCTGGCGGCAACAAGACAAGCGAGGAGAAGAGCGACAAGGAAGAGGCTGTAAAGGTGGAAGTGGCGAAGACCGACTACCGCGAAGTCAGCCAGGTGAACACGTTTACCGGCACCGTTGAGGCCGACGTGACCAACAATATCGCCCCTCAGTCGGCGGCGCGCATTCGCAAGGTCTACGTTGAGGTAGGCCAGCACGTGTCGGCAGGACAGAAACTCGCCGATATGGACCCAGCCAACCTCGACCAGGTACGCCTTCAGATGGAGAACAACAAGATTGAATACGATCGCGTGAATGAACTCTACAAAATCGGCGGATGCTCAAAGTCGGAACTCGACGCCAAGCAGACTGCCTACGACATTTCGCGCCGCAACTATGAGAACCTTGCGGAGAACACTCGGCTCATCAGCCCGATCAGCGGCATCGTGTCGGCGCGCAACTACGACAGCGGCGACATGTACAGCGGCACAAACCCAATCTTTGTGGTTGAGAAGATTCGCCCGGTGAAGATGAAGGTAAACGTGTCGGAAGCCTTGTTCACAAAAATCAAGAAAGGCATGAACGTTGACTTCACCCTCGATGTCTACGGCGACGAAGTGTTTACCGGCAAGGTCAACATTATCTATCCTACGGTCGACCCGTCGAGCCGCACCTTCACCGTCGAACTCCTTGTGCCTAACAACGACGAGCGAGTGCGCCCGGGAATGTATGCCCGCGCCACCATCAACCACGGCACGGCGATGCGCGTGGTGGTGCCCGACCGCGCCGTGCAGAAACTCGTGGGCTCGGGCGACCGCTATGTCTATGTGGTTAAGGACGGCAAGGCCGAATACCGCAAGGTGGAACTCGGTCAGCGACTCGGCACAGAGTATGAAATCATTAGCGGCATCAGCCGTGACGAGACTGTAGTGGTAGCCGGACAAACCAAGTTGAAGAACGGCTCGAAAGTCAGCATCGTAAAGAAATAATTCCCCACCAATCAATATCAAGCAATGAGTCTGTATCAGACGGCCGTGAAACGGCCAATAACCACAATACTGATTTTCCTCGGCATCGCCATCTTTGGATTGTTCTCGCTTACGCGGTTGAGCATCGACCTCTACCCGAACATCGAGACCAACTCCATTATGGTCATGACCACCTATTCCGGAGCAAGTGCCGAGGACATCGAGACCAACGTCACCCGACCGCTCGAGAACACCCTCAACGGTGTGAGCGACCTCAAGCACATCTCCTCCGACTCCAAGGAAAACGTGTCGATCGTAACCCTCGAGTTTGAGTACGGCACCGACATCGACGTTGCCACCAACGACGTGCGCGACAAACTCGACCAAGTGACCACGCTCCCCGACGGAGCAAACAAGCCTGTGCTCTTCAAGTTTGGCACCGACGATATTCCTATTCTTATCCTTTCTGTGTCGGCAAAGGAAAGTATGACAGGACTTTACAAAATCCTCGACGACCAGGTGGCAACGCCGCTGGCGCGCGTTTCGGGCGTAGGCTCGGTGTCGATTTCGGGTATTCCCGACCGCGAAATCCAAGTGCTCTGCGACCCATACAAACTCGAAGCCTACGGACTCAGCATCGAGGCCATCAGTTCGGTGCTTGCAGCCGAAAACCTCAATGTGCCGGCAGGCTCGATCGACATAGGTTCAAATGTCTACTCGATGCGCGTGCAGAAGGAGTTTGTCGACAGGGAAGAGATGCTCAACCTCGTGGTCGGCACCTATAGCGGCACGCCGGTCTATCTACGCGACGTGGCGCACATCGACGACGCCCCTCAGGAGCGTGCCGAAGAAGCCTACACCAACGGCGAACTCGGCGGCATGATTATCGTGCAGAAGCAGTCGGGCGCAAACTCTGTCGAGATTTCCAACTCCGTGAAGGCGCGCCTTGTGCAGATTCAGAAAAACCTGCCGTCCGACGTGCATATCGGACTTATCGTCGACACCTCCGACTATATCGTCAACACCATCGAGTCGCTCAAGGAAACCATCCTCATCACGATGCTCATTGTCAGCCTTGTGGTGCTCCTTTTCCTCGGTCGCTGGCGCGCAACTTTCGTGATTGTGCTCACCATCCCTATATCGCTACTTTCGGCACTTATCTATCTGCTTGCCACAGGCAACACGATGAACATCATCTCTATGAGTGCACTCTCAATTGCCATTGGTATGGTGGTGGACAACGCCATAGTGGTGCTCGAAAACATTACCACCCACATTGAGCGCGGCAGCCGTCCGCGCCAGGCAGCGATGTTTGCGACCAACGAGGTGGCAATCTCCGTGATGGCCTCCACGCTTACAACTATTGCCGTGTTCCTGCCGCTGACTATGATTAGCGGTATGGCAGGTATTATGTTTAAGCAGTTGGGATGGATGGTGACCATCATTCTGTCCGTGTCGACAATCGGAGCAATCACCCTTACGCCTACGCTCTGCTCGTTGATGCTTCGACTGAACAAGAAATACAACATCTTCCAGAAGATGGTGTCGAACCCCTTCGACCATTTCCTCAAGAAGGTGACCGACGGCTATGCGTGGCTGCTGCGTGTGGCACTCCGCCACCGCTGGCTCACGCTGGTGATTATCGTAGCCCTGTTCATCGGCTCGATTGTGGTGCTTGCTCCGCAGATTAAGACCGAGTTTTTCCCTCAGCAGGACAACTCGCGCATCAGCATCACCGTGAAACTCCCTACCGGCACGCGCCAGGAGGTGACGCGCGAACTCGGTTTCCGCATCTATGAGCAGTTGAAGAAGAACTGTCCGGAGGTGAAGACCGTCAACTTCTCCGAGGGTCAGGCAGGTGAGGATAATATTTTCGGCAATATGTCGGACAACGGCAACAATATCCTCTCGTTCAACATCCAGACTGTGCGCTCCACCGAACGCAAACGCTCGCTCAACGAAATATGTGACGCCATCCGCAAGGACCTCGACGGCTATCCCGAAATCCGCACATTCAACGTGGCATCGGGCGGCGGTCAGAGCGGAGTGGGCGGCGAGGCAGCCGTCGACATCGAGATCTATGGTTACGACTTCACTACGTCCGACCGCATAGCCTCCGAGGTGGCGCAGAAGATGCGCAGCAAGGACTGCTGCTCGCAGGTCGACATCAGCCGTGACGAGTACACGCCGGAATACCGTGTGGACTTCGACCGCGAGAAACTCGCCATCAACGGACTCAATATGCAGACTGCGGCGGCGTATTTGCGCAACCGTGTGAACGGCAGCGTGTCCACGCAGTTCCGCGAGGACGGTGACGAATACGACATCCGAGTGCGCTACGACAAGCAGTTCCGCCAGTCGGTTGAGGACATCGAGAACATAACCATCTACAATACGGCAGGTAAGGGCATCAAGATCCGCGACCTCGGCAAGGTCGTTGAGTCGCAGACACCGCCTACCATCGAGCGCCGCGACCGTGAGCGTGTAATCACCGTGAAATGCGTTGTGGCACAGGGCTACGCTCTCTCCGATGTGGTGACTGCTGCAACCGCCGTAATGGACGAAACGGAGATGCCGGCAGACTTCTCTTGGCAGTTTGGCGGCACGTTTGAGGACCAGCAGGACACTTTCTCCGACATGATTATGCTTATGGGACTTATCATCATCCTCGTGTTCATCATTATGGCATCGCAGTTTGAGTCGCTGACCTATCCGTTTGTAATCATGTTCTCCATACCGTTTGCCGTTACCGGCGTGCTCTTCGGACTCTATGTAACCAATACCCCGATGAGCGTTATGGCGTTGCTCGGCATCCTGATGCTTATAGGTATCGTGGTGAACAACGGTATCGTGCTTATCGACTACATCATGCTCTGCCGTGAGCGCGGACAGGGCTTGGTCAACGCCGTCGTAACATCCGGTCGCTCGCGTCTGCGCCCGATTCTTATGACCACCCTCACCACAGTAATCGGTATGGTGCCGATGGCGGTAGGACAGGGCGAAGGCTCGGAGATGTGGCGCGCGCTGGGTATGACGGTGGCATTCGGACTCTCGTTCTCCACGCTCATCACGCTCATCATCATCCCGACACTTTACAGCGTGTTCGCCCGCATCGGCATCAAGCGTGCCCGCAAAAAAGAATTGAAAACATTAAAACAAGCATAACCGATGAAAGCAGTATTTATAGCCTATAACCAGGCACACGAAGACGATGTGCTCAGCGCAATGCGTCAACTCGACATCAAGGGCTACACTGGGTGGCCGTCGGTGATAGGCGCCGGACACAAGGGCGGCGAGCCTCATCTCGGCTCGCATGCCTGGCCTACGCTCAACGGCGCGATGCTCACCGTGGTGGACGACCACAAGGTTGACGACCTGCTAGACCGTCTGCGCGCCATCGACGGCGAGAGTCCGCAACTCGGCCTACGCGCCTTCGCCTGGACCGTCGACCAAGTGCTGTAGCAACAAGGCTTCGGCTAACGTTGGCGGCACCCCGACGGGGTGCAAGTCACTGTGAACCAACTGCCCCGGGCTGAAGCCCGGGGTTTTTAATACGGCGCACCTACGGCGCGCTCTCCCTCGCAGGATTCGGAAACCGCCTTCTGCGGTACTTTGTTTTGTGCTGCCGTCTCGGATGGTTGCGAATGAATTAAATGTTAATAATTTTAACGCGGTAGGCGGATAGATGGTAGTGGATGTGGGAAATATCGTTAAAATCATAGGTTTCTGCGATAGAATGTGGCGATTAAGAGGTGTGATGATTTGCTTGTATTAGGGGATAAAAGAAGAAATGTGTAACTTTTTTAATGAAAAATATTGCAATTTAAAACATTTTAGTTACTTTTGCGACCTATTTCGGAAAAAGATTATTGCAAAAATGGCAGAGATGCCAAGTATTTTATTTAATTGTTAGGTTATGAAAAAGATTGTCTTAACGCTGGTGGCGGCGGGGACATTGTCCTTGTCTGCCTATGCTGACCACAAAATCAGTGGTCGGGTTATCTATTCAGGAGACAAAGAGCCTTTGATTGGAGCGTCGATTGCTCCTGTTGGAGGTGGTAACGGCACAGTAACAGACCTCGATGGTAATTTCACGTTGACGGTCGGCGACGGTGTGAAATACGTCAATGTGTCGTATGTCGGTATGAAAACAAAGCAAGTTGCAGTTTCGAGCAATATGCAGGTTGTGCTCGATGACACAAACAACGCACTCAGTGAGGTGGTTGTAACTGCTATGGGTATCAAGCGCGAGAAAAAAGCCCTCGGCTACTCTTCACAGGAACTTACTGCAGACAAACTCAGCACCAACGGTTCGACTGACTTGGCAGGTGCTATCCAAGGTAAGGTTACAGGCGTACAGGTACGCCAGTCGTCAGGTGCTCCGGGTGCATCATCGCAAATCGTGATTCGTGGTGCCCGTTCGTTTGACGGCAACAACCAGCCGCTCTATGTGGTTGACGGTATGCCTATCGAGACCGGCAACGACTTCGGCGACAATTCAGGCGCCAGCAGCAGCGGTGTGGTCGGTGCCAACCAGACAAGCCATAGCCTCGACATCAACCCAGAGGACATCGAGTCGATCAACGTGCTTAAAGGTCAGGCAGCATCAGCCCTTTACGGTATCCGTGCATCCAACGGTGTGATTGTCATCACCACGAAGCGCGGCTCGTCGATTTCGAGCAAGCCTATCGTAACGGCAAGCACCAATATCAGTGCAGAGAGCGTTTCTCGCCGTTTCCATCGCCAGAACGTATATGCTCAAGGTGCTTACTACCAAAAGAACGCTGACGGTACGGTGACAGGCTACAACCCAAGTTCATCGTCGACTTGGGGCCCTAAGATTTCAGAACTCAATATGGATACTCGCTACGGTTACGACGGTATCCTCGCCTCTGGCGGAACACTGCCGGCAGAGGGCGGAAAGAGCGGACAGTACTACAACCCGAAATACGCTCTTGCTGGACTCAACGGCTGGAGCAACGCTACAGTTTACGACAATATCGGCGACTACTTCCAGACAGGTTTCACCGAGAATGCCAACTTCAACATTTCACAGAAGAAAGAGAACCTCAACTACTCTTTCGGTATCAGCAACTCCTACCAGAAAGGCGTGATGCCGTCTACCGGCATGTCGCGTTGGGGTGCGCGTGGTCTTGTTGACCTCGACATCTCGAAGGAGTGGAAAACCGGTTTCAGCGCAAACTACAGCAGCACCAAGGTGAACTCTGCTCCGGGTGCAAACTCAGGTATCGTCAATGTGGTTTATTCCGCACCGTCGGAGTACGATCTCAAGGGCACTCCCTACAGCACTCCTGACGACCCTTCTAATATGGTGCTCTTCCGCTACACGTCATTCCGCAACCCGTACTGGTTTGCTGACAACGACTCATACTTGCGTCACACCAACCGTACGTTTGGCAACGCTTACCTTGAGTACCACCCACGTTGGCTCAACAACGACCAGTACCGCTTCACAGTGCGTGAGCAAGCCGGTATAGACGCCTACACAAGCGACAACACCGATGTCTATGAAATGTATAAGGACGCATGGTACGGCTACACTATTCAGTCAGGTCAGATTGAGAACTACGGTACGCAGAGCAACACATTCAACAACCTGTTCACAATCAACTTCGACGGAACATGGAATGCGTGGAACCTCAATGTGCTCATCGGTAACGAAATCAACCACAACAACTACCGTTACTGGGACTACAACGGCTATAACTTCAACTACTACGGCTTCCCGACAATGAGCAACACCACCAGCCAAAGCGGTGAGGAATACAAGGGCAAGAGCCGCACGGTTGGTTTCTTCGGACAGGCAACAGCATCGTGGAATAACGAGTTGTTCCTCACCCTTACTGGTCGTGAAGACTACGTGTCGACAATGCCTCACGGCAGCCGCGCGTTCTTCTATCCTTCGGTTTCTCTGGGATGGGTGTTTACCGAACTTCCATTCTTCAAGCAACACAAGAATGTGCTCAACTATGGTAAACTCCGCGCTTCGTTGGCGCAGGTGGGCCAGGCAGGTACATGGTATGAAAACTTCTACTATGTGCCATCCTACGGCGGCGGTTTCTACACAAGCAGCCCAATCGCGTTCCCAATCAACGGAGTGTCGACATATATGCCTTACTACGTGCTGTTTGACAAGAACCTCAAGCCACAGAACACCAAGAACGTTGAGTTCGGTGCTGACTTGAACTTCTTCAACAACCGCATCCGTTTGGAATACACTGCAAGTTACCAGAACATCACCAACCAGATTTTCGACGTGCCGGTATCAGGCTCGACAGGCTACCAGTATATGCGCACCAACGCAGGCAAGATGCACACTTGGTCGCACGAACTTTCTGCCAACTTCGCAATTCTCCAAGCACGCGACTACTCTTTGGACTTTGGCGTGAACTTCACCCATACCTACAACTTTGTTGACGAACTCGCCGACGGTGTAGAGTCAATCGCACTCGGTGGCTTCACTGAACCTCAAATCCGTGCAGAGGCAGGCAGCACTTACCCGATTGTCTACGGTCTTGCATTCAAGCGCGACGACAACGGTAACCTCCTCCTCAAGGACGGTCTTCCACAGGCTACAAGCACCAGCCAGAAACTCGGCAACTGCTCGCCAGACTACACAATGGGCTTCTCGCTCAACGCCCGCTACAAACGCGTGTCGCTGGCATCGACTTGGGATCTCAGCATGGGCGGTGTGATGTATAATGGTACGCTCCTTACGCTCAACTACTTCGGTGCAACCAAGGAGTCGCTTGACTATCACGAAGGCACAATGATTGCCGAAGGTATCGACGAGGTTACCGGTCAAAAGAACACTACAGTGGTAGACAAGGCCGACTACTATCAGGCTTACTACGACGTGACAGAGGCAGGTATCTTCGACCGCAGTTTCCTCAAACTCCGCGACCTCACTGTAACCTACGACCTTCCGCAGATCGGCGGCGTGAACATCTCAATCTTCGGTTTCGCACGCAACGTGCTCGTATGGGCAAAGATGCCGGCGTTCGACCCGGAATCGTCGCAGGGTAGCGACAACATGACCGGTTACTTCGAGCGTTTCTCAGTGCCAAGCACAAAGAGTTTCGGTGGTGGTATCAAGTTCAAATTCTAAAATCAAACATCAACACTATAAAAACGAAAGATCATGAACGTAAAGAAATATATATCTGCGGCACTTCTTACTGTGTTGGCCGCTTCGTGCTCCGAGGGGTTGATGGACGACATCAACAAAAACAACGGAAACCCGTCGGCTGAAACAGTCGACGCTAAGTTCGAGTTCCCGGGCATCATCATGAACACTGCATTCAGCACTATCTCGGGCGACTATGCTTTCTATCTGTCGACCTACAACGAACAGGAGTTCGGCTTGGGCAACAACCAGATGATGAAGGCTGAGTTGCGCAACGCCAGCGAGACTGCTGCCGCAACTACATTCAATAATGTGTGGAACACTACATACTCTACGCTCTATGCCTGCAAGCAGGCTATCGCCAAGTGCGAAGAGGGTCAGGTGAATGCTGGACAGAAGGACATCCTCGGCGTGGCTAAGGTGCTCACTGCCCTTAACCTCGGTGTTCTTACCGATATGCACGGCGACGTGCCTTATAGCGAGGCTCTTCAGGGAGATGCAAACCTCACTCCGAAAATCGACTCTCAGGAATCGATCTACACGGAAATCTTCGCATTGCTCGACGACGCAATCGTGAGCCTCAACGAGGCAATCGAGAACGGCGACAGCAACCTCGGCAACCAGGATATGCTTTTCGCTGGCGACTACAGCCAGTGGATTAGTTTGGCTTACGCCCTCAAGGCGCGCTACACTCTCCACATGCAATTGCGCGACCAGAATGCTATAAGCAAGGCTCTTGAGTATGCGAATGCAGCATTGGAAAACGGCTTTGCCGGCGCAGAACTGGCAGTGTTTGACGCCAACAACTACAACCCTTGGACTGCATACTTCTACGACCGCCAGTACACAGCGTCGTCGACCACCGTTGCCAACCTTATGGAGGAGCGTAACGACCCGCGTATCGACCTCTACCTGTGCCCAACCTACGGTCCTACTGACGCAGCGACTCCGGGCGACCAGGCTGCTGCCGTGACAACTGGCGGTGACTTTGCCACTCCGTCGTGGTTGAACAACGAGGCTGCAAGCATCCACGTGTTCAGCCAGTCTGAAATCTACTTCATCATTGCTGAGTGCCAGGCTCGTCTTGGACAGGATGCTTCGGACGCATTGGCAAGTGCAGTGAACGCATCGTTTATCGACTATGCAACTGCCGACGGCGGCGTGATTGGCTTCGACACAACGACTGCAGCCGACTACATCGCTTCGCTTCCTGTTACCTTGGAGGAAATCATGGTGCAGAAGTATCTTGCGCAGACACGCGACGAGCAGGTTGAGACCTACAACGACCTCCGCCGTGCGAAAGCCAACGGTGAGGAGTTTGTCCACATGACCAACCCTAAGAACACTCAGTCGACTGGCAACGCCCTTCCGCTCCGTCTGCCTTACGCAGAAAGCGACGTGCGCTCTAACCCTAATGTGCGCTCGGCATTCGGCTCGGGTAACGCTGCCGGAATGTATATCTTCACTGAAAACGTTTGGTGGGCAGGCGGCACACGCTAACCCGACGGCCTGACGGCTTCAGAACATAACAAAACCGCCCCGGAGATTAGTTCCTCGGGGCGGTATTTTTTTGTTGCTGCGGCGTTATTTCTGGAAGATGTCCCGGATAGAGCCGATTGACGACAGTACGCCTGACGCCTCGTATGGGATGTAGACAGTCTTGTTGTCCTTGCCGTTGACCATCTTTTCGAGGGTTTCGATATACTTCACAGCGAGCATGTAACTTGCAGGGTCGGTCTTTGTGGCCTTGATGGCCTCTGCCACCTGGCGGATGGCTTCAGCCTCGCCCTCAGCCTGGAGAATCTTTGCGCGCGACACGCCTTCAGCCTTGAGGATTTCCGACTGCTTGGCAGCCTCAGCCTGGTTGATGCGCGACTGGCGTTCGCCCTCGGAGCGGAGGATGAGCGATTTCTTCTCACCTTCGGCGTTGAGAATCTCCGCACGGCGGTTGCGCTCTGCCTGCATCTGCTTCTCCATAGCCTTGCGTACGCTTTCGGGAGGAGTGATGTCCTGGAGTTCCACGCGGTTCACCTTTACGCCCCACTTGTTGGTAGCGCCGTCGAGGATTGACTGGAGTTTGGAGTTGATGGTGTCGCGCGAGGTGAGCGTCTCGTCGAGTTCGAGTTCGCCGATTACGTTGCGGAGCGATGTCTGCGTGAGTTTCTCGATAGCGTTGGGCAGATTGTCAATTTCGTAGACCGATTTCTTCGGGTCGACAATCTGAAAATAGAGCAGCGCATTGATTTCTGTGGTCACGTTGTCCTTGGTGATTACCTGCTGCGAGGGGAAGTCGTAGACCTGTTCGCGGAGGTCGATGGCAGAGGTGGCAGTCATGCGCACGATGGTGCGTCCGCCCATAGCCGATTCCACGCGGCGAGTGTAGATCATCTTGGGCTTGTCGATAAACGGCCAGATGATGTTGAGTCCGGGAGGCAGCACGCTGTGGAAGCGTCCGAGGCGTTCGATTACGCGCGTTTCCGACTGGGGCACCACTTTGACGCCCGCCATAACGAGAATCACCACGATGAGGATGATGAGTCCGAGGAGGATTAAAGAGTTCATAGGATGGTTGGTTTTTTATTGGTAGTGTGTTAATTACTATTCTTCGGCGCGGGACACGGTGAGGATGATGCTGTCGTAGCCCAGCACCCTCACTTTCGTGCCTTTCTCCATTGCCGTGCCGTCGTCACTCACCGCTTGCCAGTTGTCGCCGTCGATGATTATGCGTCCAGGGCGATGCTCTGCTATGGGTTCGTCGACAACGGTTATGCGCCCGACAAGAGCATCCATATTGCTGAGGTTTTCGCGGTTGAGGCGTGAGTTTGCCTGTTTTCTTATTAGTGGTTTGAATGCGATGAAAGCAACGACCGAGCCGATGGCGGCAGCGACGAGTTGCACCTCGATGCCGAAGCCGATGAGCGAGGCAACCAGAGCGAGAGCGCATCCGCCCACGAGGCAGAATGCGGCGAAAGTGTTGGTCAGGAGTTCTGCAATCACGAGGATGGCGGCGGCGATGAGCCACCAGAGCCAACTTGAAATCATTAATGTTTCGTCCATGGTTAATGTGTTTTGGTTGTCATTTGCGAATATACTCACAATTACTGAATTTTGCAAGAGGGGGGAGATGCCTATTCGCCCAAAAGCCAGTTGACAGCATTGACGCAGTTTATTTTTATGCCGTCAGTCTCTATCGTCTTTTCGTCGCCTTTGCCCATGATGAGTGTTAGGTTTGTGCATCCGGTCTTTTTGCAGCCGTTGACAAGTCCTCTTATTTCTCGGTTGTAGAGTTTTGCCGTGGGGCTTGAAAAGTCATAGGTGACTTGTATGAGTTCTTCGGTGTTGCTCCGGTCGGTAACTGCAAAGTCCACTTCAAATGATTTAGGCACTCTAATGTAATGGATATCCTTCTGCAACGGCATTGTGCGTCGGCGCAGTTCTATGGCAACTGCATTTTCCAGCCGCCAGCCCATTGATGATGTTGATAGGGCATCGTTGTGCCCAGAGATAAAAGCGTTGTCGATGGCGTAGCACTTCCTGGTTTTGCGGCGTTCGGCGCTTTTGAACGACAATTTGCTGATAATATCGACGAGAAAGGCATTGTTGAGATAGGAAATGTAACTGTTTGCCGTGTGGACAGAACTGAGTTGGAACTCTTTGGCAATGCCTGTAGCCGACACTTCCTGACAAAAGTTGTCGAGGATGCCGTTCGCCATCTGCCGCAGAGTCTCGCGGTGCCGCACTTTGTAGCGTGTGCAGATGTCCTTGCTTACCACCGCCTCAAGCAGCAAGTTGGCATATTGGCGGCTGTCGGATGAACAGACGGTTTCGGGAAAGCCTCCGTTCTGAAGGTATTCGTCTAGTGCACGCATACGCAGTGCGATAGCCTCCGTGGTGTAGTGCATTAGGTCGACGGCCTTTGCGTTGCAGTATTCTTTGAAAGAGAACGGATACAGCACGATTTGCTTGTAGCGGCCGGTGAGGTGGGTTGTGAGTTCACCGCTGAGCAGGTTTGCGTTGCTGCCGGTTACAACGAGTCGCATGCCTTGCCGGAGCAGACGGTTTACGAAAAGCGGCCAGCCCTCGATGTTCTGTATCTCGTCGAGTAGAAGATGCGAGAATTTGCCATAGATTCGGTACAGAGTTTCGAGGACGGAATCGAGGTCTTCCTTCTTTAGATCTACCAGATTTTCGTCGTCAAAGTTTATATAGGCGTAATTGATGCCTGATTCGGCAAGAACTTTTTGGCATAGTGTTGACTTGCCGCTGCGCCTCACACCGATGACCACTTGCGCCAGTTTGCTGTTTAGGTCGATTTGCTGTTCTTCTTTTCGGCTGACCAAGGAGGAGTAGTCAACGCCCTCCAATTCGGCTCTTTGGTTGGATAAAATTCTTAGTAAATCCATAGCGTTTTTCTTTCTTTTTGCAAAGATATTGTATTTGTGCTGAAAAACAAATGTTTAGGTTGATAAACTGCATAAAATGGAAAGTTTTGGGTAGTTCAAACTGCACAAAATGGAAGGTTTTTGGGTGTGCAAACTGCACAAAATGGAAAGTTTTCGGGTGGGAGGGCATGAAAAAAGCGGGCGCTGGGGCGTCCGCTTTTGTGTTTTGTTGATTGTCGGATTACTTCAACAGGGTTGAAGGATCGAGGTGCTGGCTCTCGATATCCTTGAAGTAGCGGTAGGTTGCCACTTTGAGTTCCATTGTGGCCGGTTCGTCGGCAACGATGATGGCCTTCTGGTGGAGTTGGAGTGCAGAGATGGTCCACATCTGCGACACTGCGCCTTCCACGCCGTGCTGCAGGGCACGTGCCTTGTTGTAGCCGTTCACGATGATGAGCACGCTCTTGGCGGCCATCACTGTGCCTACGCCTACTGTGAGGGCAGTTGACGGAACTTTGTTGATGTCGCCGTCGAAGAAGCGCGAGTTGGCAATCTTGGTGTCGAGGGTGAGGGTCTTCTGGCGTGTGCGCGAGGTGAGCGAAGAGCCCGGCTCGTTGAATGCGATATGTCCGTCAGGACCTACGCCACCGAGGAAGAGGTCGATGCCTCCATAACTTGCGATTTTCTCCTCGTAGCGGCGGCATTCAGCCTCGAGGTCGTCGGCGTTGCCGTTGAGGATGTTCACGTTTTCTTTCTTTATGTTGATGTGGCTGAAGAAGTTGTTCCACATGAATGAGTGGTAGCTTTCAGGGTGCTCTTCAGGGAGACCGCAGTATTCGTCCATATTGAAGGTTACAACGTGCTCAAACGACACCTTGCCAGCCTTGTTCAGTTCAATCAGTTGGCGGTACATGCCGAGAGGAGAACTGCCTGTGGGGCATCCAAGCACGAAAGGCTTCTCTGCCGTTGGGTTTGCTTCATTGATACGCGATGCAACATATTTTGCTGCCCATTCAGATACTTTACCGTAATTTGGCTCGATAATTAAACGCATAATGTATGTATTTATGTTAGAAATTTTTCTGTGACAAAAGTAGCGATTATTTTTGAAATCCCGGAGATTGTCACTATTTTTGTGAACCGATACAATCAACATAAACCAAAAAATAAGTCATTAAAAGTTAATTGTTGTCAAAGATGATTGTTTTCCTTGCGAGAACATATAACTTTGCAACAACCGAAAAAAGGTTCTGACAATGAAAACTAATTTAAGTTCCCAAATTAAACTCGACCTCATTCCAAAGAGGTACTATGCACCGGAAAACAAGATAGAATATGCATCTTTGTGCCGGGAGGAGAAAGTGTTTACCCAGATAGCAGAAACGACCGACGGTGGCGTCAATGTGATTGCCGACGACGTTGTTGAAACGATAAAGAAGAACACCGATCAAAAGGGCAAATGTGTGATTGCCCTCGGTTCTGGCAACAGTGTGCTCCCAGTTTATGCGGAACTGATCAAACGTTACGAAAACAAGGAAGTTGATTTTGCCGATGTCGTTGTGTTCAACCTGTTTGAGTTCTATCAGGCAGAGGAAGGCGCAGTATCGACGCTCGACCGCCTTCATAAGGTGTTCCTCGACAAGGTAAACATCAAAGCAGAAAATATCCATTCATTCGACCAGAATGCAGACAAGGCCGACCTCTACGAAAGTTGCCGCGCCTATGAGGCTGAAATCGACGCATGCGGAGGTCTTGACCTCGTGATTTGCGAAATTGGCGTTTCTGGCAGTTTGGCGTTCAACGCTCCAGGGTCGCAACTCTCGTCGCCGTGCCGTATGACGCTCATCGACAGTGCAGTGCGCCGCAGCGTTTCGAGCGCCTATGCCCTCGAAGTTGCGCCGACCACGGCAATCACCCTCGGCATCAGCAACATCCTCAATGCAAAGAAGGTGCTCGTTATGTCATGGGGCGAAAACCAAGCCAAGACAGTGAAGTCAGTTGTGGAGGACAAACAGTCGGAAGCCGTTCCGGCATCGTTCCTGCAAATGCACCGCAACGCCAAGGTGGTCATCGACCTTTCAGCAGCAGAGAGCCTTACACGTATCTGCCATCCGTGGCTCGTAACGTCGTGCGAATGGAACAACAAGATGATTCGCCGCGCCATCGCATGGCTCTGCGAGCAGACCGGCAAGCCAATCCTTAAACTCACGAGTAGCGACTACAACGAGTACGGCTTGAACGAGTTGGCAGCGCAGTTTGGCTCGGCTTATGAGGTGAACATCAAGGTGTTTAACGACATCCAGCACACTATCACCGGTTGGCCAGGCGGCAAGCCAAACGCCGACGACACCGACCGTCCGGAGCGTGCAAATCCATATCCAAAGCGTGTGATTGTGTTCAGTCCGCACCCTGACGACGATGTTATCTCGATGGGTGGCACGCTGAAACGCCTTGTAGACCAGAAGCACGATGTGCACGTGGCTTACGAGACGTCGGGCAACATTGCCGTAGGCGATGAGGATATGTTCCGCTACATCCTCGTGATGGACCAAATCAAGAAAGAATTCGGACTCGATTCCGACCTTTATAACCAGAAATCGAAAGAAATCAAGGAATTCCTGTCGACTAAGCACGACGGCGACGTCGACTCTGCCGACTTGCGCTTCCTCAAAGGTCGCATCCGCCGTGCTGAGGCAAAGACTGCCTGCAACTGGATGGGTGTGAAGCCTGAGAACGTGCACCATCTCGACCTTCCGTTCTACGAGACTGGAACAATCAAGAAGGGCGACCTTTCGGAGCGCGACGTGAAGATTGTCAAGGACTTGATTTTGTCGGTTAAGCCTCACCAGATTTTCGTGGCAGGCGACCTTGCCGACCCTCACGGCACTCACCGTGTGTGCACCGATGCTGTGCTTGCAGCCATCGATGAGCTCCTCGACGAGGGTGCAGAGTTTATGAACGACTGCCGCATCTGGATGTATCGCGGCGCATGGGCAGAGTGGGAAATCGACCACATCGAGATGGCTGTGCCGATGAGCCCGGAACAACTGCGCTTCAAGCGTAACACCATCCTCAAGCACCAGTCGCAGATGGAGAACGCTCCGTTCCTTGGCGACGACGACCGCTTGTTCTGGCAACGCGCTGAAGACCGCAACCGTGCCACTGCTCAACTCTACAGCAGTCTTGGCCTGGCATCCTATGAGGCAATGGAGGCATTCGTGGAATACCATCCAATTAGATAGAAATAAATTTGTTACAACACAATAATTGTTTTATCTTTGCGTTATTGTTATAGAAAGCAACAACAACAACAAATAAGTGAATCATAGGTTAAGGAATCCGGCAGATCGAGAGATTAGCCGGATTTTGTTTTATGTAGGGCAACTCGCATTTGTGGAATAATCTCCATTCCTTATTCTAATCTTTTAAGCATGCAAGCGGTATGACCTTTACTCCGTCTTGGCGTGTGTAAGCCATATATCCACCAGTTATGACAATCATCAAGTCGGGTTCGCGCAACGGCACCTGCTTTTCTGTTTCATTATGCACTTGAATGAGCCGTTTTATCTCCAAAAGGTGTTTTGCACCCTCTTCGATTTCGCGACCGCCAAGCTTGCATTCAATGAGAGCGTAGCGTCCGTCGTCAAGATGAAGTACCAGGTCGGCTTCCAGTCCATAGCGGTCACGGTAATAAGACAAATGGTTGCCAAAGCCTGGGGTGTAAGCCCGAAGGTCTCTCGCACACATCTGTTCAAAGATGAATCCAAAGGTCTTGAGTTGGGTTTCCAAAGCTTCAGCGTTTACGCCTAATGCAGCCACAGCGATTGATGGATCAGAAAAGCCTCTCTTCGGCATGCTGCGGATTGCTGTTTTACTCCGTATGGCAGGACACCAAGCGTCAATGTCTTTGATTACAAATAACTTTTCTAAGGCACTGATATAATCATCAAGGGTGTCGGAAGATATGCTTATGTCTCCAGAGGCTGCAACGTCTGCAAGAATGTTTGTTTTTTTTGCTATAGTGCTAATATTACGAGCGTATGAACGTAATATTTGCCGTGCTATTTTAGGATTCCTTTGTCTTTTGTCAATTGATGAGATATCTATTCCGCATACTGAATTGACATAGTCGTTTGCTACGAGCATACTCGCTTTTTCAGACATTTGAAGTGTTACCGGCCAACCTCCACGGCAAGCGACTCTGATAAGTTCTGGAATCTTTAACTTGCTAGTGATTCCGTCAATGTCACGATTAGGGTCATCAAAAAGTTCTTTTAAGGATATCTCACCAGAAGAATCTTTAGATTCCCACAAACTCATTGGATGCATATTCATTCGAGATATGCGCCCTATCCCAGTATGGCAAATTTTATCTTGGTCAACCGTGTTGCTCCCGGTTAAGATGTATTGTCCTGGCTCTCCTCCTGAATTATCAACAGCAACGCGTACAGCATCCCAAAGTTTCGGAGCATCTTGCCACTCATCTATCAAACGAGGCTGTTTGCCTTTTAGCAATAAAGATGGCATGGTTTCGGCTGTGGTGAGTTTCTCATCTCTACTGTCGGGGTCTTGTAATTTTAGCACACTCTGTGCCTGTTGTTGAGCCGTTGTAGTTTTTCCTGTCCACTTTGGTCCTTCAATAAGCACAGCACCAAAGGCTTCAAGCCTTTCCTTTAATACGATGTCCGCGATTCTTGGCAGGTATTCCATATTGTTATATTTTATGATGCAAAAGTACTGATATTTCTTTAAATACGTCAATATGCTCGGTGTTTTTGTGGCGATTTGTTCGGTGTTTTTGTGACGATTTGTTCGGTGTTTTTGTGACGATTTGTTCGGTGTTTTTGAGATTGCGCCCTGTAAGCGGCGCTACTCACACCGTCAGAGCCTTAGTTGATGCAGGCGACCTCCGCTACGGGGTGCAAGATGCGAGTTGTCAGTCAGCCCTCGGCTTAAGGGGTTGTCGATACGTCGCACCTATGGCGCGTTCAGCCACGTTGTCTGTTGCTTAGGCACGCCCTCACTTCTGTGGTCTGTCTCTGGGTTGCTCTTCTGCGACTGCTTGGGTAAAAGTAACGAGCGACCACCTGAACCAGTTAGCCCATCCCTTTGGGAAGGCGCAGTCATATTGCATCTGCGATTTAATGTCGCAGATCTGACTATTCCAAAAATTTCTCATGCATTGGCAATTCGACTTAAGATAAATTTCGGTGATTTATTTGGTGATAATCGCGGATAGGTGTAAATTTGTGTAGATAATAATCGCGGATAGGTGCAAATTCGGGATGGAATTAATCGTGGATAGGTGCAGATTCGCCAAAAAGTTAATCGCGGATAGGTGCATTATGAAGAGAAAATTGTATGATAGACTCCTGCTCTGGAAGAATGAGCGAAAGGGGGAAAGTGCTGTACTTGTGAATGGTGCTCGCAGGGTTGGCAAAAGTTACATTGTTAAACAATTTGCACAGAATGAATACAGGAGTTGCATTTTCCTGGATTTCAATAAAGTCAGCAATGGCGTAAAGTCGTTGTTCGACGACTATTTGGATGACTTGGACACTTTCTTTATGTATTTGAGCAGTTATGCCAATACAACCCTTTATCCGCGTGAGTCGGTTATTGTTCTCGACGAAGTGCAACTTTATCCGCGTGCCCGCGCTGCAATAAAGTACTTGGTGGAAGATGGTCGCTACGATTATATCGAAACAGGCTCTCTCGTTTCCATAAAGAAGAACGTTGCAAACATAATGATTCCGTCGGAGGAAGAGGAAATACAAATGTATCCGATGGATTTCGAGGAATTTCTGTGGGCGATGGGCAATGAAACGCTGATGCCTCTTGTGCGGACGAACTTTGAAAAGCGGCATGAGATGGGGCAAATGATGCACCGCAAGGCTATGGACTATTTCAGGCAATATCTTATTGTAGGCGGAATGCCGCAAGCAGTGGCAAAATATGCTGAAGAACGAAATTTCAACAAGGTTGATCAAGTGAAACGGCAAATATTGGCACTTTACCGCAATGACATACAGAAGTATGCCGATTCCTATGCTTCAAAAGTGACAAGAATATTCGATACGCTTCCGGCTCAACTCCAAAGGCATGAAAAGAAATTTATGCTTAAGGCTCTTGAGGAGGGTGCGAGAATGCGTAATTATGAAACTGCATTTTTCTGGCTGGCTGATGCGATGATTGTGAATATGGCGTATAATGCAACTGAGCCAAGTGTCGGTTTGGGAATGAATGTGGATGATACGACATTGAAGTGCTATATGGCAGATACGGGGTTGCTGATTAGCCATGCGTTCAATGAAAATACCATCGTGGCTGAAAATCTGTACAACAAACTACTGACGGGCAAGTTGGAGTTTAACGGAGGTATGGTGGTTGAGAATGTGGTGGCACAGATGCTGCGCTCGGCAGGCCACAAACTGTATTTCTTCTCCAAATACAGCAAGGCAAATGCGGAAGAGCGGATGGAACTGGATTTCCTTATAGCGAAAAATGTCCTTACGACTAAACATAACATATCGCCGGTAGAAGTGAAATCAACCAATAGGTACACGTTGACTTCTTTGAAAAAATGTGTGGCAAAATATGGCAATTACCTGTCAACTCCCTATGTGCTGCACACTTCGGATGTGAAAGAGGAGGACGGAATTGTTTTCTTGCCGTTGTATATGGCTGGACTTCTGTAGATTCTTACCTCTCTTGTTATTCCGCTTCGGGGGTAGGGGTGGGGGTGGTGAGGTTGTTGCGGTATTGGGTGGGGGTCATGCCGGTGACGCGTTTGAACACTTTGGTCATTGCCGAGGAGTCGGTGAAGCCTGCGTGTTGGGCTATCTCCACCATTGCGGTCTCGGGTGATTTCTCAATCTGTTCCTTCACTTCTTCGATGCGCATGGAATTGATCCACGAGTTGAAGTTCATCCCCATTACGTTGTTTAGGTATTCCGACAGGAGTCGGGGGCTGACGCCGATTTTCTGTGCAACGGCGGATAGTGTTATACCCTCCTTGAGGTATTGTTTCTTGGCATTTCTTTTCCAGTTTTCGATTAATGTGTCCATCGTTGGTTGGCTTGTTGTTTGTTCTTGTTTATAGACCTTTTTGGTATTTTGAATTTCATTTTTATGGTCGGCTTTTGCTTCGGCCTCTATTTCTTTTTCGATTATGACGAAACTTGAACGGAAATTAATCACAATAATCACCGATGCTACAGATATGGCTGTGTTGAGCCACATCAGGATGATTTTTGCGGTGGTGGGCAGCGGAAATGAGTTGACGCTGGAGATGGCGAAATAGCACCACAGCATCATCGAGAGTTGAGCCATACGGCGTGCCTTGATGTTTTCCTCGCCCGAAAGGAAGTTGTTGGCTTGCTTGCAGTGTTTCACCGTGTCGATGGTCACCCAGCAGAGCAACACCGCAATCTCCAAGGAGAGTGCCGCATAGAGGCATGCCGACAGGGTGTGGGCTTGCTGCGAGTTGCAGAACCCGATATAGGAGTCAAACGACATATCGAACTGCGGAGTGCTGAAAAGCACGGTGGCGTAGGAAAGCACAATCACGGCTATCGGCAGCGTCAGGAGTGTAGAGTTGCGGAAATTGGCTCTTTTTGAGCGCACCAGCGACAAGATGGCAAATGCCACGAGTCCCATCTGCATATATGACACCGCTGGGATGAGGAACTCTTTGAGCAGCACTGTCGCATAGCCCTCGACGAGCATCGCAACTGCTAATGCGTCGATGGCGACGCCGGAGAAACAGCAATAGGCAAGGAAGCGGCGCGCGCGGTTGTAGTTGCGTGTCGCTTTCTCGTTCTGTCGATAGCACAGCAATGCCACTCCTAACAAGAGGACGACTATGCCGTTGCACAGGTATGTGCCGTATTCCAAAAAGTCCATCATCCCTTCGAACGTTGGTTTTTAGTTGTTATTTAAGTTTTTTCAGTTGGTATGTTTGTACAAATATTGTAAAATTTCGTTCTGTCATCTGCTCATTTCTTATATTTTGTGCAAAAGTATATGGAAAATTTACCATTTCAAAACTTTCTCTAATTTTTTTGGAACTTATCTTAAAAGTCGGTGTGAATCAGTGATAAAGAAACGTAGAAAGAATTTTTAGTTGTTGGTAAATTTGTGCTTATTAACGAAATTTAACAGGGGGGGGGTGAAAATAAAAGCGCAGAGAACTGCATTTTTGTGGAAATATACCACACACGATGTGTAACATAGTTGTAACTCTGACCCAGAAAATAATGAGACGCCAATATTATTGAATGATAGCCAAATTAATATATAGAATGAATTTAGTTGAGAAGGTGAAAGCGATTAGTGCTGTGAAGGCGACTCTCACACTCTTCGCCGTGGCGGCACTCGCTTTCCCCGGAGGTGCATACGCACAGAAAGCATCACTGAAAACCAACTTGCTTTACGATGCGACAGCCAACGCCAATCTTGGCGTTGAGGTGTCGCTTGCTCCTAAATGGACACTTGATGTGTCGGGAAACTACAATGGCTGGACCTTTGACAACAACAAGAAATGGAAACACTG
The DNA here is from genome assembly GCA_963601185.1 of bacterium. GTDB lineage: Bacteria > Bacteroidota > Bacteroidia > Bacteroidales > Muribaculaceae > Limisoma. Next base: position 97,384 of record CAVCEE010000007.1, read on the forward strand.
GCTTGTCCAGCCGGAAGCGCGCTATTGGTTCTGCGACAAGATGATGGGGCACTTCATCGGACTCCACACCCTTGGCGGACAGTACAACATCGGCGGCTTCAAGACCAACGTGCATTTTCTGGGCACCGACTGGCGCAAATTCCGCGACAGCCGCTTCGAAGGCTGGATGGCAGGAGTGGGCATTGCCTATGGCTATTCCTGGACACTCGCACGCCACTGGAATCTTGAAGCGGAAATCGGCGTAGGCTACGTTTATAGCCGCTACGACCGGTTCAAGTGCATAGAGTGCGGCGACAAAATCGAAAGTGGAAAGCACCACAACTACTTCGGCCCGACGAAGGCCGCCCTTAACCTCGTTTACGTGTTCTGAAAATGAAGAAGATAATCAACATACTACTCATAGCGGCAGCGGCAACTACGGTATGCGCCAAGCAGCAGACACTCGTCGACGGCAGCGTCAAGATTGCCAATCCGCAGACCGTGCGCAGCGGCAACCGCGTGAATCTCGACCTCGACTTCGTGCTTGACAGTCTCGACCTCTCGTCAAACCGCGGACTGGTCTACACCCCGATGATTGTCAACGGCACCGACACGCTCCGCCTTCAGTCGGCAGAGGTGATGGGTCGCAAACGCTACATCTTCTACCAGCGCAACAAGAAGTCGGCAACCGACAATCCCGTATTCGTTGCGCAACGCCACAACGGCAAGGCTCAGACCGAGCACTATTCTGCCAGCACCGCCTATGAGGACTGGATGCAAGGCTCGCAGATAGTGGTAGGCGAAGGCACTTGCGGATGCAGCCAGACTCAGATAGGCGAAACAGCCTACAGCCCGGTTGCACCATCGGGACTTATCTCCCCCGAGTGGGACTACCGCTACGCATTCATAATGCCGGAAGCAGAAGAGGTGAAGCGCCGCGAGATTGAAGGCAGCGCACGCCTTAACTTCGTGATTAACAGATACGACATCCTTCCTGCGTTTGGCAACAATCAGGCCGAACTGCAGAAAATTCGCAACACCATCGATGTGGCGCGTCAGGACTCCGACGTGACAATCACCGGCATCACCCTCCACGGCTATGCCTCGCCCGACGGCAAATATGTTAACAACGAACGCTTGGCAGCCAACCGAACAAAGGCACTTGAGGAGTATCTGGAACAGTACTACAGCGAAATTCCGAAAAGCCTGTTTGCAGCCGAAAGCACTGCAGAGGACTGGGACGGCGTGTATGAATATATCAAGGTCAACGATGCCTACCTTCCTGCCGGCTTTGCCGACATCGTGAACGACGACAAGTTGACACCCGACCAGAAAGACGAAACCCTGGCACGCAAATACTCGGATTTCTATTTCGCAAACATCAAGCAAGGACTCTATCCGTCGCTCCGTCGCACGGACTACAAGGTGGCGTACAACATCCGCCAGTTCAGTGTGGAGGAAGCGAAGCGAATCATCAAGGAACGGCCGCAAAACCTGTCGCTCAACGAGATGTACCACGTGGCAAACTGCTACGAGAAGGGCAGCGACGAATTTTGCCAAGTGTTTGATGTAGCCGTAAGGATGTATCCCCAAAGCGAACTTGCCAACACCAATGCCGCCTGTGCATCGCTCCTTCGTGGCGACCTCCAGAGCGCAGCCTCATTCCTGAAGAATGCCGGCAACAGTGCAGAGGCAGAAAACGCCCGCGGTGTGCTTGCCGCTCGCAACGGCGACAAGGAGTCGGCACTCAAGCATTTCGAGGCAGCCGGAAGCCTTGCAGAGGCGCAGTCCAATCTTGAAGAACTGAAGAAAAGAATGAAATAACAATAATTAATCCAAAGTTAAACATCTCTATGAAAATTTTAAAATCAATTGCTGTTGGTGTTTTTGCTCTTGCTTTTGCAGCCTGCTCAAGCGATGAGCCAAAGAACGCTGGTGGAGAAAATCCAGACGGTAACCAGTTTATGTCAATCAGTCTCGGTATGGCAGGTTCTGCTACTCGTGCCGCTACCGACGGTGGCTACGTTTATGGTTCAGAGGCTGAAAGTTCTGTAAAATTGGCAAACTCAATCTTCCTGTTCTACGATGCAACAGGTAACTACCTGACTTCAGGCACAATGATCGACAACACAGGTACAGGTTTCCTCGACCTCGTGGAATCGGCTACAACAGGCAGCAGCGTAGAGCGCAAATCGAACGCTACAATCGTGCTCGGTCCTACAAAGGTAAAGCCTACACAGGTGCTTGCAGTGCTTAACTACACTGACGTGAACACACTCAAGGACAAAACCCTTAGCGAGGTGCTCGCAACAGTTGAGAACGTTGCCGTTTCAGAAACTCCTGCAAAGGGTGACTTAATCCTTACTAACTCGGTTTATTCCGACGGAACAAAAATGGTCAACGCCACTCCTATCACTGCAGCCAACATCTGCGAGTCAGAGACAGCTGCTCTTGCAAGCCCTGTTGACATCTACGTAGAACGCACAGTTGCAAAGTTGAGCATGGTTCCTGCTTCGACAGTGACTGTAGAAGGTGGCAAGTACGTGTTCAACATCTCTTCAGAGGACGTTTATGTTGACAACACAAAGGTTAAGGCTCGCGTTGTTGTTGACGGTTGGCATGAGAATGAGTCAACGAGTCTGGCTACCTTATTAAGAATGTAGACAATGCTTGGCTCACAACTGCGCCTTTCACTGGCTGGAACTCGGCAGCGGAATTCCGTAACTTCTGGGCAAAGGATGAAAACTATGACGCAGCAGCCGCTGACACATACGACTTTACTAAGACAAAGGCAGAGCAGGTAGGTACTTACAAAGGTCTTGAGTACTACTCATGGAATGAGGCTGCCGCAGCCTACCACAAAGGTTATCTCCACGCAAACACAGTGGCTCCTGCCGCTCAGAAAGGTCTTGCAGAGCAGTATGCTAACGTGACTACAATGCTTATCGCAGCCCACCTCGAAGTTTCTACCGATGATGGTGCATCCTGGAAAAGCGAAGATCTCTTCCGTAAGGATGGTGTGTTCTACACAGAGACTGCCTACAGAACCAGAATCGTCAACGCTTTGACTGGTAGACTCCGTTGGAAAAATGCTTCGGCTTCTACCCATACAAACCTCGCTCCAGCAGATGTAACTTTGTCTTACACTACATCCCACAACAACAAGAGCGTTGTCAAGGTCAACGTTGCATCGGTAAATACACCGGCAGGTTGCACTCTCCAACAATACACTGGTACATCATGGACAGATGTTGAAGCATCTACTTATGTGTCGGCTGTGGCAGTGAGCATCAACAACAATGCCAGCACAATTATCAACGATGTTACCGGTTGGCATGCTGGTGCATGCTTCTATCAAGTGCCTATCGAACACCTTTCCAGCACAGACGCAAACCCATTCTGGGGCGTTGTCCGCAACCACTGCTATGAGTTGACTCTCTCGAGCATCTCTCGTATCGGTTCTGCTGTATGGGACAAGGACGAAGAACTCATCGTTATCCCTGGCAAGGAGAAGAACTACTATGTAGCCGCTCGCTTGAACGTGCTTGCATGGAAGTCTATCAAACAAAACGTTGTGCTTGACTAACACGACAATCCGGACCGCCTAGGCGGTTTCCAACCATAGGGCGGCAGCCTTTGACCGGGCTGCCGTTCACCAAGAAACAAAACATCTACACGATTGGGAATAATGAACAAGAAGGCAATCATAGGAAAGTTATTGACAGGTGCGGCACTGATAGCCTCTGCCACTCTCGGCAGTTGCATCTACGACGACCAGAGCGAATGCCCTGCCGTCACGATACGCTACACCCGTAATATGAAGTTTGCCGATGCCGCTCCCCACGAGGTGCGCAGCGTCAAACTTTATGCCTACAACGCCGACAACCGGCTCGTCTATACAGCCGACGCCGATGCTTCCGCACTCGCGAAAAACGACTACGCCATCAACCTTGCCGGACTTCCGGCAGATGCCACACGCATAGTGACCTGGGGCTTGGGAGAAGTGCGCAAGGAAAACAGTTACACCTTCGGGGCATCCGACAACCTCGAGTCGCTCACATGCCTCGTCAACAACGCCGACGGAGCGGTAGACGGCGACCTTACGCCGCTGTTCCACGCCGAAGTACCAGCGTCGGTAGCCCGGACACAAGGCGTGATTGACCTTACGAAGGACACCAACGTGATTCGTGTGATATTGCAGAACATTTCCGGCGAACCCATCGACAAGGATGCTTTCCGCTATGAGATTACGTCGGCCAACGGCTACTTGAACTACGACAACTCGCTTCTTGGCAGCCAGCAGTTGACCTACACTCCGTGGAACATATATACAGGAACGGCAGGTGTGAACGCTGAGACAAAGGCCGCTACCGACGACACTCCGGTGAGCGTTGTTGTTGCTGAATTTACCGTCAACCGTCTCGTGGACGGACAGCGTACGCAACTCACCGTCTACAAGAAGGACACCGGCGACAAGGTGTTTTCCATCCCGGTCAACGACTACGCGCTTCTCGTGAAGGGACACTACAACTCGTCGATGACCAACCAGGAATACCTCGACCGTCAGGACGAATGGAATATGACCTTCTTTATGCAAGGCAGCAACTGGATAAGTTCGAGCATCATCATCAACTCCTGGAGAGTGATTTTGAGCGATGTAGACATATAGTATAGGTAACGAACTGCGCCTCTTGGCATAGTTTGAAAGATACCAATAGTAATTCGATTTTGTTACAATTCTCATTATTGGCATTGACTGAGAAGTTAGTGCCAATTGTATTTTTGATGGTTGCGAGGTCGGAATTAGTGCGACAAATGGCAGTCGGGGTGGCGTGGATTTTAATAATTGCGTGAAAATAACTAATTTTGGCACGGAAAATAAAATTGATAATGAAAAGAAAATTATTGTTGGCATTGGCACTGCTTTCGGCAGCAAGCGCAATGCAGGCTGAAACTAAGGAAAAAGTGGCTTTCGGCGATTTCGAGCATTGGGTTACCCGCACAATCAAGGAGTCGGCGATTATCGGAGGAAAAAGCAAGACATTATATGAAATCGGTCCTACACAGACCATCAACGGCAACAAAGCATACTCCAACCTCGGAGGGTCGCCTTGGGCAACGTCCAACGTGTATGCCAAGGTGGCTGGCGTGGTGAAAGGCAGCAACGCCGTTTATCCGCACCAGCGCAGTGCCGGCAACAAGTGCGTGAAACTGTCCACCATTATGGAGAAGGTCAAAGCCCTCGGCGTGGTCAATATGGACGTGCTGGTGTCGGGTAGCATCTATTTCGGCACTATGGTGGAGCCGGTGAGCAGCACCAAGAACCCGTACAGCAAACTCGACATGAACGTGAAGTTCACAAAACGTCCGAAATACCTCTGCTTCGACTATATGGTGGAAATCCCTGCCAATGCGACGATGATCTATTCGAGCGGTTTCGGCAAGAAGAAGACTCTTACCGGCCGTCAGAACGCCTGTGAGGCATTCGTGCTGCTGCAGCGCCGTTGGGAGGACTCTGAGGGCAATATCTACGCAAAGCGCGTGGGCACAGGTCGCGAGCGTTACACCAAGAGCACGTCGGGCTGGGTCAACAACCACCGTATGCGCATCTACTACGGCGACATCGTAGGCCAGTCGTACTACAAGAACTATATGAACCTCATCGACAAGAGCCGCCCATACTATGCACGCAACAGCAAGGGCAAGATTGTGCCGGTGCAGGAAGTGGGATGGGACAGTCCGTTGGCAACGCCTACCCACATCATTATGATGTTCTCTGCCGGCTGCGGCACGGCGTACGAGGGAACGATAGGGCAGACGCTCTATGTGGATAATGTAGCATTTATCTACGACTAACATAAAACCGAGAGACATAAAAACAAAAAGGCGAGACTTTAGGGTCTCGCTTTTTCTTTTACGCTCCGTGTTTCCCAACAATGGAGGTTGATATAATAGTGAATGGTTCTTTCAATCAGTGATGCTAAGTTATGCAGATAATTCCGCGCTTGCAACAATTTTTATGGTGGAATTAAAGGATATATAAATCCTCGTAGGCGTAATAGGTTGATATTCAATACTGATTTATACTGGAAATATAAATGGGGATATTGAAATTTTTAGGCAATAAAACGACCCACACCTACGGCGCGCTCGTCACTCAAAAGAGGATTTCGCCGATTGGCTATCGCTTGCGGCGGAAAAAGGAGGTCATAAGTGCGGCGCACTCATCGGCGAGGATGCCGCCTTCGGTCTTTGTTTTGGGGTGAAACGGCCGTGGACAGTAGGTGTGGTAACCTCGCTTGATGTCGGCTGCGCCGTAGACAATCCTGCCAATCTGGCTCCACGCCAATGCGCCGGCGCACATCAGGCATGGCTCGACGGTGACGTAGAGGGTGCAGTCGGGGAGGTACTTGCCGCCAAGATAGGACGCAGCAGCAGTGATGGCTTGCATCTCCGCGTGGGCGGTGCAGTCGGTGAGCGTTTCGGTGAGGTTGTGTGCCCGGGCAATCACCTGATTGCCGCACACAATCACTGCGCCCACAGGCACTTCGTCGTCGTCGAATGCGTGTTGCGCCTCGGCGATAGCCATACGCATAAATCTCTCGTCGTCGGTAGTCATCGCTATTTCATATTGTAGGTTACCGACAGAACCGAAAATTCTGTGCGGCGGTTAATCTGGTCGGCAGCCTGTTTGTCCTCGTCAGAGAGGTTGCCAATGAACTCCTCTGTCAGGGTGTCGCCCTCGTTGAACTGCGTATAGAGCCGCGCTATGCGCTTGGTCACCGTCTTGGGCTTCGACTTACCGTAGCCGTGCGGCTGCAGTCGGTTACGGCTGATGCCGTGCGCCACGAGATAGTCAACCACCGACTGCGCGCGTCGGTTGGAGAGGTTGATGTTGTAGGCATCCGAGCCCCATCGGTCGGTGTGGGACGCCATCTCGATGGTTACGTTAGGGTTGTCGCGGAGCACCGCTATGAGTTCGTCGAGCGCTGACTTCGACTCAGGGCGGAGGTCAGCCTTGTCGTAGTCGTAGAAGATGTTTTCCACCACCGTAGGCTTGTTGATTGACGGCAGACGGAATTCAACCCAGTAACTTGCATCCTCCATCGTAGAGTCGGATGCAAACTCCTGCTTCTGGTTGAGGTAGCCCTTTGCGCCGGCGAGCATCACATAGTTCACGCCGCGCTGCAACGAGAACGAGAACGAGCCGTCGTCGCGCGCCACCGCTTTCTGGTTAGAGCCGTCGTCGCCCACGATGCGGATTACGGCATTCTTCACAGCCTCCTCGTCCTTGTCCATAACGAGACCCTCGATGGTGATTTTCACCGGGTCAAACTGGAAACTGTAGATATGGTCGTAGCCGCGCGCATCGCCGCGGTTTGACGAGAAATATCCGTATTCGCCTTTGCCGAAAGTGATGCCGAAATCATCGCCGGCAGAGTTGATAGGGTAGCCCATGTTCTGCACGGTGTAGTGCATCTCGGCAGGGTCGCCCACCGGCGTGGCCTTGAACAGGTCGAGACCTCCCATACCCGGATGTCCGTCGGAAGCGAAATAGAAAGTTCCGTCGCTGCGCACATAAGGGAAATCGTCGTTGCCGGCAGTGTTGATGTCAGGACCGAGGTTGACGAGCGAGCCCTGGCGTTCTTTCAGCGAAATGCGCCAAATGTCCTTGCCGCCGTAGCCGCCCGGCATATCGCTCACGAAATAGAGGTATTCGCCATCCGCCGACACGGCAGGATGGCCGAACGTAGACAGAGTGTCGGCAGTGATTTCAAACTTCACTGGTGCGCTCCATTTGGCGTCGGAGCGAGATGACGTGAAAATCTCCACCGAGGTAGGAGAATTGAGTTCGCGGCGAGCCTTGGTGAGATACATAGTCTGTCCGTCGGGCGAGAACGACACGATACCCTCGTCGAGTTCGGTGTTGAGTTCGCCCTCCACCGCCTCCGGGCGTTCCCACTCGCCGCGCTCGTTTTTCTTCGAGAAGAAAATGTCGGCATTTTTCATACCCGTGATTTCGCTCTTCTTGTCGCCGGTGGCCTTTTCTGTGGTCGACGTATAGTAAATCTGGTCGGCGTCAGCGCCGAGAAACATCGGGCAGAAGTCGGCGCGGCGCGAGTTGAAGAGTTTAGCCTGCTTCACCTCGTAGCGCGAGCCTCGGGCGCGGATGTCCTGAGCCGTGCGGCAGCCTTCTGCGCCGATGATGGCGAGGCTGTCGTCGGGACAGTAGTCGAGATATTTGTCGTAGGATTTCAGAGCCGCCGTGTATTTGCCGTCGGCGTGCAGAGCCTGCGCCAGCATCAGGTGGGCAGTGCTGTCGGGATATTCATAGCGCAGGGCGTTCTGGAAGGCAGCCGAGGCGCGTGCCGACATATTGAGCAGACGGTAGCAGCGACCCATCTTGAAAGCCACCTCGCCGCGCAGCGGGCGTTCCTCCTTTTTGCGCAGTTTGTTGTAGACCTTCTTGTAGGTCACCGACGCATCGTAGTATTCGCCGCGGGCGAACTGCGCATCGGCTTCGCTCAGTTTGGGCGTGCGGCAACCGGCTGCAGCCACGAGCAACAGGCACGCTATGATATATACGGCATTCTTCATACAAGTAAATAACGTTACACCAGTGCGTTTTATTGTTTCAGGTCGCTGAAGCGGTGCAGTCGGTGCAGGTTGTAGTCCACGATGATGTTGCGGTCGCTGTAGGGAAACGACTTGAGCACGTTCTCAGCAGGGCGCACGCTGTCGTAGCGGCTTTTCTGCCGGCGGTAGTCGTTGTGGGCGCGGATTATGGCGCGAGCGTTGGCAAAGTCGCACTTGGCGAGAAACACGAAGAATGCGAGGGTGTCGTAGAGACGACGGACGAAGAGCATACGCCGTCCGTCCTTCGCCGGGAGGTTCTTGTAGAGAAGAAACAGGTTGTTGCGGAAGTTGAGGTAGGTTTTCCGAGGGTTGGAAGCCGGCAGACTGCCGCCGCCGAGGTGGAAGACCACGCTCTGCGGCACCACCTTGATGGCGCGTCCGCGCTGGTGCAACCGCCAGCACAGGTCGATTTCCTCCATGTGGGCGAAAAAGTCCTTGTCGAGGCCGCCGGCAGCGATATAGTCGTCGGTGCGGATGACGAGGGCAGCACCGGTAGCCCAAAAAATGTCCACTACGTCGTTGTATTGGCCGTTGTCTTCCTCCACGGTGTCGAAGATGCGTCCGCGGCAGAAAGGATATCCGTGCTTGTCGAGAAATCCCCCCGACGCACCGGCATATTCGAAGTGAGAGCGGCGAGTGTCGCTGATGATTTTCGGCTGACAGGCAGCCACTTCGGGATGGCTCTCAAGATAGTCGTAGAGCGGTCGCACCCAGTCGGGCGATGCAGCCACGTCGCTGTTGAGCAGCACGCTGTAGCGGTAGCCCAATTGCTTTACGGCGCGGTTGTAGCCCTCGGCAAAGCCGTAGTTGGCATCGAAATAGAGCGTTTTTACGCCTGGAAACTCCTCTTCGAGCACCTTGCGCGATTCGTCGCTGCTTCCGTTGTCCACCACCACGATGTCGGCGATGTCGTCGCTGTTGCACTCCACCACCGACGGCAAGTAGCGCCGCAGCAGTGCCGCTCCGTTCCAGTTGAGGATCAGTATGCCTATAGGTTTCATTGGCTTGGAGTCTTAATGTTTAGGCCGGCGCCAACGGTTGTGCGACCATAGCCAGGCGTCGGGCTGGCGGCGTATGGTCTGTTCGAGCATTCGTGCGTAGGTGTCGGTCACGGCGTTGTCGGCGGTTGTCGAGACGTCGTCGGTGATGTGGCGTACCACCACGTGGTAATGACCTCTGCCAGTGCGCTCCACATCAGCGTAGAATGCCGCCGCCTTGAGTTTGCGCAGCAGCAGTTCGGTGCCGGAGATGAACGGCGTGGGCTGGTTGAGGAAGTCGATGACGTGGTCGCCGTCGTTGTGGCTCGGCTTCTGGTCGGAGATGAAGCCGGTGATAAACATACCGCCGCCTCGGCGGAGCGACAGCAGTGCGCGGAGCACACCGTTCTTGGGGATAGACACCGAATGGAAACGCTTGCGCAGTCCGAACCAGAAGCGGTCGAACCACAGATTGCGCAGGGGTCGGTAGACCTGCGAATACTCCACTTTGTCGCTGTTGATGCCCCACAGGGTGATGGACGTGATCCACTCCCAGTTGCCGAAATGCGAGCAATATACGCCTATCGAGCGGCCTTCGCCGATAATCTTGTCAAATTGTTCGCACCCTTCAAACACCATACGGCGGCGCATCTCCTCGTCGCTGATGTGGAGCAGTTTTACGGTTTCCACAAACACGTCGGTGAAGTTGCGGTAGAAGCGGTGCATAATGGCGTGTCGCTCAGCGGCACTCTTCTCGGGGAACGATGCCTCAAGGTTTGCTTCGATGAGTCGGCGGCGATAGCGCACGATGTCGGACACCACCCAAGCCAGCAGGTCGGAGAGCACGTAGAGAGCCTTCAGCGGCAGCAGTGCCGCTGCGTGGAGCAGAAGCCACAGGGGCGAATAGACTATGCGTTGCAATCGGGCGTTCATAGGATTTCGGCTTTAATCAGGTCGTCGTGGCCGAGTGGCTCGACGAGGCGCACTTGCGCTATGGTGTTGGCAAGACTCGCATCGGCAGGCACAGCCACGCGCAAATAATTGTCGGTGAAACCTTTCATTAGTCCGTCGCTGTCCACGGCGTGCTCGAAGAGCACAGGGCGCACGGTGCCGAGATATTTCTCGGTGAAAGCCGCCAGTTTGCGGTCGGAGAGAGCCATCATGCGACGTGTGCGCAGATGCTTGGTGTGCTGGTCCACCACGAGCGGAATTTTGAGAGCCATTGTGTCGGGGCGTTCGGAGTAGGAGAACACGTGCAGACGGGTGATGTCGAGGCTGTCGACAAAGGCACGCGAGTCGTCGAAAATCTCCTGCGTCTCGCCGCGCATACCCGTGATGAGGTCAACGCCGATAAATGCGTCGGGGATAAGGCGTTTGATTGCCGCAACCTTGTCGGCAAAGAGTTGTCGGTCGTAGTGGCGGCGCATAAGTTTGAGCATCTCGTCGCTGCCCGACTGCAACGGGATGTGGAAATGAGGCATAAAATGCTTCGACGAGGCGACAAACTCGATGGCCTCGTCGGTGAGCAGGTCAGGCTCAATTGATGATATGCGGTAACGCTCGATGCCCTCAACATTGTCGAGCGCACGGAGCAGGTCGATAAACTTCTCTCCAGTGTCGAAGCCAAAGTCGCCGATGTTGACGCCGGTGAGCACAATCTCCTTGCCTCCCTCAGCCACAGCCTGACGCGCCTGTGCCACGAGGTCGGCTATGAGGCCGCTGCGGCTGCGTCCGCGGGCACGCGGTATGGTGCAGTAACTGCAATAGTAGTTGCATCCGTCCTGCACCTTCAGGAAGAAGCGTGTGCGGTCGCCTCGCGAGCACGACGGGATAAACTGGCGGATGTCCTTCAGCGCAGTGATTTCCACGTGCTTCTCGTGGTCGGCAAACCAACGGTCCACGAAGTCGGCAATCTCCGCCTTCTGGTCGTTGCCCACCACGATGTCCACGCCCTCGATGTCAGCCACCTCCTCGCTGTTGAGTTGGGCGTAGCAACCGGTCACCACCATCACTGCATCGGGATAGCGGCGCGACAGTTTGCGTATCTCCTGGCGGCATTTCTTGTTGGCAAGTTCCGTCACCGAGCAGGTGTTGACCACGCAGATGTCGGGCGTTTCGCCTGACTGTACCGGCTGTGCGCCGCGGTCGGCGAGAAGTTTGCCGATTGTTGAAGTTTCCGCAAAGTTGAGTTTGCATCCCAAGGTGTGGAAAGCAACTTTCTTATTGTCAAAAATTGTGTTGTCAATCATTCTGAATGCAAAGATAGTGCAAGCCGAGAGAAGAGCAAAACAAGTTCACTTGATTTTGCTCTTCCGAGGCGCAGCCTATCTTATCCAAAGATAGTGCAAGCCGCCTATCTTATCCTACTCCACTTTCATCCAGTCACTGTAGATAGGGTCGCCCTTTTTGCCGAAGCATTCGCAAGGGCGCACGGCAAAGCGGAACTCGCGTCCCTTGGGCACGTCGCCCTCGCCAAACACGCAAACCACCTCGCCCTCGCCCTCGTCCTTCGCCTCGCCGAGGTAGTAGTGGGGCGAATAGACACGCTTGCAGCAGAACGGCTTGACGGTGTCGAAGTCCAGCATCTCTGCGGTGACCTCAAAGTCGTAGGCACGGATGCCGTTGCGCTTCTTCAGTACGTTGGGAAAATGCACTGTGGTTTGCATCTGCTCTGTGCCCTTGCGGCTCTTGCCAGTGGCACGGCTTACGGTAACCTTGTCGTTTGCTGCAAATTGCGGTGCAACAGCCTGTGCGGCACGGTTGGCAAACGTCAGCGGCTTTTCGCCCGACAGTGGTATGACCCAGTTGTCGCCGAGCGGCAGGCCGTACACAAAATCGATGCGCTCAAGCGTTATGCGGTCGCCGTACACCTGCATCAGCAGACCCTGCTTGCCATCAGCCTCGTCGGCAATGGGCATCTGCGTGTCGTAGACATCCTCGATGTTCTCTCTGCCGCCCAGACCGCAGGTGTAACTCAGCGACGAGGTGCCCACGCTGGTGAATGCCCCCTGCCAGATGGTGCGCTCGTCCTGCAGGTTATGGTGTGAGTGCCCAGAGAAGGCGACGCAGTTGGGATAGTCGCTCAAGGCTTTCGTCGACTCTCCATTGTCGCGTCCCCATGCAGCAGGGCCGGAACAGGTGTTTCTGGGATGAGGGTGCTGGAAAAAGAAGAACGGCTTGTCGCCGACAAGTTGCGGTCGGTGCTTGTCGAGAAACTCCTGGATGCCTGGCGTGCCGTTCCATCCGAACCACTGTGCGCCGACAAACTTGTATCCTTTTACGTCCTTGATGTAGATTTGCTCGTATTTTTCGTGGAAATACTTCTTCCAGTAACTTTCGCGGTGGTCGGCAATCAGTTCGGTTTTCCGTGCCGCGGCCTGCTCTTCCTTGGTGAGGAATTTGTCCATCGCGCCGTAGTCCTGTCCGTCGATGTCGTGGTTGCCGTAGACAAACAGCCGCTCCACGTGGTTGCCGTTGGGCAGTTTGTCCTTCGGAAACACCTTGGACCAAGTGTCTGCCACTTGCTTCAACTGCCGTTCAAGACCTGTGTCAGCCATATCTCCGGCGATTATCACACCGTCAACGCCCTTGTCGCGGAAATGGCGGAATGCCTTTTCGAGAATGGGGAGGTCGTCGCTGGTGCGCACGTGGATGTCGCTGAGCACACCGATAGTGAGCCGTGGTTTCTCCGCCACGCCAGTTGTTGCGGCAAGCGATTTGAAGTCAACGCACAGGGCGCCGGCGAGCAGAGCGCCGCCTTTAAGGAAATGTCGTCTATCCATCGGAAAAAAGAAAAATGGTTCTACGTTTTTGTGGCATAAAGATAGTGAAAAAATCGCAGCGCAGCCATTTTTTATCGGTCGGGGAGGGCGGATTGTGGCGCAAAAGTATTAACTTAGCACCGTCTGTACCTAAAAAAGCGTATGTACGGCCTTTTTTTACTAACCTGCTGTGGGAGTGCAGCAAAAAAAGAAGATTGAAATGAAGAAGTGTATAGTTATTCCCGTTTTACTGTTCGGTGCAAGCACTCTGTTTGCACAGTCCAAGCAAGATACCCTTTACTACGACGCAAATTGGAAAGGCGTTGAGTCAAAGACTTTTGCCACCTATTATCGCATCGTCAGCGAAAATGCCGATGCCAATTTCGGCAAGCGCTACCGCGACTATTATGTGACGGGCGAATTGCAGTCAGAAGGTAAATACATCAGCATAGACAAGTACGACGACTCAAAATCAGTAAAGGATGGAGAGTGGACGAACTATTACAAGTCAGGGAAAGTCGAGCAGAAAGGCCGTAAAGTCAATGGAACGGATGAGGGTGAATATACGTCGTACTATGAAAATGGACTCGTGAAACGTCACTGCACGATGAAGAACGGTAAGCCCGACGGTATCCTTACGGAATTTGACGAAACCGGCGATGTGTGTACTCAAACGGAGATGATGAACGGCAGTCCGCTCTACGACTATTATATCCGTTCAAACAAAGACGGATACGGCGGTAAGTTCCGCATAAGCGACAACACCCCTATCTGGGAATCGCCGTCGCAACAAGAGATGCAGACCGAGTACAGGGACGGCGCAGCGTGGCTATACTACATAAAGAACGGCTTGTTGGTGTCAATAAACAACAATCAGGTAAAGGATTACGGCAAATGGTTTCAGATATCAGTAGTCGTGTCCAACAACTCAATTGCCCCCATTGATTTTGACCCAGCCAAGATAACGTCGACGCTAAAGAAGACGAATGGCGAAGAAGTGGCAATGGAGGTGTATTCTGCGGAGAAATATATGCGGAAAGTGCAGAAAGCCCAGAACTGGAGTATGGCGCTTACCGGTATCGCAGAAGGCCTGGCTGCAGCAAGTGCCGGACATTCAAGTTCTACGACGCACTCCAACTCGTTTTATGACAGTTATTCCAGTTCCTACGGCAGTTCCCACTCTTACGACCGCGGAAAGCATTCCTACGGCAGTTATGACAACGGCAGTTCGTTCCATGGAAAAGTCTCGACCGTATCCCACACCGATTACTATGACGGAGCGGCTGCATACCAGGCACAGGTCATTGCTTGCGACCGTATGGCCAACTACGAGAATGCCCTTCTGCAAGAAAGGGAAATAAAGCAGGAAGGATATTTGAAACGTACGACGGTGTATCCCGGACAAGCCATCTCGGGCTATATCAACATAAAGCGCAGCAAGGGCGACTCGATGTATGTGGTTGTCGACATCAACGGCGCTAAGTACGGATTTCCTTGGAGTATCGCCAAATAAGACATATAACTTAATCAACAAAAACGAAACCAGCGGACGTCTATCACGACGTCCGCTGGCGGTTTTTAGAATCTGTATATTTAGGGTTTCAGTTAGTATACAGTGTTCTCAGGATCGAAGTTTGTCCAAGTCGACAACCAGTTGTCGGTGCCGAATGCGCCGATAAACGATACGTTGTCGAAGCCTGTGAAACTGCCGAACGATGCGCCCGAGAGAAGTGGGCTGCCCGACTGTGGCATGTAGTTCACGTCAAGACCCTTCATCACGCCGCTGCCCGAGAGAAGCATTTCAGCAAGAGTAGCCACCTTGTTGCCGCTCTGTGCTTTGAAGAATGTTGATGAGAATGAAGCCTTAGTTTCGTCGATGATAGGTTTCTTGTCGCTGTCGTAGCCAGTCACGAGGTTGTCCTGATAGAGTTTGTTGGCGTCAGAACCGATGATGTCCATATCAGCAAACCAGATGTTCTGGAGAGTGATGTTGCCGGCAGTGGCCATAGCCTGAGTGTTGCCCTTTTCGCCGTCGAGGATAAGACCGATAGGGAAGCCCATTGCGATAGAGTTGATGCAGTTGAGGCGGCTGCTGCGGCGGATTTGCATAGCGGCCTGGAAGCGTCCGAGGGCAGAACCGTTCTTCGGGTTCATCGAGCCACCGTCGATATATTTTGTGGTGTTCTCGAACGACTTGTCGGAAGTCTTAGGACCGATGAAAGTAACGTTGGAGAAGACCGCAGTGGTGTAAGGGTCAACCTGAGCGCCGTCAGCGCAGTTGTCGCTCTCGAAGCCGTTGGATTGCGAAGTGTCGGCGATGCGTGAGTCGCGTACGGCAAGAGCATACTGAACGTGGCCAGAGAAACCGTTGTCGGTGTCGAAATCATCGTCCCAACCCTTGAAGGCAACGAGGTGCTTGCAGTTTACTGTACCGCCGAACCACTCGAAAGAGTCGTCGTTAGAGTAGGAAACCTGTACATAGTCAACTGTTGTGCCGCTGCCGACAGAGCCGAAAGTGATACCGTTGATTTCCTTGTCGCGCTCAAAAGGAAATCCTGCGAACTCAACGCGGACATATTTGAGTATACCAGAGTTGTCGGCATCGTTGTCGCCACCGTGCTTGGTGCGAGGACCACCCTCGATTTGTTGTGTCTTTTGGTTGTTTTTAGCGCATCCGCAGAGGATAAGTCCGCCCCAGTCGCCTGGACGGCGAGAACCTGCTGCCTGAGCCGATGTGAATACGATAGGTTGTTGTGCAGTACCCTCGGCATAGAGTTTTGCTCCCGGCTCAATGATGAGGGCAGCCTTCGACTCCTTGTCGCCCTTGATGATTGTGCCCGGCTCGATAGTGAGTTCAGAGCCGTCGGCAACATAGACCCAACCCTTGAGCAGGTATGTGCCTTTTTTCAGAGTTTGTTTGCCCTTGAAGATAACCTCTTGGTCGCCGTTGCCGATAGTGTTGTCGGCGAAGAGAATGTCATCGTAAATCTTGATGATGCCGTCAGTGCCGATAGGGGCTTGCTGACCCTGTTTCTTCTCTTCCGATTTTGGTTCGTCGTTGCTGCAAGACGTGAATGACGCTGCTGCAAGTGCCACCAATGCTACGGCGGCAAGCGATTTAAACAAGTTTTTTTTCATTGTTGTTTGTTATTTGTAAAATGGTTAGTAGTCATTAGAATTTATAAGTGAGCGAGAGGTTGTAGTTGCGTCCCGGAGTGTAACTGCGGGTAACCTCCTGCACATCCTTCACCGTGCCGTCGTTGAGACGCACACCGTTTTCAAACTGCTTGAACTCTATGCGCTCGCCGAGCAGGTCCTTGACGCTCAGTTTCACCTCCCAGTGTCCGGCAAACTTCTTCGACAGGCTGATGTCGATTGCGTTGCGCGGCATCTCGTAGGAGTCGGGGATGCGCACGTTGTCGTCCGACGAGCCCATACTGCGGCCCACACCTACGATGCGCTTGCCGATGCGGTTGTAGAGCACTGCGGCGCTGATGCCCGTAGGTCGGTTTTGGTAGAATAGACCGGTGTTGATGATGTAGGGTGACTGGCCTTGCATCGGGCGGTCCTTCTCCTGGTCGTCGGCACTGAAGTTGACCTTACTCTTGATGAGAGCGCCGTTGAACACGAGCGACAGGTCGGGCACGCCGATGAAGTCGAGCGATTTCTTGATGTCAACCTCCACACCGTAACTGTATGCGCCCTTGGCATTCTTGTAGGAGTAGACCGGGTCGGTGCCGCCGGCTACGGTGTAGGTCCATTCGATAGGATTCTGGAAATGCTTGTAGAAGAGAGCCACCGTGATCATTTCCGTGGATGAGGGGTAGAACTCATAGCGGAGGTCGGCGTTGTGAACGTAGCATGCAGTCAAGTTCGGGTTACCCTGAACACTGCCCGAAAGGTCGAAATCGTAGAACACTGACGATGAGACTTCGCGGAACTCCGGGCGGTTGACCGACTTGCCGTAGGCGAGTCGTAACTGGTGTTTTTCGGCGAGGTGGTAGGTGGCGTTGACAGACGGGAAGAAGTCGTTGAACGTATAGTAGGTACTTATAGAACTTTTCTTGCTGTCCTGAGTGTTGGATATCAACTCCATTCTGTCGTGCTCGAAGCGCACGCCAGCGTAGATGTCAAATTTTCCTACAGGGATGTTGACCGAAGCGTAGGCAGCGCCGAGGGTGTTGTTGCCGTCGTAGTTGTTGCGCCATTTCACTTCCTCAATCAGGTAGAGCGCATCGCTGCCGTAGTTGTCGGAGTTGCTTAGCGTTGCGGCAAGGTCGCCGTAGCGCATATCTGAAGGAAAATCGCCGTAGATGAAACTGCGAGTGCGGTAACTGCGAGTGCGGTATTCGCCGTAGGCACCAGCCTTGAGCATCGGGTTGATTGAGCCGAGGGTGAACGTGCGGTTATAGTTGGCTGCCGCCGAGGCGATATGCTCCTTCAGTAGCGTGTACTCACGGTTAACGTCGTTGCTTGCAATCAGACCGTACTCGCCGTTGCGCTGGTCGTCGGTGAGCGTGTAGCGGCGGCGGTCAGGCATATTGCGGTCGGCGTAGGAGTAGCCGGCACTCCAATCGATGTGATTCTCGCCGATGGTGTGCTTGCCGGTAAACTGGCCGTTGTAGGTGGCACGGCTGCTGTAGTTGTATTCGGCACTGTGCACAGGGTCGCTCTGTGCGCTGTAGCCCTCGCGCCAGGTGTAGCGGTCTTTGCCGAGTTGGTTGAATATGTTTTTGAACTCCAGATGGGTGTTGCCCGAAGCGGAGATGTAGACGAGGTTGAGCATCGCGCCGAGGCGCACATTGCGCGTGTATTGGTCGTCGATGCTGCGGCGCAGGTAGTTAGGCTCGTCGTGCTCCACGTCGTAGGCTCCGAAGAGCGAGTTTTCCATATCGAGCACCGTGCGAGTGGAATAACTGTAGTTGATAGCCCCGAGGAGACCGAGTTTTGTGCCGTTGTCGGTGCGGCGCACACGCGTGATGTCGGCAGAGAGCGAGAGGTCGGCCCACGGTGTAGACTTGTTTACAAGCCAGTTGTTGTTGAAGCCGTTGCCGTTGAGGTCCACACCGCCGTCAATCTGCCGGAGCGAGCCGTTGATGCCCCCGTTGAAGTTGCGCATGCCGTTGTCGAAGCCGAGGAAGTCGGTTGCGCTGCCCTTGCCGTGGAGGAAGTTGCGGAAATGTGTCTTCTCGTTGATGTTTCCGCCGAGAGAAACGGAGAAACTGTTGCTTTCGGGGATGTCCTTGGTGTTGATGAGGATGAAACCGCCGCTGAAATCGGCAGGATATTCAGGAGCCGGCGACTTCACAATCATAAGATTGTCGAGTTGCGAACTCGGAATGATGTCGAACGAGAACGCGCGAGAGTCGGCCTCCGAACTCGGAACGGCGCTTCCGTTGATCCATACGTTGTTGTAGCGTTGCGACAAGCCCCTCACCATTACAAACTTGTCGTCGATGATGCTGATGCCCGGCACGCGGCGTATCACCTCCGAGGCATCCTTGTCCTGTGTGCGCTGGATTTGCTGAGCCGACACTCCCGACTGCACCGTCAGACTCTTGCGCGCCGCCTCAAGCACCGAGGAGTCGAGATTCTGGCGTTTCTGCGCCGTCACCGTCACTTCGCCGAGTGTCTGGTTGTCGGGCGCAAGACTGATAGTCATTGCCTCCGAGGCTTTTGCCGAGATAGTTTTGTACGACACATAACGCACCGTCAACTGCGAACCTTCCTTGCAGTCGATGGTGAAATTTCCGTCGATGTCGGTAACTGTGCCTGTCTTGGTGCCGTCCACTTCAACCGTGGCACCGATAAGAGGCTCGTTGGTGGCAGCGTCGACCACCTTTCCTTTGAAAACCTTTGCGTTGGCTGCCTGAGTGATGCAGGCGGCAACTGTCAAACCTAAAATAAACTTCATCTAAACCTTTGCAGTTGTTTTTTTTCTGCTGCAAAAGTCGGTAGACGGTGTAACACAATCATTACACCCGTGTCACAATCCTGTCACGATAGTAAAAATAGATGGCGATGGCAACCACGGAGGCAATGAAGTCGCTCAGCGAGATGCTCAGCCACACGCCGTCGATGCCCCTCCACATCGGCAGCAGCACCAGACACGGCAATAGGAATAGGAGTTGCCTTGAGAGGGAGAGAAAGATGGAAATCGATGTCTTGCCGATTGACTGGAAGTACTGGCTGATGATAATCTGCGCGCCGACAATAGGGTAGGCAATCATGCACAGTTTGAACGCCTTCGACGCCATACGGACGAGTATGGCATTGTCGGTGAAGCACTCCACAAGCAGTTGAGGGGTGAACACGCTCAGCGCGAATCCAGCCACCGACACCACCGTGGCGACAACGATGCTCTGCGTGACGCACTGCCGCATTCGGGCTGTCTGCCCCGCGCCGTAGTTGTAGCCCACAATCGGCTGCATACCCTGTGCTACACCCATTATTATCATCACGAAGAGCATCTGCATACGGTTGATGATGCCGTAAGCCCCTACGCTGAAGTCGTTGCCGTAGGCGAGCAACTGGTAGTTGGTGTAGATTACGATGAAGCAAGCACAGGCACTCAGTGCAAACGGCGACACGCCGATGCTGAATATCTGCCGGACAATGCGGCGGTCAATCCGCAGCGACTGGAGTTTGATGCGCACGAAGGTGCGCTTGTCGAGGAAATGCCACGCCACCCACACCATTGCTGCAATCTGCGACAGCACGGTGGCGATAGCCGCTCCGCGGATGCCCCAGCCGAACACGAAGATGAACAACGGCGCAAGGGCGATGTTGCAACCCACCGACAGAGTGGACGATAGCATCGCCTTTTTCGGATAGCCGGTGGCGCGCATCACGTTGTTGAGTCCGAGAAACAGGAAGAGCACGGGCGACCCTAGCAGGATTATCTCCATAAAGTCGCGCGCATAGCCTATGGTAGCGTCGCTTGCGCCGAAGAAGCGGAGTATGTCGTCGAGGAAAAGATAGTTGATACCTCCGTAGGTCACGGCAATTATGAGGCTGAGAAGCACCACATTGCCGAGGATGTCCTCAGCCCCTTTAAGGTTCTTCTGCCCCATACAAATCGACGCGATGGTCGCTCCGCCCACTCCGACGAGTGAGGAGAATGCCGAGAGCAGAGCCATCAGCGGAAGAGTGATGGCAAGTCCGGACAGAGCCATTGCTCCCACGCCGTAGCCGATAAACACACTGTCGATGATGTTGTAGACCGAAGTCAGAGCCATAGCTACAATCGACGGCAGGGAGTATTGCATAAGCAATTTGCCGATGGGGGCGGTGCCGAGTATCTGCGGATTGCTTGCCATAGGTTATGAATTTGTCAGATGTTGTTGATATGCCTTTTCATCACGTCCTTGTAGCGTTTCCCGTCAACCGGGATTTTGGCAAGAGCCATAATGACGAGGGCTGCGATGATGGTTTGGTAGGGGATGCTGTCGGTGAGCGTGACCACAAGAGTGTCGTTGATGAGTGCGCCGAGAAGCAGAGGCACCACGCCGAAGCGATGCCAGAACAGCAGAAACATACTACCGACGAGCGAGGCGATGTTCAGGCAACTGAGTATTTGTGAGATGTGGGGAAACTGCGAAGCCGGATGGATGCCGAGGACGGTGCGGACAAAGCCGGCGCCGTCGAAGATGTAGCCTACTGCGCTCAAGGCAAACACTACGGCCGACAAAACCAGCAGCCCGAGCACGATGGGGTCGTGGGCGCGCACCGATATGCTTGCCTGCGCCGGTGCTTCGGCAGAGTGTCCCACTTTCTCCTCCACGGCAGAGTTGCCGGCGGCAATGTGGGCTTCGAGTTGCTCGCGCTCCTGCTGGCGGCGAGCCTCCTCCTCAGCCACAGCCTCGTCGACCTTGCGGAAAAACACCATAAAATCGAGTCCGTTGGCAAAGCAGAACTCCTCCACCGTGAGCTGCTCGTCGACGGCAGAGGCTGCCTCCTTGAAAAGGTTTCGCAGAGACGGGTACTTAAGCAGAAGTCGCTCGATTCTTGTTTTGGGGTCGAAGTTAGCCATAGTCGTAGAGGTATAATCAGCAAAGTTAACTCAAATGTGCCGAAGATTGAGCGGCATCGTGTTAAAAAGCATTATTTTGCCGCGATAGGTTCTGTATTCACCCTTTTTATTGTACCTTTGCGGTGAATTTTAGTTAAAGATTGTGGATAAACGTTTTCACTCTTGACGTTTTAGGTTTAAAAAAATACGTTTTTTTATTTATGGATTTTCTTAAGAAAGTTGCATTCCAGCCCAAGTTGTTCACTTCGCTGAAAGGCTACAATATGGCTCGTCTGAAGGATGATGTCATTGCTGGTATCGTTGTCGGAATCGTGGCATTGCCGTTGGCAGTGGCATTTGGTATTGCCTCTGGCGTAACCCCGACCGTAGGTCTCATCACTGCCGTAATCGGCGGTTTCCTCGTTTCGGCACTGGGCGGTTGCTCCGTGCAGATTGGCGGCCCTACCGGCGCATTTATCGTGATTATCTATGGCATCATCCAGCAGTTCGGACTCACCGGTCTTGCCATCGCCACAGTGCTTGCCGGTCTGATACTCGTGGCATTGGGACTGTTCCGTCTCGGCACGGTCATCAAGTTTATCCCTTACCCGATTGTCATCGGCTTCACCTCGGGTATCGCCGTGACCATCTTCTCGACGCAGATTACCGACTTCTTCGGACTTGAAACCGGCGCACTTCCATCCGACTTCATCTCCAAGTGGGGAGTCTATATCACCCACTTTGCCACAATGCACTGGCCTACGCTGCTCGTAGGACTTGTGTCGCTGGCAATCATCATCGTTGCACCGATGATTTCCAAGCGACTGCCGGGCGCATTGCTCGCCATCGTAGTTGTTACGGCTGTGGTGTGGGTGCTGCGCGAATGCTGCGGCCTTGAGGGCGTGGAAACTATCGGCGACCGCTTCACCAACCTCTCCGGCTCGATTCCTTCGCCCCACTCAATTGACATCAACATTGCCACAATCAATGCCCTTCTGCCGTCGGCGTTCACCATCGCGATGCTCGGCGCAATCGAGTCGCTGCTTTCAGCCACGGTGGCAGACGGTGTTACGGGGTCGACAACCGACAGCAACACCGAACTTATCGGCCAGGGCGTTGCCAACATCGTGGTGCCGTTTTTCGGCGGTATCCCTGTGACCGGCGCGATTGCCCGCACAATGACCAACATCACCAATGGCGGACGCACTCCGGTTGCCGGCGTGGTACACGCAGTGGTGCTTCTGCTGATATTTCTGTTCCTTATGCCTCTCATTAACCTCGTGCCGATGGCGTGCCTCGCAGGCGTGCTGATTATGGTGTCGTACAACATGAGCGGTTGGCGCACGGTCAAGGCAATCCTCAAAACACCGAAAAGCGACGTTACGGTGATGATTGTGACGTTCTTGCTTACCGTGATATTCGACCTTACAATCGCCATCGAACTCGGTTTGCTTCTCGCCATCCTGTTGTTCCTCCGTCGTGTGATGGAAAACACTGAAATCCACCACTTTGGAGAGCAGATTGACATTGCTGAGGGTCAGGAAGTCACCACTCACGAAATTCTCAACCTTGAGCATGGTGTAGAGGTGTATGAAATCGACGGACCGTTCTTCTTCGGTGTGGCTACGAAGTTTGACGAAATGATGCGGTCGATGGGCGACAAGCCGCTTGTCAGAATCCTGCGTATGCGCAAAGTGCCGTTTATCGACTCCACTGCAATCCACAACCTCGAAATTCTTATCAAGTCGTCGCAGAAAGAAGGCATCCATGTAGTGCTCTCTGGCGTGCGCGACAATGTGCATCTTGCTCTTGAAAAGGCGCGCATTGAGGAACTTGTCGGTGCGGACCATGTGTGTGACCACATCACCAAGGCGGTAGCCGTGGCGAACCGTCTTGCCGCAAGCATCAACGCCAAGACCATAGCGGAATAACGGAAGAAATTTTCAGACAAAACAACCGCCTCCATTGCCGATGCAGTGGAGGCGGTTGTTTTTAGTGCCGAAATTTTTGTGGTGTCGTAAATAGTCGCTAATTTTGAGCGCAAGATGGTTAAGCATTTATATATCATAGCAGGTTGCAATGGCGCAGGCAAGACAACGGCATCCAATACTATCCTTCCCAAGTTTTTGCTTGTTAGGGAGTTTGTTAATGCCGATGAGATAGCAAAAGGCTTGTCACCCTTCAATCCTGAAGGGGTGGCGATTGAGGCTGGTCGCTTGATGCTTAAGCGAATTGACGAATTGCTTGAAGCGGGAGAATCATTCTCGATAGAGACAACTTTGGCAACGAGGTCGTATATCAACCTTGTGAGAAGAGCGCACGAAAGAGGGTATGTTGTCCATCTGCTGTTCTTTTGGCTGAAAAATGCCGAGATGGCGAAACAACGTGTGGCTGAAAGGGTTGCATGTGGAGGACATAACATCCCTGAACCTGTGATTGAAAGGCGTTACAAGGCTGGCATAAAGAATCTTTTTGAGATTTATATGAATGAGGTTGATATATGGGTGCTTTATGACAATAACGAGAACAATGGCACAAGAGTAGCCTTTGGCGGAAATTGCATTCCTACAAAAATTAAAGATAAGGTTAAATTTGAAATAATAAAGAATTATGAGTGAGAGCGATATTGAAATTTTCCTGAAAAAGGTTGATGCCGGTCTTGCTGAGGCGCAACATAATATGTTGGTGGAAAAAGCGTTGCATGACCGTAGTGTGGTTGTGGTTGATGCGCAAGGAAATGTGGTACATATCCCTGCTAAGCAATTGTTGCCGGAATAACGGAAGAAATTTTCAGACAAAACAACCGCCTCCATTGCCGACGCAGTGGAGGCGGTTGTTTTTTGCACAAGCCGATGCTCTGATGGTGTGGGCGGCGCATCTACGGCGCGCTTGTCACTTACCGCTTGTCATACTGCTCCAGGGCTTTGGAGAGGACGAACAATGCTCTGCGCAAGTCCTCCTTCTTCAGCACATAGGCAAGGCGCACCTGGTCTTTGCCGAGGTCGGTGTTGGTGTAGAATCCGGCGGCAGGGGCCATCATAATCGTTTCGCCGGCGCAGCCTTCGGGCGTTTTTTCGTCTTTCCACGCAAACTCGTTCAGGCACCAGGCGCAGAACGCCTCGGCATCGTCGACCGGGAGTTTGGCAACGGTGTAGAATGCGCCCATAGGCACAGGCGTGTAGCATCCTGGGATGCGGTTCACTCCGTCGATGAGGCACTTGCGTCGCTCTACGTATTCGTCGTAGACCTCGCGCGAGTATTGCTCCGTACCCTCTATCGACGCCTCCGCAACGAGTTGCCCGAGCAAAGGCGGACTCAATCGCGCTTGGCAGAATTTCATCACCGTTTCCCTCACGCGCTCGTTTTTGGTGATGAGAGCGCCGATGCGGATGCCACACTCTGAGTAGCGTTTCGACACGGAGTCGATGAGTACCACGTTGTCCCGGATGCCCTCAAGGTGCATAGCAGAGATGTAGGGCGACCCGGTGTAGATAAACTCGCGGTATACCTCGTCGGAGAAGAGATACAGATTGTATTTCTTCACGATGTCGCGGATTTGGTTCATCTCTTTCTGTGTGTAGAGATAGCCCGTAGGGTTGTTGGGGTTACAGATGAGAATGGCCTTTGTGCGCTCGTTGATGAGTTCCTCAAACTTCTCCACCTTCGGGAGGCAGAACCCCTCGTCGATGGTGGTGGTGATGGTGCGAATCACTGCGCCTGCTGAGATGGCGAAACTCATATAGTTGGCGTAGGCAGGCTCCGGCACGATAATCTCGTCGCCAGGGTTGAGGCAACTGAGGAAGGCAAACAGCACAGCCTCCGAACCTCCTGAAGTGATGATGATGTCATCGGCGTGCAGCTTAATCTGATAGCGGTCGTAGTAGCCCACCAGCGCTTCGCGTAGAGAGCGGTAACCCTGCGAGGGACTGTATTCGAGAGTCTGCCGGTCAACGGTCTTGAGCACGTCAAGAGCCTTCTGCGGAGTGGGCAGGTCGGGCTGACCTATGTTCAGTCGGTAAATCTTCATGCCGCGGTCTTCTGCACGGTAGGCCAACGGCGCGAGTTTGCGGATAGGCGATTCGGGCATCTCGATGCCGCGCTGTGATATCTGTAGAGATGGATTCATTCTGTTTCAGCAATCTTATATTTTGAAATCTAATAGTGGCTTGCAAAAGCAAATGCAAAGTTAGTTAATTAAATCGAGTCGCTCAAACAACCGTAATGGATTCATTTTAATGTGAACAAAAAGAGGAATTTTGTTGTTAAGGCTATTCCGCATTGCATGGAGTCATGTTGATGTATAATAGGAAAAATCATATCATTTATATTAAAAATCAACTTTCTATGTTTCCATTTTAAGAAACTTTCTGTTTGCAACAAGTTGATTTTTATTCTTTTCCGAAGCTTTAGTTTTATGACTTTACATTCTGTTCTTTTGAGATTGACCTGCACCAGTTCCTTTATACTTGCTGTTCGTTGCGTTAAAGCGATAGCGGATGCTAAAGGTAATGGTACTTGTGGAATTTAGGTCATATAACATTGTTCTTTGCGCACCTGAATAGAATGTGCGATGTTGGTTCCCCGTTCCAAATACATCTGAAACGTCAAGTGTCAACGTAAGGCGATTCTTGAGCAACGACTTGTAGAGTGACAGGTCTGTATTGAAATAGCCTTGGCGGATACATTTGTTACCCATATTACCTTCGGTCTGTGCGGTCATTACAAGTGAAGCCGTCAGCAACTTGAAGTCAAACGCATTGGTAAGTTGGAAAACTACCACAGGATTGTCAAGCTTATTGCCCACATGCGTATCCATCTTGAGCCATTGCTTATAGAGCATTGTTTCCAATGTTGGATGCCAAATGCCAAAGGTAGGGTTCAGCGTCAGGCCTGCTTGGAAAGAGTTGTAGCTATTGATGTTCTCTGGGCGAGCGAGTGACTTCATCGGATCGTCACGGTAAGTCTGCGTCATCGTACAAACCTCATCTGAGATATGCGAATAAACCAGTTGTAGATTGAGCCATTCCCAAGAGAGTCCGTAGGCAAGAT
>CAVCEE010000008.1:0-111577 GCA_963601185.1 bacterium
CGACGGCGGCAAAGAGCCAACAACAAAAGATCATAAGAATAATATTCATAGGATTGTTTAGTGTGAAAAGTCATCGACACGGGGACTCCCAACCCCAGCCGATGACTTTTTTATTTCCACATCCCTCCGAAAGTTGCGGATGGCTACATCCAACCTCCTTCATGTTCCATACTCCGTATGCGGAAAAGTACAGCAGTCAAACAACCTTTACGCCTTGATCCGTTTGTGTCCCGTACACGAACATTGCGCAACCGGCTCGCACAATGGATGGTCGGCATCGGGTGCAAGGTCGCGCAAGCATTTTTCTGCTGGGCAAAAACAAACCGGGGGAGTCGCGTGGTGCGGCTCCCCCGGATGTTATTGAGTGTTGGTCTCGTTATTTGCGTTTGCCTTTCTGCTGCTCGCGGAGCATTGCTTCCTGGCGTTTCTGAGCCTCTTCGAGGCGTGCCATAAACTTGCTCTTCTTGCGAGGCTTCTTTGCATTCTCAGCCATCTTTGCGCGCACCTTGTCTTCGTTGATGAAGTAGCGGATTGCGTAGGTTTGGATGATGGTGATGAGCAACGAAAGGAGGTAGTAATAACTCAAGCCTGCTGCATACTCGTTGAAGAACACGAGGAACATTACTGGCATAAGGTACATCATCCATTTCATTCCCGGCATCTGGTTGTTCGACGGGTTGGACTGCATGTTGATGTAGGTGTAGAGCACATTGACTACGGTCATCAAGAGGCAGAACAGACTCAAGTGGTGTCCGAAAATCCAGTTGATGATTGGAATATTCGCCTTCCACTCAAGAATCATATCCGGAGCTGACAGGTCTGGAGCCCAGAGGAACGCCTCGCCGCGGAGGTCGATGCACGACGGGAAGAACGAGAACATTGCCACAAGGATAGGCATCTGGAGCAACAACGGCAAGCATCCGCTCATTGGGTTTGCACCTGCGCGGTTGTAGAGTTCCATAGTCTTCTGCTGACGTTTCATCGCATTCTCTGTGCCCGGATATTTCTCATTGATTTCCTTGATGTCCGGCGCAAGCACACGCATCTTTGCCTGCGAAGAATAACTCTTGTAGGTGAGAGGGAACAGGATGAGTTTGATGAAGATTGTGAGCAACAGGATGATGATGCCATAATTGAGGTCCATACGTCCGAGGAAGTTGAACACTGGGATAATGATGCCGGTGTTTATCCAACGGAAGAGTTTCCATCCCAACGGAATCACGCGGGTGAGTTGCAGGTCTTCGTCGGGCGAAATCTGTTTGTCAAACGAGGCAAGCAATTTGTACTCGTTCGGACCGAGGAAGAAGTGGAACGATGCAGGCTTCGGGTTGTCGATGTTGTAGTCCAACGAACTTGTGAACGACACGTTCTTCATGAAGTTGTCGTGGTCAGCGGAGTTCTTGTCAATCACCTCGCTCTTCATTGGCGCAGCGCCGATGAAATACTTGTCGGCGATAAGTATGCCAGAGAAGAACTGGTATTTGAAGCCTACCCATTTCAGGTGGTTGTTGGTCTTTTCGTCGTCGTTGCCGGTCTCGCTGAGGTTGTCCACATCGCCGTCGTCGCCGGCATACTTATAGTACACGCCACTGTTGCGCTCCTCGAATGTCTGGCCTTTCTCGTGGCGCATCATCTTCTGAGTCCACTGGAAATCCATTGTCGACACGTTAGACGCAATCACTGCGCGCATATTCTGCTGCACGAGTTCCATACGCACCAAGTAACTGTTGCGCGGCAAAGTGTAGCGGATTCCGAAGAACACGCCGTTGCCGAAGTCAAGTTTCATCAGCACCGTGGAATCGTTCTCCTGCACCGGAGTGAAGTTGAATTCCTGGGTGTCGAAGCGGTGGGTGTCGGTGTTGATAGCAAAGCCATAGGAGTTGTTCGTGCCGTCAAAAAGCACGCAGTTGCCCTCCTTGCCGTTCTGGAACGCATTGTATTTCTTCAGCGTGGCTTTGGCAATCTGTCCGCCCTTCGACGAGAGGTCGACGGAGAGGAGTTCGTTTTCGAGTTTTACGGTGGTGTTAGTGCCGCCTACAAAACGCACAAAATCGGAATATTGCGCTACCTTGTCGGCTGCTTCGCGCACACTCTGCAATGCTGCAGCATAAACCAAACGGTTGTCGGCTGATGACTGATGGCGCAGGTCGGAAAGGCTAACTGTAACGCCGCCGTCCATAGCGACAGTGCCGCTGAGGCTGTCGGCAGCCACAACGAGGCTGACGTTGCCGCTATTGAGCACCGTCTTGTCGTCTTCCTTCTTGCCGTACTGGGCTACTGTATTCTTGATTCGGGCAAATTCTTCATTGCCAAGGCTGTCGGCAGTCACTGCTTCAGCCTTCTTTTCGGCAGACTTGTCTGCCTGTTCGGTTGCCGGCTGTTGGCTGTCGTCGTTACCCGAATTGAGCATTGAGAATCCGAAGATTACCAAGCCCATCAGCAACAAGCCGAGAATCGTGTTTTTGTCCATTCGTTATTTTCTGTTTGTTTAATTGTTTCTTACTTCTTGTTGTCGATAGCCGCTTTCACGAAACTGAGGAACAACGGGTTAGGCGACAACACCGTGCTGCTGTACTCGGGGTGATACTGCGTGCCGATATACCATTTCTTGTCGGGCAACTCTACCACTTCCACCAAGTGTGCATCTGGATTTTCGCCGACGCATTTCATGCCGGCTGCCTCAAACTGCGCACGATACTCTTCGTTGAACTCAAAGCGGTGGCGATGACGCTCGCTGATGTGGGTCGAACCGTAGGCTTCTGCCACCTTCGAGCCTTCCTTGAGCACGCAGTCGTATGCGCCCAGACGCATTGTGCCGCCCATATTGGAAATGCTCTTCTGTTCTTCCATAAGGTCGATGACGTTGTGGGGAGTCTGCGAATTCATCTCGGTGCTGTTGGCGTCCTTCAGACCGAGCACGTTGCGCGCGTATTCGATAACCATACACTGCATACCGAGGCAGATGCCGAACGTTGGTTTGTCGTTCTCTCGACACCATTTCAAGGCAGCGAACTTGCCTTCGATGCCACGTTGCCCGAAGCCTGGAGCGACTACCACGCCGTCCATGTCCTTGAGCAACTCTTCAGCGTTGCCATCGTTGATTTTCTCGGAGTGGATGCTCACGAGTTTAAGTTTGTGGTTATTGTAGGTTGCAGCCTGGAACAATGCCTCGTTGATTGACTTGTAGGCATCCTGGAGTTCCACATACTTGCCCACAAGACCGATTGTAACCGTTTCTGTGGCGTTCTTCATCTTGTCGAGAAAGTTCACCCATTGGGTCATATCAGGCTCGCCCTCGTAAGGCGTATTGGTCTTCTTGAGGATAATCTCGTCGAGATGCTGTGCGTGCATGCCCATAGGCACCTCATAGATGCTCGGCATATCGATAGATTGGATTACGGCGTCGGGCGAAACGTTGCAGAACAAGGCCACCTTGCGGCGCATTGCCACCGGGATGTCCTTCTCCGTGCGGAGAATCAGCACGTCAGGCTGGATACCCACCTCCTGTAGTTGCTTCACAGAGTGCTGCGTAGGCTTCGTCTTCAATTCCTTCGCCGCATTGAGGAACGGCACATAAGTCAAGTGGATGCAGATACAGTTCGAACCGAGTTCCCACTTCAACTGACGCATACTCTCGAGGAACGGCAACGACTCGATGTCGCCCACCGTGCCGCCGATTTCCGTGATTACGAAATCATATTTGCCAGTATTGCCGAGGAGTTTCACGTCGCGCTTAATCTCATCGGTGATGTGAGGGATAATCTGCACTGTCTTGCCCAGATAGTCGCCGCGGCGCTCCTTGTCGATCACGCTCTGGTATACGCGACCAGTGGTGATATTGTTGGCACGCGTAGTGTTCACGTTGGTGAAACGTTCATAGTGACCGAGGTCGAGGTCGGCTTCGTGACCGTCGACAGTCACGTAGCATTCGCCGTGCTCGTAGGGGTTAAGCGTACCCGGGTCGATGTTGATATACGGGTCAAACTTCTGGATTGTCACTCTAAAGCCACGAGATAAAAGCAATCGGGCCAACGACGAAGAGATGATTCCTTTGCCAAGCGAAGAAACCACGCCTCCGGTTACGAAGATGTATTTCGTTTCCACTCTGAATATTATTTTTTGCAAAGATAGTGCAAATCGAGAGCAAAGAAAAGAGCATACTCAATTTTCTTTGCCGAGACACAATAAACACAAGAAAGGATAGCGGTTGTCGCTATCCTTTCCTATAATAGTATTTAGAATACTCTCGTTATTCTGCTGCCTTCTCTTCAGCCGGTGCTTCAGTTGCAGGAGCTTCAACAGCAGGAGCTGCTTCAGCCGATGCCTTGCGAGAGCGGCGAGTACGGGTAGTTTTCTTCTTGGCTGCTGTCTTGAGCATGTTTTCGTTGTAGTCAACGAGCTCGATAAAGCAAGTCTTAGCGTTGTCACCAAGGCGGTTGCCAGTCTTGATGATACGAGTGTAGCCACCTGGACGGTCAGCAATTTTCTGAGCGATTTCCTGGAACAGTTCAGTCACTGCATTCTTGTTCTGCAGATAGCTGAACACAACACGACGTGAGTTTGTAGTGTCGTCCTTGGCGCGGTTGATGATTGGCTCTGCATAGACACGCAATGCTTTAGCCTTTGCCAATGTAGTGAAAATGCGCTTGTGCATGATGAGTGAAATCGTCATGTTTGCCAATGTGGCATCCAAGTGCGCTTTCTTACGGCTTAAGTGATTGATTTTCTTATTATGTCTCATTGTAGTTATTCTTTATCTAATTTGTACTTTGAAATATCCATTCCAAACGAAAGGTTCAGGCTGGCCAACAGTTCGTCGAGCTCGGTGAGCGACTTCTTACCGAAGTTGCGGAACTTCAGCAAGTCTGTCTTGTTGAACTGTACGAGTTCGCCAAGTGTTTCAACCTCTGCGCTCTTCAAGCAGTTGAGGGCACGCACCGAGAGGTCCATATCTGTAAGTTTGGACTTGAGGAGTTGGCGCATGTGGAGCACTTCCTCGTCAAATTCCTCGTTGCTTTCAGACTCTGTTGTCTCGAGGGCGATCTTCTCGTCGGAGAAGAGCATAAAGTGATGAATCAAGATTTTTGCAGCCTCTTTCAATGCTTCTTTCGGATGGATAGATCCGTCAGTAGAAATCTCAAGAACCAATTTTTCGTAGTCGGTCTTTTGCTCTACACGATAGTTCTCTACTGCATACTTCACATTGACAATCGGAGTATAGATTGAGTCGATGGCGATGACATCGATGGCGTCAGTTGGCTGACGGTTTTCATCGGCTGGCACATAGCCGCGGCCCTTGTTGATTGTAAAGTCCATCGTGAACGAAGCCACAGTTGGATCTAAATGGCAAATCACCAGGTCTGGATTCAACACTTCGAATCCGCTGAGTTCGTTGCCCAAATCACCGGCTGTCAAGACTTCTTTGCCCGATACGTTGATTTTGCCCGCAGTTGGCTCCTCGCTCTCAACAAGATGTTTGAAACGCACCTTCTTGAGGTTGAGGATAATGTTTGTCACATCCTCGATTACCCCTGGGATTGTTGCAAACTCGTGTTTCACTCCGTCTATACGGATAGACGAGATAGCATAACCCTCGAGCGAAGAAAGAAGAATTCTTCGCAAGGCGTTGCCGACGGTTACACCGTAACCCGGCTCCAACGGACGGAACTCAAACTTTCCGTAGCGGTTGTCCGCCTCGAGCATTAATACTTTATCAGGTTTCTGAAATGCTAAAATAGCCATGGATATTACAATTTATTATTTAGAATACAACTCGACGATTGCCTGTTCCTTGATGTTCTCTGGGATATCTTCACGCGCTGGCAAGTGAAGCAATTTGCCTCCCTTGGTGCTTTCGTCCCACTCCAACCAAGGATATTTGCTGTGGTTGAAGCCAGCCAAAGCGTCTGCGATGTTCTCCAAAGACTTCGATTTCTCGCGAACTGCAACAACATCGCCCGGCTTAACGCTGTAAGACGGAATGTTGAGCACACCACCGTTGACAGTGATGTGACGGTGAGAAACCAACTGACGTGCGGCTGCACGTGTAGGAGCGATTCCCAAACGATAAACTACATTGTCGAGACGAGCCTCGAGCAATTGCAACAATACCTCACCGGTGATACCTTTGGTGTGCTCTGCCTTCTCAAAGAGATTGCGGAACTGTTTCTCCAAAACGCCGTAAGTGTATTTGGCTTTCTGCTTTTCGAGCAACTGCTTGCCATACTCGGAAGTTTTTCTTCTCTTGTTGGCACCATGCTGACCTGGAGCGTAGTTCTTCTTCGAAAGAACTTTGTCCTCGCCGAAAATAGGTTCGCCGAATTTTCTTGCTATTTTACTTTTTGGTCCAGTATATCTAGCCATTTTTTAGTCTTTTTAAAATTAAAGTTTTTATCGAATCCGCCTAGTGCAGCCGCGATTGCAGAGAGGTGGTTGATAGTGCAATCTATTTCACATCGGCCGAATCCTTAGTAATATTTATATCAGAGATTATACTCTTCTTCTCTTAGGAGGACGGCATCCATTGTGTGGAAGCGGTGTAACGTCGATAATCTCTGTTACTTCGATACCTGCTCCGTGCACTGTACGGATAGCTGACTCACGTCCGTTACCCGGGCCCTTCACGTAGGCTTTCACCTTACGCAAACCAAGATCGTAAGCAACCTTCGCGCAATCCTGCGCTGCCATTTGGGCTGCATACGGTGTGTTCTTTTTCGATCCTCTGAAACCCATCTTACCGGCGCTCGACCAGCTGATGACTTGTCCCTCACTGTTTGCTAAGCACACAATGATGTTGTTGAAAGATGAGTGTACATGCAACTGACCGACACCGTCGATCTTGACATTTCTCTTCTTTGCTGCGACTGTTTTTTTTGCCATACTTTAATTTTATTTAGTAGCTTTTTTCTTGTTAGCAACTGTCTTCTTGCGACCCTTACGAGTGCGCGCGTTGTTCTTCGTGCTCTGTCCACGCACTGGAAGACCATTACGGTGACGGATGCCACGATAGCAACCGATATCCATCAATCGCTTGATGTTCAATTGAATCTCGCTGCGGAGATCACCTTCTACTTTGTAGTCTGCTCCGATTACCTCGCGCACGGCTGCTGCCTGTGCGTCGGTCCAATCTTGCACCTTGATGTCTTTGTCAACGCCTGCCTTTGCCAAGATTTTGGTGGCTGAGCTACGGCCGATGCCAAAGATATATGTAAGGGCAATTTCTCCTCTCTTATTTTGGGGCAAGTCTACACCTACTATACGTACTGCCATATACTATTATAATTTTTTTGCAAAAATAATAAAATTATCCTTGACGTTGTTTTAATTTCGGATTTTTCTTGTTGATTACATACACGCGTCCTTTTCTTCTGACGATTTTGCTGTCGGCCGTGCGTTTCTTTACTGAAGCTCTTACTTTCATTTTTATTTCTTTTTTTATTTGTATCTAAAAGCAATTCTGCCCTTCGAGAGGTCGTAAGGCGACATTTCGACTCTTACCTTGTCTCCCGGAAGGATCTTGATGTAATGCATACGCATTTTTCCGGAGATGTGGGCTGTAATCTGATGGCCGTTTTCAAGTTCCACCTTAAACATTGCGTTCGACAAAGCCTCTACAATCACTCCGTCTTGTTCTATTGCTGCTTGTTTTGACATAAATTCTTTTTTATTGCGATTTACCGTTGTTTCTGTCCTATTGTCGGGTTTCCCCCACAATAAACTCGAATGAAGAAAGGATCTCAGCCTTGCCGCCGCGGATGGCTACCGTGTGCTCGAAATGAGCCGACGGCTTGCGGTCTTTGGTGCGGCATGTCCAGCCGTCACGCTCAATGACAATGTTGCGGCTGCCCATATTGATCATCGGTTCGATGGCGATGCACATACCTTCCTTTATCAGAGGCCCTACTCCAGGGCGTCCGTAGTTGGGCACGGCAGGCTCCTCGTGGAGTTTCTTTCCTATGCCATGGCCTGTCATCTCGCGCACCACAGTGAAACCTCGCTTTTCGCAGTAGGTCTGCACTGCGTTCCCGATATGTCCGATGCGGTTGCCAGCCACTGCCTGGGCTATTCCCTCATAGAGGGCAGCCTTGGTGGTGTCAAGCAATTCCCGAACGCGGGGTTCAACCTCGCCCACCGCAAACGTGTAGGCCGAGTCGCCGTTGTAGCCATCAACGATGGCGCCACAGTCAATCGACACGATGTCGCCCTCGCGGAGGGTTGCATTGGACGGGATGCCGTGCACAATGGTTTCGTTGACCGAAACGCAGAGTGTGTTGGGATAACCGGCATAGCCAAGGAATCCGGGGATTCCGCCATTGTCTCTAATGAACTCTTCTGCTATCTTGTCAAGTTTCAGCGTTGTAATCCCCGGTGCAATCCACTTCGACAATTCGCCGAGCGTCTTCCCCACCAGGAGATTACTTACACGCATCAACTCTATTTCTTCATCTGTTTTCAGATAAATCATCTTTGGTACCTGTCAAATTAATATCCCGCACCGGTGGTACGGCCTTTTAATTTTCCTGATTTCATCAAACCGTCGTAGTGGTGCATCAACAGATGGCTTTCAATCTGCTGGAGAGTGTCGAGCACTACACCTACCATGATCAGCAATGATGTTCCTCCAAAGAACTGTGCAAAACTGTGAGTCACGCCGCAGATTCTTGCGAATGCAGGCATGATTGCCACAATACCCAAGAAGATTGATCCCGGAAGGGTGATTCTCGACATGATTGAGTCGAGGTAGTCGGCAGTTTTCTTGCCCGGCTTCACACCCGGAATAAATCCATTGTTGCGCTTCATATCCTCCGACATCTGAGTCGGGCGCACAGTGATTGCTGTGTAGAAATATGTAAACGCCACAATCATCAAGAAGTAAATGAAATTATACCAGAATCCCTCCATGTTGGTGAGAGCCTTGACAATCGCACTTGCCTCGCCACGTGAGCCGAAGCCTGCCAATGTCAACGGGATGAACATGATTGCCTGTGCAAAGATGATAGGCATCACACCCGCTGCATTCACCTTCAATGGGATGTACTGGCGCGCACCGCCATATTGCTTGTTGCCTACAATGCGCTTTGCATACTGTACAGGCACTTTGCGTGTACCCTGCACCAAAAGCACTGCGCCAAGGATGACAGCGAACAAAAGAACGATTTCAATCACGAGCATTACCAAGCCACCCTGAGCCGAAGAGATTCGGCCGGTGAACTCCTCGAGGAACGCTCCTGGCAGACGCGCGATGATACCGATAAGGATGATAAACGATATACCGTTGCCGACGCCCTTGTCAGTGATACGCTCGCCGAGCCACATGATAAACATGCTGCCGGCAGCAAGAATCACCGTCATATAGGTCTTGTCGAGCCACGTCAATGCCAATGCGCCGTGGGAAGCCGAGTTAACTTGATATTCCAAGTTGAACAGATAGGCCGGAGCCTGGAGAAGAAGAATCAGCACAGTGAGATAACGTGTGTACTGGTTAATCTTCATGTGGCCGCTTTCGCCCTCACGCTGCAACTTCTGGAACGACGGAAGAACCATTCCCAACAATTGGATCACGATCGAAGCCGTGATGTAAGGCATGATACCCAAAGCGAATATCGACGCCTGGCTGAACGCGCCACCCGAGAACATGTCGAGCAACTGCATCAAGCCCTTGTTGGTGAAATCCTTCATCGCTGACAGCTGATTCGGATCGATACCCGGAAGGACTACATAGCAGCCCACCCGGTATACCAAAATCAATAGAAAAGTCACGACAAGACGCTTGCGCAAATCTTCTATCTTCCAAATATTTTTTATGGTATCAACTAATCTCATCTTTTACAATTTTTCGATAGAGCCACCAGCAGCTACAATCAACTCTTCTGCTTTCTTAGAGAAGGCGTGTGCCACTACTTCCAATTTCACTGTCAAGGCACCATTGCCGAGCACTTTCACCTTCTGTTTGCCATTGATGAAGCCTGCAGCGATCAAATCCTCTACAGTTACTTTTGTAAGGTTCTTGGCAGTAGCCAATTTCTCAAGTACGTCTACGTTGATAGCTTTGTACTCTACACGGTTAATATTTTTGAATCCGTATTTAGGCACACGGCGCTGCAATGGCATCTGACCACCCTCGAAACCGATTTTGCGAGAGTAACCCGAACGTTGCTTAGCGCCCTTGTGTCCACGTGTAGAAGTACCACCCATACCTGAACCTGGGCCGCGGCCGATTCTTCTACGAGATGAAGTAGCGCCTACGGCTGGTTTCAAATTACTTAAATCCATAGTCAATTTTATTGTTTTTAAGCGTTCGTTACTTCTACAAGGTGACGAACTCGTTTAACCATACCCAAGATTTGAGGAGTTGCTTCCTTCTCAACCTCTTGATTCATTTTTCTCAATCCAAGTGCGTCGAGTGTTCTCTTTTGCACAGCAGGGCAGTTGATTCTGCTCTTTGTTTGCTTAATCTTAATAGTTGCCATGATCATTCACATTTTTAACCATTAAACACTACATCCAACGACACTCCGCGGTTCTGAGCCACGGTCATCGGGCTACGCATCTCGTCGAGGGCGCCGAAAGTCGCCTTCACCAAGTTGTGTGGGTTTGAGCTGCCCTTTGACTTGCAAAGCACGTCAGTGATTCCTACACTCTCCAATACGGCACGCATTGCACCACCGGCCTTAACACCAGTACCCTGAGATGCTGGCTTGAGGATTACGCGCGAACCGCCGAACTTGGCAGCCTGCTCGTGTGGAATTGTGCCTTTGTGAACCGGTACGCGGATGAGGTTCTTCTTCGCTGCCTCCACGCCTTTGGCGATGGCTGCGGTAACCTCATTAGCCTTACCAAGACCCCAACCTACAATGCCGTTCTCGTTGCCGACAACTACGATTGCAGAGAAGCTGAATGCACGTCCACCCTTTGTTACCTTAGTAACGCGGTTGATGGCAACCAGACGGTCCTTCAATTCGATATCGCTCGTTGATTTTACTCTGTTATTTCTCTTTGCCATGTTTTTTAAAATTTAAGTCCTCCGTTGCGAGCAGCGTCAGCCAATGATTTAACTCTACCATGGAACAAATAACCGTTGCGGTCGAAAACAACTTCAGTAATGCCGGCAGCCAAAGCCTTCTCAGCGATTGCCTGGCCAACCTTAGCGGCTACTTCAGTCTTAGTTCCTTCTTCGATTCCCTTCGACGATGCGCTGGCAAGAGTCTTGCCTTCGCTGTCGTCTACAAGCTGTACATAAATCTGCTTGTTGCTTCTGAACACTGTCATACGAGGACGCTCGGCTGTGCCCGAAACTTTGCCACGGATGCGTGTCTTGATTTTATTTCTTCTGTCTTGTTTCGTTACCATAATCGTCTTCCTTTATTATTTAGCACTTGCCGATTTACCTGACTTACGACGGATAACCTCGCCTACGAAGCGGATACCCTTGCCCTTGTAAGGCTCAGGCTTGCGGAGGCTGCGGATCTTGGCGCATACCTGGCCAAGAAGTTGCTTGTCGCATGACTCAAGAGTAATCAACGGGTTTTTGTTTCTCTCAGTCTTGGCATCAACCTTGATTTCTGCCGGAAGCTTGAAATAGATGGCGTGTGAATAGCCGAGCGAAAGCTCAAGCACTTGGCCCGATGCAGTTGCACGGTAACCTACGCCGACCAATTCCATTTCTTTCTTGTAGCCCTCAGAAACGCCGACAACCATGTTGTGGATCAAAGCACGTACCAAACCGTGGTGTGAACGGTGCTCGATATCGTCGCTCGGACGGGTTACAACGATTTGGTTCTCTTCTACCTTGACAGTAAGGTCTGAGTGGAACTCTTGCTTCAATTCGCCTTTAGGACCTTTTACAGTCACTACATTATTCTCTACTTTTGCAGTCACTCCTGCTGGGAGCGCTACGGGAGCTTTACCTATTCTTGACATTGCAATTCCTCCTCATTAATAGATATAACATAGAACTTCGCCACCAACCTTTTGAGCCAAGGCTTCCTTGTTGGTCATAATACCTTTCGATGTGGAAAGGATAGCGATACCAAGTCCGTTCAACACTCTCGGCATATCTTTGTAGCCTGTGTACTGACGCAGACCCGGACGGCTCACGCGCTTCAAGCACTTGATTGCGTTCACTTTGTCTACTGGGTCATACTTCAAGGCAATCTTGATAGTACCGCCGGCTACTTCTCCCTCTACAAATTTGTAGTTCAAGATATAGCCTTTTTCGAAGAGAATCTTAGTGATCTCTTTTTTCAAGTTTGAGGCAGGCACCTCTACAACTCTGTGCTGTGCCTTGATTGCGTTCCTCAATCTTGTCAAATAATCTGCTATTGGATCAGTCATATTATTTTGGTTTAAATTGATCCGGAGTTTCCGGACAATATTTAATACTCTTTTCTGTTTCTACTCGTTTACCAGCTTGCTTTCTTAACGCCCGGAATCAAGCCTGCAGAGGCCATCTCACGGAACTGGATTCTCGAAATGCCGAACTGACGGATGTATCCCTTTGGACGACCTGTCAAGCTGCAACGGTTGTGCATGCGGATAGGATTGGCATTTTTTGGCAAAGCCTGAAGCTTTTGAGCTGCCTCAAAAGCCTCGGCTGGTTCGCCTGTGTTTACAATCTTTTTCAACGCTGCGCGTTTTGCTGCATATTTGGCTACGAGTTTCGCACGCTTTACCTCGCGTGCCTTCATTGATTCTTTTGCCATATCTTTTATTAGCGTTTAAATGGTAAACCAAATTCTTTCAACAATGCAAATCCTTCCTCGTCGGTCTTCGCTGTAGTCACGAACGTGATGTTCATACCTACCAACTTCGAGATAGTGTCGATGTTGATTTCCGGGAAGATAATCTGCTCTGTGATACCGAGGGTGTAGTTACCACGGCCGTCGAGCTTGCTCTCGATACCCTTGAAGTCGCGGATACGAGGCAACGCGATTCTTACCAGACGCTCAAGGAATTCGTACATACGCTCGCGGCGGAGTGTTACACGCACGCCGATAGGCATTTTCTTACGCACCTTGAAGCTCGCGATGTCCTTCTTCGACAAAGTAGGAACTGCTTTCTGGCCAGTGATTGCTGTGAGCTCGTTGATTGCAGTCTCAATCACTTTCTTGTCCTGCGTAGCAGCGCCAAGA
This sequence comes from bacterium, assembly GCA_963601185.1. Lineage (GTDB taxonomy): Bacteria > Bacteroidota > Bacteroidia > Bacteroidales > Muribaculaceae > Limisoma. The sequence goes on from CAVCEE010000008.1 coordinate 13,131, forward strand.
CCTTGGTTGATGACAATCTTAGTGAGGCGAGGCACTTGCATTACCGAAGTGTATTTGAACTCCTTCTCAAGAGCCGGTACAATTCTCTCAGTATAGTCTTTTTTTAGAGTTGTGCTGCTCATTATTTAATCTCCTCTCCTGATTTTTTAGAAAAACGTACTGTTTTGCCCTCAGCGTTCTTGCGGAAACCGATACGGGTCGGCTTGCCGCTCTTTGGATCCAAAAGGTTCAAATTAGAAACGTGGATTGGGGCTTCCATTTTGATGATGCCGCCCTGTGGGTGCTTTGCACTTGGTTTGGCACTCTTCGATACCATGTTCAGACCTTCAACAACGGCTCTGTTCTTCGAAACGATCACGCGGAGCACACGGCCAGTCTTACCCTTGTCGTTGCCGGCGTTTACGTAAACGGTATCTCCTTTTTTGATATGTAATTTGCTCATTACTGTTTTGTTTACGAGATTAAAGAACTTCTGGAGCCAATGAAACGATCTTCATGTTAGTGGCACGCAACTCTCTGGCTACTGGGCCAAAGATACGGCTGCCACGGATCTCACCGGCATTATTCAATAACACACATGCGTTGTCGTCAAAGCGAATATAGCTACCGTCGGCGCGGCGAATTTCCTTCTTCGTGCGGACTACAACAGCCTTAGACACAGTACCTTTCTTCACGTCAGATGACGGGATGACGCTCTTTACGGTTACGACGATTACGTCGCCTACAGTCGCATATCTGCGTCCTGTGCCTCCTAATACGTGGATACAGAGCGCTTCCTTGGCGCCGCTGTTATCCGCTACAGTCAATCGTGATTCAGTCTGTATCATTATTATTTAGCTTTTTCGATGATTTCTACTAATCTCCATCTCTTGGTCTTGCTCAGCGGACGAGTCTCTGCAAGGCGCACTGTGTCACCGATGTTGCACTCGTTTTTCTCGTCATGGGCGTGATATTTCTTCGTCTTGTTGACGAATTTTCCGTAAATTGGATGTTTTTCCTTGTACTTTACGGCAACGGTGATTGTCTTGTCACCCTTGTTGCTGGAAACAACCCCAACACGTTCTTTTCTTAAATTTCTTTTTTCCATTGCCTTTGGGATTATTTTTCGTTAAGTTCTCTTTTACGCAACTCAGTCTTCATACGGGCAATCATGCGACGGTCCTGTGTAATCTTTGCAGGATTATCCAAAGGAGAGATTGAGTGATTGACTTTCGTCTGAAGGTATTCCTTCTCTGCTGTTTCCAAACGGGCACGCAAATCTTTTGTGTCCAGTTCTTTATATTCTGCCTTCTTCATTTCCTAATTACACGTTTTGAGTTGGGTCATAATCTCGTCTTACTATAAACTTAGTAGTCACAGGCAATTTCTGTGCTGCAAGGCGCAATGCTTCTTTTGCGATTTCGTAGCTTACACCCTCTACCTCGATGAGGATACGGCCTGGAGTAACTGGCGATACGAATCCTTCTGGATTACCTTTACCTTTACCCATACGCACCTCGGCTGGCTTCTTTGTGATTGGCTTGTCCGGGAAGATGCGGATCCAGATCTGACCCTGACGTTGCATGTAACGAGTCACTGCCACACGGGCTGCCTCAATCTGACGTCCTGTAATCCATTTGGACTCCAGCGACTTTATGCCGAACGAACCAAAAGCAAGCTGGTTGCCGCGGTGAGCCAAGCCCTTCATGCGGCCTTTTTGCTGTCTTCTGAATTTTGTTTTCTTTGGTTGTAACATTGTTCTGTAATTTCAAGTCGATTAACGATTGTTTTTCTTGTCACCACGGAAACCGCCTTTCTTGCCGCGTGGGCCATTGTTGCGGCCTCCCTTGTCGTTGTTGACAAAAGAAGGAGCGAGGTCGCGCTTGCCATAGACTTCGCCACGGCAAATCCAAACCTTTACACCTACGATACCTACCTTGGTCAATGCCTCTACGAGTGCATAGTCAATGTCGGCACGCAATGTGTGGAGTGGAGTACGACCTTCCTTAAACATTTCCGAACGTGCCATTTCGGCGCCGTTCAAACGTCCGCTCACCTGTACCTTGATGCCTTCGGCACCTGCACGCATTGTAGAGGCAACTGCCATCTTCACTGCGCGGCGGTAAGCGATCTTGCCCTCAATCTGGCGTGCAATGTTGTTTGCAACCAACTGAGCGTCGACTTCCGGACGTTTCACCTCGAAGATGTTGATCTGAACGTCTTTGTCGGTGATTTTCTTCAACTCTTCCTTGAGCTTGTCAACTTCAGAGCCACCCTTGCCGATGATCAGACCCGGACGTGAGGTGCACACTGTGATTGTGATGAGCTTAAGGGTTCTTTCAATTACGATACGCGATACACTTGCTTTAGCCAGGCGAGCATTAAGATACTTGCGGAGCTTAGAGTCCTCAAGCAAAGAATCACCGTATTTTCTTCCACCATACCAGTTAGAATCCCAACCTCTGATGATACCTAAGCGATTGCTTATTGGATTAACTTTTTGTCCCATTTCTTATGCTTCCTTTTTAGCGTTAGTTTCTTTTGTACCGATGAACAATGTAACGTGGTTTGAACGTTTGCGGATTCTGTATCCTCTTCCTTGAGGAGCTGTGCGCAGACGTTTCAACATTGGAGCGCAGTCTACAAAGATTGTAGTGATGTAGAGCTCTCCGTTTTCGGCCTTGCGCTCGTTTTTCTGTTCCCAGTTGGCGATTGCCGAACGAAGCAGTTTCTCTACCTTCGCTGCAGCTTCCTTATTCGAGAACTTAAGTACTCCTAAAGCTTTGAACACCTCCATACCGCGTACCATGTCGGCTACATAGCGCATCTTACGTGGCGAAGAAGGCACATTGCGCAGTTTTGCGCAATACAAAGTCTTTCGAGCTTCCTTAATTTTTTCAGCTGAGTTTCTTTTTCTTACACCCATTGTATTTAATTCTTTTTTAATTCAAAATAGTTGCTATCCCTTTACTATTTTTTCTTGTTGCCTGCGTGTCCACGGAAGATGCGTGTCGGAGCGAACTCGCCCAACTTGTGGCCTACCATGTTCTCAGTTACATAGACTGGGATAAATTTGTTTCCATTATGCACAGCGAATGTGTGGCCTACAAATTCCGGTGCAATCATAGAGGCGCGCGACCATGTCTTGATAACCGACTTCTTGCCGCTTGCTTCCATTGCCGAAACTTTCTTGTCCAGCTTCACGCTGATGTATGGACCTTTCTTTAATGAACGACTCATAATTCTTTTGCTTTAACTGGTTACTTCTTTCTTCTCTCGATAATGTACTTTGAAGAATGCTTCTTAGGCGCGCGAGTCTTGAGACCTTTAGAGTACAAGCCTTTACGCGAACGTGGATGTCCACCTGATGCACGTCCTTCACCACCACCCATTGGGTGATCTACCGGGTTCATTACAACACCACGGTTGCGTGGACGACGGCCCAACCAACGTGAACGACCGGCCTTACCGGAACGTTCCAACGCATGGTCAGAGTTTCCTACCACACCTACAGTAGCTTTACATGTAGCCAGAATCTTACGAGTCTCTCCCGAAGGCAACTTGATGATTACGTAGTCGCCCTCGCGTGAGGTCAGCTGTGCAAATGTTCCTGCCGAGCGAACCATAAAGGCTCCCTGACCAGGACGCAGCTCAATGTTATGAATTAAAGTACCAACAGGTATTTTGCTCAGTGGAAGAGCGTTCCCCACCTCTGGTGCGGCGTCCTCTCCACTCATAACTGTAGAGCCAACTTGCAATCCGTTGGGTGCAATTATGTATGCCTTTGCACCGTCTGCGTAATAGAGCAATGCGATACGGGCCGAACGGTTCGGATCGTACTCTATTGACTTTACGGTCGCTGGCACACCGTCTTTTGTTCTCTTAAAGTCGATGAAACGGAACTTGCGCTTGTGGCCGCCGCCTACATAACGTGTAGTGCGGTGACCTTCAGCGTTGCGTCCGCCTGTGCTTCTTTTTCCGACTGTAAGAGCTTTCTCTGGTGTACATGCAGTGATTTCATCGAATACACCAATAACTTTGTGTCTTTGCCCCGGTGTTGTGGGCTTCAATTTTCTTACTGCCATTTTCTATTAAATATTGCTATAAAAATCTATAGTTTCACCTTCGGCTACCTTGACATAGGCTTTCTTGAAAGCAGCTGTCTTGCCGCGCTGAAGACCTGTCTTTGTGTAGCGTTGCTTTCTTTTGCCATCGTAGTTTGCAGTGTTGACTGAAACCACTTTGACGCCGTACAGACTCTGAACGAGTTTCTTTATTTGCTCCTTGTTGGCATCAGGAGATACGCGAAATGTGTAGCGGTTCAGCTTCTCGCTAGTCGCTGTCGCCTTTTCAGTAACAATCGGTTTGATCATTATTTCCATTTTTTATTCCTCCTTACTTTTAAAATTCGTTAATCACTGCTACGCTGCTCTCGCTCAAAACCAATGAACGGTTGTTCATAATTTTGTATGTGTTTAAGCTCGAAGCAGTTACAATTTCCACATTGGGCAAATTACGAGCTGACAAATATACATTTTTATTTTGGTCTGATAAAACCATAACTGCCTTTTTATCGGCTACTTGTATATTTTTAGCAAACTTTACGAATTCTTTAGTTTTCGGTGTCTCGAAGTTGAAATCTTCAACCACGATGATAGCGTTGTCCTGAGCCTTTACAGACAATGCTGACTTGCGAGCCAATTGCTTAACTTTCTTGTTGAGCTTGAACTCATAAGTGCGTGGACGAGGACCGAAAACGCGACCACCGCCGACGAGTACCGGAGAGTTGATGTCACCGATACGCGAACCGCCGCCGCCTTTCTGCTTGTGGAGTTTACGGGTTGAACCGGAAACTTCGCTTCTTTCCTTCGATTTGTGAGTGCCTTGACGCTGGTTAGCAAGATATTGCTTAACGTCAAGATATACAGCGTGCTCGTTTGGCTCGATAGCGAATACGCTATCGTTGAGCGTTACTTTGCGGCCTGTATCTTTTCCTTCGATGTTATATACTGCAACTTCCATTATTTCTCAATTAAAACGATTGAACCTTTTGCTCCTGGAACAGAACCCTTGATCATCAAAACATTGTGTTCCGGGATAACTTTTACCACCTTAAGATTTTGGACTGTCACACGCTCGTTGCCTGTCTGACCTGCCATACGCATTCCCTTGAATACCTTTGCCGGGTAAGAACATGCACCGATTGAACCCGGAGCACGGAGACGGTTGTGCTGACCGTGAGTTGTCTGTCCTACACCACCGAAGCCGTGACGTTTTACAACACCTTGGAAACCCTTACCTTTTGAGGTGCCGATTACATCGACAAACTCAGCGCCCTCGAAGAGTGCTACGGTAATTTCGTCGCCCAATTTGTAGCTTTCATCAAAACCTTTGAACTCGGCCAAGTGGCGCTTGTTGGCTACTCCTGCTTTCTTGAAGTGACCCTGGAGAGGTTTTGTAGTGTGCTTCTCTTTGTTGTCTTCGAAGCCGAGCTGCAATGCCTCATAGCCGTCTTTCTCCAATGTCTTTACCTGAGTAACTACACAAGGACCTACTTCGATAACAGTGCACGGTACGTTCTTACCGTCGGCACTGAATACGGATGTCATTCCGATTTTCTTTCCTAATAATCCTGGCATTTCTCTAATTTTTTAAATGTTTCAAATTCTTTTGTTTACTTACTTACGCCTTGATTTCTACATCAACACCGCTTGGCAATTCGAGCTTCATCAATGCGTCGATAGTCTTTGCTGTCGAGCTGTAGATGTCGATCAAACGTTTGAACGATGAGAGTTGGAATTGCTCGCGCGATTTCTTGTTAACGAAAGTCGAGCGGTTGACAGTGAAAATTCTCTTGTGAGTTGGCAATGGAATTGGTCCGCTGACCACTGCGCCTGTTGCCTTCACTGTCTTTACAATCTTCTCAGCTGACTTGTCAACCAAGTTGTGATCGTAAGATTTTAATTTGATTCTGATTTTTTGGCTCATATTTTTAGTTATTATTATTTCAACAAATCTGTTCTACCTTGACACTCTTCAAGCACACCCTTGGCGATTGAGGCGCTTACCTCTGCATAGTGGCTGAACGACATTGTGGAAGTGGCACGACCTGAAGTGATGGTACGCAATGCTGTAACGTAGCCAAACATTTCTGCCAACGGAGCCTTTGCCTTCACGATGCGGGCACCGCTGCGGCTTGTCTCCATACCTTCTACCTGACCGCGACGCTTGTTCAAGTCGCTGATCACGTCACCCATGCTCTCCTCTGGAGTTACAACCTCAATCTTCATGATTGGCTCAAGAAGAACTGGACCGGCCTTCTCAGACGCTTTCTTGAATGCCTGGATTGCACAGAGTTCGAATGAAAGTTGGTCAGAGTCCACTGGGTGGAACGAACCGTCGAGCAAGGTAACCTTGAGTTGCTCTACCGGGAAGCCTGCGAGCACACCGTTCTTCATTGCTGTAGTGAAACCTTTCTGTACAGAAGGGATAAATTCCTTAGGAATGTTACCACCTTTCACTTCATCAACGAATTGGAGGTTACCCTCAAAGCCTTCTTCTACTGGCTCAACGCGTACGATGATGTCGGCGAACTTACCGCGACCACCAGTCTGCTTCTTGAACACTTCACGGAGTTCAACTGGCTTAGTGATTGCTTCCTTGTATGTTACTTGCGGACGACCTTGGTTACATTCTACCTTAAACTCACGACGCAGACGGTCGATGATGATGTCGAGGTGAAGCTCACCCATACCGCTGATGACTGTTTGACCTGTCTCCTCGTTGGTCTCAACACGGAATGTTGGGTCCTCTTCAGCAAGCTTCTGCAAGCCAACGCCGAGTTTGTCGAGGTCTTTCTGAGTCTTTGGCTCTACTGCGATACCGATCACTGGATCCGGGAACTCCATTGCCTCAAGGGTAATTGGATGTGCCTCGTCGCAGAGTGTGTCACCTGTACGGATATCCTTGAAACCTACACCGGCACCGATATCACCGCAGCCGATAGTTTCTTTCGGGTTCTGTTTGTTTGAGTGCATCTGGAACAGACGGCTGATACGCTCTTTCTTGCGTGAACGAGTGTTGAACACGTAGCTACCAGCGTCAATCTGACCTGAATAAACACGGAAGAAGCAGAGACGACCTACGTATGGGTCTGTTGCAATCTTGAATGCCAATGCACACATCGGATCTTCGAAGATAGGACGGCGGATTTCTTCCTTTTCAGGATCATCCGGGTTCTTACCGATGATTTCGCCTGAGTCCTCAGGGCTTGGCAAGAATGCACAAACATCGTCGAGCAAGCACTGAACGCCTTTGTTCTTGAACGAAGAACCGCAAATCATAGGAACGATTTCCATTGCCAATGTAGCCTTGCGGATTACGCGGCGGATTTCGTCTTCAGTGATTGTCGAAGGATCGTCGAAATATTTTGTCATGAAGTCATCGTCGTATTCGGCGATAGTCTCAAGCATCTTGTCGCGCATCGACTCGCACTCGTCTTTCAACGATGCAGGGATTTCTTCCTTGCTGTACTCGGCACCCATTGTCTCGTCGTGCCAGAAGTATGCCTGCATTGTAATCAAGTCAACTACGCCCTTAAATGTCTCCTCTGCACCGATTGGCACCTGGATGGCAACTGGGTTAGAACCGAGCACCTCGCGTACTTGGCGTACAACCTCGAAGAAGTTTGCACCCGAACGGTCCATCTTGTTGACATAACCGATACGTGGCACGTTATATTTGTCTGCCTGACGCCATACCGTCTCAGACTGTGGCTCAACACCACCTACGGCGCAGAATGTTGCAACAGCACCGTCGAGCACGCGGAGCGAACGTTCAACCTCTACAGTGAAGTCAACGTGTCCCGGAGTGTCAATCAAGTTGATTTTGTACTTCTTGCCTTCGTAGTTCCAGAAGGTTGTTGTTGCTGCAGAAGTAATTGTGATACCACGCTCCTGCTCTTGCTCCATCCAGTCCATGGTTGCTGCACCATCGTGCACCTCACCAATCTTGTGAGTCAAACCAGTGTAGAACAAGATACGTTCCGATGTTGTAGTCTTACCGGCATCGATGTGGGCCATGATACCGATATTTCTCGTCAGATTAAGTTTTTCGTCTATGTTAGCCATTGTTGTTTATTTGGTCAAATTAAAATCTAAAATGTGCGAACGCACGGTTAGCCTCAGCCATGCGGTGCATATCCTCTTTACGTTTGAATGCGCCACCCTGCTCATTGAATGCGTCGACGATTTCAGCGGCGAGTTTGTCGCTCATAGTCTTTCCGCCACGCTTGCGAGCAAAGATGATTAGATTTTTCATTGAAATAGACTCCTTACGGTCCGGACGGATCTCTGTAGGAACTTGGAAGGTTGCACCACCTACACGGCGTGACTTAACCTCTACTTGTGGTGTGATATTTTCGAGCGCTGCTTTCCAGATTTCGAGCGCTGTTTTCTCTTCGTTTGGCAATTTCGACTTCACAGTCTCCAATGCGCTATAGAATATTGTGTATGCAGTGTTTTTCTTACCGTCATACATCAAGTGATTCACAAATTTAGTTACTCTTGTGTCTCCGAATTTTGGATCCGGCAAGATAATTCTTTTTTTAGGTTTTGCCTTTCTCATTTTTCTAATAAATTCGTTTTTGTTCGTTTGGTTGCTCTTTGCATCTTCAACAAGCGCACTCTTGCGCTGTTTACTCCGCCGAATAATCCAATAAACAAAAAACTCGTTTTATCGACTAGTTTTGTTTATCTCGTGTGCTATTTAGAAATTACTTCTTAGCTGCACCTGCTTTAGGACGCTTTGCTCCGTATTTTGAGCGACGCTGTGTACGACCTGCTACACCGGCTGTATCCAATGTACCGCGAACGATGTGATAACGTACACCTGGAAGGTCTTTCACACGACCACCGCGAACCATCACGATTGAGTGCTCTTGCAAGTTGTGGCCTTCACCTGGAATGTAGGAGTTAACCTCTTTACCGTTTGTCAATCTCACACGCGCTACTTTACGCATAGCCGAGTTAGGCTTCTTAGGAGTAGTTGTGTAGACACGAACGCAAACGCCGCGGCGTTGTGGACAGCTGTCCAATGCCGGAGACTTGCTCTTGTCTTTCAAAACTACGCGCCCTCTTCTTACCAATTGTTGAATTGTTGGCATTTCGTTTTTTAATTTTTTATTACTGTTAATTAATCTCTTTATCTCTTTTTGGCTTCCGAGAGCACCTCGCGCCGACTTTACACACTAATAATTAAGCATTTACGCAAAATCAGACGCTTTTTTCACTCGAAAAGCGATGCAAAGTTACTCACTAATTTGCTAACTGCCAAATGATTTTGCCCCATTTTCAGCCCTCCACAAGGCTCTCAGCCGCGCTTTGCCCATTTTAAGGGGCTTTTTATATTGAATTTAATTATTTTTAACCATTTCGCTACATTGTTTAACTGTCGCATTCTGCCGTTACGGCAATTTTTCGTAATTTCGCACCGTAACATTAACGATAATCTTATGGCAAACATCATCCTTTTTGACAATCAGGACATCTGGGTGGACATCCTGCCCATGACATATACCCGCCCCCTCGCCGACATTCGAGTGGGCATCCTCACCATCCGCGAAAAGTGGCAGCGTTATTTCCCCGACGCAAGCATTTCCATCCTCACACGCCCTTACCTGTCGAAGAAATACCCAACGGTCGAGGCGGAATGCCAACTGTTCATCGCTGGACACGTCTTTCCGAACAGGGAACTGGCGAACACCATTGCCGGCTTGCAGATTGGCGAGGCGCTGAAGGTTGGCGATGAACTGATTGCCTACTGCGGCACGAAGGACGCATTCGACAGTGAGAAGTTTGTAAAGGTGGTTGCCTACGACGGTGAAATCGACGGCATACATCTTCTTTACGACATCTTCCAGAAGAACGATGCGCAACTTAAGAGCGACTTCCGCCTAATCACTACTGGACGGCAGTCGCAACCAGTATCGGACTCCTGCACGGTAATCGGTCCGCGCATGCTCGACGACGGACTGCCAACCATCTTCATTGAGGAGGGCGCAAGCGTGGAGGCCGCCATCCTCAACACTACCGCCGGACCTATATATATAGGAAAGGATGCCACTGTGATGGAGGGCACTTGCATCCGTGCTCCTTTCGCCGCTTGCGAACACGCTCAGGTGAATATGGGCACGAAAATTTACGGTGCTACGACGCTGGGCCCGTTCTGTAAGGTCGGCGGCGAACTTAACAATGTGGTAATGATTGGCTACAGCAACAAGGCGCACGACGGCTTCCTCGGCAACGCGGTAATCGGCGAATGGTGCAACATCGGCGCCGGCACAAATGCATCGAACCTAAAGAACGACTATACGGAAATCAAACTCTGGAACTACCGCACCCACCGCTTTATGCGCACCGGTCTGCAGTTCTGTGGCTTGATTATGGGCGACCACTCAAAGGCCGGCATCAACTGTATGTTCAACACGGCAACAGTAGTCGGCGTAGGTGTCAACATCCACGGAGCGGGCTTTCCGCGCAATTTCGTGGCTTCGTTTCTCGAGGGTAGCGTGGCTGGCTATTCGGACGTGTCGGTCAACAAGTTTTTCGACACGGCGAAGCGTATGATGTCGCGCCGCGGCAAGGAATTGGGAGACGAGGACAAGGCGATTTTCGAATCAATCTACAATATCGCCGACAACTATAAGTAGTCGGTTATTTCAGAGGTTGGGTGAATGCCGGTAGTTCGGCTGGCTCGCCGGCTTGGTCGGGATAGACGATGATTGCGCTGCAGTTATTGAAGTACTGCCCTACAATTTCAGGCAACTGCTGGAAGTCGGGGTTGTACGACACTGCACCGGGGCGCGATGCCACCACAATCAACAGATGGTCATAGTTGACCGATGCCGACAGCAGAAGCAGGTCGGACATCGAGTCGAGTGTTTCATAGCGCACCTTGTCGTCATAACCCATACGGCGCACCAGCAGACTGAGGAACGGATGCGTCTGAGGATTGGCGTAGAACACAATCTGACATCCGAGAGTGCGTCCCACCTTTACCACGTGTCCCACCCACTTCGAGAACCCTGGCTCATACTGCGCCTTTAGCGGCACTGCCACGATGATGCGGCGAAGTGTATTGAATGGCATAAGCATCCTCACGAACACAACCTCACGATGGAGTCGGTTCAGAAATTCTTCCATATACGGACCTTCAAAGGTGTCGGCGGTGATGAGACGGCGGTGCATGCCCAAGATTACGGTCGTAGACTCTTGTTCCTTTGCCGTATGCACCACTCCGGTAGCCACGTTTGCACTATAGCGGCTCACCGTCTTTAGCATCAGACCTGCACCCATGGCTGTCTGCGCTGCATTCTGAAGGAGTCGCTTGCCGCTCTGTGCGCTGCGTGCGGTGTTGCGATTGTCGCTGTCGGTAACCACATTGAGTGCAACCACGTTGTCTGCCGTTTTACGGTCGCGCAACAGCACCGACAGCCCAACAAGGCTTTCAAGAGTCGAGGCATTGGCCACGCTGACGAGTATGCGTTCGCCTTCGACTTCTTCCGGCTCTGACGTTTCCATCTCGCTCAACGCCATCTTGCGTGCGGCGCGCTCAGTGACGATACTGCTGACTATGCAGGTGACCAGTATCAGCGCAATGGCACCGTTGAGCACCTCATCGTTGAGCAGACGACTGCCATCGGGGAGGATTATGCCGTATCCCACAAGCGCAACGGCAAGTGTCGCCGCGGCACGCGATGTCGAGAGTCCGTACATCAGGCTGCGCTCGGTTTTTGTCATACGGCAGAGTTTCTGCGTGAGCCATGCGGTAATCCATTTGGTCACGATTGCCATCACAACCATTACTGCAAGGAGTTCGATGGCGGTCCATCCGCCGAAAAACACACGGAGATTTATCATCATGCCCACCCCGATAAGGAAGAATGGTATGAACAGGGCATTGCCCACAAATTCGAGGTTGTGCATCAGCGTCGACACACTCGGCACAAGTCGGTTGAGCACCAACCCGGCGAGGAATGCACCGAGGATGCCTTCCATACCCACGATTTTCATCAGCGCTGCACTGAGAAACATCATACCAAGCACGAAGATATATTGCAACACGGCGTTGTCGTAGCGGCGGAAGAACCACCGTCCGATGCGCGGGAACGTGACGATGACAAACACTGTGAGCAACGCCACCTTCACCACGAGCCACAACCATTCAATGCCACCGCTATCGGGATCTTTATAGAGTCCACCGAGGATGGCGAGCAGGAAGAGCGTCAGGCAGTCGGTCACGGCAGTCGCCCCTACGCTAACGCTAACGCTGCGTTGGCGCGCCACGCCGTAGCGGCTCACTATCGGGTAACTCACCAACGTGTGACTCGCATACATACTGGCAATCAGCAGTGCAGGAACTACAGCATAGCCGAGCAACGTCTGGTTGGCGACAAATCCGAGTGCCATAGGCACGATGAAGCCTAACAGACCGAACACCACCGCCTTGCCGCGGTTTTGCTTGAAGTCGTTCATGTCCATCTCCATACCGGCGAGAAACATAATATAGAGCAAGCCCACGTTGCCGAACAGTTGAAAACTGCTGTCGCGGACCACAATGTTCAATCCATGTTCACCGATAACCACACCGGCGAGAATCATACCGATGATGTGGGGTATGCGAAGTTTGCCGAAGACGATGGGCGCAAAAAGGATTATTCCCAACACGATGAAGAATATCCATGTGGGGTCCTGTACGGGGAAGTAACCCGATATGTTGCGCATCCATTCACTCATAATGTATAGCAAAATTAATCAATTTCTGTTACAATTATTATTTGCCTTATATAAAAAAGTTATAAATTTGCGCTCTGTTAATATATAAGACATATGAAAATAGCGATTGTTGGTGCCAGCGGTGCTGTTGGCCAAGAGTTTTTGCGAGTGCTCGACGAGCAGAATTTCCCTATCGACGACCTTCTCCTTTTCGGGTCGAAACGTAGTGCCGGACGAAAGTACGCTTTCCGCGGTAAGGACTACACTGTGCGCGAACTTTGTCACAACGACGATTTCGAGGGTGTGGATATCGCCTTTACATCGGCAGGTGCAGGCACATCGAAGGAGTTTGCAGAAACCATCACCAAATTTGGTGCGATAATGATCGACAACTCATCGGCTTTCCGTATGGACAGCGATGTACCTCTGGTTGTGCCGGAGGTCAACGGCGACGACGCTTTCAACGCGCCGCGCAACATCATTGCCAACCCTAACTGCACTACCATCCAGATGGTGGTGGCACTGAAGCCCATCAACGACCTCTCGCCTATCAGCCGCGTGCATGTGGCAACCTATCAGGCTGCCAGCGGTGCCGGCGCTGCCGCAATGGACGAACTCGTGAAGCAGTATTCCGACCTTGCCGCAGACAAAGAGCCAACGGTTGAGAAATTCGCCTACCAGTTGGCCTACAACGTCATCCCTCACATCGACGTGTTCCAGGACAACGGCTACACGAAGGAGGAGATGAAGATGTACAACGAGACGAAGAAAATCATGCATGCACCAAAACTCGACGTCAGCGCAATGTGCGTGCGCGTGCCGGTGATGCGTGCCCACAGCGAGGCTATTTGGGTGGAAACCGAGCGTCCGGTCAGCGTTGAAGAGGCCCGCAAGGCTTTCGGCAACGCCGAGGGTCTCGTGGTAATCGACAATCCTGCCGAGAAGCAGTACCCTATGCCGCTGTTCACTGCAGGCAAAGACCCTGTCTACGTAGGACGCATCCGTCAGGACCTCACCAACCCAAAGGGCTTGAGTTTTTGGATTGTCGGCGACCAAATCAAGAAGGGCGCAGCCCTCAATGCCGTTCAGATTGCGCAATACATGCTTGCCCACAAGAAATAGAGGCATACACAAAGATACCCAGCGGAGAATGGCTTCAATCATTCTCCGCTTTTTTGTGTGCAAGTCGTGCGCAAAGGCATCGAACTTGAATTACTGAAAAAAATCCTTAAAAAACTTGTAATTCAAAAAATTATAGTAATTTTGTCACGATGAAATCGGTTTGCGCTCTGCGGAGCGTGATTAAAAGGGAATGCCGTGGAAATCGGCAACAGTACCCGCTGCTGTGATTCTCGCCGAACCCAGACATTATGCCACTGTGAGGGGCCATGCCTCACGGGAAGGCCGTCTGAGGGGAGAGATAAGTCAGAAGACCTGCCTGTTTCGCGAAAGAAAGTTTCGGTGCCTTCGGGAGTTAGGGCAACGCACAAAGACTGACGCACAAGGCACTGACTGCGCCCGTTTTTTCCGTATACCATTCCCATCTGCCCATATTGTAGGCATTCGTGACCTTTCTTTCACAAAGAGAAAGAAACTATTTTTATTAACTTATTTAATCACACGAATGCTTATGAAACGTATTTCAACCCTGTTGCTTACGTTGGCGCTTCTGCTCATTGGCACGAACAAGGCTTGGTCGGCTACGATCACTATGCCTTGGTCATACAATGACACGACAAACGCCGAAGTAACCGTAACAGAGAAATCTACGCTGACTTTCCCCGGATCTTATTGGGGTGAGGACGAGATGCTGAAACCGGTATCCGTCCACCTCGTCCCGGCGGCAGGCTCCGTAATCCGCATCAAGTGTACCAAGTATTATGGCTTCGGAAGCAGTTCCGACCTGAAGGTGTACAACGGTGCGACGACAATCAGCGGCTACTCGTTGCCTTCGGGCGACATGGGGACGATTGCCGAAAACAAGGTGTTTGAGTCGACGGCTTCCGACGGCTCTCTCACTGTAGCGGTCTACAACGAAGACGATGCTGTAAAGTATGCCTTCGACGTAGAACTCGTCTCCAACGCCGATATGGCCTACAGCACAACCTCTGAGGCTTCCATCGGCAAGACCACGGCAACTCTCGGTGCCGGCAAGCAGGTCCTTATGGGCATCAACGTACAGGCTGAAGGTGCAAACAATCCTCTCAGCCTCACTCAGTTGGCGTTTAGCCTTGCCAACACTGCCGATGCGTCGATACTGTCTAACCTGCAAATCTACAGCACCAAAGAAGTTGCTTCGTTCGACATCTCAAAGGCTTCGCTCTTCGGCGTGCCTACAACATCGGGCACTACCGTAACTGCTGTTGGTTCGCAGGCTCTTACAAACGGCAACAACTATTTCTGGCTTGTGGGCGAAATCGCTCCGAGCGCAACTCTCGGCACTGAAATCAACGCCGAATGCACATCCTTGAAAATCGGCGACGAGGAAAAACTCGCCGAGGCTATCAGCGGCACCACAATCACCGTTGGCAACGAACTTCTGATGACTACTGCCGGAATCTACAACGTCGGTCCTTCGGGCTTCCAGTTCTACGACGACGGCGGCAAGGACGACAAGATTTCCTCCAAGTTTGAGGGTTCTGTCACATTCAAACCTACAACTGCCGGCAAAGTCGTGCAAATCAACTTCACCAAGGTTGGTCTCTACCAGTCGGCATACGGCAGCGACTCCTACGATGACAAGTTGAAGGTGTACAACGGTTCAAGCGTGAGCGATGACAACCTCAACGCTCAGGTCTACAACAACCAACCTGTAATCCTCCGCTCTTCAGCCGACGACGGCTCTCTGACCGTATGGCTGAAATCAGTGACTGGCGACTACTACCGCGGCGCGGGCTTCGAAGCCACCGTCAGCGAGTACGAGCCCGCTCCTATGACAGTAACATCAGTCGAGACTCAACAAGTATCCGACCAGACAAGTGCTGCCGGCTCTACCGACCAGCCTATCCTTGCCGTGCTTGTCAAGACTGAAAACACTCAGGCCATCAACGCTACAAAACTTACCTTCAACACTGAAGGCACAACCGACATCAATCACCTGTCGAAAGCGAAGGTCTACTACACTGCGAAATCATCAACTTTCGCCACTACCAACCTTCTTGCCACGGTCACTCCAGCGGCTGAGTTCTCTGTCGACATCAACCAGGAACTTGTGGAAGGCGACAACTATTTCTGGCTTGCCTACGACATCGACCCACGCGCACAGACGGGCGAAATCCTCGATGCCGGCTGTAGCCAGGTAACAGTGGGCGGAAGCAACTATACTCCTGCCACCGTCAACCCTGACGGCAACAGTTCGGTTGAAAACATCATCAAGTCGGATGTAGGTTCGGTTGAAAAGACCATCTACGGCACTTGGACGTTTACCAACACTCCTAACCCTTACGCTTCCTACAACGGCTACGAACCTGTACAGGGTGACCAGATTACTACATTCGTTCCGGGCAACGACAACACCATCATCGAACTCGACATCCAGTCGTTTGCGCTCTACTATGGCACGTCGACCTACTACCCTCAAGCCAAGTTCCAAGTGTACAGCGGCAAGGGCACTACCGGCGAACTCCTCTGGGCTCTCACCTCTGCCGACGACAAGACCATTGGTCCGGGCCATATCCTCCGCTCCAAGAGCATCGACGGCGCATTGACCGTTGTGTTCAACGCCAACACCACTTCGTCAAGTTACACAGCCAAGGGCTGGACAGCCGAAGTGCGCGAATACGTGCAGCGTGCTATGGAGGTAAACAAGGTCGTTGCCTCTCAGGCAAGCACCGACGTTATCAACCAGGGCGCACAAAACCAGGAAATCCTCGGCATCGACATCCAGACTGGCGGCAACCTCAGCGCAGTTGTGCTCAACGGCATCACCTTCGATATGAAGGGCAGCCAGGCCAATGTGTCGAAACTCCACGTCTACTCTACAGGTACAAGCAGCACAATAGCAAAGGAAACATCCATCGCCGACCTCGACATCAATGCCGAGACTGCCGAAGCGACTGTGACCTTCGCACGTCCTATCGAACTTGCTGAAGACCACAACTACTTCTGGCTTACGTTCGACATCAACGACGATGCTACCATCGACGCTACCATCGACGCTGCTGTGAAGTCAATAACCACCACTGCGGCGACTATCACTGTCGATGCAGCGGACGGCGACCCTGAAGGCTCTCGCACTGTCAAGAACACCTACAACCTGCAGGCTGGCGACAACGGCGAAATCGTTGTCGGCGACTCTGCCCTGATGTTCTACGACAACGGTGGTGCAGACGGTCAGACTCCGAAGAATTTTGAAGGCCAGATTACCTTCCGTCCGAAAGATGAAGGCAAGGTCGTAAAACTCACGTTCAACAATTTCAAGATTTCCGACAACGACAACTTCAGCATCTACTATGGAGGCGAGAAAAAGACCACTGCCGACAAGAAAGTGAGCAGCCTGCCTGACGCTCCTGTTATCTCACTTTCCGACGACGGCAAAATCACTGTCTACTTCAAATCGCCAAGTTACAGTTATGCAAGCGACGGCTGGGAAATCGAGGCTACACAATACGAACTCCAACCTCTCAGCGTTGGCGAAGTCAAGGCTGAAAGCGTGGCAGCGGCACAGTCGCTCCGCGGCGCAAAGGATGTGGCTATGCTCCGCCTTGGCGTGACAGTGGCTGGCGACAAGGGCGAACTCAACTTCTCCAAGTTTGCAGTTTCTGCCGAAGGCTCTGCCTCCAATGTAATCAACGCGGCTAAAGTCTATGTCACCACGACTACCGACTTCAGCACAAACAACCTAATCGGCACTGCCTCTGAGTCTCCTTACGACGTGACTGCCGACTACACTGTAACTGCTCCAGGCAACTACTATTTCTGGATTGTCTACGACTTCAACGCCGAGGCAAACGCAGGCGACACTGCCCAAGCAAAGGTTACATCAATCACTGCCGGCGGCACTGACGTTGCCGAAGGCACTGTCACTGCAAGCACTGCGATGAAGGCCGGTAAGAAAGGCACTTACACCGTTGGCGAAGGCGGTGACTATGCAACAATTCAGGCTGCCGTCAACGACATCGCCACTGGTATCGAAGGTCCAGTTGTAATCAACATCAAGAGCGGTGAATACAACGAAAAGGTCAACATCCCTGAGATCAACGGTGCTTCCGATATCAACCCTGTAACCATCCAGTCGGAAAGTGGTGACTACAACGATGTGAAGATTTATCACAACAGTTACACCGACCCGGGCTACAATATTGACAAGTACGGTGTGGTTACGTTCAACGGCGCTGACTACGTTACTCTCCGTGGCGTGACAGTGACCTCGACCGACATCACATACCCTGCCCTCATCTATATGATTAACGTCAGCCAGCACGACACTGTCGATGCCTGCCATCTCTTGATGAACCGCGTCGAGACTACGTCGACCGGCGAGCAAATCGTACTCATCCGCCAGTTGGCAAAGGATGTGGAGAACGGCAACAACGACTACTTCACTCTCTCCAACTCTCTCATTGAGGGTGGCTACCGTGGAGCAATCCTTGCCGGCACTTCCTACACTGCCCTGACCAAACAGGTGGGCACAGTTATCGAAGGCAACACCTTCCGCGACAATGCCGCTTCGGCTATCTCATCCTACAGCGGTGACAACGACATGACCATCCGCGGCAACGTGATTGAGAACACTACTACAACTCTCTCGCGCGGATTTACGGGTATGGACCTCCAGTTCGGCAACGGCTGGACAGTGGCTGGCAACAGCATCCACCTCGACCTCGGCGTAGAGGCTACTGGCATCTATGTCCGCAAGGGCGTTTCAGCGGCTGAAAGCCGTTCGCGCATCGTCAACAACGAAATCAGTACCAACAGCAGCGAGACTACATCGTCTGCTCTCAAAATCAACAGCAAGACCACAAACGTGGACATTGCCTACAACACTCTCGTGGTAGGCGGCGCTACTTCAAATGTGGCTTGCTACCTCAACGACGAGATGGTTGATTTCAATGTTTGCAACAACATCATCCTCGCTCGCGACGGTGGCTTGGTTTACCGTCTCTACAAGGATTCCTATGTGAGTGGCATCAACTTCTCGAACAATGTCTGCCACACTACCGGCTCGGTATTCGGTCAGACAAGTTCGTCAACCAAGTATGCAACTTTCGGCGAATGGGCTACTGCCGTCAACGAGACCAACAGTTACAACGAAGACGTTGCGTTCCTCAGTAGCACAATGCTCTTCCCATCGGCATCGGGCAACCTGCTCAACGCTACTCCGCTCGACTACGTTAAGGAGGATATCCTCGGCGTTACACGCAGCACCGCAAATCCTACTATCGGTGCTTACGAGTTCACCGACCCGACCGTCGTTCCTGTATGCGAAGAGGGCTACCCTGCAATCTCCGCCATCACCCACAACTCTGCAGTTCTCACTCTCAAGACTGCCGCCAACGGCAAGGCATACATCGCCGTCAAGGAGTCGTCGGAGACCGCACCTACAGCCGAAGCATTGAAGGCTGAGACTGGCGCAATCACTCTCCGCGCAGGCAAAGAGGTGACTGCCGACCTCACTCGCCTCGCCAGCCAGACTGAATATGTGGCTTACGTTCTCCTCGAGAGCCTTGACGGCTCTGCCACCGGAGATGTAGTGGCAAGCGATGCGTTCACCACCACTTATCTGCCTACCGAGGTGTCTACGTTCGAGAACGTCAAGACCACTGAAAGCGGATTTGTCGACGGTACTGCAGAATTTGCCGGATTTACAGTAGAAGAGATGGAAGACACTGCCGCTGAAGGCACAAAGGTTGCCAAAATCGGCGAGGCAAGTGCTTTGCAACTCACCAACACCGACAAGGGTCTTACGCTGAAAGGCTTCTACTATCTCTCAGACGTTGAAGTTCCGATGAATGTCTATGACGGCGACGGCAACGCGCAGCCATTCACATTGCCGGCAACTGCCAACTGGATTTTCTACAACCTCAAGGACAAGGGTCTCATCGCTGCAATAGACTTTGCTTCGACAGGCAACTCCTATATCGATGATTTCAGCGGTGACCCACAACCGTTGACATTCGTATGCACTGTCAACAAGAGCACTGTCGACAGCGGCGAAAAGGCGCAACTTATCGGCGAATACAACGGCGGTGTCTACCCAATCACCGTTGAGTGGACCAACGCTATGAAGCAAGCCGTTGCCACAGGCGCCAACACCGAGACTCCGGCGCTCACCTGCTCGGGCGTGTTTACCGCTACTGCAACCGATGCCTGGGGTTCTACCGCAGAGGATGCCACAGTGGTATTCGTTGAGGGCGCACAGGCTGTCGCTACATTCGACGACAACTACCTCGCCTCTGAGTCGTACTACAATGGTCGTGGCGCTGACGATGAAGACTGGACAAGCCCTGGCACAATTTCGCAGTTTGTCAGCGGTTCGTTTGCATTCGACACCGAGCACCACACTTCCACTTGGTGGAGCGGCTTCGGTATGAGCAACCAGACAAGCACAACATTCGAGTCGTATGCCGACCAATACAAATCGGCAGTAGGCCACGGCCACAACTCGGCTAACTATGGCGTGCTCTACAGTTACTCTGGCTCAACTTATGCAATCCACGTTTCCAACTCTGCCGACGGCGACGATGTGACAGGTTTCTATGTAACCAACACTGCCAACAACGCCAATGCCTATGTCAACGGCGACGGTATGTCGACCAAAGCCGGCGGATTTGAAACCGGCGACTACTTCCTGATGAATGTCAACGTGACCAAGGCTGACAACACTACCGCCACTCTCGAGTACTATCTGGCTGACTATCGTTCGGAGAACGCTGCCGACCACTACTACCTCGACACTTGGCAATGGGTTGACCTCCGTCAGTTCGGCAAAATCAGAAAAGTGACATTCTCGTTCTCGGGCACCAAGACCAACACTTGGGGCTTGACAACTCCGACCTACGCTTGTATCGACGACTTCGGCGGAAGCCGTGAAATCAGCGACGCTACGGAAGTGCTCGCCGGCATCACAGTTCCTGCCACTGTCGACCTTTCTACTCTCTTCACATTCGACGACGACCAGGCTGCCGTTACCTACGCCATCACCGACGAATGCGATGCAACGAAGGCTACTGCAACTATCTCCGAGGGCAACCTCACCGTAACAGGTGTGGCTGATATGACGGAGACAGAGGTTGTTGTCAGCGCAACTCAGAAAGGTAAGATACAGTTTGTACGCGTTCCTGTCAGAATCAACGAGAAAGAGGCTTCGGTCAACGATATCAACGTAAGCAGCGATGTGCGCGTGTTCCCGGTTCCAGCAACCGACCGCCTCAACATCCACACTGCACTGACCGACTACTCTATCCGTGTCTATGCTTCCAACGGAGCGCTTGTAATGCAGCAGGACGGCAACAGCGGCAACGTTGTCCTTCCTGTGGCTCACCTTGCAAAGGGTGTCTACATCTTGACTATCAATAACGACCAACAGTCTACTACCAGACGTTTTGTCATCAAATAGAGTTTTAATAGTTTAGAGTGAACGTCCGCCCCGCGAAGCGATTTCGCGGGGCGGATTTTTTTATTACTTTTGTGGTAAAAGTAAATGCACGATGAAAAAACGCAAAATCTGCATAGCAACAGGCACACGCGCCGACTGGGGACTGCTTAGCCCATTGGCTAAGGCTCTCGCCCTGCGCGACGACGTGGACCTGAAAATCATTGCGACCAATATGCACCTGTCCGACCGCTACGGAGCGACGTGGCGCGAGATTGAACGCGACGGGCTGCCCATCGCCCGGCGCGTGCCAATGACGGTGGACAACGACTCCCCGGAGGGCACTGTCACGGCTATGAGCCAGTGCATGGCGGGAATGGCTACGGCGTTTGCCGAACTTCAGCCAGACCTGCTCATTATCCTCGGCGACCGCTACGAGATGCTTGCCACCGCCTCGGCGGCACTGATTTTCCGCATTCCCATTGCCCACATCGCCGGCGGCGCAATCAGCCAAGGAGCCTACGACGAGAGCATCCGCCACGCCATCACCAAGATGAGCCACATCCACATGACGGAGACGGAGGCCTACCGACGGAGGGTCATCCAATTGGGCGAACAGCCTGAACGGGTGTTCAACACCGGAGCAATAGGCGTGTGGAACATTATGCACGCTGACTATATGTCGCGCGAGGAACTCGAAAGCGAACTCCATACTCCGCTCACCGACCGACTCTTGCTCTGCACCTTCCACCCTGCCACGCTCGACAGTGCCAGTCCGCGCCAGCAATGCGCCAACCTGCTTGCCGCCCTCGAGAAGCGGCAGGACTACAAGGTGATTTTCACCTACCCCAACAACGACACCAACGGTCGCATAATCATCCAACTGATTGAGAACTACGCCAAGCGTCACCCCGACCGCGCCGCGGTGTTTCCCTCGCTGGGCATGCGCCGCTACCTGTCGGCTCTGCACTGTGCCACCGCCGTGGTGGGCAACTCCTCAAGCGGCATTGTCGAAGTGCCGTCGATGGGCATCCCCACGCTCGACATCGGCATCCGTCAGTCTGGCCGTACGGCTGCGCCTTCAGTGCTTCACTGCGGCGTTACAGAGGACGCCATCTCCGCCGGGCTCGACACCATCCTCTCCGATGATTTCCGCCGGATGGCTCGCTCGGCGCAAAACCCCTATTTCCAACCCGACACCCTACAGAAGATGGTCGATGCCGTGACGCTCACACCGCTCGACGGCATCACTGTCAAACCGTTTTACGACATTAATCAATGAAAACTCTCTACCTCATACCTGCCCGTGGCGGAAGCAAAGGCATTCCTCACAAAAACATCCGTCCGCTGTGCGGATTGCCGCTGATTGGCTACTCAATCAATGTGGCGCGCGAACTGGCTGACGATGCCGACATCTGTCTGTCGACCGACGACCCTGAGATTGCCGACACCGCACGGAAGATGGGTCTCGAAGTGCCGTTCCTGCGTCCCGATGAACTCGCAACTGACCGCAGCGGCTCTTACGAAGTAATGCTCCACGCGCTCGACTTCTACCGCGACCGGGGCATCGACTACGACTGCCTTGTGCTGCTCCAGCCAACCTCGCCGATGCGCACCGCCGACGACGTGAGGAATGCGCTCGCTCTCTACACCCCCGATATCGATATGGTGGTAACGGTAAAAGAGGCGGCAAGCAACCCCTATTACAACTGCTACGAAACCGACAACGACGGATTTCTGCACATCTCCAAAGGCGACGGCACATTCACTCGCCGGCAGGATGCCCCAAAGGTGTGGGAATACAACGGTGCGGTCTATGTCATCAACGTGGCAAGCCTGAGGAATATGCCGTTGGGCAAGTTCACTCGTCGGCGTATGTGCCCGATGGACGCAAGCCGTTCCGTCGACCTCGACACCCACCTCGACTGGCTCATAGCCGAGCACTTGATGCAACAATAATGCGCCCCATTGTCACATTTTTGGCTACTTATTATTGCCATCCAAGTAATTATTAGTAATTTTGCGCAACATTTTAACATTTCTCCCCCTTATGGACAAGGTAGTCATTGCTGACAAAACGTTTGTACCCTATATCACAAACGACAAAATTCAAGCCAGGATCA
Source organism: bacterium (assembly GCA_963601185.1). Taxonomy (GTDB): domain Bacteria; phylum Bacteroidota; class Bacteroidia; order Bacteroidales; family Muribaculaceae; genus Limisoma. The sequence continues at coordinate 36,539 of CAVCEE010000008.1, forward strand.
AAGAAATTGCAGCCGAAATAAAGAAGGACTGCGAAGGCAAGAACCCGGTCTTCATTTGCGTGCTTAAAGGCGCCTTCATCTTCGCGGCAGATTTGTTCCGTGAAATCGATATCCCTTCGGAAATCTCGTTTATCCGCTACAAATCCTACGACGGCACGAGCTCGACCGGCGAAGTGAGCGAAGTGATTGGTCTCAACCAAGACATCACAGACCGCACAGTGGTAATCGTTGAAGACATCGTCGACACTGGCTACACCGCACAGAAACTCATCAATGTGCTCAAGAAGAATAACCCGGCAGAAATCAAGTTCGCCACCCTGCTGCGCAAGCCGTCGGCTGCCAAGGTGGAAGTGAAGGTTGACTACTGCTGCTTCGAAATCCCAACGAAGTTTATCATCGGCTACGGTCTCGACCTCGATGAACAAGCCCGCCAACTCAAGGACATCTACATCCTCGAAAGTAATTTATAAACATATAGTTTCGTGGGCTTTATCTTTCAAAAGATAAAGCCCTCTATTTTTAAAATCTACAATAATTATGTTCAACATCGTAATTTTCGGCGCTCCAGGTTCCGGCAAAGGCACTCAGAGCGAAAACCTGATTAAGAACTACGGACTTTTCCACATCTCAACTGGCGAAGTGCTCCGCGACCAGATTAAGCGCGGCACAGAACTCGGCAAAACTGCCGAAGCCTATATCTCCAAAGGTCAACTCATCCCAGACGACCTGATGATTAGCATCCTTGCCGACATCCTCGACAACACTCCGGCGGCTAAGGACGGCGTAATCTTCGACGGCTTTCCTCGCACAATCGAGCAGGCCAAGGCTCTCCGCACAATGCTCGAAAAGCGCGGTGCCAAGGTTGACGCAGTGGTTGGTCTCCACGTCGATGAAGACGAACTCGTAAAGCGCTTGCTCAAGCGCGGCGAAGAGTCTGGTCGTAGCGACGACAACCTTGAGACTATCAAGAACCGTCTCAATGTCTACCACTCTCAGACTCAGCCTCTTCAGAAATTCTACGAAGAGGGCGGCAAATACCTCGCAATCGAGGGTATGGGCACAGTAGAAGAAATCTTCGACCGCATCAAGGCAGCCATCAAGGCTAAGTGCGGCAAATAATACAGCACCCGAAAATATCTGAGCCACCGCAGGACTCCATCCTACGGTGGCTTTTCTTATGCAGCAACGCATTTAGGAATATTAATGTTTTTTGCTGACTGCAACAGAATTTTTATGACTACCTTTGCCGTATGAGACTTTTAAAACTATTGTTGTTCATACTGTTAATCAGCAATGTTGCATCGGCGGTCGATTTCAAACTGCGCGACTACGACGGACACGACTTCCGCATCGCCGATGTGAAAACCGACTACACCTTGGTGTTTCTCTACAACTCCGACTGCGACGTGTGCAAGAAAGGGGCTGCGCAGATTGAGCATTCCAAGGCGGTCAACTCGCTCCTCGCCAACAAGCGCATCAGGGTGGTGAGCGTGGCGATGTTTGAGGAGGCGGACGACTGGAAGCGCAAGGCTGCCACATTCCCCTCGGACTGGATTCACTGTAGCGATGCCTACGATGAACTGCTGGAGGGTGACGCGCTCAGTTTCGAGACCGTGCCTTGCTATTTTGTACTCGATAGTAGTCATAAAGTGGTGAAAAGCGACATTTCATTCACCGTCATCGATAAATTTCTGCAAGAAATACTTAACTTCGCACCTCAACAAGAACCACAGCAACTCAAATGAAAAAAATACTACTTCTTGCACTGTCACTGTTGTCGCTCACTGCGGCGGCGTCCGACACTCCTTTTTTCGACACCTCACGCCCCGACAAAATCCTCACCTTCGGACTTCGTGCGGGCATGAACTCGTCGGGCATCGCCACAAACTACACCTATGTGCAGTCTGAACTCATACAAAACAACTTCTACTGGCACTCGGGCGTGCAGGCAGGAGCCATTGCCGACATCAACATCCGCAAGTTTCTCGCCACCGAGGTGGGTTTCTTCTGGGAACGCCACGGCTACGATGCCTCAATGATGGCTGCCACCGCGGAGGAGGACTATATGGGTAGCCGCTTCGTGCGCGTGCGCTACAATGTGGTGAGCATCCCGGTGTTGCTGTCTTGGCGGTTCAACGTGTTGCCACAGGCTTCGTGGTCGGTTGATTTCGGTCCGTACTTCGCCTACGGCATCTCCGGCACGAAAAAGACGGATTCCTACATTGCTTTCGGCGAGGAGGACGGGCAACTATTGTTTGACCACACTCTGACCAGAGAGAAATATTTCCACGCCAATCCGAAGGACTTCCTTGCCGTCAACCGTCTGGACATCGGTATGAAGGTGGGTACGAGTCTCACATTCCTGAGCCGCTATTTCATCGGCGTGTACTATCAGCACAGCGTTAAAAACAATGCCAAGAACTATGAGGGCGGCGCGGACTACAACCTGCGCAACTGCAACTGGAGCGTAAACGTGGGCTACAATTTCTGACGCGCGCAATGACGCACAAACATCTCAAACGAGTCGCCACAGATGGAGGCTCGTTCTGTTTTGCTCTATTTTTCGGCGCAGATGAGGAAAATACGCCAAGTTTAAATTGCATTCTTTAGAAAAATTTTCTGCCGTTATTGGGAATTTAATATCTACCTTTGCCACCAAACAGAAATCAATAAAATCTACAACACTATGGCTAAGATTTATGAAGACCTGACCAAGTTGGTGGGACGCACTCCACTCGTAGAACTTGGACACGTGGAAAAAGCAGAAAACCTCAAAGCCCGTTTGGTGGCTAAAGTGGAATATTTCAACCCTGGCGGCAGCGTCAAGGATCGTATTGCGTTGGCAATGGTCGAGGCGGCTGAGGCCGACGGCAAACTGAAACCAGGGGCTACTATAATTGAGCCGACAAGCGGCAACACCGGTATCGGACTCGCTTGGGTGGCTTCCGTAAAAGGTTACACTCTCGTCCTCACAATGCCTGAAACGATGAGCGATGAGCGCAAAAACCTACTCCGTGCTCTCGGTGCGACTCTCGTGCTTACTCCAGGCAGTGAGGGTATGAAGGGCGCAATCAAGAAGGCCGAAGAACTCCGTGACCAGACTCCGGGCTCAATTATCCTCCAACAGTTTGAAAACGACGCCAACCCTAAGGCTCACCGCACAACCACGGGCGAGGAAATATGGGCTGACACCGACGGCGAGGTCGACATCTTCGTGGCTGGCGTAGGCACAGGTGGTACAGTGAGCGGCGTGGCTGAAGCATTGAAAGCCCACAAAGCAAGTGTCAAGGCGGTAGCCGTAGAACCAGCCACATCGCCTGTTCTCTCGGGTGGCAACCCTGGTCCTCACAAGATTCAGGGCATCGGTGCAGGCTTCAAGCCGAAGAACTACCACGGCGAAACCATCGACGAGGTATTGCCAATCTCCAACGAGGACGCATTCAGCGGTGCGCGCCAGTTGGCAAAGCAGGAAGGCCTACTCGTGGGCATCTCTTCCGGTGCAGCATTCTCCGCTGCATTGCAGTTGGCTAAACGTCCGGAAAACGAGGGCAAGACAATCGTAGTGCTTCTCCCCGATACCGGCGAACGCTACCTGTCAACACCTCTCTTCCGCGCAGAATAGCACAATTCCCAATTGTCATAACGCAAAAATCCGCACTCCCCACCGAGTGCGGATTTTTTGTTCTTTTTGTTAAAATCAAGAATTAACATTGTTAACGGCAAACCATTTACAGTTCTTATCGTCATAGATAATGAGAACGATAAACTATTTGCTAACCCATTCTTAAAATTTATGACCTATGGGACAGAAACTTTTTTCTACAGTGCTCTTATCGGCAATGACATTGGCAACCGCTTTTTCGGCAGAACGCATTCCTGCCGAAGTTAAATATGAAGCGAAATCTGTCTCTGTAAACCTTTCATTCCTGACTGGTCCAAACAAGTATTCCCAATTCGACAGAAATTACGAATTGGTAGGTCTTGCCCCCGACGGTCACCAAATCTGGGCATCGACTCTCTCAGTCGGCGAAACCCCAACATCAGACAAAGACCCTGGTTGCGACTATGCCCAGTGGACAATCGACGGCGGCGAATACGTCAGCAACTATGTTGGCTCTTTCTACAGCAACACAATCTACGACCTTGACACTTCATTCAAGAACCACTCCTTGAATCACCGTCGTTCACTTCGCACCGTCAGCAACGGTCACTATAGCCTTGGTCACAGTTTCGTGCATTACATCAAGCCGTTCAGCCAGACTTCAGCACAATTTATGGCCTACAAGGTTGGCGCAGCATACGAGCCTGAAGAATTCTCCATCAATACCCATATCGATATGACAACCTCATCGGAGGTCTACGACATTGCAACGATGAAGCACATCATCAACGTGGACTGGAACGTGGCCAACACCTACGATGCGGCCATCGACAAGGTTACTCTCTACGCACAAATGGCAGGTATCGAGGAGCCGACAGTGTTTGAGATCACCGGCAAGTCAAGCGGCAGCAACACTTTCGAGATTCCATGGTACATCAAGGACGTGACAATCACCGCAAAAGCATCAACCACGAGCCTCTGCGCAGGACTTATCCACGAAGAAATCCAATGCGACACAATCCAGAGAGACCTGCTTCTCGACAAACTTCCTTGCTCAATTAAGGTAACTGACCTCAGAGAGAGTTTCGACGACGACTTGGGCACTTACAATCCTGCAGTAGAATGGACATGCCCCGATGGACACGAGATTGTCATCAACAACGTGAGCATCGACTACAGCGGCGACAACGGCAAGACTTGGCAACACAATATCTCTGCAAATCGTGGCGCCGGCACTGGCACTCTCAGCAACGTACTCCCAGGCTATTCGAAATACATCTTCCGCTACAATGGTAGAGCAGAGGCATACAATCAGTCGTGCGACGCCATCAACCTCTTGGCTTACGATACAATTGAGGTGAACTACAATCCGCAGATTATCCGTCTGGCACTCATAGGCGACCTCACCGAAAACTGCGATGAGCAAAACGGCACCATCAAGCCTACTATTGCATACACTCTCAACCGCGACCTCTACGAGATGAGTGCAGGCAAAGCCGTCCTGGATTGCTCTGTCGACAATGGAAAATTCGAGCCTATCGCGACTTTCTTCCCCGAAGAAAATGGCACACAGACCATCGAGATTGGCTCCAGCGGCAAGGTATTCCACTTCCGTCTGAGAGTACCGGCCATCAGCGAAGGCCTATGGGTATCATTCGAAGAGGAAACCCCAGCCTACTATCGCTTTATGGGTGTGGACGACATCACTATCGACGACAACACACCAGTAGATGTCTACACCATTGACGGCAAGTTGGTTGCCAAGCAGGTCCTTCCGAGCGATGCCAAGACCCGGCTCGCCAACGGCACCTACATCGTCGGCGGCAAGAAAATGGTGATTAACAAATAATCCTATCAGCAAATAGTTCTCACTCCCCCTCGCGGCGACCGCAAGGGGGAATTGTTTTTGACCTGCAATTTCCAAACAGACAACAATCTATCCGTCAAAAATTTGGAATATCAGAACAATCATCGTACTTTTGCCACCAAACAACAGACAGCAGACTAAAGTCATACACTATGAACGTCACGAAGAAAACCGCATTTTCAACCTCGGCAAAGTGCCAAAACGACAACCGGGAGAAATCGGCACAGCGTCCAGCCATTGTTCTCAAGGCCGTGACCAATGCCGAGCGGCAACGTCTGCGCATATCCTCCTACCAGTACATTCTCCCATAGAGTTTCCTTATGGAGTATTACAAGCCGTCGTTTATAATGCGGAACAGAGACTCCGGCTCTCATCGGATTGTCGACTTATGGACATTCAAATCACACAAGACAAACAAACGCTACATTGTAGAGGTTGAGGGCTTTGAAAACGAATTTTGGGGACTGAAATTCTATTGGAAAGGGGTTGAAAAAAGTAAAAACAGATATTCTTTACTAACCAACGACTACGAGCCGCGTGTAATTGTACGTTCGTGCATTGAGGTGATGATAGAGTACTATCTGAAAAATCGTCTCGTGTCGTTCGGATTTGTGGCTGCACCTGACCTCGACAAAGACATCGAAGGTAAAAGGGTTGACAAAGAATGCGGCAGCCGCCGTTTCAGATTCTATCAGCGCATGATGGTCAACTTGTTTGGTCCGGAAACATTTTGCCAAGTATCCGACACAACAAATACAATATATCTGCTCGTAAATCAAGCCCAGTTGGCAAACGGCTCGGTGTCGTTAAAAGACATTGAGAGGAAGTTGAACCAAACTTACAACGGCTACTACACCATTGCCGAATAATCCTTTTTACCCTACGCGGCAACACCAAGACTCGGCGAGGTTTTCTATTTTCACGTTTTAGCAGTACCTTTGCGGCATGGAATGGATTAACAGTGTACTTTTCGACCATTCGGCAATCCAGGCGGTTGTAGTAATGGCGATAATCATATTTTCAGGTCTCGCTCTCGGACGCATCCGTATCGCGGGCATCTCGCTCGGTGTCACTTTCGTGTTTTTCACGGGCATCCTCTTCGGCTACCTCGGCTTGACCATCGACCACCAGATGCTCAGTTATGCCGAGAGTTTCGGACTCGTGCTTTTTGTCTACGCCCTCGGTCTGCAAGTGGGACCGGGCTTCTTCAGTGCCTTTCAGCACGGTGGCGTGAAGATGAATCTGGCAGGGTTGTTGCTCATCCTGCTTGGCACGCTGGCTACCGTAGCCATCAGCTTTGGCTTCGGCTACAACATCGGAGACATGACTGGAGTGCTCTGCGGAGCGACGACCAACACGCCGGCACTCGCCGCCGCTCAGCAGACGCTTGTGCAACTGGGCCTACCTGCGGAAACTGCCGCCCTGGGCTGCGCCGTGACCTATCCGTTGGGCGTTGTCGGCGTAATCCTGGCGATAATCGTGCTGCGCAAGTTCTTCACCCGACCCGACGACCTGAAAGAGCGTGAGGAGAACCACGCCGACCACACTTTCATTGCCACGTTCATCATCAAAAACCCGGCAATCTTCAACCGCACCATCGGCGACGTGCAGCGCACATCCGCCGTGCAGTTCATCATATCCCGGCTCTGGCGTGCCAAGGAACTGATGTTGCCTACCTCGGATCTCCAGTTTGCGGAGGGTGACAAAATCCTTGTGGTCACTACTGAAAAGGATGTAGAAACACTCACATTCCTCTTCGGCGAGCGCGAAAACCGCGACTGGAACCACCATGTGAACTGGAACAAACTCGACCGCCAGTTTGTGTCGCGCCACATCATCGTGTCGCGCCCTGAAATCAACGGTAAGCGACTCGGATCGCTACGTCTGCGCTCCACCTTCGGCATCACCGTGTCGCGCGTGCTCCGCAGCGGCGTGATGCTTCTCGCCACACCCGACCTCGTGCTCCAGATCGGCGACCGTCTTACGATGGTGGGCAACGCCCAGGACATCGAAAGTGCGGAAAAGATTATCGGCAACCGTGCCGGCTCACTCAAAGAGCCTAACCTTGCCGTAATTTTCGTGGGCATTTTCCTCGGCCTTGCCATCGGTATGATACCAATCAGCCTGCCGTCGACCAACGTGCCCGTAAAACTCGGTCTTGCCGGAGGCCCTATCGTGGCAGGACTCCTAATGGGCCGCTACGGTCCTCGGTTTCATATGGTCACCTACACGACCCGCTCCGCCAACCTTATGCTCCGGGGCATCGGACTATCGATGTATCTGGCTTGCCTCGGACTTGACTCCGGTGCGCATTTCTTCGACACGCTTGTCGGTCCGCAAGGTCTTGCGTGGATTTCACTCGGCGCTGTACTCACAATTGTGCCTACCATCATTATCGGCATCGTTGCAATGCGTTGCTTCAAATTCAACTACGGAGAAACGTGCGGAATGCTCTGCGGCGCAATGGCAAACCCTATGGCACTGACATACGCATCCGACACCATCAAGGGTGATGCGCCGGCGGTAAGTTACGCCACGGTCTACCCTATGGGCATGTTCGTGCGCGTAATCATCGCACAATTGCTGATTTTGCTGCTTTAGAGTTTATTTTTCGAAGGTGAATGTACGCTCGCCGATGCCTATCTGCAAGCATTTGAGTGTGGATTTTCCCCAAAGCGATGACACGTTGAACGAGGCATAGACGCGGCGGTCAAACATCGTGGTTTCGCCCATCGTGTTGTACACAATCCGTGCCACCACCGTTGCATCATCAACCGTCGACTCGTCAGCCACAAGCATCAACTGGTAGCGTTTGCCCGAATAGGGCACCCATCCGTTGATATTGATGTACTCGCCGCTACGCCAAAGGCTCGTCACGGAAATTTCCGTCTCGGGGAAGTTATCCATATCGCTGTGCGGCGCGGTGCGCGCTTTGTCGGTAGGTATTAAGGAGAAATTATCGGGGCGCACAACTACAGTGCCGTCGAGCAAGGTGTATTTTGCGGTGTAGCGCATCAGGCAACGCTGTCCGGCTTCGGCATCGTCAAGCGAAACGCCGTAGGCTGCAATCTTCTGCACCGGCAGGTCGTCGCGCGTCTGGAACGAAAAGCGAGCCATCCCGTCGGTGTCGGAACTCTCATAGGTGACGATATTCATCGCGAAGTCACCCAATTTGTTCTCATCCTCATCGCATGCCACAAGCACTACGGAGAGCAGCAAGGCTATGATTATTCTTCGCATGGCTCATTGTTTTTGGTCTGTTCAACAATCTGACCGTCGCACATCTTCAAAGTGCGGTCGCACATTGCGGCGAGCGACTCGTCGTGGGTCACAATCACAAATGTCTGTCCGAAGCGGTCACGGAGGTCGAAAAAGAGTTTATGGAGTTCAGCCTTGTTGTGGGTGTCAAGACTTCCTGACGGTTCGTCGGCAAAAATCACATCAGGCCGATTAATCAGCGAGCGTGCCACTGCCACGCGCTGCTTTTCACCGCCCGACAGTTCCGCCGGTTTATGTCCGACACGGTCGGAAAGTCCGAGCAGGTCGAGCAACTCCGCCGCATGCTTCATCGCCTCGCCGCGGCTATCGCCGTGGATAAGCGCCGGTATCGCCACATTCTCCAGTGCTGTAAATTCAGGCAGAAGTTGATGGAACTGAAACACAAAGCCGATGCTGCGGTTGCGGAACTCCGACAACTTGCGCTCGGAGAGCGTAAGCACGTCCACACCATCGTAGACCACACTGCCTCCGTCGGGCTTGTCGAGCGTGCCGGCAATCTGCAACAGCGTTGTTTTACCGGCGCCGCTGGGGCCTACAATCGACACTACCTCGCCTTTGCCAAACGTGGCGCTCACGCCTTTCAGCACCTGCAGCGAGCCGAAACTCTTGTTGATATTTTTCAGTTCAAGCATAACTTCCGATATTACTTGGCGAAGTTACGAAATTTTAATGAATGCCCCACGCTATCGACGCCTTTTTACTGACGTATAGGTATAAAAAGATTGTATTGGCTGAATTCCTCCAACCAATACAAGGTGTAGCCCATAGGAGAATCGAACTCCTCTTTCAAGAATGAAAATCTTGCGTCCTAGCCGATAGACGAATGGGCCAACACTAAACCAGACGCTCTGCCTGATTATGCTGCTTGAACCTTTGCTACGTGCTTCGCAAGCTTGCTCTTCAAGTTAGCGGCCTTGTTCTTTGAAATTACACTCTTGCGAGCAAGGCGATCCAACATTGAGCTAACCTTGTTGTAGGCTTCTACAACTTCTGCTTTGTCGCTCAAAGCGCGAAGACGACGAACGGCGTTGCGCGCTGTCTTTGCATAATAACGGTTGCGAAGGCGACGTGCCTCTGTCTGACGAATTCTCTTGATAGATGATTTATGATTTGCCATTATAAAAAATCTTTTTTAATTTTAGTAGCCCATAGGAGAATCGAACTCCTCTTTCAAGAATGAAAATCTTGCGTCCTAGCCGATAGACGAATGGGCCAACAATTCACTAACCACTTTTATTTCAAAGCGAGTGCAAAGATACACGTTATTTCTTTCACCACAAAATATCCAACACGCAAAAATGCAATTTTAATAGATTTTAAGAATTAGATATCCTCGGATTGCTTACCTTTACACCGTCAAAAATCCCCATAGAATCAGCGATGGACACTACAATGATGGGCGTGGCGCTACGCTCCGTGAAATACAACGACAAAAATTCGATAGTGCGGGTCTACACCGACCGGTACGGATTGCTGTCGTTTCTTCTGCCTCAAAACAACGGCAAAACGGCGCGCCAGCGCAGGGCTTTATTCCAACCGCTATCGCTCGTGGAGATTGTTGCCGACATCCGCCCCAACCGCGACATCCACCGCATCAAGGAGGCGAGATGCCTCGAGCCGCTGCCTAATCTACACACCGACCCGGTAAAAAACGCCGTCGCACTCTTCATCACCGAACTTCTTTCACACGTCATCGTGGAGCAGGAACGCAACGCCGCGCTCTTCGCGTTTATAGTTGGCTCCGTGCGGTTTCTCGACAAAGCGAAGGAGGGGACGGCAAATTTCCACATCTGTTTTCTGTATAATCTGGGAGTGTTTATCGGCATCGAGCCCGACACATCTACCTATCAGCCGGGTATGTCGTTCGATATGGAGGCAGGGACATTTGTTCGTGGAGTGCCGCTGCACAGGCATTTTGTCGACGGAGAGGAGGCAAGTGCCGTGTATCAGTTGACGCGCATCACCTACGCCAACATGCACCGCTACCGCTTCAACCGCGAACAGCGCAACCGGTTGCTAAATCTCACGCTCGACTACTACCGCCTGCACCACGCATCGCTCGGCGAGTTGCGCTCGCCGGCAGTACTTGCCGATTTATTCATCTGATTCGCCTCTTCATCCTCCACAGGGAAGTGGTCGAAAACTACATCATCGGTCGACGGCATAATAATCACCGGCATACCGCGGTAGGCATACTTGGTAGCAAATTCAAGAGCGTCGGCATTGCGAAGACGGATACATCCTTCCGTAGCGTGCGCACCAATAGAGGTTTCATCGTGGGTGCCGTGAATGCCGATGCCATTGTGTCCGGTGATGAGCCGCACAAAACGAGGCCCGTAAGCGCCCTTAATCACACCCTTCCCGTCACCAAAATCGTGCGACCACAAGTGTGCATCAAGAATTTCCTGCACCTTAAACATCCCCACTGGTGTGCGCATATCGCCCGGCTCACGCTTGTCGCCCACATTTCGCCCACAGGCAATGCCGTAGCGACGCAGTTCTACACCGTCACCGTCATAGACGAGCAACTGCATTTCTTCCTTTAATATAATAGCGAAGGGTTTTCCCGTTGGAAAATATGTACTGTCAGCCGCAACTGGAGAGCGTTTTACCGCCTCAGTTTTCCGGGAAGTTGCCGCCATGGCGTTTGCGGCAGCGAGCAAGGTTACCACTACAGATAAAAGAAACGTCCGTTTCATCGCAAGAAAGGTTATAAACAAGTATTTCAGACTACACGCCACCGAATAAAACAAAAGCCCGAAGCTAAGGCTCCAGGCTTTTGCGGTGCGGACGGGACTCGAACCCGCGACCCCATGCGTGACAGGCATGTATTCTAACCAGCTGAACTACCGCACCAGGCATCGCTTTTCAGTTAGCGAGTGCAAAGATACCACCATTTTTTCAATCCCACAACAGTTAGCACAAAAAAATTGCACAAAAAACATCAGCGATCCACCATCAAGTTCGACAACAAAAGGAAACGAACACTTTTAATATTATTTATTAACGAACTTGTTTATCGCTTCGGCAAGAGTCATTATCTTTATCACAAGATAGTAGACACGCAGATTGTATGACAGACAAGAACAAACCATATTCAGTCACCTCCAAAAACTTTTATGGAGACAAAGACTATACCGAATGGCTGAATGAGATTAAGAATCGCTATCGGAGCATTCGCAACCGAGTGGCTCTGCAAGCCAACTACGGAGCCTTAGAATTCAATTGGATGCTGGGGCGTGACATCGTACAAAAGAAAGCAGAATCGAGATGGGGTTCTGGTGTCGTAAACCAACTCTGCCTCGACCTTAGAGCCACCTTTCCCGGTGTACGAGGATTCTCTGCACGAAACCTTTATTATATGAAGGAGTGGTACGAGTTTTATATGGCGGACGATGAGCACAAGCAAATTTTGCACCAACTAGGTGCAAAATTACAAGAATCTGAAAATCAAAATCCTATAAAATTGCACCAACTAGGTGCAGAAATTGCATCAACTACCAAGATCTCTGCCATTTTAGAGAAAAACGGCATGTTGCCAATATTCGGAATCGTGCCGTGGAAACACCACTTGACCATCACTTCCAAATGCAAATCTATCAAGGAAGCACTCTATTACATAGCGCGTACCATAGACGAAGGACTAAGCAAACGCGAATTAGAAGACATCATAGATACCGATGATTTCAACAAGTACGGACATGCCATTACTAATTTCTCGTCGCAATTACCCGCACAACAAAGCCAACTTGCAATGAATATTCTGAAAGATCCATATCGTTTGGATTTTCTCTCATTGGAAAGAGGCTACAATGAACGTGATTTGGAAAATGCAATTGCAAAAGACATTACTCGCTTCCTGCTTGAACTCGGAAATGGCTTCACTTTCGTAGGGAGACAACCCGAACTCGTGGTTGGCAATGAGGGTTACTTTCCAGACTTGCTATTCTACCACATCCGACTCCGCTGCTATGTTGTCATAGAACTAAAAGTCGTGGATTTCAAACCAGAATTTGCCGGCAAACTAAATTTCTATGTGGCAGCGTGCAACAAACTGCTTCGCCAGCCAAAGGACAACCCGACTATCGGCCTTCTACTCTGCAAGTCGAAAGACCAGACGAAAGTGGAATGGGCATTTGACAGCATCCAAAACCCTCTGGGCGTAGCCACCTATGAAGGAATTCGGATTAAAGACAAACTCCCCTCCGTCGAGGATCTGACGAAACGACTCGATATGTTGGAACAAGAACTCAGAGAGCACCAAGTGAGCAAATTCACCAACGGAGCACAAGAATAGCCACCATTTATCGTCTGCCAAATATTTTCTTTCAACAGTATCCCTTTTGCACGCACAAAAAAGTTATATTTGCCAGACGTTAGTCAAACCCACAAAAACCGTAAAAACGAATGAAACAATTACGCTTTTTCGCGACAATCATCGCCATTATCGCCTTCTCGCTGCCGGCATTGGCAAGCAGGCTGGAAACCATAGAGGTCAAGAGCGAGTCAATGAACAAGAACATCAACGTGTCGGTCGTACTGCCCGACAGTTACGGTGCGCGCCGTCTGCCTGTGGTCTACCTCCTACACGGCTATGGCGACAATAACCTCATCGGCTATCTCAACCGCACCAACTTGCGCCAACTTGCCGACCAGCAGAACCTGATAGTGGTCATCCCCGACGGCGGCACCAGTTGGTACTTCGACAGCCCCATAGACCCAACCTACCGCTATGAGACATTCGTTGCTAAAGAACTCGTTGCATACGTCGACAAAAACTACATCTCCGATGCACGCCGTGAGCGGCGCGCCATCACCGGCCTCAGCATGGGCGGCCACGGCGCACTCTATCTCGCCATCCGCCACCAGGATACCTTCGGCGCTGCCGGCTCGATGAGCGGCGGCGTTGACTTCCGTCCGTTCCCCAACAGTTGGGACATCAAACTGCGCCTCGGCGAAGAGAAAACCCACCAAAGCAACTGGGACAACAACACCGTCGTAGGCCAACTGCCACTCCTCAAGGACGGCGCGCTGCAACTCGTCATCGACTGCGGTACTGAGGATTTCTTCTTTGAGGTCAACACCCAACTACACGATGCACTGACCAAGCAAGGCATCCACCACGAGTTCACCTCTCGCCCCGGCAACCATTCCTGGGACTACTGGCGACGTTCGCTCCGCGACCACATACTGTTTTTCAGCGACTATTTCACAAAATAGCCCTACCGACCAAACAAAGCATAAAGGATGCCACTGGTTTTCCGGGGGCATCCTTTCCTATTTATACACCAACCTTACCGATTATGTTTTTTTAACAACTTTCCCGAATTGCCACCGCTACAAGGGGTTACACTTGTCGATTTCTCGCAATCACTCCGTCAACACCTTGGATTAGCCACCACGACGGCGCAATCCGTGGCATTTTGCCACAAACAAACGCAACATCATCAGCATAAGCAAGCACAACGATTGCAATTTGTCGGAATTTAAGCGTAACTTTGTCCTTGCAAAAAGATTTGTTTTAGACATAAATAATAGACTTGGCACTTATGGCAAAACCAAACATTCTGATAATCTACACCGGAGGAACAATCGGTATGATTGAAAACCCCGTAACGAAGTCACTGCAACCGTTCGACTTCACGCACCTTATTGACAATGTGCCGAAGATCAAGAAACTCAACTATTCAATCAACAACATACAGTTTCATCCGCCCATCGACTCCTCTAATATGAATCCGTCGCACTGGGAGGAAATCGCACTCAGCATCGAGGACAACTACGCTAGTTACGATGGCTTCGTGGTGCTCCACGGCACCGACACTATGGCGTACACCGCCTCTGCCCTGAGTTTTATGCTCGAAAACCTCAGAAAGCCGGTAATCATCACCGGGTCGCAGTTGCCAATTGGCGAAGTACGCACCGACGGCGAGGAAAACCTCATCACCGCGCTCCAGATTGCCGCTGCGCGCGACGAGAAGGGCGAACCGATGGTGCAGGAGGTGGCAATTCTCTTCGAGAACTACCTCTGGCGCGGCAACCGCAGCACCAAGATGAGCGCCGACCACTTCAACGCCTTTAAGAGCAACAACTATCCCCACCTCGCCCACATCGGACTCGACATCCAGTTCCACGAGGAAGCCCTCTGGAGGCAGAAGTCGCAACGTCCGCTGAAGGTACAGACGGCGATGGACCGCAACGTAATGTTTGTCAACCTCTTCCCCGGCGTCACCGAGAACGTCCTCTCCCACGTATTCAACACCCCCGGCATCAAGGGCATCGTGCTCAAGACCTACGGAGCCGGCAACGCCCCCACCGACAAATGGTTCATCGACCTGCTCCGCGCCACAGTGAAGCGCGGCGTGGTGATAGTCAACGTGTCGCAATGCGTCAACGGTGGTGTCAACAGCGAGCGCTACATGACCGGCAACGCCCTCCAATCGACCGGCGTGGTAAGCGGCAACGACATCACTTCAGAGGCAGCAATCACCAAACTGATGTACCTCTTTGGCATGGGTCTTCGCACAGAGCAGGTGAAGAAATATCTCAACTGTTCGCTCTGCGGCGAAATCACAATCTAAACCGCTATCAAAAAAGCATTTGCAACGACTACCAAGTCCTCAATGCTTAAAGAATTTTAAATGCGGAAAATTTTCACTAATGATGTTGCCGTATAAAAAAAATGTAGTAATTTTGCATCGGTTTTTAAGAATGAAAACCGAGATAAGAATCTATAAACATTCACTATTATAAATCAAAAACGACAAATGAGCAATCTTGATTTAACAAAGTACGGCATTACTGGTGCTACAGTAATCGCTCACAACCCTTCCTACGAGCAGTTGTTCGAGGAAGAGACTAAAGCAGGTCTTGAAGGCTTCGAGGTAGGTCAGCAAACCGAACTCGGCGCTGTCAACGTGATGACTGGTATCTACACCGGCCGCTCGCCTAAGGACAAATACATCGTAATGGATGCAAACTCAAAGGACACTGTATGGTGGACTTCTGAAGAATACAAAAACGACAACCACCCAATGTCGGAAGAGGTTTGGGACAAGGTTAAGACTATCGCGAAGAGCGAACTCTGCAACAAGAACCTTTATGTAGTTGACGGTTTCTGCGGTGCAAACAAAGACACTCGTATGGCTGTCCGCTTCATCGTTGAGGTTGCTTGGCAGGCTCACTTCGTAACTAACATGTTCATCCGCCCAACAGCTGAAGAGCTCGCTTCTTTCGAGCCTGATTTCGTTGTTTACAACGCTTCTAAGGCTAAAGTAACTGACTACAAGGAACTCGGCCTCAACTCTGAAACTTGCGTTGCTTTCAACGTAACTTCTAAGGAGCAAGTAATCATCAACACTTGGTACGGTGGTGAAATGAAGAAGGGTATGTTCTCAATGATGAACTACTTCTTGCCTTTGAAGGGTATGGCTTCAATGCACTGCTCTGCAAACTGCGATATGGAAGGCAAGAACACTGCAATCTTCTTCGGCCTTTCTGGTACAGGTAAGACTACTTTGTCAACCGACCCAAAACGCAAACTCATCGGCGACGACGAGCACGGATGGGACGACAATGGTGTCTTCAACTTCGAAGGCGGCTGCTACGCTAAGGTTATCAACCTCGACAAAGAGTCTGAGCCAGATATCTACAACGCTATCAAGCGCAACGCTCTCCTCGAGAACGTAACTGTTGACGCTAACGGCAAGATCGACTTCGCAGACAAGAGCGTTACTGAAAACACTCGCGTTTCTTACCCAATCAACCACATCAACAACATCCAACCGGGTTCTTCTGCACCAGCAGCAAAGCAGGTTATCTTCTTGTCTGCTGACGCATTCGGTGTATTGCCTCCAGTATCAATCTTGACTCCAGAGCAGACTAAGTACTACTTCCTCTCTGGCTTTACTGCAAAATTGGCTGGTACAGAGCGCGGCATCACTGAGCCTACTCCTACATTCTCTGCTTGCTTCGGCCAGGCATTCTTGGAATTGCACCCGACAAAATACGCAGAAGAGTTGGTTAAGAAGATGGAGAAGAACGACGCTAAGGCTTACCTCGTAAACACTGGTTGGAACGGTACAGGCAAGCGTATCTCTATCCGCGACACTCGTGGTATCATCGACGCTATCCTCAGCGGCGACATCGACAAAGCTCCTACAAAACAAATCCCAATGTTCGATTTCAAAGTGCCTACCGAATTGCCAGGCGTAGCAACTGAAATCCTCGACCCACGCGACACTTACGCTGAAGCTGCTCAATGGGAAGAGAAAGCAAAGGATTTGGCTGCACGTTTCATCAAGAACTTCAAGA
This sequence comes from bacterium, assembly GCA_963601185.1. GTDB lineage: Bacteria > Bacteroidota > Bacteroidia > Bacteroidales > Muribaculaceae > Limisoma. Next base: position 53,599 of record CAVCEE010000008.1, read on the forward strand.
AGTACGAGACAAACGAAGCAGGCAAGGCTCTTGTCGCTGCTGGTCCAAAGCTCTAATCTGAGTAATCGTAACCAAACGATAATATCCGAGGGCGCAGTCATTCCGACCGCGCCCTCTTTTTTTTGTGCCGCCAGCATCCCTTTTGTTGCGTTTTTTTGCCCAGGGGATGCAATATACGGCAGTTTCTTGCGTTTAAGTAGAAAGGATTAAACCACACATTTCTATGAAACATCGTTTACACGCCATAATCATCATAGTTGTTGCCTTGCTCTCCATCGCAGGCTCATCGTGCAAAACGCCGCAATCGCTGGCATATATCGAAAACGCCGACTCTCTGAGAGTGAGCACCTTGACGCTCGACTATGCAGTAAAGATCCGTCAGGCTGACGAACTGATAATCACAGTCAACTCCATCGTGCCCGAAGCGACCTCGGCATTTAACCTGCCCCTGATCAACCCCTCGACAGGCAACGAGATGAAAATGTCGAGCACTCCGCAAAACCAGTCGTACATCGTCGATACCGAAGGCAATATCCAATTCCCGGTAATCGGCAAAATCCATGCTGCTGGCATGACAACCCTCGAACTGAAAAACTATCTTACCGAACGCATATCGAAGGAGGTCGACGACCCTGTTGTCCGTGTGCAACTCGGCAATTTCCGCGTCAACGTGCTTGGTGAGGTAAAGAATGCCGGGGCAATTGAGGTGAAGAGCGAACGCTTCTCGATATTCGACGCTCTTGCCGCAGCCGGCGATATGACCGAATATGGCGAGCGCACCAACGTGCTCGTAATCCGCGAAGAAGACGGACAGCGACAATACCACCGCCTTAACCTCAAGGATGCTACAATCATCGACTCGCCCTACTACTATCTCCAGCAGAACGACGTGGTCTACGTGCAGCCCAACAACATCAAGGCCGGCAACGCCAAATACAGCCAGAACAATGCGTTCAAGGTCACTGTCGTGTCCACCGTAGTGAGCGCCGTGTCGGTCATCGCGTCACTCGTCATCGCTCTTTGCATAAAGAACTAATTTAAGGAGCGGTTCTATGCTTAACATCCACCGGGCATATTTCTATGTGTTCCTCATCAGTGTGCTGGGGCTATTTCTCGCTCCGCACCTGTTGACGTTTATCGACGAAGCGTGCCTTGCCGCATTCGCCGCCATAGCCGTGCTCGACATGTCGTTCAACCACTGCTTCCGCAAATACCGGCTGATGTTCGTGCTTCTCGGAGTGCTGGCATTATATCTGGTCTACTCCCTCTCCACCTCGCGCTACAACACCCCCACGGCGCAGGTCAACGACTTCTTTCTCCAGTGCAAGCCGCTGGTAGCCTTCGCCGTGAGTTACGCCATCGCACCGCAGTTCACAGCCAACGAGCGGTGGGTGCTGAAGAAATTGTGCATCTTCCTCTCTTTCCTTGCCTTTGCGGTCATAGTGACGGGCATCTACGACGTCACCGTCTCCCACATCTACTACGGAGGACTCGTCTGCGTGGGCGGATCGCTGGTCTACCTGCTTATGTCGTACAACGAGAACAATCCCAAAGCCTACAGCAAAACCGACCTCATCTGGACATCGGTCATACTCCTGCTCGGACTCATCTGCACACGCTCGAAATACTACGGTTTCACAGTGCTGGCATTCTATATGCTATTTGTCTACCGCCCTGGCACGGTCAATTTCAAGAGTCTGCGCAACATCGTCATCGGCACACTTACGTTTGCACTCGTCATTCTTGTGGCGTGGAAAAAGATTGAATACTACTTCATCGTCGGCAACGGCGATACTTTCGACCCCGACGTTATGGAGACCGCTGCACGCCCTGTGCTCTTCGGCGGTATGATTCTCGTTCTCGCAGACCATTTCTTCCTCGGGTCGGGACTCGCATCCTACGCAACCTATTCCTCAGGTGCCTACGTAAATTACTCGCAACTCTACTACGAATACAGCATCGACAAGATATGGGGATTGTCGCCGACAAACAGCGACTTCATCGCCGACACCTTCTATCCCGAACTCGCTCAGTTCGGCATCATCGGCGTGATTCTCTTCCTCGCATTCTGCTGGTGGATATGGCGGAAATTCCGCATCGTGATGCGCACCCACCACTACCAGTTGTTTGGCATCGGGGTGATGGCTATCGCCTTTCTCGCTATCGACGCCACCGCCGGATGCACCGTTATCCAGGCCCCTGGTGAATTGCTTATGGCAGTGATGGGCATCGTTGCCTCCAAGGCAAAAGGCGTGACAAAGAAGGAGGCAAAGGACTTGCTGGCACGCCCAGTTACTGAATTTTATGACAATAAAAAAGAAAAAATAGAATATGGCTACAAATTCTGACAAAGTGGATTTCAGCCGCTTGCGCTACGAAATCAAAAAGCATTGGCTCTATTTCGCCGTGTCGTTTGTCGCGATGATGGCAATAGCAACTGTCTATATGCTCAAAAACAATCCTGAATACAAGTTCCACGCCGACATTATGGTGGAACAGGAGAAAAACAACGGTATGAGCGGCAGTATGGTTTCGATGATGAAGCAGTTTTCCATCGGAGGCTTCGGCGGCGGCTCTGTCGACGACGAACTCGTGGTACTCCAGTCTCACAGTCTGCTCTGCGAGGCCATCAACAAACTCGGCTTGCAGTACACCTACCGTGATGCCGGCAACATACGCAAGCCTTCACTCTACCGCAAGTCGCCGGTTGAACTGACCACAGCCATCAACCTCGACACTCTGCAGAACGGTGCCACATTCAATATCAAATTGCGCGCCGACAACAAGATTGACGTAAAGGTAAAAGGCAAATTCTTCTCTACGCTTCTCGACAAGAAGGGACTTTCGTTGCCAGCCACAGTAAAATTGCCCGACGGAGCATTCACCATCTCGCGCACTGCTTTCTACAAAGCCGGCAAAGAGCGCGACATCGAGGTGGAACTCAACGGCACGCAAAAGGCGTGCGAAGACTTCGCAAAGATATACGATGCCGACGTGTCTTCACTGAAGACCAACGACATAGCACTTGTCTACCAGGACGAAGACAAGCAACGCGGCAAAGACCTGCTCAACATGCTCATCGAACTCTTCAACGACCGCCGTCTGGGCGAAGAGCAGAGCAAAGCCAACCGCGAGATAGCCTTTATCGATGCCCGTCTCGCCTCCATTGCAAGCGAACTGTCGGTATCGGAGAAACAACTTGAGGATTTCAAGACTGCCAACGACGTTACCGATATCGCCACAGAGGCAAAGGTGCTGCTTGAGCAGACATCCAAGAACAAGTCATCAATCGTCGGGCTTCAGACTCAGTTGTCGATTTTCGATATGATCTGCGAATTCCTCGACGACCCAAAGAACCGCTATTCAATGATTCCCGTGACCAGCGGTCAGGACTATGAGAGTGCAGCAAAGTCTATCGAGTCCTACAACCAACTCATCCTCGAACGCACCAAACTCGACATGTCAGCAAAACCAGACAACAAGGCTCTGCAGGCACTCAACAAGCAGATTGACGGTATGCGCTCCGGCGTGATCGAGACTATGCGCAAGGCTCGCGAGAGTGCCGAGATTGCCTACAACGATTTCGTGCGCGAGGACGGCAAATATGCTGTCCGTCTGCGCCAGTTGCCGTCACACGAACGCCAGTATGTCGACCTCTACCGCGATGCCGAAATCAAGAACAATCTCTATGTGTTCCTCCTCGAGCAGAGGGAGTCGAACGTACTGAAGTTCGGCAACAAGGAGATTGCAAGAATCATCGACCACGCATATTTCGATGTGAAGAAGGTATGGCCTAAAGGCACTATCGTCTTCGGCACTGCTCTTGTGCTGTCGATATTGATACCGTTGCTCATTTTCGCGTTCCGCGCAATCCGCACAAAGCGTCTGCGCATCGTCGAAGACCTTGAGAAAGTCACCGGCATCGAGGTGCTTGGCAGCGTCAGTGCCGAGAATGAGGACACCGACTACCGCCGCATCCGCGACCAACTGCTCGCGGCTTCCGAAGTCAAAGTGGTGTGCCTCACCTGCCAGTCGGGTGCAGACTCGACAGCAGCCATTGCCGCCAACCTTGCCAAGTCGCTCAACAAGGCATTGAAGCGCGTAGCAGTAATCGACCTCGGCGGTAGCCGTGAGGTGGCTCACTCTCTCGGCATCAACGGTGACCTCTCGCTCGCCGACTGCGTGTTTGGCAACGCCACCCCAGGCAGCACCGACAGTATCGACGTGGTGTCGGCAAGCAGCGACAACGACATCGACCTGCTCGCCACCGACAAGGTGAAAACGATGATCGACGGCTTCAAGCAGAGCCACGACGTTGTGCTCATCGCCGGTGACTCGTTTGGCGACTATAGCGCACTGGCAACAGCATCTGCTCTCTCCGACCGCATCATCGGCATCGTCACGACAGGCGACCTGCGCGAGAATTTCGAGAAATTTGACCACGAGTTGCAGAAACTCGACACCGTTTGCGGCTACATCTTCATAAAATAACTATGAAAGTACTGATTGTAAACAAGTTCTACTATCCGCGCGGCGGCGATTGCGTGTGCGCTATGATGCTTGAGCGGCTACTCCGCGAGCAAGGTCACCAGACTGCCGTTTTCGCAATGCAATATCCCGAAAACATTGCCACCGAGTGGAACAGATATTTTGCGCCGGAAGTGGCATTTGCCGGCGGCATCACAGGTAAAATCAAAGCCGCCAGCCGCATCTTCGGCGGAGCAGGCGTGAAGGAAGCCTTTGCGCAGATTCTCCGCGACTTCAAGCCCGACGTGGTTCACTTCAACAACATCCACTCCTATCTCTCGCCAGCCATCGTAGGCATAGCTAAGAAAGCTGGGGCAAAGACCGTGTGGACGCTCCACGACTACAAACTCCTCTGCCCTTCCTACAGTTGTCTGCTCAACGGCAAGCCTTGCGAGAAATGCATAGAAGGAAGCAAGCGCAACGTGTTTGCCAACCGCTGTATGAAAGGCAGTCGCGCGGCAAGTTTGCTGGCATACCTTGAGGCTAAGCGCTGGAATGCCGGACGGTTGCAGCAAGTCACCGACCAATTCATCTGCCCGAGCGAATTTATGGCATCGAAGATGAAGCAAGGCGGATTTGACGAAAGAAAACTCAACGTGGTGTGCAACTTTGCCGACCCAGAGAAAATCAAAGACATACGCGTATGCACTGAGCGCAAGGACTACTATGCCTATGTAGGCAGATTGTCGGCGGAAAAGGGCGTGGAGACGCTACTCAAAGCCGCGGCACAGTTCAGCATACCGCTGAAAATCGCCGGTGACGGACCGCTTGCCAACGACCTCAAGATCCGTTTCGGCAGATGCGACAACATCGAGTTTCTTGGTCACCAAAACGCACAGCAGGTAAGGCAGGTGCTGTCGGAGGCACGGTTCTCGGTAATTCCGTCGGAGTGTTACGAAAACAATCCGCTGAGCGTAATCGAGTCGCTCTGTATGGGCACACCTGTTGTGGGCGCACGCATCGGCGGCATCCCCGACCTCATCCGCCCAGGCGACGGACTTCTCTTCCGCAGTGGCAGCACGAACCTACTAGCCAACGCCATAGCGAACGCATGGGAGTCGCATTTCGACTACAGCGACATCTCCAACCGTGCCATTCCGCGCTTCAGCGCAGAACGCTACCTGAAGGAGATTATGGCAGTGTATAACGGCTAAAATTAGATAGTCTGAAGAATAATAATTATATTTGCAGTTCCGTTATACAATATAACGGTCAACTCAAGCGCATAAAATATGGCAAAAAATATAGTACAAGGCAGTCTTATCACTACATTCCGCTGCAATGCGAAATGTAATATGTGCAACATCTGGAAGCATCAGACTCATCCGGAAGAGGAGATTGATGCCTCCTACTATGAGAAACTGCCGAGTGGACTCCGCATAAACATCACCGGTGGCGAATGCACCATCAGAAAGGACATCGACAAAATCTTTGAAATCCTGTACCCGAAGTCCACACTGCTTGAACTAAGTACAAACGGATACAACACCGACACAATCGTCGCTCTTGCAAACAAATACCCGAACATCCTTATCCGCGTCAGCGTGGAGGGTTTGCCAGCCCTTAACGACAAGAAGAGAGGTACTCTCAACGGCTTCGACCACGCCTTGCGGACTATGCTCGAACTGAAAAAGACCAAGTGCAAGAACATCGGATTTTCCGTTGTCATATCGCCTGACAACTACAAGGATCTGCTTCATCTTTACGAACTTTGCGTGGCTCTCGACGTGGAACTCGGCAACTCCGTTGTCCACAATTCCTGGTATTTCCACAAGGAGGACAACCAACTTGAAAGTGCCGAAGCACTTGCCGCCCACGAGGAGTTTGTAAAGGCTTTGCTGACATCAAAACGCCGTGGCTTGAAAAACAGACTCAAAGACTACGGTCGCGCCTACTTCAACCGCAGTATCCATCGCCGTCTGCGCGGCGACGAGCCGGGCTACCGTCCACCGTGCGGCGCCCTCACCGACTTCTTCTTCATCGACCCGTGGGGAAATGTATCGCCCTGCAACGGATCTGGAGAGGAGTGGATTATCGGCAACATCAAGGAGGATAGTTTTGAAAACATTATGAAGTCCGACAAGGCCAAGGAGGCTTTGGAAAAGGTGAAGAACTGCAAACGCAACTGCGCTTTCATCGTCACGGAGCGTCACGATATGGTGCGCCGTCCGTGGATTCCGATAAAATGGATACTCAAAAACAAATTGCGTATCCGCCAAGGCAAAGACATCTGTTGGGACTAAATCCGTGCCGGAATGAGGATTGACGTATTAGGCACGAGAGGGTTTCCGGGCATCCAAGGCGGTGTTGAACGCCATTGCGAGCGGCTCTATCCTCAAATGAGAGATTTGAGCATAAGAGTGTTCCGCCGGAAGCCGTATGTGCAGAAATCTGACGTTTCCTATCCCAACATCTCGTTCACCGACCTCCCTTCCACACGCATCAGCGGATTTGAGGCAGTGCTGCATTCTCTGCTTGCCACACTCGTGGCAATGTTCTCTAAAGCGGATATCGTGCACATCCACAACATCGGACCTGCTATGTTCGCCCCCCTGCTGCGGCTTGCTGGCAAGAAGGTTGTGCTCACATACCACAGCGCGAATTACGAGCACGACAAATGGAATGCCTTCGCAAAGGCGATTCTAAGACTGTCGGAACGGATAGCGTTGACTTTCGCCAACCGGATTGTCTTTGTCAACAAGTTTCAGATGCAGAGATATTCCGAATCGGTCAAAAGCAAATCGACATACATTCCCAACGGCATCGTGCCGACAAATCCGTCGCCAAACACGGATTTTCTTGACAAACTGGGAGTCGCTCCCAAGAAATACATCCTATCGGTGGGCAGAATAACGCCCGAGAAGGGGTTTGACCTGCTGGTTTCAGCCTACAACCGGCTGGACACTGACGTGAAATTGGTAATCGCCGGTGCGCCCGACCAAAACTCAAAACATCTGGACGAACTTAAATCCATAGCCGGAGGCAACAGCAATGTGGTTTTCGCAGGATTTACCGACGGCGATAACTTGGCTCAACTCTACACCAACGCCTTGGCGTATGTGTTGGCATCACGCATCGAGGGCTTTCCGCTCGTTCTACTTGAAGCCATCAACTTCGATTTGCCGCTGCTCGTGTCGGACATCGAAGCCACTCATCTACTCAAATTGTCGTCCAAGTCCTACTTCACGGCAAGCGACGACAACGCCATATTCAACAAACTCTCTGAATTTTTATCAGAGCCGGACAAGACTTCCTACAAATGCACCTGCGAGAAAGCGGCTGACTACAGTTGGGACAGCATTGCCCGACAGACAGTGGAGGTCTACAAAAAAGCATTGGGAAAATGACAGAAACGTCAGGCAGAGGAATGCAATTTCTTAAATCCGTAGGCGTGTATGCCATCGGAAACATCGGGTCGAAACTAATCACGTTCCTGATGATTCCGTTCTACACATTTTTTGTCGACACAGCCGAATTCGGATACTACGACCTTTGCCTCACTGCAGTGCTTCTGATCACCAGTTTTGCCTCTCTGCAACTCCGCGACGGGGCGTTCCGCTTCCTCATCGACAGCCACACCGACGATGCCCGCTCCATAGTGGTGAGTGCCACCATACGTCTGCTCAGCCGGTCGCTGCTCGTCTTCTTGTTGCTGTCGGCGGTCATTGCGTTCGTCCACCCCATCCGTTGCCTGTGGCTGTCGTTCGGGCTGCTTGTGTCAATGGGCTTGATTGAGGTGTTCGGGCAGATGGCAAGAGGTCTCGGGAAAACCAATGTGTTCGTCACGAGCAACATAATCTCGGCGTTCGCCACAAGTGCACTCAGCGTAGTGTTTGTGGCGTGGTGCGGATGGGGCATAACAGGCATATTCCTCGCCAACATCTTCGCCCGTCTGCTCGCCGTCGGCTTCATCGAATGGCGTGTGGGAACGATGCGCAATTATTTCCGCCCGGCACTGAAAAATCCGCAAATCACCAAGGAAATTCTGCGCTATGTCATTCCGTTGCTGCCAATGATATTTTTCTGGTGGCTCTCCTCCAGCAGCGACCGCTTCTTCATCAATCACTATTTCTCGCTTTCCGACAACGGCATCTACGCCGTGGCGGCACGCTTCGGCACCATCCTGCAGATTATAGGCACAGTCATATTCCAAGCCTGGCAAGAAATGGCATTGCGGCAATACAACAGTCCTGACCGCGACAAGTTTTTCTCAAGGATGATTTCCCTGTTCATTGTCTTTATGTCAGCAACATTTGTCTGCTACTCTTTCAGTTTGAAGATAATATACCCCTACATCGTCAACAAAGAATATGTCAGCGGTATCGTCTACGTCTTTCCGATTGCCGCATCAGCCGTACTGTACTCGCTGTCAAACATTCTTGAAATGGGATATCAGTGCTCAAAGGAAACCGCGCGGGCACTGCCGGGCATCATCGCGGCAGCAGTGGTCAACATCTCGCTCAATTTCATCTTGATAAACGCAATAGGCATCTACGGTGTGGTAATCACATCGATTGTAACCTACGCCGTACTGCTCATTTTCCGTCTCCACGATTTCAGACACTATTTCAAACTGCACATTCCCTTAAAGACGCTGCTTGCCCCGGCATTCGCCATTGCAAGCACTGCCCTGTTCTACCAAACCGGCTCAATAGTTTTTGACATTGCCATCATCCTGATTGCCTGCATTATTCTCGCAGCCATCATCCCGGCGGTTTTGAAGAAAGGCTAACCCCGGTCAGCATCCGTCACACGATTGTAATAACATTTTTTTGCACAAATTGAAAATAATGTATACTTTTGGTGTGGGTATTTTTACATACTGCCACCCATCTACAAACTATTCAGACGATGCTCGACGACACAAATCTCATATCCAGGTTGCAAAGCGGCGACGAACAAGCCTACCGCTTCCTCTTCGACCACGAATATGAGCCAATGTGCCGGTTTGCCAACCAGATGCTCCACGACCGTATGGAGGCGGAAAGCGTGGTTGGCGACATAATCTTCAACATCTGGGCAAACAGGGCGGACCTGCAAATCACCACGTCGCTCCACTCCTATCTCTTTGCCGCCGTGCGCAACCGTTGTCTCAACGCGCTGAAGAGCCGTCTGCGCATACTCTCGCTCCAGAACGGCGAGATGAATCTTGAGCAAGAACTCGAACTCGTCGACATCATCTTCAGCGACGACCGCCAGCCGCTCGGCATCCTCATCGAGAAGGAACTTGAAGAGCAAATCGAGAAAGCCATCAGCCAACTGCCCGAGGAATGCCGCACGGTGTTCTGCAAAAGCCGTATGGAGGGAATGAGTTACAGCGAAATCTCCGACAATCTCGGCATTTCGGTCAGCACCGTGAAGTACCACATCCACAACGCCATCGCCCGACTCCACGCCAATCTCGACGGCTACCTCCGCTGGATAATCATTGCAATGCTAATCCAATGATTTGCAGTTACTTTGCAAAAATCTCGCAAAAACGGGCAAAAAATTCGCATTTTACACTGCCCTTTTTCTTTTCCCGATTGTCATAATTGTACAACACGCATAAACGAAATATGGATAATACCCCCAAAAGCAAGCGATACGACGACATCGACGCGATGATCGACCGCTACATCAGCAACTCCCACGACACGGAAGCCGTGCGCTTCCTTCGCGACAAGGCACTGGAGTCGGCGGCGATACGCCGTTACATCCGCGCTTGCTTCGAGGTGAATTTCTCATCATCGGTGGCAGCATCGACCGAGAAATTCGACGCCGACAACGCTTACCGCCGCTTCCAGCAGCGCATCGATGCCGACGCAAAGAAGGCGAAGAAGGCTCGCCGCCTCCGTCTGGTGCGCTTCCTGCGCGCCGCAGCCGCTGTCATCATCCTCGTGGCTCTACCCTACGTGGGCTACCGTTACGCCACTTCGCTGCAGCCTCAACTCGCTGCCGACATCACCGTGACCACCCCTGCTGGCTCTCGCTCGCAGGTCACCCTGCCCGACGGCACGAAAGTGTGGCTCAACGCTGGTTCCAACATCACATATTCGCAACGTTTCGGCATCAACGACCGCAGCGTGCGGCTCTCCGGCGAAGCCTGCTTCGATGTGACAAAGAACGAAGCATTGCCGTTCACGGTGGCTACAGAGAGTGCTACTGTCAAGGTGCTCGGCACATACTTCACCGTGGCTGACTACAAGAGCGACGGCGCACTCGTGGTCGACCTTATCCGTGGATGCGTGGACCTGAAGAGCAGCAAGACCGCACAGCACCAGCAACTCCAGCCCAACGAGCGAGTGGTGATGGACAAAGCCACTGGCAGGATGGTGAAGCGCAAAATCGACGCAACCCACTCCGATGCGTGGATTCACGGCGAAATCAATTTCGACGAAGTGCCGCTGGAGCAGATTGCCTTGACGCTGGAACGCACCTATGATGCGCACATCCAAATTGCTAAGCCTCTGCGCAACAAGCAGTTCTACTATTCGTTTAACTCCGACGGGGCTACGCTGGAGCAAGTGCTAACCACACTCTCACGCACCCAGAAACTGAAATACAAGAAGATTGAAGGCGATAAGTCAAATTCATATCTTATATACTGACACTTCCACGGCGAGAACCAACGCTAGTGGGCTTTACAAACCTAAAAAACAACCTTTTATTCAAATATTATATGAACTTAAACAGAAAAGCAATGATTGCAGCCTTAGCCCTGCTGTGCAGCCTCCCGGTTTCTGCTCAGCGAGTGTCGCTCAAGGCAAGCAACGTGACAGTGAAACAGGCCATCACCGAGCTGAAAGAACAGACCGGCTACTCGTTTGTCTTCTCTTCGGAGGACCTCAACACCCAGAAGCGCGTAAGCGTTTCAGCCAACAATGTTGACCTTTCGGTCGTAGTGGAACAGATCCTCAAGGGTCAGAAAGGCATCGACTACAAGATTGAAGGCAAAAACGTGATTATCACCAAAGCAAATCACAACAGTGTCAAGCCAACATCAGCAGCACCGACAACCAAGAGCAACGGCCAGCGTGTGGCAGGCCGCATCCTCGACGAGAACGGCGAACCGATGATTGGCGTAACCATCACCGCCGACGGCATGAAGGGCGGCACAGTGACCGACCTCGACGGCAATTTCGTGCTTGAGGACGTGCCGGAAAGCACCAAGAACCTGCACCTCAGTTACATCGGCTACTCCGACAAGACTGTACCGGTAGGCTCAAACCTGAACGTGAAGATGTCTCCCGACAACACTCAACTCGATGAGGTGGTTGTAGTGGGCTACGGCACTGTCAAAAAAACCGACCTTACCGGCTCTATCTCAGCCATCAAACCCGACGATTTCAACAAGGGCTCACGCTCTACCGCACAGGACGCGCTGGTGGGCAAGATTGCCGGCGTAAGCGTGGTTTCAAGTTCGGGCGCTCCGGGCTCAGGCTCTACAATCCGTATCCGTTCGGGAGCATCACTCTCAGCATCCAACGACCCGCTGATTGTTGTTGACGGCGTGCCTGTAGACAACTCTACCATCGAGGGCGGAAGCAACCTCATCGGCGGCATCAACCCTAATGACATCGAGACTCTCACCGTGCTGAAGGACGCATCGGCAACCGCCATCTACGGTTCGCGCGCATCAAACGGTGTGATTGTAATCACCACAAAGAAAGGCGTTTCGGGCAAACCTAAATTCAACTATTCGGCAAACTTCTCGGTCAGCACCACAGCAAAGCGTCTTGAGGTGCTCAACGCCGACGAGTTCAAGGCATTTGCCAAGACAGTTACCGGCGTGCCTGAGAATGCCGAGTTCGGCACTTTCAACACCGACTGGCAGAAGGAAATCTATCGCACAGCATTCGGTACTGACCACAACCTCTCCGTGCAGGGCAGCATCGCCAAGAAAGCGCCTGCGCGCCTGTCGCTGGGCTACACTAACCAGGACGGTGTCATCCGCACAAACAACTATCAGCGCTACACGGTGAACGGCGGCATCTCGCCTAAGTTCTTCAAGGACCACCTGACGCTGAACCTCAACATCAAGGGTTCGTATGAAAACAACACGCAGGTTGACGAGTCAGTTGTGGGCAACGCTCTCGCCTACGACCCTACACGCCCAGTGAAGACTGGTAGCGCAACATCTGCCACCGACCCAGGTCTCGGCTACTTCATCTGGATGAACGGCAACTCGCCTATGGCTATCCAGACCGACAACCCTCGCGCACAACTCGATTTGCAGAACCTCAACAACAAGATTTACCGTTCTATCGGCAACTTGGCAGTGAACTACAAGATTCACGGTTTTGAGGATCTGCAACTCAACATGAACCTCGGCTACGACGTGCTGAAAAGCGAATACGCCAAGGATGTGCCTACGCTCGCAGGAATGATGTACACTTCAAACCTGAAGGACGGCACAGGTCTCGACTACAACTCCACACAGAAGAAGCGCAACACTCTGCTCGACCTCTATGCCAACTACCAGCACCTCTTCGGCAAGCACGACGTGAGTGCAATGGTGGGCTACGGATGGCAGCACTTCTGGAAGAAGTACAACGACACATCGCTGTCGCCTGAAGGCGAAGAGGTGTTCTCTCCGAAGCACTCTGAGTCGGAGTACTATCTCCTCTCGCTCTACGGTCGTGCAAACTACGCCTACGACAACCGCTACATGGTTACCGCTACATTCCGTACCGACGGTTCTTCGCGTTTCGCCAAAAACAACCGCTTCGGCTACTTCCCATCGGTGGCTCTCGGATGGAAAATCTCCGAGGAGGCATTCCTGAAGGACAACCATGTGCTCAACAACCTCAAACTCCGTCTCAGTTACGGACAGACAGGTCAGCAGGACATCATCAACGACTACCCTTACATGACCACATTCTCCATCTCCTATCCTGAGTCGTGCTACCTCTTCGGCGACACCTGGTATCGCACCTACCGTCCGAACGGCTACGACAACGACATCAAGTGGGAAACAACCGAAACGTGGAACGTGGGTCTTGACTACGGTTTCCTCAACAACCGCATCTACGGTGCCATCGACGTTTACAAGCGTCACACCAAGGACCTCCTCAACACCATCCCTGTAATCTCCGGCGTGAACTACTCCGCAGTGCTCACCACCAACATCGGCGAGATGGACAACAAGGGTGTCGAGTTCTCCATCAACACCGTACCGGTGCAAACCAAGGACTTCACCTGGACTCTCGGCTTCAACTACACTTGGAACGACTCGAAAATCACCAAGTTGAACGTGGTCGACAGCGAGGGCTCTTATGTTGAAACCGGAGCAATCTCCAACACAGGTAAGTTTGTTCAATGCTTTATGGTGGGCAAACGCCCTTACACATTCTACCTTGCACAGCAAGCCTACGACGAGAACGGAAAGCCTCTCGAAGGACAGTATGTGCAACCCGACGGCACTGTATCGGCGAAGGAGACACGCCGCGCCAACAAGTGCGCACTGCCTAAGTCGTATTTGGGCTTCAACACTCAGTTCACCTACAAGAACTGGGAATTGGGCATCACCGGTCACGGCTCGTTCGGCAACTACATCTACAACTACATCGAGGCAAACCAGTATCAGCAGCAGGTCTACAGCGACCAAGGCAACTTCTCCAACGTGCTTAAGGTCACTGCCGACAAAGGCTTCGCCCAGCAGCAACTCTACTCCGACTACTTCTTGCAGAAGGGCGACTTCTTCCGCATCGACAACATCACGCTCGGCTACACCTTCGAGAAACTGTGGAACACTTCAAGCAATCTCCGCATCTCGGCTGCCGTGCAAAACGTGTGCGTAATCACCGGCTACTCTGGCGTAGACCCTGAAATCTACGACGGCATCGACCGCAACGTCTATCCGCGTCCTCGCACATTCTCGTTATCGTTAAACTTGAACTTCTAAAATCCTCAAAAACAAAGACAAATCATGAAAAAGAATATATTCAGATCAATGATATTCGCAGTGATGTGCTGTCTGATGACTTCGTGCTTCGGAGACCTCGACACCATGCCACTCGACGACAACCAGCAGGTTGGCGAACAGGTCTACAGCACTGCCGAGGGCTACACCGGAGTGCTTGCCAAATGCTACGCCTCTCTCATCCTCACCGGCCAGAAGGGCGGCGACGGTGGCGAGGGCGACCTTGAAGGCGCAAACGAGGGCTATTCGGGCTACGTCCGCCTGTTGTTCTATCTTCAGGAACTCAACACCGACGACTTCCTTATGCCGTCGTCGTCCAACGGTCTGCGCAAGTGCCTCAACCTCCAATGGGATTCGTCCAACGCATCCGTAATCCGCTGGACCTACCAACGTCTCTATATGTCGATTGCCTACAGCAACGAAATTCTCCGCGAATGCACTGAAAGCAAACTCAAGAGCCGCGGACTCTGGGACGCTCTCGGCTCTGAATGCAACAGTTACCGCGCAGAGGCTCGCTTTATCCGCGCCTATTGCTACGCCACTCTCTGCGACCTCTTCGGCAGCGTGCCTTACATCGACGAGCACACCGGCGTAAAGGACATTCCTGAGCAGTGGTCACGCAAAAAAATCTTCGAGTTTGCAGAAAGCGAACTGAAAGCCATCGAGTCTGACCTCAAAGCACCGGGTGCCAACGTCTACGGTCGTGTGGACCGCGTGGCTGACTGGTTCCTCCTCGCGCGTATGTACCTCAACGCAGAGACTTGGATTGGTGAAAACCGCTACAACGACGCGCTCACCTATGCGAAGAAGGTTATCGACGACGGACACTATCCTTTGGCAAGCGACTACCGCCAAATCTTCCTCGCCGACAACGACCAGTGCAAGGAAATCATCTGGCCGCTCGTGCAGGACGGCGAACACGCACAGAGTTCTGCCGGCACGAACTTCTATGTGAAGGCTTTCGTCAACGGTCCGATGAACGAACTCTACAACACCGGTGTGGGCTCACGCGGCTGGGGTAACGTCCGTGCGAAAACCACTCTCGTGGACGCTTTCGATGCCGACGACGTGATGTTCAACACTGCCGACACTTGGGGCAACCAGAAGAAGGACAAGCGTGCTCAGTTCATGACCGCTCTGCCTAACCAGACAAAGGAAACTTGGGATGCCAACGAGAATATGACAAGCACCTTCACTTGCGGCTACGGCTACATCAAATGGCGCAACGTGACCAAGGACGACCAGATTCCGGCTGCGGGCGACACCTACACATCAATCGACTTCCCGATGTTCCGCACCGGCGAGGCTTATCTCATCGCAGCGGAAGCCATCCTCCGCGGTGCTCAGGGCAGCAAGGCTGATGCGCTGGCATACGTCAACGAAATCCGCGAGCGTGCCTATATGTCGGGCAAATATGCGAAAGCCGGCGTACGCTCCGATGTGTCGGGCGACATCGACCTCAGCCAACTCGACCTCGACTTCATCCTCGCCGAGCGTCAGCGTGAACTTGCAAGCGAACTCGTGCGCCGCACCGACCTCATCCGCTTCAACAAGTTCACCAAGGGCAACAACTGGGACTGGAAGAACGGCGAACGCCTCGGCTCTGACGTTGAAGACTACCTGAAGTTGTTCCCTATCCCATCGACAGAGTTCTCTAACATTCCACAATTGATTCAAAACGACGGCTACTCAAAATAGATTTGAGTCTGTCGCTTCAGTCCACATTTTTTTCAGATTGCGGAGGATGCCCACATCAGGCATCCTCCAGTCTGAAAAATCAAGATGAATTATGAAATATCTGAAACTATTACTGTTGTCGGCGGTCGTGGCTTGCGGCAACGCTTATGCCCAGACCTCATTCGAGGAAATCAGTGCAGACCTCAACAAGGCCGGCGGAGTGTATCTTGCCTACCCTGAGCCTTCTGCCAAACTCACCGCCGCACCGAAAGGCTACAAGCCGTTCTACATCAGCCACTACGGCCGTCACGGCTCTCGCTATCTGCTCGGCGACGGCGATTGCCTCTACACCATCTCGCTGATGGAGAAGGCACAGGAGGCTGGCTGCCTCACCGCCCTCGGACAGGATGTGTTGCAACGCGTGCGCACAGTGTTCAAGGAGACGCAAGGACGCGGAGGCGACCTCACCCCCCTCGGAGCGCGCCAGCACCGTGGCATAGCGAGCCGCATGTACGCCAACTTTCCAGAGGTGTTCAAGGGCAAGCGGCGTGTCGATGCCCGGTCAACGGTGGTCTACCGCTGCGCTATGAGTATGGCGGCTTTCGGCGACGAACTGAAGGGCCTTGCGCCGCAACTCAGCATCAGTTACGAGATGAACAACAAGAATATGGCGTATCTCAACTACCACACCGACAAGTCGAACTGTTTCACCAACGGCGAGCACGGTCCGTGGGTGGAAGAATACCGCAAGTTTGAGGCGGAGCACGTCAACCCAGACCGGTTGGTGAAAAGCCTGTTCAGCGACAACGGCTTCATCCGCTGCGAGGTCAATCCCGAGAAACTGATGTGGGCGTTCTACTGGATTGCCGTCGACATCCAGGACATCGAGACGCAGGTGTCGTTCTACGACATCTTCACCGCCAAGGAACTTTTCGACCTGTGGCAGTGCATCAACTACAAGTTCTACATCGGCAATGCCAACCCGGCAATGAGCCAAGGACTCGTTATGGCAAACGCCTCTACGCTGGTTGAAAACATCATCGAATGTGCCGACAGCGCCGTCGCCGGCAGCAACATCGCCGCCGACCTCCGTTTCGGACACGACGGCAACGTGATTCCACTCCTCGCCCTGCTTCAGGTCGACGGGTTCGACGTGTCGGTAAGCAAGCCAGAGGAGGTCTACAAGCACTGGTCCGACTTCAAGGCCACACCGATGGCAGCCAACTTGCAGATGGTGTTCTACCGAAACGGCAAAAACGATGTTGTGGTCAAGATTCTCCACAACGAAAAAGAGTCGCACATCCCGGTAGCCACCGATATGTGGCCCTACTACCGGTGGAACGACGTAAGAAGTTACTACACCGACAGGTTAAGTTCGCTAAAAGAACAGGTAAACAAGATTCAATAGCAAATTCTTATAGGTTTTACAAAGGTTAGAATAATGCCCAGGGAGGCGGTTCTTGTGAAAGACCCGCCTCCCGTTTTTTATTACGCACTAATCTACAGCACATTAACCCCAATGATTACATTTTTTCGATGATAAAATCCAACAAAAGCCACACTTTTTCGATGATAAAAACAGGCAAAAACCACACTTTTTCGAGGATAAGGGTCAATATTGTCCCCTATTATCCCCAAAACGACATCCACTAAGCATTAATTCTGCCAGGGGCGAATACGACAATAAATCCGTATTGGCTAAGGCAGAGCGCACCCTGTAAGCGACGCCACCCACACCGTTAGAGCATCGCCGACGCTGGCGGCAAGAAGATTTTTGCAGTTTGCAGCACGTTATGCAATCTTTTTGCTACAATTGTAAAAGTATTTTTATTACTTTTGTAATGCACAACAAAGGATAAACAATCAAATTTCTAAACATATCTTTATGAAAAAATTACTACTTCAATTCATTCTCGCGCTATTGGCAATTCCTTTGGCCAATGCAACGGAAAGTGTGGTCACGCTGACCACCACACTCGACGAAGGAGCAGACATCCAGTTGTATGCCTGGGCTGCCTCCACCGACGATGCCTTCACCATCGACTGGGGTGACGGCACAGAGAAAATCTACAACATGACGAAGCCGTCCTACACCTACGGCAGCGAACTCAAAGGCAAGGTGGGCGCATCGAAGACCATCACCATCAAGGGTAACATCATCTACCTTGATTGCCGCAAGCAGAGCCTCTCGTCGGCGACATTCTCCGACGCGGCAGCACTTACCGAAATCGACCTGTCAGAAAACCAGTTGACTTCGTTCTCAATGAGCGGACTCCCTGCTGTGACAGAACTCGACCTCCGCGACAATGCCATCACGACCTTCAGCGCCGAAGGCAACAGTGTGCTCACCAAGTTGGAAATCCAAAACAACCAACTCGATTCGCACCAGTTTGACATCACCTCGGTTGCCAACTCCCTTGAGGACCTCAACGTCACTAACAATGGTGACAATTTTGTGACCCTCAACCTCATCACTTTCGACAAGTTGCGCTATTTCACAGCCAACGACAACCCAGAACTGACCACGGTGGTGTTCTACGACGGCAACACCAACCTGACACAGATAAGCATGAACAACTGCCACATCATGCATTTTTATGCTATCTCGCTGCCGACTCTCCGTGTGCTCAACCTCTCCAACAACGCGTTGCTCGACCTTGAGGACGGCACATACCCAAGCCTCACCACCCTTTCGGTCAACGGCAACTACCTGACTGAACTCGACGTAGCCAAGTTTACCAAACTCGAATCACTGGACTGCAGCAACAACCAGTTGTCAAACATCAACGTGGCTAACAACCCTGAACTCAGTTACCTCAGCGTGGGCAACAACGCCCTCTCGTCGGTCGACGTGACTACCAACACCGGGTTGCACACCCTCTTGGTCAACAACACCAACCTGCGTCACCTCGACATTTCCAACAATAGCAGCATCTACACACTCAACATCAGCGACACGCAGATAAGTTACATCAACCTCGACAACCTCTACCACCTCCGCGAGTTCCGGGCAGCCAACACCCTGTGCTCGTTCTTCTACTTCAACTACATCAATGCGTGGGGACGGTTCAACTATGTGGACATCAGCAACAATGCCAAGATGACAGGCAACTCTATGACGTTCACCCTCCGCACCATGCCTGCCGCCTACAGCGACTACAATACGCTGAAGATCGACGGCTCGAACGCAGAGACTGCCGACACCGAATACGTGTCGTCGACCGACATGAAATGGAAGCCTAACGTAACCGGCGACGGCACTGCCACCAACCCTGACGTAGCCGTAACGGTCAACGCCACCGACAGCGGCAAGAAGGTGACCGTAACCGGTCAGTACGGAGGTATGACTGCCGAACAGACTTTCACATTCACCAAATACGTCACCGACGGTGGCTCGTTCACACTGTCGCAATGGTCGGGCGGCTACTTCCAGCAGTTGGCAGACGTGACCACGACAGCCAAGGCCGGCGTGGCAATCCACGTTGACGCAACGCCTGACGAAGGCAAGGTGCTCGACTGCGTGCTCATCAACGGCGAACGTTGCGATGACGAATGGTTTGTTGTCAACGAAAACGCAACCATCGAGGTGAAATTCCGCAGCGCAACAAGTTCAGTTTCGTTCACTGCACCTATCGGACAAGAACTCTCCTTCAGCCTCGGCGCATACAAAACATCTTCAACCGACCCGAAAGTAACAATCGACTGGGGTAACGGCTCAAGCCAGGAATACACCGTCAGCGAGACGAAATCGACCCGCATCGACGGCACTGCTGCCACTCCAACCGACCCAATGGCAACAATGTCGACCATCACCATCACTGGCGACGTGTTCTACCTCAACCTCGAAAGTTGGGGCGAATTTGGCGAAGAGTACGGTCTCTGGAACAACAAGATTGCAAGCATCGACCTTTCCAAGACCAACCTCCTCACCTACGTCAACACTTATATGAACCCTATCCGCTCAATCGACGTGAGCGGACAAGCAGATCTCATCGAACTCGATTGCAGTTACTGCGAACTGAAGAGCCTCGATGTGACCAAAAACACAGCATTGCAGACTCTCCTCTGCTACGGCAACGAATTGACGGCACTCGACCTCTCTAAGAACGCTGAACTTGTTCAGGTCGATGCCAAGGTCAACCAACTTGAAGCAATCGACTTCACCAACAATCCGTTGCTCAACCAAGTTAACGTAAACGGCAACTACCTCGAGACTATCGACGTGACAAACCTTGCCAACCTCAACTACCTCTATGCGTCAAGCAACCTGCTCACAAGCATAGACGTGACCAAGAACGCCAACCTCTACCAGTTGGCAGTGAGCGGCAACAGCCTCACCACGCTCGACGTGTCGAAGAACCCGATGCTCCAGAGCCTCTCGTTCAACAACAACGCCATCCACGCCCTCGACCTCAGCAGCCTCAGCGACCTTCGCCTTGTTGACTGCGGCGGCAACGGCATGACGGCATGCGAACTCAACGACTTCTACTTCACGCTGCCTCAATATCCTACATTGAGCGACGATGAGAAGATTACCGGCTCAACCCTCACGCTGCTCACCGGCACTGAGGACACGCCTAACGACGCCGAGAATTCCGACACATCCATCGCTACCGAAAAGGGATGGACTCCAAGCATGAGCGGCAATGGCTCAGGCTGCGACGTGGCAGTGCTCACAATTATGCCTACGGTCAACGGATCAATCGAGGTGACTACCGCCGATGGAGATGTGGTTACTTCGGGCAGCAAGGTTAAGCGTCTCGCTCCGCTCACCATCACTGTAACCCCCGACAATGGCTACACTCTCGACAAGATTACAGCCAACGGCAAGGCAGTGGAAGGCACTGAACTCAAGATTTCGCGCAACACAACGCTCATCGCCCTCTTCAAGGTTGCCGACGGCGTTGACAGCGTAGCCCTCGACGGCGTGGCAATCGCCGGAAGCGAAGGCGCAGTCACCGTCAGCACCGACAGCGACAGCAAGGTAGAAATCTTCGACATCAACGGTCACCGCGTATTTGCAGGAAACATCTCCGCTTCCACATCAATCCCGATGGCAACCGGCTACTATGCCGTACGCGTTGAAAATGCACAAGGCTCAATGGCTCGCGTGGTTAGCGTGAAATAAGCCACACAGTCAACCGTAAAATTCGGGGACCGCGATGCAATTAGCGTCGCGGTTCCTTTTTTATTGCCGCCAAAAGCAGTAATTTTGCACCCGATTGTTTTAGGTAAATAAATATTTCTATGGTTTATCAATGTGGCATCATCTTCGGTTTCCTTGCCATAGGGGAACTGGTGGTATGGCTCACAGGCATCAAACTGCCGTCGAGCATCATCGGCATGCTTCTGCTCACTGCATGCCTTCAACTGAAATGGATTAAACTCCGCTGGGTGGAAAGCATTTCCAACTTCCTTGTAAAGAATCTCGGTTTCTTCTTCATCCCGCCAGGCGTGGCACTGATGCTCCACCTCGACATCATCAAGGCGCAACTTCTGCCAATCATCCTCTCGTCAGCCGTCAGCACCGTTGTGGTAATCGTGGTTACAGGCTGGATTCACCAATTAGTAAGAAAATATCAACACCGTCATGGACTACATTAGAAACCCCTACTTCCTGCTCGCCCTCACATTCGTGATCTACGGAGCAGCACAACTCATACAGCGGCGCACCCGCTTCTCCCTCTTCAACCCCATTCTGGTCACCATAGCACTTATCATAGTGTTTCTGATGGCTAACGACATCCCCTACGACACCTACAACCAATACGGTCGCTACATTGAGTTCTGGCTCAAGCCTGCCGTTGTGGCTCTCGCCGTGCCGCTCTACAAGCAACTGTCCACCGTGAAGAAGCAACTCTTGCCCATCACCCTCTCGGCTCTCGGCGGCTGCATCTCCGGCATCATCTCCGTGGTTGTGGTGGCTGACCTGTGCGGCGCGTCGCACGAGATTGTAATGTCGCTCGCCGCAAAAAGCGTAACCACACCTATCGCTATGGAGGTGACCAGTTCGCTCGGCGGCATCCCTGCACTCACCGCCGCCGTGGTGGTGAGCGTGGGCATCTTCGGAGGCATCGTAGGCTTCGCCGTGATGCGCTGGTCGCACGTGCACAGCCCGATGGCACAAGGCTTGTCGATAGGCACTGCCGCCCACGCCGTAGGCTCGTCGCGCGCCTTCGGCATCAGCGACCGCTATGGTGCATTCGCCAGCCTCGGCCTCACCCTCAACGGCATCTTCACAGCCATCCTCACGCCATCGATACTCCACATCGTGGGGTATTTCTAACCCGGTGACCGACACTGTTTTCGCAACAATCGCAACCGGGGAATTAAACCTTTTTGCCGTGCGGTTGTCAAAAAGAAACAACAAAGGAAAACAACTCGGCGATTTTTTCACAAATGTTGGCTACCTTTGCGCCCGTCTTCGCCACTGGCAGAAGACTACAAAAACGAACTTTTTTATATTTTATTTTTTATGTTGCGCACGACACGGACAAGTGTACCACTACAATGAAGAAGATTTTTAAATTGGCGGTTGTTGCTCTTTGCATGGGTTTCACTATGGCATCTTGTAGCAGCGATGACAACAAAGGCGGTAAAGAAGACGATTCTTACAAGAAAGACCTCGGTGGAGGCATCTATGAAGTAAACGGTCAGCGTTTCGTAGACCTCGGTTTGCCAAGCGGATTGCTTTGGGCAGAAACAAACCTCGGCGCTTCCGGTGAGGCTGAGACAGGCGGTTACTTCGCTTGGGGCGAAACTGCATCAAAGACAAATTTCACCCTCGAAGTCTACAAATGGCCAACCTACAGCAAGTACAACACAACTGACAACAAGAGAACTCTCGAAGCAAGCGACGACGCTGCTACAGTTGCATGGAAAGAACCAATCCGTATGCCGAGCGTTGCCGAGTTCGATGAACTCCACCAAAACACCGTTTGCACTGCAACAACACGCACAAACGCAGCAGGCGAAACTGTTTCTGGCTTAGAGTTCAAGAGCAAGACAAACAGCAACTCAATCTTTATGCCTTTCGCAGGCTACTACGTTGAGGGAACACTGTATGACGTGAACAACTTCGGACAATACTGGTCAAGCAACATCTTTACTGGCAGCGAAGACAAGATTGTGGAAGACATCGCATTCTACAACACATTCAACGAAACAATTCACAACGAATGGTCAAGCCGCGACCGCTACAACGGACGTTCAATCCGCGCCGTTGTGAAATAATCGGCAGGACAAACAGCAAAAAAGGCTGGGCGAAATCACTTCGGCCAGCCTTTTTTGCTTTTATCAAATAAATGCTTTACTCTCTTTCATGGTAAATCAAACTAAAGGACAAACAAATAGAAACGCCTTAAGCAATTAGAATTACAACTTCAAAAATGAAATTGTATGAATTCGAAATCTTTGCTTAGCACCACAAATGTAGACATTAAAAATTCTTTGTGCAATACCGTTTTCTTATTTTTCCCAAACAATCTACGAATTGCCTTTTTTCATCTCTCCGCATCGCTAAAAACACAATTTTTAACGCAATGGAATAAGGAAATTTTCGTAAATTTGTACGTTTAAAGGATAATCGATAAAAGAATGACTGAGAACAACGAAAATTATAGCGCAAGTAACATTCAAGTGCTTGAAGGCTTGGAGGCAGTGCGCAAACGTCCTGCCATGTATATCGGCGACACAGGCCCTAAGGGTCTCCACCATCTGGTGTATGAGGTGGTCGACAACTCCATCGATGAGGCTCTTGCCGGTTTCGCTACTCACATAGAGGTTATTATCGGAGAGGAAAACTCCATCACTGTAGTCGACAACGGACGCGGTATCCCTGTCGACAAACACAAAAAACTGCATAAATCGGCATTGGAAGTCGTCCTGACAGTGCTCCACGCCGGAGGTAAGTTTGACAAGGGTTCTTACAAGGTGTCGGGCGGTCTGCACGGCGTCGGCGTTTCTTGTGTCAACGCATTGTCAACCTATCTGCGCGCCGAAGTGCGCCGCGACGGACACGTCTATATGCAGGAATATGCCTACGGCCATCCTAAAGCGCCGGTGGCAATCGTCGGCGACACTGAAGAGACCGGAACGAAGGTGTACTTCCGTCCAGACCCGAGCATCTTCACGCAGACCACCGTCTACGACTACGACACTCTGGCAAACCGCCTGCGCGACCTCGCATTCCTTAACCAAGGCATCCACCTCACGCTCACCGATATGCGCGTCAAGGACGAGAACGGCGAGCCTAAGAGCGAAGTGTTCTACTCCACCGAGGGTCTCAAGGAATTCGTGCGCTACATCGACCAATCGAAAGAACATCTCATCGAAGATATCATCTACATCAACACGGAGCGTCAAGGCATCCCTGTTGAAGTGGCATTCACCTACAACACGGCGTTCAACGAGTGCATCTACTCGTTTGTCAACAACATCGACACCATCGAGGGCGGTACGCACCTCACCGGCTTCCGCCGCGGCTTGACATCGACCCTGAAGAAATACGCCGACGAGTCGAAGATTCTCGAAAAGGAGAAAGTGACCGTCGACCCGGCCGACTTCCGCGAAGGTCTTACAGCCGTAATCTCAGTGAAGGTGATGGAGCCTCAGTTTGAGGGCCAGACAAAGACAAAACTCGGCAACAACGAGGTTATCGGCGCTGTGCAGACTGCCGTGAGCGATGCCCTCGGTGCATATCTCGAAGAGCACCCGAAACAGGCACGCACCATCGTGCAGAAAGTGGCACTGGCAGCCAAAGCGCGCAGCGCGGCTATGAAGGCTCGCGCAAGCATCCAGCGCAAGTCGCCGCTCGGCGGCGGCGGCCTTCCCGGCAAACTCGCCGACTGCGAGTCGCGCACGGCTGAGGACTGCGAACTCTTCATCGTCGAGGGAGACTCTGCAGGCGGTACAGCAAAACAGGGTCGCGACCGTGTGCATCAGGCAATCCTTCCGTTGCGCGGTAAAATCCTCAACGTGGAGAAGGCAATGGAACACAAGGTTTTCGACAATCAGGAAATCACCAACATATTCCGCGCCCTTGGCGTGACCATCGGCACTGAGGAGGACAGCAAAGAGCCAAACATCAGCAAACTCCGCTACCACAAGATCATCATTATGACCGATGCCGATGTCGACGGAAGCCACATCGCAACCCTTCTGATGACATTGTTCTTCCGCCGTATGCGCCCGATTATCGAGAACGGCTACCTCTACATCGCTACTCCGCCGTTGTACAAATGCAGCAAGGGCAGCGTGGAGCGTTACTGCTGGAGCGACGACCAAAAGGCAAGTTTCATCGAGGAGTTCGGACACGGCGATGAGAAGGCCATCAAGGTGCAACGCTATAAAGGTCTTGGTGAGATGTCGGACGAGCAACTCTGGACAACCACAATGAACCCCGAAAACCGCTGGCTCAAGCAAGTGCACATCAACGATGCAGCAGCCTGCGACCGCGTATTCTCAATGCTTATGGGCGAGGACGTTGCGCCGCGCCGCGAGTTCATCGAGAA
This sequence comes from bacterium, assembly GCA_963601185.1. Lineage (GTDB taxonomy): Bacteria > Bacteroidota > Bacteroidia > Bacteroidales > Muribaculaceae > Limisoma. The sequence goes on from CAVCEE010000008.1 coordinate 79,219, forward strand.
GAACGCCACCTACGCAAACATTGACGCATAGTCAACCCCTATACACAAAACGAAACTCCGCCGCAGGCTTCTGCCTATGGCGGAGTTCTTTTTTCTCCGTTCTGCTATATCCGAATCACATCCAAGTCATCCGGCACAACAACGTTGCCAGCAAACTCCTGCGCCGCTTCTGCCGTATATGTGGCACGGCGCGTCGCCAACGTATTGTCCTCGGTGTGGTAAATCACGAGATTCTTTGCCTTCAACCGGGCGGCAGCCCTGCCGGCATCGAGAGCCGTGCTGTGATGCTTCTCATACGGCTTGTAGACATCAGCATCCTTGTGCAAACAAAACGCCTCAGTCATAAGCCAGTCGGCATTTGATGCAATCTCCACATTGACCTCGTTCAAAGGCTCGTCGCCGAGACACACCACCGTCTTGCCATCGGGAAGGACTGCACGGAAGCCAAACTGCCGTTCCTTTGTGGAATGGATATCGAAAAACTCCATATCAATGTCGCCCACCAATCGGCGTGAACCATCGGTCAGCACATCAAACGTCGCACGACTTTCGAGTATCGAAAAATCCTTGGCAGAAAACGTAAGCCGGCAAATCTCCTTAAGCACATTGAGCACACGCTCGTGCCCGTAGATGCGGAATTCTCCGTCAAACTTGCCTTTCTTCGCTGCGTTGACCATTGCCCTTGCCACCCACACTGCGCCCATCACATGGTCGGTATGAGCGTGGGTGAGAAATATGTGGTGCACGTCGGCTGGCTTGAGGCCAACGGTTTCAAGCCTCGACAGCACGGCATTGCCGCCTCCGGCATCGACCAACAGGCGCGCCGATGACGTTTCAAGCACAAAGCAAGTGTTGAAACAACGGGTAACGAATGCGCTGCCCGTGCCGAGCATCGTTATTTTAGCAGAGTCCGGCATCAACTATTTCTTCACTACTGCCTTTGCACCGTTCTTTACCTTCACGCAAGCAGAGTCGGCTTTCAACTTGCCTTTGCAGCATTGCTTAACCGCTTTCTTTTTAGCAGAGTCAGCCTGCATCTTTGCCTTGCAGCATTGTTTGCCGGCCTTGCAACACTGCTTCTTCACACTGTCGCCGGCCGCCTTGCAGCATTTCTTTGCAGTTTCACCCTCAGCCTTAGCCTTGCAGCAAGCCTTGTCAGCCTTTTGGGCACATTTTTCAACTTTAGCGGCAGCAGTTGCCACCTTCTCCGATGTCTGGGCAAAAGCCACGCTTCCGCATGCCAATGCAATTGCCAATGTCAATACCAATTTTTTCATAATTCTATATTATTTGATTGATGATAGTTCTGGTTTTGCAAGTTCAATAATTTCAAGGTCCTTGATTGTGCCGTTGTCAACGGTCAGGCGTATGAGCGTGCGCACCGCTTGCCAGCCGTACACGCCCGCCGCTCCGGGATTGATGTGGAGCAACCCTAACTGGCGGTCGTACATCACCTTGAGGATATGGCTGTGACCGTCCACAAAAATCTGCGGACGCTTCACCTCCAGTTTGAACTTCACTCCAGGCGCATACTTGCCTGGATAGCCGCCGATGTGGGTCATCGACACACTCACGCCGTCGGTCTCCCAGTCGCGCCACACCCCGAGGATGCGCCGCATCGGCTGTCCGTCGATGTTGCCAGCCACCGCACGCACAGGCGCAATGGCATTGAGACGGTCGAGCACCTCGTCGCTGCCGATGTCGCCAGCATGCCAAATCTCGTCGCAGTTGGCAAAATGCTTGGCGTAGCGGTCGTCCCAATGTCCGTGAGTGTCGGATAGTATTCCTATTGTCTTCATCACCGGTCTATATTTTTTCTATCTTATTTCAAAGATAGTGCAAACCGAGAGCAGAACTGCAAGTTCACTTGCAAGTTTTGCCGAGGTGCAGCCTATCTTCTTCAAAAGTTAGTGCAAACCGAGAGCAGAACTGCAAGTTCACTTGCAAGTTTTGCCGAGGTGCAGCCTATCTTCTTCAAAAGTTAGTGCAAACCGAGAGCAGAACTGCAAGTTCACTTGCAAGTTTTGCCGAGGTGCAGCCTATCTTCTTCAAAAGTTAGTGCAAACCGAGAGCAGAACTGCAAGTTCACTTGCAAGTTTTGCCGAGGTGCAGCCTATCTTATTTCAAAGATACAGCAAAAACTGCGGAAAAGATGTTTTTAAACACTATTATAGAAAATGAAACAGAATATTTGCAATTTTTTTATTAAAAAATCTTGCATATCCGAAATGTGAATATTATATTTGGAGTGCGATTGAGAACTAAGGGTTCAAAAATCCAGTGTTCTCCCAATCTTGATTCTTTGAATCAAGTGCCGTGGAAATCGAATTTATTACCTAAGAAAACCGCTTTTTTCGAAATATATATGTTTTTATAGATTGTAGATTTATTGATGACTATTGTTGTGAAACAACGGTCATTTTTTTTGCCCCGTAGTGGGCACCACCATCACCGTCAGGGCATCGGCTGGTGCTGGCGACACCACTTACAGGGCGCAATCAAACGTCTCTGCCGCTACATTCTTGCCGTGTTCGATTCCGACAGAATTAATGCTTCGTGGATTCCTATTCGGAGGGAATCAGACTGCGCTTCATTATACGCTTGATGTGGCGCATGCCGGGAAGACGACCTGCACGACCTTTGTTGAGGAAGCGGTAGGAGATGATTACAAGGAGCAGGATAATGCCGCCGATACACGTCCAGCCGAAGATTTCCTTCAGACTCACAAGCATGGTCTGCTGCATAGCCTCGCCGATGAGCGCACCGCGCGGCATTGATGCAGCCAACGGGTTCACGGCATCAAGCGTGGCACTGAGATTGCCGAGGTTTGACGCCATCGAATGCTCCATCCAATGCTCATAGATCGCCTCGCCAAGCGGTCCGCCGAAGCCAGTGCGCACAAAGCCGAGTACGCACAACCCCTGGAAGAAATGCTGGAACGGCACTTGCCCGGTGAGGTAGACGGTGAGCGACACATAGAGCACCACATAGCCTACACTGCGAAGAAACGCCGGCAGATAGAGTTTCTCGATGTTCAAGCCGGGATCGACAAGGAAATACATCATAATCTGGTAGACCACAATGAGTCCGAAGCCAAGGAACACCGCCATCTTGTAGCCGCCACCCCAGCGCACATGCCAGAAGTAGATAAACACCGTGCCGGCGACGATGCCGGCGAAACTCAGCCAGTTGAGCGACGCATTGTTGAGGTCGTCGAAGCCAAGGATGCCGCCAGTGAGCACATTCTGAAGGAGCATAAACGGCGTGAGCAGCAGTTCGAGCACGAGGAACAAGAATATCAGGGTCATTACGTTGCGATAGCGGAACGTAGCCACCTCGATGTAGGGCTGCGGCACGGTCATCATCCTCCTTACGGAAATCAGCAGCGACACCACTGCTACGACGATGCCGATGCGGATTTCCGCTGCATCGGTCCAGTCGAAATACTTGCCATACTGGAACACGAAAATCATCGCCAGCAGAAACACCGACCACAATGCACAGCCAACCCAGTCGATACCTTTGAGCGGCATCGCCTTCATAAAGCGAAAATGGCGGGTCAGTGTCACCGCAACGAGCCACGTGCAGCAGAGCACACCGACAATAGCCCAGTGCATATAGTGCCAGTGAATATGTTCGCCTATGTGGATTGTGGCGAGTCCGGAGAGTTGGATAGTGCCGAGCACAATGATGTAGACCACCGGGAAGAATACCGCAAAATTGCGCGTCTCGGTGATGCTCAACTGCGCACTCGAGAGGCATTCAAAAGTGCCCCACATACGAAACGCTCCTGCCACGAAGCATATTGCCATCATCAGAAACAGATTGTCGCAATAGACGGTGGCTATGTTGCACGCAATCAGCACCGGGCAGACCGTGAGCAGTATCGTGCGCGAAGTGAAACGGAACTTCAGCCGGAAGAGCACTGGGAAAATCATCGTCATTCCCACAAACGACGCATAGCCGGCCATCATAATGTCCTCCGTCTTCACCGCCAGCGAGCCCACCATCCGGGCTGCCGACGAGAGATAGATGCCGCCGCTGAACTGAAACGACAATGCCATGAGCAGAGTGATGATGAGCCGCACTTTATTCGGGATAAAGTCGCGGAACATCATTATCTCTTTAGGTATGTTTGGTCCTGCCATAATTCAATCAGAAATTGACCGTGCATTCTGCATTCATACCCGAACGCAAGCGTTCAAGATTTTCCTTGCTGTTGGCGTCGGTAAACTCTATGCGCACCGGGATGCGTTGCTCCACCTTGACAAAGTTGCCCGACGAATTGTCCTGAGGCACGAGCGAGAACGATGCACCTGTGGCCTTCGACAGAGCCTGTACACGGCCTTCGTAGACCACTCCCGGCACTGCGTCGACGGTAATCTGCACAGTCTGTCCAGGCTGCATCTTTGATGTCTGCGTTTCCTTGTAATTGGCGATAATCCAACGGCTGTCGGCAACCACAAGGTCAACCATCGTCTGACCCGGCTGCACAAGTTGTCCCTCGTGGATGTTCTTGCGACCGGTCACGCCATCGGCTGTCGCCACAATAACGGTGTAGGACAGGTTAAGTCGTGCCTGGTTGAGAGCCGCTTCAGCAATCTTGATGCCTCCGTCGTTCTGCTCGAGGCGTTGGGTCTGCTCCTGCTTCAGGAGTGCCGTAGAGTTTTTCTGACGGGTGAGTTGGTCGTAGCGTGCCTGTGCGGCATCGTAGTCGGTCTTCACGCGGTCAAACTGCTGGCGGGTCACAGCGTCCTGACTCAACAGTGTGGTGTAGCGGTCATATTCGAGTTTGGCGTTGTCGAGGCGTGCCTTAGCCTCCGTGATGGCAGCATCGCTCACCGAGATGTTGCTCTGCGTGGTGCTGATGGTTGTGTGCATAGCGTTCTTGCCTACAATGGCGTTGGCATAGTTGGCTTCCGCCTGTGCCAACTGGAGGCGGAACTCGGAGTCCTCGATCACAAGCAGCGTGTCGCCTTTTTTGACGTGCTGATACTCCGAAAAATATATCTTCTTGATAAATCCCTGCACACGGGTGTTTATAGGCATAATGTCCTGACGCACCTGCGCATTGTCGGTGTATTCCACATTGCCGAAGTGGAAGAATTTGCTTGCCACCCAGACGATGCCGCCTATGATTACAAGGATTAAGACCAGATTTGGTATGAATTTCTTTTTAGCCATTTTATTGTTATGAGTTTTATAGGTTTCCGATAGTTTTCTTCAACAGACAGTGCTGGTAGACGATGTCGATGCGAGCATTCGTGAGGTCGAGTTCGCTACTCAACTTCACGTTGGCTGCGTCGAGCATGTCGGTGACAAGTGCCAGGCCGCTGAGATAGCGGTTGCGCACCACGGAGTAGTTCTCCTGCGCCAATTTCACACTCGTCTCTTTCGACTTGAGCCGGGTGAACGCTTCGTCGAGATTTACATAGGCATCGTGCACGCCGTTGGCGATATTTTCCTCAACCGCCGACTGTGCGATTTCTGCCTGAAGGGTCGCCGCCTTTGCCTGACGAAGTTTCTTGTTGTTCTTGTAGAGAGCATCAAACTTGTAGGTGATGCCTACGCCCACATACCAGTAGTTGAAGTTTTTGTTGATTGGCGGCACCTCAATGAGGATAGGTCCGTTGAACTCGTTGGCGGCGACCAGTGCCACTGAAGGGCGGCGACCAGCCTTAGCGAGGTTCTGCTGTTTGAGACTCATCTCCACGCTCTTGCCTGCCAGTTGTAGAGCCGGCGATGCTCCCGACTGCCGTTGCCATGTCTGTTCGTCGGCAATGCTCACTGCCGCATCGGCAACCGAGGTGTCGGGCACGATGGTCGTTGCCTGGTCGAGCCCTATGGCTGTGGTGATGTGGCGGTTGATGATGCGCTGCTGGTTTTCGGTGTGAGTCAGTCCGAGTTGGAGGTTTTCCAACTGGAGTTCGTAGCGTGTTATGTCGGTACGCAGTGCCGTTCCTTGCTCATAACTCGCCTTGATTTCCTTGATGAGAGCCTCCGTTTGTGCGATGTTCTCTTTGTAGACATCGGCCTGATTGCGCAGTTGACACAGTTGCAGATAGTAGCCACAGAGCAGGAAGCGCACGTTCTGACGGTCGTCAGCCAATTCGAGTTCGGCTATTTGCTTCTGCAATTCACTGATTTCTATTCCTGTATTGATTGCTCCGCCGGCATAGACCACCTGCGATGCCTTCAGTGCGAAACTGTCGCCGAAGTGCGGCATATCGGCGCGTGCGCCGTTCTTGAAATTGCGGTCGCTCATCCATCCGTCGCCGATGTAACTGAACGACAAACTTGCGTCGATCGACGGCAACCGGTCGTTTTTTGCCACGTTGATTCCTTCTTCCGCCACATCGATGGCTGCGTGACGCATCTGCAAGGTCTTGCTGTTGCTTTCCGCCATTGTGAGCACCTCCTCGAGTGTCATCTGTCGCTCAGCGGCTGTAGCAGTGCCCACTACCAAAACGCATGAGGCACTGATAGCCAATAGTTTGTTGAATGTCATTATCTGTCCGTTTAAATTCGTGTGCAAAGTTCGCCAAAATTGGCTTTTTCGGGATTGTCTTTTTTATGGTAGAATTTGTCTCGTTTGAAACAAATGGTTATTTTTGCCACATGGACAATGTGCAGATAATCAACATCCCCGAACTCCTGCGGCTGAAGCCTGGCGAAACCTACGGCGGCGAGGTGGCGGTGTTCATCCCAGAGCGCGACCAGCCGTTCAGTCCTCTCAAGGGCGGTGCGGTGAGGGTGAACGCCTACAGTTACGCTATCGTACTGGAGGGCAGCGCAATGCTGTCGGTCGACGGCACGGACTACGGGATTGCAGAATCGACCATCTGCGCATTGTCGCCGCTGCACCTGACGAGTTTCCACAGCCAGTCGACCAATTTTCGCTGCGCCTTTCTCGCCGTGGCGAAAGGGTTTGTCGACCGTCTGCACGATGTGGATATCGGACGCCTTGTGGCGTTCGGAATGAATGCCTACCGCCAGCCGGTTTTCCGTCTCACCGAGGAAGAGAGGGAGCAGATAATGGACTCCGTGCGCGACATTGGTGTCCAAATTCTCCGCTCCGGACATTTGTGCCATTTGAAACTCGTACAGAATGCGCTCGAACGGTTCTATCTTGAGACCGACGACGTGCTTGGCCGCCACGCCGCCGACCCTTCAGCCGATACTCCTATCCGCAACTCGTTGCTGCGGCGGTTTATGAACCTTGCCATCAGCCACTACCGGGAGGAGCACAAGGTGGACTTCTATGCCAACCGGCTGCACATCACCACGCAGTATCTCACGCGCATCGTCAAGACCGCGACAGGCCGCACGGTGAGCGACTTCGTCTACGAACTCCTCTACTGCGACGCGCGCAACCTGCTCACCACGACGAGTCTGCCGGTTGCCGACATCGCCGAGGCGCTGCATTTTGCTGACCAAGCGTCGTTTAGCAAGTTCTTTGTGCGCCATTCAAGCGTTGCGCCGACCGCCTTTCGCGGCAACAAGATGACAAATTGTTAATAACTTTTCTCGCCGAAATTCTTTGTCGGCGCAAGTGTTTTCCTACATTTGCACAAATCATTTTCACGCTGTCGCAGAATCACCGATTCACGAATAGCCGATTTTTTAACCACATAACCTGACATTATGAACTACGAGCATCCCCTCCGCCGAGGGAAACTATATTTCCGCTACGGAACTATGGGTTCCGCCAAGACTGCTATGCTGCTCACCACTGCCTACAACTTCGAGGAGCGCGGCATGGACTACATCTGTATGAAGCCTGTTGTCGACGACCGGGAGAAGGATTCCGTAATCCGCTCGCGCATCGGCATAGAGCGCCGCTGCAGTTGGATATACCCGGAAAGCGATATGTACCAGATGCTCACCGACGTATTCGACAAGGAAGGGCTGAAGGAGTGGATTCTCATCGACGAGGCGCAGTTTCTCTCGCCTGCGCAAGTTGACCAGTTGGCACGAATTGTCGACCATTTCGGAGTCAACGTGCTGTGCTACGGCCTTCGCACCGACTTCCAGAGCCATCTCTTCGACGGTTCACGCCGCCTCTTCGAGATTGCCGACACCATTGACGAGGTGAAATCCACATGCACCTGCGGACGCAAGACCATCATCAATGCGCGCATCGACCGCGCCGGCAACGTGGTGATGGACGGCGAACAGGTGGAAATTGGCGGCAACGACAAGTATATGGCAATGTGCCGACGCTGCTGGGCAAAGCGACGCTGCGAGCGCGACAAAATCGGGGCTCTCGATTTCGGCGAACCTATAAAGGGGTGAAAAAACGCCGCTTCTTTCCCAATCTTAAATTAGGCAAATAATCGTTACAAAGCGATTAACAGGGGCAAGGTTTCTTCGGAATTTTGTAACTTTGCGGAGCATTTTTGTGCAAATTTCCGAATTATGCAAAAAGTTAAGCCTAAGAAGTTTCTCGGACAGCATTTCCTGACCGACCTCAACATAGCCGACCGCATTGCCGCCACTCTCGACGACTACCGCGGAATGCCGGTGCTCGAAGTAGGGCCGGGTATGGGTGTGCTCACACAGTTCCTGCTTGAGCGCGGCCACGATGTGACCGTTGTGGAACTCGACCGCGAGTCGGTTGACTACCTGCAGCGCAACTTTCCGCAACTCGAGGGTCGCATCATCGGCGAGGACTTTCTGAAATTGGACCTCGGGAGTCTCTTCGACGGCAATTTCTGCGTAATCGGCAACTATCCCTATAACATCTCGTCGCAGATATTCTTCAAAGTGCTCGACTACCGCGACCGCATCACCTGCTGCAGCGGAATGCTCCAGAAAGAAGTGGCTGAGCGCATCGCCGCACGCCCGGGGTCGAAGACCTACGGCATCCTGTCGGTGCTGTTGCAAGCCTGGTACGACATCGAATATCTGTTTACCGTTGACGAGCACGTGTTCAATCCGCCGCCAAAGGTCAAGTCGGGCGTTATCCGCCTGCGCCGCAACGCGGTGACCGATCTCGGCTGCGACGACCGCCAACTGAAGAACGTCGTGAAGACGTCATTCGGACAGCGCCGCAAAACTCTGCGCAACTCGCTGCGATCGCTCGCAAAAAGCGACGACGTGCTGAAAGACGAGATTTTCAACAAGCGCCCAGAGCAACTCTCCGTGGCGGAATTCATCAGATTGACTAACCTTTTAACCCACCAGTAACGGCATGAAGGAATTTTCAGAAGACTTTCTTGAGGAGATGGAGCATCTCATCAAAGAGGACAATGAGGCGCAGATCATGGCGGAACTCAAGGAGCTCCACCCTGCCGACATTGCCGAACTGATCCAGAAGATGGATCTCGAGGACGCGGAGTATGTCGTGGCACATCTCGACAGCGACACCGCCGCCGACACTCTTATGGAACTTGACGAGGACGACCGCCACCGGTTGCTTGAAAATATGCCCAACAAGGACATCGCCAAGCATTTCGTGGAGCACCTCGACACCGACGATGCCGTCGACCTTATCCAGGAACTCGACAAGGAGGACCAGGAGGAGGTGCTTGCCCATGTCGACGACGTGGAGCAGGCGGGTTCGATTATCGACCTGATGAAGTATCCGGAAGACACTGCCGGATCGTTGATGGGCACGGAAATGATTGTGGTCAACGAGAACTGGAGCATGCCGGAATGCGTAAAGCGCATGCGCGAACAGGCAGAGGATATGGACGAGATTTTCTACGTCTATGTCATCGACGACGACCGCAAACTCAAGGGCATTCTTCCGCTGAAGACTCTCATCACCAACCCTTCAGCATCAAAGATAAAGCATGTGATGGAGCCTGAGCCGTACGCAGTGAAGGCCGACGAGCCGCTCGACGACGTGGTGCTCACGTTTGAGAAATACGACTTGGCAGTAATGCCTGTGGTCGACGGTATCGGTCGCCTTGTGGGGCGCATCACCTTCGACGACGTTATGGACGAGGCGCGCGAGCAGACCGAACGCGACTACCAGTTGGCATCAGGTCTCTCCACCGACGTCGAGACCGACGACAAGATTCTCGACCAGGCGAAGGCTCGTTTGCCGTGGCTCATCATCGGTATGATTGGCGGACTGTCGAACTCGTGGATTCTCGGCAACTTCGAGGGCAATTTTGCCAACAACCCTGCCATTGCGCTGTTCATCCCGCTGATTGGCGGCACGGGCGGCAACGTGGGCATCCAGTCGTCCGCAATCGTGGTGCAGGGTCTCGCCAACGGCTCGCTCGACCTCAAGCGTTCGCTGTCGCAGATTCTCAAGGAACTCGGGCTGGCTCTCATCAATGCGAGCATCATCTCGCTTTTGGTGTTTGCCTACAATTTCTTCATCTTCCACCCCGACTTCAAAATCACCATAGCAGTGTCCATCTCGCTCTTCTCGGTGGTGCTCTTCGCTGCCACATTCGGCACTTTCGTGCCGCTGACGCTTGAGAAACTGAAGGTGGACCCGGCAATTGCCACGGGACCGTTCATCACCATCACCAACGACATCATCGGCATGATGATTTATATGACCGTGTGCATGTTCCTGCTTCAATAAGTAATCAAAGATTAACCCTATAAAAAAAGAAAAACAATGGCAAAAGTACTAATTATCGGAGCGGGCGGCGTAGCCACTGTGGCTGCCCACAAATGCGCCCAAAACTCCGACGTGTTCAGCGAAATCGTGATTGCCTCGCGCACAAAGAGCAAGTGCGACGCTCTGGCTAAAGCCATCGGCAAGGACAACGTTACAACCGACCAGGTTGACGCCGACAAGGTGCCGGAACTCGTGGCTCTGTTCAAGAAGCACAAGCCTGACTTGGTGGTAAACCTTGCGTTGCCCTATCAGGATCTCACAATTATGGACGCTTGCCTCGAATGCGGCGTAAGTTACCTGGACACAGCCAACTACGAACCTCTCGATGAAGCAAAATACCAATACTCTTGGCAATGGGCATACAAGGACCGCTTCGAGAAAGCCGGACTCACCGCCATCCTCGGCTGCGGCTTCGACCCGGGAGTGTCGGGCATCTTCACCGCCTACGCTGCAAAGCACTATTTCTCTGAAATGGAGCACCTCGACATCGTTGACTGCAATGCCGGCAACCACGGCAAGGCATTTGCCACCAACTTCAACCCGGAAATCAACATCCGCGAAATCACCCAGCGCGGCAAGTTCTACGAAAACGGCGAATGGCACGAAACCGACCCTCTGTCTGTTCACCAGCCGCTGAACTACCCGAACATCGGCGCACGCGAATCATACTTGATGTACCACGAGGAACTTGAGAGCCTCGTGAAGAACTATCCGTCAATCAAGCGCGCACGCTTCTGGATGACTTTCGGACAGGAATACCTCACACACCTGCGAGTAATCCAGAACATCGGCATGGCGAGCATCGAGCCTATCAACTACAACGGCACGGAAATCGTACCTATCCAGTTCCTCAAAGCCGTACTCCCCAACCCTAAGGAACTCGGCGAGAACTACACCGGCGAAACGTCGATCGGCTGCCGCATCAGCGGAAAGGACAAGGAGGGCAAGGATATGACCTACTACGTATACAACAACTGCTCGCACCACGCTGCCTTTCTCGAGACTGGCATGCAGGCCGTAAGTTACACCACTGGTGTGCCGGCAATGATCGGCGCAATGATGTATCTCAAAGGCATCTGGAAACGTCCGGGCGTGTGGAACGTGGAAGAGTTCGACCCGGATCCATTTATGGAGCAACTCAACAAGCAAGGTCTCCCCTGGCACGAAATCTTCAACCAAGACCTCGAAGTGTAGGTGCACACTTCTGCATACACGGAAAAGGAGAGAAACCCAGCGTTTCCCTCCTTTTTCGCATCTGTAAATACTCACCCGGCCATATTGAAATCGGCAAGAAATACGCCGAACGCTCCTTCTTCCGCACCGCTGTAATAAAACTGCACATCATCCGCTACAGTGGCAAATCCAAGCGCATAATGTAACCCATTTGCAGCGGCTCTATGACCAATTATTGTCGTCCTGCAAAAGCGGCTCAAGCCGAAACGCCAGCAAGACCGGATGCCCTCGCAGGCATCCGGTCTCTTCATTCAAAATCATCTTCGGCATTATTGGCCTATTTGTCCATAACCGGGCGGATTGGCAAGCCATTATAGCGGTCGTACGAGAAATTGTCATATACCTTGAAATCAACCGCCATCAATGCGTAGGCGTTCTCGTTGTTGAAATATTTGGTGAAGACCGATGTGCTCCAATACCAGAGGAACACCCCTTTTTCCACACCGTTATTGTAGCCCGCCGCGGGAAGGAAAATCGAGTTGCCGTTAGGGCCGATAACAAGATAACCGTTCACGCCGTTGTAGTCATTCTTCCATTCCCAGGTACAGCATTCGGCCAGTTCAGTAAACTCCGCCGTGGTGGGTATGCGCCACTTTGTGCCCCAGTTTGCTATCGCAGCATCGTCGCCTGGCTCGAGGATTGTCTTGCCGTCCGCCTTAGAGTATTTGGTGAAGTCTCCGGCGCCGTCCCAATACTTGTAGTTGCCCCATTCAAAGCCATTTTTTGGAGTTGTCTCACCCCAGGCGAAATATGAGCCGAATTCGTACGGCGAAGATGCGCCGATATTACACGTTGCCCAATGCACACCGCTCGGCAACCCAAGGTCTACTGACTCATGGCTTCCCAATGTGAAACCCTTCTCCATTTCCGGCTCATCGCCACTGCACGATGCCAATCCCATGCAAATAACAGCCACTGCCAAATAGATAAACTTTTTCATCGCAATATGCCCTTGTCCGTGTCGGGCGCCAACGTTAATGGGTTAAACGCTTCTTGTTACTTGTTCTTTTTTGACCGCAAAACCCCAAAAAGGTTTAACGCACCACCGCCATTTCCGACGGAACAAAAAAGGGGCGCGGCAATCTCTTGCCGCACCCCAATTAAATGCTATGTTTAACCTCTGTATTACTGTTGGTCAGAGTCCCACCACACGTTGATTGCCCAAGCATCGTCCGCGCGGTTCCACATTGCCTCCTTACCCTCAGAGTCAGTCATCACAGCGCCTGGCACTTGTGCGCCGATAGCCTGAAGGTTTGTGCTGTTGTAGTTGTACTCGTGTGAGCACTGACGCCAACGGCGGAACTGCTTGCCAAGAGGAATTGCCTTCATGGCGTTTGCAGTCTGATAGTAGGCAGCAGGAATATTCCAGTTGAAGAAGTATTCAGTGTTGAAGTCGTAGCGGCGCATATCGTTCCAGATTTCCATCGAGAAGAGCAACGCGATACGTTTCTGAGTCAAAATCTTGCCCAAAGAGATGTCGGCCGATGTGCCGATACCGTTCTGGAGGAAGTTGTCGATGTCGGCTTGCGCCATCGGTGCAAACGACGGACAGTTAGCAAGGTTGCTGTCTTCGCCCACCCAAACTTTAAGTTTGTCGTTCATCAACTCGATGCTTGCCTGAATACCTTTCTTGTAAGCCTCGTATGCACCTGCACGGTCACCCTTGTTGAAGAGCACCTCTGCGCGGATGAAGCATGCTTCTGCGTATGTACCGATATAGGTAGGAGCAGACACGCGAGTGTAGAATGTACCTGACTCTGCCGAGTTGTCGTTGCCTTTCAGACGGCGGTAAAGCAGGTCGACATTGGCTGCGTAGCCCTTTGAAGAACTTGTTGCCTCAACATATACAGTGTCGCCCAAACGAGCATCTGCCGCATTTTCGCAGTACCAACTGTTTGTCTTGCTGTCGAAGGAAGCACGGATAGGGCCACCGCTTGTACGGATGTTAGACTGAAGGTCTACACCGAGTGAACGACGCCATTCACCGTTCCACTTGATTTCTGCTGGAGAGTCGACACTCTTTCTCGACTTAACCCAAGGAATGATGTGGTCGGCACGAGGGTCCTCAACACCAAGACCGGCAAAGTTGGTCAAGTTGTCGTAGAGACACTTGGTTGGCATATAGCCTGAGTTCATACCGCTGACAGAGTAGAGAGGAGAATAGTCAACCGGCTCATCCCATCCGAGCACGTCGTGGCTTGAACTGTTGGCATCGGTGTGGTTTACTACAGTGTTGTCGGCATTGCTCTGCATTGCCTTGTCGAGGCAGGCGATAATTTCGGTAGCGTCATACTTGCCGTCCTTGTAACTGCCGGCACCCTTCTTCACGAGGTGGTTCAACCAACGTGCCTTGAGCAGATAGCCAAGTTTAATCCATTTGTTCACATCGCCGCCGTTCCAAGAGTCGCCCACTGCGAGAGTTGGAAGAGAAGCCTTCTGATTCAAACCTTTCTCAAGGAGAGAAATTGCCTCCTCGATGTCGTCAATACAGCCGAGGAAGATTGTGCGGCCTGTGTCGTATTCAGGAGTTGCGCTTGCGCCGCACGCCTGAGTGTAAGGCATCTCACCGTAGAGGTCGGTCATAAGCATAAAGCCATAAGCACGGAGGAGTTTCGCTGCACCGGCAAACTGGTAGTTTTCAACTGCCATTGCCTTGTCATACATATCCTGGTTGTTGACATTTGCGCCAACGAAGAACCACTGGTAAGGAGTAGTCACGATACCATCGGCTGGAAGCCAGTCGCTCATGTTGGCGTATGTGCCGCCGCCAGTGTTGCGGGTCCAGTCGCCCATTGCCATCGACGAACGCCACGCTGCAAACTGGTTGGCGTCGTTGGTATAGAACTGGATGTGTGCCAGACGCTGCTGATATTGAGCACTTGCATCTGTTGGGTTATCCGGGTCGGTGTTAATGTCGAGCCAGTCGCTGCACGATGTGAACGTCAGCATCGACATTCCTGCTACACCAAGCAATAATGATTTATATAGTTTCATAATGAATAGTCTTATTAGTTACACAATGTTTAGAAAGTGAGGTTTACACCGAGTGAGAAACTTGCTGTTGCAGGTACACCGCAATAGTCGAAGCCTACAGATGAAGAACCACCTACACCTGAACCGCTGGCTGCTGCTTCTGGGTCACCATCGTAGTTGGTGAAGAGAAGGAGGTTGGTTGCAGTTGCAGTCACGCTTGCACGCTTGATGAATTTAGTCTTTGCAAGAGCCGTCTTAGGAATATCGTAGGTGAGCGATATTGAACGGAGACGGAGTGAATTCACGTCTGTGATCCAGTTGCGAGACTCCAAGTTGTAGTAGTTAGTGTAGTACTCACGGATAATGTTGTAACCGAGCATTGTCTGACCGTTGAACACGTAAGTCTTGTCAGGCTCCCAAGTGTTGCTTACTGGGTTGCCACTTTCGTCAACACCACTGATTGTAAGAGGCTGGTTGCGGAAGTCGGCTGAGAACTGGCTTACACCGCTTTGAGTCATAGCGTATTTTGTACCGTTGAACACTGCACCGCCTACACGGAACTCCCACAACATATTAAGAGAGAAGTTCTTGTAAGTAAATGTGTTGTTCCAACCGCCAGTGAATTTTGCCTCACGGTTAGCAACCTCGTAAGTCTTCTTGTCGCTGGTTGGCATGCCGTTCTTGTCGAGGACGAGTTGTCCTTCTGAGTTGCGAGTCCATTGCTTACCTGCGATTGCCATGAAGTGGCCGCCGCTGAATGTAGCAGCCTGTACGTTACCGTATTGCACGTCGGTTACATACATTACGTCCATACCTTCAGGAAGACCTTCCATAGTACCGCGGTTGCCGGCACCGTTGATGCTTGTTTCCCAAGTGAAGTCCTTAGTCTGTACCGGAGTACCGCCGATGCTGAGTTCAAGACCCTTGTTGTAGACTGTACCTACGTTCTGCATACAGAAGATGTAGCCAGTAGATTGCGGTCCACGCGGAGAGATGATCTGGTTGATAGAGTTGTTGGTGTAGTAAGCGATGTCGAATTTCAAACGGTTCTGGAAGAAGTGGAGTTCAAGACCGACCTCAGCAGAACGTGTCTTCTCAGGTACGAGGTATGGGTTCCCACGAGTCCAACTGTTACCTACACCTGTTACGCCGTCAAGATAAGTCTTGACACCCCAAAGAGTTGTGTTGGTTGCATAGGCTGTTGTACCTTTACCTACTTCTGCCCAAGATGCGCGAACCTTACCGAATGTCAACCAGTCTGGACGAGCCTCACCGAGCAATTCAGTGAATGCGATTGCACCGCTGACAGAAGGATAGAAGAATGAACGGCTGTTCTTTGGAAGAGTAGAGTTCCAGTCGTTACGGCCGGTAACAGTCAAGAACACTGTGTTGCGCCAGTCGGCACGAAGTTCACCGTAAACACCGAGGAGGCGTGTGCGAGTTGTTCCATTCTTGAATTTCTTGTTGTCGTCGGTTGCGTTTTCATAACTGTAGAGACCATCAACAGCGAAGTTCCATGCCATCATGTATGTGCGGTTGCTGCGCATATATTCAGTTGTTGTACCGAGCATAAGGTTGACGTTGAAGTCGCCAAACTGCTTGTTGAAGTTGGTCATCAAGTTGGTCGAGAGGAAGCGGTATCTGAGAGTGTTGTCGCTCATCATTCCGTTTTGCCATACTTGCTTTACAGCGCCGCCAGGAGCGTAGCGTGTAGAGTTCTGGGTAGTGTAGGAGTCAACACCCATACGGTAGTTGATCCACCACCAGTCGGTCACGTCGGCCTTCACGTTGAAGTTACCAGTGAAGCGCTCTGTCTTGTCGGTAAACTTGTTCTTGTTCACAATCCAGTATGGGTTGTCGGTTTCGTCCCATGGGTCGAGGTTGGAGCCGAACTGACGGTAGCGTGAGCCGTCCTCTGCAAGATATTGCTTCATGTCGGAGTTAGGAGCCCAAGTGTACACACCGTAGAGCGCACCTGTACCGCTTGATCCATAGAGAGCCGCACCTGTAAGGGTCTTAGTTGTGCGGGCATCGCTATAGGCAGCGTTTGCGCCGAATGTAAACATCTTGTATTTCTGCTCGCCGTTGAAGCGGAATGTTGTCTTGGTATAGCCTGTTGTCGGCACGATACCGTCTTGGTCGTAGTATGAACCGGAGAGGTAGAACTTGCTGTTCTTCGTACCGCCGGCAACGCTCAAGTTGGTATCCCAAACACCGCCGTTCTGGAAGAAGTCGCCGATGTTGTCATAGTATGGAGTGTCGGATGAGTATTTCTCGCCCCATGCCGAATATGAGTTCAAGTCCTTGTAGACCGTACCAGTGTAGTTGCCGGCTTCGTCATACTCGTCGTCCATATAGCCTCGTTTGTATTGGCTTTGGGTCTTAGGCAACGACTTTGCCCAAGAAGTCATATATTTTGCATTGAGGTTTACCTCTACCGATCCTTCTTTACCTTGTTTTGTGGTGATGATCACAACACCGTTGGCTGCGCGTGAGCCGTAGAGTGCTGATGCCGCCGGACCTTTAAGCACACTCATGCTCTCGATGTCCTCAGGGTTGATGTCCATCACACGGTTACTTGATGTAGTGGCTGAACTCATCATACCGTCGAAGGCAGAGTTGCCGACAACTGATGTAGAGTTATCGTAGGTCACACCGTCAACAACGAAGAGAGGCTGGTTGTCCATACTCTCAGAACCTGATGTACCGCCACGGAGAATGATTTGTGAGCCTGCACCGGCTGCACCTGATGATTGGGTGATGTTCACACCGGCAATCTTACCAGCCAAGGAGTTGATTGCGTTGGTGCTCTTGTTTTTCATGAGTTCGTCGGCCTTGATGTCGTCGATAGCGTAGCCGAGGGCTTTCTTGTCGCGCTTGATACCGAGAGCGGTTACAACCACTTCGTCAAGGTCCTGTGTTGTACTCTTCAATGTTACAGTGTAGTTTTTCGACACTCCTACTGCCACTTCCTGTGTCTTGGAGCCTACATACGACACCGTCAATACCTGTCCAGGCTTTGCCTGTAAATGGAATTTACCGTCGGCATCGGTTGCCACACCGCGGTTTGTGCCTTTGACCGTTACAATTGCCCCGATTAGAGGCTCGCCATTGGAATCATAAACTGTTCCCGAAACTTCACTGCCTTGAGTCTGGGCAAATGCCGTACCCGACCCCATCGGTATGAAAGGGGTGGCTCCTGCCAGTGATAGTGCCACGAACACTGCACTTAATTTTTTCATAAGCAAATTTTTATATTAGGTTATTTTCTCACATTTCTGCGAGGTGTTTTATTTTTAATTTAGGGTTTTTACGTTTTGCCTGTGATTTCCAAAAACCTTTTCAATGACTTTTTCGTCAATCAGCATTGCAAATTGAATGAAAAATTTTCTAATATGCAAATGATTTTTAAGATTTTTTTCGCAAACTATCACAATTTTTTATTCAATTTGATATAATTGTTTAAATCATTTATTCCTATTATCCTCTCTTTCACGGCATTTTTGCAGATATCCGCACCATTTTTTCAGATAAATCAACTACAGCAGAAAGCCGCATAAAAAAGCAGCGCAGGACGATGCCGACGGCATTGCCCTGCGCTGGTACTGCACTATAATTTACTCTCTTCGGATATTATCAGATAATTTTCTCAAGGTCTTTAGTGTTGGCTGCCACCTGCTCGTCGGTCACCTGATAGTTGGCGAGGTCGCCGGCAAGATACTGGTCGTAGGCTGACATGTCGATAAGTCCGTGACCAGAGAGGTTGAACAGTATCACCTTGCTCTCACCTGCCTCTTTGGCTTTCTTCGCCTCGCGGATTGCCGCTGCAATGGCGTGCGACGATTCCGGCGCTGGGATGATGCCTTCCGACCGTGCAAACAGCGTCGCTGCAGCGAAGGTTTCGAGTTGTGGGATGTCGACCGCCTCCATCAAGTTGTCTTCTCTCAACTGGCTAACCACCGATCCGGCACCGTGATAGCGGAGTCCGCCGGCGTGAATGTTGGCAGGAGCGAAGTTGTGGCCGAGTGTGAGCATCGGGATGAGCGGAGTGTAGCCCGCCTCGTCGCCGAAGTCATACTGGAACACGCCGCGCGTGAGTTTCGGGCACGATTCCGGCTCTGCGGCAATAAACCGAGTGTTGCGCTCGCCGCTGAAGTTGTGGCGCATAAACGGGAAAGAGATGCCGCTGAAGTTGCTGCCGCCGCCGAAACAGCCGATCACGATGTCGGGGTATTCGCCAGCCATTGCCATCTGCTTCTCTGCTTCCAATCCGATGACCGTCTGGTGGAGCGCAACGTGGTTGAGCACTGAGCCAAGCACATATTTGCAGTTAGGTGTCGACATAGCGAGTTCCACTGCCTCGGAGATGGCTGTGCCGAGCGAGCCTTGATATGTTGGGTTGTCGGTTATGATTTTGCGTCCTGCCTTGGTCGACATACTCGGAGAGGCTATCACCTCTGCTCCGTAGGTCTCCATAATCGAGCGGCGGTAAGGTTTCTGGTGGAAGGATACCTTTACCATATATACTGCCAACTCCAGCCCGAAATGCTTGGCGGCAAGCGACAGGGCTGCACCCCACTGTCCGGCACCGGTCTCGGTGGTGATGTTGGTCACGCCCTGCTGTTTACAGTAGTATGCCTGCGGTACCGCCGAATTGAGTTTGTGAGAGCCCACTGGACTCACGCTCTCGTTTTTGAAATAGATGTGGGCAGGAGTGTCGAGAGCCTTCTCCAGGCCGCGGGCGCGGACGAGAGGCGTAGGACGCCAAATCTTGTACATCTCGCGCACTTCCTCCGGTATTTCAATCCATTTGTCCTTGTCGTTGAGTTCCTGACGCGACGCCTCCTCAGAGAAGAGCGGATAGAGGTCCTCCGCCTTCAGCGGCTGCTTTGTTGCCGGATTGAGCATCGGACGCGGTTTTGTCGGCATTTCTGCCACTACATTGTACCATGCTTCGGGTATATCTTTTTCCTGTAAAAGGAATTTCTTTGATTCTGCTGCCATATTTGTATATTTATTAATTACACTTGCAAATATATGCAAACTTTCGCAATTCCAAAAAAATTCCTACAAAAAAAATGCACACAAGCAAAAATTTTGGAATGCAGCCGCAAAACCATTGAGTTTTCATCCGAATCAATCAAATCCGAGGCAACCTTTCGATGTTTTTATATGGAGTGCGAGCGCGCCGTAGGAGCGCACCCTCCAATTGATTTGATTTTCCGCATACCGAGACTCTTGTTAGAGTCTATCTATAACAACATTTCGGTATTTTCGTAGGTTTCGGGCAAAAACATTTCGGTATTTTCGTAGGTTTTGGCAAAAAACATTTTGGTATTTTCGTAGGTTTTGGCAAAAAACATTTTGGTAACTCAAACAAAACGACTACTTTTATGCCAGAAAACAAGAACTTTACGGCAAATGGCACGGATATTCAAAAGGAAACTATACAACCGACTCCTTGAATGGAAGCATACTCAAAACGGCAAAACGGCAATCTTGATAGAAGGTGCCAGGCGTGTCGGCAAGTCGACTCTTGTCGAGCAATTTGCCAAGAATGAATACGACTCATACATACTCATAGATTTCAATGAGGCATCAGAAGAGGTCAAGTCATTGTTTAAGAACTTAATGAACAAGGATTACATATTTCTTCAACTACAATCTTTCTATAATGTTGTCCTGAAAGAGCGCAAATCTGCAATCATTTTCGACGAAGTGCAGAATTGCCCATTTGCCAGACAGGCAATAAAGTACCTTGTCAAGGATGGTCGCTATGACTACATCGAGACTGGTTCTCTCATCAGCATCAAGAAAAACACAAAGGATATCACAATACCCAGCGAAGAGGAACGTGCCACCCTTTACCCGATGGACTATGAAGAATTCCGATGGGCTTTGGGCGATGACGTCACAGTTCCTTTGCTCCGCACATTCTATGAGAAGCGGCTTCCGTTGGCGCAAGTCCACAGGGACAAAATGCGCGACTTTCGGCTGTATATGCTGGTGGGCGGTATGCCCCAGGCTGTAGACACCTACATTGAAACGAATAATTTCAGTCTGGTAGATCGGACCAAGCGCAACATCATAAAGGTTTACAAAGATGACTTCCAGAAACTTGACGAGACAGGTCGTTTGGAGACGCTGTTTATGGAAATTCCGTCACAACTCAGCCAAACCAACAACCGCTATAAGCCGTTCTCTGTTCTGGGTCAGATTGACGACTCCAAACTAATGGAACTTCTGAGAAATCTAGAGGACAGTAAGACTGTACTTTTCTCCTATCATTCCAACGACCCAAATGTCGGCATGTCGCTAACCAAGGATATTTCCAAATATAAAATATTCTGTGCAGACACTGGTCTTTTCGTTACCCTTGCATTTTGGGACAAGGACTATACGGAAAATGTCATCTATCAGAAACTGTTGAACGACAAACTCAACACCAATCTGGGATATGTTTATGAGAATGTAATCGCGCAAATGTTGACTGCCACCGGCAACAAACTATTCTATTACACTTGGCCAAAGGACAACAATCACAACTACGAGATTGACTTTCTATTGTCTCGTGGCTCAAAACTTCACCCGATTGAAGTGAAATCATCAGGATACAAATCTCACAAATCTCTCGATGCTTTCTGCATCAAGTTTTCACAAATCATTGAAAAGAGATATCTGATTTACACAAAGGATTTGTTAAGAGACGGCGAGACTCTTCTTCTACCTGCTTATATGACGCAATTCTTGTAACAATCAAGAATTGCAGATAAAACCTTTGATGCACTCTTCCACCACTGTTGGGAGGTGGTGTTGTTCGAGTTCGTGGATTTTCTGAGCAAGGGATTCTGGCGACGTGCCGGGCTCTATCTGGCAGCGGAACTGCGCTATGGTTTTCCCAGTGTCTACGCCGCTGTCCACGAAATGCACGGTAATTCCGCTCTCCGTCTCACCGCCGGCAATGACGGCACGGTGCACATTTATGCCCCACATCCCCTTGCCTCCGTATTTAGGCAGCAGCGACGGATGCACGTTGACAATCCTGCCGTGATATTTCCCAATCACCTCCTGCGGCACTACCGTGAGAAACCCTGCCAGCACGATGAAGTCTATCCGTGCCTCCTCTAGCACCTCGACAACAGCCGACGGGTTCTCCCTCCACTCCTTGCGTGGGATGAGCCGCGACGGCACGCCGTATGGGCGAAGACGCTCCGTCACCGGGGCTTCGCGGTCGGTCAGCAGCAGAGCCACCTCTGCCACCTCCGACATCTGAAAATGCTGGGCAAGGTTTTCGGCATTCGAGCCGGTGCCTGAAGCGAATATGGCGATGCGATGTTTCATAATCAGAATTTCTGCATATCCACGAGTTTCTTATAGTAGCGGTTGAGTGCGATGAGTTCGTCGTGGGTGCCGCGCTCCACAATCTTGCCCTCGTTCATCACGCAAATTTGGTCGGCGTTGCGGATGGTCGACAACCGGTGGGCAATGACCAGCGTGGTGCGGTTCTTCATCAGCCGGTCGAGAGCCTCCTGCACAAGTCGCTCACTCTCGGTGTCGAGTGCCGATGTAGCCTCGTCGAGGATGAGGATAGGCGGATTCTTGAGGATGGCGCGTGCAATGCTGATGCGCTGGCGCTGTCCGCCGGAAAGGCGACAGCCACGGTCGCCGATGTTTGTGTCGTAGCCCTGCTCGGTCTCCATAATGAAGTCGTGGGCATTGGCTATGCGCGCCGCTTCTTCCACCTGCTCGCGAGTGGCGTTGTCCACGCCGAAGGTTATATTGTTGTAGAAACTATCGTTGAAGAGAATTGCCTCCTGGTTGACGTTGCCCATAAGTGCGCGGAGGTCCTTGACGCGGAATTCGCAGATGTTTGTTCCGCCGATAGTGATTTCGCCTTGCTGCACATCATAGAACCGCGGCAACAAATCGGCAAGTGTCGACTTGCCGCTGCCCGACTGACCTACGAGTGCCACCGTCTTGCCGTAAGGGATGGTGAGGCTCACGTCCTTGATAATCCAGTCCTGACCGTAGCGGAAACTTACGTTGTCGTAGGCGATGTCGTAATTGCTGTCGGGCAGAGCCTTGGGCTGCACCGGGTCCTTTATCGGATTGTCGGCACTGAGAATCTTGTCGATGCGCTCCATCGACGCCAATCCCTTCTGCACGGAGTAGACCGCCTTCGAGAGGTCCTTGGCAGGGTTGATGATGCTGTAGAAAATCACCATATAGTAGATGAACGTAGGCGCATCGATGATGTTGTTACCGGAGAGGATGAGCGTGCCGCCAAACCAGAGCACTATGGCTATGGTCAGCGTGCCGAGAAACTCGCTCATAGGGTGGGCAAGCGACTGGCGGCGGTTGATGCGGTTCGATGTGTTGTAGAACTGCTGGTTCTCGCCGTGGAAACGCTGGCTCATCTTGTGCTCGGCGTTGAACGCCTTGACGATGCGCAGACCGCCGAGGGTTTCCTCAATGGTTGCCATCAGTGTGCCCCACTGTTGCTGACCCACGAGCGATGTGCGCTTCAACCGCTTGCCTATGCGGCCCATCACGAGTCCGGCTATCGGCAGGAGCACAAACACAAACACGGTGAGTTGCCAACTGATGGTAATCATCATGCCGAGACACACCACAATCATTATGGGGTTCTTGAACATCATGTCGAGCGAAGCCATAATGGAGTTTTCCACCTCAGCCACGTCGCCCGACATACGTGCCATCACGTCGCCTTTCCTCTCGCTTGAGAAGAAACCGATGGGCAGGGTGAGAATCTTGTCGTAGACAAAGTTGCGGATGTCGCGCACGATGCCCGACCGTATGGGGATGAGATAGTAGAGGCTGAGATAGGTCGCGCCGGTCTTGAAGCCAGTCATGATCACGAGTGCCACGGCAAGGAGCATCAGCGTGAGCGACGGACCGAGTTGCGTCTTGCAGTAATATGCCGAATAGTAGAAATTGTTGATTGCTACATCCTTCAGCGAACCCGAACCCCAATCCATAAAGTGGTACACCACGCCCTTGTCGCCCATAAACAGCATCTCGAGAATCGGGATGATGAGCGCAAAGGAGAACAGCGTGAGCACTGCCGCAAGGATGTTGAAGAAAATATTGAGGAACAGATATTTCTTGTAGGGCGGAACAAATCGCCGCAGGATTTTTATGAATTCCTTCATTCTAAAATTTCTAAATAAAAATTAAATGTGTCACAAAGATACGCACATTTAACAACTTTGTCTATTCCGAAATTGAATTTTGAGCACATTTAACTACATTTGTTTACCTAATTGAAAATCGTATGAGAAGCAAATTCCTTACATTGACACTGTTTTTATCCCTGATATATTCCCTGACCGCGACGGCTGCCGACATCAAGGGCATCCTCGTGGACAACGCCGACCAGTCGCCGCTGATCAGCGCCACCGTGCAACTGCTATCGGCGCGCGACAGCAGCCTGGTGAAAGGCACGGTGAGCGATGCCGACGGACGATTCCGCATCCCGGGCGTGGCGCGCGGCAAATATGTGGCACGCATTTCCTATGTGGGCTACGAGTCGAAAAAAGTGCCGTTCAGCGTGGGCAGCGAGACGGTTGACCTCGGCAAGATTGCCGTGAAGGAAAACACCGTGGTGCTGCGCGAGGCTGAGGTCACGGCAGTGCGTGCGGAGGTGAAAGTGATGCAGGACACGGTGGAATACAACGCCGACTCCTACAAGACGCAGCCCAACGCTGTGGTGGAGGACCTTCTGAAACGTCTGCCGGGCGTGGAAGTGGGCAGCGACGGCAAAATTACGGCGCAAGGCAAGGAGGTGACCAAAATCCTCGTCGACGGCAAGGAATTCTTCTCCGACGACGCAAAGGTTGCGTCGCGCAACATTCCTGTGGATATGGTGGACAAGTTGCAAGTGATTGACCGCAAGAGTGACCTTGCGCGCCTCACCGGCGTAGACGACGGCGAGGACGAAACCGTAATCAACCTCACCGTGAAGAAAGGTATGAAGCAAGGCTGGTTCGGCAATGCCACCGTGGGCTACGGCACCGACGGCCGCTACACTGGCAATATGATGATTAACCGCTTTGTCAACGACAACCAGTTCTCGATTATCGCTGATGCCAACAACATCAACGAGATGTCGTTTTCGATGCCGGGCAGCGGACGCTTCAGCCGTTTCGGCGGTACCGACGGTGTGAACGACGCGCAGAACGTGGGCTTTAACTTCAACGTTGGCAATGAGGAGAAATTCCGCGCCGGCGGCGACGTGATGATTTCCCACAGCCGACAGAAAACCATCCAGAGCAGCAACAAGCAATATCTGTTTCCTGACTCTACAAGTTACGAAAATTCGTGGAGCAACGCTCTCGACCGCACACACAACGTGACGGGCAATTTCCGCCTGCAATGGCAGGTGGATTCGCTCAACACGCTTGATTTCCGTCCATCGTTTATGGTGAGCGTCAACAAGAGCAACAAGACCTCCGGCAGCGAGTTGATTGCCGGCGATGCCGCACAGACAAAGGTCAACGATTCGCAGAACACCGTGGCAAGTAGCGGCACAAGTTACGACATCGGCGGCGAGTTGGTCTACAACTACAAGTTCCGCTCGCATCCGGGCCGCTCGTTCTCCACTCAGGTGACCTACAAATACAGTAACACAAAGGAGGACGAAACAACCTACTCCGTGAACCATTATTTCCTTCAGCCCGACCAGGACGAAACGCGCGACCAGTACACCGACAACCATCAGTGGACGAGCCGTGCCGGAGCAAGACTCACATGGACTGAGCCGCTTGGCGACATCAAGAAAGCTCGCTTCCTCACGTTCTCCTACCGTATGAACTACTACTTCAACAATGCCGACAAACTGGTCTACAACGTTGACCGCGAATACGACTCGTCGCGCGCCGTGCAACTGCTTGAAGACAACTACGGCATCGTGACCAACCACGTTGTGGCAAACACCCTGGCAGAGGAGAGCGGAGTGCTCGACGAAGACCAGAGCAACCGTTTCCGCAACGACCAGTTCACGCAGCAAGTGCGCATCGGTTTCAAGCAGAACCGCAAGAAATACCGCCTCAACGTGGGCTTCTCGGTCGACCCGACGATGATGCGCAGCAAGAACCTCATCAACAGTGAGAAGGACATCCCGGAGCGTTGGGTGTGGAACTATTCGCCGTATCTGCGCTTCCGCTACACCGTGTCGAAGACCAACTCTCTCGCAATCGACTACCGCGGACGCTCGTCATCGCCTACAATGACACAACTCCAGCCGGTGCCCGATTTGAGCAATCCGTCGCGCATCGTTGTGGGTAACCCTAACCTTGTGCCGTCGTTCAACCACCGTGTGTCCATCCGCTACAACAACTTCAACCAGCAGCGACAGAGCAGCATTATGGCTTTCGGAAGCATCAACGTGACGCAAAACAGCATCGTGTCGAAGACGGTCTACGATGCCACTACCGGCAAGCAAACATCTACCTACGACAACGTGAACGGCGTGTGGAATGCCGACGGAATGATGATGTACACCTCTCCTATCGGCAACCGCGGCTGGCGATGGACTAACAATGTGTTTGCACGCTACTCGCGCGCCGTGGGCTTCAACAACGGCGAGGAGAACCGCAGCGGTACGCTGATGCTCAGCGAAACGCCGAGCATCGCCTTCCGCACCGACATCGTAGACGTGGAGTTGCGACCATACTACAATTTCCAGCAGACGCGCAACAGCCTGCAGACGTCCAACCGCGACATCCATACCTACGGCGGTTCGTTCAACGCCAACTACTACACTCCTTTCGGTCTCTCCATCGGCTCTGACATCACTTACAGTGCAACGAGCGGCTATTCGGAGGGCTACGACAACAACCAGTGGCTCTGGAATGCGTCACTGTCCTACGAGTTTCTCAAAAACAAATCGGCAACAATCGCCGTCAAGGCATACGACCTGCTGCAACAGAAGAAAAACGTGTCGCGCAACGTGACGGCAAACTACATCGAGGACCGCCAGTTCAACACCGTGACGCGCTACTTTATGGTAACGTTCTCCTACCGCTTCACACGCCTCGGGAAAGGCACTACCGAAAAGGATATAAACTACGACGGCTTCGGTCCTGACGGCAACCGTCCGCCGGATATGCCTAAGGACAGCAACAAAAACGGCGGACAGAACCGCCGTCCGATGGGTCCGCCTCCCGGAGGTCGTCCACCGTTCTAACGATACAGAAAAAGCGTCACCTGCGTGGCGCTTTTTTGTGTCTATCTCTGAAATGTGAGGAATTTGTTCATCAGGAAGTTTGTCGCTCCAAAGGGGAAGAGCCCGATGAAGTTGGCGAGATTCTCGTCAAGCCCTACCACCTGCTTGAGCAGTGCCACCGAGGCGAGTTGCACAAGATATGCCACGGCATAGGCTGTGAGAAACAGCAGAAACTGCCGGCGCACGGCAGCACTGCGCGACTTGAACACCCACACCCTGTTCCAATAGAAATTGTTGGCGAAAGCGAGCACATACGCCACACAGTTGGCGGCATAGAAATTGACTCCAAGCCGCTCCGCCAGAAGCCATGCCACGAGCATGATAATTACAAAGTTGCTCGTGCCCACTATGGCAAACCTGATTATCTCGCCAATGTTTTTCTTCTCCATAGCGGTTATCCTTGGTATTGGCGGTTGAATTTGCGCACCTGATAGAGGAACATCGCCACGGCGATGACTGTGGCAAGGCTATCGCTCACCGGCATACTTGCCCACACGCCGTCAACGTCGAGCCACAACGGCAGCAGCGCAAGTCCCGGCAGCAGAAACACCAACTGGCGCGACAGCGACAGGAAGATGGCTATGGCGGCCTTACCTATCGACTGGAAGAACTGGCAGATGATTATCTGTGCGCCGACTATCGGGAAAGCGAGCATACTGATGCGCAGAGCCTTGGCTGCCGGTTGGATGAGCAGGTCGCTGTCGGTGAAGAGTCCCACGAGCATCTTCGGCGAAAACACGCCAAAGATGAAGCCTATGGTGGTCATTGTGCAACCGGCAGCCACACCGAGCGTAACGCTGCGGCGCGCACGGTCAATCAGTCCGGCGCCAAAGTTGTAGCCGGTAATCGGCTGCATGCCTTGGGCAATGCCCATCACAATCATCACGAAGAGGAGTTGCACGCGGTTGACGATGCCGAAAGCGCCGACGCTGAAATCGTTGCCGTAGGCAAGCAACTGATGGTTGATGAAAATCACTATGCAGCAGGCGCAGATGTTCATAATAAACGGCGACATGCCGATGCTGAAGATCTGCTTGACGATGCGTTTGCGCAGTTTCAGCGTGGAGCGGTGCAGACGCACATAGGTGTTCTTGTCAAGGAAATGGTGCAGCACCCATATCAACGCCACCATCTGCGACAGCAGCGTGGCGAGTGCCGCTCCGCGGATACCCCAGCCAAGCACAAAGATAAACACCGGTGCGAGCGCGATGTTGCAGCCCACGGAGAGCATCGACGAGAGCATCGCTTTCTTGGGGTAGCCGGTGGCACGCATCACGTTGTTGAGACCAATCATCATGTAGGACACCGGCGTGCCGAGCAGAATCACCTTCATAAAGTCGCGCGCATAGGGCAGCGTGGCATCGCTTGCGCCGAAGAAGCGCAGTATCTCGTCGAGAAACAGCACCGTGATGCCGCCGTAGACGAGGGCATTGACAAGGCAAAGGATAGCCACGTTGCCGAGGATGTCCTCCGCACCCTTGTGGTCGCGCTGTCCGAGACGGATAGACGAGATTGTGGCGCCGCCCACGCCCACCAGCGTACAGAACGCAATCAGCAGGTTCATCAGTGGAAACGTGATAGCCAATCCGGAGATGGCCATCGGGCCTACGCCGTGACCGATGAAGATACTGTCGATAATGTTGTAGAGCGAGGTTAGGGTCATGCCGATAATCGACGGCAAGGAGTACTGCACGAGGAGTTTGCCGATAGGTGCAGTGCCAAGTATGTGCGGATTATTTTTTGTCATAAGGAATTACGAGCGAGTAACAATCTTTTTCTTTCCGCTGCAAAATTACGAAAAATCGAGCGCAGAACAAAATCATAGCACAGGTGTGCGCTCCGTCGGAGCGCCGTATTGCTAACCACGGGCTTCAGCCCGTGGCAAACGCATCCTCACACACTGCACCCCGTAGTGGGATGCCGCCAACACAAGCCGAGTCATTGTCAGTGTGGGCAGTGCCCACTACGGGGCACAAAAAAATCCCGGCGGGCGAAGCCTGCCGGGATTGAATAGAGGGAATATATCTTTCTACGCAGTCGGATTATTCAGCCTTACCTTCGCTGCCGAGCACGTATTTGATTTTGTGCATGTAGAGTTTCTTCATGTTGTCGCGAGCCGGACCGAGGTACTTGCGTGGGTCGAACTCTGCTGGCTTCTCTGCAAACACTTGACGGATGGCTGCTGTCATTGCAAGACGGCTGTCAGAGTCGATGTTGATTTTGCAAACTGCCGACTTGGCTGCTTTGCGGAGTTCCTCTTCAGGAATACCGATGGCTGCCTTCAATGCACCGCCAAACTTGTTGATTGTGTCAACTTCCTCTTGTGGAACTGAAGATGATCCGTGGAGCACGATTGGGAATCCAGGAAGTTTCTCCATAACTGCATCGAGCACGTCGAATGCCAATGGAGGAGGAACCATACGACCAGTCTTCTCGTCGATATGGCACTGTTCCGGAGTGAACTTGTATGCACCGTGAGAAGTACCGATTGAGATTGCCAAAGAGTCGCAACCTGTGCGAGTAGCGAAGTCGATAACCTCTTCAGGGTCAGTGTATGTGTGGTGGTCAGAAGAAACCTCGTCCTCAACGCCTGCCAATACACCGAGCTCGCCTTCTACTGTTACGTCAAACTGGTGAGCGTATTCAACCACTTTCTTAGTCAATGCAACGTTCTCCTCGTAAGGAAGGTGTGAACCGTCGATCATCACTGAAGAGAAACCGAAGTCTACACACGACTTGCAGAGTTCGAAGCTATCACCGTGGTCGAGGTGAAGCACGATTTGCGGACGCTCCCAACCAAGTTCCTTTGCATATTCAACGGCACCTTCTGCCATATAGCGGAGAAGAGTCTGGTTAGCGTAGTTGCGCGCACCTTTCGACACTTGAAGGATCACCGGTGATTTTGTTTCAGCAGCTGCTTGGATGATTGCTTGAAGCTGCTCCATGTTGTTGAAGTTGAATGCAGGGATTGCATAACCTCCCTTGATTGCCTTGGCAAACATCTCGCGAGTGTTCACGAGACCAAGATCTTTGAAATTGACCATAATATTACAATATATTAAAGAATAATTTGTTGCAGAAATATTTCTTTATTTCGGTGCAAAGTTACTACGTTTGCATTTCCCAAGCAACAAAATTTCATTTAAAGTTTGTTGTCCGAGTGGGTTTTCACCTGACCACTACTTTCTTTGCCACGCCACAAACCCGCACTATGTAGATGCCCGGGGTCGACATCTCTATATTGTGGTCATAGCCCGAATAGCAGTTGTTTCCAGTATCACCTCCTCCAAATAAGTATAACTAAGATATGGATCATACTTTCCATTATAGTTTGCTTCTCCCAAATCAAGATAGACCAAACGGCCTGACTCCTCTGACATAGGGACTCTGACTTTCTGATTATATTTATCGGTTATAGTAAAACCATTTGCCATTACCCTGATGTCATAAATGTCGACAGAATTTATACTTCCTGTAACTTTAAGCGAATCCACCTCCCTCCAATCACAAATCTTCTTGAGTTCATACGACAATGAACCCGGTACTGTTACATTAACTGTAACTGTCGTTGCTATTCGTTAATCGCAAGTGCAGAAACTAAGGCTAATATTGTGATTATCTTCTTCTTGATAATCTGTTGATTGCTCGCAAGTGATTGATAATCAATATCTATTTCGTATTGTGTTAGCCACAAGAAACAAACTGGAAACAAGATTTGCATTAAACCCGAAACGGAAAGCAAGAGAAAACATAAATTAACACGGAAATGAACGGCAATTTTTCGATTATGGCATGTTTCTTGTTTCGTGGGGATGAGGATTCCTTTGAAAAACTTTGGGAAATATGAGGTAAAATCTAAGTCCAATAAAGCTTTACTTTTAATTGGAATTTTTATAAATGTGCTTTCTTGAAAAGATTTCATAAATTTGCACTTGCTTGTTGAATTCACGACAAAATGATAGAGATTGCATTCTATAAAGATAGTGTAGCAAGACAACTTTTTGATGAGTCAAATAGAATAAAGACGCAATTAAAACGTGAGAAAAGTAAGTGAAAATGTTTTTCTTGTATCACTATGCAAAATATAACCATGTGTAACTTAGTTTAATGTAGTTTAAATATTCTCTGAAAATCACTTTGTCTCAAAAAGTATTTATACCTTTCCACTCGGAATACAAAAAGAGACAAATAATTGCAGTTTGCTTTCCTTTTGATACAATTATTCCAATAACCTTTGCGCAAGGTTGATACAGCCCCGTCTGGGTAAAAAGGCGTAACTTCTAAGGAAAATGTATCTGTAACAATTTCGTTGGATGGATGTACAGCAGAACAACATGAGTTCCTTAGAGGGAAATAAAGTAGAATAATATGAGAAAGTATTTTGTATTACTAATAATGTTCTTAGGGTTATGCCCAATGCTGATGGCACAGAACATTCAAGGGGTTGTGACAGACACAAAAGGTATGCCAATTTCATTTGCCAATGTTGTGGAACTGGCACAAGCAGATTCTTCTTTTGTTAAAGGAACGGTTAGCAAGGAAGATGGTTCTTTCATGCTTGAAGATATAAAAACTGACAATGTTATTCGAGTTTCTCTCATCGGTTATGAAACACAATATATAAATTATACGGGGCAAACTACCGTCACCTTAAAACTTCAGGAAAGCACCATCATGCTTGGCGAGGTTGTTGTCAAAAGTTCGTTGCCAAAGACCGTGCTGCGAGGAGAGGGAATGATAACAAATATAGAAGGCAGTGTGTTGGAGAAAACTTCCAATATGGAACAATTGCTTTCACGCATTCCTAATGTGTCTGCCAAAGATGGGCAGATAGAAGTATTTGGTCGTGGCACACCTGTTATATTTATCAATGGTAGGAAGATGCAAGACCAGATGGATTTGCAACGTTTGCAACCAAGCGACATAAAGAAAATTGAAGTAATCAACAAACCCTGGTGCACGATATGATGCCAGTGTGAAGAGTGTCCTACGCATTACCACAAAGAAGACGCAGGGCGAAGGCTTAAGCTTTGACAATAAAACTACGTTTTCGGTCAATGAAGAAAAACGTTTGAGCTCTTATGAGTCGTTCCAAGGAAATTATCGAAAAGGAGGATTGGATGTCAATGGGTTCTTGTATGGTGCATATGCTCACACTCCAGAAAACAAACAGGTGACGCAATATTCATACATCACAGATACTTGGCAGCAGAATATGAACGTCAATCAAGAATTCACGAACATCAACCCGTACGCACGCTTGGGGGTTAGCTATATGCTTGGCGAAGAAAGCAATTTGGGTGCCAGCATCAGCTACAATC